>CAVYAL010000001.1:0-766924 GCA_963766505.1 uncultured Gammaproteobacteria bacterium
TGGAGCTCCCAGGATTTGTCGGACACCGGATAGCATGCGGGTAGCACCGGAGGTCTGCACTGATGACCACACGATTGAGCGCCGGTCGCGTTCGCGCGACATACGATTTCATCAGGGCCCAGTGGCATGAGTACAGCATCGAAGCCATGTGTCGCGTGCTCGAGGTTGCCGCCAGCGGCCACTACGACTCACTGAAGCAGCCGGTCTGCGTGACTGATATTGCCTACATCCGGACCTGGCAGGGCTGGCTGTATCTGGCTGATGCATGGCGGCGATTCTGCCGCGCCAACCACCTTGAGCCGAGCATGAGCCGTAAGGGCATTGGCGATTGCGGACATAGCCGACTACATTGACGTCTTTCACAATGGAACTGGGAAGGCCGACAATGATGACCATACTTCGTCCGGTTGTGTTCGGACTGGCCGCTCTGGTGGCCGCCCCGGTGTCCGCACAGAAGGCTGCGGATACGATCTATTTTGGCGGCGACATACTGACGATGGAAGGCAAAGCGCCACGCTATGTCGAGGCGCTCGCGGTAAAGGACGGCAAGATCACGTTCGCCGGAGCGATTTCCGACGCAGGTCGCTGGAAGGGGCCGAACACACAGGAGGTCAACCTCGCCGGTCAAACACTCTTGCCCGGCTTCGTCGATGGCCACAGCCACATCTTCCTGCATGTTGAGGGCCAGGACTGGGCCGATCTCTCATCTGCTCCTGTAGGCACGACCCGCAACTTCGACGACATCATTCGGGCGTTGAAGGATAAACAGAAGGAACTCGGCGCAGATGAAACAGAGTGGTTGATAGGCTCAGGCTACGATGAGTCCCTGCTCGATGAGAAGCGTCATCCAACAGCCGCTGATCTCGACAAGGCATTTCCCGACACGCCGGTGCTGTTATTTCATGTATCCGGCCACATCTTTATCGTGAACTCTGCCGGCCTGAAGGCCAAAGGCGTCAATGCGGATACACCCGATCCTTCGGGCGGCGTGATTGTGCGTCTGCCCAACAGTCGCGAGCCCAGCGGCGAGCTGCAGGAAAACGCCCGCTTTCCGTTTCTTGACGTTATTGTAAAGGATCGGCCCATCGACGAATCTGCGAAGAAGTTGGCGAAATCTTTTGCGTATTACGCCCAAAACGGGGTGACGACGGTTCAAGAGGGCGGATTGCAGGAAACGCACCTGCCAGTCCTTCGCGCGGTGGCAGAGCGTGGCGAGATGACTCTGGATTTTGTGGGTCTGGTTTTCCAACCTGTGGCCGAGAAGTTGATTGCTGAAGGCAACACCAAGTGGGGTGTTTACGAAAAAGGCGTCAAACTGGCAGGCATCAAGATTACCATCGACGGCTCACCGCAAGGCAAGACTGCTTACCTCAGCAAGCCTTATCTGACGCCGGTGCCTCACTGCGATGGGGATTGCCGCGGTGTTTCAGCACTGACCGCGGAGGAGGTCAAAGAGCTTATGCTGCTCAGCTACCAGAACAATGTGCAGATGTACGCTCACTGCAATGGTGACGCCGCGATCGATCTGATGCTGGCAGGTCATGAATATGCCCTCGATCAGATGAAGGAAGACCCAAAAGCAAAGGATCGCCGCACAGTCATCGTTCATTCCCAAGTCATGCGTCCCGATCAGCTTGATGCGTACGCAAAGTACCGGATCTTTCCCTCCTTTTTCACCAACCACACGTACTTTTGGGGAGACGCGCATCGCGCCAACTTGGGAGAGGAACGCGGATCCTTCATCAGTCCCATGCGCTCGGCAATTGACAAGGGTATCCGCGCGGCCAACCACACTGATTACAATGTGACGCCGGTCAACCAGATGTTCGTCGTCTGGTCCGCAGTGAATCGCATAACACGCACTGGTCGCGTGCTCGGGCCGCAAGAACGCATCACGCCCTATGAGGCACTGCAGGCGATCACCATCAATGGTGCGTACATGTACTTCGAAGAAGACAGCAAGGGTTCACTCGAACCGGGAAAGGTTGCCGATCTCGTAATTCTCGACCAAAACCCGCTCAAGGTGGAACCATTGGCCATCAAGGACATCAAGGTGATGGAGACTGTTAAGGCAGGGAAGCCTGTATTCACGCTTAAGAGCCCTACGTCGTAACGCCGCCCGTCTCCCATGACGGCGACCGAGCGCCCGCGTCAGCGCATGCAATGAAAAGCCGCGTTGTCACACTGCGGGAACTGCGCAATGACTCCGGGGCCATGCTTCGCGAGGTGGAAGCCGGGCCGACGCTGATCGTGAGCCGCGATGAGCACGAAAGCCTGACCTCGGCACCGCAGCGGGGAGCGCCGATTCCCTACCTGCGGTCGGTGGCTAGCCGGCTACGGCATCGAGCGCCTCGAGCATCTCTCTCGATCCGGGCGGCCTGCTCACTCCCACTCGATCGTCGCGGGCGGCTTGCCCGATACGTCGTAGACCACGCGCGAGATGCCGTGCACCTCGTTGATGATCCGTCTCGCCACCAGGTCCAGGAACTCGTACGGCAGCCGCGCCCAGCGCGCGGTCATGAAGTCCACCGTCTCGACGGCCCGCAGCGCGATCACGTAGTCGTAGCGCCGCCCGTCTCCCATCACCGCGACCGAACGCACCGGCAGGAACACCGCGAACGCCTGGCTGGTCTTTTCATAGAGCCCGTGGGCGTGCAGCTCGTCGATGAAGATCCGGTCCGCCTCGCGCAGCAGGTCCGCATACTGCCGGTTCACCTCGCCGAGGATCCGTACGCCGAGCCCGGGCCCGGGAAAAGGATGCCGGTAGACCATCTCGCGAGGCAGCCCGAGCTCGACGCCGAGCCGGCGCACCTCGTCCTTGAACAGCTCGCGCAGCGGCTCGACGAGCTGCAGCTTCATCTGCTCCGGCAGGCCGCCGACGTTGTGATGCGACTTGATGACCTGCGCCTTGCCGGTCTTCGCACCGGCGGACTCGATAACGTCCGGGTAGATCGTGCCCTGTGCGAGCCAGCGCACGCCCTGCAGTTTGTGGGCTTCCTCCTCGAATACCTCGATGAACAGCCGCCCGATGATCTTGCGCTTGCGTTCGGGATCGGCCTCGCCCCGCAACGCCGAGAGAAACCTGTCCTCGGCATTGACGCGTATCACTCGCACGCCCATGCCGTCGGCCAGCGTGCGCATGACCTGGTCGCCCTCGTCGCTGCGCAGCAGGCCGTGGTCCACGAACACGCAGGCGAGCTGCTCGCCGATCGCGCGCTGCAGCAGCGCGGCGACGACCGAGGAATCCACGCCGCCCGAGAGTCCCAGCAGCACGCGGTCGCCGCCGACCTGCTCGCGAACCCTGACGATGGCGTCTGCGATGATGTTGCCCGGCTCCCAGCGGGCCTCGCAGCCGCAGATCTCGCGCACGAAGCGCTCGATCATCAGCGCACCCTGCAGCGTATGCGTGACCTCCGGGTGAAACTGCACGCCGTACAGGCGGCGCGACTCGTCGGCCATCGCCGCCAGCGGCGCGCTGGCCGTCGAGGCCACCGGCACAAACCCATCCGGCAGCGCGTCGACCCGGTCACCATGGCTCATCCAGACGTCGAGCACCGCCCTGCCTTGCGCATCCTGGTGGTCGCGCAGCCCGTCGAAGAGCCGGCACGGCGCCGTCACGGTGACCTGGGCGTAGCCGAATTCACGATCCGGGGCCGGCGTCACGCGTCCACCGAGCTGCTGCGCCATCGTCTGCATGCCGTAGCAGATGCCGAGCACCGGCAAGCCGCTGTCGAAGACCGCCTGGGGCGCGCGCGGCGGGCTCGCAGCCGTGACCGACTCGGGCCCGCCCGAGAGGATGATCCCTTTCGCGCCGAACGCGCTCACGTCCTGGTCGCTCATGTCCCAGGGATGGATCTCGCAGTAAACGCCGCTTTCGCGCACCCGACGCGCGATCAGCTGCGTGTATTGCGCGCCGAAATCGAGGATCAGGATGCGGTGCGCATGGATGTCAGGAGGACGCACCACGGTCTTTTCAGTTGCCACGGTAGTTCGGCGCTTCCTTGGTGATGCTAACGTCGTGGACATGGCTCTCCCGGACCCCGGCGTTCGTGATCCGGACGAAGGTCGGGCGGGTCCTCATCTGTCCAATGTCCTTGCTGCCCGTGTATCCCATGGCCGCCCGCAGGCCGCCGGCGAGCTGGTGCACGATGTTGACGATGCTGCCCTTGTACGGAACGCGTCCCTCGACGCCTTCGGGCACGAGCTTCTCGAGTTCAGTCGACGCATCCTGGAAGTACCGGTCGCGCGAACCGTGCGACTGGGCCATCGCCCCGAGCGACCCCATGCCGCGGTATGACTTGTACGAAGCCCCCTGGTAGAGCTCGACCTCGCCCGGGGACTCCTCGGTACCCGCGAAGAGCCCGCCGATCATCACGCAATGTGCACCGGCAGCGATGGCCTTTGCGACGTCTCCGGAGAACCGGATGCCCCCGTCCGCGATCAGCGGAATGCCGAGCTGCTCGAGCGCGCGCGCAACGTTGGCCACGGCCGAGATCTGGGGCGAGCCGACACCGGCGATGACTCGCGTCGTGCAGATCGAGCCAGGCCCGATGCCGACCTTGACCGCATCGGCACCGGCATCCGCAAGCGCCCGAGCCGCATCGCCGGTGACGATGTTGCCCGCGATGACCTGCTGCGTGGGCCAGCGGCTCTTGATCCGCTTGACCATCTCGATCACGCCGCGCGAATGTCCGTGGGCAGTGTCGACCACGACCACGTCGACACCGGCCTCCCGCAGCGCCGCGACCCTGTCCAGCGTGTCGCCGGTCGTGCCCACTGCGGCACCCACCCGCAGCGCCCCGCGCTCATCCTTGCAGGCGCGCGGAAACTCGGTCGCCTTCTGGAAATCCTTGACCGTGATCATGCCCTTGAGCACGAAGTCGTCGCCGACGACCAGCACCTTTTCGATGCGGTGCTTGTGCAGCAGCATCAGCACTTCCTCGGGCGGGGCGCCTTCCCGGACCGTGACCAGCCGCTCGCGAGGCGTCATCACCGTCGAGACCGGCGCGTCGTAGCGCGTCTCGAATCGCAGGTCGCGGTGCGTGACGATGCCCACCGCCTTGCCGTCGCGCACGACCGGCACGCCCGAGATGTTCTTCGAGCGCGTGAGCTCGAGCACGTCACGGATCGTCTGGTCCGGGCCGACCGTGATCGGGTCGATGATGATGCCGCTCTCGAAGCGCTTCACTCTCGACACCTCGCGTGCCTGCGCCTCCAGCGTCATGTTCTTGTGCACGATGCCGATGCCGCCTTCCTGGGCGATCGCGATCGCCAGGCGGTGCTCGGTGACGGTATCCATCGCGGCCGACACCAGCGGCAGGTTGAGCCGGATGCTGGCGGTCAGTTGCGTGGCGAGGTCCACCCCGTGGGGCACGACCTCGGAATAGGCCGGCACGAGCAGGACGTCGTCGAAGGTGAGGGCTTCCTCGAGGATTCGCAGCATGGCGTGACCCGGGGCGCAGAGGGAAGCGGCCAATTCTACCCGGCTGGTGGCATGCGAGTCACCCGCCGACGCTGGATGCTGCTACCCTCCCCGCGCAGCCGTAGCATCGGGATCCGCATGCAGAACTTCGAGGCCCGTCCCGGGGGGCCACAGATGCAGGGCCGGGACGTTTACACGGTCAGCCGACTGAACCGCGAGGCACGGATGCTGCTCGAGGGCGGACTGGGCTCGGTCTGGATCGAGGGCGAACTCTCCAACCTGTCCAGACCGGCCTCCGGCCACTGGTACTTCTCGCTGAAGGACGCCCAGGCCCAGTTGCGCTGCGCGATGTTCCGGCAGCGGAACCTGATGGTTCGCTTCCCGGTCCGCGACGGCGCGCAGGTGCTGGCACGGGGTCGGGTCAGCCTGTACGAGGCGCGCGGTGAGTTTCAGCTGGTGGTTGAACACCTCGAGGAGGCCGGCGAGGGTCTGCTGCGGCGCCGCTTCGAGGAACTCAAGCAGAAGCTGGCCGCCGAAGGGCTGTTCGACGTGGCTCGGAAGAAGCCCCTGCCCCGGCTGCCGAGGCGCATCGGTGTAGTGACCTCGCCCACCGGGGCGGCCATCCGGGACATACTGCACGTGCTCGGACGTCGCTTCCCGGCGATACCCGTGCTGATCTACCCGGTAGCCGTGCAGGGAGAGGCTGCGCCCGCAGAAATCTGCGAGATGTTGAGGCTGGCGGCGCTGCGCTCGGACTGCGACGTGCTGATCCTTGCGCGCGGCGGCGGATCGCTCGAGGACCTCTGGGCCTTCAATGACGAGGGAGTGGCGCGAGGCATCTCCGCCTGTCCGATTCCGATCGTCTGCGGGGTCGGACACGAGACCGACGTCACGATCGCCGACTTCGTGGCGGACGAGCGCGCACCCACCCCGTCCGCAGCCGCGGAGCGCTGTGTGCCGGATCGGACGGAATGGTTGAGGGCGATCGAGGGCCAGGAGCGGCGAATGTCGCTCGCGGCTCGCCGGCGCACCAGGGATGCGCGACAACAGCTGGCTTATCGGGAGAGCCGCCTGGCCCGGTCGCATCCGGGCGTGAGGCTGCGGCAGCATGCGCAGCGCCTCGACGAGCTCGATACGCGACTGCGGCGAGCCTCTGCGCTGAGACTGGAGCGGGCCCGGACCCGGCTCGAGCAGTCCAGTACCCTGCTGCGGCGCTCCTCACCGCAGCTGCGCATCGCGGCGGTGCAGCTGCGACTGGAGGCCGCCTCGCGCTCGCTGGCTGCGCAGGCGCAGGACGCGCTCAACCGGGCCCAGCGGCGACTCGACCTTGCGACCAGGACCCTGGCTGCGGTGAGCCCCCTTGCGACGCTGTCGCGGGGCTACGCGATCGTCACCGATCCGGACGGCCACGTATTGACGGACGCCAGCGAACTCGCGCCGGACGCCCGGATCGAGGCGCGCCTGGCCCGAGGCATCGTTTCCGCGACGGTGACCGGCACGCGCGAGGAAAGCGAATGAACCGCATCCTGCATGTGCTGCTCGGTTGCTCGCTGCTCTGCGCTGCTGCGGCAGCCGCGGATCCCCGGCTTCCCGTCGAGCGTCGCGTCCCGGGCGGGATCGCGCTGCTGGATCTCGGCCAGGGCGAATCGGCTCCGGGAGCAGTCATGTACAACGAGCACCGCGCGCCGGTGATACGCAGTGATGGTCGCTGGGTCGCGGTGATCGGCATTCCGCTCAGCGTGACGCCCGGCACGGAGCAGGCCATCCTGCAGCCCGGCGACGGCACCGGCGCGAGGCGGGAGCTGCCGTTCGTCGTCGAGGCCAAGCAGTACCAGGAACAGCGGCTGACCATCAAGAACCGTCGCCAGGTCGAGCCGAACGATGAGGACCTCGAGCGCATCGCGGCGGAGCGCGTGCGAATCGACCGCGCGCTCGGCCACTACAGCGAGGACCAGGAACCCGGCTTCAGGATGGTCGTCCCGGTGCCGGGCCGTCGCTCCAGCTCCTTCGGGCTGCGCCGGTTCTTCAACGACCAGCCGCGAAATCCGCACAGCGGAATGGACATTGCGGCGGCCAGCGGCACGACGATCCGCAGCCCCGCTGCGGGGCGGGTGATAGAAACGGGCGATTTCTTCTTCAACGGCAATTCCGTGTTCATCGACCACGGTCGTGGCCTGATCAGCATGTACTGCCACCTGAGCCGGATCGATGTAAAGGTCGGTGACATGCTGGATCAGGGAGCAGCGCTCGGCCTCGTCGGGGCCACTGGTCGCGTCACCGGGCCGCACCTGCACTGGGGGGTGGCGATCAACCGCGCGCTCGTGGACCCCGCGCTGCTGCTCGCGGAGTAAACCGCGGTCCGCTCAGATCCCGGCCAGGAAATCGCCGATCGCCGGCTCGAAACGCTGCAGGTCCACCAGGAAGGCATCGTGGCCCTGCAGCGACGGAAACGCGTGGAAGGTCACCGCCGTGCCCGTCCCGGCAAGCTGCGTAGCGATCTGCTGCTGCTGCTCGATCGGGAACAGCAGATCCGTCTCGACGCCGATGACCAGGCTGCGTTGCAGGCGCGTGCGGCGGAATGCGGCATCGAGGCTCCCCTCGCCGTGGTCTGCGAGGTCGAACTGGTCCATCGCCCGCGACAGGTACAGATAGCAGTTCGCATCGAAGGCATCGGCAAAGCGATGCGCCTGGTGCTCGAGGTAGGACTCGACCTCGAACTGCGGCCGGAAATCGCTGCTCGGGCCGATCGGCTCGGCGACCCGCTTGCGGCCGAACCGCAGGGCCCATTCTTCCGCCGAGCGGTAGGTGATGGTGCCGAGCTTGCGCGCGAGCCGCATGCCGACCCTGGGCCCGCGGCCAGGCTCGTAGTTACCGCCACGCCAGGCCGGGTCGCTGCGGATCATTTCCCGCTGCAGCGAGCGCAGCGCTATTGCGAACGGCGAGGCGCTCGCGGCGCCCGAGATCGACACCATGTTCTCGACCTCGCCGGGAAACAGCGCCGCAAACGCGAGCACGACCATTCCGCCGAGCGACGGGCCGACGACGCAGGCGACGCGCTCGATCCCGAGGTACCGCAGCAGTTCCATGCCTGCGCTGGCAATGTCCTCGACGGCGAGTTCCGGGAAACCCGTGCCATAGGGCCGGCCAGTCACGGGATCGATGCTGGCCGGGCTGGTCGAGCCGTAGGGGCTCCCCAGCGAATTGACGCAGATCACGAAGAAGCGCCCGGTGTCGATCGGCCGGCCCCGTCCGATCATGCTTTCCCACCAGCCAGGACGGGGGTCCGCGGCCGACGAGGCGGCATGGGCCGAGGGTGACAGGCCAGTGAACAGCAGCACGACGTTGTCCCGCGCCCGGTTCAGCTCGCCCCAGCTCTCGTAGGCGATAACCGGTAGCTCGATCACTCCGCCGTGGCGCAACTGCAGCGGTGCGGGCAGCTCCGCCAGCTGGCGCGCGGGCAGGTCGTGGGTGGATGCGCGGGGTGGTTTCACCAGGGCTACGGCCATGCAGCTGAGTCTAGACCGTCCTCCTTCCGGGCTTGATTGCCAGAGGATACCGGTTCAGAAGCATTGGTTATGAATTTCGAGCGCGGCCCGCGCCTCAGCGTCGGCCACCCTTCTTGTGGCGTATCAGGCGCCGGCGCTTGCGGACCTGCCGCGGCGTGAGCTTGTTGCGCCGGCCCGCGTAGGGATTCTCGTCGGTACGGAACTCTATCCTGAGCGGCGTGCCGTGCAGGCGGAAACTGCGCCGGAAATGGTTCTCCAGGTAGCGCCGGTAGGCCTCAGGGACGTGCTGGGTCTGGTTGCCATGGATCACGATCACCGGCGGGTTGCGACCTCCCTGGTGCGCGTAACGAAGCTTGATGCGTCGACCGCGCTTCAACGGCGGCTGGTGCATCACGACCGCTTCCTCGAGCGCGCGCGTCAGTTCCGGCGTGGGCAGGTCGCGCATCGCGGCATCGTAGGCCGCCCGTACGGCATCGAGCAGCTCCCCGACGCCGGTGCCGTGACGCGCCGAGATGAAGTGAATCGGGGCGTAGCGCAGGAAGTCCAGCCGAAGCTCGAGCCCGGCACGTATTTCCTCGCGCTGCTCCTGCGCGATGCCATCCCACTTGTTGACAGCTATCACGAGCGCGCGGCCCCGCTCCGCGACGAGCCCCAGCAGGCTCGCGTCCTGCTCGGCGACCGTATCGCGCGCATCGAGCACTCCGATCACGACGTGGGCCTCGTCGATCGCCTGCAGCGTCTTGATGACGCTGAATTTCTCGACGGCTTCGGAAACCCTCGCCCGCCGCCGCACGCCGGCGGTGTCGAGCAGCGTATAGCTGTGGCCGTCGCGCGTGAACGGAACACGAACGGTGTCGCGGGTGGTACCCGGTTCATCGAAGGCGACCAGACGCTCCTCGCCGGTGAACCGGTTGATCAGCGTGGACTTGCCGACGTTCGGGCGACCGACGACGGCCACCCGGATGCCGTCCCGCTCGTCCGGCTCGCTTTCGCCTTCGCCGCCGTCCAGGCCTTCGAGCGCAAGCGCGAGCAGCGGGTCCATGCCGCGACCGTGTGCGGCCGAGACGGCCACGGGTGGTCCGAAACCCAGGGCATGGAAATCCGACACGGCGATGTCGGCGTCCACGTCCTCGGCCTTGTTCACGACGACGATCACGCGCTTGCCGCCGCGACGCAGGATGCCGGCGACGTGCAGATCCGTCGCCGTGCAGCCTTCGCGCGCGTCCACCACGAACAGCACACAGTCGGCTTCCTCGACGGCCTTGAGCGTCTGCTCGGCCATCAGCCGCTCGATGCCTTGCGCGCTCTCGACGAGCCCCCCGGTGTCGACGATCACGCAGGCGCGGGACCCGCGCCTCGCGTAGCCGTACTTGCGGTCCCGGGTGAGCCCGGGCTCGTCCGCGACGAGCGCGTCACGGGTCCGGGTCAACGCATTGAACAGAGTCGACTTGCCGACGTTGGGGCGCCCGACCAGCGCAAGGACGGGCAGCACGATCAGCGCTCCAGCCGGGCCCCACTGCGATAGGCCGCAACGCTGCCGTCCTCGTCGATGACGAACAGCATGCCGTCGCCCACGAGGGGCGCCGCGGAGATTCGTGCGCCGCCGAGACGCTCGCGCGCGACGAACGTCCCCGTGTCACGGTCCATCCAGTGCAGGTAACCGTCGAAGTCCCCGACCACGACTGCCGAACCATCCACGGCCGGCGCGCTCAGGCTGCGGCGCTTGAGGCCCTCCTGCTGCCAGACGATGGTGCCGTCCCGCCGACGGATCGCCACGACGTCTCCGTCGGAACTCGCCACGTAGGCCTGGTCGTCATCGAGCGCGAGCCCGCGGTAGCTCGAGACGTCCCGGCTCCACCAGACCTGCCCCGAATCCAGCGACAACATCGCAACGCGACCCTGGTAGCCGACAGCATAGACGTCCTGGCCCGAGACCTGCACCGCGGCATCCACGTCGGCCAGCCGCTCGAGCTCGGTGCGACCGGTCGGCCGTCCGAGCTGGCTCTGCCAGAGGAGTTCTCCGGTGTCGATCGAGACCGCGAGCACCTTGCCGTTGTCGAATCCGCAGAGCACCGCGTCGCCGACCCGCACGGGCGCGGCGGTTCCGCGCAGCGACAGGCGCGGCACCGGTTCCTCGACGGTCCAGCGCGACCGCCCGTCCGCGATCTCGAGCGCCTGCAGCCGTCCATCCACGGTGCGCACGATCACGCTGCCACTCGTGACGAGCGGACGCGCGAGCACTTCGCTGCTGAGCGAGACGCGCCAGCGCAATTCGCCGCTCGAGGCTTCGAGCGCAAGCAGGTCGCCGTCATTGGTGCCGACCACTACGATCCCTTCCCCGACGGCGGGGCCTGCCGACAGGGCAAGCTTCGTGTCGCTCTGCCAGACGGTACGCCCGCTGCCCGCCTGCATCGCGCGGACGTCGCCGTCCCGCGAGACAGCAAACAGGGTTCCGTCCTCGAGCGCGAGGCCCAGCGCGAGCCGCAGTTTCTCGCCCCCGCCGCCTACCCTCTCGGACCACACCTGGTCCACGGCCAGCACGGGTCGCAGATCCACCAACTCGGCCGGCGGCTCTACGTTCTTGTCGCTGCTGCAGGCGGGCAGGAGCACGATCCCTGCCAGTGCAGCGAGCAACGGGCGAGACTTCATTGCGGAGCCGCCTCGCCCGCCTGCTGCGTCGGCACGGAGTCGCGCTTCAGTGCGACGAAGTCCCGGTCGATGCGCGACTCCGTATCATCGGCGGCCAGCGCCGCCTCGTATTCGGCACGCGCCGCAGCTTGGTCGCCCTTGCCGAGCAGCGCGTCCCCGCGTATCTCACGGTAGAGCGCGGCAAACGAGCCTGCGGCGCCGGTATCGAGCAGGCCGAGCGCCTCGTCGTACTTGCCCTGCTCGATCATGACCCGCGCCATCCGGGTCCGTGCCACCTGCCGCAGCTCCGCGTCCGGCGAACCGTCGGCCACGCCCTCGAGCAGGCGGATTGCCTCGTCGAATTCCTTGCGGTCGACCGCGGCGCGAGCGAGCGCCAGATCCGCCTGGTCCGAATAGGGCGACTCGGGATGGCCACCCCGGAGTGCCTTGGCCTGCTCCTCGGCGGCAGCACGGTCATCACGCCCCAGCGATTCGATGACGGTCGAGTAACCCGCCGCAGCCGCCTCGGCCGCCGCATAACGCTGTTTCTGCCAGTACTGCCAGCCGGCCAGCACTGCGAGCCCGAGCGCGATGCCGCCCAGGATCCACAGCCAGTTCTCGCTCCACCATCGGCGCAGTTGTTCTTCGCGTTCGTTGTCGGTCAGGTCTTCCACTGCATTGACTCCATAGGCCGGCGCGCCAGGCGTCCCGACCGTGTTTCGTTCAACTCGCCGTCACGCCCGGCCTCAGCAAGCGCCTCAATTCCGGCAGCAGTCCGTCGAGGCTCAGTTCCGTCTGCTCTGCGTGCTCGCGCAGCGGCTTCAGCGCCACGCTCCCGCGGGACAGCTCATCCTCCCCGAGAATCAGCGCCAGGCGCGCACCGCTGCGATCGGCTCGCTTCATCTGGGACTTGAGACTGCCGCCACCGCAATTCGTCTCCACCCGCAGGCCCGGCACCGCGTCGCGCAGCTGCTCGGCGAGTTGCAGGCCCTTGCGCTCCGTCGCTTCGCCGCCGAGCACCAGGTAGACCTCGGGTGCGGTCGAGGGGCAGGGCAATTCCTGCAACCGCATCAATTCGGTGATCCGCTCTGCCCCGAGCGCCCAGCCGATCGCCGGCGCGCTCTTGCCGCCCAGCTGCGCCACGAGGCCATCATAGCGCCCGCCCGAGCAGACCGCGTCCTGCGCGCCGAGGTCCGTCGTCACCCATTCGAACACGGTCCTGGAGTAGTAATCCAGGCCGCGTACCAGCCGCGGATCCACGCGATACTCGAGCCCCGCGTCCTCGAGGCTGTTGCGCAGCCCGTCGAAGTGGGCTGCCGATTCGGCATCGAGGTGATCGGTGATCGAAGGCGCCGCGGCGATCACGTCCTGCATCGCGGGGTTCTTGCTGTCCAGTATGCGCATCGGGTTCCCGTCCAGCCGGCGCAGGCTGTCTGCATCGAGCTCCGACCGACGGCCTCGGAGGTACTCGACCAGGCGCTCGCGGTAATGGGCCCGGGACTCGGCAGTTCCCAGCGAGTTCAGCTTGAGCGCGAGGCCGTGCAAGCCCAGCCTGCGCCAGATGCGCGCCGACATCAGTATCAGCTCGGCATCCACGTCAGGGCCCGGGTATCCGAGCGCCTCCACGTCGATCTGGTGGAACTGCCGATAGCGCCCTTTCTGCGGCCGCTCGTAGCGGAACATGGGCCCCAGGCACCAGAGCTTCTGGCGCTGGTTGTGCAGCAGGCCGTTCGTGATGCACGCCCGCACGATCCCAGCCGTCGCCTCGGGCCGCAAGGTCAGGGACTCGCCGCCCCTGTCCTCGAACGTGTACATCTCCTTTTCGACGATGTCGGTGAACTCTCCGATCGATCGCTTGAAGAGTTCCGTCCGCTCGAGCAGCGGCAGACGAATCTCGCCGTAGCCGTACTCGGCGCAGACTTCCCGGGCCACGGCCTCCAGCCGCTGCCAGGCAACAGCATCACCGGGCAGCACGTCGTTCATGCCGCGCACGGGTTGTATGACCTCGCTCATCCGAGCGCGCCCCTCATCATCGCACCCCGCCATCCGCGGCCACGCTGAACCGAGCCACGGTCCCGCCCGGCTCGACCGCGGGAAGCTCCACGGGCCGGCCATTGACCCGCAGCCCGACGGCTGCGGCGTTGCCGAGCGTTACGCTGAGCGGTGCCGAAGCGACGAAGGAGCGCTCCGTGCCAGCGCGGCCGAGATCGTAGAACACGGCCTGGCCCGAGCCGTCGTAGATCTCGACCCAGGAGTCGGTGGCAAAACTCAGGCTGACCGAAAGCTGCCCGGGACCGGCAACACGCTCGGTCGAGGACCCCGCGTCGCCCTGCGACAGGGTACCGGGCGCGGCCGACAACGGCGCCACGGCAGCCGCCGTGCTCGGGGAACCCGCTTCACCGGAGGCTCTGACGGTCAATTCACTGTCGCCCGCAGCCACCGCGACACGGGACTCCGTCGATTCGGCTGGTCCGCTCGTGCCCACGGCCGACCCGCGGGTGCCGAACTTGGGCAGCTCGAGGCCGTACTCGCCGATGTAAGCCACCAGCGCGGCTGCCAGCAGAAACAGCAGGAGGCCACCCACGATCCATGGCCACCTCGGTCGCTGGCGCTCGGTCGTGAACTCTCCGTGCGACCTCGGTACCAGCGTGGGCTGTCCGTGCGGGGCAGGCGAGCGCTCGTAGGACGCCAGCACCGCCTCGGCCTGCAGTCCGAGCAGTCCCGCATAGCGACGCAGGTGACCCTTGGCAAACACCGGCGCACCGAGCACTTCGAACTGATCTGACTCGAGCGCCTCTACCGCGACCGCGTCGAGATTCAGCCGCTCGGCCGCCTGCTGCACGCTGAGCCCCTGCAGCTCGCGGGCCCGGCGCAACGTCTCTCCGGGGCCCCTCGATTCCGCCCCGGTTGCCTCCTCGCTCGGGCTCATGATCCGCCCCGCTCGGATTCGATCAGCTGCCGCGTTTCCTCCGAGGTCGGGAACTCTGCCTTCAACCTGCGCGCGTAGACCTCGGCCTGCTGCGGGTTGCCGGCCGAGGCCTCGATGCGGTAGGCGAGCCACAGGCTCGCAGCGCCCGGCGTCGTCACCGACATGTAGCGCTGGACGAAAGCCCTGGCCTGCAGGTAATTCCCGTCCTCGAGATAGATCTCGGCCAGCGGCAGCAACGGGTCCGGCAGGTCGCGCCGATACGAAAGCGCCTTGCGGAAATAGCCCTCCGCATCCTTCGGGCGCCCATCCGCAAGCGCGCATCGGCCCGCGTTGGTATACGCGGCTTCCGGGGTCCGGTACAGCGGACTGGCCGCGGCTGCGATGAAGTACTGCTCGCCCTGCTTGCGGTCACCCTTGCGGCAGAGGAAGACCGCGTAGTTGTTCAGCACGTCCGGGTTCTTCGGCTCGTAGCGCAGCGCCTCGGCGAAATGTGACCCGGCCTTCTGGTCCTCGCCGAGCCGGTCGTAGACGAAGCCCGCGGCCATCTGCGTCCGCGCCGTCTTCGGATCCTGCTTCAGCGCCTTTTCGATCTTCTCCTGGGCGGCCTGGAGGTTGTTCTGCTGCAGGTACGTGAGCGCGAGCTGCGCATTGACGAGAGCCGCTTCCTGCTCGGACTCGCGCGTCGGCTTCGGCTCCGTGGAGACGCAGGCCGTGACGGTCGCAATGGCGAGCAATGCCGCGCAGGACCAGGGCAGGATCCGGGAGAATCTCATGGCTGCACCGTGACGGAGGATAGTTTCACGCCCAGGCGTGAGGAGCGCAGGTCGCGGACGCGTCCCACCAGCTGGCCGCATGCGGCGTCGATGTCGTCGCCGCGGGTTCGCCTGATCGTCGCGATGACGCCCCCCTTGATCAGCTGGTCACGGAAGCGCTCGATCACGTCGTTCGGCGATCGCCGGTATGCCGTGCCCGGAAACGTATTGAAGGGTATCAGATTGACCTTGGCCGGGCGGCCGCGCAGCAGGCCTGCAAGCTGGCGCGCATGCTCCGGCTGGTCATTGACGCCATCGAGCATCACGTACTCGAACGTGACGCCGCGCGCGTTCTGCCGCTCGACATAGTGCCAACAGGCGTCGAGCAGCTCGGCGATGCGGTGCTTGCGGTTGATCGGAACCAGCTCGTCCCGCAGCGCGTCGTTCGGCGCGTGCAGCGAGACTGCCAGCGCGACGTTCGTTTCCTCGGCGATGCGCCTCATCTGCGGAACGAGGCCCGAGGTGCTGACGGTGACGCGGCGGCGCGAGAGATCGAGACCGAGGTCGTCCATCATGACCTCGGCGGCCGGCACCACGTTGCGGTAGTTCGCGAGCGGCTCGCCCATGCCCATGAAGACGACGTTGGTGATCACCCGGTCGCCCTCGGGCGAGTACCCGAGTTCACGGTTGGCAAGCCAGACCTGGCCGAGAATCTCCGCCACGTCGAGATTGCGGTTGAACCCCTGCTGCGCCGTGGAGCAGAAGCTGCAGTCCATCGCGCAACCGACCTGGCTGGAAATGCAGAGCGTGCCGCGCCCGGGCTCGGGGATGAAGACCATCTCGACGCCCTGGCCACTCTCCAGGCGCAGCAGCCACTTACGGGTGCCGTCCGCGGAAACCTGGGTTGCGATCACGTCCGGCACCCGGACTTCGGCGATTGCCGCGAGGCGCTGCCGGAAGCCGAGCCCGAGATCGGTCATCGCCTGGATATCGCTGGTGGCCCGCCGATAGATCCACTTCATCAGCTGACGCGCGCGGAACGGTTTCTCGCCCATGCCGACGACGAGCGCTTCCATCCCGCTCCGCGTGAGGCCGAGCAGATTGGTCTTGTCGGAGTCCAGGTCGGACATCACAGGGTGCCAGCAGAAGCCGCCGCGGAGGCAGGCCTCAGCGCGGACAGAGATCTGTTTCTGCGAAGAAGAACGCCACTTCGCGGGCAGCATTTTCCAGGCTGTCCGAGCCGTGGACGACGTTCTGCTCGATGCTCTTGGCGAGATCGGCACGGATCGTGCCCGGGTCGGCCTTTTTCGGGTCGGTCGCGCCCATGATCTCGCGGTTCCTCGCCACCGCCGACTCGCCCTCGAGGACCTGGACCACGACCGGCCCCGAGATCATGTAGTCGACGAGATCCCGATAGAAAGGCCGCTCGCGGTGCACCGCGTAGAAGCCCTCGGCCTGCGCCCTGGTCAGTTGCATCATTCGGGCCGCGACGATGCGCAGGCCCGCCTGCTCGAAGCGGCGATACACTTCCCCGATCACGTTCTGGGCGACGCCATCGGGTTTGACGATGGACAGCGTGCGTTCGACAGCCATTTGAATCCTCTCGACCGCGGGCGGGAAGCCCGGGCCTGCGCGTGGAACCGAGCCCAGACGAGTGGAACCCGCGCAAGCGCGGGTCCAGTCGGGCCAACCTCGAATTAGAACTGCGCAGTATAGCCGTGCGCAGGCCGGCAGCCAAGAAATGCCAGCGGCCGTCGGCAGTTAGACGTTGAAGCTCTCGCCGCAGCCGCACTCGCCCTTGACGTTCGGGTTATGGAACTTGAACGCCTCGTTGAGTCCCTGGCGCACGAAATCGATCTGGGTCCCGTCGACGAAGCCGAGGCTGTCCGCATCTACGATGACCTTGAGGCCGTCCTGCTCGAAAACCACGTCCTGCTCGCCGATCTCGTCCGCGTAGTTCACCACGTACGCATACCCGGAGCAGCCGGTCTTCTTCACGCCGAGCCGCAGGCCGACGCCCCGGCCGCGCTTTTCGAGGTAGGTCCGTACGCGGTCTGCAGCAGAAGGTGTAAGTGAAACAGTCATCTCGATCGCGTTCCAGTGAGTGCAGCGAGGATTCTACACCGTAGACCGGGGCATCCCCGCCCAGTTCCCCGCCGCATCGCGCAGCGCGTCCTGGAGTACGAGCAGCCGGCCGAACTTGTGCGGTGGCACGCCGAGCGCCTCTGCCGCCTCGCGCCAGTCCCAGTCTAGCAGCCGCTGCCGGGGCCAGCCGACCGCACGCTCGGTCAGCCAGGAAGCGGCCGCGATCAGGTGCGGACAACCATAGGCCCGGAATCGGCCGGCGGCGACCTGCTCATCGCGCAGCGCGAACTCGAACTCCACCTCGGCTCCGTCACGAACCGAACCGGCGCGACCGAGAACCACCTGCGCGGTCGGTGCGAGCGGACTCGACCCGGGCAGTTCCCGCAGCCTGCGCAGGACCTCGTCCGAATAACGCGGGTCCGCCATCAGTCGCCTTTCCGTCCTGGCGCAATCGAGCGCAGGCGTGCCACTTCATCGACCACGCGGCCCGCGGCAAAATCCACTTCTTCGACGGTCGTGAAGCGCCCGAGGCTGAGCCGCAGCGAACTCTGCGCAAGCTCGTCGCTGCGCCCGAGCGCCCGCAGCACGTAGGACGGCTCACCGCTCGCAGCCGCACAGGCCGAACCGGAGGCGATCGCGAGGTCGGCAAGCGCGGCCAGCAGGCTCTCGCCTTCGACGCCCTCGATGCTGACGCTCAGGATGCCCGGTGCGCGCCTCTCGGGGTCACCGTTCAGCAGCGTCCCGGGCAGCCGGCTGAGTGACTGCCAGAGACGCTCGCGCAGCGCCGTGATGCGGGCCGCGTCCTCGACGAGACGCGCCCCGGCGATGCGGTAGGCGGCCCCCATGCCGACGACCTGGTGCGTCGGCACCGTCCCGGAGCGCAGCCCGCGTTCCTGCCCGCCGCCGTAGACCAGCGGCACGAGGCCGAGGCGCGGCTCACGCCGCACGCAGAGCGCGCCGATTCCCTTCGGCCCGTGCACCTTGTGCGCGGTCAACGACAGCAGGTCGATGCAGTCGCCCGCGAAGTCCAGCGGCAGCTTTCCGGCACTCTGGGCCGCATCCACGTGGCAGATCACGCCGCGCTCCCGGCAGAGCCGCCCGACCGCGCCGACGTCCTGGCGGACGCCCGTCTCGTTGTTGACATGCATCAGCGAGACCAGCAGCGTGTCCGGCCGCAGCGCCTCCTCCACCTGCCAGGGCTCGACGATGCCGCTGGGCTGCGGCACCAGGTAACTGACTTCGAAACCCTCGCGTTCGAGTCTGCGGCAGGGATCGAGCACCGCCGGATGCTCACTGCGCGAGGTGACGATGTGCCGCCCGCGCTCGCGGTAGAACCGGGCCGCGCCGAACAAGGCAAGGTTGTCGGCCTCGGTCGCGCCGGAGGTCCACAGCACCTCCTCAGGAGCCGCACCTGCCAGCGCGGCCACCTCTGCCCTGGCCTGTTCCACCCGCGCCCGCGCGCGCCGCCCGGGTTCGTGCCCCGTCGCCGAAGGGTTCGCGAAATCGCCGCTCGATCCCAGGCACTCGAGCATTGCCTCGATGACCTCCGGGTCGACCGGCGTCGTCGCTGCATTGTCCAGGTAGACCACTGCCTTCATGACCGCTTACCCCCGGTCTCTGCCCGCGGGGCGCCCGCGCGCCGACGGCGCCCCTGCACGGCGGTGAGTATTCCGCGCAGGATGTTGACCTCGTTCTGGTCGAGCACCGCGCGGTTGAACAGCCGCCGCAACCGCAGCATCAGGTGGCCCGAGCCCGTCCGGTCACGGAAGTCGATTTCCCCGAGGACCTGCTCGAGCTGCTCGAACAGCTTCTCCATTTCGGCCGCGGTCGCGAGCGGCACCTTCTGGTCGTCAGCCGCAGGAACGGACCGTGCGGCGATCAGCACCTCGTAGGCGAGCACCTGCACCGCCATCGCCAGGTTCAGCGAGGCATATTGCGAACCGGTCGGAATCGTGACAAGCAGCTGGCACTGCTCGATCTCCTCGTTCGAAAGCCCCGATCGCTCGCTGCCGAACAGCAGCGCGACCTCGCCGGTGGCCCCGGCCTGGCAGATCTCGAGCGCCGCCTCGCGGGGCTCGAGCACCCGCCACGCCATCTGGCGCGGCCGCGCAGTCGTGCCGACCACCAGACCACAGTCGTCGACGGCCTCCCGCAGCTGGCTGCAGATGCGTGCCCGGGCGAGAACGTCAGCCGCGTTCGAGGCCATCGCAGTCGCCTCGGCGGCAGGGAACCGTTCCGGCGACACGAGGTACAGGTCCTCGAGACCCATCGTCTTCATGGCGCGCGCAACCGAGCCTATGTTGCCCGGGTGCGAGGTGCCGACGAGGACAATACGTAAAGACATGCTCTGCTATTCTACCGGCCCGACGGCGGATCTCTGACGGAGCTCTTTGCCGCGTGTAGCGGATCATCGCGAAACAGCCCTGATGCAGCCACTTCTCAATATCGCCGTTCGTGCCGCGCGTCGGGCAGGAGACCTGATCGTGCGCAACGTGGATCGCGTTCCGACGCTGGACGTGCGATCCAAGAGCCGGAACGACTTCGTCTCGGAAATCGACCATCTCGCGGAGCGGGACATCATCGAGACCGTCCGCCGCACGCATCCGGACCACGGCTTTCTCGGCGAGGAGAGCGGCCGCAGCGGGGGCGATGAGTTCCTGTGGATCATCGACCCGCTCGACGGGACGACCAACTTCCTGCACGGCTTTCCGGTCTTTGCGGTATCGATCGCGGTGCAGTACCGCGGGCGCCTCGAACACGCCGTCGTCTACGACCCGATGCGCCAGGAACTGTTCACCGCCTCCCGTGGCGATGGAGCACAGCTCGACGGGCGGAAGATCCGGGTCAGCAAGCAGGCGGCCCTGGAAGGCGCGCTGATCGGCACCGGCTTCCCGTACCGCGCGAACGCTCGGTGGATGAACGAATACCTGTCGATGCTGCGACTGGTGATGGAAAGGACGGCCGGCATCCGGCGACCCGGCGCGGCCTCGCTCGACCTGGCCTACCTGGCGGCCGGACGCCTCGACGGGTTCTGGGAGATCGGGCTCAACGCCTGGGATACGGCGGCCGGAACGCTGCTGATCACCGAAGCGGGCGGGCGGGTCGGCACGCTGACCGGAGGGGAGTACCGCCAGAACGGCAACATCATCGCCGGCAGCCCCAAGGTATACGAGGAAATGGTCGAAGCGTTGCGGCCACTGGTCCCGGCGGACCTGCGCGAGGACTGAGCCCGGGCCTCGCTCACCCCCGGCCGCCGCGCTGTCACTCCGGCGGCAGGATCCGGCGATTCTCCCGTCTTGTCACCCACAGCGACGCCAGGATGCCGCCCAGCAGCGTACCCAGGATGATCGCGAGCGAGACCAGGTTCGGCACGTGGAAGCGGCTCGCGAGCATCATCTTCACGCCCACGAACGCGAGGATGAACACCAGGCTGTATTTCAGGTAGCGGAACATGGCCATCAGGCCAGCCACTGCGAAGTACAGCGAACGCAGCCCGAGGATCGCGAAGGCGTTCGAGGTGAACACCAGGAACGGATCGCGGGTCACGGCCAGGATCGCCGGTATCGAGTCCACCGCGAACACGACGTCGGTGAGCTCCACCATCACCAGCGCCACGAACAGCGGCGTCGCGTACAGCGTGCCCTGGCGGCGGACGAAGAACCGCGCCCGATCGAGTTCCTCGGTAACCGGCACGAAGCGCCGCACCAGCCGCGCCGGGATGCTGCGCTCGAAGTCGATCTTCTCGTCGTCCTCGCGAAGCATGCGCAGCGCCGAGACGAGCAGGATCGCCCCGAAGACGTAGAACATCCAGTCGAAGTAATGCAGCAGCGTCGTTCCGGCTGCGATCATCAGTCCCCGCAGCACGATCGCGCCAACGATGCCCCAGAACAGGACCCGGTACTGGTAAAGCGCGGGAATCCGCAGATAAGCGAAGATCAGCGCGATGACGAAGATGTTGTCGACCGACAGCGACCATTCGAGCAGGTAGCCGGTGATGAACTGCACCACGGCATCCGCCCCGCCGCTGACGCCCGGACCGGGAACGAAGCCGAACCAGGCGTGCTCGTAGAGACCGTAGACGACCAGGTTGAACGACATCGCGACGCTGACCCAGACCATCGTCCAGAACAGCGCCTGGCGGACCGAGAGCTCCGCCGCCTCACGATGCAGCACGCTGAGGTCGAGGACCAGCAGCGTAAGGAAGAAGACCAGGAAGCCACCCCAGACAAGCCCCATCATGGGCCCCTGCGCCGGAGAAGGCTCATGGGATCACCTTGCCCTCAGGGCAGCTCGTCGACCGCGTCCTTTTCCTTCTGCACCGGCATCAGGTCGCGCGCCGTGAGCTTGAGGTCCAGCGCGGTCGCGCTGGCGATGTAGATGGACGAGTAGGTACCGACAACGATGCCGATCGCCAGCGCCGTCGCGAAGCCCCGCAGTATCTCGCCACCGAAGAAGAGCAATGCCAGCACCGTCAGCATCGTCGTGCCGCTGGTCATGATCGTGCGCGACAGCGTCTCGTTGATCGCCGTGTCCATCACCTGCTCCGGCGTGCCCTTGCGCATCGACAGGAAGCGCTCGCGGATCCGGTCGAACACCACGACGGTGTCGTTCAGCGAGTAGCCGATCACGGCCAGGATCGCCGCAAGCGCCGGCAGGTCGAAGGTCATCCCGGTCAGCGAGAAGATGCCGAGGATGATGATCGGGTCGTGCATCGCCGCGATGATGGCCCCGACACCGAGCTTCCACTGGAAGCGAAACGCGACGTAGGCCAGGATAAGCAGGAACGTGAACAGCACCGCGAGCGCGCCCTTCTCCGCGAGTTCCTTGCCCACCTGTGGCCCGACGACCTCGGTACGGCGCAACTCCACGCCAGCGGCGTCGGCCTGGATCGCGCTCAGCACCGACTGCGCCAGCTGGTTGACGTCCTGCTCCCCTTCCCGCGGCAGCAGCCTGACCAGCACGTCCTGCGCATTGCCGAAGCTCTGCACGACTGCATCGCCGTAGCCTGCCTTCTCCAGCGAGGCGCGCACCTTCTGCAGGTCCGCGTCCTGCGGGAAGCCGATCTCGAGCTCGACGCCGCCGGTGAAGTCGATGCCGAAATTGAGCCCGCGGATCATGAGCGAGGCCACCGCGGCGAGGATGATCACGGCCGAGACCACGTACCACCGCTTGCGGGTGGCCATGAACGGGAATCGGGTCTTGTGCGAGAAGAATTCCATGATGCTCCCTCAGATCGGCAGCGACGCGAGCTTGCGACGGCGGCCCCAGAGGACCTCGATCAGCGCCCGGCCCCCGATGATCGCCGTGAACATCGAGGTGATGATGCCGAGCGACAGCACGACCGCAAAACCGCGTACCGGACCAGTTCCGAACGTGAACAGCACCACGCCGGCGATCAGCGTCGTGACGTTCGCGTCCGCGATGGCCGAGAAGGCCTTCTCGAAGCCGGAATTGATCGCAGCATGGGGGCTCATGCCGTTGCGGAGCTCTTCCCGGATGCGCTCGAAGATCAGGATGTTCGCATCGACGGCCATACCGACCGTGAGCACGATGCCCGCGATGCCCGGCAGCGAAAGCGAGGCCTGCAGCAGCGACAGCAGCGCGGTGAGCAGCACCACGTTCGAGAGCAGCACGGCATCGGCGACCAGGCCGAAGCCCTTGTAGTAGATGACCATGAACACGAACGTCGCGAGCAGGCCGATCACCAGCGCCCGCACGCCGCGGTCGATGTTGTCCTGCCCGAGGCTCGGGCCGACGGTGCGCTGCTCGACGATGTACAGCGGGGCCGCGAGCGACCCGGCGCGCAGCAGCAGCGCAAGCTCTCTCGCTTCGCCGGCGAGCAGGCCGGTGATCTGGAAATTGCTGCTGAACACGCCGCGGATCGTGGCGACGCTGATCACTTCCTCCGCGGTGCATTCATTGCCCGAGCGCACGCCCTGGCAGGGCTGGTCCTCGGCCAGCCGTTTCTTTTCTATGAAGACGACCGCCATCGGCCGCCCGACGTTCTCCCGCGTCGTCTCGAGCATCTCCGCGGCGCCGCGGGCATCGAGCTTGACGTAGACGGCGGGCTGTCCTTCGGAGAATCCGGAGCTCGCGTCCACCAGCTGCTCGCCGGACGCGATGACGTCGCGCTTGAGCAGCACCGGGCGCCCCTCTCGCGTCTGGTAAAGCTTCGAACCCAGCGGGGCCCGATTCAGGCGCTCGGCTTCCAGCGCGTCGTTCTGGTCGTCCACCAGCCGGAACTCGAGCGTCGCGGTCGCACCGAGCACGCGCAGCGCCTCGTTCGGGTCCTGCACACCAGGCAGCTGCACGACGATCCGGTCGACGCCCTGGCGGGCGACGATCGGCTCGGTGACGCCGAGCTCGTCCACCCGGTTGCGCAGCGTCGTGATGTTCTGCTGGATCGCGAAGTCCTGCCGCTGCTTGATCTGGTCAGGGCTCAGCTGGACCGTGACGGTGCCGCCGTCGGCCGTGCGGTCGCCGTCGATCCCGAGGTTCGGGTCCTGCTTGCGCAACAGTGCCGTGACCTTGTCGACGTCCTCGCTGCTGCGCAGCGTGATCGTCACGCTGTCCGTGCCGTCGCTCTGGATGCCGGCGAACGGAATGCGCTCGTCGCGCAGCAGCGTCCGGTAGTCGCGCTCCATGCTGGCGAGGAGCTGCGACACGGCTCCGGCGACGTCCACCTCGTAGACGAAGTAGACCCCGCCGCGCAGGTCGAGCCCGAGGCTCATCGGCTTCAATCCGATCGCGCGCATCCAGCCGGGCATGCGGGGTGCCCGCGAGAGCGCCGCGAGGTACTCACCCTCGGTGGCCTGCTGGATCGCTTCGCGGGCCGCGATCTGCTCGCTCACCTCGGCGAAGCGCAGCACCAGCCGGTCATCCTCGATCCAGGCCGCCTCGGGCTGGATGCCCTGTGCGGCGAGCACCGCGTTGACTTCGTCGAGCCCCTGCTCGGTGACGGCGGCCCGATCATTGCGCGACAGCTGCAGCGCCGGCCCCTCGCCGAAGAAGTTTGGCAGCGCGAGCAGCAGTGCCGCCAGCATGACGATGGCGACCAGCCAGATTTTCCAGGCCGGATACGTATGCATTTAGCGTGTTCCCCGGGTTCAGGCGTTCTTGAGAGTGCCCTTGGGAAGGACGCTGCTGACGGTGGGACGCTGCACTTTGACCCGCACGCCGTCGGCCACCTCCACGGTCAGGAACTGATCGCCGACCTCGGTGATCTTGCCGAGAATGCCGCCGCTGGTGACGACTTCGTCGCCCACGGCCAGCGCCGCCACCATTGCCTTGTGCTCCTTGGCCCGCTTCGCCTGCGGGCGGATCAGCAGGAAATAGAAGACGACAAAGATCAGGATCAGGGGCAACAGCTGGACAAAGGCGTTCGGCTGCGACCCGCCGGCGGCCTGGGCCCAGGCGCTCGCGATCAACCAATCCATCAGGTGAAACTCCTGTCAGGGGCCCCGAGGGGCGTCGAAAAAGGTGCGCGATTATACCCGAGTGGCGGCCGCGCTGCCGTCGCGCGCTGCGCCCGCCTCCTGGCCTGCCAGGAAATCGGCGGCAAAGCTGGCATAACGCCGCTGTTCCACCGCCTCCCGGATGCGCTCCATCAGCCTCAGGTAGTAGTGGAGATTGTGGATCGTGTTGAGCCGGGCCCCGAGGATCTCGTTGCACCGGTCGAGGTGCCGGAGATAGGCGCGGGAATAGCTCCGGCAGGTATAGCAGTCGCAGGCTGGATCGAGCGGCCCGGTATCGGCGCGGTGCGCGGAGTTTCGGATCTTTACGACGCCTTGCGAGGTGAAAAGGTGCCCGTTGCGGGCATTCCGGGTCGGCAGGACGCAATCGAACATGTCCACGCCCCGGGCGACGGCTGCCACGATGTCGGCGGGAGTCCCGACGCCCATCAGGTACCGCGGCCGGTCGGCGGGCATCCTGGGCGTGAGCTCATCGAGGACCCGCTCCCGCTCCGCGGCCGGCTCTCCGACCGCGAGACCACCGATGGCATAGCCCTCGAAACCGATCGCGAGCAGGGCCTCGAGCGACTCGCTGCGCAGGTCCGGCCAGACGCCGCCCTGGACGATGCCGAAAAGCGCGTTCGGGTTGCCGAGTTCCTCGAACTCCGCGCGGCTGCGCCTCGCCCAGCGCATCGAGAGCTCCATGGACTCGCGTGCCTGCCCTCGGGAACACGGATACGGGGGGCACTCGTCGAAGGCCATCACCACGTCCGAATCGAGCGCCGTCTGGACCTGCATCGAGATCTCCGGGCTCAGGAACACCGGGTCGCCGTTGACCGGCGACCGGAACCGGACGCCGTCCTCGCCGAGCTTGCGCAGCTCCGCCAGGCTGAACACCTGGAACCCGCCCGAGTCGGTCAGGATCGGACCCTGCCAGTGCATGAACCCATGCAGTCCACCGTGCGCGCGGATCACCTCGGCGCCGGGCCGCAGCATCAGGTGGAAAGTGTTGCCGAGCACGATCTGCGCACCGAGCTGCTGAAGTTCCTCCGGCGTCATGGCCTTGACCGTGCCGTAGGTACCGACGGGCATGAATGCCGGGGTTTCGACCACGCCCCGCCGCAGCGTGAGGCGTGCCCGGCGCGCCGCTCCGTCGGTAGCGAGCAGATCGAACTTCATGTGCCGCGCCTCGCCACCAGCGCGCCCGGCACCGGTTCCGCCAGCATCGCGTCTCCGTAGCTGAAGAACCGGTAACGGGCCTCGACCGCATGACGGTAGGCGGCCATGACCGATTGCTGGCCCGCGAACGCGCAGACGAGCATCAACAGCGTCGACTCCGGCAGGTGGAAGTTCGTCAGCAGCGCGTCCACGACCCTGAACTGGTATCCCGGCGTGATGAACAGCCGCGTATCGCCGTCGCAGGGCTCGAGAGTGCCGGTCGCGGCTGCAGTCTCGAGCGCCCGTACGCTGGTCGTCCCGACAGCCACGACCCGGCCGCCACGGCGCCGGGCCGCGTCTACCGCGTCGCAGGCCTCGGCGCTGACTGTCAGCCGCTCCACGTGCATCCGGTGGTCGGCGAGGTCCATCGCGCGCACGGGCTGGAACGTGCCCGCGCCGACGTGCAGCGTGACGAAGGTCGTCGAGACACCGGCCGCCTCGAGTGCCTGCAGCAGCTCGGCGTCGAAGTGCAGCCCCGCCGTCGGGGCAGCGACTGCCCCGGGTCGCCGCGCGAAGACGGTCTGGTAGCGCTCGAAATCCATCGCCACCGCCTGCCGCTCCAGGTATGGCGGAAGCGGCATCGTGCCGAGCTGCGCGAAAACGGCGCCCGGCTCCGTGGTGAACTCGAGCTGCCAGAAGTCGCCCTCGCGGCCCAGCACGGTCGCGCACTCACCCGCAGGATCGAGGTGCAGCCGGGAGCCCGGCCGCGGCGGCTTGCTGGCGCGCAGCTGCACGATCGCCTGGCGTGGACCGGTGATCCGCTCGAGCAGTATCTCGACACGCCCGCCAGTGTCCTTGCGGCCGTACATGCGTGCCGGGATCACTCGCGTGTCATTGAACACGAGCAGGTCGCCGGCCCGCAGCAGCGCGGGCAGGTCGGTCATCTGCCGGTCGGCGATGGTGCCGGTCCCGCCTGCGAGGTGCAGCAGGCGGCTGTCGCTGCGGCGCTCCGCCGGGAAACGCGCGATCAGTTCCTCGGGCAGCTCGTATTGGAAGTCGCTCCGCAGCATCGGGCGCGCATGCTAGCAGAGCGCTCCCACCGGCCGGTGCCGACCGGACCCCGCCGATGCCCGCCAGGTCGCGGCGGGCAACGCGGATCAGACCGGATCACGCTTCGACGGGGGTGCGGGAGGAAGTGGCGCCACGGGCATCGGGGGTCCGCCCACGGCCGGAACCTCAGGTACCGCGACCTCGAGCTCGAGCTTCTTGCGGTCCCGCAATATCTCCAGCTCGAGCTTCTCGCCCGGCTGATAAGACCTCAGGATTCGAAACGCGTGCCCCGGGCTCTCCGGAGCCCGGCCGTCGATCGCAAGCAGTACGTCGCCCTCCTCCAGCCTGAAGCTCGGATCGCTGGGTGCACGCACGACCAGCAGTCCGCGATCCGTACCGAAATAGCGCCCCAGCTTCGGCGTCACGGTGACGAGCTCCAGCGAGCCGAAACTCCGTTCCGGGACCAGCAGCTTCTCGAACTCCTTCAGATTGAACTGCTCCTGCAGCGGGCCCAGCCGCTCACGCAGCACCCGTGCGATGGGCGGCTCGGCGGGCGCGGCAGTCAGCTCGACCTTGCGGCGCTCGCCGTCGCGCAGGTACTCGACCTGGACTCGCTGTCCCGGCTGCACAGTGCGCATGAAGCCCGTCAGCCGGGCGGCCGGCGCCTGCTCGCCGTCGCGGTCGAGGCGCACGCCATCGACTGCGACGAGCACGTCCCCGGCACGCAGGCCGGCCGCCTCGGCCGGGCCACCCGGGCTCACACCGTTGATCCGCACGCCTTCCCCGGGAGCCCCGCCGGTGGCGATGTTCACGCCGAGCATGCTTCCGCGCGGCTCACCGTGTATGAACTTGATGATTTCCTGAGGCTGGTCGCCGTAGAGCCGCCTGCTCATCTCGGCCACGTCGCGGGCGGCCTGGTCCAGTCTGGATCTGGCCTCAGCCAGGTCCTTCTCCAGCTGCGCCCGGTCCTCGGTCGCCTCCGCTCCAGCTGCGGCCCAGGCGAACAGCATCCACCCGCTGAGCGCAAGCCATCCCAGTGTCTTCACAGCACGCATCGGCTCGTTCCTCCTGCTCACAGCATGACCCTCTGCGCCTCGACGTAGCGCAGCCGGACCAGCGCGTCCATCGCCTCGACCCGGTCCCGCCACAGAAGCGCAGAATCCTCCGATCCACCGCCACCTGCACCACCCAGCGACAACTGGTGGTCCAGCCACTGCACCCGCGCCTCCAGCGAGTCGATCGGCACCGCGGTATCCGCACGCCCGACTGCCGGCCTCGCGGGCATCACCGCGAGAAGTTGCTCGAGCTCCCTGGAGCGCCCCTTGAGTTCCTCGAGCGACGGTTGCGGCTGCAAGGTTGTCCAATCAGCAGCCAGAGGCTGCGCCGGGCCACCCGAGACCACCGGCCCCGGTACGATGAACCGGCTACCGAGCATCGTCAGCATCGCCACGACCGCGCTGGCCGCCACGATCCGGGCCTGGCGGGGGCCGCGCTCGCGGCGGCGCGCCCGCTGTCCCAGGCGCCGGCGCACTGCTTCCCAACCGCTGCTCGGCGGCACGACTGGCAGGCCCTGCAGGCGCGCAGCCAGCGCCTTGGCACGCTCCAGACTCGCCGAGCAATCCGGGCAACGGCTCACGTGCAGCGCAAGCGCGGCGTCGACGGGTTCTCCGTCGCGCAGGCTCAGTAACTGGTCGGTACGGGCATGCATTGCGTTTCGACTCCGTCCGGTTCGAGCAGCTCGCGCAGGCGTTCGTGGGCCCGCGCCAGCTGGGACTTGGAGAAACTGGGCGTACGCCCCATCAACCGGGCGATCTCGGCATGCGTGAAGCCCTCGACGTCATGCAGCCATACGACCAGCCGGGGCATATCGCCGAGGCGTGCCAGCGCACGCTCGAGCTCGAGTTGCTCGGTCGGGCCAGACCTGGGGCGGCCGGAGTCAGCTTCGAGCAGCGACTCCTCGATCTGCTGGTCGCTCAGCCAGCGCCGCGCCCGGTGCAGCGGCGAGCGCAGGTACATCAGGCAGCGGTTGACCGCGATCCTGCGGGCCCAGCCCGCGAACGCGCCCCGCCCGTCGTACTGGTCGATGCTCGTGAGGATGCTGACGAAGGCGTCCTGTGCCAGGTCCTCGGAGACTGCCCTCCATGGCACGAGCCGTCGCACCAGCCGCGTGATGTCGCCCTCCAGCGCGAGGTACACGGCCTCGAGCGCTGCTGGCTCGCCGTGCTGCGCACGGGCGATCAGTTCAGGGTCGAGGTCGGGTAAAAAAGCGGGCATACACCCACTTTGATGCGCGACGCCGCGAAAAGGTCGCGCGGCGGCGCAGGCGGCTCATCCGCCGGGGGCTGCGGCAGGCTGCACCGTCGAGACCACGCGGCCCGGGTCCGAGCCGCAATTGAGCAGCGCGGACTCGCTGAGCCACTTGCGGTCCGGGTAGTAGGAGAACAGCAGCGCGCCACCTTTCAGCGTGTCGATGATGGTCTGCGCCATTTCCTTTCGCACGGCCGGACAGCCCCAGCTTCGCCCGAGCCGTCCGAGCCGCTCGGCCACCGCTTCGCTGACATAGGGTGCCCCGTGCATCACGATGGCCCGCTCCATCGCCTTGTCGTTGAAGCCGTGATCGAGCCCCTGCAGGCGCAGCGAGTAACCATTGCTGCCGAAGTAGGTCTCCGCCGTCCGGAACAGCCCCAGGCTCGACATCTTGCTGCCTTCGACATTCGAGAAGCGCTCGGCGAAGTGCTCGCCGGTATTTCGCCCATGTGCCACCAGTTCCTCGTACAGCAGACGGGCACGCCGCAGATCGAAGACCCAGAGCCTGGGCTCGGTCGAGGGAAGCGAGTAGTCGATGACAGCCAGCCGGTCGAAGGAATCGAGCGTTCCCTGTGCGCGCGCGCAGCGTGCCGCCCGCAGCGCAAGCGAGATCACGTCGGAATTCGCGGCGGGCGCCGCAGCCGCGAGCGAGGCCGCAAGCTCGTCCCCGGCGGAGGCAGGCCCTGCGAAGCTCAGGGCAAGGGCGGCCAGCGGCAGCAGCCATCGTCGCATGCAGGCAATCTCCCATCGAAATGCCGTCAGCCGCGCGAGCGCGGTCGAGCGAACTCGGACCCGCGGCATTCTATATGGTTCCGGCAAATTGCTGTCGCCTGCCGCCCGAGGCGCGACGGAATTTCGGCTGCAATTGCGATATGCGTCCTAAGCCAATGAAAAGGCGCGACTTAATGAACCCAGTCACGCGATCGGGTAAGCTTCCGCGTCCCGCGCCGGGATGGCGGAACTGGTAGACGCACCGGACTCAAAATCCGGCGGTGGTGACACCGTGAGGGTTCGATTCCCTCTCCCGGCACCAAACAACGATTCAGCGGCTAGCCGCCAACTGTGGTTGACGGGGCCGGTCCAGAGACGCAAGGCCGTGGCAACGAGCAAGACAGAGCTGCAGAGCGCGACGGCGCTGCCGGCCCGCTTCTATCTCGGTGCGCCAATGCTCGAGCTCGACCGGCGCCGCGTGCTGGCGCGAAGCTGGCAGCTGGTCGGGCACTCGGGACTCGTTTGCGGCCCGGGCGACCACCTCGTGGATGAGGTAGCCGGAATGCCGGTGCTGGTCGTGAGGGGTCAGGATGGCCTGTTGCGGGCTTTCCCGAACGTATGCCGGCACCGGGCGGGGCCGCTGGCTCTCGAGAACGGCCGTGGCGCGACGTCGCTACGCTGCCGGTATCACGGCTGGACCTACGCACTCGACGGCTGCCTGAAGCTGGCGCCGGAGATGCAGGACGCCGCGGATTTCTGCCGGGAGGAGGTCCGCCTGCCAGAACTGCGGGTCGCCGAATGGCAGGGCCTGGTGTTCGTGGATGTCTCCGGGGAAGCACCCGCGCTGGAAGTCGTCTACTCGGGCATCGTCGAGCGCATCCGCCCGATCGAGCCTGCGGCAATGCGGTTCATGCGCCGCGACGTCTTCGAGGTCGGCTGCAACTGGAAGGTGTACGTGGACAACTTCCTCGAGGGCTATCACCTGCCCTGGGTGCATCCCGGCCTGAGCCGCGTACTCGACTACCGCGCCTACCAGACGGAACTGTTCGATTGGTACTCGCTGCAGCACTCTCCGCTGCGCGAGAACGAGGGGATCTATGGCGACGGCGAAGCCTACTATTACTTCGTCTACCCCAACGTGATGCTGAACATCATGCCCGGGCGAATGCAGACGAACAGGGTGCGGCCGCTCGGTCCCGATCGCTGCAGCGTCGAGTTCGACTACTACTACGCCCAAGACCCGGCGACGCTCGGCCGCGTCACCCGTGACCGCGAGTTCAGCGACGAGATCCAGCACGAGGACATCGCCATCTGCGAGGCCGTCCAAAAGGGACTCGCGTCGGGCGCCTACGAGGCCGGGCGGCTGTGCCCGAAACGAGAGGCCGGCGTCTGGCATTTTCACCAGCTGCTGCGGGAAGCCTACCGCGGCGACCCGGGCGCGCACTGATGAGTCGAGATCCGCGGCACGACGTACTGTTCGAACCGGTGCGCATCGGTCCGGTCGTGGCCCGCAACCGGTTTTTCCAGGTTCCCCACTGCAACGGGATGGGTCACGCGATGCCGGCCGCGCACGCCGCGATGCGGGAAGTGAAAGCGGAAGGCGGCTGGGCCGTGATCAGCACCGAGGAATGCGAAATCCACCCGAGCGGCGACGTGTCGCCGTATGTCGAAGCACGGCTCTGGGACGACGGCGACATCCCGGCGCATGCCTTGATGTGCGAGGCCGTACACCGGCACGGCGCGCTCGCGGCCATCGAGCTGACCCATAACGGCCCGACCGCCTCGAACCTGTACAGCCGCGAGGTCGCGCTCGCGCCGTCGCACCAGCCACTCAAGTACGGCTACCCCCAGCAGGCCCGCGCGATGGACCGTCGCGACATCGCGGAATACCGTCGCTGGCACCGTGCAGCCGCGTTGCGCGCGATGCGCGCAGGCTTCGATATCGTGTACGTCTACGCCGGCCATGACCTGTCGCTCGCGATGCACTTCCTGCAGCGCAGGCGCAACCAGCGCAGCGACGAATACGGCGGGTCGCTGGAGAACCGTGCCCGGCTGCTCCGCGAGGTGCTCGAGGACACGCGCGAGGCGGTCGGGGAACGCTGCGCGGTGGCACTGCGCTTCGCGACCGAGGAGTTCATGGGCGAGGACGGCATCTGCTCCGCGACCGAGGCGCGGGAACTCGTCCAGATGCTGGCGGAACTGCCCGACCTGTGGGACGTCAACGTCGCGCCCTGGTACATGGACTCGCTCAGCTCGCGATTCGCCGCCGAAGGCGCCCAGCGGCCGTTCATCGACTGGGTCAAGCAATGCACCACGAAGCCCGTGGTCGGCGTCGGGCGATTCACCTCGCCGGACACGATGGTTCAGCAGATCCGCCAGGGCGTCATGGACATGATCGGCGCCGCGCGGCCATCCATCGCCGATCCCTTCCTGCCGAAGAAGATCGAGGAAGGCCGGGCGGATGAGATCCGCGAATGCATCGGCTGCAACATCTGCGTCTCGGGCGACATGACGATCACGCCGATCCGCTGCACGCAGAACCCGACGATGGGTGAGGAATGGCGGCGCGGCTGGCACCCGGAGCGAATCGAACCGCGGCGGCGCGCGACCCGCGTGCTGGTCGTGGGCGGTGGGCCCGCCGGGCTCGAGGCCGCGCGGGCGCTCGGGCAGCGGGGCTACGAGGTCCATCTCGCCGAGGCCGACCGCGAGCTCGGCGGACGCGTCACGCTGGAATCACGGCTGCCGGGCCTCGCGGAATGGGCTCGCGTCAGGGACTGGCGCGTCGGCCGGATCAATGCGTCGCCGAACGTCACCGTCTATCCCGGCAACAGGCTCGAGGCAGCTGACGTGCTCGAGTTCGGCGCGGAACGGGTCGTGCTCGCGACCGGAGCACGGTGGCGCCGCGACGGGTTCGGGCGAACGAACACGCGCCCGATACCGGGTCACGACCTCGGCTCGATCATCACGCCCGATGAGCTGCTGAGGGGTGCCCTGCCGCAGGGGCCGGTGCTGCTGTTCGACGACGACGGCTTCTACCTGGGCAGCGTCCTCGCCGAGCTGCTGCGGCGCAAGGGGCTCGAGGTGACGCTCGTGAGCCCGGAGGACACGATCGCGCCCTGGACGACCAACACGCTGGATTACCGGCACATCCAGAAGCGCCTGCGCGAGCTGGGGCTTCGGCTCGTCACCGGTCACAACCTGATCGGCATCGAGGCCGGCAATGCGCGACTCGCCTGCGTGTACAGCGAACGGGAGCTTCTCGTCGAATGTGCGAGCGTCGTGCTGGTCTGCTCGCGGCTGCCCGAGGACTCGCTGTTCCAGGAACTCCTCTCCCGCGAGCCTGAGTGGGCCGACGCCGGCATCGAGTCCGTCGACCGGATCGGCGACTGCCTCGCCCCCGGGCTGATCGCGCATGCCGTCTACTCCGGTCACCGCTATGCCCGCGAGCTCGATGAGCCACCGCCCGCAGACGTGCCGTTCCTCAGGGTCCGTGCACCGCTCGATTGAGCACCGGGTGCGTCGCCTGCGGCTTGCAATGCCCGCGAGCCCGACACCATACTGCCGCGACACGGTTGCAATGGTCTGAGGCCACCTGGCCCGCAGCTTCCCGCACTTGAAATACTGTCCGCACTGCGGTCAACCGGTAGCGCACAGGGTGCCACCGGGCGACAGTCTCCCGAGACACATCTGCACGGCCTGTGGGGCCGTGCACTACCACAATCCGAAGATCGTGGCTGGCTGCGTACCGGAGTACCAGGGTCGCCTGCTGCTCTGCCGGCGAGCCATCGAACCGCGGCGCGGATTCTGGACGATTCCGGCCGGATTCATGGAGAACGGCGAAACGACGCAGGACGCCGCCCGCCGGGAGTCGATCGAGGAGGCCCTGGCGGACGTGGAGATCGGCTCGCTGCTCGCGGTCGTCCACGTGCTGCACGCCGACCAGGTCCACATGATGTTCCGGGCCCGGCTGCGGGATCCGCAGTTCGGCGTCGGCGCGGAGAGCCTGGAGGTGGGCCTGTACGACGAATCGGAGATCCCCTGGCAGGACATCGCCTTCCGCAGCGTGGATTTCGCCTTGAAACGTTACCTGGAGGATCGGCGCCGGGGCGTGGAAGACCACCACTTCACCGCGATCGACCTGCGAGGTCGCGGCTAGTCACTACCCGCTGGCCGCCGCTGTTTGGCACAATAGGCGGACCGTCGCCGCGCCGCTGCGTGGCCCCTTCTATCTTCTGCGGAGCGAGCTGATGACCTTCGTCGTCACGGAAAACTGCATCAAGTGCAAGTACATGGATTGCGTCGAGGTGTGCCCGGTGGACTGCTTCCACGAGGGCCCCAACATGCTGGTCATCGATCCGGACGAGTGCATCGACTGCACGCTCTGCGAACCGGAGTGCCCGGCCGAGGCGATCTTCTCCGAGGAGGAAGTTCCCTCGGGACAGGAGCAGTTCACGGCGCTCAATGCCGAGCTGGCACGGCAATGGCCGGTCATCACCGAGAAGAAGGAGGCCCCCGCCGACGCCAAGGAGTGGGACGGGCGCAGCGGCAAGCTGCAGTACCTGGAACGCTGAAAGCGCCCTGGGATCAGCGTGACGCGCCGGCCACCGTGCCCGGACCGCTGATCGCCTTGACGAGCTGGGCGGGCGTCAGGAATCCACCGACGTACTCGCCCGATTCGGTGAATATCGCCGGGGTGCCCTCGAGTCCGAGATCGTCGCCCAGTTCGTACTGGGTCTTGATCGAGGCCGCGTCGCACTTGGGGCTCTTGACCTCCTCGCCGCGCTTCGCACGGGTCATCGCATCCTTGCGATCCTTGGCGCACCACACGGACTCGGCCTTGCGCCACGACTCTGTGCCCGGGCCGGTACGCGGGTACATCATGTAGCGCACCTTGATGCCGGCCTTGTTCAGGTCGGCCATCTGGTTGTGGAACTTGCGGCAGAAGCCGCAATCCACGTCCGTAAAGACGGTGACGGTCATCTTCGGGTCCGGCGGCGAGAAGATGATCATGTCGGAGCTGCTGGCCGAGGCCAGCGTCCGGGCGCGCGCCTCGTTGCGCCTGGCAGCAGTGAGATTGCTCTGCGTCTCGAGGTCATAGACGTTGCCGCTCACCAGGTATTTGCCGTCCTCGCTCACGTAGACGATCAGCCCGCCGAGCGTGACCTCGTAAAGCCCGGCGATCGGCGAGGAGGCGACGTCCTCCGCCTTGGCGCCCTGCAGCTTCTTGACGACCCTCGCGCGCACCTCGGCTGGAACGGGCGCAGTATTTCCGGTGGCCTGGGCCTTCGCAGCCTCGGCAGCGGCCGGGGGGGCAACGGCGGAAACGGCGCCAGCGGCGGCAACGAGGACGATCAGCGAGAGGACTGTACGCATGCTTGCTTTCCGTGGATGTGTTCCGGGAATCCGATCCCGCTCAGACCAGCAGGAGGGCGCAGGGTTCCGCGCCGCGCGGAAGTCTAGCAGAGCGGCAGGGGTCGGGCCGGGTGCACCGGCAGCGCGGGCCCGGCGGCTCAGCCGCGGGGATGATGCTCGCCGTGCAGGTCCTTCAGACGTTCCCGCGCAACGTGCGTGTAGATCTGGGTCGTGGACAGGTCACTGTGCCCGAGCAGCATCTGGACGACCCGCAGGTCGGCGCCGTGGTTCAACAGGTGCGTGGCGAAGGCGTGCCGCAGTGTGTGGGGGGACAGGTCCTTGTCGACGCCGGCCTTGCGCGCGTAGCGCTTGATGATGTGCCAGAAGGCCTGGCGCGTCATGCGGTCGCCGCGCCGGGTCGGAAACAGGTAATCGGTCTGGCGTTCCAGCAGGATCTCCCCGCGCGGGCCGTGCATGAACTCGTGCAGCCACTGCTGGGCCTCCTCGCCCAGCGGTATCAGCCTTTCGCGGTCGCCCTTGCCCACTATCCGCAGAACGCCCTGGTTCAGGTTGACCTGCGAGAGCTGGAGGTTGACCAGCTCGGAGACGCGCAGTCCCGTGGCATAGAGCACTTCGAGCATCGTCCTGTCGCGATGCCCGAGGGGATCGCTCACGGCAGGAGCGGCCAACAGGGCCTCGACTTCCTCCTCCGTGAGCGATTTCGGCAACGTACGACCAATCTTCGGCATCGCGATCTGCGCGGTTGGATCCTCCCGGACGACGCCTGCGCGCAGCTGGTATCGATAGAAACGCCGGAAGCTGCTCAGTTGTCGCGCGGTCGAGCGCGGCCGGGCGCCGCCCTTGACCCGTGACGCCATGAACGCGAGGATGTCCCCGCGCCGGGCCGCGATCAGGTCGGTGCCGAGATTGTCCAGCCAGCGCTCGAGCGCGGTCAGGTCGGCGCGGTAGGCCGCCAGCGTGTTCGGAGACAGGCCCCGTTCCATCCAGACGGCATCGAGGAAGCGGTCGATCGGACCGACCTCCCCGGGTCCACCATCTTCCCGGAGCTGCGCAGACCCTTTGCTTTTCACTGGCTTGCTCATGTCACATGCGAATCTCAGTGGAGCGCAGTATGCGAGGCGCCGCCGACTCCGGGACGTGACACTCCTCACACCGCGGGGGCTCCGTTAACATAACTGGAACCAGTTCACAGAATGTGCGAGCCGGGCCCCACCCGTGTCCGCAAGAGGAAGCGCGCTCGATGTCTCGGTTCGGGTCGGGCCTGCTCAGGCTCGTTTACGGCGTCTACGCCCTGCCCGTCTTCGCCGCGCTGCTGGTCGCCGCGACGATACTGGCACTGCTGCTGCCCGGGCTCGAACTTCGGCGTCGCGTGACCCGCTTCTTCGCCCGGCTGGGACTCGCCGTGCTGCTGATCCGGCTGCGCGTCCGCGGGCTCTCCCGGCTGCCCGGCGGCTCCTGCGTAGTGGTCGCCAATCACGCCAGCTATCTCGATGGAATCGTGATGAAGGCAGCGCTGCCACCGCGCTTCTCATTCGTCATAAAGCAGGAAGCGCAGGCCGCGCCACTACTCGGATTCCTGCTCAGGCGCATCGGCTCGGAGTTCGTCGACCGCAGCAGCCACGGAGGTCGCCAGCGCGATGCCCGCCGCATGATGCGGCGTGCCGCCGAGGGCCACTCGCTGGTGTTCTTCCCGGAGGGCACGTTCGCGACCGAGCCGGGGCTTAAGGCGATTTCACACAGGCGCATTCGCGACGGCAGCCCGGGCCGGGGTGCCCGTCGTGCCGTCGATCATCCATGGCGCGCGCCGGGCCCTGCCCAACCGCGCCGTCGTGCCGCGACCAGGCGTCATCACCGTCGAGTTTCTCGCTCCGCTTGCGCCGGTCGATCATGGCGCGTCGGCCGAGACCTTGCGGGACGAGGCGAGGCGGCAGATCGCCGAGCGCCTCGAGGAACCGGACCTGCTGCAACCTTGAGGCAACTCGACCAGCCCGGCCTCCCCGGCGAGAGTCGAGCTACATGCTCCGCCGGTACTGTCCTCCGACCTCGTAGAGCGCGTGCGAGATGCTGCCGAGCGACGCTGCCTTGACCGTCTCCATCAGTTCCTCGAAAACGTTGCCGCCCTCGGCCGCCGCGCGCTGCAGCCGCTCGAGCGCGGCAGGGTAACGGTCGGCATTGCGATCGAGGAAAGCCCGCACCGCCTGCACCTGGGCGCGCTTCTCCTCCTCGCTCGACCGGATCAGCTCTGCGTTCAGCAGTTGCTCGCGGTCGTCGCTTCCGAGGAAAGTGTTGACGCCGACGATCGGCAACGATCCGTCGTGCTTACGCGTCTCGTAATACAGACTCTCCTCCTGGATGCGGCTGCGCTGGTACATCGTCTCCATCGCGCCGAGAACACCGCCACGCTCCGAGAGCCGGTCGAATTCCCGGTAGACCGCTTCCTCCACCATGTCCGTCAGCTGGTCCAGCGCGAAAGAGCCCTGCCAGACGTTTTGCGTCCTGTTGAGCCCGAGCTCCTTGTTGATGATCAGCTGTATCGCCACGGCCCGGCGCACGGACTCCTCGGTCGGCGTCGTGATCGCCTCGTCGTATGCGTTCGTATGCAGGCTGTTGCAGTTGTCGAGCAGCGCATACAGCGCCTGCAGCGTGGTGCGGATGTCGTTGAACTGGATCTCCCGCGCGTGCAGGCTGCGACCGGAGGTCTGGATGTGGTACTTCAGCATCTGCGACCGTGACCCGCCGCCGTAGAGGTCCCGCATCGCGCGGGCCCAGATGCGGCGCGCGACCCTGCCGATCACCGCGTACTCCGGGTCCATGCCGTTCGAGAAGAAGAACGACAGGTTCGGCGCGAACTCATCGATGCTCATGCCGCGCGCGAGGTAGTACTCGACGATCGTGAACCCGTTGGCCAGCGTGAACGCGAGCTGCGTCACCGGGTTCGCCCCGGCCTCGGCGATGTGATAGCCAGAAACCGAGACCGAGTAGAAATTGCGCACCTTGTGGTCGATGAAGAACTGCTGCACGTCCCCCATCATCCGCAGCGCGAACTCCGTCGAGAAGATGCAGGTGTTCTGCGCCTGGTCCTCCTTCAGGATGTCAGCCTGCACGGTACCCCGGACCTGTGACAGCGCCCCGGCTCGGATCTTCGCGTAGGTCTCCCGGTCCACGAGCTGCTCTCCGGTGACCCCGAGCAGCCCCAGCCCGAAGCCATCGTTGCCGGCGGGAAGCTCGCCCCGGTAGCCCGGACGCGGACGGTCCCGGTAGAGATCCGCGATGCGCCGCTCCGCCTCGTCCCAGCGGCCCTCGGCACGCAGGTAACGCTCGACCTGCTGGTCCACAGCGGTGTTCATGAACATCGCGAGGATCATCGGGGCCGGCCCGTTGATCGTCATCGAGACGGAGGTCGTGGGCGCGCAGAGGTCGAAGCCGGAATAGAGCTTCTTCATGTCGTCCAGCGTCGCAATCGATACCCCGGAATTGCCGATGCGGCCATAGATGTCGGGCCGCTCGTCCGGGTCCTCGCCGTAGAGCGTCGTCGAGTCGAAGGCCGTCGAGAGGCGTGCGGCACCGTGCCCGGCCGCCAGGTAATGAAAACGCCGGTTCGTCCGTTCGGGCCCGCCCTCGCCGGCGAACATGCGGGTCGGGTCCTCCTCCTCGCGGCGGTAGGGGTAGACCCCCGCCGTGTACGGATAGTGACCCGGCAGGTGCTCCTTGAGCAGGAACTGCAGTAACTCACCCCAGTCACGGCAGCGCGGCACCGCGAGCTTCGGCACCTTGTTGTGACTGAGCGTCTCGGTGTAATTCTCGCCCCGGATCTCGCGACCGCGCACGACGTAGCCGTACTCCTGATCGGTGGCCGATTTCGCGAGCGCAGGCCACTGCCGCAGCAACGCAAGCGCCTCAGCGCCGACGGCCTCGAGCGCGTCGTTGTACGCGTCGCGCAGCCGGGTCCGCGCCGCACTGGATTCGTCTGCGAGCGCCGCCTCGGCAAAGGCATCGAACGGTTTCGGCAGTTCGGGATCCTCGAGCAGGCGCAGCGACTCGTAGAGCCCGTGTGCCCTGGTCGCCGCCTCCGCACGGTGCTGCAGGTCGTCCCGTGCGCGGCGGCCGTTCGCGGCGATCTCGGCCAGATAGCGGGTCCTCTGCGCGGGAATCAACGCCTCGTGAGCCGTGATCTCCACCGGCCCGGGATCCGCAACCTGCCAGCGTCCGGCCTCGCCGCCGCCGCGGGCCACGGTGGCATCGAGGCGCGCGCAGATCTCGCCGAACAGGCGGTTCACGCCGGGATCGTTGAAGCGACTCGCAATGGTCGGAAACACCGGAAGCTCGGAGTCCGGGCGCTTGAACTGCACGTGGTTCCGTCGCCACTGCTTGCGAACGTCGCGCAGCGCGTCCTCGGCACCGCGCTTCTCGAACTTGTTGAGCACGATCAGCTCGGCGTAGTCGAGCATGTCGATCTTCTCGAGCTGGCTCGCAGCGCCGTACTCGCTGGTCATCACGTAGATGGGCAGGTCCACCAGGTCGACGATCTCCGAGTCGCTCTGGCCGATGCCGGCGGTCTCCACGACGATCAGGTCGAAGCCCGCATAGCGGAGCAGGTTCAGCACGTCCCCGAGAACCTCGCTGGTCGCGACGTTCTGTCGCCGCGTCGCGAGCGAGCGCATGAAGACCCGCTCGTTCGACAGCGAGTTCATCCTGATCCGGTCGCCGAGCAGGGCGCCGCCGCTGCGGCGACGGGTCGGGTCCATCGCGACCACCGCCACGTTGCACTCCGGGAAGTGACGCAGAAACCGCATCAGCAGTTCATCGGTCAGGCTGGACTTGCCGGCACCGCCGGTCCCGGTGATCCCGATCACCGGTGGCCGGCTGCGTGCGCGACTGACCGCCTTCTGCAGGGTTTCCCGCAGGCCCTTCGACGCCTCGCCGAGTTCCAGCTGCGAGATGGTTCGCGCGACCTGCTGCTGGTCGCGGGGACCGACCGGGCCGAATTCGAAGCGCATCCTGGAGTGGTCCTGCGCACGCTGGAGCACGTCCTCGATCATCCCGTCGAGCCCGAGCGTGCGGCCGTCCTCGGGCGTATAGATGCGCTCGATGCCGTAGGCCTGCAGCTCCTCGACCTCCTGGGGAGCTATCGTCCCGCCGCCCCCGACGAACACCCGGATGTGGCCGGCATCCAGCTCGCGCAGCATGTCCACCATGTAGCGGAAGTACTCGTTGTGACCGCCCTGGTAGGAACTGACCGCTATGCCGTCCGCATCCTCCTGGATCGCGGCCCGGACGATGTCTGCAACGCTGCGGTTGTGCCCGAGGTGCACGACCTCCGCCCCATGCGACTGCAGCAGGCGACGGATGATGTTGATCGCCGCGTCGTGCCCGTCGAACAGCGACGCCGCGCTGACGAAACGCAGCGGCACCGCCGCATCCTCGGCATCGGCGGCCGTCCGCGGCCTGGCATTACGCTCGCTGCCATGTCCCATTCGCGCTCACCTCGGCCACCGCGGCAGGGCGACCAGAATGCTACTTTTGAGTAAAAACTTACCGTCGAGTATGATTTAGCCCTCGAGGGGCAGTCAAGCAATGCATCCTGCATCGCAGCCGTCCCCTTTGGAAGAGCAATGCCACGAACCAGGCGCGCGAGCTCCGAGCGCAGGCCCGAACCACCCTCCTCGCTGTGGCCACCCGGCGGCCGGCGACGTAATCACGCCGTAAAGCGCGAAGCCGTGATCCGGGCCGCGGCGCAGTCGTTCAACGAGCGCGGCTACCACAACACTTCTCTAGATGACATCGCGGCCAAGCTCGGCGTCACCAAGCCCACGGTGTACTACTACGTCGACAACAAGGAACAACTTCTGTTCGAGTGTTTCCGTGAAGGCCTCGAGCGCATACGGGACGCCTTCGTCGCGGTAGCGCAGCACAAGAGCAGCGGCCGGGAGCGCCTCGCCTCGGTGCTGCGCGGGTATGCCGAGGCAATCGCCTCCGAATTCGGCTGGTGCATGGTGCGCGCCCATGACCAGGACCTGAGTCCCCAGATGGCACGCCAGATCCGGGACCTGAAGTCCGAGATCGACCAGGGGCTGCGCCGCCTGATCCGGGAGGGTGTCGAAGACGGGTCGATCGAGCCCTGCGACACGAAGATCACCGCATTCGCGCTCGCGGGCGCGCTGAACTGGATCGCCCACTGGTACCGCCCGGGCCAGGGAATGAGCCCGGCCGAACTCGGAGCCGCGTTCATGCAGGTATTCGAGCTAGGCCTCCGGCCGCGCGGATGAGCCCCGTCCCTGACGCTTTCTTGCGCTGCAAAAACCGGTAGGCATAAACTCGCCTGTTCCAAGCCTCAGATCTCGAACGCGACAGGGGGAAAAATGGCCGACAGACTCGTAATCGTGGCGACCCGCCGAACGCCGATCGGCTCGTTCCAGGGAATGTTCAGCCAGGTACCAGCCACCGCGCTGGGTGCCGCAGCCGCGCGGGGTGCGCTGGCGGACGCAGGTGCCGGACCCGACGACATCGACGAGGTCATCTTCGGCTGCGTGCTTCCGGCCGGCCTCGGACAGGCACCGGCTCGACAGGCCGCGCTCGGCGCCGGGCTCAGCCCGGCCGTCCCGGCGACCACGGTCAACAAGATGTGCGGATCCGGGATGAAGGCCGTGATGATGGCTGGCGACCAGATCCTGGCCGGCCACGCCGCGGTGATGCTGGCGGGCGGCCTCGAGTCCATGACGAACGCACCGTACCTGCTGCTGAAGGCCCGCTCGGGCTATCGCATGGGCCACGGCGAGATCATGGATCACATGATGTACGACGGATTGCAGAGCGCCTGGGACGGCAAGCCCATGGGTTGCTTCGCGGATGCCACGGCCGTGAAGTACGGCTTCTCCCGCGAGGACCAGGACGCATTCGCGGCGGAGTCCGTCCGGCGTGCCCAGCGCGCGGTCAAGCAGGGCGATTTCGTCGACGAGGTCGCGCCGGTGGTGTTCAAGACACGCAAGGGCGAACAGACGATCAGCGAGGACGAAACGCCTTTCGCGCTGGACATCGACAAGATCCCGGGCTTGAAGCCCGCGTTCAGCAAGGACGGCACCGTGACGGCCGCCTCCTCCTCCTCGATCTCGGACGGTGCTGCTGCGGTCGTGCTCGCGAGCGAGTCCGCAGCGAAGGCCAGGGGCATGAAGCCGATTGCGCGTATCGTCGCCTATGCCAGCCACGCCCAGGAGCCGGAGTGGTTCACCACGGCACCGGGCCCGGCGATCCGCAAGGCGCTCGATGCAGCCGGCTGGAAGGCCTCCGACGTGGATCTTTACGAGATCAACGAAGCCTTCGCCTGCGTCGCGATGGCTGCGATCAAGGATCTCGGCCTCGATCACTCGAGGGTCAACGTCAACGGCGGCGCCTGCGCACTCGGCCACCCGGTCGGCGCGACCGGTGCAAGGCTGCTGGCCACGCTGGTCCATGCTCTGCGCCGGCGGGGCCTGAAGCGCGGCATCGCCTCGCAGTGCATCGGCGGCGGCGAAGCGACCGCAATGGCGGTGGAGATTCTCTGAGAGCTTCCCCGCACGGAAGCGCCCCTCCAAGAACAAGCAGAGTGACCCATGGAACTGAACGACAAGGTGGTTGCGATCACCGGCGCAGCTCGCGGCATCGGCCGCGCGATCGCCGAGGCATTCGCTGCCCGCGGTGCGCGTATCGCGTTGCTCGATCTCCAGAGCGATGAACTCGAGCGTACCTGCAGCGAGCTTGCGGGCGCCGGGACGGAGGTCCGCGCCTATCAGGTCAACGTCACCAGCGAAGACCAGGTCGCAGCCGCGCTCGATCAGCTCGTCGCGGACTTCGGCCGGCTGGACGTGATGGTCAACAATGCGGGGATCGTCAAGGACGGACTGCTGATCAAGGCGAAGGAAGGCCAGGTCACCGGCAAGATGAGCCTGGCGCAGTGGCAGGCCGTGATCGACGTCAACCTGACCGGCGTGTTCCTCTGCGGTCGCGAGGCCGCGGAACGGATGATCCGGCTTGGCCAGGGTGGCGTCATCATCAACATCTCGAGCATCTCGCAGGCCGGCAACATGGGGCAGACCAACTACTCCGCCGCGAAGGCCGGGGTCTCGGCGATGACCGTCGTCTGGTCCAAGGAACTCGCGCGCTACGGCATCCGCAGCGCTGCGATTGCACCGGGCTACACGCGGACCGAGATACTCTCGGGGATGACCGAGGAGACGCTGGCGAAGGTCACTGCGCCCGTGCCATTGAAGCGCCTCGGCCTGCCCGAGGAGATCGCCGATGCGGCGCTGTTCGTCGCGCAGAACGACTTCTTCAGTGGTCGCTGCATCGAACTCGACGGCGGCCTGAGGATCTGACCATGAAGCTCAAGCACGTTCACGCAGTCATTACCGGCGGCGCATCTGGACTCGGCCAGGCGGCGGCGGAAAACATCGTCGCCGGCGGCGGGCAGGTCGCGCTGTTCGACGTCAACGAGGAACTCGGCCAGGCGCTCGCGCTGCAGCTCGGCGAGGCCGCCACGTTCCACAAGGTGGACGTCACGTCCGAGGCGACGGTCGACGAGGCGGTCAACGCGGCGGCCGGGGCGATGGGCGGCCTCAACGTCGCGATCAACTGCGCGGGCGTCGGCTGGCCGAAGCGCATGGTCGGCAGGGACGGGCCGATGCCCGGCGAGTTCTTCCGCAAGGTCATCGAGATCAACCTGGTGGGCACCCTGCTCGTCTGCAAGGCTGCCGCAGCCGCGATGCAGGCCAACGAGCCGAACGAGGACGGCGAACGCGGCGCGATCGTCATGACGGCGTCGGTCGCGGCCTTCGACGGCCAGATCGGGCAGGTCGCCTATTCGGCGTCCAAGGGCGGCATCGTCGGCATGACGCTGCCAATGGCCAGGGAGCTCGCGAGCCAGGGAATCCGCGTGGTCACGGTGGCGCCGGGCCTGTTCATGACACCGATGATGGCCGGGCTGCCTGCCGAGGCGCAGGAGTCGCTCGGCAAGCAGGTTCCGTTCCCATCGAGACTCGGGCGACCCGCCGAATACGCGCTGCTGGTGCAGCAGATCATCGAGAACCCGATGCTCAACGGGGAGACGATCCGCCTGGACGGTGCGATCCGCATGGCGCCGCGCTGACCCCGAGCGCTACTCCAGGTCCGCAATGAAGCGGTCGGCTTCGGCTATGGCCTTGTCCAGCTCCCGGACCAGCGCGTCGACCTGGGCGTCCAGCTGGACGACCTCGCCCCGCAGCCCCGCAATGGCCCGCGCATTCAGGTTGTGCTTCAGGAACAGCACCTGGTCGCGCAGCGGCTGCAAGGCGGGGTCGAGCCTGCTCTCGGCGCGCTTCATCGCACCGATCATCTCCTGGTAACGGGCGCGCGTCTGGCGAAGCTGCTGCTCGCTCCTCGAGCGCAGCGCGGCGTCGGAGTACTGGGCGAGTTCCGCGTTCCATTCCTCGAACAGCGCCCCGGCCACGTGCTCGACCGCGTCGATGCGCTCGCGCACCGCGTCCGCCGCTTTCTCGCTGTCCTCGAGCTGCGAGGCCAGCGCCTTGTAGCGCGCCTCGAGTTCTCCCCCGTCGTAATCGACGACCTTGCGGAACTCGGTCAGCGCGTCGGTGATCTCCTCTTTCGCATCCTGCTGCGAGTCCCGCGCCGACTCGACACGGTCCACGAGTATGTCGCGCTTCGCATAGCCGACCTTCTCCGCGGCCGCGTAGTAGGCGGACTGGCATCCGTGCAACAGCATGGCCGCAGCCAGCACCGGGACAATTCTGATCATTCGTTCGCTCCAGCAGCCATCGACGACGACTCGAATGGAAAACGACGGGCCGGCCCGAGTCAACATGCGCTGAGGATTACCGGTCGGCGAGCGCCCGGCGCGAGCGCAGCCGGAACCGGCTAGGGGTATTCCGACATGATCGAGCGCCAGGGACCCCGTAGAGGCTAAAATCCAGCCTCGAACAACAACAGAACGCCCAGACTCGGGTCGCCCGAAGCTGCAAGGACCACTACCTGCAAGGGTCAAGAAATGACTGAATCGACGACTGAAACCATCGAGCGCGACGTGATGGAGTACGACGTCGTGATCGTAGGCGCAGGCCCGGCGGGGCTCAGCTCCGCGATCCGGCTCAAGCAGCTGAAGCCCGATCTCAACGTCTGCGTGCTGGAGAAAGGCTCCGCGGTCGGGGCCCACATGCTCTCCGGGGCCGTCTTCGAGCCGGGTCCGCTCGATGAGTTCCTTCCCGGGTGGCGCGACGAGTACACCGGGCTCCGGGTTGCCGCCGGCCGAGACGAATTCAATTTCCTCACGCGCAGCAAGCGCTACAGGATGCCGACGCCGCCGCAGATGGCGAACCACGGCAATTTCATCATCTCGCTGGGCAACCTCGCCGCCTACCTCGGGACCAAGGCCGAGGAACTCGGCGTGGACGTGTTCGCCGGCTTCGCCGCGGCGGAGGCGCTCATCGACGAGGCAGGCGCCGTCTGCGGAGTCCGCATCGGGGACATGGGACTCGATGCCAGCGGCCAGCCTGGCGAGAACTTCGCGCCGGGCCCGGAGATCCGCGCGCCCGTCACGATCCTGGCCGAGGGCTGCCGTGGCAGCGTCACGAAGACGCTGATCCAGCGGTTCCGGCTCGACGCGGGCAAATCGCCACAGACCTACGGCCTCGGCTTCAAGGAGCTCTGGCAACTTCCCGAGGGACGCGTCGAACCGGGCCTGATCCAGCATACGGTCGGCTGGCCGATGGATACTCGTACCTATGGTGGCAGCTTCATGTACCACCTCGACGAGAACCGTCTGTATGTCGGCTTCGTCGTCGGCCTCGACTACGAGGACCCGCGTTTCGAGCCTTTCGAGGCCTTCCAGCAATACAAGAACCATCCCAGCCTGCGGCCGCTGTTCGAGGGCGGTGAGATCCTCGCCTACGGCGCCCGCACGCTGATCGAGGGCGGCTGGCAGTCGATGCCGACGCTCGACATGCCGGGCGCGCTGCTCGTCGGAGATGCCGGCGGCACGCTGAACGTCCCGAAGATCAAGGGCGTGCACCAGGCGATCCGCAGCGGCGCTCTGGCCGCCCAGCACGTCGCGGAGACCGGCGCGACGAGCGGTTTCGATCAACGCTGGCGCACCTCGCCCGGCGGCATCGAACTGTACAAGGTTCGCAACATTCGTCCCGGCTTCAACAAAGGCATGTGGGCAGGGCTCGCGAACGCGGCGCTCGAGACCGCGACCGCAGGACATACCCCCTGGACCTTGAAGAATGTCGCAGACCACTCGGCGCTGCACCGGCTCGACCGGGGCGCGCCACCCGAGCGGGGCTGGGGCGAGCGGACGCTTGCGCCGCGCGATCGCGTCAGCGCGGTGTACTTCGCCGGCAACGTGCACGAGGAATCGCAGCCCGTGCACCTGAAGGTGACCGACCCCTCGATCTGCACGACCCGTTGCGCCGAGGAGTACGGCAATCCCTGCCAGTACTTCTGCCCGGCCCACGTCTACGAGATGGTCGATGACGGCGCGGGCGGCAGGCGCCTGCAGATCAATGCATCGAACTGCGTGCACTGCAAGGCCTGCGACATCAAGGATCCCTACGAGATCATCACCTGGGTCACGCCGGAGGGCGGATCCGGCCCGAACTACCAGAGCATGTAGCGCAAATGGCCGGGCCGATCTGGACCCCCTCGCCCGAGCGTGTCGCCGCGTCGAACCTGACGCGGTTCGCGGAGTCCGTGCGCGAACGCTACGGGGCACCGGAGGGTGGCTACGAGAAGCTCTGGCGATGGTCGGTCGACGAACGCGAGACCTTCTGGGACGCGCTGGTGGAGTTCGCGGACATTCGCTGCGAGCGAGGCAAGGCCCCGGTGCTGCGGCACCGCAACCGGATGCCTGGCGCCGTCTGGTTCGAGGACACCCGGCTCAGTTTCGCCGAGAACCTGCTGGTGAGGCGTGACGACCACGAGGCGCTGGTGTTCGTCAACGAGCGCGGGCAGCGCCGCGCGCTGAGCTACCAGCAACTGCACGAGGAAGTCGCGCGCGTTGCGACGGGCCTGCGCGAACTGGGTGTCGGACCGGGTGACCGGGTGGCCGGATTCCTGCCGAACCTGCCCGAGGCCGTGGTAGCGATGCTGGCGACGACGAGCCTCGGCGCTGCATGGAGCTCCTGTTCGCCCGACTTCGGCATCAAGGGCGTGCTCGATCGCTTCGGCCAGATCGAGCCGAGCGTGCTGTTCACCGCCGACGGCTATCACTACGCGGGCAAGACGCTCGATTCGCTCGCGCCGATCCGCGGCGTGCTGGAGCAACTCGACTCGGTCCGGCGCGTGATCGTGGTTCCCTATGTTGCCGAGCGGCCGGACATCTCGTCGGTTCCGCACGCTGTCGATTACCGCGAGTTCGGCGCCCCGGGCCGCCCGCTCGAGTTCACGCGCCTGCCCTTCGCGTCACCGCTCTACGTGATGTACTCCTCGGGCACGACCGGCGTCCCGAAGTGCATCGTGCACGGCGCGGGCGGCACGTTGCTGCAGCACCGCAAGGAGCACCTGCTGCACGTGGACCTGCAGCCCGAGGACCGCCTGTTCTTCTTCACCACCTGCGGCTGGATGATGTGGAACTGGCTCGTCTCGGGACTGGCGAGCGGCTGCACGCTGATCCTGTACGAAGGCTCGCCTTTTCATCCGGACCGTGACGTGCTCTGGCGCATGGCCGAACGCGAGCGGATCACGATCTTCGGCACCAGTCCGCGCTACCTCGCCGCGCTCGAGAAGGACGGCGGGACGCCGGCAACCGACTTCGACCTCTCGCCACTGCGTACGATGCTCTCGACCGGCTCGCCGCTCGCACCGGAGCAGTTCAGGTTCGTCTACCGTGCGGTCAAGCAGGACCTGCACCTCGCCTCGATTTCGGGCGGCACGGACATCATCTCCTGCTTCTGCCTCGGCAGCCCCTGGCTGCCGGTCCATGCAGGCGAGATCCAGTGTGCGGGACTCGGCATGAAGACCGAGGTGCTGAACGAGGCGGGCCAGCCCGTGCGCGGCGAGCAGGGGGAGCTCGCCTGCACGGCACCGTTCCCGTCCATGCCGATCGGTTTCTGGAACGATCCGGGTGACGCGAAGTACCGGACCGCGTACTTCGAGCGCTTTGCCAACGTCTGGCACCATGGCGACTTTGCACTGCAGACCGAACGCGGCGGCTTCGTGATCCTCGGCCGCTCCGACGCGGTGCTCAACCCGGGCGGCGTCAGAATCGGTACCGCCGAGATCTACCGGCAGGTCGAGACGCTGCCCGAGATCCTCGAAAGCGTCGCGGTCGGCCAGGACTGGCAGAACGACGTTCGCGTCGTGCTGTTCGTGCGACTGCGCAGCGGCGTAGCGATGGACGAGTCGCTCGAGAAGCGGATACGGGACGCGATCCGCGCGAACACGACTCCGCGGCACGTGCCGGCCCGGATCGTGCAGGTGCAGGACATCCCGCGGACGATCAGCGGCAAGATCGTCGAGCTCGCGATACGCGACGTGATCCACGGACGCACGGTCAAGAATACCGAGGCGCTTGCGAACCCGCAGGCGCTGGAGCACTTCCGCAACCGTCCCGAACTCGCAGTCTGAATCGCGCCCGTGCCAGCAACCGTCGAGGCGCCGCTGCACCGTGCATACCGGGAGTCGCTCGAGCGGCACGGTTACCGTCCCGATCCGGCACAGCAGCGCGCCATTGAACGGCTGGAGGATCTTCGCCACCGGCTGCTGCGCTCCCTTGCGGCAGAGCGAGGCTTGATCGGACGGTTGCGGCGGCTTACCTCGGGCGGCAGTCCCGAGCTGGTGCGGGGCCTGTACCTCTGGGGCGGCGTCGGTCGCGGCAAGACTTTCCTGATGGACCTGTTCCACGCCAGCGCGCCGGTGCCCGCCCGCCGCGAGCACTTCCACCGCTTCATGAAGGACGTGCACGCGCGCCTGCGCGGCCTGCGCGATGTCGAGAATCCCCTGGCGCACCTGGCGCGTGAGATGTCCGGGGAGTCGAGGCTGCTGTGCCTGGACGAGCTGTTCGTCAGCGACATCGCCGACGCGATGATCCTCGGCGGCCTGTTCGAGGGTCTGCTCGAGAACGGCGCGACGCTGGTGTTCACTTCGAACCTGCCGCCGTCGGAGCTCTACCGGGACGGCCTGCAGCGGACGCGCTTCCTGCCCGCCATCGAACTGCTCGAGCGCCACTGCGAAGTGCTGTCCGTGGACGGTGGCATCGACTACCGGCTGCGTGAACTGGAGCAGGCGCCGCTCTACCTGACGCCGGACGGACCGGACGTGCAGCTCGAGATGCAGCGCCGCTTCGAGGCGATAGCCGGCGACGCAGGCAGGGACGGCGGGGAGCTGGAGGTCGAGGGCCGCGCGATTGCGGTGCGGCGGCGCACGGCCGACGTCGTGTGGTTCGACTTCGCCGCGATCTGCGACGGTCCACGCAGCCAGGCCGACTACGTCGAGATCGCACGCGATTTCCACGCGGTCTTCGTCTCCGGAGTGCCGCGCTTCGACGCGACTCTCGACAACCAGGCGCGGCGCTTCATCGCGCTGGTCGACGAATTCTACGACCGCAACGTCAAGCTCGTGCTGTCCGCCGCGGCGCCGGTGGAGCAACTCTACGGCGGCGAGCGGCTGGGCTTCGAGTTCGCCCGCACGCTGAGCCGCATCAAGGAGATGCAGAGCCACGACTACCTGGCGCGGGCCCATCGGCCCTGAGGCGCTGGCGCCGGAGCGGGGCCGATCGTTACACTTGCAAGCATTACCGGACCTGTCCACGCCTCAGGACCTCATGCCGACCAGTCGCAGCCAGATCGACCTCGAGCGGTTCCTGCCCTACCGGCTCTCGGTATTGAGCAACGAGGTCAGCGCCGCGATCGCCAGCGCCTATCAGCTCCGCTTCGACCTGAGCGTTCCCGAGTGGCGGGTCATCGCGGTGCTCGCTCGCCACGCCGGCCTCTCCGCCCGGGACGTCGCTGAACTGACCTCGATGGACGCCGTGGCGGTAAGCCGCGCGGTCAGGCGCCTGCTCGCCAGCGACAGGATCCGCCGCGACGTCTCGAAGAACGATCGCCGGCGCTCGGTGCTCCGGCTGTCGCGACGCGGTGTCGCGGTCTATCGGGCGGTCGCGCCGCTCGCGCTCGGCTACGAGCAGGAGCTGCTCGAAGGCATGAGCGCGGAGGAACGCCACGCACTGGATCTTGCACTGCACAAGCTGACCTTGCGCGCCCGTACGCTCAGGAAGAACCCCGGCAGCAGTCGGCCGCGGCGCGCGCCGCCGAAACGCTCCCTATAATCGACGATCGACACAGGCCCGAACTCCAGCCCACAGGGAAAGACGCCATGACCGGAACGATTCCGGCTGCCCGCCAGCACCTCCTCGATGCCATCGCCGCGGCCGCACGCAAGCTTCCGGGCCCACGGCCCGTCGTCCCGCTGACCGGCTTCGTCCGGGAGTACTACCACGGCGTGGACGAGGATGACCTGCGCGAGTCTGATCCGGGCTCGCTGGCCGCCGCCGCCGCTGCACACCTGCGCTTCGGCGGCCGGCGCAAGGCGGGAACGCCGCTGGTGAGGGTATTCAATCCCACGCTCGAGTCCGACGGCTGGCACTCACCGCACACGGTCGTGGAGGTCGTCACCGACGACATGCCCTTCCTGGTCGACTCGATGGCGATCGTGCTCAACCAGTGCGGCTTGCCGGTACAGATGATGGTGCACCCCGTGCTGCGCGTCGCGCGGGACGGGCGCGGGCGAATCACGCGCATCTCGAATCGTGGCGCGTCCGGGCCGGGACTCGAATCCTGGCAGCAGATCCAGGTACGGCGCACCGTCGATGCCGGCAAGCTCGAGGAGATTCGCGGCAAGATCCTGCGGGTGCTCGACGACGTGCGCCTGTCGGTCGAGGACTGGCCTGCGATGCGCACGCGCGCACTGGACGTCGCGCGCGACCTGCTCGGGGGCGTGCCGGGCGTGCCGCGCGCCGAGTCCGCCGAGGCGAGCGCCTTCCTCGAGTGGCTTGCCAACGACCATTTCACCTTCCTCGGCTATCGCGAATACCGGCTCGAGCGTGGCTCGCGGCGGGACCGCGTGGTCCCGGTGGCCCGCAGCGGCCTGGGCCTGCTGCGCACCGGCGCGGGCCGTCCCCGGGCCACCGCGACCGTGCTCTCGGACGAAGTCCGTCGCAAGGCGCGCGAGGCCGTCGCCGTGGTCGTCACGAAGGCGAACTCGATCTCCACCGTGCACCGCGCCACTTACCTCGATTACGTCGGCGTGAAGACCTTCGATGAGAGCGGTCGCGTGATCGGCGAGCGCCGCTTCATCGGCCTGTTCACCTCGACCACCTACAGCACGAGCCCGCGGGAGATCCCGCTGCTGCGCCGCAAGGTACAGAAGGTCTTCGAGCATTTCGGCGTTTCGCCGGTGAGCCATGACGGCAAGGCGCTGGTGCACGCGCTCGAGACCTACCCCAGGGACGAGCTGTTCCAGGCCAGCGTCGCCGAGCTGGTGCGCACCACGCGCGGCATCGTCAACCTCTACGAGCGCCGGCGCGTCAGGCTCTTCCCGCGGCGCGATCCCTATGGCCGCTTCTACAGCTGCCTGGTGTTCGTCCCGAGGGACCGCTACAACACCCAGGCGCGCGAGCGGATCGAGCAGATCCTGCTCGAGGCACTGGCGGGGACCGCGCTCGAGTCGCAGGTGCAGATCTCCGAGTCCACCCTGGCCCGACTGCAGATCCTGGTACGCACCGACCCGGACCGGCCGGTCAGCGCCAACGTGGACCAGATCGAGCAGCGGGTCACCGAGGCACTGCGCACCTGGGAGGATTCGCTGCGCGAGGAGCTCGATCAACGGCTGCCCGAGGACCAGGCCGCCACGCTGACGCGGCGTTTCGGCAGCGCCTTTCCGGTGGCGTACCAGGAATACGTCAGCGCAAAGGACTCGATCACCGACATCCTCGAGCTGATCGCGCTGCCGGAGGATGCGCCGGCGCTCGGGATCGAGCTTCGTCCCGGCGACCCCGGGGAGAGAACGGCGCACTTGCGGCTTTACCGCCGCGGCGATCCGGTCGCGATGTCCGACATCCTGCCGAGACTCGAGAACTTCGGGCTGCGAGTCCTCAACGAGCGGCCTTATCGCATCAATCTGGACGGCGAGGCCGAGACCTGGATCCAGGACCTCGAGGTCGTGCACGAGTTACAGATCGAGCTCGACACGGAGCATCTCTCCGCGCGCTTCGAGGCGGCGTTCTTCGCCGTCTGGAACGGGGCCGCGGAAAGCGACGGCTTCAACAGGCTGGTGCTGACCGCCGATCTCGACTGGCGGCAGGTGCTGGTGCTGCGGGCCGTCTGCAGGTACCTGCTGCAGACCGGCCTGCCCTTCAGCCAGCGCTACATGGAAACAGTCATCGCGCGCCACGCAGCGATCGCGGGATGGCTTTCGCAGCTGTTCGAAGCCCGGTTCGATCCCGCGCTAAAGGCGTCGCGCCGCAAGGCCAGCCTGAAGAAGATCCTCGCCGCGATCGACGAGTCGCTGCAGAGTGTCACCAGCCCCGATGACGACCGGATCCTGCGTGCCTTCCGCAGCGTGATACGCGCGACGCTGCGTACCAACCACTACCAGCGGGACGATGCCGGTCAGCCGAAGCCCTACCTGTCGATGAAGCTCGAGCCACGCAGGATCCCGGACCTGCCCAAGCCCCGGCCGGTGTTCGAGATCTGGGTGTACTCGCCGCGCGTCGAGGGCGTGCACCTGCGCATGGGCAAGGTCGCCCGCGGCGGCCTGCGCTGGTCGGACCGGCGCGAGGACTTCCGCACCGAGATCCTGGGCCTGATGAAGGCGCAGAACGTGAAGAACACGCTGATCGTCCCGGTGGGCGCCAAGGGCGGCTTCGTGCCCAAGCAGCTGCCGGTCGGCGGCAGCCGCGAGGAGGTCCAGCGCGAGGGCGTCGAGTGCTACAAGACCTTCATCCGCGCGCTGCTCGATCTGACCGACAACGTCGTGGGCGACGCTGTCGTGCCGCCACAGCAGGTCGTCCGCTACGACGAGGACGATCCCTATCTCGTCGTCGCGGCGGACAAGGGCACGGCCACCTTCTCGGACACGGCGAATGAGCTGGCCGCCGAGTACGACTTCTGGCTTGCGGACGCCTTCGCCTCGGGCGGCTCGGCCGGCTACGACCACAAGAAGATGGGCATCACCGCGCGCGGCGCCTGGGAGTGCGTCAAGCGGCACTTCCGCGAGTTCGGGCTCGACACACAGTCCGAGGACTTCAGCGTCGCCGGCATCGGCGACATGAGTGGTGACGTGTTCGGCAACGGGATGCTGCTCTCGCCGCACATCCGGCTGGTCGCCGCGTTCAACCACCAGCACATCTTCCTCGATCCGCAGCCCGATGCGGCGCGCAGCTTCCGGGAGCGGCAGAGACTCTTCGAGTTGCCCCGCTCGAGCTGGGAAGACTACGACCGCAGGGCTCTGTCCAGGGGCGGGATGATCCTGCCGCGCTCCGCGAAGGAACTCACGCTGAATGCCCAGGCGAGGGCCCTGCTGGGCCTCGAATCCGCGAAGGCGACGCCGAACGAGGTCATCCGGGCGATCCTCCGGCTGCCGGTGGACCTGCTCTGGAACGGCGGCATCGGCACCTACGTCAAGGCTTCCTGGGAGGCGAACGCCGAAGTCGGCGACCGCAGCAACGATCCGGTCCGGATCGACGCCCGGGAACTGCGCTGCAAGGTCGTCGGCGAGGGCGGCAACCTCGGCATCTCGCAGCTCGGGCGGATCGAATTCGCGCTGCGCGGCGGCCGAATGAACACGGACTTCGTCGACAATTCCGGCGGAGTGGACTGCTCCGACCACGAGGTCAACATCAAGATCCTGCTGGCCGTCGCGCAGCGCCGCAAACGGCTCGCCGGCGGCGCCCGCAACCGCCTGCTGGCAGAGATGACCGACGAAGTCGCTGCGCTGGTGCTGCGGGACAACTACCTGCAGAGCCAGGCGATCAGTCTGCTCGAGGCCACGTCGGCGACCCGGCTGGGCGAACACGCGCACTTCATCCGGCAGCTCGAGATCGCCGGCACTCTGGACCGCAGCCTCGAGTACCTGCCGAACGCCGAGGACCTCGAGGAGCGGCAGCGGGCTGGCCAGGGCCTGACCCGGCCGGAGCTCTGCATGCTGCTCAGCTACTCGAAGATCGCGCTCAACGCCCAGCTGATCCAGTCGGACGTGCCCGAGGATCCCTACCTCGGGCAGGAGCTGGATCGCTACTTCCCCGACCGCCTCACGCGCCGCTACGGCGAGCTGCTGGGCGAGCACCGCCTGAAGCGCGAGATCATCGCGACCGCGACGACCAACAGCATCGTCAACCGGATGGGCCCGACCTTCGTCGCCAGGACGCAGCAGGACACCGGCGCCGACGCGGCGACCGTTGCGCGCGCCTACACGATCGCCCGCGAAGTCTTCGAGGTGCGCGAGATCTGGGCCGCGATCGAAGCGCTGGACAACCGCACCCCCGCCGCCGTGCAGTACTCGATGATCCAGGACACCGTGACGCTGCTGAGGCAGGTCTCCTACTGGCTCATCGAGCGGCACCGCAACGAGCTCGGCATCGAGCGGCAGGTCGGGCGATTCCGTCCCGGAATCCGTGAGCTCACCGCCTCGGCTGGCGACTGGCTCACCGGCATCGAGCGCGAGGCCTTCGATTCCCGCGCTCGCGAACTCGAGCAATCGGGCATCGCCGGTGCGCTGGCCCGACGCGTGGCCGCGAGTGCTGCGTTGCAGAGCGGGCCGGACATCGTCGAGCTCGCCCAGGCACGCAGGCTCGCGGTGCCCGTCGCGGCGCAGGCCTACTTCGCCGTCGGCGAGGCCTTCGGGCTCGACTGGCTGCGCCAGCACGTCGAGGCACTGGAGATCACCGGGCACTGGCAGGCGGTGGCGCGCGGCAGCCTGCGCGAGGCGCTGTCCGAGACGCACCGTCGCCTCGCCCAGCGCATCCTGGAGGAAACCAGGGAGCGGGACCCGGACCGGGCGGTGAAGCGCTGGCAGGAACGACACTCGGCCGAGGCCACCCACGCCCAGAGCGTCGTGAACGACATCCGCAGTCAGCCCACCGACGCGGACTTCGCCTCGCTCTCGGTCGCGCTGCAGACGGTGCGGAGGCTCGCGCTGACCGAGCCCTGATGCGCTGCAGCCTAGTCGTGACGACCTACGAGCGGCCGCAGGCCCTGGCCCGTGTGCTCGAGAGTCTCGCGACGCAGACGCGCTGGCCCGATGAGGTGTTGATCGCCGACGACGGCTCGGGCCCCGGGACGGCCGAACTGGTGCAGCGGTTTGCGGCGACGGTGGCACGTCCCGTGCGCCACCTCTGGCAGCCGCACGAGGGATTCCGCGCCGGCCGGATTCGCAACGAGGCCATCTGCAGGGCGGACTGCGAGTATGTAGTGCTGCTCGACGGCGACATGGTGATGCACCCGGAGTTCATCGCGGACCACCTCGTCGCCGCGAGGCCGGGCCGATACAGCCAGGGCGTGCGGGTCCAGCTCGATCAGCACGCGAGCCGGCAGCTCGAGCAGGCCGCTGCGCCTTTTCCCGCCTGGTTCGCACCCGGCCTCGGCCTGCGACGCCGTGGCTACATGCTGCGCTCGCCGCGGCTCGCCCGCAGCTCACGTCGCCTCGGCAACTGGCTGGTGTCCGTGAAGTCGTGCAACCAGGGCTTCTGGCGCGAGGACCTGCTGCGGGTCAACGGCTTCGACGAGGCGATGGTCGGCTGGGGCTCCGAGGACAAGGAACTCTGCGCCCGACTCGAGAACGCCGGCGTGCTGCGACAGACGCTGCTCTTCGCAGCGATCGCCTGCCACCTCGAGCATCCGCCCGCATCGAGGTCGCTGGCCGGGTCCAACCACCGCCGCTGGCAGCAGACCGTGCGCACCGGCCGCATCCGCTGCGAGCGCGGAATCAGCTCGCATTGAACGATAGCCCCGTCAGGAGATTCCCGTCTGGCGACGGTGCCGGCCGGTTGCTATAAATAGCCGCGTCAATCACGGCAAAGCACGCAATACCATGAGCACCGGCAAGCTGCTGCTACTGCGCCACGGCCAGAGCACCTGGAACCTCGAGAACCTGTTCACCGGCTGGATAGACGTCGACCTGTCCGAGCTCGGTCTCGTCGAGGCCCGCGAGGCGGGTCAGCTCCTGAAGGCCGAGGGCCTGCGCTTCGACGTCGCGTTCACCTCGGTCCTCAAGCGCGCGATCCGCACCTTGTGGATCGTGCTCGACGAGATGGACACGATGTGGCTCCCGGTCGAACGCAGCTGGCGCCTGAACGAGCGGCACTACGGTGCGCTGCAGGGCCTGGACAAGGCGCAGACGGTCGAGAAGCACGGCGCGGAGCAGGTGAAGATCTGGCGGCGCAGCTACGACATCCCGCCGCCGCCACTGAAGCTGAAGGACCGCAGCCATCCTCGCTACGACCGTCGCTATGCCGGCGTCCCGCCGACCGACCTGCCGTCCGCGGAGTCGCTGAAGGACACGCTCGCGCGCGTGCTGCCCTACTGGGAGGCGCGGATCGCGCCGGAGCTGCTGGCCGGCCGCAACGTGCTGGTCGCAGCGCACGGCAACAGCCTGCGGGCACTGGTCAAGATGCTGGACAGGTTGAGCGACGAAGCCATCGTCGAGCTGAACATACCGACCGGCGTGCCGCTGCTCTACGAGCTCGACGCGCGCCTGAAGCCCCGTTCCAGCCGCTACCTGGGCGACCCCGTGGCCATCAAGGCCCGCGCGGACGCCGTGGCGAGGCAGGCCGAGGCCCGCAAGAAGACGGCGCCCGGGAAGAAGACGCCGGCCCGGAAGAAGAAGTAGCGCTCAGACCAGGAATCCGCCGTCGACGACCAGCAGCTCGCCGGTGACGTAAGAGGACGCGTCCGAGGCGAGGAACACGGCCGCGCCGGCGAGATCCTCAGGTTCGCCCACCCGGCGCAGCGGGTTCTGGCCCACGTAATGGGCCAGCTGCTGCTCGTCCTTCAGCAGCGCGCCGGCGAACCTGGTGCGGATCAGGCCCGGCAGGATCGCGTTGCAGCGGATGCCTTCAGGCCCGCACTCGCGTGCGAAGGCCCGGGTCATGTTCAGGACGGCGCCCTTCGTGATCGAGTAGATGCCTTGCAGCGGGCCGGGCCGTACCGCGTTGACCGAGGCGATGTTGATGATCGACCCGCCACCCCCGGAGCGCATCAGGCGGGCGCCGAGCACCGAAGTGAAGAAGTAGCCGCGGATATTGACGTCAACCGTCTTCTGGAAGGCAGCGAGGTCGGTGTCGAGGATGTGCCCGTAGTACGGGTTGGTCGCCGCGTTGTTGACCAGTACGTCGAGCCGGCCGAAGCGTTCCTGCACCTGGCCGACGAGCTGCTCGATCGCCTCGAGCTCGCCGATGTGGCAGGCCATCGCGACGGCTTCGCCGCCCGACCCGGTGATGGCAGCGGCGACCTGATCACAAGCCTCCTGCTTGCGGCTCGATACGACGACGCGTGCGCCCCGCGCCGCGTATTCCCGGGCGATGGCCTCGCCGATGCCGCGGCTCGCGCCGGTCACCAGGGCCACGCGGCCGGAAAGGTCGAACATGTCAGGCATCGCGGTCTCCTCGTTTCGAATTCAGGCAGAGCGACTGCCGGCAGCACCTGGCCGCGCGCTGGTCAGCTCGAAGCGCAGAGCCGGTTGCGCGCCGCGTCGAATTCCTCGCGCATCCGTGCGACCAGCTCGCGCGTCGGAAGGGTCTCGTGGATGTTCCCCACGCCCTGCCCTGCGCTCCAGATGTCGCGCCAGGCTTTCTTCCCCATGTTGCCGCCTGAGCCGAAGTCCATCGCGGACTTGTCGGCCTCGGGAAGGTTGTCCGGGTCGAGCCCGGCGGCCGCGACGCTGCGCTTGAGGTAGTTGCCCTTTACGCCGGTGAACAGCGACGTGTAGACGACTTCGTCGGAGGACGAATCGACGATCATCTGCTTGTACTGCGGCGGCACGTTCGCCTCGGTCGTCGCAAGAAAGCGCGTGCCGATGTAGGCCATGTCGGCACCGAGCGCCAGCGCCGCGAATACGTCCGCGCCGCTGGTCATGGCCCCGGAGAGGATGATCGTGCCGTCGAAGAAGCTGCGGATCTCGCGCAGCAGCGCGAACGGGCTCGCTCCGCCCGCGTGTCCGCCGGCGCCCGCACACACCGCGATGATGCCGTCCACGCCCTGCTCCGCCGCCTTGCGGGCGTGGCGCAGGCTGATCACGTCGTGGAACAGCAGCCCGCCATAGGAATGCACGGCCTCGACGATCTCCCGCGGCGGTCGCAGGCTCGTGATGATCAGCGGCACCTCGTGCCGCACGCAGACCTCCACGTCGTGCACCAGGCGATCGTTGCTCGCGTGCGCGATCTGGTTGACGGCGAAAGGCGCCACCTTCGCGGCGGGGTTCGCCCTCGAGTACTCGTCGAGTTCGCCGCGAATCCGCAGCAGCCACTCCTCGAGCATCGACGCCGGCCGGGCGTTCAGTGCCGGGAACGCGCCGATGATCCCCGCCTTGCATTGCTCCACGACGAGTTCCGGCGTCGAGGCAATGAACATCGGCGCGCCGATCAGCGGCAGCGTCAGGCGTTCCGCGAGGCTCGGCGGGATCGGCATCAGGAACTGCGGCGCATCACGCCGCCTGCGGCTTGCCGCCGTCCGCCTGAAACGCCTCGCCCCGCGCCGCGCGGTCCTTCAGCCAGCGCGAGGGCTTGAAGCGCTTGCCGTAACGCTTCGCCAGCTGCTCGCACTCCGCGACGAATCTCGCGATCCCGACCGTGTCGATGTATGAGAGCGTCCCGCCCGTCCAGGCCGGGAAACCCCAGCCCAGGATCGAGCCGAGGTCGGCCTCGGCGGCCGTCGTGACCACCCCCTCCTCCATGCAGCGCGTGGTCTCGAGCGCCTGGATGTGCAGCAGGCGTTTCATCACTTCCTCGACCGGCGGCTGCTCGGGCAGCTGCGGGTACACCTCGCGCAGGCCCGGCCACAGGTGCTTCCTGCCTTGCTGCGGGTAATCGTAGAAGCCCGCGCCGAACCGCCGGCCCGGCCGCTTGAGTTCCTCGACGAACTTCTGGATCACCGCATACGCAGGCGGCTCCTTGAAGCGGCGGCCGAGGTCTTTCTCGGTCTGCTTGAGGACCTTCCACTGCAGGTCGATCGTCACTTCGTCGCTGACCGCGAGCGGGCCGACCGGCATTCCTGCCAGCTTCGCGGCATTCTCGATCAGCGCCGGGCTGATGCCCTCGCGGAGCATGGTCATGCCCTCGTAGCAGAACGTCCCGAAGCAGCGGCTCGTGTAGAAACCGCGGCTGTCGTTGACCACGATTGGCGTCTTGCGGAGCTGTCCGACGTAGTCGAGCGCACGGGCCAGCGTCGCGTCGGCGGTTTTCTTGCCGAGGATGACTTCCACCAGCGGCATCTTGTCCACCGGCGAGAAGAAATGAATGCCGATGAACTGCGCGGGCCGCTTCGAGGCCTGCGCGAGGCCCGTGATCGGCAACGTGGAGGTGTTACTCGCGAACACGGCGTCCGAGGCGATGACCGCCTCCGCCTTGCGCGTCACCTCGGCCTTCAGCTCGCGGTTCTCGAACACCGCCTCGATCACGAGCTCGCAGCCTGCGAGGTCCTCGTACATCGTCGTGGTCCTGATGCGATCGAGGATCGCGGCCACGTCCTCGGGCTTGCGCCGGCCGCGCTCGACCTGCTTCGCGAGCAGCTGCTGTGCGTAGGCCTTGCCCTTCTCGGCGAGCTCGAGCGTGGTGTCGAGCAGCACGACCTCGATCCCGGCCAGTGCCGAGACATAGGTCACGCCGGCACCCATCATCCCGGCCCCGAGCACGCCGAGCTTCTTCACCTGTGTCTTCGCGGGGCCCTGCGGGCGGCGGGCCAACTTGTCGGCGAGTCCCTTGTTGACGAACATCGTGCGCATCAGGTTGCGGGCGACCGGCCCCGCGAGCAGCTGGCCGAAGTACTTCGATTCGATCTCGAGGCCGGCGTCGATGGGCAGCTGCGTGCCCTCGTACACGGCCGAGAGGATTGCGAGCGGCGCGGGGTAATTGCGCTGCGTGGTCCGCGCCGTCAGTGCCGTGCCGACCATGAAGGTCTGGGCCACCGCCGGCGAGGTCATCCCGGCGCCCCCCGGGACCCGGAAACCCTTCTTGTCCCAGGGCTGCACTCCCTCGCCGCCGTCGAGTATCCAGCGTCGCGCGCGCTCGACGATCTCGGTCGCCGGCGCGAGCTCGTTGACGATCCCCTTCTTGAGCGCATCCGCCGCCCGCACCTGCCGTCCCTCGGTGATCAGCTTGAGCGCTTCGGTCACGCCGATCATTCGCGGCAGCCGCTGCGTTCCGCCTGCGCCCGGCAGCAGCCCGATCGTGACTTCCGGCAGGCCGACGGCCGCCTTGGGACCATCCTCCATCACGCGGTAGTGGCAGGCGAGCGCAACCTCGAGTCCACCTCCGAGCGCGACGCCGTTGATCGCGGCAGCTACCGGCTTGCCGCAGGTCTCGAGCCGGCGAAGCAGGCGCGAAAGACCCTGGCTGAACCGGGCAGCCTCGGCGGGCGTCACGCCACGGTCATGGGCCCCGACCATGTCCTTGATGTCCGCGCCAGCCATGAAGCTCGACTTCGCGGAACCGATCACTGCGCCGCGCACGGCACCGTCGGTCGCGATCCGGCCGATACATTCCTCGAGGTCCTTCTGAAATCCCGGCGTCAGCACGTTCATCGGCCGGTCGGCGACGTCTATCAACAGCAGCGCGATGCCGTCGCCATCCACGGAGTAACGGATGTTCTGTGTCATGAGATCGATCCCGTAAGTCTTGCGGGCGTCCGGTCAGACGCGTTCGATGATGGTCGCGGTGCCCATGCCCGCGCCGATGCAGAGCGTCACGAGCGCCGTACTGAGTTCGCGTCGCTCGAGTTCATCGAGCGCCATACCGAGGATCACGGCACCGGTGGCGCCGAGCGGATGACCCAGTGCGATCGCGCCGCCGTTCACGTTGACCTTGTCCGGCGTCAGGCTCATGTCCCGCATGAAGCGCAGCGCCACCGAGGCGAACGCCTCGTTGATCTCCCACAGATCGATGTCCGAGGCAGCCATCCGGGCCTTCTTGAGCGCCTTGCGGCTCGCGCCAGCCGGGCCCGTGAGCATGATCGTCGGCTCGCTGCCGACCGAGGCGAAGCCGCGAATGCGAGCACGCGGCCGGACGCCCAGCTTGCGCGCGATCTTCTTGTTTCCGACCAGCACTGCAGCGGCACCGTCGACGATGCCGCTCGAGTTCCCGGCCGTGTGCACGTGGTTGATGGCCTCCACCTGCGGGTAGCGCTGGATCGCGACGGCGTCGAAGCCAGCCTCCTCGCCGGGCTGCACGAAGGCCGGCTTGAGCTTGGCGAGATCCTCCATCGTCGTGCCGGGTCGCAGGTACTCGTCCTTCGCAAGCACGACCTGCCCGATCACGTCCTTGACCGGCACCAGCGACCGGTCGAAGTGACCGCCCTGCTGCGCTGCGGCCGCGCGTCGCTGGCTCTCGACCGCGAACGCATCGACGTCCTCGCGCGTGAAGCCCTCCAGCGTCGCGATCAGGTCCGCGCTGATGCCCTGCGGCACGAAGTACTGGTGCCAGGCCACCTGCGGGTCGATTGCCCACGCACCCCCGTCCGAGCCCATCGGGACCCGTGACATGCACTCGACACCGCCGGCGACCAAAAGGTCGGACTGGCCGCACATCACGTGGGCAGCCGCCGAATTCACTGCCTCGAGCCCCGAGGAGCAGAAACGGTTCAACTGCTTGCCGGGGACGCTTTCGTCGTATCCGGCCACCAGTGCAGCCACCCTGGCGATGTTCGCGCCCTGCTCGCCGATCGGAGTCACGCAGCCGAGCACGACGTCCTCCACCCGGGAGGTATCGAGTTCGTTACGGTCGCGCAGTGCGGCCAGCGTCTGCGCCGCCAGCTGCACCGGCGTGATCGTGTGCAGCGAGCCATCCTTGCGGCCGCGACCTCGCGGCGTACGCACGGCATCGAGTATGTATGCGTCGGTCATTTAGCTTCCCCATTCAGGTCTTGCTGCAATGCAATGCTACCCCAGCGAACCCGCCCGGCTCAGCAGTACCGTGGCTTGCGCTTTTCCAGGAACGCGCCGACGCCTTCCCGGCCCTCCGCGCTCGCCGACTGCCGGGCAATCGCCCTGCCCTCGAGCGCCATCTGCGACTCGAGGCCCGGCTCCGAGGCGTCCATCAGTCGTTTCACCGCGCCGAAGGCGCCCGTCGGGCCCTGGGCCAGTCGCCCGGCCAGTTCCCGGGCCTTGGCGAGGACCTCGTCATCGGCCACGAGCTCGTTGACGAGGCCCCAGGCCAGCGCCTCCTCGGCCGAAAGCACTCGGTTGGTCAGGAAGAGTTCCAGCGCCCGTCGACGCCCGATGATCCGCGGCAGCAGGAACGACGTGCTGCAGTCGGGGGCGAGCGCGACACCCGTGTACGCGAGCGTGAACCGGCTGCTCCGCCCTGCAATGGCGAGGTCGGTTGCACACAGCAGGCCGACTCCTCCGCCGGCCGCCGTGCCGTTCACCGCCGCGATCACCGGGGCATGCATCCGGGTAAAGCAGCTCAGCGCGGCATGGATGTGAGTCGTCAGCTCGTTCAGGTAGGCCGGGGAACCCTCGCCCGCCTCGAGCATGCCGCGCAGGTCGCCGCCGAAGCAGAAGTGCCGGCCCGCACCGGTCAGGACCACGGCGCGGACCTGCGGGTCCGACTCGCAGCGGAGCGCGGCCGCCAGCAGCTCCCGCCCCAACGCCATGTCGAGCGAGTTCGAAGCCTCGGGCCGGTTCAGCGTGATCGTCGCGACGTTCGCGTCGACCTCGAGCAGTACGGTCTTGCTGTCCACTCAGCACTCCCCACACCAGCGCCGGGCGTTCATTCCTCCGGCGCCACGGTCAGAACGATGCCGTCCATCTGCTCGGTGAACTCGACCTGGCAGCTGAGACGCGAGCGGTCGGGATCGTAACTCTGCAGCTCGACCAGCAGTTCCCGCTCATCAGACTGCGTCTCCGGCAACCGGTCCGCCCAGGCCGGGTCCACCAGCACGTGGCAGGTGGCGCAGGAGCAGAGCCCCCCGCAGATGGCGGTCACGCCGAAATCGTGCTCGCGCAGCGTCTCCATCAGCTTGAGGCCGACCTGCCCCTCGATCTCGTGGACAGCTCCCTGCTGATCAGTCACGACCATTTTCGCCATGCCGGCCTCGCGCCTCCCGAAACGGAACAAAAGAGAAACATTATTGCAGCGCAGCGCGCGCCGCGCATCACGCCCACGCCGCCCGATGTTCGAGGCTGCGTTCAATTTGTCCCGCAATCACCCGGAAGTCCGCGGATATTTCCGCCCCAGGGGTTTCCTGGGCCAGGTACCAGAGCAGGCGAACGTAGTCGAAGGCCCAGCAGGCGTCCTCGAGCTCGGACGCGCTGCCGGGCAGCGGCTCACCGTAGCCCGACAGGAGTCCGGCAAGCGCCGCCCGCGGTTCCGGATGGTGACAGAGGCAGGACGCGAGGTCGAAGAGAGGATCGCCCCGTCCGCCGTACTCCCAGTCCACCAGCCACAGCCGCCCGTCGTGATCGATGACGTTCAAGTGATGCAGGTCGTTGTGGCAGAGGCGTTCGGCCCGGCGGACCGCCAGTCGCCGGAAAACCTCGCTGGCGCGCGCGCCCAGTGCGGCCGAAAGCCGTCCCGCGGGCACCTCGGACTCGAGCCTGCGTGCCTGCTGCGCGAACGAAACGCCGCGGATCTCCTCGCTCGCCGGCAGCTGGTGCAGGCGCCGCAGCAGCCGGCCGAGCCGCTCGAGGTTCTCCGGCTGGCCGAGGTCCTCCCGCGTCCAGCTGCGTCCCTCGAGGAACCCGCATACCAGCAACCCGGCATCCGGATCACAGCGCAGCACCGGGGGCGCAAGACCCGCCGAGGCGGCGATCCCGAGCAGCCGGCATTCACTCCGGCGATCGACGCCGAGGCGCGCAGCGTCGGCGGCGTTGAGGCGCACCGACCAGGCGCGGTCGCGCAATTCCACCCGCCAGGCGTGGTTGCTTTGCCCCCCGTGCAGCGGACGGAAATTCCCGCCGGCGAGCGCGCGCGTGGCTTCGTCGGCTGCGAGCAGTTGCCGGACATGCGACTCGAACTCTGCGGACCCTCGGTGATGCGTTGCGTCAGGCATGCATGCGCGCCCCGTTGCCGGTGTCCGAAACCATGCTCTGTTTCCAGGCCTTGTAGCCTCGAACTGCGATCGCCGCATAGAGCACGAACAGCATCGCGGTCGGATACAGGCCCAGCGACAGGTACAGCGCGGCTGCGACCAGGTCGATCACGATCCAGTAGAGCCAGTTCTCGATCAGCTTGTGCGCGACCATCCAGGTCGTGAGCACGCTGGCCCAGGCGATGAAGGCATCCACGTAGGGCAGGAATTCGCGGCCCTGGCCGATCAGGTATCCGTTCGCAAGCGACGCGGCGAGCACGAGCGCGATGGCAGCGAGGTGCCGGGACGCCGGCCAGCGGCTCACCGGGCGGCGCGTCACGGCGCGGTCGCCACCGCGCCATGCGTACCAGCCGTAAGCAGCCATCGCGATGAAGAACAGCTGCAACGCGGACTGCATCTGCAGCCCCGCGCGGGCGAAGACCACCAGGTAGATCAGCGCGCTCGCCGCCGCGCAGGCCCAGCACCACGGGTTCTGCCGGATTGCGAGCAGCAGGTAGGCGAGCGCCAGCAGCACGGCAAGCCACTCGGCCAGCCCCATCCCGAAGAACTGATCCAGCATCTTCAGTCGCCGAATGCGTCCTCGTCGCTTGCAGGCTCCCCGCCCAGCACCTTCATCACGAACACGGCGCGTCCGCCGCGCGCGAAGCTCTGCCGGGTTTCCTGCGCGAGCACCTCGAAGACCCGGTCATGCTCGCCGGCCACCTGTGTGCTGAACGCGTTGGTCACGACGTGCAGTCCGTCGTGGCGATTCAGTCGCTGGATGAATTCCTTGATCGGCGGGACGTAGCTCGCGTCCAGCGGGTACAGGCTGATATCCACGGCGATGCGCGTCACTGTGATGCTCCTCTCGTTCAAAGCCGCCATTCGACGGTCAGGCCGAACTGCCTCGGGTCGCCGCGCTGGACATACAGCGTGTCCGCGAAATCCGGCGGCTCGAGGCCGAAATAGAACCCGCGTACCGCGTAGTCCTCGTCGAAGACATTCCGACCCCACAGGTAGGCCGACCAGTTCGCGCCCGCATACCCGCCCTTCAGGTGCAGCAGCGTGTACGGCTGCGACCGCTGGTCGTGACTGGCGTCGAAGTAATAGGCGTCCTTGCCCTCCAGGTCGGCGCGCAGCATCCAGCCCTGGTCGCTCAGCCATTCACCGGAGAGCGAATACTGCCAGCTCGGGGCGTGGGCCTGCTCGCGCCCGTCCAGATTCCGCTCCCCGTAGCGATAATCGAGGAACTCGGTATCGAGCAGCCCGAGGCTCGCGCGCAGCACCAGCGAGGGCCTGACCCTCCACGCCACATCGGCCTCGAGGCCGTAGTTGCGCCCGCGTGCCGCGTTGTCAGTGTAGAAGACATACGACAGCGGATCGCCCGGGTCCACCTGGAAAGACGTGGAGACCTGCTGCTCCTCGCGCCACATGTGGAACACGCTGAGCGCCGCCTCGAATCGCCCGGCGGAGTCCGCGTACCGGGTCCCGGCCTCGAGGTTCCAGAGGTACTCCGGGGAGAATTGCCGGCGCTCCGCCGGCACCAGCGCCCCGATGTTGAAACCGCCGGCCTTGTATCCGCGACTGGCGGCCGCATACCAGCTCGAGCCCCCGGCGAACTGGCCGCGCAGCGAGAAGTGCCCGCCGAGCATCGTCTCGTCCGGGTCGAAGTCGGCGCCGTCGCTGTCCCGGTACGACGCGCCGTGATTCTCGACGCGCAGTCCGAGCGATGCGATCGAATCGCCGACCGCACGCCATTCGAGCTCGCCATACAACGCGAGGTTGTCGGCAACGTAGTCGCTGGTGAGCGGCGGCCGCAGCGGCTCGCCCGCAAAGTCGTCCCGCTGCAGCGTCTGCTCCTCGAGGCGCAGCGCATAGGCACCCGCCACCCAGCCGAATCCGTCCTGCTCCGCGGTGGAGAGGCTCAGCAGCCGCAGGTCCTGGCTCAGCGTCGTCCGGTCGCGGTCGTAGCGGGAAAAGTAGTCGTACGGCGCAAATTCTCCCCAGTACGGATCATTGCCCCAGTCGCCATCGAAGCTGTAGACGATGCCCGAATCGACGTAGGCCGTGGCGCTCATCAGCTGCGCCAGCTCGAGATCGCCGTCGATGCGCAGCGATGCACCGCGGGTGCGCTGCGCATCGCGACCGGGACGGTCCGACAGGGTCCTCATCGAGTTGTCCGGAGTGAACGCGTCGAAGCCGTTGTCGAGGTCCACGTACATCGCGCCGAGCTGGAGCGACCAGTCCTCGTCCGGATCCACGCTGAGCTTGCCACGCAGCGTGAGCTCGTCGCGTCCGTTGGTGTCCTCGCGGCCCAGGTAGACGTTGCGGCGGAAACCATCCTGCTGGAACTTGTGGACGGCCATGCGCCAGGCCGCGAACTCGCCGTCCCGTCCCAGCGGACCGCCGCCGGCGATGCCCGCGCCGAGCACGCCGTCGTCCCCGGCGACCGCCTCCATCATCAGGTCCGGCTCTGATGTGGGATCGCGGGTACGGACCTTCAGCAGTCCCGCCAGCGCGTTCGCGCCGTAGCGCGTACCCTGCGGACCACGAAGCACTTCGACCTGCTCCACGTCAAACAGCGTCGCGGGCATACCGACGCCACTCAGGTCGTACTCGTCCAACAGGAAGCCGACCGATGGATTCGGCGCACCCTGGTACTGCTCCAGCTCGCCGATGCCGCGCAGCTGGAAGTAGCGCGGCCGTGACGTGCCTCCCGCCCAGTTCAGGTTCGGCACCAGCCCCAGCACGTCGGCAAAGTGCTGCAATCCCGCCGCGTCCAGCGTCGAGGCGTCGAGGACCGTGGCGCTTGCAGCGAGCTGTGCCAGGCCCTCCTCGCGCAGCGAGGCGGTGACGACGATCTCCTCGAGCTCGGCAGGGACCGAGTCCTGCGCCTTCGCCTGAGTCGCGCTGGCCATCAGCGCCAGCAGGGCCCCGCTCAGAAGCGGTGCCTGCAGGTCTATGCACGGTGCGCCAGCCGGCCGGAGCGATGGGGATCGGAATGTGGTCTGCTTCAAGCTACCTGCTCCCTACGCCGGTACTAACCGGATCAGGTTCTACGGGTTCGCCGGTGAGCGGCATCCGCCGCGACCGCCATCTCAGGCCTATTCAGGCCACCCCAAGGTCGCAGCCATTATAGCCCTGTGCGGCGTCGCGGAGCAGTCCCGGCAGTTGACGAAGGCGCCGGGCTTCGGGACTAATGCGTGATTGGATAGGAGCAGGACCCGCTGGATGAGCAAGCGCACGTGCCGCCTTTTCAGAGTTGATGCCTTCACCCGCGAACTCTTCGCGGGCAATCCCGCCGTAGTGGTACTCGACGCCGAGCAGCTCAGCGACGAGGAGATGAAGAGAATTGCCCGGGAGCTCTCCGGCGCCGAGGTCGCCTTCGTCGTCGCCTCCGACGTACCCGACTACGACATCGAGCTGCGGTTCTTCTCGCCACGCCGCGAAGTCGCTTTCGTCGGTCACGCGACCGTGGCCGCGCACTACGTGCGCGCCATCGCGGATGGCGTGCCTCGCGGCAAGGTGCGGCAGAAGTCCGGTTCGTTCATCGTCGAGGTGGAGGTGAAGGGCCGCGCGCCGGCACTCAAGGTCACGATGAACCAGAGCCCTGCCACGTTCGGACCGATCGTCGGCGACGATCGGCGCGGACCGGTGCTCGACGCGCTCGGCATCAGTTCCGACAGCCTGCACCCGGGCTGCCCGATGCAGGTCATGACGAAGGCGAGCTCGCGGCTGCTGATCGGGCTGCGCTCACCGTCCATGCTCGAATCGCTGCAGCCGCAGATGGACGAGCTCGTCAAGCTCACCACGCACGTGGGCGCGGATGGTTTTTTTGTCTTTGCGCTCTCGTCCGAGGGCGACCCGCTCACCACCGAGGCAAGGATGTTCTGCCCGGCGATCGGGACGCCGGAGGATGCCGTCAGCGGGAACTCCCACGGCATGCTGGGTGTTTACCTGCTGAACAACGGCCTGCTGCCCGTCGAGAAAGGCAAGGCACGTTTCACCGGCCACCAGGGACGCTTCGTCGGACGGCCAGGCCAGCTCGAGGTCGAGGTTACGGCCTCCGGCAAGCGTGCCACCAACGTGCGCATCTCCGGCGAAGCCGTGATCGTGTTCCAGGCCGAGTTGAACCTCTGAGCACCAGCCCGACGCTGACGCCCGGGCGGGCGTTGCGCATCTGCGCGGCGCTTGCCGCACTCGTTGCTCCGCAGTTCGCCGCGGCCGCCGAAGACGGAATCTGCAACCTGGGCCCGCTGCGGGTACTGGTGACCGGCGACGACGGCTATGACGCACCCGGTATTCGCGCCGTGGCCGGGGAGCTGCGGGAGCGGGGCCACCGGGTGGCCCTGGTGGCGCCAGCGGAGAATGCCAGCGGAAGCAGCCTGAGCTTCAGCTGGCGGAGTCTGCCGGTCGGCATCGAGTCCCGGGAGCCGCTGGTAGCGGCCGTTGACGGTGGCACACCGGCCAATGCCGTCGTGCTGGCCGTCACTGCGCTGCAATCGCCCGAGTCCAGGCCTGATCTGGTCGTCTCGGGCATCAACGACGGTCCCAACCTCGGCTCGCTGCTGCCGCTGTCCGGGACCGTGGGCGGGGCCATGGCCGCCGCACTGCTGCTTGATCCGCCGATCCCTTCGATCGCGCTGAACGCCGAGCGGATCGCCGGCGCGAACGAGCAACGCAAGGCGAGCCATTTCGAGGAAGTCTCGCGGCACTTCTCGTCACGCCTGCTGCCCGTTCTGCGGCCCCTGCTCTGCGATGCGGCGCGCGCCGGCGACTCCCGGGTGGTGCTCAACGTCAACTATCCGGCGCGGGCGGTCGCCGACATCGCCGGGCTGAGGGCTGCTGCCCCCGACGCTGCGGCCGATATCGGGATTCACTACCGCCGTGGCGAGGACGGTGCCTATGTTGCGCAGATTTCCCGCAAGCCTGCACCGGACGGAACCGTCGAATCGGACCGCAGCCTGCTCGACGCCGGCTATGTGACGGTCACGCCGCTTTCGGGGCGGTATGCGGAGTTGCCCGCCGCATTCGGGCAACTCGACTCCGCGCTCGGGGGACGTTCCAACCGCAAGTGAACACGGCTCTTGTTCGCAGCGTGCTCAGCCGAGCCAGCAGTACGCGCCCTCTTCCTCCTCGACCACGTGACCTTCCTCGGCGAGCTTGATCGCATGCGCGAGCAGCGAATAGCGGGCCGCCGGATGCATGAATCGAGGCACGTCGTCGTAGACCTCCGGCAGCAGTTCATCGAGGCTCGCACGGCCACGGCGCGACAGCGCCTCGATGAGCCTGCCCTCGCGTTTCAGCCGATGCGCCAGCACGCGGCGGATATCAGCGTGCGCGTCCGGGATCACCGAGCCGTGTCCCGGCGCGATCGCGCCGAGCTCGTGTCCCAGCAGTCGTTCGAGCGAACCAAGGTACTGCAGCATCGATCCGTCCGGCGGCAGGATCACGACGGTCGAGCCGCTCATCAGGTGATCGCCGGTGAACAACATCCGCGAGCTCTGGAGCACGAAGCAGACGTGATTGGAGGCATGGCCCGGCGTGTGCAGGACCTCGAGCCTGTCGCCGCACACCGGGATGTCCTCACCCTCGGGCAGCCCCGCATCCGGTGCGTAGCTCGGGTCCTGGAACCCGTCGTCCGGCGCAGGCAGGCCGTACACCGTCGCACCGGTCCGCTCGCGCAGCACCGCCGCTCCAGGCGAGTGGTCCGGGTGGGAGTGCGTACAGAGGATCCGGCCTATGCGCCCCGCGCTCGCCGCGAGGATGCGTTCGAGGTGCACTGCGACGTCCGGCCCGGGATCGAGCACGACGCAGTCGTCGCCCGAGCCGATCACATAGGTGTTCGTGCCTGGACCGGTCAGCGGGCTCGGATTCGGCGCGACGATGCGCGTGACCGACGCTCCGATCCGCGCGACGCTGCCCGTGACGGCCGGTGTGTCAGCGTCCGGTACGCTCATCGCGATGCAAACTTCCCGTCCCGGTGGGTCCGCGGCGGACCGCAAGCGTGTGGCGCGGCCGGAGGGATTCGAACCCCCGACCCTCAGGTTCGAAGCCTGATGCTCTATCCAACTGAGCTACGGCCGCGCGGGAGCCCGGATTCTACCGGAACAGCGGGCGCTGTTGCGCCAGCGCGTTCAGCGCGCCCGGGCCGGTCCACGCAATCCGGTGGCCGGTCGACTGTTGGCGCAGAATGAGGCGGGTGAAGGACTCAGGCTCACACCAGTCTGGCGGCAATTTCCCGGCTCGGCTGCTGCTGCTGACTGCGCTCACGATGACCGCGTTCGCGGCGAACTCGATCCTGTGCCGTCTCGCGCTCAGGACGACAGCCATCGATCCCGCGACGTTCACGCTGATCCGCCTGATCTGCGGAGCCGCGACCCTGTGGCTGATCGTGCGATTCCGCAACGGGCGAAACGTGCACGCGGGGAACTGGACGGCCGCGTTCAGCCTGTTCGCCTATGCCGGGGCATTCTCGTTCGCGTACGTCTCGCTGAGCGCCGGCACCGGGGCGCTGATCCTGTTCGGAGCCGTGCAGGCTACGATGATCCTGTACGGGCTCCTGCGGGGAGAGCGGCTCACGTCGCTGCAGACCGGCGGACTGGCGCTGGCGATCGGCGGCCTGCTCGCGCTGCTGCTTCCCGGCGCGACCGCGCCACACCTGGGTGGCGCGGCGCTGATGACCGTCGCTGGCATCGCCTGGGGAGCCTATTCGCTGCTGGGACGCGGCAACACGCAGCCGATCGAGACGACCTCGGGCAACTTCCTAAGGGCCTCCGTGTTCGGCGGGCTGCTCGAGACTCGCATGCATCGGCGTGTTCGAGTGGGATCCGCGAGGTGCGGCGCTGGCCGCATTGTCGGGAGCGGTGGCGTCGGGGCTCGGTTACGCGATCTGGTACACGGTGCTGCCCGCGTTGCGTGCCACCCAGGCGGCCACCGTGCAGCTGAGCGTGCCGGCCATTGCGGCGCTCGGCGGTGTGCTGCTGCTCGATGAGCGCCTGTCCATGCGACTCGTGCTCTGCTCGGCGGCGATCCTGGGCGGGATCGCGCTGGTACTTCACGCGCGCGCGCCAGCGCGGGCCAGCGGCCGCCCCTAGTCTCGTCGGGCCAGAACGTCCACGTAGACCATCAGTCCGCAGCGCGGACAGGTCGTCGCGTCGATCGCCTCGAGTTCGAACCAACGCCGCCCGCACTGGCAGCGGACGTGCAGCACCCACTGTCCGACCGCACGCCCGACGCTGCGCTCGACGACCTCGATTCCCTCGGGCAACCGGGTGATCTTCGGCAGCCTCGCGGTATCCTCAAGCGTGTTGTCTGCATCCCACGCCGCGTCGTTTCGAGCGGTTTCGTCCCGCGCCTCCTCCTCGTCGCTGGAACCGAACAGCTCGGATCGGGCCAGCAGTTCCGCTCGATCGTCCGTCGATCCGGCAGGTGCCAGCGAACCCGCGCGCCGCCTGGTGGCCTCGACTTCTGCTCTGCTCTGCCCTGAATTCGCCAGGCGTTGGTCTTTCATTGCACTGCCCTCGCGCCGTCGCGGAATCTGTTCCCCGCCCTCTACGGTAAGTCCGCGGCGGCAACTGAGCAAGGCGGCCGGGCAGGTTTGCCCGGTTTCAACGCGTGAGACGGTAGATCAGCAGCGCCGCGCGTCGGGTCTGCAGCGGCAATGTGTCGATCTCGACGTACTCTCCCGGCGCGTGGTCCTTGCCGCCCATCGCGCCGAGTCCGTCCAGGCAGGCGAGCCGCTCGCCACCGCATACGAAGGAAATGTCTCCCGCGCCGCGCTCCGCGGGATCCTGGGCGCTGACCGGCCCAGCACCGAGCTCGCGGCTCACCATGTCGAGCACGTCGAGCACGGCGCGGTTGGCATCGGTCGGCGCCATGGCCGGGTATTCCTTCACGAAGCTGATCGAGGCCGTCGTCCCGGGCAGGTTCCCGGCCACGATCTCGGTCATCTTCTGGCAGGCGGCATCGAACTGCTCCGATGACAGGAAGCGCAGGTCGCCGATGACATGGACCTCGCGGGGAATGACGTTGGTCTTGCCGAACGCCGACCCGCCCTTGCTCGCGTCGTCGTAGCTCACCGTGGTGCCACCAACGATCATCGACGGATTGAACGTCAGGTAGGGCTCCGGCAGTTCCTGGCGAAACCGGTCCAGGATCCTGGCTGCCTCGAAGATGGCCCCATATCCCTGGTCCTCGCCGAAGATGCCGGAGGAATGCGCCTGCCGTCCCGCGACCTCGAGCCGCCAGGTGCCGATACCCCGGCGCCCGATCACCGCCAGCCCGGGCGATCCGCCCTCGAATCCCAGCGCCACGTCGCTCTGCTCGCCTGCTGCGAGCAGAGCCTGGCGACTGAGTCCGGTCGGTAGGCCCGGGTCCTCCTCGTCGCCGGTGAGTACAACCGTGACCTGCCGGCCTTCGAGTTCACCGGTCGCATGCAGCGCCCGCAGCGCCTCCAGGATGACGAGATTGCCGCCCTTCATGTCCGAAGATCCGGTGCCGTAGGCACGGTTGCCCTCCCTGCGGAACGGTTCGCCCTGCAGGACGGTGTCGAGGTGCCCGATCAGCAGCAGCCGCCGGCCCCGGTCGCCGCGGTGTACTGCGACGAGGTGTCCGGCGCGCCCGACCTCGGCGGGCAGCTCGACCCAGCTCGTCTCGAAGCCGATCGCGGCGAACTCCCGGGCGTAGATCTCGCCGACCCGGCGCACGCCGGCGTGATTCTCCGTCGCACTCTCAACATTGACGGTTTCCGCCAGCAGTTCGAGGGCCTCAGACTGCCGCGCGTCGACCGCCAGCGTGATGCGCGTCTGCGTCGAGTCGAGCGCGAACGCACCCGTCGCGAGGCAACACAGCAGCATGGCGAGTGCCGGCCGGGGTCCCATCCTGTCCTGGCTCCCGTCAGTTGATCGTCACGCTCTGCCCGGGCTCTGGCTGCGGCCCCTGGTCGAGCAGCGAGTCGAGGAGTTCCTGGCCGTTCGCACGGACGAGCTTCAGGAAGCCGAGCGTGTTGTTCGCGGCGCCGCCCAGACCAAAGCGAACGTTGACGAGTCTGGTCCGCACCAGCGAGAACTCGCCGCCGTGATAGACGAGCAGGCAGTCGCGCATCTCGCAGTCCACGAACTCGTTGTAGTCGAGCGTGACTTCTCCCCCGGTGAAAACCTGCTTCACGAACCGCATGCGCTCACTCCCCCCGTCGCGGGCCAGGATTCATCGGCTCGTGCCGGCTACCACGCCGCGCGGCTCGCGCGCCGTCGCAGCGCCCAGAACTGGTGTCCGGCGCCAAGCAATTCTGAAACCACGAACACCAGCAGCGCGACCGGCGCGTCCCGCACCAGCACGAAATACAGGATCAGCGCGCTTACAGCGAGGCGTGCGGAAGCGTCGATGATCCCAAGCGGCCTGAGCGGTTGCAGGATTCGAGCGAGCGACCAGGCGACGCCGAGCACTCCCGCGAGGCAGACGAAGAACCAATGCACAGCGGCGAACTCGGGCGCTGCCACCGTGCCGCCGAGCTTGCCATTCAATGCGTAGAGAACCTGGACGAACAGCATGGCCAGCGGCGGCACCGCCAGCAGGGCCGTCACGACCAGGTCGAGCCATGCCCAGGCCCGGATGATTCCTGCCTGCCTGCCCACCGGCATCCTCCCGAGCCTGCTCACTTCATCGTCGGCATCACGAACTGTGCCGCCTCGGGCTGGGTCGTCGGCCAGCGTGAGGTCACGGTCTTGAGCCGCGTGTAGAACCGCACTCCGTCCGGGCCGTGCACGTGCAGCGGGCCGAACAGCGAGCGCTTCCAGCCGCCGAAAGAATGAAAGGCCATCGGCACGGGTATCGGTACGTTCACGCCGACCATGCCGGCCTGCACGCCGAGCGTGAACAGCCTCGCGCTCTCGCCGCTGGCCGTGAAGATCGCAGCGCCGTTGCCGAATTCGTGCCCGTTCACGATCCTGAGCGCGGTGGCGAGATCCGGCGCGCGCAGCACGCAGAGCACGGGACCGAAGATCTCCTCGCGGTAGATGCGCATCTGCTCGGTCACGTCGTCGAACAGGCAGGGCCCCAGGAAGAACCCGTCCTCCCGGCCAGGTATGCGCAGACCCCGTCCGTCCACGACCAGCTTCGCGCCCTCGCTCAGACCGAGTTCCACATAGCCCTGGACCTTGTCGCGGTGCTCGCGGGTGACCAGCGGCCCCATCTCGACATCATCCGAGGTTCCATCCCCAACCTTCAGATTTACAATGAGTTTTCTTAGTGCCTCGACCAGCCGGTCGCCAGCCTCGCCGACCGCGACCGCCACGGAGATCGCCATGCACCGTTCGCCCGCCGAACCATAGGCCGCACCGAGCAGCGCGCTCGCGGCGTTGGCCGTGTCCGCATCGGGCATGACCACCATGTGGTTCTTGGCTCCGCCGAGGGCCTGCACGCGCTTCCCGTGAGCGGAGGAAGTCCGGTAGATGTGCTCGGCGACGGGCGTCGAGCCCACGAAACTCACCGCCGCGACCCGCGGATCGGTCAGCAGCGTGTCCACCGCCTCACGATCGCCGTTCACGACGTTGAACACGCCATCCGGCAGCCCGGCCTCCTTGAGCAGTTCGGCCACGCGCAGCGGACAGCTCGGGTCTTTCTCGGAGGGCTTGAGCACGAATGTGTTGCCACAGGCGATGGCCACCGGGAACATCCACATCGGCACCATCGCCGGGAAGTTGAACGGCGTGATGCCCGCGCAGACGCCGACGGGCTGGCGCAGCGACCAGCTGTCTACGCCCGTGCCCACGCTCTCGCTGAACTCGCCCTTCAGCAGTTGCGGAATCCCGCAGGCGAACTCGACCACCTCGATGCCGCGGGTGAGTTCGCCCCTTGCGTCGGAGAGCACCTTGCCGTGTTCGGTCGTGATGAGCCGCACGAGTTCGTCTGCGTGCGCCTCGAGCAGCGCCTTGAACCGGAACATGATCCGGGCGCGCTGCAAAGGGGTCGTCGCGGCCCAGCCGGGCAGCGCCTGCTCGGCGGCCGCGATTGCGCCGCGTGTCTCCTCGGCACTGGCAAATGCCACGGTGCCGCGCAGAGCCCCGGTGGCCGGGTTGAACACCGGGCCCGAGCGCCCGGAGGTACCGGCAACGGCCCGGCCCCCGATGAAGTGGCCGATCGGGACTGGGGACGCGCCACCGGGCTTTACGACGGGGTTCGGGCTGCTCATGCGTGGTTCTCCTGGGCCGACGGCCCGCCGGCCGGGGCCGGATATTGGACACCAGTTGCCGCGCGACGCGCCAGCCATGGCCCGGTGCTCGGGCACCCAGGCCCGCGGCCCGGCCCGCCCGGACAGCGCGAACCCCGTTCCGGGCTCAGCCGAACAGCCGTTCCCCCGGCAGCACCTCGCCCGCGGCAAGCGTCGATTGCGCGGCGACCTGCTGGTAGATCGGCGTGAAATCCGGCGCCGTTTCCCGGAACAGCTGCCCGAAGTCGTCGATGACGAAATAACTCTGCTGGAAGCTGTCGATCTTGTAGCGGGTGCGCATCACGCGTCGCAGGTCGAAGGCGATGCGTCGCGGCTCAGGGCTCGCGAGCGCGTGGTCGATCTCGCTGGGCGAGGAGAGGATCCCGGCGCCGTAGATGCGCAATCCCTGCGGCGTGTCGATCAGGCCGAACTCGACCGTGTACCAGTACAGGCGCGCCAGGTACTCGAGCGCATGCAGGCCCTCCGCCTTCAGGCCCCCGCGGCCATATGCCTGCATGTAATCCGCGAACACGGGATCGAACAGCAGCGGCACGTGCCCGAAGAAGTCGTGGAAGATGTCAGGCTCCACGATGTAGTCGAACTCGCTCTCCTCCCGCAGCCAGACGGTCACCGGGAAACGCCGCGCCGCGAGGTGCCCGAAAAAGACGTTCTCGGGCAGCAGCCCGGGGACCGCGACGACCTGCCAGCCCGTCGCCGCTGACAGGCGCTGGTTGACCTCTGCGAAACGTGGCACCCCCTGCTCGTAGTCCAGCGTCTCGATGACCCGCAGGAACTCCGGGCAGGCGCGCCCGGGAACGAGCTTCATCTGGCGCGCGTACAGCCTGCGCCAGCGGCCCTGGGCGGCCTCGTCATAGCTCGCGTAGTCCTGCTCCACCGTGTAGTCCGCAAGCATGCCGCTGTAGTCGCCGCGCAGCCCGTGCGTGCTCGCGCCGTAAGTCGCCGGTGCCTTGCCCATACGCGTGCCAGCCCTTTCGCATTGCCTGCAGCACAGGATACCCCCGGGACGCGCGGACTGGGTCCCCGGGTTTGCTATAGTCTTGCGCCATTCGTAACGAGCGGTCCGGCACGCGCCGGGGGCACAGGTACTCGAGATGAAGTTCTCCGCCTCGCTGGTCATCCTCCTCGTCTCCGTGGCGTTCGCGCAGGCGGAAGCTGCCTGCCCGTACCCGCAGGCGCCGCAGTCGGTCCCGAACGGCGGTTATGCCACCAAGGACGAAATGCTGGCCGCCCAGCAGGCCATCAAGGAATACCGGGACGAGGTCGAGAAGACTTTCCTTCCCTGCCTGGACCAGGAGAAAGCCGAGGCGCTCGCCAACCTGGATCCGAACGCCGCGAACTACCAGGAGATGAAGACCCTGATCGAATCGATCCACGCCAAGCGGCACAACGCCGCGATCGACGAGCTGCAGGCCATGGCCCTGCGCTGGAGCGAGGAAATCAAGGCCTTCAATGCCCGCAACGAGAAGTGACGATGATGCGCTGCCTGACTGCTGCCAGGTGCTGTCCGACGGCTTCGCCGGGTCCCGCGAATGGACGTTGATCCCTCCCCCGCCGCCCGGGTGCTGAACCTCGATGCGAAGGATCGCCTCGGTCGCAGCATGCACGACCTGCGGATCTCGGTCATGGACCGCTGCAACTTCCGCTGCCCCTACTGCATGCCGCGGGAGACGTACCACGAACGCTACCGGTTCCTGAAGACCACCGAACGGCTCGGTTTCGAGGAAATCGTCCGGATCGCGCGCGCCTGCACGGGACTCGGCGTCAGGAAGCTCAGGCTGACGGGCGGGGAGCCGCTGCTGCGCCAGGGCCTGCCGGACCTGGTCGGCGAACTCTCCGCGCTCCGTGGAGCAGATGACATCGCGCTGACGACGAACGGCATCCTGCTCGCCCAGCACGCCGCGGAACTGAAGGCGAACGGCCTGCAGCGGGTCACGGTCAGCCTGGACTCGCTCGACCCTTCGGTCTTCGAGCGCATGAGCGGCGGCTTCGGCGGGCTCGAGCAGGTGATCGAGGGCATCGAGGCGGCGATCGAGGCGGGACTCACTCCGGTGAAGATCAACACGGTCGTGCAGCGTGGCGTGAACGAGGACTCCGTGCTGCCGCTGCTCGAGCGATTCCGCGGGACCGGCGTCATCGTCCGCCTGATCGAATACATGGACGTCGGCAACCGCAATCACTGGCAGCCCGACCAGGTCGTCCACTCGGCGCGGCTGCTCGAGCAGATACGCCAGCAATGGCCGGTCACTGCGCTGCCGGGCAGCTATCGCGGCGAGGTGGCGGAGCGCTACCGCTACGACGACGGTGCCGGAGAACTCGGTTTCATCTCCTCGGTGAGCGCGCCCTTCTGCGGCGATTGCAGCCGCGCACGACTGTCCTCCGAGGGCCGCTTCTACACCTGCCTGTTCGCCACGCAGGGTCTCGACCTGCGCGCGCTGTTGCGCGGCGGCGCGAGCGACGAGGAACTCAGCGCCCGGATCCGCGCGGGCTGGTCCGCCCGCGCCGACCGCTACAGCGAGTTGCGGGAACAGCTCCGTCGCAAGGAGCAGCCGCTGCACAAGATCGAGATGAACTACATCGGCGGGTGATCGAATGCTGAGCCACGTGGACGAGGCCGGGCATCCGGCAATGGTGGACGTGAGCGCCAAGGCCGTCACGCGGCGCACGGCCGCGGCCGAGACCCGGGTGCGCTTTCCAGCCGAGGTCGCCCGGCAGTTGCGGCAGTCCGGCTTCGCCACCAGCAAGGGACCGGTGTTCCAGACGGCGATCATCGCCGGCGTGATGGGCGCCAAGCGCACGCACGAGCTGATCCCGTTCTGCCATCCGCTGGGCCTCGAGAACTGCCGCGTCGAGATCGAGATGAACGACCGGGACGAAGCGGTGATCCGCTGCAGCGTCTCCGTGCACCACAAGACGGGCGTCGAAATGGAGGCGCTCACCGGCGCGTCGGTCGCGGCGCTGACCGTCTACGACATGTGCAAGGCCCTCTCGCACGAGATGTCGATCGGCGACACGCGGCTCATCGAGAAGCATGGCGGACGGCGGGACGTGGGACCGGAGGCGACGTCGCGATGAGAGAGGTCCAGGTGCGCTATTTCGCTGCGCTGCGCGAGCAGGCCGGCGTGAGCGAGGAGAAGCTCGAGACGGGAGCGGCGACGCCCGCCGAGCTCTACGAGGAGCTGCGCCTGCGCCATGGCATGCAGCTGCCCGCCGCGATGCTGCGGGTCGCGGTGAACGAGGAATTCGTAGACTGGTCGCGGCCGCTCGAGAGCGGCGACCGGATCGTGTTCATTCCTCCGGTGGCGGGCGGCTGATGCAGAAGTTTTCGTTCAGCACGGCGGCGCTGCGCCCCGAAAGCTACCGCGAGGCGCTCACGGACCCGGCCTCCGGCGGATATGCGAGCTTCGAGGGCTGGGTGCGGGACAACAACGAGGGCAAGCGCGTACGCCGGCTGGAGTACGAGGCTTTCGAGGAACTCGGCCTCAAGGAGGGCGAGCGCATCGTCGAGGAAGCCATCCGGCGCTTCGGGGTGCAGAAGGCCGCCTGCGTACATCGCGTCGGAGACCTCGCGATCGGCGAGCTGGCCGTCTGGGTGGGCGTCAGCTCGGGCCACCGCGGCGAGGCCTTCGCGGCCTGCCGTTACATCATCGACGAGGTCAAGCACCGGGTGCCGATCTGGAAGAAAGAGCACTACCTCGACGGCGACTCGGGGTGGGTGAACTGCGAGCGCTGCGCCGAAGCGGCGCACGGGCACGCACACGATCACGATCACGGGCCCGTCAGGGCCTGACCTGCCCCTTGCCCCGCACGACGTACTTGTAGCTGACCAGCTGCTCGACGCCGACCGGACCGCGGGCGTGAAAGCGGTCGGTCGAGATCCCGATCTCGGCGCCCATTCCAAACTCGCCGCCGTCTGCATACTGGGTCGATGCGTTGTGCAGCACGATGGCGCTGTCCACGCGCGACAGGAAACGCTCGGCCACTGCCGGGTCCTCGGTGACGATGGACTCGGTGTGCGCCGAACCGTAGCGGGCGATGTGCTCGATCGCCTCGTCCACGCCGTCGACGACCCGGGCCGCGATGATGGCGTCGAGGTACTCGGTGCGCCAGTCCTCCTCGGTGGCAGCCACGACGCGCGGGTCCGCCTGCTGCACACGCTCATCGCCACGGACCTCGCAGCCGGCGTCCAGCAGCTCTCGCACGATCGGCTTGAGGTGCGTGCCGAGGCAGGCCTGATCGATCAGCAGCGTTTCTGCTGCGCCGCAGATCCCGGTACGCCGCAGCTTCGCGTTGCGGACGATCTCGCGCGCCATCCGCAGGTCCGCAGCACCGTCCACGTACACGTGGCAGTTGCCTTCGAGGTGACCGATGACCGGTACGCGCGCGTCCTGCTGAACCCGCGCGATCAGGCTCTTGCCGCCGCGCGGCACGATCACGTCGACGTAGTCGGTCATCCCCGACAGCAGGTAACCGACCGCGGCACGGTCCGTCGTCGGCACCAGCTGTATGCATGCCCCGGGCAGTTCCGCGGCCGCGAGGCCCTCGACCAGGCAGGCATGAATCGCGCGGCTCGAGTGCAGGCTCTCGCTGCCGCCGCGCAGGATCACCGCATTGCCGGACTTCAGGCACAGCGCGCCGGCGTCGCAGGTCACGTTCGGGCGGCTCTCGTAGATGATCCCGATCACCCCGAGCGGCACGCTGACGCGCTGTATCAGCAGGCCGTTCGGTCTGCGCCACTCGGCCAGCACCCGGCCGACGGGGTCGCCGAGCGCGGCGATGTCCTCGACGCCGCACGCCATGCCCTCGATCCGGTTCTCGTCGAGCAGCAGGCGGTCGAGCGCCGCGCGGCCGAGCCCCGCGGCCTCTGCCTGTTCGAGATCGCTGCGATTCGCGGCCAGGATGCCGGCGGCCCGCTCGCGCAGCGACTGCGCCGCGGCGCCCAGTGCCCGGTCCTTCTGCGGCCCGGAAGCCCGCGCAAGGACTCGCGCCGCCTCGACCGCCGCGCGACCCATGCCGTCCATCAGTGCCGGGATATCCTGCGCGTTCATATCAGGACCAGGTCGTCTCGATGGATCATCTCGTCACGGCCCCGGTAGCCGAGCAGGCCCTCCAGCTCGCTGCTCTTCCGACCGCAGATCAGCATCGCCTCAGGGCTCGAGTATGCGGCCAGGCCGCGCGCGATCTCCACACCCGAGGGTCCCCGCACGATCACCACGTCCCCCTTGTCGAATCTTCCGACGACTTTCACGACACCGGCGGGCAGCAGGCTGCGGCCATCGCCGAGCGCGCGAGCCGCACCCTCGTCCACCTGCAGTTCGCCGGCGGGCTTCAGCAGGCCCGCGATCCACTGCTTGCGCAGCGTCACCGGCGAAGCGGCCGCCTCGAACCAGGTGCAGCGCGCGCCGGACTCGATGTTCCGCAGCGGATTGTGCTCCCGGCCGGCGGCGATGCACATGTGGCAACCGGCCGCGACGGCGATCCTGGCCGCGAGCAGCTTCGTGACCATGCCGCCCGAGCCGACGTCCGAGGCCGAGCCCCCGGCCATCGCTTCGATTTCCGGCGTAATGGCTTCGACCAGCGGGATGAGCCGCGCCTGTCGGTCTTGACGGGGATCGGCGGTGTACAGCCCATCCACGTCGGAGAGCAGCACCAGCGCGTCGGCGCTGACCATCTGCGCGACCCGCGCCGCGAGGCGGTCGTTGTCTCCGTAGCGGATCTCTGCCGTGGCTACCGTATCGTTCTCGTTGATGACGGGAATGGCGCCGAGCCGCAGCAGCGTGGTGAGCGTGTTGCGTGCATTCAGGTAGCGGCGCCGCTCCTCGGTGTCCCCGAGCGTCAGCAGGACCTGCGCGACGGCAAAGCCGTGCTGCTCGAGCACCTCCTTCCAGGCATGCGCGAGCCGGATCTGTCCGGCGGCCGCCGCAGCCTGGCTCTCCTCGAGGCGCAGCCGACCCGCGGGCAGGCCGAGCTGCCGCCGGCCGAGCGCGATCGCGCCCGAGGAGACGACCACGACCTCCTGCCCGCGCGCGCGCAGTGCTGCAAGATCCTCCGCCAGCGACTCGAGCCAGCCGCGATTGACGCGGCCGCTGCCCGCCTCCGCGAGCAGTGCCGAGCCGACCTTGACCACCACGCGGCGCGCCGCGGGCAGTCGCGGACCGCCGGCGGCGCCGCCTGGCTTCATGCGAAATAGAGCTGTTCGTCGCCCAGGCTCATCAGCCCCTCGGCACCCGCCCGGGCCGCGGCGGCATGCGCCTCGGCACGCGGCAGGATCCGATCGAAGTAATGCGCGGCCGTGACGAGCTTCGCGCGATAGAAGTCCGGGTCCGGCGCGCCCTCGTTGAGCCGCCGTACGGCCACGCCCGCCGAGGCCAGCAGGCACCAGCCGAGGCAGATGTAGCCGGAGAACTGCAGGTAGTCGTTCGCCGCGGCCGCTACCTCGTCAGGCCCCTTCAGCGCGTTCTTGCACAGGTCCAGCGTCAGAGCGTCCCACTGGGTCACCCGCTCGCCGAGCGCCTTGGCCATGGCGGCGGTCTCGGCAACCTGCTCCAGGCGCTGGATGGTCTTGCGGAACAGCGCAGCCACCGCCTGCTGGCTCTTGCCGCCGGTGCCGAGAACCTTGCGGCCCAGCAGGTCCATGGCCTGGATGCCGTTCGTGCCCTCGTAGATCGGGGTGATGCGCGCATCCCGCAGCAGCTGCTCGACCCCGGTCTCGCGGATGTAGCCGTGACCGCCGTGGATCTGCACCGCGAGGCTCGTGACCTCGACCGAGGCGTCGGTCAGGAACGCCTTGACGATCGGCGTGAGGAACGCGATCAGGTCGTCGGACTGCTGCCGCTTCTTCGGATCTGGATTGAGATGCGAGCTGTCGATCTCGCGACCGGTGAGGAAGCACAGCACGCGGCCGCCCTCGACGAAGGCCTTCTGCGTCAGCAGCATGCGCCGCACGTCCGGGTGCACGATGATCGGGTCCGCGGGCTTGTTCGGCGCCTTCGGTCCCGTCAGCGCCCGGCCCTGCAGGCGCTCTGTCGCATAGGCGACGGAGGCCTGCAGCGCGAGCTCCGACAGCCCCTGTCCCTGCAGGCCCACGCCGAGGCGGGCGTGATTCATCATCGTGAACATGCACGCGAGCCCGGCGTTCGGCCGACCGACCAGCCAGCCCACCGAGTCGTTGAAGTGCATGACGCAGGTGGACGAGGCATGGATGCCCATCTTGTGCTCGAGCGAGCCGCAGCTCACGCCGTTCGCCGCGCCGATGCCCTCGCCGTCCGGCAGGAACTTCGGCACCAGGAACAGGCTGATTCCCTTGGTGCCCTCGGGAGCGTCCGGCAGGCGGGCCAGCACCAGGTGCACGATATTCGGCGTCAGGTCGTGCTCGCCGCAGCTGATGAAGATCTTGGTGCCCGTGATCGCGTAGCTGCCGTCGCCGCGCGGCTCGGCCTTGGTGCGCAGGATGCCCAGGTCCGAACCGGCGTGCGCCTCGGTCAGGCACATGGTCCCGGCCCACTCGCCACTCACCATCTTCGGCAGGTAGGCCTGCTTGAGCTCGTCCGAGGCGTGCGACTCGATTGTCAGCACGGCGCTCTCGGTCAGCCCGGAATACATCTTCCAGGCCATGTTCCCGGAGATCAGCATCTCGCTGAAGGCGAGCGCGAAGCCGCCCGGCATGCCCTGGCCGCCCCAGTCCGGGTCGGCCGTCATCGTGATCCACCCGTCCTCGCAATAGCGTTGGTAGGCCTCCTTGAAGCCGGGCGGCGTGATCACCTTGCCGTCCTCGAGCCTGACGCCGTGCTCGTCGCCGACCCGATTGGTCGGCGCCAGCACCGTCTCGGCGAATCGCGCACCCTCCTCCAGGACGCCTTCCAGCAGCTCCCGGTTGAGCTCCTCCCGGCCGAAGGAACGGTAGTGATCCTCGAAGTCGAGGACCTCATGTACGACAAAACGGAAATCTCGAAGGGGGGCTCTGTAGGAGTGCACGGTAGATCCTTTTTTCTCGCTTGCGTGTCGGTGAATTTTACGCGACCCGGGGCCCGGTGACGCTGCGTGAGTTGCGGTTGCCTGCCGCGTCGGGCGACCCGTATAGTTGTTCGCGGTCCGTTTGATCCAAGATTCCTCATCTTCATTGCCGAGGGTGCGCCAGTGAGCCGCGACTACGATCCGGAACCCGGTCAGTGGTACGAAGATCTCGACCGCGAGGAGATCTTCAAGGTGATTTCGCTGGATCCGGACGAGGCGAGCCTGCGCCTGCAGTGGCTCGATGGCGAGGTCGAGGAAATCGACCTCGACGCGTGGGCCGAGATGGACCTCGAGCTCGCTGACGAGCCCGAGGGCTGGGCCGACGAAGAGGACGAGGACGACGAGGACGAAGAAGAAGACGAAGAAGAAGAGGACGACTGGGACGAGGACGAAGACGACGACTGGGATGAGGACGACGAAGAAGACGAGGACTGGGACGACCTCGATGACGAAGACGATTACCGTGACCGCGAGTGAACGCCGCGGACGCCGGTTCGCCTGACGCAGCATCCCGACTTCCCAGGGACTACCCCGCCGAACTCGAACGGACCTGGCTCGCACCGGACGGAACGCCGGTACAGATCAGGGCGCTGCGGCCCGACGACCTGCAGCGGGAACTCGAGTTTGCCCGCGCGCTGTCCCGGGAAAGCCTCTATCTCCGGCTGCATTATTCGCCCCGGGAAGTGACCGAGCGGGACGCCGAGCGGCTGCTGGAGCTCGACTATCACGACACGCTGGCGGTCGCGGCGCTGGTGAGCGGGGATCGCGGCGATCGGATCGTCGGGGTCAGTCGTTACGCCAGGATCGACGCCACCGATCGCGCTGAATGCGCGATCGTGGTCGCGGACGAGTGGCAGGGCCAGGGCCTCGGGACCGAACTGATGCGCAGCCTGGCCGGCGCCGCCCGTGCGCGCGGAATCGTCACGCTCGAAGGCACGAGCCTGGCCGAGAACCGCCGCATCCGGGCCTGGGCCCGGGATTTCGGCATCGGGGCACGAACCGAGGCGGCCGGAGGCGGCATGGTCCGCGTCACGCTCGAGTTGGACTCTCTGCCCGGGTAGCCCGCCTGCAGGCCGACCGCCAGCGCTGGTGGGCCGATCGAACCTTGCGGCTGCGCTTGACCGATTCGACCAGCAGGTCGGCGTCCCGCTCGGCGAGAAGCTGGTCGAGCCTGCCGGCCAGCCTGGCCCCGAGTTGCACGCGGTTGCGCTCGACCCACTGCCGGGCCTGCACCGTGTCGCGATGCGAGCCGATGGAGTCCTGCACGCGGCGCAGGCTTCGCAGCAGCCGGCTGGCCTCGGTCGGTGCCACGTCGGCGACCGACTCCAGGGCATAGCGGCAATGCTTGAACGCGAGCCTGAGCTGGTGGAGCGCGTCCGCGTCGGAGGGCTTTTTTTCGAGCAGCCGGATCGCCTTGCGAAACGGCCGATCCACGCGATCCAGCGCCTGCTCGAGCCCGGCATCCTTTTCGGTCAGCAGTCGCTGGTCGGCCCCCTGGCGCAGCAGCGCCCGGGATAACGCGCGCCACTGCGCCCCGGCAAGGCGCTCGGCCAGCGCCGCACGCGCGGCTTCGCGCTCCCTCCCGGTAAGCCGCAGGACCCGGGTACGGGCCGTCGGACTGACCGAGGCATCGGCCGTCGCAAGACCGACGACCAGCTCTGCAAGCACGTCCGCCTCCCGCACCCCACCCAGGGCTCGCGCGAAACTGCGCAGGTCCAGCCGGTACAGCCGCGCTCGCCGCGGCTCGAGCATGGGCCGGTAGGTCTTCAGCAGCGAGCGAAGGCGCCGGGCCGCGACCCGCCCATCGTGGATGTCTTCGGGCCGGGCCTCGCTCAGCCTGGGCAGTATGCCGCCCAGTCGCTGCTGCTGACGGGCCAGCGCGTCGGCCACGTGCCGGCTACCGGTCCCGAGCCCCTGGGAGTCAGTCGCGTCGATCATCGAGCACCATCCCCAGCAGCGAAGCGACGCTGCGGTGCGACTCGAGCGGGTGTCGCAGCGGCCGGTCCGCGTTCAGCCGGTACCGGTTCCGCCGGCCATGACGCTCCCGGCGCACGATTCCCGCGGCCTCGAGGTCGCCGAGGATCTTCTGGACCGCACGCTCGGTGATCCCGACCCGGCTCGCGACGTCCCGCAGCCGGCAGTCGGGATCCTGCGCCAGGCACACCAGTACGTGTCCGTGATTGCTCAGGAAGGTCCAGTGGCGGGTTGTCGAATCGAGTTCGGATCCCATGGGGCACCCCGGAACTTCCCCTGACGGCAAATGTCGGAAGTTTTGTTCCGGTTTCAGGCTTCGTGAAGTATTCTAGGCCCGGCTGCGGGGAAAGTCGCGCCGCGCGGCCTTGAATCCCGGAATGCGATCCCCACCGAAGTGTTTCGGCCCGTCCGGCCCTTTTTGGAGACCGTCCCAGACATGAAGCGCATCATGCTTTTCCTGGCCACGAACCTGGCCATCATCGTGCTGCTCGGCATCGTGCTGCGCCTGCTCGGCATCGAGCGCATTCTCGACGAGCAGGGCATCGGACTCGACTACGGCAACCTGCTCGTATTCGCGGCGCTGTTCGGCTTTGCGGGTTCGTTCATCTCGCTCGCGATGTCCAAGTGGACGGCCAAGCGGATGATGGGCGTCCGGGTCATCACCCAGCCGGGCAACTCGGCCGAGAGCTGGCTGCTGAACACGGTACGAATGCAGGCCCAGCAGGCCGGCATCGGCATGCCGGAGGTCGGAGTGTTCGACTCGCCGGAACCGAACGCCTTCGCGACCGGTGCAAGGAAGGACGCAGCGCTGGTGGCGGTCAGCACTGGCCTGCTCGCCAGCATGACCCAGAAGGAGGCGGAGGCGGTGCTGGCCCACGAGGTGAGCCACGTCGCGAACGGCGACATGGTCACGCTTGCGCTGATCCAGGGCGTCGTCAACACCTTCGTGATCTTCATCGCCCGCGTCGTGGGCCACACGGTCGATCGCGTCGTGTTCCGCAACGAGGAAGGGCACGGGCCCGCGTTCTGGATCACGACGATCGTCGCCGAGATCGTGCTGGGACTCTTCGCCACGATGATCGTGATGTGGTTCTCGCGACAGCGCGAGTTCCGCGCGGACTCGGGCGGCGCGCGGCTTGCCGGCCGCGAGAACATGGTTGGAGCGCTCGAACGCCTGCAGCAGCGGCATGCCGGCGCGCTGCCGGACAAGATGGCTGCCTTCGGCATCTCCGGCGGGAAGGCCGGCGGCCTGCGCAAGCTGTTCATGACCCACCCGCCGCTCGAGGAGCGCATCGCCGCTCTGCGAAACGCGACCTACTGAGGTCTGAAGACCGCACTGCACCGAGACCGCGCCGCACTCCGGCGCGGTCTTTTTTCTGGACACCAGGGAGCAGGACCGATGCCCGAGACTGCGATCGTCTGGTTCCGTCGCGATCTGCGCCTGGCCGACAACCCGGCGCTCGAGACCGCCTGCCAGCTGGCGGAGCGGGTCGTCGCGGTGTACGTGCACGCGCCGGACGAGGAAGGCGACTGGCGACCGGGCGCCGCGAGCAACTGGTGGCTGCACCACAGCCTCGCCGCGCTGAGCGATGCGCTGCAGGCACGTGGCGGCAGCCTGCTGATCCGTCGCGGCAGTTCGCTCGATGAACTGCTCCGGCTGACCCGCGAGACTGGAGCCACGCAGGTCTACTGGAACCGGCTGTACGAGCCGCGGATCGAGCAACGGGACGCGCGCATCAAGCTCGCGCTGCGGGAGGCTGGCTGCACGGCCGAGAGCTTCAACGCCGCCCTGCTCTTCGAGCCCTGGCAGGTGCTCACCGGCCAGGGCACGCCGTACCGGGTCTTTACGCCGTTCTGGCGGGAATGCCGCCGGAGGCTGGAGTCGCTGCCCCTCCCGAGACCGGCGCCCGCCCGCCTCGTGCCTCCGCGTGCAAGCGGGGTCGAGCCTTGCGCTCGATGCACTCGAGCTGCTGCCCCGTGCCAACTGGGGAACGGGCATTGCGAAGGCCTGGCGTCCCGGGGAATCCGCCGCGCTCGAACGGCTCGAGTCGTTCTGCGAGCAGCGACTGTCGCGCTACCCTGCCGGCCGCAACCGACCGGATCTCGCCGATACTTCGCGCCTGTCAGCTCACCTGCACTTCGGAGAGATCGCCCCGCGGCAGTGCCTGGCCGCCGTGCGTGCGGCGCTGCTCGACCACCCGGCTGACCAGCAGGCGGCGGAGGAATTCCTCCGCGAAATCGGCTGGCGCGAGTTCGCCCATCACCTGCTGCATCACTTTCCGCACACACCGGAGCAGCCGCTCGACAAGCGCTTCGAGCGCTTTCCCTGGGACCCGGATCCGGGCCTGCTGCGGGCCTGGCAGCGCGGTCGCACCGGCATCCCGATGGTCGACGCAGGCATGCGGGAACTTTGGGAAACGGGCTGGATGCACAACCGCGTGCGCATGGTCGTCGCCTCGTTCCTGACCAAGAACCTGTTGCAGGACTGGCTCGGCGGCGCGCGCTGGTTCTGGGACACGCTGGTGGACGCGGATCTCGCCAGCAACACGCTCGGCTGGCAATGGACGGCCGGCTGCGGAGCGGACGCAGCCCCGTACTTCCGGGTCTTCAATCCTGTCCTGCAGGCCGAGCGACACGACCCGGCGCGGGAGTACATCCGCCGCTGGATACCGGAGCTCGCACGGCTTCCGGACAGTCACGTACACCGTCCCTGGGAAGCCACACCCGCGATGCTGGCGGAGGCAGGCATTACGCTGGGGCGTGACTACCCGGAGCCGGTCGCCGACCTCGGTGCCAGTCGCCACGCCGCGCTCGCAGCTTATGCCCGGGTCAAGGCCGGGGCTTGAGCGCCGCTGAATCCGCCGCAGGCGGCTGCTCGAAAATGCCGGCATGCGCCGGATCATGCACACTGGAGTCCTCGCCTGCCTCGCGATCGCAGCGACGCTGGCCTTTTCGATCGCCCGCGCGTCGACGCTGCCGCCGGCGCTGGCCGACGAGGCGGGCGGGCTGCGCATGGTGGGCGGCGGCCAGCTCCGCTGGCTCGGGTTCCCGATCTACGAGGCCAGCCTGTGGACGGAAGACGGCCGCTACCAGGGCTTCGAGTCGGGCGAGCCTATCGCGCTCAGCCTCTGGTACCAGCGCAGCTTCTCGCGCGAGGAACTGCTCGGCATCACCTCGACGGCCTGGCGCAAGCTCGACCGCTGGGATGCCGCTCAGCGGGAGGCCTGGCTCGCCGAACTGCGCCAGGTTTTTCGCGACATCGAGCCGGGCCATAATTTCACGACGCTGGTGATCCCGGGCCGGAGCACGCGCTTTTACGACCAGAACGAACTGCTCGGAGAGATTGCGGATCCGGGCTTCGGTCCTGCTTTCCTCGCGATCTGGCTGGACCCGGGGACGGTCGTCAAGGACCTCCGTTCGCAGCTGCTGGGTCGCGAACAGGCCGGACGTTGAGCCTGGGGCCGGCGCAGCCATGCGCCGGCCAGGGCTGACCTGGCGACACGGATATGGCAGATTCGGCCGCTAGGTCGCAGCCGGCCGGGGAAACGAACGACCCGATGGGACAGGGAACTGACACCGCACCGGATCAATCGAGCCGCGGGACTCGCCGCCTGGCGGCTGCGCTGTCGCGCTGGTTCGACTCGTCCGCAGCGGCGCCCCGGGCCACGGAGTCCGCGCACGAAGGTGTCGACTGGCTGCGGATCCTGCCCTTCCTCGGCATGCACCTCGCCTGCCTCGGCATCATCTGGGTCGGAGTCAGCCCGATCGCGGTCGGTGTTGCCGTTGCACTCTACGTGCTGCGGATGTTCGCGATCACCGGCTTCTACCACCGGTATTTCTCGCACCGGAGCTTCCGCACCTCGCGCGCTGCACAATTCGCGTTCGCACTGCTCGGGGCCTCCGCGGTGCAACGCGGGCCGATCTGGTGGGCCGCTCATCACCGCCATCACCACGCGTCCTCGGACCGGCCCGAGGACGTGCACTCGCCCGTGCAGCGTGGCTTTCTCTGGTCGCACATGGGCTGGTTCCTGTCCCGGCGGCATTTCCAGCCGCCACTCGACCGCGTACGGGACCTGCTGCGCTTTCCGGAACTGCGCTGGCTCGACCGCTTCGACATCGTCGTCCCGATCGCGCTCGCGCTCGCGCTGTTCGCATCCGGCGCGGCGCTGGAGCGGCTCGCACCCGGGCTCGGCACCAGCGCATGGCAGCTGCTGGTGTGGGGTTTCTTCGTCTCCACGGTGGCCTGTTACCACGGGACGTACACGATCAACTCGCTGTGCCACGTCTGGGGTCGCCGCCGCTACGCGACGCGGGACAACAGCCGCAACAACGCGATCCTGGCGCTGGTCACGCTCGGAGAGGGCTGGCACAACAACCACCACCACTACCCGATGTCGGTCCGCCAGGGCTTCTACTGGTGGGAGGTCGATATCACCTACTATCTGCTGCGCCTGCTCGCAGCGCTGGGCATCGTCTGGGACCTGAAGCCGGTGCCCGGCGCGGTCCGTGACTCAAACCGGGTGACGGCGTGAGAATCGCGGTCGTCGGCGCCGGCATCGCAGGCCTGTATGCGGCGTGGAGGTTGTCGAGGCGTCACTCGGTGACCGTCTACGAGGCGAACGACTACGCCGGAGGCCACACGAATACGGTGGACGTGGAACTCGAGGGCGCGAGCTACGCGGTCGACACCGGCTTCATCGTCTTCAACGACTGGACCTACCCGAACTTCATCGCGATGCTCCGCGAGCTCGGCGTCGAGTGGCAGCCCTCGAACATGAGCTTCAGCCTGCAGTGCGAGCGGACCGGGCTCGAGTACAACGGCACCTCGCTCAACTCGCTGTTCGCGCAGCGCCGGAACATGCTGCGTCCCTCGTTCCTGCGCATGATCGGCGACATCCTGCGCTTCAACGCGAGCGCGAAGCAGCTGCTCGGCAGCGACGACGATTCTCTCACCCTCGGTGACTACCTCGAGCGCGGCGGCTACTCGCGTGCCTTCGCCGAGCACTACGTGCTGCCGATGGGCCGCGCGATCTGGTCCGCAGAGGCGCGAGCGATGCTCGACTTCCCGGCGCGGTTCTTCGTGGACTTTTTCGACCGGCACGGTTTTCTCTCGGTCAACGATCGACCGGTCTGGCAGACGGTCCGCGGCGGATCACGCGAGTACGTGCGGCGGCTGCTCGCCGACACCGCCGCCGAGCTGCGACTGAAATCCCCGATCACGGGAATTGCCCGCCAGCCGAACAAGGTAAGCCTGCGCACGGCGGGCGGGGACGTCGAGACGTTCGACTACGTCTTCCTGGCCTGCCATGCCGACCAGGCCCTGCGGATGCTCGAGTCGCCCTCCGCGGCCGAGCAGGAGGTACTCGCGGCTTTTCCGTACGCGGCCAACGAGGCCATCCTGCACACCGACGAGTCGCTGCTGCCACGCCGGCCGCTGGCACGCGCCGCGTGGAACTACCACCTGCTCGGCGACCCGCAGGAGCCGGTGGCGGTGACCTACGACATGAACGTGCTGCAGTCGCTCGAGGCCCCCGCACGATTCCTGCTGACGTTGAACCACCGGCGGGCGATCGACGAGCGCCGGGTCCTGCGCAGCTTCCACTATCAGCACCCGGTGTACCTGCCCCGGGGCGTCGCCGCTCAGAGACGCCACAGGGAGCTGAACGGCAGCCAGCGCAGTTACTTCTGCGGCGCATACTGGCGCTATGGATTCCATGAGGACGGCGTGGTGACGGCCCAGGCCGCGCTGGCTCACTTCGAAGAGGACCTGCAGCGTGCAGAGCTGCCTTTACAAAGGGTCGGTTAGGCACCGCCGCCGCGATCCGGCGGCGCACGAGTTCCGGTACCGGCTTTGCCTGCTGTACCTGGACCTCGCCGAGCTGCCGGAGGCGCTCGACGGCCGCTGGCTGTGGTCCGCCCGACGCCCGGCCCCGGCCCGCTGGCAGCGGCGTGACCATTACGGCGATCAGGCCGCCCCGCTGGACGAAGCGATCCGGACGCTGGTCGAGAGCCGCAGCGGACGGCGGCCCGAGGGCCCGGTACGACTGCTGACGAGCCCCCGCTACTTCGGCTTCGGCTTCAACCCGGTGAGCTTCTATTACTGCTTCGAACCGGGCGGCAGCGAACTCGCGGCGATCGTCGCCGAGATCAACAACACGCCCTGGGGCGAACAGCACTGCTACGTGCTGCCCGCCGGGGCCAACGAAGGCACCCCAGCCAAGCTGCGCTTCCGCTTCGGCAAGGATTTCCACGTCTCGCCGTTCCTGCCGATGGACATGGACTACGACTGGCGGTTCAACCTGCCGTCGGAACGCCTGCTGGTACACCTGGAGAACTGGCGCGAAGGGCAGCTCGCCTTCGACGCGACGATGACGCTCGAACGCGAGCCGCTGGGCGGCGCATCGCTGGCGCGGGCGCTCGTCGAGTACCCCTTCATGACCGGCCAGGTGGTCGGCGGCATCTACTGGCAGGCGCTGCGGCTCTGGCTGAAGCGCGCGCCGTTTTTCACGCATCCGGAGAAGACCGGCGCAGGCCACCGTGCACGCGGCGGCCGGATCGAGGGCAGTCACACATGAAACCGAGCATCATTCCGGCCGACGGCGCCCTGCCGCGCAGCGACCGCTCGAGCTGGCTGCAGCGCAGCGGCCGACGGCTGTTCCTGCAGAAGCTCGCGGGACTGCGCGAGGGAGAGCTGACGGTCATCGACGGATCGGAGCGCTGGAACTTCGGCCGGCGCGACGCCGCGGCGCCGCGCGCTACGATTGAGATCCTGCATCCGCAGACCTACGCCGATGCGGCCTTCGGTGGCACGGTCGGCGCGGGCGAGGCCTACATCCGGGGCCTGTGGCGCGCGGACGACCTGACCGCCCTGGTGCGGCTGTTCGTACTGAACCGCGACGTGATGGAGTCGATGGAGGGTGGCGCGGCGATAGTCACGGCCCCGTTGCGTCGCATCCTGCATTTCGTGAACCGCAACAGCCGCGACGGCAGCCGTCGCAACATCGCGGCGCACTACGATCTGGGCAACGAGCTGTTCGAACTGTTCCTCGACGAGACGATGGCGTACTCCTGCGGCGTATTCGAGCACGAAAAGGCGAGTCTCGAGGAGGCGCAGGTCGCGAAGTACGAGCGGATCTGCCGCAAGCTCGGCCTGCGGTCCTCCGATCGCCTGCTCGAGATCGGCACGGGCTGGGGCGGGTTCGCGATCCATGCGGCACGGCGCTATGGCTGCCACGTGACCACGACGACGATCTCGCGCCGCCAGTACGACTGGGCGGCCGAGCGCATCCGCGCGGCCGGCCTCGGGGACCGGATCACGCTGCTGCTGGAGGACTACCGGGACCTCTCGGGACGGTTCGACAAGCTCGTGTCGATAGAGATGATCGAGGCCGTGGGCGCCCGGTACCTCGACACCTACACGGCGAAGTGCTCGAGCCTGCTCGAGCCGGACGGCGCGATGCTGCTGCAGGCGATCACGATCCAGGACCAGTTCTACGAGCAGGCCCTCAAGTCGGTGGACTACATCCAGCGCTACATCTTTCCGGGCAGCTTCATCCCCTCGGTGACCGCGATCAGCGAGTCGCTGCGACGCGCCACGGACATGAAGCTGTTCCACATGGAGGACATCGGGCCGCACTACGCGACCACGCTGCGACGATGGCGGGAGCGCTTCATGGCGCGGCTGAACGAGGTTCGACGCCTGGGCTACCCTGAGAGCTTCATACGCATGTGGGAGTTCTACCTCTGCTACTGCGAGGGAGGCTACGCCGAGCGCCAGCTCGGCAACGTGCAGATGCTTTTGACCCGGCCCCGCTGCAGGCTGCCAGCGTACGGATAGCGGCTTTCACCTACTATCGTCGCCGCGTCGGGACCGCGACAATCCGCGGCAGGCGACGGGTCGATCCCGGGAGACTGTCTCATGAGCGAATCGGCGATCCTCGAGGGCCTGGCGAACAGCCGCCTGGCCGTGGAACTGGACGACGCGCAACGCAAGACCCTCGCCTCCATCATGACGCTGCGCGATCTCCGGCAGGGCGAGGTGCTGGTGGCCGAGGGCTCCGTCGACGATCACCTGTACGTCGTGGCAAGCGGGGCGCTGGGCATCGTCAAGGCCGCCGGCACCGAGAATGAGCTGACGCTGAGCACCGCGCGCCCCGGCAGCGTGGTCGGGGAGCTCTCGTTCCTCGATGGCGCGACGCGCTACGCCTCGCTGGTCGCGCTGAGCGACAGCCGCGTGCTGGGCCTCGGTCGCGACGACCTCGAGTCGCTGCTCGAGCGGGACCCGAAGGTCGTCTACCACGTGATGCGGGCGATCGTCCGGGTGGTTCACGACCTGCAGCGTCGCCTGTCGATGCAGACCGCGGAACTGACGAACTACCTGTACAAGACTCACGGGCGTTACTGATCGGCGCAGCGCCATCGGTAGAAAACCCGACTGCAGTGCGCGCTGCAGCGGCTATCATTCGCGCTGCTTTTTTTGAGGGTGAGCCAGGGTCCATGAGCATCGGGCGATGCCTGCCATTGCTTCTGCTGCTGCTCGTCGGCCGTTGGGCCGGCGCGGCAACCCCCGCCGAGGACGCGTTCTGGTTCGGCGAGACTGCCGACGGCGCACCGTCGGTGCAGCTTTACTACTTCTACTCCCCGACCTGTCCGCACTGCCAGGCAGCCAGGCCGTTCATCGACTCGCTGCCGGAACGCTTCCCGTGGCTCGAAGTGCAGCGTTTCTCCGTCAAGGACAACCGGGTCAACGCGCGCTTCTACTACGAGACGGCCAAGGCGGTGGGCGTCGAGGCACTGTCCGTGCCGGGCTTCGCCTTCTGCCGGCAGGTACTGATCGGCTACGACACGGCCGAGACGACCGGCGCGGAACTCGTCCGCGCACTCGAGGCCTGCCACGCCGAGCGGCTGTCCGCTGCCACGGCGCCGGCCGGTGCCGAGCCCGGCCAGCCGGGATCGCCGCCGGTCGCCGAGATGTCCGCCGGCCGCCCGGCTGGCACCACGGTGCACCTGCCGATCATCGGCACGATCGATGCGCAGGCGCTGTCGCTGCCGGTGATGACCGTCATGCTCGCCGGCGTCGACGCCTTCAATCCCTGCGCGTTCTTCGTGCTGCTGTTCCTGCTGAGCCTGCTGGTGCACGCGAAGAGCCGCGCCCGGATGCTGGTGATCGGCGGCACCTTCGTGCTGTTCTCCGGGCTCATCTACTTCGTCTTCATGGCCGCCTGGCTGAACGTGTTCCTGATCGCCGGCGAGCTGCGGGTGATCACGGCGATCGCCGGCCTGGTGGCGCTGACGATCGGCGCGCTGAACATCAAGGATTTCTTCCTGTTCAAGCAGGGACCGAGCCTGTCGATCCCGGAGTCGGCGAAGCCCGGGCTCTTCAAGCGCATGCGGGAAATCGTCAGTACCGGAAACATGCTGCCGATGTTCGCCAGCACGGTCGTGCTCGCGATCGTCGCGAACTCCTACGAGTTGCTCTGCACGGCGGGCTTCCCGATGGTCTACACGCGTGCGCTCACGCTCGCCGACCTGGAACCGTGGCAGTATTACGCATGGCTCGCAGCCTACAACGTGATCTACGTGCTGCCGCTGCTCGCGATCGTGCTCGTGTTCACGTACACGATGGGCTCACGCAAGCTCGCCGAATCCGAGGGCCGGGCGTTGAAGCTCGTCTCCGGATGCATGATGTTCGGGTTCGGGCTGCTGCTGCTGATCGCGCCGAACCTGCTCACGAACGCGCTGGCCTCGATGGCGGTGCTGGCGGTCGCGGTCGGCGTGGCCCTGCTCACGGCGATGCTGGCCCGGCCGAAACCCGCCTGAGAGCGACCCGGCGACGGACGCCCCGCGCATGAGTTCGCAAGGGACGTCCATCGTGGCCGCCGTCGAGCGCATACGCGAGGCGCTGGGTCCGGAATCCTGCCTGCAGGCGCCCGATGCGGTAGCACCGTTCCTCGAGGATCACCGGCGCCTGTATCGAGGTTCGACGCCGCTCGTAGTCCTCCCCGCCTCCACCGCGCAGGTCGCCGAAGTCCTGCGGATCTGCAACGAACTCCGCGTGGGTGTCGTGCCGCAGGGCGGCAACACCGGCTATTGCGGCGGAGCGACGCCGAGCGAGGCCGGCGACGAGATCGTGCTGGCATTGCGGCGTCTGAACCGGATCCGCTCGGTCGACGCGGCGAACTTCTCGCTCGTCGCAGAGGCAGGGTGCCTGCTGGCCGACGTGCAGGCGGCGGCCGAGACCGCCGGGCGGTTCTTCCCTCTCGCGCTGGGCTCGCAGGGCAGTTGCCAGATCGGCGGCAATCTCTCGACGAATGCAGGCGGACTGTCGGCGGTCCGCTACGGCGTCGCGCGGGACCTCGTGCTGGGCCTCGAAGTGGTGCTCGCCGACGGGCGGGTGCTCGACGGCCTGACGGCACTGCGCAAGGACAACACCGGCTACGACCTGAAGCAACTGTTCATCGGCGCCGAGGGCACGCTGGGCGTGATCACCGCGGCGAGCCTGAAGCTCTTCCCGAGCCCGCGGACGATCGAGACCGCCTTCGTCGCAGTCCCTGACCTGGCAGCAGCCGTCGAACTGCTGGGCCGGCTGCGCGCGAGTACCGGCGACTCGGTGACCACGTTCGAGTACCTGCCGCGCATCGCGCTGGACTTCGTGCTGCGACACGTGCCGGGCATCGCGGACCCGATGGACCGTCGCCACGACTGCTACGTGCTCTGCGAGGTCTCGAGTTCCCGCAGTGATCCGACGCTGCGACTGGTGCTGGAGCAGACGCTCGGCGAGGCGCTCGAACAGGGCCTGGCCATCGACGCGGTTCTCGCGGAATCGCTGCCGCAGCGCGACGCGCTGTGGAAGCTCAGGGAGTCGATCCCGGAGGGCCAGCGCCACGAAGGCGCGAGCATCAAGCACGACGTCTCGGTGCCGGTCGCCGCACTGCCCGATTTCCTCGCCGAGGCGTCGGCGGCCGTTGCACGGCTCGTGCCCGCTGGCCGGCTGGTCGCCTACGGACACGTCGGCGACGGCAACCTGCACTTCAACCTGAGCCAGCCGCTGGATGCCGACGCCAGGGCGTTCCTCGTGCGTGCCCCGGAGATCCACGCGGCCGTCTATGAACTGGTCGGGCGCTTCCGAGGCAGCATCAGCGCCGAGCACGGCATCGGACGCCTGAAGCGGGACGAGCTCGGACGCTTCGAACCGGCGGTCGCGCTGCAGCTGATGCAGTCGATCAAGCACACGCTCGATCCGAACGGCATCATGAACCCGGGCAAGGTGCTGCCTGCGTTCGATACGATCTGAGCGCAGACGCAGGCCGCATCGCCATCCGGCGCGGGTGCGTCTTGTCGCAGGCCGGGTGAGATGGCTAAATGCAAGGAGCTGCGGCCTGTCGAAAGCAGATGAAAAGAGAATAAAAAGATCTTTAAAACAATTATTTATAGAGTTTATTTATGGTCTTTTCGAGAAAAATGACGGCTGCGTCTGCTGGCTTTGTGGTGGCGCTCGGCTGCCTCGACCTTCGGCTCGGCCGAAACGATTGAGGGACAGGGCGTGACCAGCGACAAGGGCCGGAAAGAACCGTCGTCGGGCGCAGCGGCCGGACTCGCCAGGAAGCTGCTGCTGGTGGTGGTGATCGTCGCCGCGCTGGTCGGCATCTACGCGGCCTTCGGCTATCGCACGGTTCCCGCGCTGGTACAGAGCAAGGCTCAGGAGTTCGTCCGCGAGAACTACGGCCGCGAACTCGGGATCGGAGAGGTGCGCTTCGACCCATTCAATCTGCGATTAGAGATCATGGACCTGGCGCTTCCGGATGCCGACGGTGGGTTGCTGCTGGGATTCGATCGCCTGCTGGTGGACTTCGAACTCGCCTCACTGTGGGAACGCGCACTGGTGTTCAGCGAGGTCGCGCTGGACGCGCCCGTGGTCCGCGCAGTGATCCGTCCCGACGGGTCGATGAATCTCGCCGACCTGGCATTGCCGCCCGATCCCGAGGACGTCGCCGACGAGGACGAAGGCGTCGCCGCGATCTGGCTGCAACTGCTCAGCATCAGCGAGGGTCGACTCGACTTCGAGGACCAGGCCCGGGCAGTCCCTTTCAGCCAGAGCTACCTGCCGGTCACGTTCACGCTGCGTGACTTCCGGACGACGCCGGAGGGTGGCGATTTTGCGCTCTCGGCTACCGGCGAACACGGCGGCCAGCTGGAATGGAAAGGCGAATTCTCGCTGACTCCAACCGTCGCATCGACGGGTGAAATCAGTCTCGTCGAGCAGAGCGTCACCCGCGTCGGCGAACTTCTGGGCGATGCCCTGCCCTTCGAGCTGACGCGCGGGCAGCTGGCATTCGCCGCGACCTACGAGCTGGCACTGGGTGACGGCGTGGATCTCGACCTGCAGCTCCCGTCGATCGAGCTGGTGGACCTGGGTCTCAGGGCGCGCGGCATAGACGAAGAATGGGTCAGCATCCCGACGCTGGCCATCAGCGACACCTCGGTTCAGATCCCGGAGAACTCGGTCGCGATAACCCGTGTGCTGCTGCAGGGCCTCGCGGCAAAAGCATGGCTGGCCGAGGACGGCTCGATCAGCATCGAACGCCTGTTCGCGCCGCCTGAAACCCAAGCGCCGCAGCGTGCAGCCGCCGAAACTGCCGGCGAGGATCCGCAGGCGCAGCGGCCAGCAACCGTTGCCGACCAGCAGCCGGCTGCAGCGACATCGCCGGAGGCCGAGTGGACCGTGAGCGTGGCGGCGCTCGAGTTCAGCGAGGCCTCGGTCCAGTTCGAGGACCGTTATATCGCCCCGGTCACGCCCTTCTCGTTCGCCCCGGTCAACGTGAAGCTCACCGAGCTGAGCCTCGACCTCTCGAAGCCGCTGCCTATCGAGCTCACGGCGACGGTCAACGATCACGTGCCGCTGAAGATGCAGGGCACGGTTACGCCCGATCCGCTGGCCGCGGATCTCGGGATCAGCCTGAGCGATGCGCGGATGCAGATCCTGCAGCCCTATATCCTGCCGCTCGCGGATGTCACGATCCGCGACGGTCGACTGCAGGCCGATGGCCGTATCCGGCTGCTGCCGCCGGCAGCCGACGGGCCCGAGCTCGCATTCGACGGCGACGTGTCGATTCGCGGCTTCAAGTCCACCGACAACGCGCTGGACGAGGATTTCATCAACTACGAGCTGCTCGAACTCAGCAAGCTTGGCTACTCGATGGCGCCCGACGCGCTGAACATCGATCGCGTGCTGCTGCGCAAGCCCTATGCGCGCGTGATCCTGAGCGAGAACCAGGTGTTGAACATCGCCGCAGCGCTGGACCCCGAGGGGACCGCCGCGGCCGTCCAGCAGCGCGAAGCCGCCGCAGCCGCTGAGGAAGCGGAGCAGCAGAGACTCGAGGACCCGGCCTACCGCAAGGCCCGCAAGCGCGAGGAGAAGGCGCGTGCAGGCGACCGCAGCGTGGCGGCCGCCGCTCCCGCGCCGCAGCTCGTCGAGAGCGGAATGCCGATCCGGGTCCGCGAGGTACGGATCGAAAACGGCCAGATGAACTACTCGGATTTCTTCATCCAGCCGAATTTCTCCGCGGACATCAAGCAGCTCAACGGGACCGTCAAGGGCCTGTCCTCCGATCCGAACGCCCGGGCGCAGATCGCGCTCGAGGGCAAGCTCGGCGAGTTCTCGCCGGTGACCATCAACGGCGAGTCCCAGCCCTTCGCCTTCGACCGCTACACCGACATCGAGATGCGCTTCGCGGACATTCCGCTGCCGGTGCTCAATCCCTACTCGGGCACGTTCGCAGGCTTCAACATCGCGAGCGGCATGCTGACGACCGAGCTGGCCTACCACATCGAGAACCGGGCACTCGATGCCGACCACCACATCGTGATCGACCAGCTCGAATGGGGCGAGGCCACCGGCAGCAAGAAAGCGGTCACGCTGCCGATCAGGTTCGCCACCTCGCTGCTGAAGGACGCGAACGGCGTGATCGACCTCGACATCCCGGTGAACGGCACGCTCGACGATCCGGAGTTCCGGATCGGCCCGATCGTCTGGCAGATCGTCAGGAACCTGATCGTCAAGGTGGTCTCGGCGCCGTTCAAGTTCCTGGGCTCGCTGTTCGAAGGGGCCGAGGAGGCGAAGTTCGTGGATTTCGCCCCTGGCGACGCGACGCTCTCGCCGGCTTCGGCGCAGAGCCTGCAATCGCTCGCGCAGGCCCTGGTCCAGAAGCCCGCGCTCAAGCTCGACGTACCGATCGGCACCGTGGCGGAACTCGACGCACCGGTTTTGGCCGAGCGTCGCTACGAGGCGGAGCTTCAGGCCGAACTGCAGAAGCAGGCCCGCAAGAAGGACAAGAAGAAAAAGGCCGACGACGCGGTGCCGGGCTACGACACGCTCGACGCCGAGCAGAAGATCGAGCTGCTCACTGCGCTCGCGACGCGCCTCGACGGCACGCCGCCCGCGCTGCCGCCCGAGCCGCCCCGCCCCGAAGGCATGTCACGCAGGGAAGCCCGCGCCGCTGCCGAGGCCGCAACCGTCGACTACCTGGAGCAGCAGATCAAGGGCAGCATCAGCGCGTCCGAGGCGGACCTCGAGGCGCTGGGCCAGGCACGCAGCGAGGCCGTGCGGGCGGCATTGCTGGGCGGTGAGCAACTCGATCCCGGGCGCGTGATCCCGAACCGCAACGGCAAGGTCTCGACCGAGAGCGGCCAGGTTCGCTTCGAGCTGGAGATCCGCTAGCGGCGCATCATCAGAATCGGCGATCGGGGCGTAAGCAGATGCTGAGCGACATCTTCAGGAAGAACCGACGCTGGTCGGAAGCGATGACCGCCGCCGACCCGGATTATTTTCGCCGGCTGGTCCAACAACAGAGCCCGGAATTCTTCTGGATCGGCTGCTCCGACAGCCGCGTCCCGGCGAACGTGATCGCCGGCCTCGACCCGGGCGAAGTCTTCGTGCATCGCAACGTCGCGAACGTCGTGCACTCGAGCGACATGAACCTGCTTTCGGCGCTCGAGTTCGCCGTAGAGGTGCTCGAGGTCCGCCACGTGATCGTCTGCGGCCATCATGGCTGTGGCGGCGTCCGGGCGAGCTTCGAGGACGGTACGGACGGCCTCGCCAAGCACTGGATCGAGCCGATCCGCCGCATAGCGCAGCGCAACAGGGAACTGCTCGATGGACTCGAGGCGCATGCCCGCGTGGACCGGCTTGCAGAACTCAACGTACTCGAGGGCGTCGCGCGCGTCGTCGAGACACCGATTCTCCGGGCCGCCCGTCGCCGCGGCCAGCAGGTCCAGGTCCACGGACTCGTCTATGGACTCAGGGACGGCCTGCTGCGGGACCTCGGCTGCACCTGCATGCCGGAGCCTGACGAGCTGGAGCCCGGACCGCCCTAACGGCCCGGCCGGCGCCAGGCGATGGCGGACCGGGCCCCGACGCGCGGCGGCCTCACGGGCCGGCCATCATGGTCCTCCGGCAGCCCTCGCCAGCGCCTCGTCGAGCTTCTCGATCAGTGCCTTGCGGTCGTAGCTGTAAGGCTGCCGCTCGTTCAGCTGCACCAGTTCCTCGATCGCCTTCGTGATCGTTCTCTCGGCTTCGTCCGCGGAGGCCACGACCATGTAGCGCCGCTTCGGCTTCGGGTCGAAGAGCGCGTGCATGACCGCCTCGGCCACCGCGTCCGGTTCCGGGTACGCGGAGCGGTCCGCCAGCTTCGAGTCGGGATCGAGGCCCATGCGGACCGCGGCACTGCGCCCGATCTCGCTGCGGAAGCTGCCCGGCTCGACCAGGCTGACCCTGACGCCCTGAGGCTCGAGTTCCCCGGCCAGCGAATCGCCGAATGCCTCGACCGCATGCTTGCTCATGCTGTACACGCCGAACGTCGGGCTCGACAGGATTCCTGCAATCGAGCTGATCGTCGTGATCCGGCCGCCGGACTCGAGGATCAACGGCGCGAATGCCTTCGTCACGCGTACCGGACCGAAGACGTTCACGTCGAACACGAAATCGAGGTCCTCCATTTTCGCCTGCGTCAACGGCCCGACGACCGCGACGCCGGCGTTGTTCACCAGGCCGTGCAGCCCTCGACCGGCGCTCCGCACGGTCTGCACCGCGGCGGCGATTTCCTCCGGCTTCGTGACATCGAGCCGGATCGAGTCCACGTTCTCGATCGCATCGAGCTCGCGAAGATCCTCTTCCTTGCGCGCTCCCTGCATAGACGAAGTAACCCTCCGCGGCGAGCCGCTCGGTGATCTTGCGCCCGATTCCCGTGCTCGCGCCGGTGACCAGCACGGCTTTCTGGATCGAGGCCTCGGCCGGCACGGCTTCGGTGGCCGGTGCCGCACTCGGCAGCAACAGTGCCGCCAGGCAGAGGAGAGTCGTCTTGTGCATGCTCAGCTCCTGTTTGTCGCGACTATACTCCTGATGACCATGCTGCTCGGGCCGGCACCGGCCGTGGTTGTCCGCTATCGAGGGCCGAGGCAGCGATGGCAAACGGTTCCACGACGATGCGCAGATTCATTGCCGTATTGGTCCTATTCGTGAGCGCATCGCTCAGCGGATGCGATGACTCGATCGGCGGGTACCTTGCCGCCTCGACGATCAGCAGCAATGGTTTCGCGAAACGCGACTTCGGCAGGCGTGTCACGGCCGGGCAGACCCTCAGCGTGTGGGGTTTCGTCGACCACGCGAACGTGCAGACCGGTCGATGCACCGCTCGAGTGCGGGAGGATCCGGCGAACGGCATGGACCCGCCACCGACGAGGTGGCAGTTCAACCTGAAGGCCCGGGCAAATGACCGTGCGGGAGAGTCGTTTGCCGTCTGCGTGCCGATCGATGAAGGATCGGCCCGAGCTTCAGCGCAGGTTTCTCGCCGACGCCGCGGCGGGACGGCCGACCCGGGTATTCGTCAAGGGACGGATCTTCACGTTCGATGCACCGACCAACTATCGCCACGCCATCGGGCTCTACATGGAAGTGGGCTCTTCCGTTGACGTTCTGCCTGGCTCGCCCGCGGGAGAGCCGTGATTACGAGGTCGACCTGGTTTGCCAGGGCCGCGGATTCAGTCGGGACGCGGCGGTTTGCGCGTCGTCTCGCGCTCGCCTTCTTCATCGGCTGGCTGGTCATCCTCGTGGCCGGCGCCGACTTCCCGCCGCCCGCAGGATTCGTCTTGCTCGTCGTGCTCGACGCACTGGCCGCCGGCTGCGTCTACTATCGCGTCCCCTATTACCTGCACTGGCAGTCAGTGGCGTGGCCGCGACGTCTCCCCGCAGTTCTGCTCGACGGCGCCGTGGTCGGCTTGTTGTTCGCCCTCGTACCCGTCGTGGTGCACCAGGGCGAGCCCGCGGTGACACCGACTGCGCTCGACATGCTCATCTGGTTCGGCGTGCTGACAACCGTCGGCATCGCCAACTCGATGCTGGTCTACCTGTGCACCGCTGTGTATCGACGGGTAACGGGACAACAGGACTCGGAGCGGTCGTCTCAGTCGTCCTGACCTGAATCCCCGGCCTCCGGATCGGCCGCATTGCCGCGCTTCGGCAGCTGCATCCGCGCGGTGTACCTGAGCGGCATCAGCGCGCCGACCAGGATCATCACGACCAGCAGCACGATTCCGAGCGCCTTCAGCACGGTGAAACGTCAGCCGCCGACGGGTCCGCCATCGCGCCGGCGGATCGCGATCACGCTCGGTCGCGGGGCGCGGCCGCCGCCGTCCGGCCAGTCGCTGACCGGCTTCTCGACCGATCCGCCCTCGCCGGGATGCTGCACCGACAGGAACAGCGTCGTGCCGTCGGGCGTGAACTCGCAGCCGCAGACCTCCGCGCCGCGCGGCGCACTCATGAACTGCCGCAGCCGGCCACGCTCCGGGCCTTCGACCGGCACCACGAAGGCCCCGTTGTGGTCGCCCCGCGGCTGCGCACCGTCGGTGACGATCCAGAGCCGGCCCTGCGGGTCGAAGCCGAGGTTGTCCGGGCAGCCGATGGGCGCAAGTTCGTCGGCGCCGCGCTGCCCCGCGTAATAGCAGTCGTCCTCGCCGAGTTTCCCGGCCTCGATCGCGGCGAGGTCGGTGAGGTAACGAGCTTGCGGGTTTCCGGGATCGCCGGCGAGCAGGAACACGTTCCAGCCGAAACGCGACGCCGCTGCGTCGCCGCCCTGCTCCGAGATCTCGAGTACGTGGCCATAGCGGTTTTCCGGCCGCGGGTTCGCGGCGTTCGCGCTGCGATCGACCTCGCGCCCCGCGATCTGCAATGGCGCCGGTTCCGCGGTGCGATCCTCGTTCTTCGTGAACGCGACATACACGCGGCCCGTGCCGGGGTGCACCTCGATGTCCTCGGGCCGGTCCATCGGCGTCGCGCCGAGAAGATCCGCGGCCGCGCGCGCCTTGATCAGCACCTCGCCCTGGTCGGCGAACCCGGCCTTGACGGTCAGCGGCCCCAGGCCGTGCACCAGCGGCAGCCATTCACCGGTCCCGTCCGCATCGAAACGCGCCACGAAAAGCGTGCCGTGGTCCAGCAGCTCGCGGTTCGCCGCGGGCTGCTGCAGGTCGACGCGGTCGCGACTCACGAACTTGTATACGCACTCGAACTTGTCGTCGTCGCCCATGTACACGACGGCCCGCCCGTCCGCGGACAGCACGCAGCTCGCACCCTCGTGACTGAAGCGACCGAGCGCGGTGCGCTTGCGTATCGGCGCCGCGGGATCGCGCGGATCGATCTCGACGATCCAGCCGAAGCGCAGCGCCTCGTTCGGCTCGCGCCGCAGGTCGAAGCGAGCCTGCGTGTACTCCCAGCCGTGGTAGCTGTTCTCGAGCGGCGGAAACCGGCGATACGCCTCGACTACGCGCGGGTCGGCATCGGCCCGGGCCGCGTAGGAGCGGTAACCGCCGAAGTAGTCATCGACGTTTTCCTCGGCCGTCAGGAACGTGCCCCACGGCGTCCGCCCCCCGGCGCAATTGGCCAGCATGCCCAGCACGCGCGTGCCGGATGGATCGGCGCGCGTGCGCAGCAGCGCGTGGCCCCGCGCCGGCCCGGAGATCTCCATCGGCGTCTGGCCGGTGATGCGCCGCGTCCGGGAGGACCCGGCGACGGGCCGCCAGCGACCACCCGCGAACTCGATCTCGACGATCGAGGCACCGTGCGCGGCCAGCTCCAGCTCCGCGCCGGCCGGGAACCGCTGCGACCACGCCCTCATGTTCTCCGCGCCCTCGCGACCCATCGCGCGGCGGCCGGGGAACATCAGCTCGGCGTTCGTGTACTCGTGGTTGACGCAGAGCAGTCCGCGCCGCCCTCCCGCATCGAGCGGCAGGAACACGAGTGCGTCGCAGTTGTAGCCGAACTGCTGCTGCTGCGCCTGCACGGCCTCGGGACGCGTGAGCCAGCCGTCAGCGAGGCGGCCCGTGTCCAGCGCCTGCGCGCCCGGGACGAGCGGATCGCCCCAGCGCAGCAGCACCTGCGAGTCGTAGCCTTCGGGCACCACGACCGCGTCCGCGCGGCTGCCCTGGATCGGCTTGAAGTCGAGTCCCGATCCGTTGCGGGATCCGGGCTCGGCGCTGCGCGCCACCTCCAGCCGGGCCAGCCCGAAGGCCGCCGGCAGCACCAGCGCCCCGGAGCGAAGCAGTGCCCGGCGCGACAACCGGCGGCGCAGCAGCTCATCGAACGGCTCGCTCATTGCGCGCCCCGAACCCGCATCAGTCCCTCCTGCACCGTGCTCGCGACGAGCCGTCCCTGCCGGTCGAAGATGCTGCCCGTCGCGAACCCGCGCGAACCGGAGCTGCTCGGGCTCTCGAGCGCGTAGAGCAGCCAGTCGTTGATGTCCACCGGCCGGTGGAACCACATGCCGTGGTCGATGCTCGCGAGCGTCACCTCGCCCGCCCTGTAGGACAGCCCATGCGGCAGCGTGGCCGTCTCGAGCAGGTGGTAGTCGGACATGTAGGCCAGCAGGCAGCGGTGCAGCGTCTGGTCGTCCGGACAGCGATCGGTCAGCCGGAACCAGAGGTGGCGGACGCCCGGGCGCGGCTCGCCGCTGTCGAGCGGCTCGACCGAGCGGAACTCGAACGGCCGCTCGAGCGACCAGAAACGCCGTCGCTCGGCGGCCATGTCCGGCAGGTAGCGGCGGACCTCTGTAGCCAGGTCGCCGAGTTCCTCCGGCGGCGTCACCTGCGGGGCCGGCGCCTGGTGATCGGGGCCCGCCTCGTCCGCCTGGAACGACGCCGACATGTGGAAGATCTGCTGGCCGTGCTGGATCGCCACGACACGGCGACTCGAGAAGCTCCTGCCGTCACGGCTGCGGTCCACCTCGTAGACGATCGGCGCGGTGAAGTCGCCGCGACGCAGGAAATACGCGTGCAGCGAGTGCACGACCCGGTCCTTAACCGTCCCGGTCGCGGCCATCAGCGCCTGCCCGAGCACCTGCCCGCCGAACACCTGCGGGCTGCCGATGTCGCGGCTCTCGCCGCGGAACAGGTTCAGCTCCAGTCGCTCGAGACAGATCAGCCGCAGCAGGTCGGCGAGCAGCGTGTCCACGATATTTCTGCGCGTACCCGCTCAGCCGTCCACGCCGAGGCGTTTCTGCATGATCGGGCTCGTGGTCGTGTACTGCAGGTGCACCTTCTTCGCAGGGTTGAGCTGCTCGGCGATCGCGAAGGCCGCGAGCGCCGCCTCGTGGAAACCGCTCAGGATCAGCTTCTTCTTGCCCGGGTAGGTGTTGATGTCGCCGATCGCGTAGATGCCGGGCACGCTGGTCTGGAACTTCGCCGTATCCACGCGCAGCGCCTTCTTCTCGAGTTCCAGGCCCCAGTCCGCGATCGGGCCGAGCTTCGGATGCAGGCCGAAGAAGGCGAGCAGGTGATCGGCCTCGAGATCGACGGGGTCACCGCTCTTGCGCTTGACCGTGACGCCGGTCAGCCGGTCACCGTCCGTGCGCAGCGCGGCCGCCGTGCCCTCGATGTAGCTCATCTTTCCCTCGGCCACCAGCTGCTGCATCCGGGCCACCGAGGCCGGTGCGGCCCGGAACTCTGCGCGCCGGTGCACGTGGACGATGCTCTTCGCCTTGCCGCTGAGGTCGAGCACCCAGTCGAGCGCGGAGTCGCCGCCGCCGAAGATCACCAGGCGCTTGCCGTGGAAATCCGCAGCGCTGCGCACCCGGTAATGGACCTGCCGGTCCTCGAACCGCTCCGCCCCCTCGACTCCGAGCCGGCGCGGCTGGAACGAGCCGAGCCCGGCCGCGATCACGACGGCCCGGGCCAGGAACTCGGTGCCGGCGGCGGTCCGCACTGCAAACCGCCCGTCCGCCTCCATCCTCAGCGCCTCGACCTCCTCGCCGAAGTGGAACTCCGCGCCGAAGGGCTCGATCTGCTGCATCAGCCGATCCACGAGCTCCTGCGCCCCGCAGATGGGCAGCGCCGGGATGTCGTAGATGGGCTTGTCGGGATAGAGCTCGGCGCACTGCCCGCCCGGATGCTTCAGCGTATCCACGATGTGGGCCTTGATGCCCAGCAGCCCGAGCTCGAAGACCTGGAACAGGCCGGCCGGGCCGGCCCCGATGATCAGCGCATCCGTCTCGATCGGCTGGCCGGCAGCGCCGCTGGCGTTTTCCGTCGTCAATTCACTGTCTCCACGTGATTTTCGGGCCGGATTTTACCGGATCGCAGGGGTCGATCCCGGAATCCCTGGTGTATGCTTCGGCTTGTACCCATTGCCCGCCGGAACCGGGACGCCATCCTTGACCGCGATCAAGGCAGCGTGCGCCCGGATGGCGCAGGCTAGGGCCTGTCAATGGACCAGGGAAGCCGATGAACTCGCATCAGATCCGCTTCGACGCCGATCTCATCCGCCGCTACGACCGCTCGGGCCCGCGTTACACGTCGTACCCGACGGCCGTCCAGTTCACCGACCGTTTCGGCCTCGAGGAGTACAAGGCCGCAGCCGCCGCGAGCAACGAGGATCCGATCCCGAGGCCGCTGTCGCTGTACGTGCACATCCCCTTCTGCTCCAGCCCCTGCTTCTATTGCGGCTGCACCAAGATCATCACACGCAACCACGAGAAGGCGGAAGCCTATCTCTACCGCCTGCACCGGGAGATCGAGCTGCAGGGTCAGTTGTTCGATGACGACAGGACCGTCGAGCAGCTGCACTTCGGCGGCGGCACGCCGACCTTCCTGACCTCGCTCGAGATCGACCGGCTGATCGAGAAGCTCGGCCAGCACTTCAAGCTCTCGACCGATGCAGGTCGCGAATACTCGATCGAGCTCGACCCGCGCACGATCAGCCGCGATACGCTCAGGGACCTCGCCGACGTCGGCTTCAACCGCTGCAGCCTCGGCATCCAGGACTTCGACCCGGCCGTGCAGGAAGCGGTGAACCGCATCCAGTCGGTGCCGGACACGCTGCGGCTGATACGCGATGCGCGCGAGTTCGGTTTCGGCTCGGTCAGCGTGGACCTGATCTACGGCCTGCCGAAGCAGAACCTCGAAGGATTCGCCCGCACGCTCGACACGGTGCTCGCCGCGAAGCCCGACCGTTTCGCCGTCTACGCCTATGCGCATCTGCCGCAGATGTTCAAGGCGCAGCGGCAGCTCAACGCCGACGATCTCCCGACACCGGAGACGCGGCTGCAGCTGCTCGGGCTCACGATCGAGAAGCTGCTGGCCGCCGGCTACGTCTACATCGGCATGGATCATTTCGCGCTGCCGGACGACGAACTCGTCATCGCGCAGGAGAACGGCTCGCTGCACCGCAACTTCCAGGGGTACTCGACGCGCGGATACTGCGACCTTATCGGGCTCGGCATGAGCTCGATCGGCAAGGTCGGCGACACGTTTGCGCAGAACCTGAAGACCATTCCGGACTACTACGGTGCGCTCGATCGCGGTGAGCTCGCCGTGCACCGGGGACTGGCGCTGACCCGCGACGACGTGATCCGGCGCGATGTGATCCAGCAGATCATGTGCTACGGCGTGCTCGACTTCGACGCCACGGCCGAGCGCCACGGCATCGACTTCGCCGGATACTTCGCCAGCGAAATCGAGGCACTGAAGCCGCTGGTCGCCGATGGACTCGCGGAGTTCGCTGACCCGGGGCTCAGGGTTCTGCCGGCCGGCCGGCTGCTGCTCAGGCACCTCGGCATGGCCTTCGACGCCTACCTGCCGTCCGCGCAGTCCTCGCAACAACGCTTCTCGAAGGCAATCTGACGGGACAATTGCCGCGATGGGCATAACCGGGGTCCTCTCCCCGGGAGGGCTGGCTGCCCGCCGCGCCGACCGGAGCCCTGCCGCGGAGTCATCCCGATGAACCAATCGAGTCAGCCCGGCCCGGTGTGGGCCCGCGCAGCCCACCGCACCATGTTCCTCGTGGGCGCGCTGAACCTCTCGCTGGCGAGCGGCTGGTGGGTGCTGCACCTGTTTGCCCGACGGCTCGGGTGGCCCTCCTGGGCCTTGACCGTCGAGCTGGCCCCGGTCTGGGCGCATTCCTTCATGATGCTATTCACGGTGCTGCCGCCCTTCGTGCTCGGATTCCTGTTCACGACCTACCCACGCTGGATGAATGGACCCGAGGTTCCGCGCGGAGCGTACCTCGCGAGCGGTGCCGCGCTTCTCGGCGCCGAGCTCTGCTGGCTCGCTGGCCTGCATGGGTCCCACAGCCTGCTGCTGGTTGCCTGCACGCTGGCCGGCGCGGGACTCCTGGTCGGCCTGGTCGCGCTGCTGCGGGTCATGCTGGATGCGCAGAAGATCGTTCCGCACGCGGTGATCACCTCGATAGCGCTCAGCGTCGCCGTCGTGTCGCTCGGCGGCTTCGCCTGGGGACTTGCGTCCTCCAACGACTTCGCGCTGCACTTCGCCGTCCGCTCGATGATCTGGGGCGCACTGCTGCCTGTGTTCTTCGCGGTCAGCCACCGGATGATCCCCTTTTTCTCGATCGGCGTGATCGCAGGCTATCGGGACTGGCGGCCACTCTGGGTGCTGGTCGCCGTAGCCGCGCTGTGCTGGCTGCGGCTGTTGCTGGGCACGCTTGGAATGCTCACGCTTCTGCCGTTCATCGACCTGCTGCTGTTTGCGTTGACGACGCTCTGCGCGGTGCGCTGGACGTCCCGGGGCGCCCGCGGTCACCCGCTGCTGTGGACGCTCTATGCGGCGCTGGCCTGGTTGCCCGTGGCGATGCTGCTGCAGGGTGGGCGCGACCTGGGATTCCTGCTGAACGGTCGCTGGGCGCTCGGTCTCGCGCCGGTGCATGCGCTCACGATGGGTTATTTCGGCGGAATGCTCATTGCGATGGTTACTCGTGTAACGATGGGTCATTCCGGCCGCCCGCTGCGCATGGAACGACTCATGCTCGGCTGCGCGCTGCTGGTGCACGGGGCGACGGCGGTGCGGGTCGCGGGCGAACTGCACGGTGAGCCGCCCGCGGCCGCGCTGCTGCTGCTGGCGAGCGCCGTCCTTTGGCTCACGGCAATCCTGACCTGGGCCGGACGGCTGGGGCCGATCTACCTTGCTCCCAGGATCGACGGCCGGCCCGGTTGAGCGACCCTCCCGCTGTTCCATCAGCGCGGCCCAGCTGTTACGGTCACCTGATGCAAGGGAGCCCGACTCAACTCGACGCAATACGCAGCCATCACCTGTTCGCCGGGCTCGAGCCCGGGCAGTGTCAGCGGGTCCTCGAAACTGCCCGCGTCGAACCAATGGAGAACGGCCAGCTGCTGTTCAGCCGTGGCCAGCCCGCCCGGCACTTCTATCTGGTGCTCGAGGGCCAGATCAATCTGATCGTGAGTTCCAGGTCGGGTGAGGAGAAGATCGTCGACATCCTGGGACCCGGCAACAGCTTCGCCGAGGCCGTGATGTTCATGGAAGCCACCGTCTATCCGCTGTCGGCAGTCGCGGCCGGCAACTCGACCGTCGCCCGGTTCGTCAACCAGGACTACCTTGCACAGCTGCGCGCAAGTCCCGACACCTGCCTGCGGATGCTGGCCGACCTGAGCCGGCGGTTGCACATGCGCATCCGCGATATCGAGTACCTGACGCTGGAGAGCGCGCTGCATCGGCTGGTTCGACTGATCGAGAGCCGTCTGCCCGCACCCGGACAGGGCCCATCCGAGATCACGCTGACCGAATCACGCCAGGAACTCGCTTCACGGCTGTCGATGAAGCCGGAAACGCTCTCGCGGATACTGCGCCAGCTGTCCGACAGCGGAGCCATAGTGGTCCAGGGACGGATACTGCAGGTTCCCGATCGCACTGTGCTGAGCGAGATCCTCGACTCACAGCGCTGAGCCCGCTCCGAACAAGGATGCTCAGCGCTGGCGCACGACCTGGTAAGGACGCCCCAGGTATCCCAACGGCGCGCTCCAGATGTGCACCAGGCGCGAGAATGGAAACACCAGGAATATCGTCATCCCCAGCACCAGGTGCAGCTTGAAGAGCCAGCCGATGCCGACCAGCGAACCGACGGCCTCAGCCGGGTCGAACGTGACGATATTGCGCGCCCAGGACATCAGCTGCAGCATGTTGCCGCCGTCGAGGTGCTGCAGCGAAACGGGCAGGGTGAGCAACCCCAGGCACAGCTGCGTCAACAGCAAGGCCAGCACGAAGAAATCCATCCGGGTGGACGTCGCCCGGATGCGCGGGTCGGTCAGCCGCCGGTGGACCAGCATCAACAGGCCGACCAGGCAGAGCACACCAAAAACCCCACCAGCGACGATGGCCAGCATCTGCTTCGCGCTGGCGCTGACACCGATCCAGTGGAAGAACTCAGGCGGCGCCAGCAACCCCACCAGGTGCCCGAAGAAGATTCCGAGAATGCCGACATGGAACAGATTGCTGGCCACGGTCATGTGGCGCGTGCGGAGCATCTGGCTGGAGCCCGCTTTCCAGGTGAACTGGTCGCGGTCGAAGCGCACGAGGCTGCCGACCAGGAATACGGTCCCGGCAAGGTACGGATAGACGCCGAACAACAACTGATTGAGATAGGACATGTGTGTTGACCTGTATTCGATTACCTGTCTTGAACGCAGTCGTGCAGCCCAGTCGCCACGTGCTTCGTCACGATCATCGTGGCCGCGCCACCTGCCGCAGCGGCTGCTCGACCGGCGCGCGCCCGGCACAACCGTCGGCCTGTCCGCCCATGAAGGCCACTGCCTCCTCTTCCCAGATGCGGTCCATCTGCTCGATCGTCTCGTCGGGACCCTCGCTGGCCACCTGCCGGCGTATGCTGGAGGCGTCGGCCGGCGCACCGCCGACGGCGATCACGGCATCGAGTACGCCTGAATAGACGCAGGATCGCGCGTTCAGTCTCTCGGCGAGAAGCACGATGATCGGCATCGCGTCTGCCAGCAGCTCCCGTGCCCTGTGTTCCGGAATCACGGCAAGGAACTCGAGGAACAGCGGCAGGTAGTCCGGCAGCTCCCTGGCCGAGAGCTCGAGACCGTTCGCGCGGTAGGTCTCGACCAGGTTCACCATCGCCTGGCCGCGATCGCGCGACTCGCCATGTACGTGTTCGAACAGGTGCAGCGAAAGCTGGCGCCCACGATCGAACAGCGCGACGTAGCGCTCCTGCAGCTCGTACAGGTCGCTGCGATCGATCTCTTCGAGCAGGCACCGCAGTCCTGCCCGGGCCTTCGCCGGCAGCTCGCCCGTCCCGGACAGCACCGCATCGAGCTCTGGAATCGCCGCCTTGAGGTCCGCGGTCGGATAGCTCAGAAGCGCAGAGAGCACCTTGAATATCTGCATGGCTGCCTCGCTAGTCCTTTGAATCCACTCGTACCGGGTCGCCGCGGCGGTCCGTCATCCTGCGGCTCCCGAACAGGTTGACCTTGCTGACGCCCGGCGCACAGCCGTTGCCAAAGCTGAACCCGCAGCCGCCGCGTTCGCCCAGCGCATCGAAGGTCGCGGTCGCGTATTCCCGGTGACTCGTGGGAATGACGAAGCGGTCCTCGAAATTCGCGATCGCGAGGTAGCGGTACATGGATTCCACTTGCGCCGCGCTCAGCCCGACCGCGTCGAGCACCTCGCGACGCTGCTCGCCATCGACGGTCCTCGCGCGCATGTATGCGCGCATCGCCAGCATCCGCTCCAGTGCAAGCCTGACCGGTTCCTCCCGGCCTGCAGTGAGCATGTTGGCCAGGTACCTGAGCGGGATCCGCAGCGAGGAGACATCGGGTATCAGCCCGTTAGTCCCTATGTCGCCGGACCGGGCCGCCGCCTGGATCGGCGACAGCGGCGGGACATACCAGACCATCGGCAGCGTGCGGTACTCGGGATGCAGCGGAAACGCGATCTTCCAGTCCATCGCCATCTTGTAGACGGGCGACTCCCGTGCCGCCTCCAGCCACGCCTCGGGAATGCCCGCCTCGCGCGCCTGGGCCTGGACGGCCGGATCCCAGGGGTCGAGGAACATGTCGAGCTGGGCCTGGTACAGGTCCCCCTCGTCCTCCACCGCCGCGGCCCGCTCGATGCTGTCCGCATCGTAGAGCAGCACGCCGAGGTAGCGAATCCTGCCGACGCAGGTCTCTGAGCACACGGTCGGCTGCCCGCTCTCGATCCGTGGATAGCAGAAGATGCACTTCTCCGACTTCCCGGTATTCCAGTTGTAGTAGATCTTCTTGTACGGACAGCCGGACACGCACATCCGCCAGCCGCGGCACTTGTCCTGGTCGATCAGCACGATGCCGTCTTCCTCGCGCTTGTAGATCGCACCGGACGGGCAGGACGCGACGCAGGACGGGTTCAGGCAATGCTCGCAGAGCCGCGGCAGGTACATCATGAAGGTATTCTCGAACTGCCCGTAGATGTCCTTCTGCACCTGCTCGAAATTCGTATCCCGCGAACGCTTGCTGAACTCCGTGCCGAGGATCTCCTCCCAGTTCGGGCCCCACTCGATCTTCTCCATGCGCTTGCCCGAGATCACCGACCGGGGCCGTGCGACCGGCATGGCCTTCGACGGCCCGGCCTGCTGCAGGTGGGCGTAGTCGTAGTCCCAGGGCTCGTAGTACTCGTCGATCTGCGGCAGATAGGGATTCGCGAAGATCCTGCTCAGGATCTTCCAGCGGCTGCCCTGCCGCGGCTCGATGCTGCCGTCCTTGCCGCGGCGCCAGCCACCCTTCCACTTGTCCTGGTCCTCCCAGTCCTTCGGGTAGCCGATGCCCGGCTTGGTCTCGACGTTGTTGAACCACGCGTATTCCATGCCGTCCCGCGAGGTCCAGACGTTCTTGCAGGTGACCGAGCAGGTATGGCAGCCGATGCACTTGTCCAGGTTCAGGACCATGCCGATCTGTGCACGCACCTTCATGTCAGCGAACCTCCGTTGGCATCGCGTCCTGGTCCGACTCCTCGAGCCAGTCGACCTTGTTCATCTTCCGCACGACGATGAATTCGTCGCGGTTTGCACCCACCGTGCCGTAGTAGTTGAAGCCGTAGCTCTGCTGGGCGTAGCCGCCGATCATGTGGGTCGGCTTCAGGATCGCCCGGGTCACCGAGTTATGGATGCCGCCCCGGTTGCCGGTGATCTCGCTGCCGGGCGTGTTGATGATCTTCTCCTGGGCGTGGTACATCATCGACATGCCGACCGGCACGCGCTGCGAGACGACGGCCCGGGCGGTGATCGCGCCGTTCAGGTTGAATGCCTCGATCCAGTCGTTGTCCTCGATTCCCGCGGCTGCCGCGTCTGTTTCGCTGATCCAGATGATCGGACCGCCGCGCGAAAGCGTCAGCATCAGCAGGTTGTCCGTGTAGGTGCTGTGGATGCCCCATTTCTGGTGCGGCGTAATGAAATTGAGCACGATCTCCGTGTTGCCGTTGGGGTGCTTTCCCTGCATCGGCGCCACAGCCTTCAGGTCCACTGGCGGACGGTAAACGCAGAGCGGCTCGCCGAAGGCGCGCATCCAGGGATGGTCCTGGTAGAACTGCTGGCGTCCGGTGATCGTTCGCCACGGGATCAGCTCGTGGACGTTGGTGTAGCCGGCGTTGTAGCTGACGTGCTCGTCCTCGAGCCCCGACCAGGTCGGGGACGAGATGATCTTGCGGGGCTGCGCGACGATGTCGCGGAAGCGGATTTTCTCGTCCTGCTTCGGCCTGGCCAGGTGCGTATGGTCGCGCCCGGTGATCCTGCCGAGCGCCTCCCATGACCGGACGGCGACCTGCCCGTTGGTTTCGGGTGCCAGCATCAGCACGACTTCGCATGCGTCGATGTCCGACTCGATGCGCGGCAAGCCCTGGGAGACGCCTCCCTCCTCCACCGTGTAGTTGAGCCGGGCCAGGGCTGCGATTTCCTGCTCCGTGTTCCAGTTGACGCCCTTGCCACCGTTGCCCAGCTTCGCGAGCAGCGGACCGACCGAGGTGAACTTGCGGTACGTGTCCGGGTAGTTCCTTTCCACGACTGCAAGCGACGGCGCCGTCTTCCCCGGCAACAGTTCGCATTCGCCACGCTTCCAGTCCCGGACTTCCAGCGGCTGTGCGAGCTCGGAGGGCGTGTCGTGCAGCGTCGGCACCGCGACGACGTCCTGCTCGACGCCCAGGTGCCCGACGCAGACCTCGGAGAACCTGCGTGCGATGCCCTTGAAGATCTCCCAGTCGCTGCGCGACTCCCAGGCCGGATCCACGGCCCGGCAGAGCGGGTGTATGAACGGGTGCATGTCCGAGGTGTTCAGGTCGTTCTTCTCGTACCAGGTCGCCGTCGGCAGTACGACGTCGGAGTACATGCAGGTGGTGGACATGCGGAAATCGAGCGTTACCAGCAGGTCGAGCTTGCCCTCGCATGCAGTCCGCCAGGTGACCTCCTCGGGCTTTTCACCGCCCTCCTCGCCGAGGTCCTTGCCCTGGACGCCGTGCGTCGTGCCGAGCAGGTACTTCAGGAAGTACTCGTGCCCCTTGCCTGAGGAGCCGAGCAGGTTCGAGCGCCACACGAACAGGTTGCGCGGGAAGTTCGCCGGATTGTCCGGGTCCTCGAACGCGAAGCCGAGCTCGCCGCTCTTCAATTTCTCGACGACGTACTCTGCGGGTGCCCGACCCGCGGCCGAGGCAGCCCGGCTCAGCTCGAGCGGGTTCCCGGAGAGCTGAGGCGCGGAGGGCAACCAGCCCATTCGCACAGAACGGACGTTGTAGTCGATCTGGCTACCCTGCCACTCGGCCGGATCGGCGAGCGGCGAGAGGATCTCCCGCATGCCGAGCTTCTCGTAGCGCCACTGGCTCGAATGGATGTAGAAGAACGAGGTGGAATTCATGTGCCGGGGCGGCCGGCTCCAGTCGAGCGCGAAGGCGAGCGGCAGCCAGCCGGTCTGCGGCCGGAGCTTCTCCTGTCCTACGTAGTGTGCCCAGCCGCCACCGCTCTGGCCGACGCAGCCGCAGAGCATCAGCATGTTGATGATGCCCCGGTAGTTCATGTCCATGTGGTACCAGTGGTTCATCGCCGCACCGATGATCACCATGGACTTGCCCTGGGTCTTGTCCGCGTTCTCGGCGAACTGCCTCGCGACCGTGATCACGTCCTCCGCCTTGACGCCCGTGATGCGCGACTGCCATTCGGGCGTGTACGGCACGTCCTGCTCGTAGGACGAGGCGACGTGTGCCGCCACCGAGTCCCCTGTCGATGCCGTAGTTGGCCGCCATCAGGTCGAAGACCGTCGCGACCCGCGCCTCCCGGCCGTCCGCGAGCCGGATCCGGCGCACCGGTACATTGCGTATCTGCAATGCGTCGCCCGCGCTGTGCGCGAAGTGCTCGTGCGGTATGCCACCGAAGTATGGAAACGCGACCGGCACCACCTCGTCCGCGACGTCGATCAGGCTGAGTCTCAGCGTGACCTCCCTGCCGTTGCGCGCATCCTTCTGCTCGATGTTCCATTTGCCGACGTTGTCACCCTGCTCGCCCCACCGGAACCCGATCGAGCCGTTCGGCAGGCACAACTCGCCGCCGGCCTCGTCGTAGGCGAGCGTTTTCCAATCGGCGTTATTGGCCTGGTCTAGGCCTCCCGCCAGGTCCGAGGCGCGCAGGAATCGGCCGCTCGCGTGGAACTTCTCGCGCTCCTCGAGCAGCACCAGCATCGGCAGGTCGGTCTTTTCCCTCGCATAGCGGCTGAAGTATCCGCTCGGCTTCTCGAGATGAAACTCCTTCATGATGACGTGGCCCATTGCCATCGCGAGCGCCGCGTCCGTGCCCTGCTTGGGATGCAGCCAGATGTCCGCGAATTTCGAGGCCTCGGAGTAGTCCGGACAGACCGTGACGATCTTCGCGCCCTTGTAGCGGACCTCGGTCATGAAGTGCGCGTCCGGCGTACGGGTCTGCGGGACGTTCGAGCCCCACATCATCAGGAACGTGGAGTTGTACCAGTCGGCGGATTCCGGCACGTCGGTCTGCTCGCCCCAGGTCATCGGCGAGGCCGGCGGCAGATCGCAGTACCAGTCGTAGAAGGAACCGCAGGCGCCGCCGATCAGCGACAGGTACCGCGATCCCGCAGCGTAGGAGATCATCGACATGGCCGGGATCGGCGAGAATCCGTAGATCCGGTCCGGCCCGTAGGCCTTGGCCGTGTAGGCGTTCGATGCGGCGATCAGTTCGTTCGCCTCGTCCCAGTCCACGCGCACGAACCCGCCGAGGCCACGCCGCGACTTGTACGACTTCGACTTCTCGGGGTTCTCCACGATCGAGGCCCAGGCATCCACCGGGTCGAGTGACTTGCGTGCTTCCCGCCACAACCGCAGCAGGTGGCTGCGAATCATCGGGTACTTGAGCCGGTTGGCGCTGTACAGGTACCAGGAGTAGCTGGCACCGCGGGAGCAACCGCGCGGCTCGTGGTTCGGAAGATCCGTGCGGGTGCGCGGATAGTCGGTCTGCTGCGTTTCCCAGGTCACGAGCCCGTTCTTGACGTAGATCTTCCAGCTGCAGGAACCCGTGCAGTTGACGCCATGCGTCGAGCGCACGACCTTGTCGTGCTGCCAGCGCTGGCGGTAGGAGTCCTCCCAGCCACGATCCTCGCGGGTCACGATGCCGTGACCGTCGGCGAACCCGCCCTGCACCTTCTCGAAGAACTTGAGTCGATCCAGAAAATGGCTCATACGTGATACCTCAGAAACTTCTCAGCGATCGGGACCGGCTGACGCGCAGCCTCACGGATTCTGGAACTCCGCCTTCGGCCCCAGGTAATACCACCAGTTCAGGACCATGCAGACGACGTAGAACACGGCGAATCCGTACAGAGCGTATTCGGGCGTTGCCGCCTTGATCTGCTCACCGAAGACCTGCGGGATGATGAAGGCCCCATAAGCAGCCACCGCGGAGGTCCAGCCGAGCACAGGGCCGGCCTGCTCCTTGTCGAACACCATCGCGATCGTGCGGAACGTGGAGCCGTTGCCGATGCCCGTGGCGGCGAACAGCACCAGGAACAGCAGGAAGAACGGCAGGAAGTACTGCTCAGGCGTCGCTGACTGGTATGCGGCCTGCAGGTAGTAGGCCACGCCCAGCGCACTCGCCACCATGACGATGGAGACGATTTGCGTGACCTTGGCGCCGCCGACCTTGTCCGCCATCCATCCGCCGATCGGCCGGATCAGCGCACCGATGAACGGCCCCATCCACGCGTAGGTGAGCGCGCTCGGCCCGGCGGCGTTGGGCGTGTCATGCGTCAGCACACCGTCGACGACCAGGTGCTGGAAGCCGAACACGACCTTGATCGCGAGCGCGAAGCCGGCCGAGTAGCCGATGAAGCTGCCGAAGGTCATCGTGTAGATGACGCTCATGATCCAGGTGTGCTTGTTGCCGAAGATCCTGAACTGGCGTTGCAGGTTCGGCTTTATGTCGCCCGGGATCAGCTTCAGCAGCATGACGGTGACGAAGATGACGCCGGCGATAACCGGCCACTTCGCCCAACCCGGCGCACCCAGCCCGGTCGGCTCGGGAAGGATGATGTAGAGGCCCGCGCATGCGGTAACCAGGCCGATCGCGAGCATGCCGAGGATCTTGCCGAAGGCCCCGAACGCGGAGCCGATGTGCGGCGAGACCTGCTCAGTGCGGATGTTGTTCATCCCGAACCAGCCGAGAAAGGCGAGCGGGACCAGCAGCAGCAGCCAGACGAAGCCGGCGTTCTGGATCCAGGTTTCTGAGCCCGCCGGGATCTTGCCTATCAGTGTCCCGGAGGTCGTCTCCAGCGTCATCGAGTCGCCGCCGAACGCGCCGAACAGTCCGAAGGTCATCACCAGCGGGACCAGGATCTGCATCGTCGTGACGCCGGCGTTGCCGAGCCCGGCGTTCAGCCCGAGTGCCAGGCCCTGCATCCGCTTCGGGAAGAAGAAGCTGATGTTGGACATCGACGAGGCGAAGTTCCCGCCGCCGAAGCCCGACAGCAGCGCCAGCCCCTGGAAGACCCACAACGGTGTGTCCTTGTCCTGCAGCGCGATACCGGTGCCCAGCGCCGGGATCATCAGCAGCGCGGTGGTCAGGAAGATCGTGTTGCGACCGCCCGCGATCCGGATGAAGAAGCTGCTCGGAATGCGCAGCGTCGCGCCGCTCAGCCCCGCTATCGCCGCCAGCGTGAACAGCTCCGCCTGGCTGAACGGGAAGCCGAGGTTCAGCATCTGTACCGTGATGATCCCCCAGTACAGCCATACCGCGAATCCGCAAAGCAGGCTGGGAATGGAAATCCAGAGGTTCCGGTTCGCAATGCGCTTGCCGGTGGAGTTCCAGAAGGACTCGTCCTCGACGTCCCATCGGGTAATATCGGACATTCAGATTTTCCTCTTGCTCTCGATCCTGATCAGGTTCCGGCCCGCCTCGGACGCCGATCCCTAGTCGCAATGAACCTGCGCGCCCCGGCGGCGATACCACCACCAGGTCCCGAGTACGCAGCTCAGGTAAAAGGTCACGAACACGTACCAGGCAGCCCGCGGGCTGCCGGTAGCATTCAGCGAAACGCCCACGGCCATCGGGATGAAGAACAACCCGAGCGCCGCGATCGCAGCGGTGAAGCCGAGTGCCACCGACGCCTCGATCTCGGCCTCGCGAATCGCATTCGCATCCGCCGCCTCGCCCCGCCCTGTGCTCCAGAGGCGGTGCAGCGCCAGGAACACGCTCGGCACCATCCGGAACACGGAGCCGTTGCCGACGCCCGTGGTGAGGAACAGCAGCATGAAGGCTGCGAAGAACGCGCCTGCGTCGCCTGCTCCCGTCCCGGAGGGCAGGAAGACGAGTACCGCCAGCGCGGCCGCGAGCATGACCGCGAAGTTCCAGAACGTGACACGTGCGCCACCGAGCCGGTCGGCCAGCCAGCCGCCGAGGGGGCGGATCAGCGCCCCGACCAGCGGTCCGACGAACGCGTACTTGAGCAGGCCGGAAGCGGGAAACTGTGTTGCAAGCAGGGTCGGGAAAGCCGCCGCAAAGCCGATGAACGAGCCGAAGGTTCCGCCGTACAGCCAGGCAAGCATCCAGGCATGCCTGCGCCGGAAGATGACCGACTGCTCGCGGAACGTGGCCCTGACGTCACGAATGTTGTCCATGCCGAACCAGGCGCCGACCGTTGCCAGCAAGATGAACGGCACCCAGATGTAGCCTGCGTTCTGCAGCCAGACCTGACTGGCCGACGGATCGTCGTAGGGCTGCGGCCCACCCCCCATCACGGCCAGCGCGCCGCCATAGATGCTCATCGGCACCACGGCCTGCATCACGCCGACGCCGAGGTTGCCGGCCCCGGCGTTCCAGCCCAGCGCCGTGCCCTGCATCCGCTTCGGAAAGAAGAAGCTGATATTGGCCATGCTGGCCGAGAAGTTGCCTCCGCCGAGCCCGCACAGCAGCGCAATCGCGGCGAACACCGCATAGTCCGTGCCGGGGTCCTGGACCGCGAAGGCCATCCAAAGTGCGGGCAGCAGCAGCGAGGCCGTGCTGAACACGGTGAAATTGCGGCCGCCGAACACCGGCACTACGAACGAGTAGGCCAGCCTCATCGCGGCACCGGAGAGCCCGGGCAGCGCGGCGAGCCAGAACAGCTCGCTGGTCGTGAACTCGAAGCCGATCCTCGGCAATTCGATCACGACGACGCTCCACACCATCCAGACCGCGAACGAAAGAAACAGCGGCGGCATCGAGAACAACAGGTTGCGCAGCGCTATGCGCCTTCCGCTCGCCTGCCAGAAGGCCTCGTCATCGGGCCGCCAGTTCGCGAGCCAGCCACCGGTGGCGCCGACCTCGAGCAGTTGCTCCTCGACCAGCTGGTCCCTGAGCGCGGGCTCCTTCTCGAGGATCGCCCGGCGCTCGTTGCGTGCCGCGGTCCATGTCCAGACCATCACGCCCGCAAGCATCACGTACATCAACATGAAGCAACTGCTGCGCACGTTGGTCACGTCCGCGGCCACGCCGAACATGATCGGCAGCGTGAATCCTCCCAGGCCGCCGATGACGCCCACGAGCCCGCCGACGGAACCCATGTTGTCGGGATAGTGATCCGCGAGACTTCGATAGACGCTCGCCTTGCCGATTCCCTGGGCGATTCCGACGACGAACACCAGCAGCGTGAAGACTGCGACGCCGACGGCGATCTCGACGCTCATGTCCCCCTTGATGCCGTGCACGATCAGCGTCGTCGGCGGATAGGAAAGGAAGAACAGGCAGACGATGGAAACCCAGAAAACCCACCAGGTCACCGTCGCTCCTCCCCAGCGGTCGGAAACCCATCCGCCCAGCGCCCGTATCAGGCCGGACGGCAGCGTGAAGATCATCGTTATCAGCGCGGCCTGCTTCAGCCCGAGTTCGTACTCCTGCATGTAGTACTTCGGCAACCACAGCGCCAGCGCGACGAATCCGCCGAATACGAAGTAATAGGCCAGGCCGAAGCGCCACACGCGGGCCTCTGCCAGCGGGGCGAGCTGCTGACCGATCGTCGGGTACTCGTTCTTGAGCTTGCGCTGCTCGTGTTTCGGGTCGGGATAGGTGAAGAACCAGAAGGCCACGGCCATCACCAGCATCGCGACCGAATAGACCTGAGGAACCGCGCGCCAGCCAAAGGCCACGACGATCAACGGAGCCACCAGGTTGGTGACCGCGGCGCCTGCGTTGCCGGCGCCGAAGATCCCCATCGCCGTTCCCTGCTTTTCCTTTGGGAACCAGGCCGAGGTATAGGCGATGCCGACTGCGAACGACCCGCCGGCCAGCCCGACGAACAGTCCGATGACGAGGTACTGCCAGTACTCAGTTGCGAACGCGAGTCCATAGGTCGGAATCGCAACGAGCAGCATCTGGACCAGGTAGACGATGCGACCGCCGTAGCGATCGGTCAGCACGCCGAGCGGCAGGCGGACCAGCGAGCCGGTGAGTATCGGCGTGGCGACCAGCAGCCCGAATTCCGTTTCGTTGAGCCCGAGCTCCGCCTTGATCCGGATGCCGATGATCGAGAACATCGTCCAGATGGCGAAGTTGACCGTGAAGGCCAAGGTATTCATCGTCAGGACTGAATAGCGCTTGGCGTTGTCTGTCATCGGCACGGCGGCGGCTCCTGCAGGGCGAACGCGCGCCATCTCGAATGCGCGCTCTTGCTGCCGGAGACTCTGCGCCCTGCACCAGCGACCCGCCTTGACCCATATCAAGCCCGCAAGGCGCTGTTTTCGTTATGGAATTGCGTTGAGCGCCGCGGGACGGTGCAGCCGGGGCGGCCGCGTACGAACAGGATCAGCAGGCCGGCGGCGGGCCGGCCCTGCTGGCTCGGATGACCTGGATCAGGATGCAGCCGGGGCAAGCGCGCCGGTCACGCCGACCGAACGTCCTGCCGGATCGATCAGCACGCCTGGATTCAGGATGCCCCCCGGGTCGAGGCTCGCCTTGGCCCCGGCCAGCGCCTCGCGGTAGAGCGGCGAGGTCTGCCGCTCGTAGCCGCTGCGATGGTCACGCCCCACCGAATGGTGATGCGTGATCGTGCCGCCGAGCCGGGTGACGATCTCATTGGCCGCGAGCTTGATGTCGCGCCAGGCCGCCAGCGAACTCGCGAGATCGCCGGTCCCGGTCCCGAGTACCGCGTAGGTGAAATACGGCGCCGGGCCGTCCGGATAGACGTGCGTGAAGCGGCAGGACACCGTGGCTTCGCGACCCGTGGCCTCGAGGATCGCGCGAGCGACCCCCTCCCGCACCCCGGTGTAGAACTCCTCGAGCCGATCCCAGGTGATCGCGCTCTCGAACGTGTCGAGGATCGCTCCCATGCCCACCATCGGATCGCGCCAGTAGGGCATCCGGATGAATGCCTCGCGCCAGGCCCCGGCTGCACCCTTGCGGTGCTCGCCCTCCCCGTCTCCGTCCGGCAGGGCCATCGATCGCTCCACGGCGGCTGGATCGAATTCGCCGCCGTGGTCCCGCACGAGTTCGAGCGCCCGCGTCATCCAGGTTCGCAACTCGTGGTCCGAGGACTCGAAGCCCAGCACCAGCGTCGGGCTGCGGCGGTCACCGACCCCAGCGAAGGCCACCTCCGCGGGATCGAGCAGCCTGCAATTGGACGGATACAAGCCGGACTGCGAAAGAGCCCGCACGCAGTTCACGGCATTGCCGAAGTCATCGAAGCGTATCGACGCCGACGCACGATAGCGGGGTCGGTCACGAAGCCTCACCCAGGCCTCGGTGATCACGCCGAGCACGCCCTCGGAGCCGAGGATCAGCCGATCGGCCGAGGGGCCGGCCCCGCTGCCCGGCAAGCGCCGGGTCTCCAGCACCCCGCGTGGCGTGAGCGTGCGCGTCGCCTCGATCAGGTCGTCGATGTGCGTGTACAGCGTCGCGAAATGTCCGCCGGCCCGGGTCGCGATCCACCCGCCCAGCGTCGAAAAACGGAAACTCTGCGGAAAGTGTCGCAGCGTCAGGCCGTAGGGCTTGAGCTGCTCCTCGAGGTCGGGTCCGAGCGTCCCGGCCTGGATCCGCGCGGCACGGCTCACGCGGTCCACTTCCAGCACGCGATCGAGACGCTCGAGGTCGAGCGAAACGACGCCCGCGTAGCCTTCGCCGACCGCAGGCTCGACGCCGCCGACGACACTGGTGCCGCCGCCGAACGGAACGACGGCCACGTTCTCCCGCGAGGCCCAGTCCAGCACGTCCTGCACGCCCTGCTCGTCCTCTGGAAAAGCCACCCAGTCCGGCGGATTCGGAACCTGGCGGCTCCACATGCGGACGCTGTCCGCGAAGGACTTCCCGTAGCTGTGCACGAGGCGGTCGTACGGCGTACAGGAGAAACAGGACTGAAGCGTCTCGGGCGGCGTGACGCGGGGCTTGCGCAGTTCGAACTCGCCGGCACGCGGCGGCGGAGGTGGCACCCCGGCATCACCACCCAGCCGGCTCATCAACACGGCGATCAGCTGGTTTTCCTGGTCGCTCAATTCCTCGTCGGCATATCCCCAGCCCCAGAAACGCAACCGAGGCCGCTTCGAAAGCGAGTCGTCCATTCGATTCTCCCGAACCCCCGTCGTCCGCTTCGCCACGCTACTCGAGCGCAGCGGTGTCGCTCAAGCATCACTGGTTCGCCCAGACATGGCAAATCCCGACCCGGCCTGGCTGGACAGGTTCTAAGGCGATTCCACCCGGTTCTTTCCCGCAGCCGCGGAAACAGCGAACCTATGCGCGAACCCGCAAGAGTCCGTCCCGGCTACCAACGAGGCCCGATCATGAAGCTCGAAACGATCGCCGTGCACGGCGGCTACAGCCCCGAACCCACCACCCGGGCCGCGGCGGTCCCGATCTACCAGACGACGTCCTACGTGTTCGACGACACGCAGCACGGCGCGGACCTGTTCGACCTGAAGGTCGCGGGCAACATCTACACGCGCATCATGAACCCGACGACCGAGGTGCTCGAGAAGCGCATCGCTGCGCTCGAGGGTGGGGTCGGTGCGCTGGCGCTCGCCTCGGGACAGGCCGCGATCACTTATGCGCTGCAGACGATCGTCGAGGCCGGACAGAACATCATCAGCTCCTCCGCGCTCTACGGCGGCACCTACAACCTGTTCGCGCACACGCTGCCGCAGTACGGCATCAGCGTCAGGTTCGCCGACCATCGCGACCCGGCCGGCTTCGAGAAGCTGATCGACGCCGGCACGCGGGCGATCTTCTGTGAGTCGGTCGGCAATCCGGCCGGCAACGTCACCGACTTCGCGCAGCTCGCAGAAGTGGCACACCGCCACGGCCTGCCGCTGATCGTCGACAACACGGTGCCCACGCCTTACCTGTGCCGGCCTTTCGAGCACGGCGCGGACATCGTCGTGCATTCGCTGACCAAGTACCTGGGCGGCCACGGCACCAGCATCGGCGGCGCGCTGGTGGACTCCGGCGAGTTCCCCTGGAAGGACCACGCGGAGAAGTTTCCCCGGCTGAACACGCCCGACGTGTCCTACCACGGCGTCACCTACACAGAGGCCTTCGGCGCCGCCGCCTACATCGGGCGCGCGCGCGTCGTGCCGCTCAGGAACATGGGCGCGGCGATCTCACCGTTCAACAGCTTCCTGATTCTGCAGGGCATCGAGACGCTTGCACTGAGGATGGACCGGATCTGCAGCAATGCACTCGCGGTGGCGAAGTACCTGGAACAGCACCCGAGCGTACGCTGGGTCAACTACGCCGGCCTGCCCGGTAACCCTAGCCACGCGCTGGCGCTCAAGTACATGGAGGGTCGAGCCTCCGGGATACTCACCTTCGGCATCGAGGGCGGCCGCGAGGCCGGCGCCCGCTTCCAGGACGCGCTGAAGCTCTTCGTGCGGCTCGTCAACATCGGGGACGCGAAGTCGCTGGCCTGTCACCCGGCCAGCACGACGCACCGACAGCTCAACCCGACGGAACTCGAGCAGGCCGGGGTCAGCGAGGACATGGTGCGCCTCTCGGTCGGCATCGAGCACGTCGATGACCTGATCGCGGACCTCGAGCAGGCGCTCGCGGCAGCCTGAGCCGGGCGGCCCGGCAGGGAGCCGCAGCGCGCCCGCCCTCCCGTCCGGGGATTCGGGGCTCATCGCCGTTGCGGTAACATGCGGCGATGAAAAACCAGGATCGCTCGCTCGGGTTCGCCCGCGAATTGAGCCCGCGCCGAAACACCTCGCAGGCCACCGACCTCGAGTCGCTGGTCGTCGAGCAGCTGCGGCACTTCAGCATCGACCCGCAGTCGGAGTTCGGGCAGCGCCTCGGCCAGCTGGCCGCCAGCCTCTATTCCGCGAACAGCTCAGCCCACGAACTGTGGCAGCTGACCGTCGCGGAGCTCGCGCGGCTCGAGCCTGGCGAGCGCGTCGCCCGTTTCAACGCGAAGCGATTCCTCTGCTTCCAGCTCGCGAAGATCCTCGACACGCTGCAGAACCCGCTACGCAAGTCCTACCAGTCGCTGCTCAACGATCCGCTGCAGACGGCGGCCAAGGGCCCCTACCCCGTCTTCGACAACGTCGCGGCGCTGTTCAGCGCCACGCCGGTCATCACGCGCACGGCGACCTACATGTACGCCTGCACCGAATGGGTCGAGGAGGCATTCAAGGGCCGCGAACCGCTGCTCGAGATCTACTCAAGGCTGCTGAACCCGACCTCGATCAGCCTGGCGAACCACATCGTCGACCTCGAGGCCGGTCCGCTCGCGGGCGAGTACCTGGCCTGGAACTTCAACTCCGGCATGGCCGCGATCGACTCGACGCTCGCGAACCTGGTCGGCTACCAGGACGTCGTGCTCTCCAGCCGCAACGTCTATGGCGGCACCTACCAGCTGCTGCACGACTGGTACGGAAAGAAGAGCAACCTCGACGTCGCGGTTCGGTGGTTCGACGGGTTCACCGTCGAGGCATTCGCCGAGGCGCTCGCGAAGGTGCGGACCGAGTGCAGCGAACGCCTGGCCGGGGGACGCCAGGTCTATGTGTTCCTCGAATCGCCATGCAATCCGCACGGCTACGTGCTCGACGTGGCCGGGATCTGCCGGCTGGCGCACGAGCAGGGACTCACCGTGATCTGCGACGCGACCGTCGGCACGCCGGTACTGCAGCCCGTGCTGCGTCGCGACGACCCGATGGAACGCCCCGACTTCGTGATCCACTCCTACACGAAGGACCTCGCCGGCACCGGCACCGCGACGGCCGGCGTCTGCATCGCACGCAACGAGCGCATGTTCATTCCGAAGGGCGAATCCGTCACGGCACCCGGACCCGACGGCCGGTTGCGCAGTTTCCACTGGGACGAGTCGCTGTTCTGGAACGTCTACTACATCAAGGGCGCCTTCCTGGACGCGGACAAGGCATTCGAGGTGATCAATGGCATGCGTACGGTCGAGTTGCGCATCATCAACAAGGCCATCAACACGCTGGTGCTGGCCCGCGCGCTGGATCGCCACCCGTCGATCAACGTGCACTGCGGCGCCGTGCCCGGGAACGAGAACTTCGAGCTCACGAGCCGGCAGATGTTCCTTGGGCTTCCGCCCCCGCTGTTCACGATCGACATGGAGTCTGCTGACGGTTCAGGCGTCGGGCGCGAGGCTTTCCAGCGATTCTTCGACTGCCTCGAACCCGCTTTCGGTCTGCAGGTCAGCCTCGGCCAGTCGAACTCGGTCGTGCTCTGCCCCGCGCTCACCAGCCACTCGGAACTCTCCGAGGCCGCGCTGCGCCAGGCCGGGATCGCGCCGACGACGATCCGGATCTCTGTGGGCGAGGAGGACCCCCGTTCCTTGCTGGCGCACTTGATCTCCGCCGCGGGCCTGGCGCTCGAGCCCGACAGGCCGGGCTTTCTCGACGGGTTCCCTTCGAGCGACGAGATGGACCAGTTGTACGAATCCACCTACGTGGACGTGCATCGCCGCTATGCGGCGAGCCGGCCGCGCATGGCGTCGCTTCTGACCTGACAGCAAGGCCCGACCTCACCACTTGCGAGCCGGCAGATTCGAGGTTCCGATGATCCGCAAGCTTCTCACCCGACTGTTCCAGGGCCTGCTGATCCTGTTGCTGGCCGGCACGCTGCTGCTCGCTCACACCGCCTACTTCAAACCGCTCAGGATCGGCTGGTTCTATGAGCGGGTATTCGCAGAGTACGCGCTGCAGGATCCCGAGCTGCTGAGCAGCCTGCGGATGCTGCCGGCCTGGCTGGACTGGTATTCCGACGACCTCACCGACGCGTCGCTCGCGCACGAGGACAAACTGCGAAGCAAGCTCAGGAACGACCTCGAGATGCTGCGCAGTTACGACCGGGAAGCACTGGACGCGGATGCGCAACTGTCGTACGACATGCTCGAGTACTTCGTCGCCATCCAGGTCGAAGGGGACCGCTTCCGGCACCACGACTACCCGCTCAACCAGCTCTTCGGAGTGCAGAGCGAGCTGCCGACCTTCATGGCGACGCAGCACCCCGTCTCGAGCGGCAGCGAAGCGGAGGACTACCTGGCGCGCCTCGCCAAGTTCCCGACGAAATTCACGCAGGTACTGGAAGGCGTCCGGCTGCGCGAGCAGGAAGGCATCGTGCCGCCGACCTTCGTGGTCGAGAAGGTGCTGGCCGAGATGCGCAGCTTCGTATCCCAGGCGCCGAGCGAGAACATCCTCTACACGAGTCTCGCAAAGAAGCTGGACGAGGCGCCGGCCGGCGCGTTCGATGCGGACGAGAAGACGCGACTGCTAGGCAGGACCGAATCGATGATCGACGGCCATGTCTATCCGGTTTACCGGGAAATGATTGCCTACTATGAGGAGCTGCTGCCGAAGACCCGCGGCAACCACGGTGTCTGGGCCCTGCCCGATGGCAGCGAATACTACGCCTGGGCGGTCCGGCAGCACACGACGACCGACATGACACCCGGGGAAGTGCACGCGCTGGGGCTGCGGGAGGTCGCCAGGATCGAGGCCGAAATGGACGCGATCCTGCGCGCCGAGGGCCTCGTCGAGGGCTCAGTCGGGGCCCGCGTGCGCGAACTCGGCCAGCGCCCCGATCAGCTCTATCCCGACACGGCCGAGGGTCGTGCCCAGATACTCGCCGACTACCAGACGATCATCGACGAGATCGACGCCGGGCTCGATCCGTATTTCGACGTCCGGCCGAAGATGGGCGTCAGGGTCGAGCGTGTGCCGGAGTTCCGGGAAAAGACGGCGCCGGGCGCCTATTACTACCCGCCCGCCTTCGACGGCTCGCGTCCCGGTGTCTTCTACGCCAACCTGCGCAACGTCGCCGAGGTGCAGAAGTTCGGCATGCGCACGCTCGCCTACCATGAGGCCATTCCGGGCCACCATTTCCAGACCACGATCCAGCAGGAACTGACCGGGGTTCCTACATTCCGCAAGATCCTGCCGTTCACGGCCTTCTCCGAAGGCTGGGCGCTCTATGCGGAGCGCCTTGCCTGGGAGATCGGCTACCAGGACCAGCCGCTCGATAATCTTGGTCGCCTGCAGGCGGAGATGTTCCGGGCGGTGCGCCTGGTCGTCGATACCGGCCTGCACGATCAGCGCTGGACGAGGGAACAGGCGATCGCCTACATGTCGGAGAAAACCGGCATGCCCGAGACAGACGTCGTCGCGGAGATCGAGCGCTACCTGGTCATGCCGGGACAGGCGCTGGCCTACAAGGTAGGCATGAACAGGATCCTGGAACTGCGCGAACGGGCACGTGCGGCGCTTGGCGAAAAATTCGACCTGCGGCGCTTCCACAATGTCGTGCTGACCGGTGGCGACATGCCGCTGACGCTGCTCGAGCGCAGGGTCGATAGCTGGATCGCCGAGGAAAGCCCGGGCTGAGGTCGGCTCCCGCCGGGATCAGGCGGTCGACACCCGCCCCGCATCGGGCCTCAGAGTCCACAGCACCCACTCACCGAGCAGCGTCGTCCCGACGACCAGCGCACTCGCGATCAGCGTGGCCTGGATGTACTCCATGCCGACCGGTTCCACATCCCCACCGCCCGCGAGCAGCACCACGACGGGCGCCATCAGCAGCGATCGCAGCCAGGGTCGCGTGCGCCCTGCGGTGAACAGCAGCAACAGCAGGCCAGCCGCGAGCGCGAGTTGCCAGACGGTCCCGGCGAGCAGGCTCCCCAAGCCGATGATCGCCAGCGTGCCGAGCAGCGTGCCTGCCAGCCTCAACATCGCGCGGCGTTGCGTCTCGTCCAGCGAGGGTTCAGAGACCGCCGCGACGGCGAGCGGCAACCACCAGCCGTGCTGGAAGCCCATGTAGCGGGCCGTGATCCAGGCGATCAGCACCAGCACGGACAGAAGGACCGCGTAGCTCAGCGCCGTCTGGGAATGGACGGAGAGATTCTCGATCGAGACGCGGCGGAGCACGGTCGTTGCGAGCAGGTAGCCGTAGGCGCTGCCCGCCGCGACGGCGAGAGCGTGCCGCAACACCTCCGCGGGGACTGCCGGATCGAAGGAGCCGATCAGTGCGGCCGCGAGCAGCGCGATCAGGCCCCGATGCAGGCCCTGTGAACTGGCCACACCGGCCGCCGCAGCCATCGCGACGATCAGCGCTGCGACGCCATCGGTGGCCTGGGCCGTGATCGCAGCGGCCGCATAGACGATTGGAATCAGCAGGCTGAAACCGGCGATGGACCGGGCGAGCAGCGACAGCTTGAGCGCCAGCAGCACGCCGATCATCAGGTAGCGGACGTAGGGCTCCTGCCCCAGCCACACCGCAAGCGCAGCCGGCGCCAGTACCAGGACGATCAAAGCCAAGGCCTTGCCGATCATTGTTGTTCTGACCCGCTGGTCGACGCTGCCTGGTTCCGGTGCAAGATCCAGGCCAGCCAAAGTTTAATTAAGGAGTTACGAGCACTTACAGCCGATTTCTTCAGTAGTTAATTTGTGACGGCCCGGGTCGATGGTCGCGATATGTAAAAAAGACCGACGGGTTCCTGTGTGCCGGGTCCGTGACCCAGGTCGGCGGGACCGGCGATACTCCACCGGCGATACTCGACCGGCGATTACAGGCATCACGCAGAGGAAGGACCATGCGCATCGAAAACCGGAAACTTCGCCTCGCCGGCATTGTTGCGGCGCTGACGCTGCTCGCAGCCTGTTCGGGCGGTGACGGTGGCGATGGGCTCGACACGGGATCGCTGCAGTGCGGCGAAGCCGAACGCAAGCAGTTCGTGCTCAGCACCAGCCGCGAGTGGTACCTGTTCCCGGAACTGCTGCCGGCCTCGGTGGACCCGTCAGACTTCGCAACCGCCGAGGAGCTTCTCGATCACTTGACCGCGACTGCGCGCGAGCAGGGCAAGGACCGCTATTTCAGCTACCTGACGACCCGCGACGAGGACGACTCGATACTCGGCGAGGGCCAGTACATCGGTTTCGGGTTTCGCACCGGCGGGGACAGCGCGGAGCGGCCCTTCGTCGTGGACGTCTATGAGTCCAGTCCGGCTGCTGCAGGCGGCCTGCGTCGCGGCGACGAGATCACTGCGGTGGACTCGGGCGGCGGTTACGTGCCGGTCACCGAGCTGATCGCGGACGGCAGCAGCATCTCCGACGCTTTCGGACCGGGCGAGATCGGAGTGCAGCGCGGTCTGCGGCTGCTGAACGACGGACTCGAGCGCGAGGTGACGCTCACCAAGAACGTCGTGACGATCGACCCCGTACCCGACGCCTTCGGCGTACAGGTACTGCCGCTCGCCGGTACGACCGGGGTCGGCTACCTGAACTTCAGGACCTATGTCTCAACCGCCCGTGACCAGCTGCGCGCTGCGTTCGAGTTCTTCCGCAACCAGGGCGTCGACTACTTCATCGTGGACCTGCGCTACAACGGCGGCGGGCTCGTCGCGACGGCGGAACTGATCAACGACCTGCTCGGTGGCGCGCGCAGCCGGTCGGACGTGCAGACCCGTACGGTTCACAACGCAGCGAAGTCTGCCCGCGACTCGACGCGTTTCTTCTTTCCCGAGTCACGCTCCGTTCGACCCGTGCGGATCGCATTCCTGACCAGCAGCGGAACGGCCTCGGCCAGCGAAATCAACATCAATGCGATGGCGCCCTGGGTGGAGGTTGCGATCGTCGGCGAGGACACACTCGGCAAGCCGGTGGGCCAGCTTGCGTTCGACCTGTCCGGCTGCAGCGACCGGCTGCGCCTCGTGTCGTTCAAGACTGAGAACACCGACGGCCAGGGCGATTACTACGACGGGCTCGCCTCGACGCTGGGTTTCGCCTGTGCGGCCGAAGACACGCTGGATCGGCCCATGGGCGATCCTGAGGAAGGCTTGACCGCCGCGGCGCTGGAGTGGCTCGGGACGGGGCGCTGCGAACGGATCATCTCTCCGGGCGCCGCACGCGCCAAGCCGGGGTTCGCACCCGATGCATTTACCCGGCCCGCATTGCGCAGGCCGACGGCGGCCGAGCAGTGGCTGCCCGGAATCGCCTGAGCCTCACCAGCCGGGATCGAGGTTGTTGCGCCGCTCGATCGGCCGCCCGAAGCCGGGCACGGGACCGATCCTGGGCCGCTGCCCCACGCTGGCCCCGGCGGCCGGCCCGAGGGCGCCCGCAGGGACGTTAGAATGACCTCGAATCACGGAGCGACAACATGAAGATTCCCAGCAGCCATGCGAAGCTGATCCGCGAGCTTTCCGCCCCATTCCGGATTACCAGCGGCGAGAATTTCCGCCTTGCGGACTTCGACCCCCGCGACACGTTGCACCTCGACTCCGAGGACAAGCCGCGGGCGAGGGACGGTCTCGCACGCGGCATCGAGTACCTTACCGAACTGCAGGACCGACTCTACGCACAGGACCGCTGGGGCGTGTTGCTGGTTTTCCAGGCCATGGACGCTGCGGGCAAGGACAGCGCCATCAAGCACGTGATGTCGGGTGTCAATCCACAGGGCTGCCAGGTCACTTCGTTCAAGGCACCCTCGGCCGAGGAACTCGACCACGACTTCATGTGGCGGTGCATGAAGGCCCTACCCGAGCGAGGCCGCATCGGGATCTTCAACCGCTCGTACTACGAGGAAGTCCTCGTGGTCCGCGTCCACGAGGAACTGCTGCGCAGACAGAAGCTGCCACCGAAACTCGTCACCGAAGACATCTGGCAGCAGCGCTACGAGGACATACGCTCGGTCGAGCGCTACCTGGCACGCAACGGCTACCTGATCCTGAAGTTCTTCCTGAACGTCTCGCAGCAGGAACAGAAGGAGCGCTTCCTGGAGCGGCTGGACCGGCCCGAGAAGAACTGGAAGTTCTCGCTGGACGACGTGAACGAAAGACAGCACTGGGACGAATACATGGCGGCCTACGAGGCCATGATCCGTGCGACCGCCACCGACCATGCACCGTGGCACGTCGTTCCGGCCGACAACAAGTGGTTCACCCGCGTGGTCGTCGCCGCATCGATCATCGACGGACTGGTCGGGCTCGAACTCGATTACCCCGCGGTGTCGGCCGAGCAGCGACAGAAGCTGCTCGCGGCCCGCGCATCGCTGACAGGCGATACCGCAACGCAGGAGCCTGGAAGCAAGCGCAAGGACAAGAAGAAGAAAGAGAAGAAGAAGAAGAAGAAGAAAAAGAAGTAGCAGCGGACCGTCAGGCCCGCTCGAGCAACGCGAGGGCCTCGACGTGCTGGGTCATCGGAAAGAAGTCGAATGGCACGATCGCGGCGATCTTGAGTCCAGCGCTTTGCAGCCGGGCCAGGTCGCGCGCCAGCGTCCCCGCGCTGCAGGACAGGTAGGCCAACCGGTCGGGCCGCAGTTCGTCTGCCAGCGCCTCGAGCACCGGCGACTCGAGCCCCGAGCGTGGCGGATTGACGTAGGCGAGCCGCGGCCCGTCCTGCTCGGTCCACCACTGGCGGACCTGCGGCAACCGCTGCGCACAGGTGCCGCGCAACAGCTGCGCACCCGGCGCGTTCTCGCCAGCGAGCGAAACCGCTTCGCCTGCGAGTTCGACGCCGAGGACTCTCGCCCCGGCCTCGGTCCAGCGACGCAGTCCGGCGCCGATGCCACAGTAGAGATCGAGCACGGAGCTGCCACGACCAGGAGCCAGGTGTCGCGCGCTCTGCTCGAGCGCCGCAACGTGCAGCCTCGGCACCGGCTGCATGAACGAGCCCGGCCCGTAACGCAGCCCCTGTGCATCCTCGGACCAGCACTGCCCCCAGAGCAGCTTCCAGCCGTTGCGCGCAAACAGTCGTCGGCCGGCGCAGGGATGGTAGTGAAGCCAGAAACCCTCGAAACCGATGCCGGCCATCGGCCCGGCAAGCGCCCGCAGCGGTGCTTCCGTTACCGCCTTCGCCTTGATCACCAGCGTCGCCTGTGCACCGGCCACGTGCAGATAGGCTGCTGGCAGCTCGGTCGGCGGCGGGAGTCGTTGCCTGAGCAGTGCCACGAGCGCATTGACGCGTCGGCTGTGGACGGGACAGTCATGGATCGCAATCAACTCATCGCGGCGCAGCAGTCCGAAACGCCAGCCCGCCGCATCGCTCCAGCGCATGTTCAGCGTCACGCGGTCACGGTAGCCCAGCCTCTCGCCGGCGGGCAGCGAGGTCACCGGCTGGATCAGTTCGCGCCAGCGCTCCAGCGTGCGCGCGAGGTACGATGCCTTCTGCGAGAGACTCGCCTCCATGCTCCAGCCGCGATGCCGACAACCATGGCAGTCGGGCTCGCAACCGGGCGGCAGGTCATCGTGTAAGCTCACGCGCCAATGTTGCGGCTTCCGCGGGGAACCGCACAACGGCAGGAGAGCTGTTTGCGCATACCGAGCTTCGACGACGTTCAGGCCGCGGCGGCACGGCTCGACGCCCATGCCCGGCGGACCCCGCTGCTCACGGGCACGCCGCTCGATGCGCGCGTCGGCGGGAAGGTGCTGCTGAAGCTCGAGACGCTGCAGCACACTGGCTCGTTCAAGTTCCGCGGTGCATTCAATCGGCTGGTGCAGCTCGATGCGGACCAGCGACGGACCGGCGTCGTGGCATTCTCGTCCGGCAATCATGCCCAGGGTGTCGCGGCCGCCGCGCGGCTGCTCGGCATTCCCGCCACGATCGTGATGCCGTCGGATGCACCGCGACTGAAACTCGCCAACACCCGCGCACTCGGGGCCGAGGTCGTCGAGTACGACCGACTGCGACAGAGCCGCGAGGAAATCGCCGCCGCGCTGGCGCGCGAGGCTGGCGCAGTACTGGTGCCATCGTTCGACGACCCGGACATCATCGCCGGGCAGGGCACGGTCGGACTCGAGATCATGGATCAGTCCGCGGCGATCGGGCTGCCACCGGATGACGTACTGGTCTGCTGCAGCGGCGGCGGGCTGGTCGCCGGCATCGCGCTCGCAGCGCATCACTTCCGCCCGGCCACCCGCGTCTGGAGCGTGGAACCGGAGGACTTCGACGATCACCGGCGCTCGCTGCAGGCGGGCCGCAGGCTCGCGAACGAGCCCGGCGGCCGATCGATCTGCGACGCGCTGCTTGCACCGATGCCGGGAGAGATCACGTTCGAGATCAACCGGCGCCTGCTCGCGGGCGGCCACGTCGCCAGCGACGGCGAGGTGCGCGCCGCCATCGCATTCGCGGCCCGCGAGCTGAAGCTGGTCGTCGAGCCGGGCGGCGCGGTCGCGCTGGCGGCGCTGCTCTCGGGCCGGGTCGAGTCGCGGGGCCGGACCATCGCGGTCGTGCTGTCCGGTGCGAACATCGATCCCGGACTGCTGGCCAGCGTGCTGGACAACTGAAAGGGAGCTGCACTCAGGCATGGGAACCACTGCGCCATTCGAACTCGAAGCCTGGCTGACAGGCCTCGTGCCGCTGCTGGCCGCCGCGGCACTGACCTGGACCGTCAGCGTAGCGAAGCGCAATGTCACGATCGTAGATACGCTCTGGCCGCTGCTGTTCGTCATCGCGGCCGTCACCTATGCACTGGCCGTTCCGGAATACGGAGCACGCGGGTCGATCGTGCTCGTGCTGGTCACGGTGTGGGGACTGCGCCTGGCCGTCTATCTCGGATGGCGCAGCCACGGCCAGCAGGAAGACCGCCGCTACCAGGAGATCCGCCGCAGGAACGAGCCCAACTTCGCGCTGAAGAGCCTTTACCTGGTGTTCGGACTGCAGGCCATGCTGGCCTGGTTCATCTCGCTGCCACTGCTCGGCGCGGTTGCCAGCCCGCTGGCCGCGGGCTGGCTCGACTGGGCGGGCGTGGCGCTATGGAGCATCGGTTTCGCATTCGAGGCGGGCGGCGACTGGCAGCTCGCACGCTTCAAGTCCGACCCCGCAAACCGGGGCAAGGTGATGGACGGGGGTTTCTGGCGATACACCCGTCACCCGAACTATTTCGGCGACTTCTGCGTCTGGTGGGGCTTCTACCTGATGGCGCTTTCCGGCGGCGCGTGGTGGAGCCTGCCGGGTCCGTTGCTGATGTCCTGGCTGCTGCTGCGCGTCTCGGGCGTCACGCTGCTGGAGAAGGACATCGCCGAGAGGCGCCCCGCGTACGCCGAGTACGTCAGACGCACCAACGCGTTCTTTCCGGGGCCGCGCAAACCGGGCGGCACCTGAGCGCACCAGGCTCCTTTTGCGCCGCAACAGGCGCGAACCTGCACTTGTCCTGAGCGACTGAGCCTGCCTACAGTCCGCGGATGGTCTCCGGGCTGCTGCTGTCGGTGCTGGCTGTCGCCTACCTGGCGCTGCTCTTTGCCGTCGCGTATTTCGGGGAACGCAAGTCCATTTATCCCGGACGCCGCCTGCTGCGGCCCTGGATCTACAGCCTGGCGCTCGGCGTGTACTGCACGAGCTGGACCTTTTTCGGCGCGGTCGGCACGGCGGTGCGCGGCGGGTGGTCGTACCTGCCGATCTACCTGGGCCCGGTGCTCGTGTTCCTGCTGGCGATGCCTTTCCTCGAGCGCCTGGTCGCGGTGGTCCGCTTCCACAACATCACCTCGATCGCCGATCTCGTGTCCTCGCGTTTCGGCAAGAGCCCGGGCATCGCGGCGCTGGTGACCGTGATGTCGCTGACCGCGGCTGTCCCCTACCTGGCGCTGCAGTACAAGGCGGTGGGCACGAGCATCGACGTGCTGACCGCCTCGGAGGGCCTCGAGCCGATCTGGTATGCGGACACGGCGCTCTGGGTCGCGTTGATGATGGCGGTGTTCGCGATACTCTTCGGAACGCGACGGCTCGATGCGACCGAGCATCACGAGGGAGTGATGCTCGCGATCGCGTTCGAGTCGGTCGTCAAGCTGCTTGCCTTCATCGCGGTCGGCGTCTTCGCCTGGCTGCAGGTCGACGCAGCCGGCGTCGAGCAGACCCGGCTCGCCAGCCTCGACGACGGATCGATCGGCAACTATGCGGTGCTGACCGTGCTGTCGGCCTTTGCGATCTTCTGCCTGCCGCGACAGTTCCACCTCGGCATCGTCGAATGCGCCTCCCCGGCCGACCTGCGCAAGGCGCGGCTCGTCTTCACCGCCTACCTCGCGATCATCTCGCTGCTGGTCGTGCCGATCGTCGTCGCGGGCGTGGCGACCGGACTCGGGGACAGCCGCAACCCCGACTCCTTCGTCCTGACGCTGCCGTTGGCGCAGGGCCACGAAGGTCTCGCGCTGCTGGTCTTCCTCGGCGGACTCTCCGCGGCGACAGGCATGGTGATCGTTGCCAGCATCGCGCTCGCCACGATGATCACGAACGATCTCGTGATGCCGGCGCTGTGGCGGATGCGCTGGCTGGGCATCAGCCAGAGCCAGGACCTCGGCCGGCTCGTGCTGTGGCTGCGGCGGGCTGCGATCCTGATGCTCGCGATCCTCGCCTACGGCTATCACCGCGGCACGACCGCGCCTGCTGGCCTCGCAGCCATCGGGCTGCTGGCATTTGCGCTGGTTGCGCAGTTCGCGCCGGGCATGTTCGCGGCGCTGTACTGGCGCGGCGCAACACGGGCCGGCGTGTTCTACGGGCTGCTGGCCGGCTTCGCGGTCTGGGCCTACACGCTGTTGCTGCCGAATTTCGCGCAAGGCCCGATCGCCCGGATCCTGATGGAACAGGGACCCTGGGGCATATCCTGGCTGCGACCCCAGGCGATGTTCGGCATCGAGGTCCTGAGCCCGTTCAGCACCGGGGCACTGCTCGCGCTGTCCTCTAACGTGGTGATCCTGGTCGTCCTCTCCTGGCTCTGGGGCGCCTCGTTGAAGGAGCGGATGGCGGCCATCGGCTTCATGCGGGAGGCGCTGCCGGGCCCGCCGGCGGGCGACGCGGGCGGCGCCCGCATCGGCGACCTGCTCGCGGTCACGGAGCGCATCCTCGGGCCCGATACGGCGCGCGGCACGCTCGAGGGCTATTGCCGGCAGGTGGGTCGGGCCGTACCGAAGGCGTCGGAACCCGCGGATCGCGGACTGCTGCAGCACATGGAACGGGCGCTCGCCGGCGCGATCGGCGCCTCCTCGGCGCGGCTCATGTTCACGCATGCGCTGCGCGGCCGCGGGTTCGCACCCGAGGATGTCGCCGAACTGCTCGACGAGACCTCGCAGGAGCTGCGCTTCAGTCGCCAGCTGCTGGAGGCCACGATGGAGAACGTGGCCCAGGGGATTTCAGTGGCGGACAACGAGGGACGAATCGTCGGCTGGAACCGTCGCTACCTGCAGATGTTCGACTACCCCGACGGCCTGGTCTACGTCGGTTGCCCGGTTGCGGACCTGATCCGCTACAACGCCGAGCGAGGCGAGTTCGGCGTCACGAACGTGGAAATCGAGATCGGCAAGCGTCTCGCGCACATGAAGGCCGGCGACGCCTACGTGAGCCAGCGGCGGCGACGCAACGGACGCGTCTACGAAATGCGTGGCCAGCCGCTGCCGGACGGCGGCTACGTGACGACATACACGGACATCACCGAATTCAAGCGCACCGAGCAGGAACTTCTGCAGGCCAAGCAGAACCTCGAGCAGCGCGTCGAGGAGCGCACCTGGGAGCTGCAGAGTGCCTTGCAGTCGCAGCGACTTGCCAAGCTCGCGGCCGAAGACGCAAACCTCTCGAAGACGCGCTTCATCGCTGCGGCGAGTCACGACCTGCTTCAGCCGCTGAACGCGGCGCGGCTGTTCGCGACGACGCTGCAGGAGCGCGAGACCGAACCGGACCTGAAGGAACTGTCCGGACGGATCGACACTTCGCTGCGCGTAGCAGAGGAAGTGCTGGACGATATCCTGGACATGGCGCGCCTCGAGAGCGGGGCCATGCGTGCGGACATCAGCGACTTCCCGATGTCGGAGGTATTCCGCGAACTGCAGGTGCAGTTCGCCCCGCTCGCGCAACGACGCGGGCTGCAACTGCGCGTGACCCAGCCCCCCTGCTGGGTGCGCAGTGACCGCGTGCTGCTCAGGCGGGTGCTGCAGAACCTGATCTCGAACGCGCTGCGCTACACACAGCGGGGCGGCGTGCTGGTCGGCTGTCGCCCCCGGGGGCAGTTCGTCGAGCTGCAGGTCTGGGACTCCGGCCCCGGCATCCCCGAGCCCAACCAGCGACTGATCTTCGGCGAGTTCCGGCGACTCGGGGGCCCCTCCCCCTGGGGCGAACAGGGTCTGGGCCTCGGCCTGTCGATATGCGATCGCATCGCCCGGTTGCTGGGCGTGCAGCTCGGCCTGCGTTCCGAGCCTGGCCGTGGTTCCGTGTTCAGCATCAGGGTACCGAGAATCGAGACCCGGGTTGCCGACGCGCCGAGCCCAGGAAGGACGCCCGGAACCGCAACGCTGCCGTCGAGCCTGGTCGGTGTCAAAGTGTTGTGTGTAGACAACGAACCGGAGATCCTCGAGGGCATGCGCGCGCTGCTCGGCCGCTGGGGCATGCACGTCATCACCGCAAAGAGTTCGGCCGAGGCGCTGGAGCGCCTGTCCCAGGAGCAGCCGACGGTCGTGCTGGCAGACTATCGGCTCGGCAAGGGCGACATCGACGGACTGGCGCTGCTCGAGGCAATCGACGCCGCTGCGGGGGAACGGGTGCCCGCGGCACTGGTCACGGCCGATCACGGCAGCGCGGTGGGGGAACGTGCCCGGGCCCTAGGCTACCCGCTGTTGCGCAAGCCGGTGAAGCCTGCGGCGCTGCGCGCGCTGCTGGCGGCGCTGGTCGCGCAACGTGGGGTCGCGGCGACCGGGACGAACGGCCGCTAGAGACTCAGTCTGGTTCCTCGGGCGGCGGCTTGACGCTCGCGCGGTCCACGGCGAGGCGCCCGGCCGCGAGCACCGCCTGGGTCCTGGTGCCGACGCCGAGCTTGCGAAGAATTGCCGTGACGTGGGCCTTGACCGTCGCCTCCGAGACCTGGAGCTCGTAGGCAATCTGCTTGTTCAGCAGTCCCGAGCAGAGCATCCCGAGGACCCGGAACTGCTGCGGAGTCAATTCTGCGATGCGCCGTGCGATCTCCAGTTCCTCGTTCGATGAATCCTCCGAGCGTGGAACCTGGAAGCCGGGCGGAGTGTAGATCTCGCCGTCGAGCACCTGCTCGATAGCCTCGACCATCTGCCCGGACTCCATGGACTTCGGGATGAAGCCCTGCGCTCCGAAGCGCAGTGCGCTGTGGATGGTATGCGGGTCGTCGTCGGCTGAAATCACGACGACCGGGAGCTGCGGTCGCACTCCCCTGACGTGGGCCAGCGCATTGAACCCCTGCGCGCCCGGCATGTTGAGGTCCAGCAGCAGCAGGTCGGCCTCCGGCTCCGCCTCGATCGCCATCAACAGCCCGGCCACCGAGTCCGCCTCGACGAAGCGAATCGAGGCGTCATTGCGCGCGACGGCGCCCATCAGGGCTTCCCGAAACAGCGGGTGGTCGTCAGCGACGATATACTGCCGGCTCATTGGCGCAGAGACTACACCGGGCGGGACCTTCGACCAAAGGCGAATACCGCCCTGCGTGGTACCGGCGCAACATCGGGCAAGTTTCACACGGGGGAAGCGTCGATGAACGAAATTCTTCGCAAGAGATCCGCTCTTGGCCGTGCCGTGGCGGTAGCCTTGGCCGTTGCCGCGCTGGGCGCCGCGCCGAGCGTGCTGGCCCAGACGGCCAAGGAAGCCGAACTCGAGGCCCGGATCGCCGAGCTCGAGAAGATGGTCAAGGAGCTGCAGACGGCGACACCCGCGCCTCCGCGCGGCGAAAAGGACAAGCCTGTCCAGTCCAAGTCGATCACGCCGAACGCGGCACCCGGCACCAGCTTCCACGTGACCGGCTTCGTCAAGGCCGACGCGCTTGTGGACCGACACGGGCGACGGTGAGATTCCCGAGGGAAGCGCCGGACGCGACTTCTACGTGCCCGGTACGATCCCGGTCGGCGGCAAGAGCGAGGACAGCGCGGACTTCAACTTCCACATGAAGCAGTCGCGATTCAACTTCGGCACCGACACCGTCTTCGAGAGCGGCCAGCTGCTGCAGACCCGCTTCGAGATCGACTTCTACGGCTCGGCCCTCGGCAACCAGCGCGTCAGCAACACCTACGCGCCGGTGCTGCGCCATGCCTACATCAAGTACGGCAACTGGCTGGTCGGCCAGACCTGGTCGAACTTCATGGACGTCGCGACGCTGCCCGAGGCCGTGGACTTCATCGGCAACACGGACGGCACCGTGTTCGTACGCCAACCCCAGGTGCGCTGGACCAGCGGCGGATTCTCCGCTTCGCTCGAGAATCCGCAGACGACGATCACGCCGCATGGCGGCGCAGGCAGCTTCGAGTCGGACGACAGCCTGTTCCCGGACCTGACGGCCCGCTACACGTTCAAGGGTGACTGGGGCCACATCTCGGTCGCCGGACTGCTGCGCGAGCTCCGCTACGAACAGGCGGGGACGCCTACGCAGTCCAAGATCGATGACAGCGAGTGGTCGCTCGGCTACAGCCTGTCCGGCAAGTGGAACGTCTGGGGCAAGGACGACATCCGTTTCTACCTGCTGGGCGGCAACCTCGGCCGCTACGTGGGCCTGAATTTCGCGGCCGACGCGATGCTGACCCAGAACAACGACCTCGAGTCGCTGGAGGGATGGGCCGGTTCCATCTCCTACCGGCACTTCTGGTCCAACAGCTGGCGCAGCACGGTCTGGTACGCGATGCAGGACTACGACAACGACAGGAAATACGTCGGCGGCAGCGCCAACAAGTCCAGCGACAGCATCGGCGTGAACCTGTTCTACTCGCCGTTCGCGAAGCTCGATCTCGGCGTGGAGTACCGCCATGCGAACCGCGAGGTCGAGAGCGGCACGGACGGCACGCTGGACCGTATCCAGTTCACCACCAAGTACTCCTTCTGAGCGGCGGCAAGCCGTAGATCCCCTCTCCTGAGAGAGAAGGCACTCGGCCCGGTCGAAAGACCGGGCCTTTTTCTTGGCGGCTCAGCCTCAGTTTCGCAGGGCCGAGCGGTGCTCTGCGCGCCGCACGCGCCACTCATCGCCCTGCAGCACGAGTTCCAGCTCGATCTCGTGCAGGTCCGCCGCCGCATCGAGCGCCGCCCCGGCCCCCTCGCCCCGGCCCAGCATGCCGACCGTGAGCCGCAGGCGCGCCATGTCCCGGTACGGGAACTCCAGGCTCTCGATCCGCGTCACCAGGCTGATGGACGGGTGGCCGAGCAGGTAGCCGCGCAGGTAGCTGCGCAGTTCCTCGCGACCGAGACCGTCGGCATCGCGGTAGTCCTCGGCGACGAGGTCCATCAGCGCCGGGAGGTCACGGGACTCGGCCGCCGACTCGCCTGCAGCGACGACCGCCCTGACCTGCTGCTCGGGCGAGTCCGGCTGACCGCAGCCGCCCGCGGCCAGCATGGCCGAAGCAAGCAGGACAGCAACGGTGGCGCGTGGCAGCATGCCCGATCTTTGCGGACGGACGGAGTGATCGTCAATGAGGGCACTGCGTTATCACAGGCGCGGCTCGCTGGAGGGTCTCCGGCTGGAGGACACGCAGGAACCCGCACCGGCGCCGGGTGAGGTGCTGGTCCGGGTCCGCTGGGCCAGCGTCAACCCGGTGGACTGGAAGCTCGTGCTCGGGAAATTCCGTTTCCTCGTCAAGGGCGGGCTGCCACGCGGCACTGGCTCGGACTTCGCCGGCGAAGTCGCCGCTCTCGGACCCGGTGTCGCAGGGCTCGTCGTCGGACAGCGTGTCTACGGATGCGTAGATCCGTTCCGCAGTACGTTCGGAACTATGGCGGACTTCGTGCCCGCACCGGCGGGCAGCGTGTTCGCGCTGCCACAGCAACTGCCGTTGCGCGAGGCCGCCGCATTGGCCTGCGCCGGGCTGAGCGCCGCGCAGGTATGTGACCAGGGACAAGTCGTCGCCGGATCGAGGGTGCTCGTCAACGGCGCCTCGGGCGGCGTTGGCCATGTCGCGCTGCAGCTGGCTCGGGCGCGCGGCGCCCACGTCACGGCCGTTGCCAGCGCCGGCCGTCGCGACTTCATCGAGTCGCTGGGGACGGACGCGTTCATCGACTACAGGAGCACCGCGCCCGACAGCTGGCCCGGCGGCTTCGACGCCGTGCTCGATTGTGTACCGAGCATTCCGCGCAGCCGGCACGCTGACCTCGCTCAGGCCCGGCGGCCGATACGTCACGACGCTCCCTGGCGCGGCCACGTATCTTCTCGACCCGATCACGAACCGGCTCGGCCCGATCCATCGCTCGGGGCTGATGCTGGTGCCAACGGCGGCGGCCGCCGAGGAACTGAACAGTGCGTATCTTGCGGGCCGACTGCGTGTCGCGATCGAGGCCGAGTATCCGCTGGCCCAGGCGCGGGCCGCATTCGAGCATTCGATGACCGGTCACGTGCAAGGCAAGCTGGTGGTGCGCGTCGATTGAGGCACCGGCCGGGTCTGTGCGCCTACAGCAGCCCGGCCAGCACCGCGACGTTGACGAGCAGCAGCCCGATCAGGTTGAACAGCGCGATGTAGCCGACCGCGAGCGCCGTGGACCGACCGAGCGCCGACAGCCAGCCGACGCCGCGAAACCCGCGAATGCACCACGCGATGTAGGCGAGCTGCCCGGCCATCAGCAGCGTGACGCCGAGCGGGCTGCTGATCGGGATGAACGCCCCCACCGCGATCGTCCACAGTGAGGCGTGGCTCAGGCAATAAGCGTCGAAGACCAGGATCTCCGCATAGTTGAACCTGTCGGTTCTCGCCAGCCACCGCTGCAGCCTCGCAAGCAGCAGGATGGCCGGGAAGAACAGGTAGGCCATCAGGCTGATCAGCAACCGGACGGCTGCCTGCTCACGCTCACTGTCGAGCGGCACGCCCGGCATCGTCACATCGATATCGAGCAGGTTGATCGCGATCACCGTGACGGTCGTGATCACGAAGGCATAGCGGAAGGGGTTCGTGTACCGGCCGCGGCGACCACCGAGGTACTCGAGCACCATCTCGCCCGGCCGCGAGCTCAGGCCCGCAAACGTCCTCGCAAAGCCGAAATCGAAATCGACCAGCTGGCCCCAGGCCTCATGAAGGCTGCGGCGGAATGACAGGCGCGCGCTGCGCCGCTGCCCGCAGTCGCTGCAGAATTCCCCGTGCAGCACCGCGCCGCAGCCGGCGCAGGTCGCGGGCGCTTGATCCCGCCCGCTCATGCCTCAGCCTGGCGTCCGTCCGGGAAACGCGGCGGCACAGGCATCTCAGAGCCGCAACCGCATCTGTACCAGCTCGGGATCGTCCCTGTCCGTGCTGGTCGCGAAGCCCAGCGAGCGGGCCAGGTCGAGCATGCGGCCGTTCTCCTGCAGCGTCACGCCCTCCATCAGCTTCAGCCGACGGTCGCGTGCCGCTTCGATCAGCCCCTTCATCAGTCGACGCGCCAGTCCCTTGCCCTGCCAGTCGTCGCCGACGACGATCGCGAACTCGCAGGTCTCCCCGTCCGGCAGCGTCGTGTAGCGCCCCACTCCGACCTGCCGCTCGCCGCCGGGCGCGTCCACGACCGCGATCAGCGCGAGTTCGCGGTCGTAGTCGATCTGCGTGAATCGCGACAGCATCTCCGGCGTGATCGCGTGCAGCGTGTACATGAAGCGCAGAAACTTCGACTGCTCCGAGAGACCGTTGACGAAGTCCCGTTCGATGCCCGCATCCTCCGGCCGGATCGGCCGGATCGTGACCGTGGTGCCGTCCGCCATCTCGACCAGCTCGATCAGCCCGCTCGGATAGGGATGAATCGCCATGTGATCGTAGGGGCGTGCATCCGGGTCGGTACGCTGCACGCCGAGACGTGCATCGACGACGATCGCGCCCGACTCCGAGGCGATCACCGGGTTCAGGTCCAGCGTCCCGAGTTCCGGCAGCTCGCAGACCATTTCCGAGACCCGCAGCAGCAGGTCCTCGACCGCGGACTCATCCGCAGCCGGAGCCCCGCGCAGCGGCTTCAGCGCCTCTCCGGCGCGGGTGCGGGCGATCAGGTCGCGCACCAGGAAGCGGTTCAGCGGCGGCAGCGCGACGGCGCGATCCTGTATCACCTCGACCAGCGTCCCGCCGAGCCCGAACGAGATGGCCGGACCGAACGCCTCGTCCCTGACGACGCCGACCATCAGCTCCCGCCCGTGCCGCTCGTTGTACATCGGCTCGATCAGCACGCCGTCGAGCTCGGCACCGGGGCACAATCGCGCGACGTCCTCGAGCATCGAGTGATAGGCATCGCGCACGCTGCGTCCGTTCGCGAGGCCGAGACGTACACCGCCGACGTCCGTCTTGTGCGGCACGTCGGACGAGAGGATCTTCATCGCCACCGGGTAACCGAGGTTCTGCGCGATCATCACCGCCTCCACCTCGGAGCGTGCGGGTATGCTGCGCAGGATCGGCACGTTGAATGCGGCGAGCACGGCCTTGGATTCGGCTGGGTTCAGCCACTCCTGTCCCTCGGCCAGCGCTGCCTCGATGACCAGCTTCGCAGCGTCCTGGTCGGGTGCAGAGGGCATCGCGAGCGGCTCCGGCACCTGCAGAAGCTGCTGCTGGTTGGCGGAGTACAGCGCCAGCGCCGCGATCGCGTCCACCGCGGTCTCCGGCGTCGCATAACTCGGCAGATGCTCGGCCGCGAACAGCTCGCGGCTCGAGGCGACGGCCGCCCCGCCCATCCAGCACGTGAAGACCGGGCGGCGATGCTCTTTCGCCAGCTCGGCAAGTCGTCGCGCGATAGCCTCAGGATCGGTGCGCCAGTGCGGCGCGAAGATCGCCAGCACCGCGTCCGCCGCGCGGTGCTGCAGGCAGGCATGGACGGCGGCCGCGAACTGCCCGGGTGCCGCATCTCCGCTGAGAGTGACGGGATTCGAGGCGGCATGGCCCTCCGGCACCAGGATACTGAGCTGCCGAGATCGCTTCCTCCGGCAGCGTGGCCAGTTCCAGTCCCCGGTCGCGCGCATGGTCCGCGGCCAGGACGCCAGGCCCGTCTGCGTTCGTGACGATCGCGAGGCGCCGGCCCCTGACCCTGGCTGCGGAGGACAGCGTCGCCGCCGCCGCGAACAGGTCAGAGAAGTCCCGGATCCGCAGGACGCCCGCCCGACGCAACGCGGCGTCGAAGACGTCGTCCGAACCGACCAGCTCGCCGGCATGAAAGGCTTCCTCGTCACGCTGCTCGGCATGCCGACCGGCCTTCATCACGACCACCGGCTTCACGCGCGCAGCCGCGCGCAAGGCGCTCATGAAGTGCCGGGCATCCCCGACGCCTTCCATGTACAGCATGATGCTGTCGGTCTCGGGGTCACGAACCAGGAAATCGAGCACGTCGCCGAAATCGATGTCGGAAGCCATCCCGGTCGAGATGACGCTCGAGAAACCCAGTCGCCTCTGGCGGGCCCAGTCGAGTATCGCGCTGCACAGCGCGCCCGACTGCGACACGAGCGCCAGCCGGCCGCGCAGCGCCCCGGCCTCCGTCCCGATCGCATTGAGGCCGCTGTCGCTGCGGATGATGCCGAGGCTGTCCGGCCCCAGGAAGCGCATTCCGTGGTTCGCCGCGCTGCGACGCAGTTGCTGCTCGAGGCTCAGACCGCCCTCGCCCGCCTCCCGGAACCCGGCCGAGAGGATGATGGCGCCAGCGATGCCGCGGGCCGCGCAATCCTCGATGATCCCTGGAACCGTTTCCGCCGGACTCACGATGATCGCTGCGTCCGGAACCTCCGGAAGATCCCTGACACCCGGGTGCACGACCCGGCCCTGGATCGAGCGACACGCCGGATCCACGAAATGGACCTTGCCGGCATAGCCGCCCGAGAGCAGGTTGCCGGCCACGAGCGCACCGAGCGACCCGTCGGCGTCGCTGGCGCCGACCAGCACGACCGAGCTGGGGTTGAACAAGGCTTCGAGGCGGCTCGTGGGCACCAGACTGGCCATGAAATTCGACAGCGGCCATGCTAGCGTTTCGGGCTGCTGCAATCACGCATCGATCGCTTCCGGAAAACCCGCATGCCGACTGCATTCATCACCCATCCGAGCTGCGCCCGTCATGAAATGGGGGACGGTCATCCGGAGCGGCCGGCCAGGCTCGGCGCCATCGAGGACCAGCTGCATGCGCAGGGACTGTACGATTTCCTGGTGCACCGTGACGCTCCGCCAGCCACCGACGAGCAGTTGCTGCGCGTGCATCCCGCAGAACACGTCGAGCGACTGCGCAACATCGCGCCGAGCCAGGGGCATGTACGCATTGACCCGGACACGCTCATGTGTGCCGACAGCCTCGAGGCGGCCCTGTGCGCAGCCGGCGCGAACGTGCTGGCGGTCGAACTCGTCATGGCCGGCGTGGTGAAGCGCGCCTTCTGCAATGTGCGCCCGCCGGGCCATCATGCCGAGAGCAACCGGGCCATGGGATTCTGCTTCTTCAACAACGTCGCGGTCGGCGCAGCGCACGCCCTTGCCGGCCATGGACTCGAGCGGGTCGCGATCATCGACTTCGACGTGCACTTCGGCAACGGCACCGAGCAGATCTTCCGCGGCGATCGCCGGGTGCTGATGTGCTCGACCTACGAGTACCCGCTCTACCCGGACCTCGACCCTCCGTCAGTTGATGGCCACATCGTCAATTGCCCGCTCAGTCCGGGAAGCAGCGGCGAGGATTTCCGCAGAGCCGTGACCGAGCGCTGGCTGCCGGAGCTCGAGAGCTTCGCGCCGCAGCTGCTGTTCATCTCGGCCGGGTTCGACGCGCATGCCCTCGACCCGCTGGCGAACCTGCGGCTGAACGCGACCGACTACGAGTGGGTCACGGACCAGCTCTGTGCGCTGGCGAACCGCCATGCAGACGGCCGGGTCATCTCGACGCTCGAGGGCGGCTACGACCTGACCGGTCTCGCCACCGGGGTCGCGGCGCACATCCGCTCGCTGATGCATGCCTGAGACCGATACCAGGGCCGCAGACCGGCTTTGGCGTTCGCAATTCGGATAGACACCGCTTCTCGTGTGTAGCACAAAGGCGGGCTGTTGGTCCGGGTCGGAAACCGCGCCGACGCGCTTTGCGAAGGCACTCTCGCCTGGCGCGAGGGTGTGGCCGCGGCGGCAATCCGGGCAGGAGGTGACTGTAGATGATTGCGAGACTGGTCGTGACGGTTCTGATGCTCGCCGCAGGCGCCTGGGCACCGCCGGTGCTCAGCGACACCCGGCAGGCAGACTGCGAGGTGAGCAAGGACGGCAACAGGTGGAAGGGTGCTTCAGGTCTCTGCTCGTTTTCACAGCGGCAGGGCTACGTCACGATTCGTCTGCGCAACGGCGATTCCTACGATCTGCGGCCCGCCGGCAGCGCGAACCACTTCCGCGACCAGCGTGGCAACAAGGTCGTCCGCAGCAGCACCGGCGACGAGCAGCAGTTCCGCTGGGAAGGCGGCAAGAAGATCAAGCTGCGCTGGACCGGCGGCTACGAGAGGCCGGTGCAGCAGCCCGGCCGGCCTGGCGGTGGGACCGGGAAGACACCGCATAATCTCAGGGATCTCGTGGGCGCCCGCAGTGCCCAGGCGATGAACGAGATGTGGCGACGCGGCTACGAGCTGCGCAGCGGCGGCTCCTCCCCTTACGGACTCTGGCGAGAGCGCTCGACAGGGCGCTGTGTGACGACTCACGTCGAGAGCGGCCGTCTGCGGTCGGCTGTCTATGCTCCCGAGGCGAACTGCAGGCGCTGAGCAGCACCCGCCATCGCCGCCCCCCCGACCCCGATCATCAATCCGATCCAGGTAACCCCGATGCGACCTAGAGACTCCGTTCGTACGGGCAGCGTGTTGCTGCCCGCCATGCTCGCCGGCGCGCTGCTGGCAGCGGCTCCTGCATTCGCGGCCAAGGACTCGTCCACTTACCGGGGCTGGATCGAGCAGATGAAGCAGGATCCCCGCGGCCCCTTCGATTCGGTCAAGTGGTTCTGCAAGGACGGCACCGTGCTGCCGCCCAAGGCCTATGCCTGCCAGCCGCACGGCGGAGGTCACCAGCACGGCGAGTGGAGCCCGCGCACCCGTGAGCTGCGCGACGAGGGCTACTACATCGCCAACCTGCTGGCTGGCATCGACGCGGACAAGCTGATCCGCTCACCGGGTTTCGTCGACGAGTTCGCGCAGCTGCTGGTCGAGCGGTACCTGATGGCGGTCGACGATGGCTGGATCATGCGCAAGGCGCTGTTCTACCGCGGCGCGATACAGGAGGAGGACGAGCGGGCCGGCGCGCGCGAACTGCTCGAGGCGCTCGCCGCAAAACCGGAGTGGCTGGACTTGCGCTACCCGATGCTGCGGATCGGGGCGAGGTCGCTGCCTCACGGCGCCGACTCGGCCTCGGTGCAGAAAGTCCGCCAGATGTCCGCCAGCCTCTCGGACCGGGACCCGGGCTTCCAGCGCCTCAGGGCCAAGATCCACGGCTCACCGGAACCGGCAGATGCGGACCGCGTCCGTGAGTACGCGGCCACGGTCAGCGACTCGACGTTGCGCGCGCAGTACGAGGCGCTCGCCGCGGAAATCGACGGGGTTTACAAGGCGGCACCGCTAGAGCAGGAGCTGCGGCGTCACGCCGGCGAGCCAGGCGTGCAGGCAACCCTCGCCAGTGCGCTGAACGCGGCCGCGGGCAAGATAGAGCGTGATCGTTCCGCGCTGGCGACCTTCGAGACGACCTCGATGCTGCTCGCCGAGATCCGTGAGGCGCTGCCAGGCACGTCCGGCGCAAAGGCCCGCCTTTCGCTGGTGGACCTGAGCCTGCGCGTGGAGGCTGAAAATTTCCGGGCCGGCAGCCAGGTCGTCGACCAGATCGAGCAGCTCACCCGGGCCCAGCGGGTGGCTGCGCTCGCCGCGGGCGCCAAGGCAGCCTATGGCGTCGGGGCCCTTCGCAAGCGCGAACTCGAGGCGCTCGAGCCGGCCTTCAGCAGGCTTGAACGACCCTCGCTTCCGCTCGCGGAATACGGCGAGACGCTCGCCTACCTCGGCCGCGCGCCGGGCTGGGGATCGCAGGGTCTCGGTTTCCATTTCGCTCCGGCGATGACGAAGCTGACGGAGATCGAGCCCCGGGCCGACCTGTTCGTCCAGGACCAGCTGCGAGGCAGCCCGCTGCTCGTCTACTCGCGGATCCTCGACACTCTCGCGCGCGACGCGGACGGGATCGCCGGCGTCCGCCACCGGCTGTTCGAGGAGGACGTCGGCACGGCCTTTCGTGCACTGAACCCGGGCTTCGCGCGAGGGATCCTCGTCACCCGCCCCGACATGCAGCGGGTCGGCGAGTTCCGCGACGACGGAATCTACCTGCTGCCGGAAACGGTTGCCGAGCTGCCACCGGTCGCCGGAATCCTGACCGCCGGCGAAGGCAACCCGCTTTCGCACGTGCAGCTGCTCGCGAGAAACCTCGGCGTGCCGAACGTCGCGGTCAGTCCTGGCGCGATCGATCGTCTGCACGCTTATGACGGCCGTCACGTCGTGCTGGCCGTGAGCGAGTCGGGCATCGTCGAGATCCTGCCCGACGGACCGGAGTGGGACGCCTATTTCGACGACACCAGCGAGGGCGGCGACGTCGTGATCCGGCCGGACCTCGAGAAGCTCGACCTGACGGTGCGCAGATTCATCGGCCTCGATGAGCTTCGTGCCGACGACTCCGGCCGGACCGTCGGGCCCAAGGCCGCGAAGCTCGGCGAACTGCGCCACGGGTTCCCGGACAAGGTTGCACCCGGCGTGGCGATCCCGTTCGGCCTGTTCCGCGAGGTCGTCCTGGACCGGCCCTATCGTGACACCGGCATGACCGTATTCGAGGCGATGACCCGCGGCTTCCGCCGCATCGAGGACATGCCGGAGGGCCCGGACAAGGCCGCGGAGTACGAGAAGCTCCGGGCAGAGATCTACCGGCAGATCAGCGAGACGGACCCGGGACCGCAGTTCCGCGCCGAACTGAAGCGCGCGATGCAGCAGAACTTCGGCGCGGTCGAAGGCGTCGGCGTGTTCATTCGCTCCGACACCAACGTCGAGGACCTGCCGGGATTCACCGGCGCCGGCCTCAACCTGACGCTGCCCAACGTGGTCGGCTTCGAGAACATCATGGCCGGGCTGCGGCAGGTCTGGGCCTCACCCTACACGCGGCGGGCGTTCGCGTGGCGGAACAGCCACATGGAAGGACCCGAGCACGTCTATCCGGCCGTGCTGCTGCTGAAGACCGTACCCGCCGACATCTCTGGCGTGATGATCACGGCAGACGTCAATACGATGGACCGCAACATCCTCTCGGTGGCCGTCAACGAGGGCGTCGGTGGCGCAGTCGAAGGACAGGCCGCCGAATCGCTGCGCATCGATCGTCGCACCGGCGAGGCGCTGCTGCTCGCGATGGCCAGCGCGCCGACGCGGCACGTCCCGAATCCTCGCGGAGGTGTCGACGAACTCAGGGCCACCGGCGCGTCGACGCTGCTGCAGGCCGACCGAGATTCGCCAGCTGATCGAAGTCTCCGGCGAGATTCCGCGCCGGTTCCCGCCCATCACCGACGACCAGGGCCGGCCCGCGCCCGCGGACGTCGAGTTCGCGTTCCAGGACGGCAAGCTGCAGCTGCTGCAGATCCGGCCATTCCTCGAGAGCCGAAAGGCGCGCGGCAACTCCTATCTGCGCGCGATGGACAAGGACCTCGCGAGTCGCTCGACCATAGCCGTGAACATGAACGAGGTACCCCGACGATGATGCGACCCGGAATACCCATCCTGCTGGCCGGGCTGCTCGCAGCATCTCAGCCCGCGCTCAGCTACCCGCTCGATGGCTACGCGGAGACCGGGATACGACGCGTCGAGGGCTCGCGCCTCGCAAACCTGGGCGAAGTCAGGGACGTGAAGCAGCCACCGGGAGCCCTGCTCAGTACCGGCCAGGTGGATCTGCGGCTCCTCTCCAACCGTGGACTCGACCTGCCTGCCCCGGACGCTGCATTCACCGCGAAGATCGTGGCCATGCTCGGCAGCGAGGCCGATCGCTACGGCATTGCGGTTCTCGACCTGAGCGACCCGGACCAGCCGCGTTATGCGGAGTATCGCGGCGACTACCAGCAGAACGTAGGCAGCGTCGGCAAGCTCGTCGTGGCCACCGCGCTGTTCCAGGCGCTCGCGGACAGCTGGCCGGACGACATCGCAAAGCGCAGCAGCGTGCTGAAGACCACGCAGGTCACTGCGGATGAGTTCGCGCACTGGGACCACCACACGATCCGGCTGTTCGACCCGGCGACGAAGACGCTGAAGCGTCGGCCGGTGCAGGACGGCGACCGCGGCTCGCTCTGGGAATGGCTGGACTGGATGCTCTCGGTGAGCTCGAACTCGGCGGCCTCGATGGTGATGCGCGAGGCGATGCTGCTCAGGCATTTCGGCCAGCGCTATCCGGTGGCCGAGGATGAGATCGACCGGTTCTTCTCGGACACGCCGCGCGCCGAGCTCACGTCGCTGTTCGACCGGACGTTCGTCGAGCCTTTGCAGCGCAACGGATTCGACGTGGAGATGCTGCGCCAGGGCAGCTTCTTCACGGCCGAGGGCAAGCGACTCGTGCAGGGCGTCGGCAACAGCTATGGAACCGCGCGCGAGCTGATGCAGCTGGTGCTGCGAATGGAGCAGGGGCGCCTGGTGGACGAATGGTCGAGCCGGCAGATCAAGCGGCTGCTCTACATGACCGAGCGCCGCATTCGCTACGCGTCCTCGCCGGAACTGGCGGACGCCGCCGTGTACTTCAAGTCGGGATCGCTGTACGGCTGCCAGCCGGAGCCGGATTTCAAGTGCGGCCCCTACCGCGGCAACGTCCGCAACTACATGAACTCGGTCGCCATCGTGGAGAACCCGGCCGCAGACCGCCAGCTGCACTACGTCGTGACGCTGATCTCGAACGTGCTGCGCAAGAACTCAGCCGCTACGCACCAGGCGCTGGCGACGCGGATACAGCGGCTGATCGAGGAGATGCACGAGGCGGAATCGGCCGGGAGCGCCCCTTGAGCATCCCGGTTGGGTCGTGACGGGGCAGGCAGTCGTATCAGGGCGCGAGGTGGCTGGCGACGCGTTCGCCGCCGGCCGCCTTCTGGCCGTTCACGACGAGGTCGTGCAACGGCGCTGCGATCGAGGCGAGCCACTCCCCGCCCCTGGCATCGTCCACCAGGCCGACCAGCACGAGCTTGCGTCCTCGGGACTCGACCAGTGCGCCGTCGGCGTGGAACTGTCGCCAGGTGCCGGATTTGCGATAGATCGTCGCCTCGGGCCGCTGCTCGAGCCCCTTGACGAACTTGTGCCGGATTCCGGGCTCGCTGAGCGCCGACTTCATCAGCGCAGTGCGCTCGGGGTCGAGCAACTGCCCGCTTTCGAGCAGATAGAACAGCCGCGTCACCTGCATCACGGTCGCGCCGTGGGAGAGATTGTGCAGTGGATCGCGCCGGTAGGCCGGGTTGCCGCCGTAGTCCTTGCCGACCCACAGGCCGCCATTGTGCCGCGGATCGTAGAGCTTGAGGCGCTGCGACTGCAGCAGCTCGATCAGCGGCTCGCGACCGACCCACTGCAGCACGCGCGTCGCGGCGGAGTTGCTCGAGTAGCGGATCATCTGCTCGATGTCGTCGCCGGGCACTTCGTCCGGCACGAGCCGCTCGCGCTGGATCTTGTCCATCGCACCGAGCAGGATCGCGATCTTCGGCAGGCTGGCCGCGTACATCATCTGGTCGCCGTTGACCGTAGCGACGCGCGGTGCGCCCGGGTCCGTGATGTCAGCCACTGCGACCGCGAGCCGGCCGGACCGGGCGGCCTCTGTCAGGCCATGCGCACGCAGGATCTCCTCGAGGCCGGCCTGGAGCTTGCCATCCATGCTGGACCAGAAATCCACGGTCCCTTTGCCGTCGGAACGGCCGGACTCCTGGACTTGTGCCGGGAGCGCGGTCAGGCCCGCGGCCAGCGCCGGAAGGCTGGCGGACAGAAGGATCGTGGACGCGATCAGGCGCTTCATTCAGGCAGGACCTGCGTAAAAATTCGCGGCATTATACCCGACCCATGCAATTCGGTCGATTCTAAGTGTTTGTCTTGACTGTGGTTTTCGACCAACAGCCCACTTTGACAGGAAACCGGCCCTGTTCGGTGCGGATCCGGCCGTCTGTTGCGGCAGCGCAGCATGCCCGTCGCCCGGTCGGTGCGCTGCTGCTCGCTGCCGCCGGCCTGGCGCTGACAGGTACGGTTGCCCTCGCCTCCTCCGCGGTCACCGGCACCGTCACCGAGTTCAAGTCGCCACGCGGAAGCTCGGAGCAATGCGTCGCGCTCGATCATGTGCCCGGCGGAAATTACTCGCAGGCAGATGTCGCGAAGGAGCGCGAGTTCTGCAGCATCGACTTCCATGGCGACACCCACGCGCTCTGCCCGAAGGTCTTCAGCACGAGCCCAGGCACATTGATCTTCGACCTCTCTGGTGGCGCTTACGCCGGCGATCCTGCCCGCTTCGAGCGCGAAGCCTGCGCCGGAGGCGGCGTGCACAAGCGAGGGGCATCGGGCGACCCGATCTCGTTCAAGATGTCGGTCAATACACGGGAGTCCAGCGCGACCTTCGCCAATGCATCGCTGGTCTATTACCATTTCTCGCGGTACTTCGATGCGTCGGTGCACGTGCCGGTCGCGGTGCTCAGGACGATCGACCGCCAGGAGCACGCCGCGCGGGTGAGTAACCGCGGTGTCAGCCTGTCCGCGGGAAAGGCGGCCCTGAAGATGAACCACGCAGCCTGGCTGGCCCTGCAGGCAGCGGAGAAGAACCCTTCCAGCTACAAGCCCACGGCGGAATTGTTCACGCCCGACGGCCAGCTCTACGGGGCCATGCTCCATCCGCAAGGTCGGCGCTACGGCGAGGAGATCAACGGCACCCGCGCCTCGGGCTGGGGCGACGGCCAGAACAGGGATTTCCAGCAGACAGCCCCGTTCAGCGCATTGCGAAGCTCCCGTCCGCTCGCGGAGGCCATTACCGAGGGCAAGGCGCAGGCGATGCGCGATCCGAAGCTCGCCAAGGCCATGGGCTCGACGGCGACTGCGGAGCAGCTGGTCTTCTGGATGAGCGACCTCGTGGACATCACACTGCTCGATTACATCTTCAGCCAGCAGGATCGAATCGGAAACGTGGACTACGTCCCGTACTGGTACTGGAAGCAGGACGGCAAACTCGAGCGCATGCGCGCGCAGACCCGCGAGGCGCCCGCGGACATCGCCGATCGCGATCCCGCGTACATCCGGCGCACCGAGCTCGGTGACAACGACGCGGGACTGCGGCTCACCTACGTCAACTACACGAAGCGGACCGGCATGCTGGAGAGCCTCCGCCACTATCGTGCCGAGACCTATCGGCGGTTGATCGCGCTCGAGCGGGATTTCGCCGCCAAAGGCCCGCTGTACGAGTACGTCAGCACGACATTCGGCCTGTCCGACAGGGAGTTCGCGCAGGTCGTCGAGAACACGGCTCAGGCCGCCGCGATCCTGCGGTCGAGCTGCAAGGCCGGTCGGCTGCGTTTCGATGTCGAGCCGGAGGAGTTCCTGCTGACCGGAAAGGTCGTGGAACGCCGACTCGACTGCGAAGAACCCTGAGCATGCCCGCCATGCGCGCTCGCATCCGTCTCGCGGCCCTGGCGATGCTGCTGCTTGCTGTGGCCTGGCAGCCCGCGGCTCGGGCCGCGCTGAGCGTGATCGTGATCTCGGACCTGAACGGTTCCTATGGCAGCACGAACTACGAGCCCGGTGTCAGCCTCGCGGTCTCACGCATACTGGAACTTGAGCCCGACCTGGTCATCAGCACCGGCGACATGGTCGCGGGACAGCGACTGCACCCTCCCCTCGGTGCGCCCGCCGTCGAAGCGATGTGGAGGGCCTTTCATGCGACCGTCTCGGCACCGCTGTCCGAGGCCGGAATTCCACTCGCCGTGACACCCGGCAACCACGACGCCTCCGCTTATCCCTCTTTCCGGGCAGAGCGGGAGATATTCCGCCAGCAGTGGCAGTCGCGGGCGCCACGGCTCGAGTTCGTGGACCGCGACGGCTACCCGTTCAGCTATGCCTTCGCGCTCGAGGGCGTGCTGTTCGTGTCGCTCGACGTCACGAAGGTCGGAACGCTCGACGAAGCCCAGCGTCGCTGGCTCGACGAATTGCTGGCGGCACACGGCAAGAGGTACCGGCACCGCGTGGTCTTCAGCCACCTGCCGATCTACCCGTTCACCGACGGTCGCGAGAGCGAGGTGAGTGCCGACCACGAGCTCGAGCGGATCCTGCGACGACACCAGGTCGAGCTGTACCTGAGCGGACACCACCACGCGTACTACCCCGGCTATCACGGGGGAATCCGCTTCGTCAGCCAGGCCTGCCTCGGCGCAGGCCCGCGGCCGCTGATCGGGACGGGAAGTCGTGCCGGGCGAGCCATTACCGTGCTGGAGTTCCCCGAGCAGGGATCGATCACGATCGGCGCGCTCGGCGGTCCGCGTTTCCGTGACCCGGTCGAAATCGGAGGACTCCCGCAGCGCATAGAGTCGCGTTTCGGCACGCTGCTGCGGGACGACTTGCGCCCCCGCGAGCCGGCCGCAGCAAGCCGGCCCCTGGCTGTTGCGCCGAGATGAGCCGGGAGCTGGATCGATGAGTTCAAGCAACGCAGCAACGAGCGACCGCCGCTCCTGGCTCGAGCGCCTGCTCGCGGCATTCACCGAGGTGCGCGCCGGCGAAGGCATCTCGGCCCTTGCGCTGGCATTCAACGTCTTCCTGATCCTGGCGACGTACTACCTGATCAAGCCGGTGCGCGAGGCGCTGATCCTGTCCGTGCCCGGCGGGCCGGAGATCAAGAGCTACGCTTCGGCGGGACAGGCGCTGCTGCTGCTCGCTGCAGTGCCGGCCTACGGCTGGCTCGCGAGCCGTACGCCGCGGATGCGACTGATCGACACGGTGACGTTGATCTTCGTCGCCTGCCTGGTGTGCTTCTACCTGCTGCTGCACAGCGGCGTGTCCATCGGGGTCGCGTTCTTCCTCTGGGTCGGCATATTCAACCTGATGATCCCGGCGCAGTTCTGGGCATTCGCGAACGACATCTACACGCCGGACGAAGGCAAGCGACTGTTCGTGCTGATCGCCTTCGGCGCGTCGCTCGGCGCCGTGTTCGGCAGTTTCCTGGCGAACCGCCTGATCCCGCTGCTCGGTGTCCACGAGATGCTGCTGCTGGCCGCCGCGGTGCTCGCCTCGACGCTGGCGGTGACGCATTTCGTCGCGCGCCGCGAGCGGAGGCGCTTCGCCCCGCCTGCCCCCGGCGCAACGGAGCAGTCTGCGGAGGAACCGCTCGCCGGCGGCAACGCATTCGCGCTGGTGTTCAGGAACCGCTACCTGCTGCTGCTCGCTGTGATGCTGCTGCTCAACAACTGGGTGAACTCGAACGGCGAGTACATCCTCGGCCATATCGTCAAGGACGCGGCGGAAGACTTTGCCGGCGGTCGCGACCCTGCGATCCAGGAGGAGTTCATCGCCTCGTTCTACTCGAAGTACTTCGGCGTAGTTAACCTGGCCGGCATGCTGCTGCAGTTGTTCGTCGTGTCGCGCATAATCAAGTACATCGGCGTACCGCTGGCCATCTGCCTGCTGCCCGCGATCACGTTCGGCGGGTGGATCTTCGTCGCGGCGCTGCCGGTGCTCGGCGTCGTTCGCTGGGTGAAGACCGTCGAGAACTCGACGGACTACTCGCTGCAGAGCACGCTCAAGCAGGTCATGTACCTGCCCACGAGCCGCGCGGAGAAATACAAGGCAAAGCAGGCGATCGACACGTTCTTCGTGCGGGCCGGTGACGTGTGCTCCGCCGCACTCGTGTTCGCAGCGATCCACCTGCTGGCGCTCGACGTGCGTGGCTTCGCGATCGCGACGCTGCTGCTCTGTGCGACATGGCTCGGCGTCTCGATTCTGCTGGGGCGGCGGTTCCGGGCGCTGGTCCCGGGCGGGCCCGGGACGCAGAAGTGAGCGCTTCGGGGGCCGCGTCATCAGGGCTGCTCGCCGCCTGGTCCCGCTCGAGCCTGACGGTACGCATCCTCGCCGGACTGGCGCTGGGGGTGCTGGTCGGACTGTTCTTCGGCGAGGAAGTCGTTGCGCTGCAGGGGCTGGCCCGTGCGTACATCGGCTTGATGCAGATGACGGTGCTGCCTTACCTCGTCGTCGCGCTGGTCCTGGGACTCGGGGGCCTCAGTCCGCGCGAAGCCATCCAGCTTGCCAAGTACGGGGGACTGACGCTGCTCGTGTTCTGGGGACTGGCGCTGGCAGTCGTGGCCCTGATGCCGCTGACTTTCCCCGAATACCAATCGGCCTTCTTCTTCAGCACGAGCCTGCTCCATCCCCACGAGCCGCTGTCGCTGGTGGACCTCTACGTCCCGGCCAATCCCTTCCACTCGCTGGCCAACAACATCGTGCCAGCGGTGACGCTCTTCAGCAGCGCGGTCGGTGTCGCCTTGATCGGTGTGCCCGGCAAGGAGCGCTTCCTCGGTGCATTGGAAGTCCTGATGCAGGCACTGGCCCGCGTCACGCGATTCGTCGTCGAGCTCACGCCGTTCGGCGTGATACCGATCGCAGCGCTGGCCGCAGGCACGCTCTCGCTCGACGAACTGGCGCGGCTGCAGGTCTATTTCGTGACCTTCCTGGTGGCCGCGTTGCTGGTCGGAGCCCTGCTGCTGCCGGCGCTGGTCGCGACGGTCACGCCGATCCGCTATCGCGAGGTGCTCGGTGCCAGCAGCGACGCGGTGCTCACGGCCTTCGTCACCAGCAACGTGTTCATCGTGCTGCCGATGCTCGCGGAGCATTGCGAGCGGCTCGCAGCCCGGCACGGCTTCGACAAGGGCGAGGCGAAATCCGTGCCCGAGGTCGTCGTGCCGATCGCGTTCAATGCACCGACGGCCGGCAAGCTGCTCACGCTGCTGTTCGTTCCGTTCGCAGCCTGGCTCTCGGGTCGTCCGCTCGCGGGCGGCGAATACCCGGGCCTGATGCTCGCCGGACTGTTCAGCTATTTCGCCAAGGCACAGGTGGCACTGCCGTTCCTGATGGACCTGGTCGAGGTGCCGCAGGACCTGTTCCAGCTCTACATCCCGACGACGCTGCTGAACGGAAAGCTCGACTCCGCGGTCGGCGCGATGAGCCTGTTCGCGTTCTCGGCCATCGTCACCACGGCGATGGCGGGCCGGCTGCAGTTCTCGGCGGGCCGGCTGCTGCGATTCCTGCTGGGCTCGGCAGCGCTCACCGCCGCTGCGGTGGGCCTGACGTCCTGGGGACTCGCGCAGCTCATTGACACGAGCTACACGAAGGCCGAGGTCGTCGCATCGATGCACCTTTCGCGCTCGCCGCCGCCCACGACCGTCTACAGCGGCCCTGCGCCGTTCGATCCTTACTCCCGGATGGACCTGACGCCACTCGAGCGGATTCGCGCACGCCAGACGCTGCGGGTCGGCTACCAGCATGGTCGGCTGCCTTTCACCTTCCGGAACCGGCAGGGAGACCTGGTCGGCTTCGACATCGAGATGGTCAGCAGGATGGCAGAGGACCTCGGCGTCCGCCTCGAGTTCGTTCCGGTGCAGCTCGACGCGTTCGACAGGCAGCTCGCCTCGGGCGAGATCGATCTCGTCTCGAGCGTTCCGTACACGCACCACTGGGTGGCACGCTTGCGCCTGTCCGCGCCTTACATGGATGGCACGATCGGGCTGCTGGTCCGGGATTCGCGCCGCGACGAGTTCGCCACGCTGGAATCGATTGCGGGTCACGAGCGCCTGCGGATCGGCATCCCGGGTCGTGCGGAGCTGTACGAGGACTACGTGCAGGCGCTGCTCGGCTCGACGCCGTTCGAACTAGTGAGCCTGGAAAGCTGGCAGGACTACTTCGACGGCCAGCATCCGGAGATCGACGCAGTGCTAGGCCTCGCCGAGGTGGCCACCGCGTGGTCGCTGCTGCACCCGGAATACTCGGTCGTGATCCCGCGAAATGCAGTCATACGCCGGCCCCTGGGGTTCGCAACCGCGCTCGACGCTGCCGATTTCGCCCAGTTCGTCGACGAATGGGTCGTGCTGCAGCAGTCGCGCGGCGAGATCCAGCGGACCTACGATTACTGGATCCTCGGCAAGGGTGCCGAAATCAGGCCGCCGCGCTGGTCGATCGCCCGTGACGTGCTCGGCTGGACCCGCTGAGCGCCCGCGCTCCGGCGAGCTAGTACTCCACGGTCCGATCCAGCTTCAGCAGCCAGCCGGCCTCTCCCGGCACGAGCTTGTACTGCAGCTGGCGGGTGCCGCCCGTTGGATCGGAGTTCGTGTCTCCGGAACGGTAAATCGGGAACCGGCGCACCAGCGTGCTCTCGACCACGGCGAACTCGTCGTGTCCCATGTATCCCTGGGTCTGCGGGCCGTCCTGCTCGAGCGGTGGCAGGTAGATCTCGCTCAACGACTTGCGGTTGTTGGCCGCATACGCCACCAGTGATCCGTAGGACCCGCTGCCGGCGGAGTTCACGTACACATAGACCTCGGGCGAGCCGTCCGCATTGAGGTCGGCGATCTCGGCGCTGGTGACCGACCCGTCCACCTCGCGCTCGATCGTCGAGTTATCGACCTCCAGTCCCGAGGGCTGGATGGTCAGCGTATTGATCGACGAATCGTTCGGACAGCTGAGAACGAACCGGATGCCCTGCAGTTCGAGCGTCTGCTCGAACGGTCCGCTGGACTGAGCGCGCGGCACCGGCGGCTCGCTGGTCGCCTGCCCCTGCGCCGGGGCGACTGCCGGCAGTAGCGGGAAGGCGCAGGTTGCCAGCACTATGCAGAATTGTCGTACTTCGCGCATCTCGAATCACCTCAAAGAACGGGCGCGGCAAGCCGCGACAGACTGACGCCGAAGCGCCACCAGAAGGACTTCTCTTCGAACTGGGTCGGGTCGATGGGGACGGCATGCCGGAAATCAGCTTCGAACATCTTCTCCATCTCGGCAGCGAACTGGCGGTCCGCGATCAGTGCCGTCACTTCGAAATTCAGGCGGAAGGAGCGGTTGTCGAAATTGGCCGTACCCACGGCCGATACCTCGTCGTCGACCAGCATGACCTTCTCGTGCAGGAACCCCGGCTGATAGGCATAGAAGCGGATGCCGAGGTCGCGCAGCATGTACATGTAGTGGAACGCTGCCAGGTAGACGGGCAGGCTGTCTCCCTTCCCGGTAGTGATGACGCGCACGTCCACGCCGCGCAGCGCCGCCAGCTGCAAGGCCTTGACCACGGCCTCGTCGGGAACGAAATACGGCGCTGACAGCCAGGCGCGCTTGCTGGCCGAGTTAAGCGCAGTCACGAACATCAGCCCGGCCGACTCGAGCCGCTGTGTGGGCGCAGAGGCGAAGATCATCGCGCGGACGTCATCGTCCGGCGCTGCCTTCGGCACCCAGTCGAGTTCGGGAATCTCGCGCGTCGCCCAGTACCAGTCCGAGAGGATCGTGAACTGCAGCTCGGTGACGACCGGGCCCTCGAGGCGTACGTGCGTGTCCCTCCAGGGCGTGAACTCAGGGTCCAGCCCCAGGTACTCGTCGCCGACGTTGTGCCCGCCGACCCAGCCGGTGACGCCGTCGACCACGACCATCTTGCGGTGGTTGCGGAAGTTGAGCTGGAAGCGGTTGCCGGAGCCCTGCGTGGGCTTGAACGAGGAAACCTGCACGCCCGCGGCCTTCAACTCGTCGATGTACCGTCCCGGCAGCCCCTTGCTGCCGACCTCGTCATACAGCATGTAGACCGCCACACCTGCCCGGGCGCGCTCGATCATGGCCTGCTGCATGCGCCGGCCGAGCCCGTCGTCGTGGAACATGTAGAACTGGACAAGGACGTACCGCTGCGCCCCGGCGATGCCGGCGAAGATGCTGTCGAACGTGGCCTCGCCGTTCACCAGCAGCTCGACGCTGTTGCCACGGGTCATCTTCATGCCGGACAGCTCGCTGACGGTCCGGTACGCCTGCGGCGCAGACTCGCCAGTCACCGTCCAGGGGTCGAGGTTTACCTTGATCTGCTCGAGCAGTGCCACGATCTCCTGCCTGCGTTCCTCGAAGGCCTCGAGCGCCCCGCCGAACTTGCTGCGGCCGAGGACGAGGTAGGCGGGAACCGCGACGAACGGCGCCGCGACCAGCGAAACCGCCCAGGCGACAGCACCCTGTGATGTCCGGACGGTCATCACGGCGTCGATGGCCGCAATCACGCCGGCCAGATAGAACGCAGCAACTATCCAGGCAATCAATCCAGTTCTCCCATCAACGCGAAGGCTTCGCGCTCCGTCCCCTGCCCCATGCCCGGGAAGCGCAGTCCGGCCCTGGAATGCGGACCTGACACTGTACAATCGTCGCTGGCGCACGTCGCGTCAAATGCCTGCCCGGGAAGGGTCCGAAGCGGGCGGGATCGCGTCGAACCGAAAGACCGTCCGGAACCGATGTCGAGCACTCACCCATTGCGGGCTCACCCAGGTCACGGTGCCGCCAGGCTGCTGCGCCTCGCCGCCCGCATTGTGCTGCCGCTGTACGCCATGTATCTGCTGGCCGGCAACTTGCTGCTCAACACACCAGTAGGGCACCGGCTTGCAAACCCGAAACCGGAGAAGGCCCAGGTCGGCTGGGACCGGGCGCTGACGATCATTCCGACCCAGGTGCAGGTATGGAACCTGCGTGTCGCCGGCAATGTCCGGCGCACGGTGTGGTCGGTACAGGCGGAACATGCGAGCGGCCGGATAGCACTGCTGCCACTGCTCACCAAGACGATCAGCGTGCGCGACGTTGTCGGCGAGCAGGTGTCCGGTGGCGCGAGCCTGATCGACAACCCACGCCCCGCGGCTGAAGCACGCCCCGGCGGCTGGACGCTCGAGTTCGCGGAAATCTCGGTGCAGTCGGTGCGCCACGCCTACTTCAACGATCTCGTGCTGGTCGGCGACGGGCGTGCCGCGGGCGGCTTTCGCAAGACCATGCGCGGTGGCGCGATGGAGATCCTGCCCTCGGAGATCGAGCTGCGGGACGCGGTGCTCTGGCGCGATGGCCTCGCCTTGCTGAGCGAGGCCAGGCTGGCCTCGAGCTTTGCAATGGCGGCAAACACCCGTGCCGAGGCACCGGGTATCCGCAAGCTGCTGAAGCTCGATGCGGACGTCTCGCTGGATGGGGTGACGCCGGGCCTGCGGGCCCTCGTCGATGATGACCAGCGCCCTCGCCTCGTTCCGACCGACAGGCAAGGACAGCTTGCGGCGCAGGTCGGCTGGCGACGCGGTCAGCTGACGCCCGGCAGCCGCCTGAAATTCGATGCGCCGGTCGATGCCACCGTAGCCGGCGACGAGGTTCCCGGGACGGCCGACTTCCTGCTGCAGGTGGACGACCGGCAGGTAGAGCTCAAAGCAAAGCTCGGAGCCGGGACGGCCTCGCACTTCCATGCGGACGCGGACCTGGTGATGAGTGGGACATCGATACCGATTCCGCTCGGCGGACCGGCCGCGGTCGTGTCGAGAACCTCGGGGCACGTTGACGCGACCTGGCAATTCCAGTCGCTCCGCTGGCTGACCAGCCTGATCAGGGCGCCAGGGCTCGTGTCATTCGACGGGGCAGGCAGCATCGTCGCGGACCTGGACATCGCGAGCGGGACCGTCGCGGCCGGCAGCCGCCTGAGCGTTCCCGAGGTCACGGCGACGGTGCGTGCGATGGGCAATGACTTCAGCGGAGTCGCGCGCGCCGACGTCGTTTTCGAGAGCGCCGCAGGTGTCGAAGGCGTCAGGCCTCACCTCACCGCCCAGATGCAGGAGTTTCGCGTCGCACCGGGCGACGCGCCACAGCAACCCTACGTAGAAGGGCACGACCTGAGGCTGGAAGTGACCGTCGACGACGCGCAAGCGGAACTCAAGGACAGCTATCGCGCCCACCTCGTGTTCAATGACGCAGACGTGCCCGACCTGCGTGTCTACAACCGCTACCTGCCCAGTGAGCATGTCAGGGTCCTGGCCGGCACCGGGCGGCTGAGCGGTGATCTCGAGCTCTACGGCGAAGGGCAGGTCGCAAAGGGCCGGTTGCAGGTGGCGGCCAATGACGCTCGCGTCGACGTGGCGGGAATCGCACTCGCGGGAACCGTGCAGACTGACACCCGGCTGCGTCGCGCGGATCTCGCCACTCGCAGCCTGTATGCGAGCGGCAGCCGGATCGTGCTCAAGGACGTGGGCGTGCAGGCGCCCGGCGAGGAGCCGCAATCAGGCTGGTGGGCGACGCTCGAGCTGGCGACGGCACGGCTCGACATGGACAAGCCGCCGGCCCTGGACGCCCGGATAAGCGCGAGCATGAAGGACCTGAGCGTGCTGCTGGCGCTGTTCGCGCAGAAGAAGCACTTTCCCCACTGGATCGCCAATGTGATCGACGATGGCCAGGCCGAAATGAGCGGCCGCTTGCGGTGGAAGGACCAGGCGCTGGTCCTCGACCGATTCTCCGGCAGCAACGACCGGTTTCACGCGCAGGCGCGACTGCGGCTGCACGACGGCCAGCGCAACGGCGACCTGTACCTGGGCTGGCACAAGCTCGGCCTCGGCCTCGCGCTCGCTGGCGAGAAGAAGGACTTCCGCGTCATCGAGCCTCGCAAGTGGTACGAGTCCCGGCCGGACCTGCTGAGCGACTGAGCGTGCTTTCGAACGTGTAGTCCTCGGTCCGTACACTTCGCGTTGCGAGCCAGTAACGCCACGTTGACCAGGGCCAGATCGTGAAGTTGCGCCCATCCGCCTGCTGGTACCAGCTTGCGCAGCCGGACGTCCAGACCGTTCCCTGCAGCGCTCGCTGCACCCTTTCGTTGAACGCGGCCTGCGCCTGCGGCCTGAGGTCGAGGTAGTCCGCGCGGCGCGACTCGACTGCCCGGAGGCACTGCATCACGTAATGCACCTGGCACTCGATCATGAAGATGATCGAGTTGTGACCGAGCGCGGTGTTCGGCCCGACGAGCTGATACATGTTGGGATAACCGCTGACGGTGATGCCGTAATAGGCCTGGGCACCCGCCTTCCAGTCCTCGGCGAGGACGTGGCCCGGCAGGCCGGTGACCCGGAAATCCCGCATGTAGATTCGCGGGTCCACGACGAAACCGGTACCGAGGATGATGCAGTCCACCGGCCGCTCGGTACCGTCGGCCGTGACGATGCTCCTCTCGCGGACTTCCCGGATTCCGTCCGTGACGAGTTCGACATTGCTGCGGTTGAACATCGGGTACCAGACATTCGAGATCAGTATCCGCTTGCAGCCGATCGTATAGTCGGGCGTCAGCCTGCGCGCCAGCTCCGGGTCCCGGACCTGGTGGCGGATGAAGAGCCTCGCCAGCCGCTGCAGTCCGCGCGCAAGAGCTGGGTGAAAGATCGGCCAGACCCGGGACTCGTTCGACCAGTACAGCCTCGCCCGATGCAGCTTGCGCAGCCACGGAAAGCGTGCAAAACGATTTTTCACACGCTCGGGATACGCGCGGGTGTCGCGGGGAATCACCCAGGCCGGGGTGCGCTGGAATACGTAGAGTCGTTCGACCCTCGGTGCGATCTCCGGGCAGTACTGGATCGCGCTACCGCCCGTGCCAATCGAGGCGACCCGTTTACCCTCGAGTTCATAGCCGTGATTCCAGCGTGCCGAATGAAACACTTCGCCGCGGAAACGCTCCAGGCCCGGGATCGAGGGTGTCTGCGGCCGGCTGAGCGGGCCGCTGGCGAGCACGAAATGGCGCGCGACGTAGGTCTCGCCGCAGCGGGTGCGGACCGTCCAGCTGGCCGACCCCGGATCGAAGTGCGCCGCGCAGACCTCCCGTCCGAAGCGGATGTGCGGCCGCAGGCGGTACTTTTGCGTCGTGTCGAGGATGTAGCGCTGGATCTCCTGCCAGCCCGGGTAGCGCCGCGTCCAGTCCGGCCTGCCCTCGAACGAGTACGAATACAGATGCGACTGCACGTCGCAGGCCGCACCGGGATAGGTATTGTCGCGCCAGGTCCCGCCGACCTCGGACTCCTTCTCGAGGATCAGGAAATCCCGGATGCCGGCCTCCAGCAGCTTGATGCCCATGCACAAGCCACCGAAACCGGCGCCGAGCACCAGTACCTGGAGATTCGAGCGCTCGACAGGGCCGGGCCGGACGTCAAGGCTGGCGTCAGTCATGCCCGTAGAGTCTCGCACAGGTTCCAGGGCCGTTGCATGCCGCGCCGGCGCTGCGAACGACTTCGCGTCGCCGGAGGGTGCATCGCAGTTTCCGCAATGCTCGCGGCCCGGGTGACTGCGTAAACTGTAATCGGGACTTTGCTGCGGGAACTGGCTCGGCATGACGACACGGGCTGCAATGTCAGGAGTCCTGGCGATCCTGCTGCTGTTGCAGGGAGGCAGCCCGGCGACCGGCGCCGGGGCGACAGCCTACGACGTTGAGCGCGAGGCACTGGTCCGGGAGATCGAGCGCGACGTACGCGATACCGCCGAGTACATCAACCGCAGGGAACTCGATGAACGCGTCCTGGCCGCGATGCGGACCGTGCCACGGCATGAGTTCGTCAGGCCGGCCGATCGCGACCTCGCCTACCAGAATCGGCCGCTGCCGATAGGGTACGGCCAGACCATCTCTCAGCCCTACATCGTTGCGATCATGACCGACCTGGTCGAGCCGCGTCCCGGCTGCGTCGTACTCGAGATCGGCACGGGTTCCGGCTACCAGGCCGCGGTGCTGGGTGAACTCTGCCGGAAGGTGTATTCGATCGAGATCGTCGAGCCACTGGGATTGCAGGCGCGCGAGCGGCTCGGACGCCTGGGCTACGACAACGTCGAGGTCCGCATCGGCGACGGCTACTACGGCTGGCCGGAGCATGCTCCGTTCGATGCAATCGTCGTGACAGCCGTGGCCAGCCACGTGCCTCCCCCGCTGCTGCAGCAGTTGAAACCGGGTGGCCGCATGGTCCTTCCGGTCGGCACGCGGTTCACGACCCAGCAGCTCGTGCTGGTCGAGAAGCAGGCCGATGGCAAGGTCACGACCAGGCAGCTGCTGCCAGTGGCTTTCGTTCCACTCACCGGCGGACATGACTGATACACGGACCCGCGCGCCGCTGGTGTCGGTCGCGCTGGTTTCGTTCGCGGCGCTGGGCAGCGAGATCGTACTGAACCGCATCTTCGCAGTGGTGCACTGGCATCACTTCGCGTTCATGATCATCAGCCTCGCGCTGCTCGGTTTCGGCGCAAGCGGTACTTTTCTCGCCGTTGCCCGGCGTCGCCTGCTGTCGCACTACGCCGCGAGCTACCTGGCGAGCATCGCCGCGTTCGGCGTGCTGGTCATTGCGAGCCCGCTCGCTGCGCTGTCGTTACCGTTCCGGGCCGAGGCGCTGCTTTGGGACCCATGGCAGCCGCTGTGGCTCGTGCTGATGTACCTGGTCCTCGCCGCACCGTTCTTCTGCGCTGCGAGCGCGATCGGACTCGCGCTGATGGCCGGGCGGGATCACGCCGGGCGGATCTATGCAGCGGATCTCGCGGGCGCCGGCATCGGCAGCGTCGCGGTGCTCGGGCTGATGTACTGGATCTGGCCGGAGGGACTGTTGCGCGTGGTCGGCGCCGCCGCCTTTGTTGCCCTGGTCGTGGGCGCCGTGGAGCTGAACGCGACGCCTCTGCGCTGGACGGTGATCGCCGTGGCAGGCGTTACAGCGCTGGCATTGCTGCCGTCGTCCTGGCTGCGACTCGAGCCGGGACCCTACAAGGCGTTGAGCCAGGCGCTGCGGGTGGAGGGAACGCAGGTACTGCTCGAGCGCTCGAGCCCTCTCGCACGGATCAGCGTGATCGAGAGCAGCAGCATGCCGCTCAGGCTCGCACCGGGCCTCAGCCTGAACGCGACGGCAGAACCACCGGGGCAGCTTGGAATGTTCACGGACGGTGACGCGATCCAGGCGATCACCTCCGCAACGGACGACGACGAGCGCCTCGAGTACCTTTCGCGGACGACTTCCGCGCTGGCCTACCGACTCGCGACGCCGCGCCTCGTGCTCGTTCCCGAGGCGGGAGGCGGCGACGAGATCCTGCGCGCGCGGCGACTCGGCGCCGGGCGCGTGGACGCGCTCGAGTTGAACCCGCAGGTCATCCAGCTGCTGCGCGAGACCTTTCGGGAATACACGGGCAACCTTGCCGGCCTGAGCGGCGTGGAGCTGCAGCAAGGCGAGGCTCGTGGCTTCCTGCAGCGCTCCGGGCGAACCTACGACCTGATCCAGCTGTCACTCGGCGGCGCAGGGAGCAGCGGCGGACTCGGGGGACTGAACGAGAATTACCAGTACACGGTCGAGGCTTTGCGCCTGTATCTGCGGCACCTCGAGCCGGGCGGATTCCTCTCGATCACCGCAGCGGTGCAGATCCCGCCCCGCGACGGACTCAAGCTCGCCGCGATGGGCATCCGGGCCATGCAGGCCGAGGGGGTTCGCAGCGTTTCGGACCGGATGATCATGGTGCGGGGCTGGCAGACGTTCACGCTGCTGCTGAAGAACGGTGAGATCACTGCAGACGAGATAGCGGGCACGCGCGCGTTCTGCGAGGCGCAATCGTTCGACCCCGCCTGGTACCCGGGCCTCGAGCGCCGCGACACGAACCAGCGCAACCAGTTGCCGGAACCCTGGTACTACGACGGCGTCCAGGCGCTGCTCGCCGGCGCCGCTGAGCGTTACCTGGAGGACTATCCCTACGACATCCATCCCGCCACGGACGACCGCCCGTATTTCCAGAATTTTTTCCGCTGGCGCATGCTGGCCGAGAGCTGGGGCGCACGAGAACGGGGCGGCATCGCACTGCTCGAGGCCGGATACCTGCTGCTGGCCCTGACGCTGCTCCAGGCCGTGATCGCGGGCGTCGTGCTGATCCTGGCGCCGCTGCGCCTGCTGGCTCCATCGCAGGGACGCGGCCGCGCACCACGGCTGCGTGTCGTGCTGTACTTCGGCGGAATCGGACTCGCATTCATGTTCCTCGAGATCGCTTTCCTGCAGAAACTGCTGCTCGTCGTGCACCATCCAACCGTCGCGCTCGGCCTCACGCTCGGGACGTTCCTGGTCGCGGCCGGCGCCGGCAGCCTGTGGGCCGATCGCACGCCTGCTGCGCGTGCCCGCCGGACTCTCGGGCTGGCGACGGCAGGCATCGTGCTGCTCGGAACGCTGCACGCCTTCGCATTCGACGCAATCACGCCGCTGCTGGCCGGCTGGCCGAGACCTGCAGCTGCGGCCGTGACGGCGTGCCTGGTCGCGCCGCTGGCGTTCTGCATGGGCATGCCGTTTCCGCTCGCACTGCGAGAACTGGAGCCGCCGCTCGTGCCCTGGGCATGGGGCATCAATGGCTGCGCCTCGGTCGTGAGCGCCGCGCTGGCCACGCTGCTCGCGGTGGATCTGGGCCTGCGCAACCTGCTCTGGCTGGCACTGCTGCTGTACGCTCTGGTCGCGCTCGCGTTTCCTTCCTCCCGAGGTGCCTCGACGATCTGATGGAAATCATTGCTGTAACGAACATCAAGGGTGGCGTGGGCAAGACGACCACGGCCGTCAACCTCGCCTACCTGTCGGCCGTTTCCGGCAGCCGCACGGTGCTCTGGGATCTCGATCCGCAGGCGGCGGCCAGCTACATCCTGCGCGCAGCGGCCCGAGAGGAGACCTCGGCGAAGAAGCTCGTGCGCGGCAGTCAGGAGCTCGGGGAACTGCTCTACCTCACGGACTACCCGAGCCTGCACTTGATCGCGGCCGACCGCTCGTTTCGCAACCTCGACGTGCACATGAGCCAGCGCAAGAAGCCTACCGAGCGCCTGATGAAGATGAGCCGGTCATTGCGGGAGCTGTGTGACCTGCTGTTCCTGGACTGTCCACCCGGCATGTCGCTGCTGTCGGAGAACGTGCTGCGCGCGGCGGATGCCGTCGTCGTCCCGATCGTCCCTACGCCGCTGTCACTGCGCACGCTCGAGCAGCTGCACGACTTCGTCGACCGCGAGGGCTGGTCCGACCTGCGCATCCTGCCCTTCTTCTCGATGGTCGATCGCAGGAAGTCGCTGCACCGGCAGATCATAGCCGAGGCGCGCGCGCGGTTTCCCGGCATGCTGACCAGCGAGATACCCTACTGGAGCACGATCGAACGGATGGCCGTTCGGCGCGCGCCAATACCCGCCTACGCGCCCGCGAGCGCGGCGACCGACGTCTACCGCTCGCTGTGGCAGGAGATCACCCGTCGCCTCAAATAGCCCGGCCCGAACCGCCGACGACCGGCGACTCCGGCCTGGAGCATAGAACTCAAGCCGCGATTTCCGGCGGCCAGCGGAGCTGCTGGCCGTACTCGGCCTCGAAGCGCTCGATGTCCTGCGGACTGTCGATGTCGATGCAGTAGTGGCGGTTGTTACCTTCCAGCCGCAGCACTCGCTCCGGGTTCGCCGCGAGCCACTGCCTGCATCCGAACCCGGCATCACCGGCCAGCACCGCCTCGCGCACGGCAGCGTCGAGGATGATCGGGTTGCCGCGCTCACCGTCCACGTAGGGCACGACGGCCGAGGCCGGTCCGCGCCGCTCGTAGGCGCCGATCAGGTCCGTAACGTCCTGCGCGTCCAGCAACGGCTGGTCCGCCATCGCGACGATGAACGCGTGGAGCCGATCGGACAGCGCCGCGAGGCCAACGTGCAACGAGACCATCTGGCCCAGCGCATAATCGGCATTGCGCAGGATCGTGACCGGGAAGTCCTGCAGCGCGGGCTCGATCTCGTCCGCACGATGACCGAGCACGACCACGATCTCGTCCACGCCCGCGTCGGACAGCGCAGCCAGGTTGCGGCGGATGAGCGGTACGCCGCAGAGTTCCAACAGGCACTTCGGCCGGCCGCCCATGCGCCTGGCCTCGCCCGCCGCCAGCAGTACGGCGCCGGCCGGCACGGAAACCGACCTGTCTGACGCCATGTGGCAGTCGAGTGAAGCAGGGATCATCGGGACTCCTCGCCTGGATTCGCAGAAAACAGGATTGATGGCTCGAATATACCCTTGGCGGGTCACATCTCAACGGCTTCGCTCCGTCGTCGCCGCCGGACCGGGCGGACCCCGGCACGCCGATGCCGCATTGCAGCATCAATGATCACGTGCAGCGTCTGCAGCAAAGGCGCCGGGTTCCCACGAGGTCGGAAGTCGCGTCTAATCGCGGTACCTGGTCCGAGCAGCCCGAGACAAATGCCCATAGCCGCGGTCAATGGCCTGCAGATCGATTACGAGGTGCTTGGCGACCCGTCGGCACCGCCGTTGCTGCTGGTCATGGGACTCGGCATGCCGGCGGCGTTGTGGCCAGACGAGCTCCTGCAGGCGCTGCTGGACCGGGGCCTGCGGGTCATCCGATTCGACAACCGTGACAGCGGCGGCTCGACCCGGCTCGCCGGGGCCCGCGGCATGAACGTCGCGGGAGCGATCTTGCGGGCACTGCTGCGTCGGCCGGTACCCTCGCCCTACGATCTCGACGACATGGCGCGGGACGCGGCGGGCCTGCTCGACCACTTGGGCATCGAGTCGGCGCACGTCGCGGGAATCTCGATGGGCGGCATGATCGCGCAGGTGCTCGCGGCGCGACAGCCGCAGCGGGTTCGCAGCCTCGTTTCGATCATGTCCTCCACGGGCAACCCGCAGCGGAAGATCGCCTTCGGCAAGCGCTGGGCGCTGCAGGCGATCCTCAAGCCACCGCCTCCGGCAGGTGACATCGAGGCCATGGTGCAGCACCTCACGCGGGTCTTCAGCGTGATCGGCAGCCCGGGCTACCCGATCGACCCGGTCGCCATCCGACCCCATTTCGAGCGGGTCGCCCGGCGCGGCCTGTATCGCGAGGGGACCGAGCGGCAACTGCTCGCGATACTGGGGTCGGGTGATCGCCGAGCCATGTTGCGGCAGGTCACGGCTCCGACGCTGGTGGTCCATGGTGCTGCCGATCCGCTGGTGCCGCTCGAAGCCGGACTCGACACGGCGAACCACATCCGTGGCGCCCGGATGGAAGTCGTGCCGGGCATGGGCCACGACATCCCGATGCCGCTCACGACGTTCATGGCCGCCCGCATCGCCGAGCACTGCCGGTCTGCGCGCAACACGCCGCCGACCGCCTTCCCGCCACCGACGGTCCCAGGGCCGCCCTCGCCACCTGCATGAACGGACAGACGTAAATGAGCAAGTACATACGCCTCGGTGCACTGGACGCCGCCTTCCTGCTGGCCGAGACACGGCAGACGCCGATGCACATCGCCGGCCTGCAGACCTTCAAGATTCCGGCCGATGCACCGCGCCATTTCGTGTCGGAGCTGTTCGCCGAGCTGCGCAGCCACCCGGTCACGGCAATACCGTTCACGTACCGGCTGGCCGGCGGCGCGAGCGGCAAGCTGCTGCCGCGCTGGGAGGTCACCGACGACATCGACCTCGACTATCACCTGCGACACTCCGCGCTGCCCTATCCGGGCGGCGAGCGCGAACTCGGCGTACTCGTCTCCCGCCTGCACTCCAATCCGATGGATCTCTCGCGGCCGCTATGGGAATTCCACCTGATCGAAGGACTCGAGGACGACCGCTTCGCGATCTACTGCAAGCTGCACCATGCGCTGGTAGACGGCGTCAACAGCATCAAGCTGATCAACCTGTCGAACGATCCGGCGCACAGCGCGACGCCTCCGGTCTGGGCGGACGAATCCCGGTCGGCCGGCGAACGCGGATCGCGCACGGGCGGGCTGCTGGACTGGCTGCCATCGCTGCTCGAAAGTGAATTGAAGGCACTGCCGAGCTTCTCGAGAAGCCTGCTCGCGACGGCACAGGCGACCGCGGGGATGGACGGGTTTCGCGACCTCACCGGGCTCACCGAGGCGCCCCGCACGATCTTCAACGTACGAATCGGCGGGCAACGTCGCGTCGCGACGCAGGCGACGAGCCTGGAGCGCGTCAAGGCGATCGGGCGCGCGGCTGGAGGGACGGTCAACGACGTGGTGCTTGCAGCCTGCGGCGCCGCGCTACGACGCTATCTCGCCGAGCTCGGCAAACTGCCCGAAGAGACGCTGATCGCATCGGTACCGGTGGCGCTGGCGCGCGAGGCGGCCGACGCGAGCGGCAACGCAGTGACGGCGCTCGCGATGCGCCTCGGCACCGACGTCGAAGACGTGCGCGAGCGATTCGAGGTGATTCGCCGCTCCAGCGAAGCCGGCAAGCAGAACCTCGGACGGATGACCGGCACGGCCGCGATGAACTACACGATGGTGATGGCCGCGCCCGCGCTGCTCAGCTGGTTGCCGGTCCTCGGGAACCTCGCACCACCGCTCTACAACCTGATCATCTCCAACGTGCCCGGCCCGAGGCAGCCGCTGTATTTTCACGGCGCCGAGATGACCGCCTACTACCCGGTATCGCAGGTCGGCCACGGACAGGCGCTGAACATCACCGTACTCAGCTACGCGGGCCAGCTCACATTCGGATTCGTCGCCTGCAGGGAGAGCGTACCGAGCATGCAGCGCCTCGCCGTGTACACGGGCGAGGCGCTCGACGAGCTCGAGCAGACGTTCGTTCATGCGCCTGAGCGAAAACCCCGGCGCACCGCCGGCGTGAAGAAGAAGGGCAAACGCGCGGCCCGCAAGAAGTAGCTGGCCGGAGAAAGACAAAGGCCTGCGGGATCGCTCACAAGGGCCAGACCACCAGCAACAGCGGCACGCTGATCGCGATGACGAGGATCTCCATCGGCAGGCCGAGCCGCCAGTAGTCCCCGAAGCGGAAGCCGCCGGGACCGAGTATCAGCGTGTTGTTCTGGTGGCCGATCGGCGTCAGGAATGCGCAGGAGGCGCCGATCGCGACCGCCATCAGGAACGAATCTGCACTGGCGCCGAGCTGGGTCGCCGTGCTGATCGCGATCGGGCACATCACGGCGGCCGTGGCCGCGTTGTTCATGAAATCCGAGAGCGTCATCGCGACGACCAGGATCAACGCCAGCGCGATGACCGCCTGGCCCTGTGCCAGCACGTCGAGCAGCGACCGCGCCAGCAGGTCGGCTGCACCCGTCGTGCCCATCGCCTGCGCCACGGGAATCAGCGCCCCGAGCAGCACGATGACCGGCCAGTCGATCGCCTCGTACATCCGGCGTACCGGCACTACGCGCAGTACCATCAGAGCCACGACGCCGGTCGCGAAGGCGATCGCGGCGGGCAACAGGCCGAAAGCTGCTCCCGCGATGGCGAGCAGCATCGTCACGGTCGCCGTGACCAGCTTGCGCCGATCCGGGATGCGGATCGCGCGTTGCGCGAGCGGTACGCAGCCGAGCTCGGCGGCGAATCCGGCGAGCGCCTCCTGCGAGCCCTGCATCAGCAGCACGTCGCCACCGTTGATCCGGGTCGAGCGCAGGCGCCGGATCGTGCGGCGTCCCTGCCGCGATATCGCGATCAGGTTGAGCCCGTAGACCGTCCGGATCTGGACGTCGCTCGCCGTGCGATCGATCAGCGGGGAGCCCGGAAGGACGACCAGTTCCCGGAGCACGACCTCGTCGGCCGCGCGGTCTCTCTTACCTTCGCCCTCCTCCGCGCCGCCAGTCGCCGGCTCTCGATCCGGTTCAGGCGCCTGCTCACCCTTGCCCGCCTCGGTCGGGACGGACTCCTCCAGCACGAGCCCCAGGCTCGAGAGCGCCTTCGACAACGACTCCGGCTCAGCCTCGATCACCAGGATGTCGCCCGGCCGCGCGACGCGGGATGGATTCGGTGCCGTGACCCGCAGCTTGCCGCGAGACATGCCGACGATCTGCGCATCCGCCTCGTCCAGCTTGACCTCGATCTCGCGCAGCGTCTTGCCCGCCGCCTGGCTGTCCTCTGTAACCCGTGCCTCGGTCAGGTAGGTCCCGGTATCGAACCCGGCCGCTCCCTTCTGTTCACGGGCCGGCACCAGTCGCCAACCCAGGCCGGCCACGAAGATCACCCCCGCCGCCGCTACTGCCAGTCCTACGGGCGTGAAGTCGAACATCCCGAAGGAACCCGCACCGGTCTGGGCACGGAAGCCCGACACGATCATGTTTGGCGGCGTTCCGATCAGCGTCGTCATGCCACCGAGGATCGTGCCGAAGGACAGCGGCATCAGGACCCGGCCCGGTGTCATACCGTGCCGGCCCGCGGTCTGGATCGCCACTGGCATCAGCAGCGCCATCGCGCCGACGTTGTTGATGAACGCAGACAGCACCGCGCCGAGCCCCGCCAGCGCCGCGATCTCGACGGTCGGCCCGGCTGCGCTGGGCAGCGCGCGACGGGCCAGCGCATCCACCGCTCCGGTCGACTGCAGCGCATAGCTGAGCACCAGCACGCAGGCCACGGTGATCACGGCCGGATGTCCGAAACCTGAAAATGCCTGTTCCGGGGCTACCAGCCCGGCGAACACGCAGCTGAGCAGCGAGGCGAGCGCGACGATGTCGTGACGCCAGCGCCCCCAGATGAACAGCGCCATCGTCGCGGCGAGTATCAGCAGTATCAGCGCCTGGTCCTGGGTCACTGCGGTGCCTGCACCAGGACTACTGTTCCACGCGGGCGATCCTGAAACCGGTGTATCCGTAGAGGATCGAGATGAGCGGGTTGATCAGGTTGAAGAAAGCGAACGGCAGGTACGCCGCGGTCGCAACACCCAGCGTGCCGGCCATGTACGCGCCGCAGGTATTCCACGGCACCAGCGGCGATGTGAGCGTGCCCGCATCCTCGATCGCGCGCGACAGGTTCTTCGGGTCCAGGCCGCGGCGGATGAACTCCGCCCGGTACATCTTTCCGGGCAGCACGATCGCCATGTACTGGTCGGCAGCGACGATGTTCGCGCCGATGCAGGTCGCGATCACCGCGGCGATCAGCGACCCGGTGGACTTCGCCGCAGCCAGCGCCGCCCGTACGAGGCGCTCCAGCATTCCCGCGTGTTCCAGCACGGCTCCGAAAGACAGTGCAGTGATGATCAGCCAGATGGTATTGAGCATGCTGCTCATCCCGCCGCGCGACAGCAGCGAGTCCACCGCCTCGTTGCCGGTGCTCGACACGAAGCCGGTCGCCAGCGCGGTCCACACGCCCTTCAGGTAGCTCATCGGGTCGGACAGACCCGGGTCCTCGGCGCGGGCGATGACGACGTCCGGCTGCAGCATCACCGCGATCACACCGCCAAGCAGCGCGCCGGCAAGGATGGTCGGCAGTGCGGGGAATTTCCGTGCCGCGAGCACGATCACCAGCGCGAGCGGCAGCAGCGTCCACGCCGAGAGATCGTAGGTCGCATCGAGGGTCGCCATGATCTCGGCGGCCCGCCCGTCGGGCATGTTCGCGCCCTGCCCCCAGCCGATGACCGCGAAAAGTACCAGCGCGATCACGATGGACGGGACGGTCGTCCAGGTCATGTGGCGGATGTGGGTAAAGATGTCCGTGCCCGCGACGGCCGGCGCGAGGTTCGTCGTGTCCGACAATGGCGACATCTTGTCGCCGAAGTAAGCGCCCGAGACGACGGCGCCGGCCGTGATCGCAGGCGACATGCCCAGGCCCATCGCGACGCCGATCAACCCGACACCGATCGTGCCGGCCGTCGTCCACGAGCTGCCGGTCGCGAGCGATGTCACGATGCAGATCACGCAGCTGGCCGCGAAGAACACCGAGGGGTCGAGCAGCTTGAGCCCGTAGTAGATCATCGCCGGTACGGTGCCGGAGAGCATCCAGGTTCCGATCAGGGCTCCGACACAGAGCAGGATCAGCATCGCGACCGTGGCGGTCGCAATACCATGCACGACGGCCTGCTGGACGCCGCTCCAGGAGTAGCCGTGCAGAACAGCGATGACGGCGCCCGTGGCACCCGCGAGCAGCAGCGCGATCTGGTTGCCTCCGTAGGACGAGTCGCTGCCGTACAGGTGCACCGACAGCGCGAGCAGCACGACCAGCAGCAGGATCGGCAGCGCTGAAAGGAACAGCGAGATTTCCCGGACCGGGCCGTCTTTCACGGTGCTGCTGTCGGTCACTCCGTCCCCGCTGTGCTCGAGCCTTGGCTGGCGGCCGACTTTACACGCAATCGTCCCTCGACACGAACCGACCAGGGTCGAGCGAGGACTCGTTCACGCCGCAGTCGGCGAGCCAGGCGGGACGAGGCAGCGCCAGCAGTCGCGCTGCGCTGAGCGCGCCCATCGCCGGCGCCGTCTGCAGCCCGTAGCCGCCCAGCGCGGCAACCCAGAAAAACCCGGCGACCGCAGGATCGAAGCCTCCGACGAGGTCGCCATCCGCAACGAACGAGCGCAGGCCGGCCCAGGCGCGTTTCGGCCGCTCGATCCGCAGCGTCGTGACCCGCTCGATCCGGTCGATGCCGACTGCTATGTCGAGGTCGTCCGGCATGACGTCCTGCGGCGGCACCGGATCCGCATTCGCCGGCGAGCCGAGCAGCAGGCCGGCCTCCGGCTTGAAATAGAAGTCCTCGGCGATACCGACGACGCAGGGCCAGTCGCCGGTGGCCAGGCCCTGCGGCGCCTCGAACAGGAAGGCCGAGCGTCGCTTCGGCTGCAGCCCGAGCGGGCGGACGCCGGCGAGGCTCGCCACCTCGTCTGCCCACGCGCCGGCGGCATTCACCAGGACTGCCGCACGCCATTCGCGGCCGCCGGCTTCCAGGCGCCAGCCGCCCGGCTCCCGTTCGACGCCGGTCACTCTTGCCCGCGTCTCGAGCCGCGCCCCGTTCGCCCGTGCGCCGCGCAGAAACCCCTGGTGCAGCGCATCGACATCCATGTCTGCGGCCGCGTCGTCGAGCACCGCCTCAGTCAGAACGGCGGGTCGCAGCACCGGGACCTGCTCGAGCAATGCCCCGGCGCGCAGCCTGCGTACGGCCCCGCCCTCGGTGCTGAGATGCTCGTGCAGCGCCTCGACGGCCTGCCGCTCGGCATCGCCGCCGACATGAAGCACACCCCGGCGACTCAGCAGCGGCAGACCTGCAAATCCCTCGGGTGGCGTCTCCAGAAAAGCCCGGCTGGCGCGCGTCAGCGCCCTGACCTGGGCCGAGCCGTAGCTCTCGCAGAACAGCGCCGCCGAGCGTCCCGTGCTGTGCAGTCCGGGGCGTTCCTCGGCCTCGAGCAGCAGCACGCGGGCACGACCGCTCGCGAAATAGGCGGTGGACGCGCCGGCGATGCCGGCGCCGATGATTGCAAGATCGAATTGCGGTTCCCTGACCATGCGTCCCTCAGCCGCCGGCCTGCATGCGCTGCCAACGCTCACGCAGCTGCAGCGTCGTTTCCTCCGGCCCGATCCACCGCATAGGTGTAGACGACGTCGGTGCTGGAATTGAGCGCCGTTTCCATCGAGTCCTGGATCACGCTGATGATGAAGCCCACCGCGACGACCTGCATCGAGACGTCGTAGGAGATGCCGAACAGCGAGCAGGCGAGCGGCACGAGCAGCAGGCTGCCGGAGGGCACGCCACTCGCGCCGCAGGCGGCGAGCGCCGAGATCACGCAGAGCAGCAACGCTCCGCCGGGCGATACCTCGATGCCGAGCGTGTTGACCGCGGCCAGCGTCAGCACCGTGATCGTGATCGCGGCGCCGGACATGTTGATCGTGGCGCCGACCGGGATCGTGACGGAGTAGAGTTCCTCGCTGATTCCGAGCTTCTTCGACAGCGCCAGGTTGACCGGGATGTTGGCGGCCGAGCTGCGCGTGAAGAACGCGGTGATGCCCGATTCCTCGAGGCAGCGAAACACGATCGGATACGGATTGCGCCGCGTGACCGCGAAGACGATCAGCGGATTGACGACCAGCGCCATCAGCAGCATCGTCGCGACCAGCAGCACGGCCAGGCTCGCATAGTCCGCGAGCGCCTCCAGGCCCACCGTCGCGACCGTGTAGCACACGAGACCGAAGATCCCCACCGGCGCGAACCGGATCACATAGCGCACGATGTTGGTGACGCCGTCGGCGAAGGTCTGCAGGTGCAGCCGGAAACTCTCCGAGGCGTGCCGGAAGCTGATGCCCAGCAGTACCGCCCAGCTCAGGCAGCCGAGGAAGTTGCCGGTCAGCAGCGCGTTGATGGGATTGTCTATCAGCTTGAACAGCACGTCCTTGAGCACCGCGGTGACCTCGGCCGGCGGACTGCCCTCGGCGGCCTCGGTCAGCGTCAGGGTCTGCGGGAAGGCGCCGCTCATCAGCAGTGCGAGAAACGCGGCGCACACCGTGCCCAGCAGGTACAGGCCGATCGTCAGAAAGGTCTTGCGTCCGTCGAGCCCGGATTCGTGCCGGTTCGCGATCGCGGACATCACGAGCACCATCACGAGCAGCGGAGCGACGGCCTTCAGCATGCCGACGAACAACTCGCCCAGCACGCCGAGGCGTTCACCGGCACCGGGCAGTACCGCGCCGACCAAGGCGCCGAGCAGGACACCAATCAGGATCTGCGGCACGAGGCCGAGCTTCGGTCTAGGCGTGCTCTGCACTTGAAGTTCCTGGGTTGAGAACGTCCGGCTTTATACCGCTAATCGAGTCACGGGACATGCCCGGCCGATCACGATCGCGGCCCGGACACGCTGCTACCGGGACCGCGAACACAGTCCGAGCAGCTCGTCCAGCGTGACGCAGCGGCCCGGTGGATCCCCCAGCTCCGGATACACGGCAATCGCCTCGCGGAAATCCTCGTCCCGGGTATATGCGCTGTACGTGATCACGCAGGGCACACCGGCCGCCACGGCGGCCAGCAGGCCGTTCCGGCTGTCCTCGATGGCCAGGCTATCCCCGGGCGCCACCCCGAGCTCGGCACAGGCCAGCAGGTAGATCGCGGGATCGGGTTTCTTTCTCGGCACACGGTCGCCGGCGAAGACACCCGCGAACCTGCGGCTGCGCTCCGGGCCGATGACCGATTCTAGCAACGCATGGACCGACTTCTCGCTCGACGTGGAGCAGACGGCGAGCTTGAGTCCGGCCGCGTGCGCCGCATCGATGATGCGTGCGATCCCGGACCGGACCTGGACGCCGCCGGCCTCGATGATCTCCATGAAGCACGCGGTCTTGAGCGCATGCAGGCGCCGGACGAGGTCGTCACGCCGCGCAGCATCGACAGGCCACCCGGACGCTTCGAAGTAGGCTCGCAGTCGCTCCTTGCCGCCTGCCACGCTCAGCAGTTCGCCGTACTGATCGACGTTCCACTCGACACCGAGACCGGTCTGCTCGAAGGCCCGGTTGAAGGCCACGCGATGAGCGTCGCGCTCCGTATCGGCCAGCACGCCGTCGCAATCGAACAGCAGCGCCTCGGCTGGCATCGGATCGATGGAGAATCAGCCCGGCCGGAGACGGCCCGCGCTCACGCGCCGCACCCCAGGGGCCGGCGGGTTCTCGGGCGGCCCGGCGAAACACTGCGCGATCGACATCCACTGCCGCGCGACGTCCCCCGAGACCTCGAGGCCGGTGTCGGCGACGTTACGCGTCTGCGTCACGACCTGGCAGAACTCGGTCGCCGTGCCGTAGATCCGGTCCGTCGAATTCTCGACATTCCACTCCCAGGTATCGCCCGACGGCGCGGTCAGCCGCAGCTGCGGCACCTGCTCCGGGACCACGAGGCCACGGTTGCGGAACGTCCAGCCGAACGTATTGACGCCGAGTTGCGCGATGCTGCGGATCCGGTCCTCGTCCCGGCGATGCACGCCGAGCAGGTCGTAGACCGCCTGGCCGTGGGCCCAGGTCTCCATCAGCCGGGCCGTGATGCTCGAGCGCACGCTCATGTCCGGCCCGGCCCACTTGACCCGCTGCTTCGGGTCCGCGGCTGCGAAACGCCCGGCCATCGGAGCGACGAATTCCCGCCACTCGGCCAGCAGCGCCCGGCCGCGCCGGTCCCCGAGCCACTGGTCCTCGAAGCTGCGCAAGCCGCCGCTCGCGACCGACGCCATGACCTTCGCCCCGAACTCGAGGAAGGCCGCCGGATCGCGCAGCGTCAGGTCCGCCGCCTGGTTCCAGAGATGCAGGTGACCGATCACCTGGTTGATCGTCCAGTCCTTGAACAGCGTGGCGCGGTCGAAGTCCGCATCCGGCAGCGACTCGAGCAGCTCGTAGAGCGCCTCGCTCTCGTCGCGAAAATCCATCGCTTCCTGCAGCATCGGCTCGCTCCCCGTCATGGCTCCAGCAGGTTCTTCGGAATCTCCACCAGCTCATCGAGCAGCAGCTGCCCGTAGCCCTTGCCCTGCGGATCGTTGCGCAGGCTCGCGATGCCACCGCCACCGAGCACCTCGTGCAGCACGAAGTTGATCGCCGGCAGGCCGGGCAGCAGGAATCTCTCGACCCGGCCCTCGAGGAAATGGGCGAAGCGCTCGGCCACGCGGCCGGCCGTCAGCGATGCCCACAGGTAGGGCAGGTACTCGGGCCGGCGCGCGATCACGCCGATGTTGGCGCCGTTGCCCTTGTCCCCGCTGCGGCACCAGGCCAGGCGCTCGAGCGGCACCCGGACTGTTTCCGCGGACGAATCTGGTGCGGGCGGTTCCGGCGGTCGTGGCCAGGCGGCGTCGGTCGCACGCTGCTCCGCCCCGGCCATCGGCTCGCCCGCTGCGGGCGGCGTGTCATTGCCACCGCCGTCCGCCACGGCTGAGTCCGTCACCGTGTGCAGCTGTCCGTCCACTTCCACCGTGATTTCGACTTCCTGCTTTGGCAGCAGGAAGGAAAACAGCCGCACCACCGGCGAGGGCCGCGGCCGGCCGGCGAAGCCGGTCAGGCCCGGCGGCGCTGCCAGCGCCGTGCCGATGAATTCCTTGAACAGTATCTCGATGCCGACGGCACTCGGGTGACGCGCCGCGGCCTTGAGGTCCACTTCGCGCACGTCCTTCACGCGCCTTGCAGCGCCGTAGTGCGATTCCGCGCCGATGATCTCGACGCAGGTGTCCGTGTAGTCGGGCAGGCCCATCAGCTTCAGCATCCGTCGGGCGCGGATGAAGGCGTTATCGGCGATCTTCCGCGCCTTGCGCTCGGCGTCCCGCCCGTAGACTGTCCAGACCTCGCCGCCCCGGAAACCGTCGGCGTAGGTCGCGCTGACCTTGTAGCTCGCCGGCGCGGCACGACCCCTCGCGCCGCTCACGCGAACGCGATCCCTGGCCAGCTGAACGACGCCGACGCCTGTGAAATCGCAAACGACGTCCGGCAGCACGTAGGCCCCGGGATCGCCGATCTCGTAGAGCATCTGCTCCGCGACCGTGCCGACCGAGACGAGCCCGCCGGTGCCGGCCGGCTTCGTGCAGACGAAGCTGCCATCGTGCTCGACCTCGACGATCGGGTAGCCCGCGTCCGGCAGGCTGTCGACGACCTGCTCCCAGTCGGTGAAGTTTCCACCGGTCGCCTGGGTTCCGCATTCGATCACGTGGCCTGCAAGGCTGCCGCCTGCCAGCAGGTCGTAGTCGCGGCGGCTCCAGCCGAACTCGTGTATGCAGGCCCCCAGCGTGACCGCGCTGTCCACGCAGCGGCCGGTGATCACTATGTCGGCACCGCGGTCGAGCGCCTCGGCGATCGGGAAGGCCCCAAGATAGGCATTGATGCTCGCAATGCGTTCTGCCGGAGGAAACGTCGTTCCCGCGAACATCTCGACCACGCCGCGCGCAGCCAGCGACTCGCGTCTGCCGGTGAGGTCGTCGCCGCGGACGACCGCGACCTTGATATCCAGCTCCGCCGCGCGCAGCAGCTCCCGCAGCGCCTCGGCGCAGGCGTCCGGGTTCACGCCGCCGGCGTTCGAGATCACCTTGACGCGCTGCCGCGCGATCTCCTTCAGGTTCGGCTTCATCGCTGCAAGCAGGAAATCGGTCGCGTAACCGAGCCGTGGATCCTTGGCGCGTGCCCGGGCCAGGATCGACATCGTGATTTCCGCCAGGTAGTCGTAGACGATGTAGTCGAGCCGCCCGTCCGACAGCAGCTGGGGCGTCGCCATCGGCGCGTCTCCCCAGAAGCCGCTCGCGCCGCCGATTCGCACTTTCTTGCCCGTCATCAATACTTTCCTGCTCGCGTTCCAGATCGCTCCAAAGGGGACAGATTTATTTAGCGCAGAGGGGACCCCAAAGGGGACAGATTTATTTGGTGTTCACTTGAAGTGATCGAGTGGCGCGCAGGCAGCGTAAATAGATCTGTCCCCTTTGGAAAATAAATCTGTCCCCTTTTCGCCTTTTCTTCCGTGTGCATTGCGTCAGAACTGATAATAGAGCGTCAGCCGTCCGTAGAGATCATCATCCAGGTCCGGTTCGCCGCCCTTCTCACGGTACCTGACGTACTCGAAGTTAGGCGTCAGGCTGATCCGCTTGTGCAGCTGCTGCTCCCAGCCGAGGATCGCGAGATCGAAAGGAGTGTCATTCGCGATCCGCAGGTAGGCGATGCTGTCCGCATCTGAATAACCGTCAAAGCTCCTGTCGTAGCGCGCCAGCAGGCTGCCGCGCTTCGTGAGCTCCCAGACCCCGAAGGCCGAAGCTACCGCAACAGATTCATCCGGCGCCCCCTCCACCCCCCGCTCCTGCTCGGCGTACTGCAATCCATACCGGCTGCGCTCACCTGCCCAACCGACGAAACCCTGAAGCGTGGAGCGGTCCGTCGCGCCCGGCCGATCCTCGTAATCGGCATACAGCTGGGCCACCAGACCATCCGCCGGCCTGAATCCCAATGCGCCCATGATCTTCTTGCCCTCGTTCGTTTCCGCTCCGTCTCCTGCACCGTTGCCGAGCATCCCATGGTAGAAAATCCGGCCGCCAAGGGACTGTCCCTTGTAGGCAATCCCGAGGTCCCGTGACCTTCCGACGCGATACAGGTCCAACGGGGTCTTTTCGATCGGCCGATGGCCCCAGAATCCCTCGATGAACTCGAAGGTCGGCGAGGGGGAAAGCCCCAGGTCGATCTCGTGGCCATCGCGCTTCCAGGCCAGGTACGCGTCCTTGACGTACGGTTCGAGCTTCGAGTTCGATTCGAAGTCGCCCGGACTGTTGACCTCGAAGCGGAGCCGCGCGGACCAGTCCTCGGCGATTTTCGCGTCGAATGTCAGGTAGCCACGCCGGATCCAGAAGCCGTTGAGGCTCTCGATTGCGGGATCATGGTGATCGAGCACCGCATAGGCGTCACCGAACACGTAGCCGCTCACCTTGACGTTCTCGTACCAGGGCTTGGTTTCCGGCAACGCTGCCGGCTCAGGCTCACGGGGCGGAGCGGTCGCTGCAGCGGCCAGCTCGACGGACGCCTCGGGAGGTCGCAGCTCCTCGACCTTCCGCTCCAAAACCTCGTTTCGCTGCTTCAGCACCGTGTTTTCCGCCTCGAGCCGGCCCACGCGCTCGGCCAGCGCGTCCAGCTCGCGACGGATCTCGTCGTTCGAAAAGGCCCGTGGCTGCGCGAAAGCATTCGGCGCCAGCACGAACGACACGAGGAGAACTATCGACCAAGGTCCCTTCATCGCCTTGCTCCGCAGGACTGAGGGCTCGAGGCCCGTCTATCGGCATTCCATCGGGGATCAAGCATACTCCGCCGATCCACGGCCGAAACTCGTGGCCACCGAAGTCAAAGGAGCGAAGCGATGCCGGATCACGTCTACAAGTCGGTCGAAATCACCGGGTCTTCGCGGGTCAGCAGCGACGACGCGATCAAGAAGGCGGTCGCGCGTGCCGCGAAGACGCTGCACAACCTCCGCTGGTTCGAGGTCGTCGAGGTCCGCGGCCACATCGAAGGGGACGCGGTGGCGCACTGGCAGGTGACCGTGAAGGTTGGGTTCAGCCTCGAGGATTGACGGCGGCCTGGCATCGGCGGCTCTGAACCCCCAAAGGGGACAGATTTATTTGTCCAAAGGGGACAGATTTATTTGTCGATTCATTTGTCAGAAGCAGGCGGATCGACTTGGCTGTCTTGCGTCTCAGCGGGACATCTTGTTCCGCTGCTACATTCAGCTTCGCCCCGCACGGCCACTCGCAAGGCGAGGACCTGTCGCCGTCGATTCGCCAGCGCGCTGCCTCCCGGGACCGCGGTGCGGCACACGCCTCCCAAACCGACGCTCGACTTCGCTGATGAATTGGTCTGACCCTGTCAGTTGATTCCGCTGAAGTGCCGTGCGGATAAATTCGAGCTCTGCCGGTGGGATGTCGTGCCCAACGATGGCGCGGTACGCTGCCTGCCGTCGCTCGCGGCTGCGTCCGAGCGCGAGGTAGACCGGATCCGGGTCGAGCCACGCGCAGGTCCCTAGCCCGACCTTGGTCCGGTAACTGGACCACGGGTACTCCGCGGGATGCGCGACGAGACCGGCGCGCACGGGATTGAGCTCCACGTACCGGTTGCAGGCCAGCAGATAGGCATCAGTGTCTATGGGGCTGCATCTATACCGACCGTTCCAGGCCGTGCCCGTGCGCTGTGTGAGGCGATTGATCCGCCGCGTATGGCGACCGGCCAATCGCTTCATCAGCTTGCCCAGATTGGCCGGCTCGGCGCCAGGGTCGACGATCAGATGAACGTGATTGGTCATCAGGCAATAACCGTACAGCCGGATCCCGGAAAGAGCTCGAAACTCGGCCAGCGTCTCAAGATAGGCCACCCGGTCATCGGACGTGATGAAGACGGCGTGACGATTGTGGCCCCGTTGCACGATGTGATGTGGCAGATGGGGCAATGCGATTCGTCTCTGGCGTGGCATCCTTGCCTCAGGTTCTGTGTTTGCCGGACATTCTGCCGTTCGGACCGTGAGATTGAAGCGCCTTTTTGTCCGAAATCGGCCGAGAATCCGGCGCGCGTCGGCCGCATGGCGTGAGATCGGCAGAGGTCTTCGCTGCCCTGCAGGCGCAAGTGGCCGGTATGCGGCAAATAGATAAATCTGTCCCCTTTGGCGTGACGATAAATAGATCTGTCCCCTTTAATATGTCCCCTTTAATGGGGCCGGTTGCGGTATGTTTATCGGCGTCTGCGGACCTTGAGGGTATCCAATGTTCGAATCGGCGGAGCTGGGCCGGACCGTCAGTCAGCGCGAGTTCAAGAAGCGATCCGTCAAGCTGCGCGAGGAGCTGCTGCGGCTGCAGGCGGAGCACATCCAGCAGGCCCATCGCCAGATCATCCTCGCTTTCGCCGGCGTCGACGGCGGCGGCAAGAGCGAGGCCGTCACGCTGCTGAACGAATGGATGGATGCCCGCTGGCTGACCACGAACGCCTACGAACCGCCGAACGAAGTCGAGCGCCGCCTGCCGATGTTCTGGCGCTACTGGCGGGACCTGCCGCCGCGGGGCCGGATCGGCATGTTCCTCAGCGCCTGGTACTCCGAGCCGCTGCTGGACCGTGTATACGAACGGATCGAGCACAATGCCTATGAGGCGCACCTGGAGCGGGTCGTGCGCTTCGAGCAGGCGCTGGCGGATGACGGCGCGGTGATCATCAAGCTCTGGATGCACCTGAGCCACGACGCGCAGGAAAGTCGCCTCCAGAACCTGGCGCAGGATCCGCTGACGCAGGCCCGGGTCACTGAGCGGGACTGGGAGAACTGGCGGAACTACGACCGCTTCATACACGTTGCCGAACAGACGATCTCCCGGACGCACACCGGTGACGCGCCCTGGGTGATCATCGAGGGGGCGGACCGTCCCTACCGAAGCCTCGCGGTGGCCGAGGCCATGCGTGACGCGCTCGAACGGGCGCTCGAACCGATTCCGCAGGCGGCGAGCACCCGGAGCACGGCGGCGGACGAGAAGAAGAAGCCCAAGAAGGCCAAGCCTAAGTCGACGAAGAAGTCGTCCGGAAAGTCGTCCGGCGCGCTGACGATCCTCTCTGGACTCGAGATGGACAAGGAACTCGCGCGGGACGAATACGAAGAGCACCTGCCCATCCTCCAGGCGGAGCTTCATCAGCTGCATCTGCGGGCCAAGGACAAGGGCATCGCCTCGGTGCTCGTGTTCGAGGGACCGGACGGGGCCGGCAAGGGTGGCGCGATCCGCCGTATCGGCACCGCCTTGTCGCCGCGGAACTACCAGGTGCACGGCGTGGCCAAGCCGACCGAGGAGGAACTCGCCCAGCACTACCTCTGGCGTTTCTGGCGCAAGATCCCGCAGGACGGCTCGATCGCGATCTTCGATCGCTCCTGGTATGGCAGGGTGCTGGTGGAACGTGTCGAGGGCTTCGCCCGCGAGGACGAGTGGCGACGCGCCTACGCCGAGATCAACGACTTCGAGCAGCAGTTCAGCGAGCACGGCATCGTGCTGACCAAGTTCTGGATGCACATCACCAAGGAGGAGCAGTACAAGCGCTTCAAGCAGAGGGAAAAGACCCCGCACAAGCGCTGGAAGCTGACCGAGGAGGACTGGCGAAACCGCGAGAAGTGGCAGCAGTACGAACAGGCCGTGCACGACATGGTCCAGTACACGAGCACGCCGAACGCGCGCTGGACGCTGATCGAGGGCAACGACAAGCGCCATGCGCGCATCGCCGTGCTGAAGCACTGCTGCGACAACCTCCGCAAGGCGGTCGAGGAACGCTGAACCATGAGCGCCGTGCTCGACGTCCTGAACTCGACGCTGGCCTCATCGCTGCGGTTCTGGCGCGGCACGAACGTGCGCGGGTCGGCGCAGCAGCCCGCGAAGCACCTCCAGCTCTACGAGTTCGAGGCCTGCCCGTTCTGCCGCCTGGTGCGGGAGGCGCTGACCGAACTCGATCTCGACGTGATGATCTACCCGGCGCCCCACGGCGGGCAGCGATTTCGGCCCAAGGTCGCGAAGCTGGGCGGCAAGCAGCAGTTTCCGTTCCTGGTCGATCCGAACAGCAGGCAGTCGCTGTACGAGTCCGCCGACATCATCGATTATCTCTACGATCGCTACGGTGGGCGTGCGCCACCGACGCGGCTGCTGCGCCCGCTCGAGGTGTCGAGCTCCGTGCTCGCTGGAATCCCGCGACTCGGCGCCGGCGCACGGGCACGTCCCTCGAAGGCCCCGAAGAAACCCCTCGAGCTCTTCAGCTTCGAGTCGAGTCCGTATTCGCGCCGGGTACGGGAGCTACTTTGCGAGCTGGAGATCCCATATCTGCTGCGCAGCACCGGCAAGGCCCGCTGGCAGGACTTGGGACCGCCGATCCTCCGGGCGACACTGTTTCCGGAACTCCCGGTCGAGGGGCGAACGCGCAAGGAACTGCTCCGCCGCGCCGGCAAGGTCCAGGTGCCCTATCTGGTGGATCCGAACACGGGCACGGAGATGTTCGAATCCGACGCGATCCGCGACTATCTGGCCAGGACCTACTCCTTGGCGCCTGCGCGGACCAGCTAGGCAACGGCAGGGGCAAATAGATCTGTCCCCTTTTGCTCTGTCCCCTTTTGCCGGATTTCCGCCGCACCGTGCAGGACTGGTCGCAGGCGCTTCTCGCCTGCCTGGATGGTCAGTCCCGCTCGACCTCATCCGCGACGAGTTCCAGAACGCGCGGCGCGAATCCCAGCCCGACGTGCGTCTCGCTGACCTCGACGTGGCGGACGTTCGGCGACCAGTTGTCGATGCAGGCCCGCCACGCCACGACGCCGTCGCGTTTCGAGTAGATCGCGGTCACCGGCACGCGCAACTGCTCCGCGTAGCGGTTTGCGACGGCCCGTTCCATCTGCTCGAGGTCGTGGCCGTTCGCCCGGTACCACTCGGCCGTGGCCGTGTAGCGGGGACCGCCGATCACCGGGGTTCCGAGCGTCACGACCTTGCGGACCTCGTCCGGGTGCTCGCGCGCATACTCGCGCGCGATGTAGCCGCCGAGGCTCCAGCCCACCAGCACTACGGGCTCGCCATGGCTGTCGATCGACTCTTCGACGATCGGCTTCAGCCTCGACCGCAGCTGCCGGGCATCGCCTGTGTTCTGACCGAGTCCCCAGTCGCGGATCCGATGACCGCGGCGGCGCAGGAACGACTCCATGATCCGCATCGATCGGGGTCCCGCCCGGAAACCCGGTAACAGGATGGCCGTGCGCGGCTGCGTGGCGCGCCGGGTCCTCATCGTCAACCACGACGGTCCCCATCGCAGCAGGTCGAGCGGCAATCGCAGCTCCTGCAGCGCATCCAGCCTGCCCGGCGGCGTAATCGGTTCGTAGTCAATTGCCATCCGGGGATCTCCCGCCGATGCGAATCGGTTCCGTGCCTTGCCGTCGACTATAGTGTCACGGCGCAATTTCAGCACGCACGGCCGACGAGCCGACCCGACCGCCTCACACTGAGCATGGCCGCGCAGGCTGCGCATGGGGACCGGGAGAGGCAATGCCGACGCAGTTCGACCAGACCGTGGATTCGCTGGTGCTGAAGCGGGACGAGCTCCGCTTCACGGCCTGCGCCGCGGGCCGAGGTCCCGTCGTGCTGTGCCTGCACGGCTTCCCGGACAACGCGCGGTCGTTCCGCCACCAGTTCCCCGCACTGGTGAACGCAGGCTTCAGGGCGGTAGCGCCGACTCTTCGCGGCTATGAACGCAGTTCCCAGCCGGCCAGCGGCGACTACGGCGTCGAGCAACTGGCGCGGGACGTGATCGGCTGGATCGACGATCTCGGCGAAGATCGTGTCCACCTGGTCGGGCATGACTGGGGCGCGGTGATCGCCTATGCCGCCGGTGCGCTGGCGCCAGCGCGATTTCATTCGCTGACCACGATCGCGATACCGCATCCGGCGCGCTTCACCCAGGTCGGAATCCGGAAGGTGCCGCGCCAGCTGCTGCTGTCCTGGTACATGATGTTCTTCCAGCTGCGCGGAATCGCGGAACGCGCGATCCGCAGGTCGGACTGGGCATTGATCCGCCGTCTCTGGAACACCTGGTCACCCGGCCTCGATCTACCCGAGGCCGAATGGGCGGCGCTGCGCGAGACCTTCGAGGCACCGGGCGTCGACGAAGCGATGCTCGGCTACTACCGGGCCAATGCCTCGCCGTCGGCGCTGCTCGGAATCGCAGACTCGGCGCTCAACCGGCTCGCAGCGATACCGGTGCGGACCCTGGTGATCACCGGGGCCGACGACGGCTGCATCGACACGCGCCTGTTCGATCACGCGATCCTGCCCACGGATTTTCCGGCAGGCGTGCAGCTGCGACGGATCCAGCGGGCCGGGCACTGGGTGCACCAGGAAAAGCCTGAAGAAGTGAACTCGTTGATCCTGGACTGGATCGGCCGGGACTGATCGGGAGCCGGATGCTTGCTGCTTCCCTATAATCCCGAGACGGCGGGACCCGTACCTGCGGTAGAGAGGCTCGCCGAAGACGAGAATCAATAACATCTGGGAGAAGGACGCAAATGAACACTTGCCTCAAAGGATTCTTGAAACCGCCTACCGCTGCCGCAGCGCTCTGTCTGTTCGCCGTCGCCGCTCCGGCGAGCGCCCTCGAGATCGCGCTGACGAACGACGACGGCTGGGACGCACCGGGCATCCAGGCGCTGAAGACCGCACTGAGGAATGCCGGCCACACGGTGACGCTTGCGGGACCGCTGGCCAATCAAAGCGGCAGCGGAGCTGCCGTGGACCTGGTGGCCCTGCGGGTGACGAAGCAGGCAGAGGCCGAATACTCGGTGGCACTGGCCGACGGGGTCACGAGCGCAAAGCCTGCAACCAGCGGATTGATCGCCGTGGGCATCGTCCAGGAGAAGGGGCGCCTCCCGGACCTGCTCGTCTCGGGCATCAATGCAGGCAATAACCTGGGCGCGCTCACCCAGGTCTCCGGCACAGTGGGCGCGACGATCGCGGCGGTCGCCGCGAGCTTCAACGGCGCGGTGCCCGGAATCGCGATCAGCACCGACGAACCGGCCTGCGATGCAGCCTGCCAGGAACATCACTACGAGGTGGTCTCCGATTTCGTCGTGGACCTGATCGCCCACCTCGAGACCAAGCCTGGTTTTCTTGCCAGCGAAGAGCGGCTCTTGCCGGACGGGGTAGGACTGAACGTCAACTATCCGCCGTCCGATGCGATCCTGGGCGTGAAGGTGGCCGTGCAGGGCCAGACCGCACAGCTCGATGGCGTGCAGATCGTCGGCAATTTCCGTTGTCTCACCGGGGCGTGTGGCACGCTGGCGAACCCGGGGGACTCGCGTATCGCGGGTTTGCAGGTCCTTCCCGATGGGAGGCCCGACATCAAGAATGCCGACACGGGGTTTTTCACCCAGGGGTATGTGACGATCGTTCCGATAACCCCGGATTACACGGTCGATACGCCGCTGAAGTTCAAGTCGGTACTGACCGGCTTCAACCCGTAGCTGCCGGAATGGCGCACTGAGAACGAAGATCCCCGCTCCGCCGGGGATCTTCCTTTCGGCACTCACGCACGCTCGACCACTGCGACAGCAATGGCAGGCTCGGGGTTTGACCGTACAATCAGCGCGGTGATAGCGTTTTGCGGAACAGCAACGGCTGCGCTGATTTTCCCATCTTCCCGGCGGGCGGCACTAAAGAGAGGAACCCCATGTCCACGAGACTCGATCTGTCCAGGCTCTCGCTGATGGACGCCCTCGATCTGGCCTCGCTGATCGAAATGGAGGCGCACAAGCGCTACACGGAATTCGCCGAATCGTTCGGCAGCCGGGGTGTTGACGACGCCGGCGCGGTATTCCGCTCCATGGCCGTCAACGAGAGCAAGCATTGCGAGGAACTCGCCGAGCGCCGCCTCGCACTGTTCGGCGAGAAGCCCCCGAGGGTCAGCCGCGACGACATCTTCGACGTCGAGGCTCCCGACGTCGGCGACGTACGCTGGAACATGTCGGTGCTCAAGGCCTACCAGCTGGCCCTGTACTCCGAGCAGAAGGCCTTCGCCTTCTATGACGAGGCGCTCGAATACGTGGACCAGCCGGACGTCAAGGCGCTCTTCGAGGAACTGCGGGACGAGGAAGCCGAGCACGTGGACATGATCGTCAAGATCATCGCGAAACTGCCGGCGTCGGCCGAGGTCGAGATCGAGGACGAGGACTACGATCCGAACCGACCGGTTCGCGACAGCTTCGAAGCCTAGCCACGGCCAAGGATCAAGCCAACGCAATGAACATCGAAACCGAACAGCGCGACCACCTGTTGCTGATGGGTGTCCGACGCCCGCAGAAGATGAATGCGCTGAGCCGCGATATGTTCCGCTCGCTCGCGCGCGCGATGTATCGCCTCGAGCACGACCCCGAGCTCTGGGTCGGCGTGATCTGGGCCGAGGGGCCGCATTTCACCTCCGGCGTGGACCTCAGCGACTGGGCCGACGCGTTCGCGTCCGGGTCACCGTTCCCGATCGGGGATGGCGAGATCGATCCTTTCTCGCTGAGCGGGCCCCGACTCTCGAAGCCACTAGTGATCGCGGTGCAGGGACGCTGCTACACCTGGGGCTGGGAGCTGCTGCTGAACACGGACCTGCGAGTCGCTGCGAGCGACACGCGCTTCGCGATGCTGGAGGTACGCAGGGGTTTCTATGCCTGTGGCGGCGCGACGCTGCGCCTGCCGATGGAGATCGGCTGGGCGAACGCCCAGCGCTACCTGCTGACCGGCGACGAACTCGCGGCCGAAGAAGCCTACCGGCTGGGCCTCGTGCAGCAGATCTGCGCACCGGGCGAACAGCTGGACACCGCACTCGCGCTGGCCGAGCGCGTGGCGAAGGCCGCGCCACTCGGTGTGCAGGGCAGCCTGCGATCATCGCGGATGCGAATGCTCGAGGGTGAGGCAGCCGCAGTCGAGCCCATGTTCCGCGGCATGGCTGAGGTGATGCGCAGCGAGGACGCCGCCGAGGGCGTGCGCTCGTTCGTGGAACGGCGCAACGCGGTATTTCGCGGGCGGTAGTCGCCGATTCTGCAGATTTCGCCCCGATTTCGTGCGACTGTTACCCGCCTCCGCACATGCGTGCCGAGGCAATCTGCGTTGCGCTAATACTGTCTGTCACATAGGTGTTGACCAGGGCTCGACGCAAGTCGAGCTAGGGATTCCGGAAAACGGCAGGAGAAACAGCCATGAAACAAACCTCCAGACTGCTCGTCTGCGCCACGCTCGCGGTTTTTGGAGCGGGTTCGGCACTGGCGCAGTACTCGCCGCCGGGTGCCCTGCCCGACCAGCCGCTGCCAAAGGCGGACCCCGAGCTGCCGTACTCCCCTTACGCCTCGGGCAGCACGCGCACCCGCGTCTTCTGGGGCGACACGCACCTGCATACCTCGTACTCGATGGATGCAGGGGCTTTCGGCGCCCGCCTGGGACCTGAGGATGCCTACCGGTTCGCGCGCGGCGAGCAGGTGGAGTCGACGACCGCGGGCAAGGCTCGCCTCGCACGACCGCTGGACTTCCTGGTCGTCGCGGATCATTCGGACAACATGGGGTTCTTTCCGGACCTCTTCGCCGGCAATCAGGCGATCCTGGCCGACGCCACTGGCAAGAAGTGGTACGAAATGATCCAGGCCGGTGGCGAGCAGGGCGTGAAGGCGGCATTCGAGATCATCGACAGCTTCTCGCGTGGCACCTTTCCCGAGGCGCTGATGTACCGGCCGAACAGCCAGGCGTACGAGGATGCCTGGGCCAAGACGATAGCCGCGGCGGAGAAGTACAACGAGCCTGGGCGCTTCACCGCGTTCATCGGCTACGAATGGACGTCCCAGGTGCCGCCTGGCCAGAACCTGCACCGCGTGGTCGTGTACCGCGACGGCGCAGACAAGGCGCGCCAGACGGTACCGGCAACCACCTATGCCCCTACCGGCAGCACCGATCCGGAGTACCTGTGGAAGCTGCTGCAGGCCTACCAGGACAAGACGGGCGGCCGGGTGCTCGCCATTCCGCACAACGGCAATCTCTCCAATGGCCTGATGTTCCCTGAAATCAACCCGGTCACCCGGCAACCGCTCACCCCCGAATACGCTCAGACCCGAGCGCGCTGGGAGCCGCTGGTCGAAGTGACCCAGATCAAGGGCGACGGCGAGTCTCACCCGCTGCTGTCGCCAAACGACGAGCTGGCCGACTACGGCACGTGGGACAAGGGCAACCTGAACCTCAGCGAGGCCAAGACCGACGGCATGCTCCAGTACGAGTACGCGCGCAGCGCGCTGAAGCTGGGACTCAGGCTCGAGAGCCAGCTCGGGACCAACCCGTACAAGTTCGGCATGATCGGCTCGACCGACAGCCACACCGCGCTCAGCACGGCCGACGAGGACAACTTCTTCGGCAAGCACTCCGGGTCGGAGCCCAGCCCCGAGCGCATGTCGCATCCCTTCGCCAAGTTCGGCGAACTTTCGATCCTGGGCTGGGAAACGCTGGCCTCGGGCTACGTCGCGGTCTGGGCCGCGGAGAACACGCGCGAGTCGCTGTTCGACGCCATGCAACGCCGTGAGGTCTATGCGACGACCGGACCGCGGATGATGGTGCGCTTCTTCGGCGGCTGGGATTTCACGAAGGGCGACGCAGAGACGCGGACGCCCGCGCACGTCGGTTACATGAAGGGCGTACCCATGGGTGGCGACCTCAGCCGCGCCCCTTCCGGCAAGTCCCCCTCATTCCTGGTGGCTGCGCTCAAGGACCAGATCGGAGCAAACCTCGATCGAATCCAGATCGTAAAGGGCTGGCTGGACGGCGATGGCAAGCTGCACGAGAAGGTGTACGACGTCGCCTGGTCGGGCGATCGCAAGCCTGGCAGCGACGGCAAGCTGCCTTCGGTCGGCAACACGGTGGACGTGAAGTCGGCCACCTGGACCAATACGATCGGCGCCACCGAGCTGATCACTGTATGGCAGGACCCGGACTTCGATCCGCGGCAGCGGGCGTTCTATTACGCCCGGGTGGTCGAGATCCCGACGCCGCGCTGGACCGCCTACGATGCAAAGTACTTCGGGCTCAAGAACCTCGACCCGAAGATCCCGATGTTCAGCCAGGAGCGCGCCTACACCTCACCGATCTGGTACACGCCGTAGATCGGGTTGCAGGCTTGATTGGCCGGGCGCGCCCTCCAGCGGGCCGCCCGGCCACTCCGCCCGGCCAGCATCTTCATCTCGCAGCGCGCGTCACCACCTTGCGCACGTGGCGCACGCCGAGCACGGTCGCCAGCGCAACCAGCGGAATGCTGAATGCCATGGCCAGGTCGGCATCGACTGGCAAGCCCAAGGCCTTGAGGCCCTTGGCGGCGTAGCCGACCAGCCCCACCACGTAGTAGGTGATCGCAGCGGCAGACAGGCCCTCAACCGTCTGCTGCAAGCGAAGCTGCGCCTCTGCGCGCCGGTTCATCGACTCCAGCACCTGCTGGTTCTGGCGTTCCCGCGACACGGCGACCCGGGTCGAGAGCAGTTGCGTGGCGCGTGCCACGCGCTGAGACAACGACTCGACCCGTGCGGACACGGAAGCACAGGTACTCATCGCCGGCGCGAGCCGCCGCTCGGTGAATTCACGGAACGTCTGCAGTCCCTGGATGCGTTCCTCGCGCAATTCATCGATGCGCCGCTCGACCAGATCGTGATAGGCCTGGGCCGCACTGAAGCGGAAGTGGTGCGCGGACTCGCGACTTTCGATCTCGGCCTCGAGGCGGGTGAGTCGCTCGAGCAGCACCGGCTCCGCCGTGTCGCTGGACTGCACCAGCGCCGCCGTGATCTCGGCCAGTTCGCGCTCGGCTTCGTTGAGCCAGGGCGTGAGTTTCTGCGCAATCGGCAACGCGAGCAGCGCCATGAGCCGGTAGGTGTCGATCTCCAGCAGGCGCTGCATCATTCGCCCTGCCTGGCGCTGCGTCATGCTTCGGTCGAGCACCAGCAGGCGACTGAAGCCATCGCGGATGCGAAAATCGGTGAGCGCGAGGCCGGCACCGGCCGCGATGCCGGCGCCCACGAGCACGTTGCCGGCGAAATGCCGGGTCGCGAGCGCTTCATAATCCGGCGCTTCGGCGCCGACCGGCAGCAGCGCCGCATGGGTGGCGACGATCAGCTCGCCCGGCAGTCCGGCGAGCCAGTCTGCCGGGACCGCGTGCAGCGCCGGCGAGGCGAATGGCTCGTCGCATGGACCGCCGGCGATGAACTTGTAGCGGGTGAACTCTGAGTGGCGCTCCCACTTGAGGCGGAACGGGCCGAAATCGGCGCTGTAGTGGCTGGCGCGTGTCGGCGGTTCCTGGCCGAAGCGATGGGCGAGCGCGCAGACGTGCTGCCACTCGCGATCGCGTTGCGTCGGGTCGGAGTAGAGCGCGAGGAAGGTCAGGCGCAGCGGAGTCTGCAGCGCTTCCGACGGCCGGGCGTGGGCCTCGTCGTTCAATTCGATGCGCAACGGGTGGTCTGGCGGCAGGTGCACGGCATTGACTCCCAGCCGGGCCCTGAGTGCCCGGCGCCAGTCAGGGTCCCAGTCTAAGCGCAACGACCGGGCAGCCGCTGTCTCGGCAATCCGCAACGGTCGGGTGCATCGGCTGAAATTGTCTCTATTGGGTCGAGCCCTGACCTCATCACCACGGTGGAAGAGGAGACCTCGATCGATGGCATCTACAGTGCGACCTGGACCATGAGAAGTACTTTCGCGAACGTTCCCTACGAGGCAAAGGGCATGTCCATCATCAAGTTCCGGGACAAGTCGACCAGCGTCTACTATCAGCGGGACTACTACACCGAGGGCGCCATCGTGGCCGCCATCGAGGATGAATCCGGGCACTGGAGCGCCGTCGTGACAGTCCGATGACGACGGAACAGACATCGTCTGGTTCCGCAGCTCGACCTGATTGCAGCGAGTGGCCTGATGCGTGTTCCTGTTATGTCAAAAGAATGGTTTCGGCCATTCGCGTTTCAATGTGTGATAGCGTCCTAAGCGCCCTGCCAACCAGAAGACGAGGTGCGCGTGTCACTAACCGCACCCGATCAATCAAATGGGGATCTCAAATGAATGGACTATCTTCAGCTTTGCCGTCAGTTGCGTTGCTCGCTCTGGCGTTGCCAGCCGCGTCTGTCAACGCGGCGGACAAGCCATTTCCCGATAGGGTCTACGTACTGAATGGGTCGGCATCCGAAGGGTTTGCGATCGGCAAGGGACCTGTCGCCTACAACAGCTCACCCGATGGATCTATTTACAAGGTAGACCTGCGATCCGGGCAAGGGGAAGTCCTGGCCGAAGTCCAGGACCCGGCGGATTGCTTCAAGCTCGGGATGCGTGTCGATGACCGAACGAACTACCTGTTTGTCGCTGGATGTGTCTACGGCAATGCGTTTGTCTATGATGCGGACACTGGCGCCCTGATCATGGAGTATCAGCTCAACAAGTCGCCAGAGTTCGGGCTGGTCAACGACCTGACCATCACCAACGACGCGGTGTACTTCACCGACTCCTTCCGCCCGGTCTTGTACCGACTGCCGCTGTCCAAGGATGGCGGAATTCCACTCGATCCCGGCGCTGCAACCGAGATACCGTTGCCCGACGAGTTCATCAATAACGATCCCTTCTGCTGCACCGGGAACGGCATCGTGTCGACGCCCAACGGCAAGACCCTGATCATCGGTCACTCGAACCTGGCGCGGCTTTACCGCCTCGATACGGCCAGCGGTGACCTGGAGCAGATCGCAGTCGATGGTCCGCTCACGGGTTTTCTGGACGGCCTCGCGATGCACGGCGACCTGCTGTACATCATGACGCCTTACGACTTCCCCGGCCCCCCCGCCTCCATCGACAGGATCCAGGTCGTGCAGCTGGACAAGGGCTATCTGTCGGGTACGCTCATTGAGACGATTACGGATCCTGACAACCTGGACGGCGTCGCGAGCGGCGCAATCTTTGGAGATACCCTGTACGTGAACAATGCGCGGTATGCGAATTTACCCGAGTTTCCGAATCCGATTCCGGCCGACCTGCCGTTCTGGGTGACCAAGGTGAGGATTCGCCCGACGAAGTGAACTCACGATGACGACTTAATGCCAATAAGTTGTCTTGTTGAGGAACCCCGCCTTGCGCGGGGTTCTTCTTTGGGCAAATGGCCGGTGTCCTGGCCGGAATCAGCCGCTCGCACGCTGTCGAGAGGAGTGACACGCGACATTTCAAGAAAGGCCGCCGCGTGTTTTTTGCACTCCTGGCGCCAACGCCGTTACGGCGTGTACCAGATCGGCGACGTATAGGCGCGGTCCTGGATGCTCGCCGGTACGTCGGTCGGCAGTTTCACACCGAAGATCTTGGCGTCGTAGGTCGTCCAGCGCGGCGTCGGGATCTCCAGCACTCGAACGTAGTAGAAGGCCCGCAGCTTCGGGTCGAATGCGGGATCCCTCCAGTACGCCGTGAGATGCGGCGCCCCGATCGAATTGCTGTAGCTGGCCTCCGGGACGTTCACGGTGTTGCCGACAGGCGGCAGCTTGCCGTTCGCGCCCGGCTTGCGGTCGCCGGACCACGCCACGTCGTAGACCTTCTCATGGGTCCTGCCCGAGGCGTCGAGCCAGCCTTTGACGATCTGGATGCGGTCGAGGTTGGCACCGTCCGCATCACGCATGGCGCGAACCAGGAATGTTGGCGCCTCGCCCGCGGATGCGCCCGTGAGATCGCCGCCCATCGGCACGCCGCGCTTGTAGCCTTGTTCAGCGAAGTCCGAGCGTTGGAGATCCTGGGCGGTAAAGTCGAAGCCGCCGAAGACCCGCACCACGAGGCGCGTGCCGGTGGTCGCGTAAACTTCCTTGCGCGCCATCGCATCCCAGAGCGCCTCGCGGGTGTTCTCCCGCGCCCACACCGCCGCAAGACCCGACGCGCTGGTTTCGCGTGCCAGGTGCTGGTCCTTGCGCCCCCGTCCCGCCGGCGTCCTGCCAATGATGATTTCATCGAAACGGATCGGATCCGCCGTCGGTTCGAGCACCGCCACCTTGCCGAAGAAGTTGTCCTCGGTCGTCGTGGCGAGTCCCGTGTGCATGTCGGTTGAACCGATCAAGCCGAACTTGAACGGGTTGATGCCGAGCTTGGCCTCATAGGCCAGACCTCGCTTCAGCGCCTCTCGCGTGTATTCGCGCGGCAGCATGTCCGGTGTCTTGAGCGCCGGGCCGAAGCTTCCCCGGTCCCAGCGCTCGAAGTTCGCGAATTCATCGTTCGGTGACAGGGCTGGGTGCGTCTCGCCGTCGCCCTTGGGCTGGGTGGTCTCGTAGATCGGCTCCCACCGTGCGCGCCGCTCGGCATAGTCGCGGTCCAGTGGCTTGCGGCTCGTCAGCGTCACGTCGTCGAACATCAGGCCATTCGACACGTTGCCGTTGTGCGGGATCGCAAGCATCCGGCCGCCTGACTTCTTCTCATAGGCCGCCATCCATGCCCAGAGATCCTCCGGATCCCCGGTATCGTAGTAGGACAAGGGAATGATCTGGTCGGCCTTGTCCTTGCCGTCGCGAAAGATCACGTTGCGATGCAGGTTGTTGCCGTCGGGTCCGGACGTCCACTCGAAGCCGATCAGAGCAGTGAAACGGCCGGGCTCGTTGTACTTGTCGGCCGTCGCAGTGATGTACTCCCAGGCAGGACGGGCCATCTCTTCTTCCTGCCCCTTGAAGGGGTCCTTGAGTGCCTGCATCGCCGCCAGCCACATGTCGAAGGCCTGGCTCTGGCCTTCGATCGTGCCTGTCTTGACCAGGTCATGCACCTTCCGGCCCCACTCGTTCTTGAGGAGTCCAGGATTTGACTCGGCAATCATCGGCGCAAGACCGAGGTTCTCGGCGTGGTCGGCGATGACGAGGAAATCGAGCGGCTGCTGCAACCTGACACGCTGCCCACTGTTGGACTTGACCTCCTCGCCCCGCGCGAAGCGATACGCGTCCTCGGGCCCAACGATGGCGCCCGCCATGCCGGCGTCCGACGAGTACGACGTGTGCAGATGGGTATCGCCGAAGTAGACATGGTTGGGAAACGTCTGGGCAGGGTACGGGGAATAGTTCACCTTCCGCGTGGCCGGTCCGGGGCTGTCCTGCGCATCGGCCTGTGGCGCCCACGTCGCCGCCAGCAAGCTGCCGGCGAGCAAGAAAGCGCCTGCGACGAGGTTGACCTGGTTCTGTGTCTTGCATCTCATGTTGGTTTTTCTCCTCCCGAAATGATTTGTGCGGCGCAGCCGGCGGCGCCGCGATCAGCATCTGTCCCATTCGACCAGGCCGCGGTGAACCTCGCTGATCGCTTTCGCCCCGGTCAGCGCCATGGCGACGGCCAGCTCACGCTTGAATGTCGCCAGCAGGTCGACGAGGCCCGCCTCGCCGCTGCCGGCAATCGCCCAGGCCCACGGGCGGCCGATCATCACGCCCGTCGCACCCAGGGCGACGGCCTTGAAGACATCCATGCCGCCGCGCACACCGCCGTCCACGAGCACCTCGATGCGCCCGCCGACGGCTTCCATCACCGACGGCAGTTTCGAAATCGTCGAAGCGACGCTGTCGAGCTGGCGTCCCCCATGATTCGAGATCACGACGCCGTCCGCACCGGCATCGAGTGCCGCCCGTGCATCGTCGGCCTCGAGTATTCCCTTGATGACCAGCCTGCCTTGCCAGATTCCGCGCAGCCAGGCGATGTCCGCCCAGGTCACGGTCGGGTCGTATTGGCTGTCGACCCAGGCCTTGACGGCACGCGTGTTCGTCGGATCGGAGACCTGATCCGAGATGCACCCGAACGTGTGCGGCTTGCCGCGCACGCCGACGTCATAGAGCCACCCTGGCCGCTGCCCAAGTTGCCACGCGCGGCCGAGCCTCGAACCGACGTCGTCAGTGAGCATGCCGTTGCGCGTGTCGCGGTAGCGCATGCCGGCGACGGGCATGTCGACCGTGAAGATCAGTGTCCTGCAGCCATTCGCCATTGCCCTTTCGAGTATCCTGCGGACCGCCTCGCGGTCACGGATCATGTATTGCTGGAACCAGAATGGCTTTCTCGCCTGCGCGCGGAGTTCCTCCAGCGAGCAGATGCCGAGCGTCGAGAGCGTGAACGGTATGCCCGCCACGTCGGACGCGCGCATCGCCTGTAATTCACCCCGGCGGCTGTACATTCCTGCCATGCCGATCGGTGCCAGCACGACAGGCATGGCGACCGTCTCGCCGAGCAGGGTGGTCGACGTGTCGATCTGCGAGACGTCGCGCATGACGTACTGGCGGACGCGGATGGACTGGAAATCCTCCACGTTGCGTCGCAGCGTCAGTTCGTCATTGGCGCCTCCGTCGATGTAGTCGAACAGGAAGCGAGGCAGGCGCTTCTCGGCCAGGCGTCGATAGTCCAGGCTGGTCGCCGGGACGATGGTGTGAGTGCGTCCCATCAGGCCGCCGCCTTGCAGTCCTGCCTGAGCATGTCGGCACCCTTCTCGGCGATCATGATCGCCGGTGCCATGGTGTTGCCGCCGACGATGCGCGGCATGATCGAGCTATCGATGACGCGCAGGCCCTGCAGGCCATGCACCCGCAGCCGGGCATCAACCACGGCGCCGGACGGATCCGGGCCCATGCGGCAGCTGCCGACCGGGTGGTAGACGGTGCCGGCACGATTGCGGGCGAATTCACCCCAGTCCTCGTCGGTTCTGCAGTGCTCGGTGAGCAGATCGCGCTTGATCCGACGGCTCATGGTCGGCGTCTTCATGATGCCGGCAATGCGTCGCAGCCCCGCGACCATCGTCGGCAGGTCGTCCGGATGCGAGAAGTAACGGAAGTCGACCAGCGGATCGGCCAGCGGGTCCGTCGAGGCGAGCCTCACGCTGCCCCTGCTGCCGGGTCGGAGCAGGATCACGACGACCGACATGCCGTGCTTGGCATAGACGTCGCGGCCATGATCGAGGGCCACGCCAATCACGAACTGACACTGTATTTCAGGGCGCGGCGAGTCAGGTCGCAGACAGAAATAGCCCGAAAGTTCGCCGAAGTTAGTGGCGCCCATGCCGCGGCGTTCTTTCCTCCATCGCCGGACGGCCCGCAGCAGGGCCAGCGCCCCGGTCGGCGATATTCCCATCAGGTCGGGATCGCCGGGAATGTGGTAGGCCAGCGTGACGGCGGGATGGTCATGCAGGTGCCGGCCGACGGCCGGTGAGTCGTGAACCACGGGAATTCCCATTGCCTGCAGTTCGGCGCCCGGGCCCACACCTGAGAGCAGCAGCAACTTTGCCGACAGGATGCCGCCGCCGCAGACGATCACTTCCCGTCGGGCCCGCAGCACCCTGCGTTGCCCAAGCTGGATGACCTCGACGCCCACCGCACGCCGGCCTTCGAACAGCACCCGAGTGCAGTGCGTTTCGCACATCAGGTGCAGGTTCTGGCGCGTGCCGAGGTAGGGATGGATGTAGGCCTTGCCGGTGTGCCAGCGCTCGCCGTTCTTCATCGTCGCCTGGACCGAGCCGCACCCCACCTGGGTCGCTCCATTGAAGTCCGCGATGACGGGCTCGCCGGCCTCGCGGCACGCCTGCTTGACGATGTCGTGGTATGGGTTGTCGGTGCGCAGGTCCTCGACCCACATCGGCCCGTCGTTGCCGTGGTATTCGTCACGGAAAGTCTGGTTGTTCTCCAGCTTCCTGAAATACGGCAGGACGTCGGAGTAGCTCCAGCCGGGGTTGCCGAGGGCCGCCCACTCGTCGTAATCACCACGGTGGCCGCGCATGTAGACCAGCGCATTGAACGATGTGCCGCCGCCCAGACCACGTCCAAGCGAGTGAAAGTCGCTGCGGTTGTTCAGGCCGGGATCCGGCAACGTGTTGAAACCCCAGTTGTTGGCCGACTTGCGCGGAGCGTGCTTCAGCATGCTGAGCGCCGTGTTGTCGGCCAGCCAGCCGCGCCAGTCCGGGCCGGCCTCGAGCAGGGCCACGCTGCAGCCCGGGTCTTCTGTCAGCCGTGAAGCCGTGACGCAGCCCCCAGGACCTCCGCCGACTACGATGAAGTCGAACTCGCCCATGTGCCTTGCTCCGATCAGTAGCCCGAAGCCGGTGGCGCGCCGGGAGCTGCCGCCTTGCCGTGTCCGCGCGCGACGCCGAGCGCCTGCGCGGCGCCGGCGCGCAGGAAGTTGCCGTCCGTACCGGCCGAGGCGAAGTCGAATCCTGCCTGCAACGACAGCGCGGCCATCTCCGGCGTATAGCCGAAGATCCCTGCTGCGCGGTCGTGTTTCGCGCAGGCCGCCAGGATCTTGCCGAGGGCCTGCTGGAAGCGCGCATCGGTGAAGCTTCCCGGCGCCAGCCCCAGCCCATAGCAGAGATCCATCGGGCCGACGAAAAGGCCGTCGACGCCGTCGGTGGCCGCGATCGTCTCGACGTTGCGCAGTCCTTCCTCGGTCTCGATCATCACGACGCAGGCCACCTGTTCGTTCGCGGTCTGCAGGTAGGCGAGGCCCTCATGCAGTGCCGCGCGAATCGGGCCGCAGGACCGCGCGCCCGCCGGTGGATAGCGGCAGGCGGCCACGGCCTTGCGCGCATCTTCGACGGTGTTTACGAGTGGCACGATCACGCCTTGCGCCCCGACGTCGAGTGCCTTGCCGATCTGGTCTGGCTGGTTCGCTGCGACCCGCACCAGCGGCGTGACGCGCGCCCGCGCGATGGCGGGTAGCAGGCGAGTCAGGTGCGAATAGTCCATCAGGCCGTGCTGCAGATCGAAGCACGCCCAGTCGAAGCCGAGATTAGCGAGGATCTCGGCGCTGTACAGGTCGGACATCGTCAGCCAGGCGCCGATGGATTTCTCGTGCACCCGCCATCGTGCCAGGGCATGGTTCTGCATCAGCGCCTCCCTCGGTCGGACGGTGTGTTCATCAAGCCGGCGTCAACCGAGCGCGCCGCCGGTGACCTGCCGGATGAACTGGCGGGCTGCCTCGCCGTGCGGTGACATCAGCGGTTCGACGTGCGCATCGGCCGCCACCTCCACCACACCGCGTGGATTGGAAAACTCCCGGAAGCCTTCGAAACCGTGATGGCGCCCCATGCCGCTGTTGCCGACACCGCCGAAGCCGAGATTCGCCTGCGCACCCTGCAGCGACGCCGCATTGACGCAGAAACCGCCCGACGACGTGCTGCGGCGCAGACGTTCCACCAGATCCGGCTGGTTCGAAAAGATGTAGATGCCGAGCGGACGTTCGCCGGCCTGGATGTGCTCGATGACCTCGTCGAACTGCCGGTAGGTGTGTACCGGCAGGATCGGCCCGAAGACCTCGTGCTGGCACACCAGCGACTCGGGCGCGGGATTGATGACCAGGGTCACCGGAGTGCGACGCGGGTTGGCGGCTGAGGCGGGTGAGCCGATCTCGATCACGCCCTTCGCATCGCGCTCGCGTGCGTCATCCAGGTAACTCTGCACGCGCGCCATCTGCCGGGCGTTGATCACCGAGCAGCCCACCTGCGGGCTGGTCGTGTAGTCGCCCACGGCAGATTCGATCACCTCCCGCACCAGGCCGATGAACTTGTCGCGTGTCGTTTCCGGCACCAGGACGTGATTGACCGCGATGCACAGCTGGCCGTTCTTGGTCAGCTTGGAACCGAGCATGATGCGGACGTTGTCGCGCGTGACCGCATCCTCGGTGAACACGGTCGGATTGCGGCCGCCGAGCTCCAGCGTTACCGGTACCAGGTTCTGCGCCGCATTGCGCATGACTTCCTTGCCGACCGCAGAATTACCCGTGTACAGCAGGTGGTCCCACTTCAGGGTGCTGAAATGGCGCGCGAGGTCGAGCCCGCCATTCACCACCGAGACCTGCTCGCGGGCAAAGGTGTCACCCAGCATTTCCGCCAGCAACTGACCGACGGCCGGCGTCTGCTCCGACGGCTTGATGATCACGCGGTTGCCGGCGGCCAGCATCTCGACCAATGGCCCGACCGAGAGGTCGACAGGAAAGTTCCATGCCGGCATGTTGCCGATCACCCCTTTGGGCTGGAATTCGATGTACGCCTTCGAGCTGCCGTACAACTGCGGCTCGAGTTCGCGCTCGTCGCGCCGCATCCACTGCTCGAGGTGTGCGGCGGCGTACTGGGCACGCTCGGCAACGTTGAGGACGTCGAACAGGTAGGCCGTGAGCTCGTTGTGATAACCGTAGTCGTCGTTCAGCGCTGCGGCGATGCGCCGGGCGTTGGCCAGCATCATTCCGGGAATGCGTCCCAGCAGTTCGAGCCGGGTGGCGAGGCTCGGGTCGGGTTCCTTCAGGTAGGCACGCCGCTGCAGTTCCAAGGTCTCGTGCAGCCTGGCGATGGCCGCCTGGTCGGAAGGCGTGGTCATGTCGGTCTCCCCCTGGCTCAGCAGAGGCCAATATCGCGTCGCCGGAGATCCGCGGCTTTAGAATCGGAGACATGCGACGCAATCCAGGGGTGCGCTATTTCACCCGCGCCGGCTCACTCAGCGGGCTGGACGTGCTGGCGCGCGAGCTGCGCCAGCCCCTGGGGCCGATGCTGCGTCGCCACGGGATGTCTCTCGAACAACTGGCCGACCCGGAGTCCCGTGTGCCCTACACGGAATGGTCCGAGCTGCTGGAGGATTGCGCTCAGAGCTGGCACTGCCCGGAATTCGGCCTGCAGCTGGGCATGATCCAGAACCTGAACGTCCTGGGCCCCATCGGCCTCGTGGCAAGACTGACCGACACGGTGGGTGACGCGCTTCGGGCGATCGAGGCCAACATGGCAACCCATACGAGTGGCTCCACCCTGGAACTCCGACTGCCAACAGTGACCTCCAGAGCCGGCACAGGTCGACCGAGCGCTGCACTTGCGTATGTTCCAAAGCCACACGCCGCCGCCGGACGGCAGATCGTCGAAATGGCACTCGCGTCGATGGGCAATTCCGTGGCGATGTTGATCGGCGAGGCGCGTCCCCGATTCGCGCGTGTCACCTTCCAGCATCACGCACCTCAAACCAATCGCATGGCACGCCACCACTTCGGCTGTCCGATCCAGTACGGCGCCGAAATGAATGCCCTGTGTTTCGATGGCAGGTGGATGGAACTGCGCACCGCCGTGCGTGACCCGACCTACGCGCCGATCGTCAATGCCTACCTGGAACGGACGCGGGCGCAGATCGAGGTCGATGTCGTCGAGTCAACACGTCAGTACATCGGTGGGCTGTTGGCCACCGGGCGTTGCTCGCGGGACGCGGTTGCGAAGTGCCTGCACCTGCATCCCCGTACGCTGCAACGCCGGCTGCAGGAGCGCGGCGTGACATTCGCAGACCTGCTGGACACGGTGCGCCGGGAGCGCGCCATGGAACTCGTCGAACGCCACGGGTTGCCATTCCTGCAGGCCGCCATGGCGCTCGGCTACTCGAGCCAGAGTTGTTTCAACCAGGCATTCCGCCGCTGGACATCGACGACACCGACGATTTATCGCCAGGGCCGACGCCGAACGCGAGCCGACCGCTCCGGCTGATGCCGGTTCAGCTCCCTCGCCGAACGCGCCTGATCGTGCGGTCACCAAGGGCGCGTGTGAGCGTCGGGAAATGGCGCAACGCAGTAGCCGAAGACACCGGTCAGGCCCGCCACCGACGCGATGTTGGCGAGCCGGCCATGGCTCGGCTCCAGTTACGGCAACGCGGTTCGCGTTGCGATCAGCAGGCCAAAGAAATTGATTTCCATAACATCACGGAAATCTTTCAGCGGCAAACTCTCAATGCGGTCCTCGCGCAGGATGCCCGTGCTGTTGATGAGCATGTCGATGCGGCCGTCGGCGTCCGCGATGCGTTGCATGCAGGCTTGGACCGCGGCTTCGTACCGGACATCAACCGACTCGATTCGTACCATTGGAGCGCCGGGGACCGCACGAAGCGCCTCCGCGGCCCGCTCGAGCCTGCCCCGGTCCCGTGCGATCAGGGCAAGGCGCGCGCCCTCCTCGGCAAGATGGCGGGCGAGCTCGAGCCCGAGCCCGAGCCCGAGGGCTCTAAGTATTTGGCGCGCCCGGAGAGATTCGAACTCCCGACCTTCTGGTTCGTAGGAGCACCTATTGGTTTGCGGGTTGTTTTGAATCAACAAGTTAGATGGCCCGCCCTCCACTCAACTCCCACCGGGACTCGTCAGTACTCGCCGAACGCGGATTCTGCCCTGCATTACCACTCGTCGTCGCACGGAAGACCTCTGGACGCCGCATACTAGGCCTTCCTCGGCACGCGGCAGTGTCACCGCCGGCCGTTCTCACGCCAGAAGTGCACGAGCGCCCTTGACCGGACCCACGGTTGACCGGCGCTGCCCGCCATCGGGCTCCAGGAGTTTCCACATTGATGTTTGCAGGTGGCAGTCTCTTCGCTCGCACCCGACGCGTGACGGATCGGCTGGGGCGGCGGCGCCTGGCGTTCGATGTCTCACCTCCGGAACCGCCCCTGCGATCGGAGCTCTTCAGCGACGACCAGATGGAGCAACACGGTCGGTATCTCGCTGGATCGCACACCCTTGCGCGTGGGCGGGCGCCAGACCAGCTGCTGCCGCGGCTGGCCGACAACGAAGAAGTCCTGCACGGGGTATTCGACCAGCTGACCGAGGCGGTCACGACCGACCGCCGCGTGTCGCCCGCCGGCGAATGGCTGCTCGACAATTTCTACCTGATCGAGGAGCAGATCCGCGCCGCAAAGCGGCACTTGCCGAGGAACTACAGTCGGCAACTCCCGCGCCTCGCACATGGGCCTTCGGCTGGCTTCCCGCGCGTCTATGACATCGCGCTCGAGACGGTCGCGCATGGGGATGGCCGAATCGGCCTGCATGGCCTGAGGCGATTCCTGGCCGCATACGAAAGCGGCACCACGCTGAACCTCGGGGAGCTCTGGGCGATCCCGATCATGCTGCGACTCGCCCTGATCGAGAATGTCCGCCGGGTCGCGTTGCGTGTTGCGGCTGCACGCGTCGACCGCGATCTCGCGGATGGCTGGTCGGGCAGGATGATCACGGCCGTCAATACGGATCCGAAAAGCCTGATCTTGGTAATCGCGGACATGGCACGTTCGAATCCGCCGATGTCCGCGCCGTTTGTGTCCGAGTTCGTGCGCGGCCTGCAGCGCCAGAGCGGGGCGCTGGCCCTTGCATTGACCTGGATCGAGCAGCGACTGGCCGAGGATGGCCTGACGACCGAGCAACTGGTGCAGGCGGGCAACCAGATCAAGTCTGCCGACCAGGTCACCATCGGAAACTCTATCGACAGCCTGCGCTTCCTCGCATCCATGGACTGGCGCAGCTTCGTCGAGTCCCTGAGCGTCGTTGAGCGGGTGCTGTGCGAGGACCCGGCCGCCGCGTACGCGGGGATGGACTTCGCAACCCGCAACAGCTACCGCCTGGTGATCGAGCGGATCGCCCGGCGCAGCGACCAGACGGAACGACAGGTTGCAGAAGGCGCGCTCGGCCTTGCCCGCGACGCGGCGGTCCGCACTGATGCAGACGACGACGAGCGCTCGCGGCGCGCGCACGTAGGCTATTACCTGGTCGATCGGGGCCTGGGCGAACTGGAGCGAGCCGCGCGGTTCCGTCGCCCTGCGAACGAAGTTGTGCGCACCGCGGTACGTCGCTTTCCGCTATTCGCGTATCTCGGAACCATCGCTGTAATCACCGCGGCGATCAGTGGCTATTTGTTTTCGACCGCGCAGGCCGACGGCCTCGCAGGATGGCGGCTTGCACTCGTCACCGCCATCGCGGTGCTTGCGACGAGCCAGCTCGCGGTCGCACTGGTCAACTGGCTCGCGACCATGCTGGTAAAACCGAGCGCGATACCTCGCATGGACTTCTCGGACGGCATCCCCGCATCGTCGAGTACGCTGGCAGTCATCCCAACGATGATCAACAGCATCGGCAACATCGACGACCTCGTCGAGATGCTCGAGGTCCGGTTTCTCGCCAACCGCGACGAGAACCTGCGCTTCGGCCTTTTGACGGACTTCCGGGACGCGGCCACGGAGTCGATGCCTGCGGACGGTGCGCTGCTCGATCACGCTTCCAGGCGGATCGAGGCGCTGAATACGCTTTATGGAGGCGATGCATTCTTTCTCTTTCATCGCCCTCGGCGATGGAATCCGGGCGAGCGGGCCTGGATGGGGTTCGAGCGCAAGCGCGGCAAGCTCGCCGATCTCAACTGGCTGCTTCGAGAATCGAGTCGCGCGAGCGCCTCCGAGCGTTTCTCGCTGGTCGTCGGCAACCTGGACGTGCTTGCAGGCACCCGCTACGTGATTACGCTCGACACCGACACTCAGCTGCCGCGAGATGCCGCGCGACAGATGGTTGGCACCATGGCCCATGCGCTCAACCGGCCTTGTTTCGACGACAGGCTCGGGCGCGTGCGCGGCGGCTATGGGATCCTGCAACCGCGGGTCAGCCCGAGCCTGCCTGGAACGAACCGTTCCAGGTACGCGCGCATGCACAGCGGCGAGGCGGGTATCGATCCGTATACAAGGACGGTGTCGGATGTCTACCAGGACCTGTTCGACGAAGGCTCGTTCATCGGCAAGGGCATCTACGATGTGGACGCTTTCGAGCAGTCGATGGGCGGCAGGTTTCCCGACAGCCGGATACTGAGCCACGATCTGCTGGAAGGCTGTTACGCGCGCTCGGGGCTGCTGAGTGACGTCGAGCTCTTTGAGGACTACCCGTCGACGTATGCGGCGGACGCCGCCCGTCGGCACCGATGGATGCGAGGCGACTGGCAGATCGCAAGCTGGCTGCTGCCGTGGGTGCCAGGCGCCGGGGGGCAGCGGTACCGCAATCCGCTGTCCGCCCTGTCGCTGTGGAAAATTGCCGACAACCTGCGGCGCAGCCTGGTTCCGATAGCGCTGCTGCTTATGCTGCTGGTCGCCTGGATCGTGCTGCCATCCGCGCTGGCCTGGACTCTGGTCGCCGTCGCCATCGTCCTGGTCCCGTCGCTACTGCAATCGATGCTGCCATTTCTGCGCAAGCCACAGGACGCGACAGTGCGCCAGCACCTGGCTGGGACCGCGCGGTCGGCCGCCACACAGTTGACGCAGGCGGGTCTTGCGCTGGCCTGCCTGCCGCACGAAGCCTTCGCCGGCGCCGATGCTGCGCTGCGCACGAGCTGGCGAATGCTGGTGTCGCGCCGGCGGCGGCTCGAATGGAGCCCGTCGGGGGATCCGGCCAACGACGGCGAAGCGGGCTTGCCCGGATCACTCCGGTCGATGTGGGCGACACCGGTGATCGCGTTCGCAACCGCCACGTGCCTGGCCCTGATGCGGCCGTCGGCGCTCATCCTGGCGGCGCCGATCCTGCTGCTGTGGCTGGCCGCACCCGCAGTGACCTGGTGGTTGAGCCGGCCGCTGATACAGCCACGGCCCCGACTGACGGACGAGCAGGAAGTCTTTCTCCGCTCACTCGCGCGGCGGACCTGGGCGTTTTTCGATACGTTCGTCGGACCCGAGGACAACTGGCTCCCGCCGGACAATGTGCAGACGCATCCGGGCCCGACCGTGGCGCATCGCACGTCGCCGACCAACCTGGGGCTGGCATTGCTCGCGAACCTGGTCGCCCATGACTTCGGCTACCTTTCGAGCGGACGACTTCTCGACCGCACCGCCAGGGCGCTTCGTAGCATGGCGTCCCTCGAACGGTACCGGGGTCACTTCTACAACTGGTACGACACGCAGAATCTCAAGCCGCTGCTGCCGATTTACATCTCGACGGTCGATAGCGGAAATTTCGCGGCTCACCTGCTGACACTGCGGGTCGGACTGCTGGCCCTGGCCGACCAGCCGATCCTGTCGCGACGGGTGTTTGACGGCCTGGCCGACACGCTGGGCGTCGCGAGTGAATCTCGGGCCGGTGACATGGCGGCGCCGCATACGGAGCTGTGCCGTGAACTCGATGCGGCAATCGCAGCAGGAGTCACCACGCTGGGCGACGCGCGGCGACGCCTGGACCGGCTGGCCAAACTGGCAGACAAGGCTGCGTCGAGCGGTGCTGCAGCGGTCGCCGCGGCGGCCGACACCGACTCGCAACAGGACTGGGCCCGCGCACTGCTCGACCAGTGTCGGGCCGCCCGGGACGAGGTCGCGCTGCTCGCGCCGTGGACATCGTTGACCGCCCCCCCGTCAGGATTAGAGGGGCTGATGCCGAACGCACGGCTACCGACCCTGCGCGAAATCGCAGGACTCGAGGTACAGGTGCAGCCGGTCATCGCGCAGGCGCTCGCCGCGGAGCGCGACGATACGAGGCGCGCGTGGCTGCTCGCGCTTCGGGGTTCCATTGCCGCGGGTAGCGCGCTCGCGCGGCAGCGAATCAGCAGCATCGAGGACCTGGCCCGGCAGGCCAACGAGTTCGCGATTCCGGACTTCGACTTCCTGTACGACGCGCCTCGTCGCTTGCTGACGATTGGATACAACGTGACCGAACGGCGTCGCGACGCGAGCCATTACGACCTGCTCGCGTCGGAGGCGAGGCTCAGCAGTTTCGTGGCCATCGCGCAGGGGCAGCTGCCGCAGGAGAACTGGTTCGCGCTGGGACGGTCGCTTACGCTCGCCGGCGGGAACCCGGTACTCGTCTCCTGGAGCGGCTCGATGTTCGAGTACCTGATGCCGCTGCTCGTCATGCCCGACTTTCCGGATACCCTGCTCGGCCAGACCAGTCGGTCGGCAGTGCGGCGCCAGATCGAGTACGGCCGCCAGTGCGGCATTCCCTGGGGCATGTCCGAATCCGGCTACAACATGGTCGACGCGCACCGCAATTACCAGTACCGCGCTTTCGGCGTGCCAGGCCTGGGATTGCAGCGTGGGCTGGTGGACGACCTGGTCATCGCCCCGTACGCATCGGCGCTTGCGCTGATGATCGAGCCCGAAGCCGCATGCGAGAACCTGCAACGGCTCGCCACGGAGGGAGTACTCGAGCAATACGGCATGCACGAGGCTGTGGACTACACGCCATCGCGGATACCGCGCGGCCAGACCAGGGCGATCGTCCGGTCATACATGGCCCACCATCAGGGTATGAGCCTGCTGTCCTTCGCGGACCTGCTGCTCGACCACCCGCTGCAGAAGCGATTTGCGTCGGACCCCCAGTTCCAGGCCACGATGATGCTCCTGCACGAGCGGATCCCGAGATCCGCGGCGTTCCTCGCGCACCCTGCAGCGCTGCCGCTGGCACACGCGGCGGCGGAGACCGCAGCGCTGCCGATTCGGGTCATCAGCCGCCCGGACACGCCGGCGCCCGAAGTGCAGCTGTTGTCGAACGGCCGGTACCACGTGCTCGTCACTGCGGCTGGCAGCGGATACAGCCGCTGGAAGGACCTGGCGATCACCCGCTGGCAGGAAGATGCGACCCGCGACCACTCGGGCAGCTTCTGCTACATCCGCGACACCGCCACTGGTGTGTTCTGGTCGAATGCCTCGCAACCGACACAGAAGAAGCCCGAGAGCTACGAAGCGATATTCACCGAGGGACGTGCCGAATTTCATCGCCGGGACCGCGTCGAGGATTCGCTGATCGAGACCCGGACGGAGATCGTGGTCTCGCCCGAGCACGACATCGAGCTGCGCCGCGTCCGACTCATAAACAGGTCCGGCCAGCGCCGGACGCTCGAAATCACCAGTTACGTCGAAGTCGCCCTGGCACCGCCGGCGGCGGATGCGCTGCACCCCGCGTTCAGCAAGCTGTTCGTCCAGACCGAGATCCTGCGGGCCAAGAAAGCCGTGCTGTGCACGCGCAGGTCCCGCGCGCAGGGCGAACGGCCGGACTGGATGTTTCATCTGATGTCGGTGTCGAGCGTGGACACCGGCGACATGTCCTTCGAGACCGATCGTGCGCAGTTCATCGGCCGCGGCCGCTCCCTTGCCAGTCCGCGCGCACTCGTTGTGGTCGACCCGCTCACCGGCAGCCAGGGGCCGGTGCTGGACCCGATCGTCGCCCTGCGCCAGGTGGTCATCCTCGATCCCGACCAGACGGCCACGATCGACCTTGTCACAGGGGCGACGGCTTCGCGCGACACGGCGGAGCACCTTATCGATCGCTACCAGGATCGGCACCTCGCCAACCGGGTTTTCGACCTTGCGTGGACGCACAACCAGGTAGTGCTGCAGCAGTCCGGCATTTCGGAGGCCGAGGCACAGGAGTACGAACGCCTGGCCGGTTCGATGATCTTTGCCAATGCGTCGATGCGCGCGGACGCCAGCGTCATAATGAGGAACCGCCGCGGTCAGTCCGGATTGTGGGGCTATGCGATTTCCGGCGACCTGCCGATCCTGCTGTTGCAGATCGCGGACCTGGCCAACATTGGCCTCGTCCGGCAGCTGCTTCAGGCCCGATCCTACTGGCGCATGAAAGGCCTCGTCGTTGACCTCGTCATCTGGACCGAGGACCGGTCCGGCTACCGCCAGCAGCTCCACGATGAAATCATGGGCCTTATCGCGAATGGCGTTGAAACCAACGTGATCGACCGTCCAGGCGGCATTTTCGTGCGGCCCGCCGACCAGATTTCGCTGGAAGACCGGCTGCTGCTGCAGTCCGTTGCGCGCCTCATCATCGTCGATGGCCGCGGTAGCCTCTCGGAGCAACTCAAGCGTCAGCGTCCCCCGGAAGTGAAGATACCGGCCCTGCAGGGTGTTGCCACGCGCGCCTCCCCGGCACCCGTGGCCATGATCGGCCCCCGTGCCGACCTGGTCCTCACGAACGACGTCGGCGGATTCACGCGTGACGGGCGTGAATACGTCATCACGCTGGCGCCCGGGCAAACGACGCCGGCCCCCTGGGTCAACGTGCTCGCGAACGCGGACTTTGGAACGGTAATCTCCGAGAATGGCGTCGGATACACGTGGAGCGAAAACGCCCATGAGTTCCGCCTGAGTCCGTGGCACAACGATCCCGTCACGGATGTCAGCGGGGAGGCGTTTTACCTGCGCGACGAGGAGACCGGACGCTTCTGGTCGCCGTCGCCTCTGCCGGCTCCCGGCGAGGGCACTTATGTCAGTCGGCATGGCTTCGGCTACAGCGTCTTCGAGCAGGACACCGCCGGGATCCACTCCGAGATGACAGTCCACGTCGCCCTGGACGTCGCGGTCAAGTTCTCGGTGCTCAAGGTTCGCAACGACTCGACCCGGGCGCGCCGGCTATCCGCGACCGGATACGTGGAATGGGTCCTGGGCGACCTGCGCGCGAAGTCGGCGATGCACGTGACGACCGAAGTCGACCCGACGACCGGAGCGCTTTTCGCGCGCAATCCGTTCAACTCCGAGTTTCCGGATCGAATCGCGTTTTTCGACGTAGATGAGGCGAGCCGCAGCCTGACCGGCGACCGTGCCGAGTTCCTTGGCCGCAATGGGTCGCTGCAGCAGCCTGCAGCGATGGCACGCACACGACTGTCCGGCAGAGTCGGTGCCGCGCTCGATCCCTGCGCCGCGATCCAGGTCGGCTTCGAACTTGCCCCGGGACAGGAGCGACAGCTGGTCTTTCGCATGGGCGTCGGCCGGGGCATCGACGATGCCCGCGCACTGGTGAACGGGTCCCGCGGGTCCGCGGCGGTGCGACGCTCGCTCGAATCCGTGTGGGAGTACTGGAAGCGGACGCTCGGCGCAGTGCAGGTCGAAACGCCTGACGAATCGGTCAACGTCATGGCCAACGGCTGGCTCGTCTACCAGACCCTCGCCTGCCGATTGTGGGCGCGCAGCGGGTATTACCAGTCCGGCGGCGCGTTCGGCTTCCGCGATCAGCTGCAGGACGTCATGGCGCTGATCCATACCGAGCCGCGGCTGGTGCGCGCGCACCTTCTGGCATGCGCGAGCCGGCAGTTCGTTGAGGGTGACGTCCAGCATTGGTGGCATCCGCCAATGGGTCGCGGCGTACGCACGCGCTGCTCGGACGATTATCTCTGGCTGCCGCTCGCGACGTGTCGCTACGTGTTCGCGACCGGGGACACCGGGGTCCTTGATGAAATGACTCCGTTTCTTGAAGGCCGCGCTGTCAACCCGGAGGACGAGTCCTACTACGATCTGCCCGGCCGTTCAGGCGAATCCGCCTCGATCTACGAGCATTGCGTGCGCGCCGTTCGTCATGGATTCAGGTTCGGCGAGCATGGCCTGCCGCTGATCGGCTCCGGGGACTGGAACGACGGCATGAACATGGTCGGCATCCACGGCAAGGGTGAAAGCGTCTGGCTGGCCTTCTTCCTGTGCGAGGTCCTGCGCCAGTTCGCAAGGCTCGCACGCAATCGCGGCGACGCGGCCTTCGCAGAGGAGTGCGATGCCGTCGGCCAGCGACTGCGCGCGAGCATTGAGCTGCACGGGTGGGATGGCGGGTGGTACCGCCGCGCTTACTTCGACGACGGGACGCCGCTCGGCTCCGCGACGAGCCCCGAGTGCCGGATAGATTCCATCGCGCAGAGCTGGTCGGTGCTGTCCGGCGCAGGCGACGTCGCGCGATCACGCCAGGCGATGGACGCCGTGGACGAACAACTCGTCAGGCGCTCCGAAGGGCTCGTCCAGCTGCTAGACCCGGCCTTCGACAATTCGGAGCTCGATCCCGGCTACATCCGTGGCTATGTGCCCGGTGTGCGCGAGAACGGCGGCCAATACACCCATGCTGCAATCTGGGCATCGATGGCGTTCGCTGCGCTGGGCGACAACCGGCGCGCCTGGGAACTGTTCACGATGATCAACCCTGCGAACCGCGCGCTGTCGAGCGGCGACGCCCAGAGATACAAGGTCGAGCCGTATGTCGTCGCCGCGGACGTCTACGCTGCGTCGGAGCACATCGGGCGCGGCGGCTGGACATGGTATACGGGCTCGGCGGGCTGGATGTACCGCCTTGTCCTGGAGTCCCTGCTTGGACTGCGGCTCGACGTCGACAAGCTGCGTTTCAATCCCTGCCTGCCGGCGCACTGGCCGTCCTTCAGGATTCATTACCGCTACCGCGACACGCCGTACCACATCGTCGTCACGCAGGTGCCGGCAACGGATGAGAACAGGACGAGTGGGGTAACCGTCGTGGTCGATGGCACGGTACGTCCTGACGGTGCCGCGCCGCTCGTCGATGACCGGCGAGAGCACACCGTCGAGGTGAGCGTCTTCGGCGGTCCTGTCGCCACGGACGGTGACGCGGCGATTTCGCTGAGCCGGAAAGCATGAAGGCCTACGCGCTAACGTAAGCCTTTGATGCAACTTGCGCGCCCGGAGAGATTCGAACTCCCGACCTTCTGGTTCGTAGGCCGAAACGTTGTAGTACGGTTCTTCAGTATTCAATCACTTGCGGCGCTTGCCATTGTCAGTACCTGCCGGCCCAACGCACAGTTAGGGCACACCCAGTCACCGTTAGCCGCAATCTAACCCCAGTGCCCTACCCCACCTGGCATACCGCCGCTTTCGGCCAACAGCCGTCGCCCAGCCGAATGCCCTAATGCGGACGGTCGCCGGCCTTCGCCACTTCACTACTCTGGCGGGCAGTCGATCTCCACTGCCGCGGAGTTCTGCCGGTCCAGCCCTTGAAGGCCCGAGAGAAAGCACCCGGCCTGGAGTAATGCAGCGTTGCGGAGATTTCTCCAATCGGCATTCGAGACTCCTCGAGCAACTGTCGCGCCAGCTCGCAACGTACACCCTCCAGCAGTTCCTTGACGCTGCTGCCCTCGACCTCGAGTCGTTCTCGTAGCCTGCGCGACTTGATTCCCAGCACTTCGGCGACCTTGTCGCTCGAAGGCGGCATCGCGATGATCATTCGGCTCAGGGCCCGGACCGTCTGCTCCGTGAAAGAGTCCGGCCGGTTCGCGTCGAGCTCGGCGGCAAGCGCCAACAGCCGGGCTTTCACGTTTGGGTCGGCGCCCGCAATGGGCTGGTCCAGATAGCGTGCAGGAAATACCAAGGCCGAGCGTGGGGCATCGAATCCGATCGGTGCGCGAAAAAACGAGCGGTACGGTCCCGCCGCGCGCGGTCGGACATGCGCCAGAGTGACGGCGGATGGCGTCCACTTCGAGCCGCACAAGCGCCTCATGACGGAACAGGCGATGGCGATGCTGGCGTCCAGTATCTGCGCAGTGCCGGGCGTGTTTGGATGGTGGATGACGTACGCAAATTCGGTCTCGGCAGTTCCCCGTGGAATGAGCGCCGCAACGCCGCCGCGGTCGTGCAGGTGCACGTGCGCGATGAACAGGCGCAGCGCCGCACGCACCGACTCCGCGTGCCCGACCAGATCACCGGCGATACCGGCCGCAGCGGAACCGGATCGGATGCCGACGAGCAGGCCGAAGTGAGGGCACCCGGTGGCGGCCGCACATTCGTCGAAGAGTTGACCCGCCTGCCCGAACGGCAGGCGTCTTCTGGCGTCGGTGAACGCGTCCATGTCGATTCCGACACGATCAAACACGGACGCTGGTTCCACCCTCAGTTCCCGGAGCAGGGGCGGAATGGCCTGCAATGACGCAACGGACAAGTCCGAGGCTGTCAGCAGCACGCGGCGCGCGGCCGCGCGTACCGGCGCAGGGCCGTTCCTGGGTGACGTCATCCCGGCAAACTAGCCGCAGCCGCCGGAAATGTGAAGTCATGGCGGATCGAAGCGAGTAACGTGCGAAGGTTCAACAGGAGGGAAACCAGAGATGTCCAGGTCACTTCTTGGCATGGCGATTGCTGGCTGTGCATGGGGATTGGTCGCCGCGCAGGCGCTTGCGGCAGAGCGTGCGCAGCTCGATCGGACGGTCCTGCCCATCCAGGAGCCGGCGCGACCCACCTACAAGGAAATCGACGCGCGCAACGTCAAGCCGCCGTCGCGATTCGAGGTCAAGGCGCCGGAAGGCGCACCCAATGTGGTCATCGTCCTGATCGACGATCTGGGTTTCGGCGTGCCGACGTCGTTCGGCGGCCCGGTCTCGATGCCGACGCTCGACCGGCTTGCGCAGGGTGGCCTCCGTTACAATAACTTCCACACCACGGCGTTGTGCTCGCCGACCCGTGCGGCATTGAAGTCTGGTCGCAATCACCACACGGTGAACATGGCCTTTATCACCGAGATGGCCACTGGCTTCCCGGGCGCCACCGGCCAGATCCCGGACGCAGCCGCGCCGCTGGCCGAGACGCTGAGGCTCAACGGCTATTCCACGGCGGCGTTCGGCAAGTGGCATGAGACGGCGGCTTGGGAAGCCAGCGTCGCAGGTCCATTCGATCGCTGGCCGACCCGCCAGGGCTTCGACAAGTTCTACGGGTTCCTGGGCGGAGAGACGAACCAGTGGGCCCCGTTCCTGTACGACGGCACGGCTGTCGTCGAATTGCCCCACGATCCCAATTACCACTTCATGACCGACATGACCGACCACGCCGTGGCGTGGATCAAGTACCAGAAGGCGCTCGCTCCACAGAAGCCGTCGTTCGTCTATTTCGCTCCTGGCGCGACCCATGCGCCCCACCATGTGCCGAAGGAGTGGATCGCCCGTTGGAAGGGCAAGTTCGACCAGGGCTGGGACAGGATTCGCGAGGAGACCCTCGCGCGGCAGATCAAGATGGGCGTCGTGCCGAAGGGCACCCGGCTCGCGCCGAAGCCACCCGGGATCCGGGACTGGGACACTCTTTCGGCCGACGAGAAGCGCCTGTTCACGCGCCAGGCCGAGGTGTTCGCGGCGTACGTGGAATACACCGACCACGAGATCGGCCGCATGCTCGAAGCGTTCGCGGAGGTCGGCCAGGCCGACAACACGCTCGTCGTCTACATCGCTGGCGACAACGGCACCAGCGGCGAAGGCGGACAGAACGGCATGTTCAACGAGTACACCTACTTCAACGGCGTGCAGGAGACCGTTGCGGACATGCTGCAGAAGATCGACCAGTGGGGCGGACCCGAGACTTATCCGCACATGGCGTCAGGCTGGGCCGTCGGATTCAATGCGCCCTTCGGCTGGATGAAGCAGGTGCCCTCGGACTTCGGCGGCACGCGCAATGCCATGGTCGTCTCCTGGCCAAAGGGCATCAAGGCGAAGAACGGTCTGCGCCCGCAGTTCAGCCACGTGATCGACGTGGCTCCGACCATACTAGAGGCCATCGGCCTGCCGGAACCGAACGTGGTCAACGGCACGCCGCAGATCCCCATGGAAGGCACGAGCCTAGTGTATTCGTTTGAGGATGCCCGTGCACCGGAGCGCCGCACGACGCAGTATTTCGAGATCGCCGGTAACCGCGCCATCTATCTGGACGGCTGGTTCGCCCGCACGATCCACAGGGCACCGTGGGAAGCGAAGCCGCGCCGAACCCTGCAGGACGACTCGGCATGGCAACTGTACGACACGCGGTCCGACTTCAGCCTGGCGAACGACCTGGCCGCGACGAATCCGCAGAAACTGGCGGAGCTCAAGGCGGCTTTCCTGCAGCAGGCCGAGAGGTATCACGTGCTGCCGATGGACGACCGCGTCTTCGAGCGGCTCGACGCTGCCTCGGTGGGCCGGCCCGACCTGATGGGTGGCCGCACATCGATGACGCTGGCCGACGGCATGACCGGAATGATGGAGGGCGTGTTCGTCAACGTGAAGAACCGCTCCAAGACCATCACGGCGGAACTGAAAGTACCGCAGGGGATGACCAGCGGCACCATCCTGGCGCAGGGCGGCCGCTTCGGCGGCTGGTCGTTGTACGTCAAGGACGGCGTACCGGCCTACGACTACAACTTCCTGGGACTGCAGCAGACCAGCATCGTGGGGAGCCAGCCGCTGACGCCCGGCAAGGCGACCGTGAAGTTCGCATTCGCCTACGACGGCGGCGGGCCGGGCAAGGGCGGCGTCGGCACACTATTCATCAACGGCGAGAAAGTGGGCGAGGGCCGCATCGACAAGACGCAGGCCGGCATGTTTTCCGCGGACGAGACGGCGGACGTGGGGATTGACCTCGGCACCCCGGTCGTCGAGTCGATCGGCTCGGAGGCCAGGTCCAGGTTCAGCGGCCACATCAAGAAGGTGACGGTCGAGGTGACGCAATGAAAGGCATCGGGAGAGTCATCGTCGCGACTGCGCTCCTGGCGGTCGGCGCGCAGGCCCTGGCGCAGGCGCCCGCGACGCCGGCCCCTGCTTCGAAGCCCCTTTCCACCTCGCTGGGCATGGTGGTATTTCCCGCGAAGGGGCAGACGCCGCAACAGCAAGCCCAAGACGAAGGGGAGTGCTACGCCTGGTCCAAGGGGCAGACCGGCGTTGATCCCATGGCGCCACCACCTGCAGCGGCCCCAGCATCGCCGCAGGCCACCACGAAGACTCCAGCCGCCGATGGTTCCCGCGTGAGAGGTGCCGCGCGCGGTGCAGCCGCAGGCGCCGTCATCGGCGAGGTGGCAGACGATGACGCCGGCAAGGGTGCGGCGATCGGCGCCACCGCGGGGGTCATCGCGGGCGGGCGGCAAAGCCGCAAGAACCAGCAGCAGGCTGCACAACAGGCGACGCAGCAACAGCAGCAGGCGACGCAGCAGGCGCAGGCCGCGAATCAGCAGCAACTCGATCTGTTCAGGAAAGGCTTTGCGGCGTGTCTCGAACCGAAGGGTTACACCGTCAAGTAGGAGCCAACCATGACCAGGCGCGACGTGATCGTTGTTGCAGCAATTCTACTTGGCGGCCTCGTGCTTCACGGCACCGCCGAATCGGGGATCTTCTCGAAGAAAGGCACACCGGATGAGCAGCGCGCCGAAATCCGCAAGATGCGGGACCAGACGCTCAAGGAGCTCTTCCGGGTCCAGCCCGACGCCAGACGTCAAGTCGAAAAGGCTGCCGGCTACGCCGTCTTCAGCAATTTCGGCATGAAGATCCTGGTCGCCGGGGGCGGCAGCGGGACTGGCATTGCAGTCGACAACAAGACGAAGAAGGAAACATTCATGAAGATGGCCGAGATCCAGGCGGGCCTTGGCTTCGGCGCTAAAAAGTTCCGGCTGGTGTGGGTGTTCGAGAAGAAGTCGGACCTGGATCGCTTCACCAATTCCGGATGGGAGCTTGGCGCGCAAACGACGGCCTCCGCGAAGGTTGCGGGCCAAGGCGCTAACGTGGTTTCCGGCGCCGTGTCCGTGACGCCGGGGGTCTGGATCTACCAACTCACGGATGACGGCCTAGCACTGGAACTCACAGCCAAGGGAACCAAGTATTACAAGGACGCCGATCTGAATTGACTGGCCATGCTCTGGTACCGATCGCGAACGCATGAGGGTGCCGATGGCTCGCGTCGTTCGGTGTTGCTGCCGAAGGCGCGTGCCGCAGGTGCCGTCAGCTGGCCCCCGCGAATATTCCTCGCGCGAGACGCGAATCGACGACGCAGTCGAGGCGCGTTACGGCTTGTAGTTGGTCATGCCCGACCCAGTCTTGTCCCACACGTGAAAGAGCTCGTCCGTCATGATCGTGGCCAGGTTGTTATCCGGAATTTCAATCACATCCTGCTCCAGCGTCTTGACCCGGAACTTCCACCCCGGGGGAAGATTCTTGTAGTTGGCTGCTCCCTTGGCGAGGAATTCCTCCCAAGTCTGTGTCGGACGCAGCCCCAGCTCGAATCCCTTCAGGATCCAGGTGTTGCCCGCCGCATCGTCCAGGAGCGCCACCTTGGTGCCCTTGGCCCATCCCCACTTGCTGGTCCGCGCGATCTGCATGGGCTCGTAGGGCTGTCCCTCGATGTTGCCGGATTCGGGCAGGTTGAGCTGGGCGACCCAGCCGGCGGGCATCCCGTTGAAGTTCCTTTCATTGCCGACAGCGACTTCAACCCAGTCCGGCATCCAGATCTTGGGACCGTTCAGCATCACCTTGGCGACGCCGTATTCCTTCGCGATCTTTTCCAGGTCGAGACCTTCAACCAACGCCTGCGGAGAGGTGTCTCTTGACGCGGGAATGGCCCTGCTCGAGTACATGGTATTGAAGCAGGGGGCGACCAGCTTCCCGGTCTTCGGATCCCAAACAGCGAAAAACAGCTCGATGAACCGCACCTGGTGCATGTTGTCGAACCGCATGGTCTTGGCTTTGTCCCCGTCGTGCAGCACGGCGGGTTCCGTAGCGGCTGCCTCCCCGGCGGAGGCCAGCAGCGCGGGGGTCGCCAACAGCACAGCGCTGGCCATTAGCGCCGCAACTTTCATTGTGTTCATGGACTTCACTGGATTCCTCACTCTGTTGTCTGCACGAGGGGCGCGATTCAACGGCATACTTTCAACGCAACGAGCCGGACCTCAGTCCTGCGTCTTCGGCCTGGCACACGAGCTGCGCCTTCACTTCGCGGGCTGCGCCTCCGGAAACTTCCACGTCCCGTCGACGACCGCCTTTCGCGGCTGGTACATCCGCGCGACGTAGCTCCAGCCTGGGACGATCGGTAGGTAGTTCACGTTGTCGGGATCTCCGCCGAAGTGGATCGTGACGCTGCCATCCGCATTACGCCCGGCCGTGAAGTTGTTGACCGAATAGGCGTTCTGCGGATTCGGCTCCATGTAGCCCTTGGCGTTGTAGACGGTGACCGACCAGAAGCCGTCCACGGGAACGTCGCGCACCGTGAGGACATGCGGCGTCCTGCCGTCGTTCAGCTTCGGCATACCGCTCTGATAGACGGCTGCCTCCTTCGGATTGCCGCCCCAGCCGGAGGCCGTGCCGAGCAGGTGATCGATCGGGTTCAGCCTCGACTTCTCGCCAAACATCCCCGTCGTGTCCGACTTGGTCGACGCCAGGACGTTGAGTGCGTCACGAACCCCTTGCAGGGATGCCAGGTCCCAGTCCGGCACCTCGAACTTGCCTGGGGCAACCTGCCGGACCTGGATGCGGTCCTGCAGCATGTGCGCCGCCTGCATGTCGGCAGGATCGTCCGGGTCGGCGAAGGTGCGGAACAGCACCATGACGTAACGCGTACCGACCTGCTGCCGGGTCAGCGTGAACTCGCCCGCGCCATGCTCGACCGGCAGGATCGAGTGATCCTCGCTGATCATCATCATCGACTGGAACCGCTTGCCCGGGTCTGGCTTGACGATCGTTACGGGCGTCGTCAGGTCAAACACGCCGAACGAATACAGCGTGTCGCGATTCATGCGGATGACATCCTGCTTGTCGATCGGCGTCATGCCGAGAACGTGCAGGAACTTGCCGAAGGCCCCTTGCGCGACATAGCGCCCCATCGTGGTGTCGGTCTCGGCACGGACGAAGTTGTCGACCGTTACCGTCTCGGACGCTCGCGCTGCATTCGCGACGAGGCACATGAGCGCCATCGCTCCGAGGAGAGTGGCCGTTCGAGACTTCATCAGCCAGTTCTGGTTCATGTCCGATCGTGCGGTTGGCCGGGTGCGAAGCGTCCGGTGACTGTGAGGATTCTCCCGATCGGTGGGGCTGCTTGCTTGATCCAAGTGGACAATAAATTGATACTCATGGCCACCCCATTCGTGGAGGCCCCGTATGCCCCGGCGCGCGTCGACGCAGACCTTACTGCCGGCGCCGGCACCGAACGCAGGCGCCGGATCGCAGGGTGCGTATCTACGCATCGGCCCGATGATGGCCATTCCCGTGCTGATGAAGGATCTGGGAAGTGACGTAGCGGAACTGCATGAGCAGTTCGGGCTCAGTCGCGGCTACTTCGACAACCCCGAGAACACGCTGCCCTCGGACACCATCGGCAGGATCCTTGGTTACTGTGCCGAGGCCACGGGTTGCGAGCACTTCGGCCTGCTGGTGGGCGAACGGGCCGGCATGGGCTCGCTCGGGGCGGTTGGCTACCTCATGCAGAGCTCACCGACGGTTGGCGCAGCGCTGGACATCCTCGCTCGGACGCTGCGCGCTCACGATACGGGCGGCATTGCGCTCGTCGAGCACGGTGAGGGCTTTGCTGCAGTCGGCTATGCGATCACCGCGCCCGACGCCGCGCATGCGAACCAGATGCTGGCCGCGGCCCTGGCTATCGTGATGAACGTTCTGCGGGGTCTGTGTGGTGCGCACTGGCGGCCGATCGAAGCCCGTCTCGCGTTCGCCGCACCGAGGAACGTGACTCCCTACCGGAAGTATTTCGGGATGACGCCGCATTTCGACGCGGACGCAACACTGCTGGTGTTCGACGACTACTGGCTGGCCCGGCCGCTGCCCAGCGCGGACCCGCAGCTGCACCTGCTCATGCAGGATCGCGTCCGACAACTGCTCGAGGTCGGAGCCCATGACCTGACCGGTCAGTTGCGTCGCTTCCTGCGTGCAGAGGTTACCGCCGCGCCATGCTCGCTGGAATCAGCAGCGCGGTATTTCGGTCTGCACAGCCGTACGTTCCGTCGTCGCCTCGAGGCCGAGGGTGCGAGTTTCCGACGCATTCGTGACGAGGTCCGCTTCGAAGCATCCTGCCAGATGCTGCGTCACACACGCATGGCCGCCGGCGAGATCGCTTCGGCACTTGGGTATGCGGACGCGAGTGTCTTCACGCGCGCATTCAGTCGGCAGGCAGGTGTCGGCCCGGCCCGCTGGCGAGCCACGGTGTCCCGGGACGAGCAGCCGCCGGGCGGGCACGCTCGTCGAACGATTCGATAACTGCGTCACCGCAGGTCAGCGAACGTCCGCTTCCAGGTGCAACGTGGGTCGCATATGGGTCGAAATCGGACGTTCGGCACCGGGCGGGCTCGCATCTCATCGGACACCGATTGTCCGGTCGAGGCCGGGGCAGGACGGATGAATATTCACCACTAGTGGGAATATTCACCACCTCTCGTGCGGAAGTGGCGCGCCCGGAGAGATTCGAACTCCCGACCTTCTGGTTCGTAGCCAGACACTCTATCCAACTGAGCTACGGGCGCGCTGTAAGCGAACAGCCGCGACGATCAATCGCCGAGGCAAGTCTACTGGCGGAGAGAGAGGGATTCGAACCCTCGATGGGCTTTTGGCCCATACTCCCTTAGCAGGGGAGCGCCTTCGACCACTCGGCCATCTCTCCGTTTCGCAGAGAGCCGCGAAGGATAACGGTCCGGAGGCGCCGCGTAAAGGGAGCCGGAAAATCCGGTCGGTCTCAGCAATTTGCCGGGCGCAGGCCCGGCCGGGCCTGCCTGGTTCGAGGGCTAGTAGGCGTCCTGGTCCTGGCCGTTGCCGGACCGCGCGGGACGGGCAACGCCGCCCTCCTCTTCGCGCTTGATGCGCTCGAAGATCTCTTCGCGATGCACTGCTACATCGCGAGGCGCATTAACTCCGATACGCACCTGGTTGCCCTTGACACCCAGCACAGTCACGGTCACGTCGTCCCCGATCATGACCGTTTCACCTACGCGTCGCGTAAGAATCAACATATTCTAATTCCGCTCCTGGCCATCATGGCCTCTTCAAGTCGCCAGTCGGGAGATGCGCCAGGTCCCTGGCTCCTCCGCGGCGTTCTGAGGCGAACGTAGTTATTCTTGGTCCCGTGTCGCCTTCGGCATCAGCTGTCGCGCGTTCTGAATACCGCCTCGCGCTGGAAAGAAAAGATACTCCTTGCCCGGGACGATGTCAGCAAGGCTGTAGAGATATTTTCGTCAAACCGTGAGCATCGCGGCCGGCGGCACCGGCCCGGCGTCGATCAACCGAGCCGCTCACCGACCCATGAACGTACGCTCTCGAGCGCGGCCTGGAGCTTGTCCGGCTGGTTGCCGCCGGCCTGTGCGAGGTCCGCCCGGCCGCCGCCGCGTCCACCGATTTGCTGCGCCACGAAGTTGACCAGCTCGCCGGCTTTCACCCTGGCGGAAACGTCGCCGGTCACGCCGGCGATCAACGTGACCTTGTCGTCGTCACCGACCGAAGAAAGCACGATCACAGCTGTTTTCAGCTTGTTTTTGAGCTGATCCACTGCGTTCCTGAGCGCCGCTGCGTCCGCGCCGTCGATCGTCGTCGCGAGTACTTTCACGCCGCCGAGGTCCACTGCGTCGGCTGCGAGATCGCGCCCGCTGCCGCTCGCCAGCTTCTGCTTGAGCTGCGCGACCTCCTTCTCCAGGCGCCGCGAGCGCTCGATCAACTGCTGCACCTTCTCGTTCACGTCGTCGCGCGTTGCGCGCACGGCGCCGGCCACGTCGCGGAGTATGTGGTCCGTTTGGACCACGAAATCGAGCGCGCCCTGCCCGGTCACGGCCTCGATGCGGCGCACTCCGGCGGCAATGCCACCTTCGCTGACGATCCGGAACAGGCCGATGTCGCCCGCCCGGGAGACGTGCGTGCCACCGCAGAGTTCCGTCGAGAAGTCTCCGATCCTGAGCACGCGCACGTCGTCGTCGTATTTTTCGCCGAACAGCGCCATTGCGCCGGAGGCGACCGCCTCGTCGAACTTCATCATCTGAGTCTCGGCATCAGCGTTTGCGCGGACCTGCGTGTTGACGATGCGCTCGATCTGCTGCAGTTCCTCCGCAGTCAATGCTGCGTAATGCGAGAAGTCGAAGCGCAGGCGATCCGGCGCGACCAGCGAGCCCTTCTGCGTGACGTGCGTGCCGAGCACCTTGCGCAGCGCGGCGTGCAGCAGGTGCGTGGCCGAGTGGTTAAGCCGGATCGCGTCCCGCCGGGTCTCGTCCACCTGCGCCTGCAGCGTGTCCCCGACCCGGAGCATGCCCTGCTCGAGCCGGCCGATGTGCAGGTGCGCCTTGCCGAGCTTCTGCGTATCCGCGACGGCGAAGCGCGTCTCGGCGTTCATCAGCACACCCTGATCGCCCACCTGGCCGCCGCTCTCCGCATAGAAGGGCGTACGGTCGAGCACCACTTCACCCTCCTCGTCGGCGCGCAACTCTTCGACCGGTTCCTTGCCTCGGAAAAGCTCCACGACCCGGCCGCTGCCGTGACCCGACTCGTAGCCGGTGAAGGTCGTCTGCGCCTCGGTGCTGAGCCCGGCGCGAAGATCGACGCCGAACCTGCTCGCGGCGCGCGCCCTCGCGCGTTGCTCGTCCATCGCCGCGTCGAATCCCGCCTCGTCGATCTCGAGCCCTCGCTCGCGCGCGACGTCGTTGGTGAGATCCACCGGGAAACCGTAGGTGTCGTACAGCTTGAACACGGTTTCGCCTGGAATGCGCTGGCCGCTGAGACCGGCGATCGCCTCCTCGAGCAGGCCCATGCCCTGGCTCAGCGTTTCCGCGAAGCGCTCCTCTTCCTGTGCCAGCACGCGCTCGACGTGCGCCTGTCGTTCGGTCAGCTCTGGGTAAGCCGCGCCCATTTCGCGCTCGAGCGGCGCGACGAGCTTGTGGAAGAAAGGCTCGCGTTGTTCGAGCTTGTAGCCGTGACGTATCGCGCGCCGGATGATCCGCCGCAGCACGTAGCCGCGCCCCTCGTTCGACGGCAGCACGCCGTCCGCAATCAGGAAAGCGCAGGCCCGGATGTGGTCGGCGATCACGCGCAGCGAGCTCGACTTGAGGTCCGCGGTAGCGGTCGCCTCGGCCGCCGCACGGATGAGGCTGCGGAAAAGGTCGATGTCGTAGTTGCTGTGCACGCCCTGCATCACCGCGGCGATGCGCTCGAGGCCCATGCCCGTGTCCACGGACGGCTTGGGCAGCGGCTTCATCGTGCCGTCGGCGGACCGGTCGAACTGCATGAACACGAGGTTCCAGATCTCGACGTAGCGGTCGCCGTCCTCGTGCGGCGAGCCGGGCGGGCCGCCCTCCACGCCGGGGCCGTGATCGTAGAAGATCTCGGTGCACGGCCCGCACGGGCCGGTGTCGCCCATCGCCCAGAAGTTCGACTTCATGCCCATGCGGGTGAAGCGACCGGGATCGACACCGACCTCCTTGAGCCAGATCTCGGCGGCGCCGTCGTCTTCCTCGTACACGGTGACCCACAGCCGCTCGGACGGGATGCCGAGCGTACCGGTTACGAAGTCCCACGCGTAGTGGATCGCCTCGCGCTTGAAATAGTCGCCGAAGCTGAAGTTGCCGAGCATCTCGAAGAACGTGTGGTGGCGCGCCGTGTAGCCGACGTTCTCGAGGTCGTTGTGCTTGCCGCCCGCCCGCACGCAGCGCTGGCTGCTCGCGGCGCGCACGTAGCTGCGCTTCTCCTTGCCGAGGAACGCGTCCTTGAACTGCACCATCCCGGCATTGGTGAACAGCAGCGTCGGGTCGTTGACCGGCACCAGCGAGCTCGACGGCACGACGGTGTGGCCGTGCTGGCGGAAGAACTCGAGGAACGCGGAGCGCAACTCCGCGGTGCTCATCTGTCGGGTCGGTTCGCGCATCTTGCTCATCAGTCGAATTCTTCGCCGGGTCCGAGTGCGGCCCGGGCCTGCTCGCCGGAAAACCCGCGATACTGCAGGAAGCGGGCCTGCTTTGCACGCTCGCGGAAATCGGCTGGCAGCGCCTCGCCGAAGCGCTTTCGGCGCACTTCACGCGCGCGCCGGGTCCAGTCCTCCCCGGCCTCCTCGAGCGTCTGCTCGACGATCTCGGCCGGCACGCCTCGCTCGGCGAGCTCCTGCCTGATCCGCAGCGGTCCCTGTCCGCGCGCAGCCCGCTGCGTGACGAACTGGCCCGCGAATCGATCGTCGCCGATCAGGCGCTCGCCGGCCAGGCCCTCGAGCACCTGCTCGACCAGCGGCTCGGGATAACCCCTGCCGCAGAGCCGGCGGCCAAGTTCCCGTCGCGCGAAGTCCCGGCCCGCGAGCAGCGCCAGCGCGGCCGTGCGCACGGCACGCTCATCGGCCTCGCAAGGCTCCGACGGCTCAGGCTTCCTCGGCCGCCTCACCCTTCGCCGCCTCGTCCTTGGCCGCCTCGCCGCGGCGCGCCGGAAGCAGCTTCTGGCGGATCGCATCCTCGATCTCGCGCGCCGCGTCCGGATTCTGCTGCAGGAAGCTGCGGACGTTCTCCTTGCCCTGGCCGATGCGCTCGCCGTTGTAGCTGTACCAGGAGCCGGACTTCTCGATCAGGCCCTGCTGCACGCCGAGCTCGATGACCTCGCCGGCGCGGGAGATCCCCTGGCCGTACATGATCTCGAATTCAGCCTCGCGGAACGGCGGTGCGACCTTGTTCTTGACCACCTTGACCCGCGTCATGTTGCCGACGACCTCGTCGCCGGTCTTGATCGCGCCGATGCGGCGGATGTCGAGCCGCACCGAGGCATAGAACTTCAACGCGTTGCCGCCGGAGGTCGTCTCGGGATTGCCGAACATCACGCCGATCTTCATGCGGATCTGGTTGATGAACACGACGATCGAGTTCGAGCGCTTGATGTTGCCGGTGAGCTTGCGGAGCGCCTGCGACATCAGCCGGGCCTGCAGGCCGACCTGCATCTCGCCCATCTCGCCCTCGATCTCGGCCTTGGGCGTCAGCGCCGCCACGGAGTCCACGACCACGATCTCCACCGCGCCCGAGCGCACCAGCATGTCCGTGATCTCGAGCGCCTGCTCACCCGTGTCCGGCTGCGAAACCAGCAGCTCGTTGACGTTGACGCCGAGCTTCTCGGCGTAGGCCGGATCGAGCGCATGCTCGGCGTCCACGAAGGCCGCCGTGCCACCCCGTTTCTGCACTTCCGCGACCGCGGTCAGCGCCAGCGTCGTCTTGCCCGAGGACTCGGGACCGTAGATTTCGACCACGCGGCCCCGCGGCAGCCCGCCGACGCCGAGCGCGATGTCGAGCCCCAGCGAGCCCGTGGAAACCGACTCCACGTCGTAGCTGGCGCCGGCGTCCCCGAGCCGCATGACGGAGCCCTTGCCGAACTGCTTCTCGATCTGGCCGAGCGCCGCGACCAGCGCCTTCTTGCGGTTTTCTTCCATGGTGATGCCTCGTGGCGCCTTTCGGGCCAGGTTGATGGTCGATCGGACTCCGGAAAGGTGGGCATTATCACACAGCAACCCACCCTCCGCAGGACGCTTAACTGCTGGAAACCTCCAGTTTCAGCCAGCCATCAGCGGAGCAGTGGCCAGCGCCGTCGCACCGTGTATCGGGAACCGGCGGGCGCGGTCACCGACTCCGCCAGCACGAACTCGGCGGCCGGCCAGGCGAGCGGCTCGATGGGTCGCTTGCGGGCTGCCCGCAACACCTTGCGGGCCAACGTCAGATGCGGCCGGAACTCGCGGCGCTCCGGCTCGAAGCCGCGGACCACGAGCGCGCTGCGCAGGCGCGAGACCAGGTCGGTCAGCGACGCCGGGACGGTCGAGGCCGAAAGGCAGAGCACCTGCGAGCGCCGCCAGTATTCGACGTGATCGAAGCAGATCTCGAAGCCCCGCGCCTCGACGGTAGCCGCCGCCTGCTCCACGGCGGGCAGTCGCTCCGCCGGCACGGCGCCGAGGAACTCCAGCGTCAGGTGCCACTGGTCCGGGCGCTGGGGCCGTCCGCGGACCGTCGCCGCCAGCGCCGGCAGCCGCTGCACCAGCCGGGCCTGGAGTGCCGCATCGGGCCAGAGCGCAAAGAACAGCCTGTGCACCGGCCCGGGGGCCTGCTGGCCATGCTCGGCAGCCACGCCTACTCCCCCAGCAAACCCCGGAGTGCGCAGGCCACCGCCGCGCGCCGAACGGCGTCGCGGTCCCCGGCGAAGCGCTCCTCACGCACCCGCACATCCAGGCGATGGCCCTCGCGTCCAGCCCAGGCGAACCAGACGGTACCCAGCGGCTTGTCTGCCGTGCCGCCATCCGGACCCGCGATGCCGCTCACGGCCACGCTCAGGTCCCCACCGAGGCGTTCCAGTGCGCCACGGGCCATCTCCCGCACCACTGCCTCGCTGACGGCCCCTTCACGGTCCAGCGTGTCCGGCGAGACGCCGAGCAGCCTGACCTTCAAGTCGTTGCTGTAGACGACGGCCCCGCCCAGGAACCAGCCGGAACTGCCGGGCCGGTCGGTGCAGGCCTTGGCGATCCAGCCGCCGGTGCAGGACTCCGCTGTCACCAGCATGTGCACCTGGCGCAGCAGGCCGTCACCCAGCCGGGCCACCAGGCGGGCAATTTCCTCATCGTTGCAGCTTTCGGTCACGGGCGGATTCTAGACGGGCTTGGAGCCCTGCGGTACGGCTGCCATAATCCCGCTCTTTCGCCATCTTCACCCAGGCAGGTACCCCAATGCGTTTTCTTCCCTTTGCAGCCCTCCTCATGCTGGCAGCAATGCCGCAGCTGGCCATGTCCGAGGAAGGCATGAAGACCGACGAGCAGATCCTTCTCCAGCAGGTCATGACCGACCGCCGCGCCGTGTATGCCACGAACCTCGGGCTCACCGACAGCGAGAGCCGCGCGTTCTGGCCGATCTACGACGAGTACGAGGCCAAGGTCAAGAAGCTCAACGACCGCTTCCTCGACCTCGTGAACCGCTACGTCGCGGACTACGAGAAGCTTACGGACAAGGAAGCCGCGGAGATGCTCAAGGAGAAGATGGCCATCGAGAACGACCGCATGGACCTCAAGCAGGCCTACACGAAGAAGGTGGCAAAGGTCCTTCCGCCCAAGAAGGCGTTGCGCTACGCGCAGATCGAGACCCGGATCGACAACATGCTGCGCCGCGACGTCTACGGCCTGATCCCGCTCGCCCGCTGACCGGCGACCCGAAACCTCCAAGGAGATTGATCGAATGAAAAAGCTCATGCTCGCCGCAGCGGCCGTTGCCGCGCTCGGCTTCCAGCACTCGGTTCCCGCGCAGACTGGTAGCAACTATGACGACACGCAGGTGCTGCTGTCACAGATCCAGTCCGATCGCCGCGCAATCGCGCTGGCCGGCCTCGGACTTTCGGACGCCGAGACATCGAAGTTCATCCCGATCTACGACGAGTACCAGCGCGAGGAGAAGGCGCTCGCGCAGAGAAGCATCGACGTGATCAACAAGTTCGCGGCGAACTTCGACTCGATGACCGACGACGCGGCCAGGACCATCATGAAGGACTGGTTCAAGATCCAGGACGACCGGGTCGCACTGATGAAGAAGTACAGCAAGAAGCTCGAGAAGGAACTGCCGGCCAGCAAGGTGCTGCGCTGGGTGCAGATCGAGAACAAGATGAACGCGCTGACCAGCTTCGAGGCGGCGCGGATCGTGCCGCTTGCTCAGTAACCAGCGTACGGGGACGTCCGAACGGAGGCCACGACAAATGAAACTCAAGATCTCGGTGCTCGGCGGCCTGGCCTGCGTTGCCGTGCTCGCCCTTGCGGGCTGCGCGAGCGGCCCGGACATCCGGGCCGACTACGACAGGGCGGCGGACTTCAGCAAGTACCGCAGTTACGGCTTCGTGGGACAGGCGGGCACGGACACGGACGAGTTCAGGTCGCTGGCGACGCAGATGCTGCAGAACTCCGCCTCCCGCGAGATGGAGGCACGAGGCTACGTGCGGTCCGACAATCCCGACCTGGTGATCAACTTCAAGGGCAAGCTCGAGGAGAAGACCGACATCGAGTCGGTGCCGGCGCCCTACTACGGCCCGGGCTGGGGCTACGGGGGCTGGTACGGCTCACCCTATGGCGGCTGGGGCGGCGGCACCCAGACCTACACGCGGCGCTACAACGTCGGCACGCTGATCGTGGACGTGGTGGACCGCGAGAAGCGCCAGGTCGTCTTCCAGGGCGGTCTCGAGGACGTCGTGACGAAGGAGATGATGAAGAACCGCGAGCAGACGATCAGCAATGCGGTCGCGACGATCTTCTCGAAGTACCCGTTCGTCGCGGGCCAGGGCACGCCGGTCGCGCTGCCGGGCCAGAAGTAGACGGCGGCCGGCCGCCGCGGCTGGCCATGATTCCTGCGCCAGCCTCCGCAAGGGGGCTGGCGTTTTCTTTGCCCTGGGTCCAGGCGTTGCTGCGCTCCACGACGGGAGCGAATGCCGGCATCGATCGAGCTTGCGCATTGCCCGCCAGCGTCAGGGACAGCGCAGCCATGTAGTTCTCGAGCAGGTTCATGGCTCCTCGGAATCGTCCGCCTCAGGCCAGAGGCGTGGGAATAGCCAGCGCAGCGAGCGCAGTGGAACGTTGAACGACACAGGCCCGACCCGGCTCTCCGCCTTCAGGAGCCCAAAGTCGAGCAGACTGCTGAGCACGCGACGAGCCGTCCTTGCCTGCAGGCCAGTCATGGCAATGAAAGCGCCCCGCTCCATCGGTCCGGTCAACGCCACGTAGTGCAGGGCCCCGGTAGCCTCTGGCTTCACGACGGATTTCTCCGTACCCACCTGCCATGGCCGTGCATCGAGTTGACGCAAGAGATCTGCCAGACGATCGCGGAACGCATCGAGCGCGAGCATCCCACTCATGAAGCGCACCTGGTCGAGGCAGGTGTCGAGGAAGAAGCCGGCGAATGCCACCAGTTCCTCCTGCGACAGAGCACCGCGCCCGTCCAGATCATTGCGTCGCGGCAGGTCTGCGTTGTTGAGTCTTGCGTAGTACGCCTCGTGGGCGCGCGCCAGCCCTCGCATCGGCGACCACAAGCCATTCGTCAGCCCTAGTCGGAAGAGAACCAGGTGTGAATGGAGCCGAGCCGCGCGGCCATTCCCGTCGATGAACGGATGAACCCAAGCCAAGCGATGGTGCGCACAGGCATTACCGACGACGAGGCGCTCGGTACCCTGCAACCCTGAGTACGTGTCGCCCCAGGTTGCCATCAGCTCCGGCAGGTGATCCGCGGGGGGCGCGATGTGGCGGCCCGCTGACACAGGGCGGGTTCGAAACTCGCCGGGCACGACGACCTGACCGTCTTCGGCCGCCCGATCGGCCTCGGGCAGTCGACCGTACAGGTCCGCATGGATCGCGACTACACGCTCGGGGTGGAACAGGTCCCGTGCAGCGACCCCGCTCCATTCCGACTCAAAGGTGCGCTCGGCCTCCATGTGGGCCAGCGCGAGACGCTGTCGGCGGGCTCGCTCCCGATCGGCATCGAACTGGCTGCGAACCGCCCGCTCGATGTCCGCGGGCAGGGTCTGCTGACCCTCAATCTTGTTCGTGTAGTACGAGTTCATCGCCCGGAGGAGCCCCACGAGCGACTCCCGAAGCGGAGGACTCGCCTGCCCCCCGAGGCGATAGCCCTCGGCGATCAAGGCCGCGGCCCGCTCGAGAAGTGGCCCTAAGACCCGTTCCTCCGGGAACAGCGGTGCGAAAGAAGCCGAAATCGGGCCCACCATGGGCATCCTTCTGGCCAATTCAGTGGCCACCGACGGTACGCCTCAAGTGCCTTTAAAACAAGCGCTTTATGCCACCACAAGGACAAGAATATGGACAATCTCTCGGACAATCCCTACTGGGATCGCCGCCGGCGACCCCATAATGGGCGCCTGAGGCCGCCAAGCACTCAGGTCGGCGTCGGTCACACTCACGCGCGGGCCTCGTCCCGAACGAAGCCCTACGCGTAATCCCCCATCTCCGGCGGGTCAATGCATACGTGCTTATCGGACTTCACGTCACACCAGCGTTCGGGGGGCCAGTCATCGCAAGTATGCGGATCAACCGGGCCGCCTCGGTGATCCGCGCCGGTCGGCCCACGAATGGAAGATAATCTCCGACCGTCAGGTCGCGGAACGAAACCGCACAACACTATTCGGCCAAGTGACTGAACAGAAAGACAATAGCAGGCCGCCAGCGAGCCAGAGCAAGGGTTTGGAATCGCAGCACACCCCGGTAATGCAGCAGTACCTGCGCATCAAGGCGCAGTACCCGGACGTGCTGCTGTTCTACCGCATGGGCGACTTCTACGAGCTGTTCTTCGAGGACGCCCGCCGCGCCGCGCGGCTGCTCGACATCACGCTGACCGCAAGGGGGCAGTCCGCCGGCGAGCCGATCCCGATGGCCGGCGTGCCGGTGCAGACGCTGGACACGTATCTCGCGCGCGCAGTCCGCGGCGGTGAGTCCGTCGCGATATGCGAGCAGGTCGGCGATCCCGCGAAATCCAAGGGTCCCGTCGAGCGGGAGGTCGTGCGGGTCGTGACGCCCGGCACCGTCACCGAGGACGCGTTGCTCGAGGCACGGCGTGACACGCTGCTGGCCGCATTGAACGTCGCTGGAGGACGCTTCGGGCTCGCCTGGCTGGAGCTGTCGAGCGGACGCTTCCATGCGCTCGAAGCCGCCGGCGGCGAGGCGCTGGCTTCGGAGCTCGAGCGCCTGAGGCCGGCCGAGCTGCTGGTGTCCGAGGAACCGGGATCGGATCCGCCCGGCGCCGCCACCGGGGTCATCCGCCGCCGGCCACCCTGGCATTTCGAGGCGGCAAGCGCGGAGCGCCAGCTCTGCGAGCAGTTCGGCACGCGGGAACTCGCCGGCTTCGGCCTCGCCGGGCGACCGCTTGCGATCGGCGCGGCGGGCGCGCTGCTCGACTACCTGCGCGAGACCCAGAAATCGGCGCTGCCCCACCTGCGCGGAATCCGCAGCGAGGAACGCGACGACGCACTGCTGCTCGATGCGGCGACGCGCCGGAACCTGGAGCTCGACGTCAGCCTGAGCGGCCGGCAGGAAGGCACCTTGCTCGCCGTGATGGACGCGACCGCGACGGCGATGGGCGGCCGCGAGCTGCGCCGCTGGATGCAGCGACCGCTGCGCGGCCGCAGGGAACGCGAGCTGCGCCTGCACGCGATCGAGACGCTGGTCGACTCTGGCCTCGACTCGGCGCTGCATCGGCTGCTCGGCGGCGTCGGCGACGTCGAGCGCATCCTCGCGCGCGTCGCTCTGCGCTCCGCGCGCCCGCGCGACCTCGCGCAGCTACGGGACTCGCTCGACTGCCTGCCCGGACTGCAGCAGCTGCTCGCGCCGGCCGACTCACCGCTGCTCGTCCAGCTCGCGGAGATTGCAGGTACACACCCACAGGCCCGCGCGCTGCTCGCAAGGGCGCTGGTGCCGACGCCGCCGGCGCTGCTGCGCGAGGGCGGCGTATTCGCCGAGGGTTACGATGCCGACCTCGATGAGCTGCGCCGTATCAGCGAGCACAGCGACGAGGCGCTGCTCGAGCTCGAGCAGAGGGAGCGGGCCCGGACGGGTTTTACCAACCTGCGCCTCGGCTACAACCGCGTGCACGGCTATTACATCGAGGTGAGCCGCAGCCAGGCCGGGCAGGTCCCGGCCGACTGGACCCGCCGCCAGACCGTCAAGAACGCCGAGCGCTACATCACCGAGGAACTCAAGTCCTTCGAGGATCGCGTGCTCGGCGCGCGCGACCGCGCACTCTCCCGCGAGCGCGAGCTGTACGAGGGACTCCTGGACGATCTCGGCGGGCAGCTCGGCGAGCTGCAGGCGACAGCCGCCGCACTCGCGTCGCTGGACGTGCTCGCGAACCTCGCCGGGCGCGCGGTGGCATTGCGACTCGCGAAGCCGGCGCTGGTCGATGAGTCCCGGATCGAGATCCGCGGCGGGCGCCACCTCGTGGTCGAGGCGCAGCTCGACGGCCCGTTCGTGCCGAATGACCTGCTGCTCGACGACGAGCGGCGCATGCTGATCGTCACGGGCCCGAACATGGGTGGCAAGTCCACCTACATGCGGCAGGCCGCGCTGATCGTGATCCTCGCGGGCATGGGCAGCTATGTACCGGCGGAGTCGGTGACGATCGGCCCGGTGGATCGCATCTTCACGCGGATCGGCGCGGCGGACGACCTCGCCGGGGGCCGCTCGACCTTCATGGTGGAGATGACCGAAGCGGCGAACATACTGAACAACGCCACGCGCTCGAGCCTGGTGCTGATGGACGAGATCGGCCGCGGCACCAGCACCTACGACGGCCTCTCGCTGGCCTGGGCCTGCGCGAGGCACATCGGGCGCGAGATCGGCGCGTTTACGCTGTTCGCGACGCACTATTTCGAGCTCACCGCGCTCGCGGAGGAACTGCCCGCCTGCGCGAACGTGCACCTCGACGCGACGGAATACGGCGACCGGCTCGTGTTCCTGCATGCCGTCAAGGAGGGCCCTGCGAACCAGAGCTACGGCTTGCAGGTGGCGCGGCTGGCGGGCGTGCCGGGCCGCGTGGTCGACGATGCCCGACGCTTCCTGGCGGGCCTCGAGAAACGCGACCACTCCATACAACCGTCGCCGCAAGGCAGCCTGCCGCTGGAGCCGCCGCCGATCGTGGCGCCGCACCCGGTGCTGGCCCGGCTGCGTGAGCTAGACCCGGACGCGGTCAGCCCGCGCGAGGCACTGGAAGTGCTGTTCCGGCTCAAGGATGAGCTGGACGGGATGCCGTAGACCGAAGCCGCGCCTGTCGGGTTCGGGCATCGGCGCGTTAGACTTAGGCGCTGGTCCTGGCCTGCGACGAAATCAAACGGAGCGATGCCCGTGTACCCACTGAATTCCCGTCAGTACCGCGGCCCGACGCTGCTGGTCGCAATCCTGGCCCTCGGCGTCGCCGCGGGAGGCTGCCAGCGACAGCCAGTCTCGGCGCCTGCGCCGGCACCCGTTGCGGTGAAGGCGATCACCGTGGAGCCGAGCGCCACCGAGATGTACGCGGACAAGGTCGGCGAGGTGAAGGGTTCCCAGGAGGTCGACCTACGGTCGCGGGTGAGCGGCATCCTGCTGGAGAAGCACTTCGAGGACGGCTCGCTGGTGAATGAAGGGCAGTTGCTGTTCTCGATAGATGCCCGGGAGTTCCGTGCGCAGGTCGCGAGCGCCGAAGCGCGCCTGGCTTCGGCCCAGGCCAACCTCGCCCGGGCCCGGCAGGACGTGGAACGCTACGGACCGCTGCTCGAGGAGGACGCGATCGCAAGGCAGGTCTATGACAACGCCGTTGCAGCACAGCGCCAGGCCGAGGCGGAGGTGGCCGCAAGCCGCGCCGCCTTGGAGGAGACGAAACTGGGCCTCGATTATGCGAACGTCCGGGCGCCGTTGACCGGGCGTATCGGCGCCGCCCAGGTGTTCTCAGGCGGCCTCGTGACCGCCGGGCAGACGCTGCTGGCCACGCTTTCCTCGGACGACCCGGCCTGGGTCTACTTCAACATCAGCGAAGCCGAACTGCTCGAGTTCCAGCGGCATGCAGGGACCGGGGATCTCCCGGCGGACGATCCGCGCCGTATCGTGCAGCTGATCATGAGCGACGGTCGCATTTATCCCCACGCCGGGCGCATCAACTTCGGCGACCGTGCCCTCGACCCGACCACGGGCACGTACACGCTGCGGGCGGAGGTCCCGAATCCGCAGCACAGGCTGATTCCGGGCCTGTTCGTGCGGGTCCGCGCAACCGCAGGCCAGCTCGAGAACGCGCTGGTCGTCCCGGACCGCGCAGTAGTGGAGCAGCTGGGCAAGTACTTCCTGATGGTGGTGGGCCCGGAGGGCAAGGCAGAACTGCGCCCGGTGGAGCTCGGCCCGCGCTTCGGCAATCGGCAGGTCATCAAGTCCGGGATCTCGCCTGGCGACCGGGTGGTCGTCGAGGGCCTGCAGAAGACGCGTCCCGGAGCGCCTCTCGAGGTCACCGCCGTGGAACTCGGTGACTTCGACCGGCCGACGACGCCGGCGGACCCGGACCAGCCTGCGGCAGGCTGACGGAGGCGCCTCGTGGCACGATTCTTCATCGACCGGCCAGTGTTCGCGATCGTCATCTCGCTGTTCCTGGTGCTGATCGGCACACTTTCGCTGATCCAGCTGCCGGTAGGCGAGTTCCCGAACATCACGCTGCCGACGGTGCAGGTGAACGGCTTCTACCTCGGCGCGAGCTCGGACGTGGTCGAGGAATCGGTCACGGCGCCCATCGACCAGCAGATCAATGGCGCCACGGACATGCTCTACATCAACGCGGTAAGCGCCGATGACGGGAGCTCGTCGATTGCGGTGACGTTCGCGCTCGAGCGCGACCCCGACCTCGCGGCGGTCGAGGTGCAGAACCGCGTCGCGCTGGCCAACTCGGTGCTGCCGTCGGAAGTGCTCAGGGCCGGCGTGACGGTGCGCAAGCAGTCGCCCGACACGCTGATGTACTTTGCGCTGTATTCCCCTGGTGCGACCTACGACCCGCTGTTCATCAGCAACTACGGCTTCGTGTACGTCGTGGACGAACTCAAGCGCGTCAAGGGAGTGGGCGACGTGCGGGTCTTCGGCTCGGACTTCGGCATGCGCATCTGGCTGCGGCCGGACCGCATGGCCAGCCTCGGCATCACAGCCTCGGACGTCGCCCGTGCGATCCAGGAGCAGAACCTGCAGGTGCCCGCCGGACAGGTGGGCCAGCCGCCCGCTACCCGCGGCCAGAGCTTCCAGTACTCGCTCAGGGTCAAGGGCCGGCTGGTCGAAACGTCCGAGTTCGCCGACGTCATCGTCGGTTCGAGGCCCGACGGCTCGTTCATCCGCATCCGGGACATCGGCCAGGTCGAACTCGGCGCGCGCAGCTATGCCAACGTCTCCACGCTGGACGGCAAGCCGGCCGCGGCGATCGCGATCGCGCTGGTCCCGGGCGCCAACGCGCTCGAGACGGCGCGACTCGTCAAGGCGCAGCTCGCCAATCTTGCGGAGGCGTTCCCGCAGGACCTCGATTACGAGATCGTCTACGACTCCTCGGCCTTCGTCGAGGCCTCGGTCAAGGAAGTGATCCACACGTTCCTCGAAGCGCTCGTGCTGGTGCTGATCGTCGTGTTCCTGTTCCTGCAGAAGTGGCGCACGACCCTGATCCCCATGCTCGCGGTGCCGGTGTCGCTGGTCGCGACCTTCGCGGTGTTCCAGCTGCTGGGCTTCACGATCAATACGCTGTCGCTGTTCGCGATCGTGCTCGCCATCGGCATCGTCGTCGACGATGCGATCGTCGTGGTCGAGGCGGTCGAGCACAACGTGACCGGGGGACTCAGCGTGCGCGACGCCACGATCAAGGCAATGGACGAGGTGCAGGGCCCCGTGGTCGCGATCGCGCTGGTGCTCGCCGCGGTGTTCGTACCCATGGGCTTCATTCCCGGCATCACCGGCCAGCTCTACAAGCAGTTTGCCGTCACCGTGGCCGTCTCGACGATGTTCTCCGCCCTGGTAGCGCTCACGCTCACCCCTGCGCTGTGCATGATGCTGATCAAGCCGCACACCGAACGGCGCGGGCTGCTGGCGCGATTCTTCGCTGCGTTCAACGCGGGATTCGAGCGACTGAACACGCGCTATGGCAAGGCCGCGGCCCTGCTCGCACGACGTACGCTGATGGTCGTGCTCACAATGGGCGTACTCGTCTTCGTGATCGCCGGGCTGTTCCGCAGCGTGCCGAGCGGCTTCGTCCCGGACGAAGACAAGGGCGCGGTATTCATGCAGGTCGTGCTGCCCGACGCCGCCTCCCAGGAGCGTACGGCGGCGGTACTGGCCCGGGTCGAGCAGATCGCGCAGGGCGTGCCCGGCGTCGATTCGGTCGTGGGCGTATCCGGCTTCGACCTGATCTCGGGCACGGCCGCCTCGAACGGCGCGCTGGTGATCGTCAAGCTCAAGCCCTGGCATGAGCGCACCAGCGACGAGCTGCACGCCGCGTCGATCGTCCGGCAACTGTACCTTGCCACCAGGGACATTCCCGAGGCGCTCGTCATGCCGTTCAACCCGCCGGCGCTGCCGGGGATGGGCGCCGTCTCGGGGTTCTCGTTCATGCTGCAGGCGCGCTCCAACCAGCCGCCCGAGGAACTGGCCAGGGTCGCGCAGGAGTTCATCGCGGCCGCGCAGAAACGCGCCGAGATCGGCCGGATCACGACCACCTTCAGTGCCAGCACTCCCAATTACCAGCTGTACGTGGATCGCGAGAAGGCGAAGAAGCTGGGCGTGCCCATCAACGACGTCTTCACGACGCTGCAGACTTTTCTCGGCGGCTACCAGGTCAATGACTTCAGCCGCTTCGGCCGCAACTACAAGGTGACGCTGCAGGCGGAGTCGGACTTCCGCCAGGAAGTGACCGACATCGCACGCCTGTTCGTCCGCAACGAGGCGGGCGGCATGGTGCCGCTGGACACGCTCACCAGCTGGAGCCAGGGCACGGGGGCACGCTTCCTGCAGCGCTACAACCTGTACCGCACGGCCGCTTTCAGCGGCTCGCCCTCGCCTGGAGCAAGCTCCGGTGACGCGATCAGGGCATTGCGGGAAGTCTCGGCCGAGGTCCTCCCGGAGGGCTATGGCTTCGAATGGTCGGGCCAGAGCCGCGAGGAGATCGAGGCCGGAAATTCCTCAGTGCTGGTGCTCGGCCTCTCGGTCGTCGTGGTGTTCCTGTTCCTGGCCGCGCTCTACGAGAGCTGGGCCGTGCCCTTCGCCGTGCTGCTCGCGACGCCCTTCGGTTTTCTGGGCGCGCTGACAGCGCTCAAGCTCGGCGGCATCGACTTCAACGTCTACGGGCAGATCGCGCTCGTGACCCTGGTCGGGCTCTCTGCGAAGAACGCGATCCTGATCGTGGAGTTCGCCAAGCTCAATCGCGAACAGGGAATGTCCATCATCGAATCCGCGCTCGACGCGGCACGGCTGCGCCTGAGGCCGATCCTGATGACCTCGCTCGCCTTCATCCTGGGCGTCGTTCCGCTGATGATCGCCTCGGGCGCCGGGGCGGCCTCGAAGCAGTCGGTCGGCACGGCGGTGTTCGGCGGGATGATCGGCGCCACCGTACTCACGACGCTTGCGGTCCCTGCGTTCTACGTGCTGATACAGGGACTCGCGGAGCGACTGGGTGGCGGCCCCCCTGCCGCGAAGTCCACACAACCCGGGCAGCCGGCCAAGGCGCAGACGTGAGACGCTGGCTCACCGCCCTCGCGTCGGCCGCTGGCGTCACGCTCGCGGGTTGCGCCATTGGCCCGGACTACGAGCGTCCGGAGCTGCCAGTGCCGGCGGAATACCGTGGTGTGCTCGAACCGCAGCAGGCCGAATCGCTGGCGGACCTGGAATGGACCGAGGTCTTCGGCGATCCGGAGCTGCGCACGGTGATCGAGACCGCGCTCGAGAACAATCTCGACCTGCGGATCGCCGCCGCGCGGGTCGCGGAATTCCGAGGACGGTCGAGGGTCGCGCGGAGCTATCTCGGACCAGAGATCCGCGGCACGGGCGGCACCAGCCCAAGTCCCGTGGGCGACGAGGACAGCAGCTACTCGCTGGGCTTCAGCCTGTCCTGGGAGATCGACCTCTTCGGCAGGCTGCGACGTGCCGACGAGGCCGCCCGTGCCCAGCTGCTGGCCAGCGAAGACGCGGCGCGCGGCGTGATGAACGCGCTGGTCGCCGACGTCGCAACGACCTGGTTCCGGCTGCGCACGCTCGACGAGGAAGTCTCGATCATCGAGAGCAACATCAAGAGCCAGGAAGCCTCGCTCGATCTCGTGCGGGCGCTGAAGCGCAACGGAGTCGCGTCCGGCACCGAGGAACAGCAGGCCATCTCCCAGCTCGCAAGCACCCGCGCACAGCTGCCGCTCACGGAGGCGCGGCGGGTACAGACCGAGAATCTCCTCAGGTTCCTGATGGGGTATGCGCCGGACCCGGTGCCGCGTGCATCGACTCCGTTCGACTTCCCGGTGCCGGCGGACATCCCGGCCGGATTGCCGGCGCAGCTGCTGGCGCGCCGGCCGGACCTGCGGCAGCTCGAGAACCAGCTGCATGCGGCTACGGCCGGCGTGGGTGTTGCCGAGGCCAGTCGGTTTCCGTACCTGTCGATCGGGCTCACCTCATTTTTCGGATTGCTGAGCCCCGAGCTCGCGCGCCTGTTCGACGGCAACGACCCGGCGGCCGAACTCTTCTCGATCGGACCGTTTATCGACATGCCGATCTACCAGTCCGGACGGGGTACCGGAAACGTGGAGGTCGCGCGTGCGCAGCTCGTCCAGACGGAACTCGCTTACCGCCGTGGCGTGCTTCAGGCCTACCGCGAGACCTCGGATGCACTGGTACTCGCCGACAAGGTCCGCGAGTTCATTACCCAGACCGAGACCCGCGTCACTGCCGCCCGCGAGGTGCAGCGCCTGCAACTGAAGCGCTATCGCGGTGGCGTGGTCAGCTACCTCGAGGTGCTGGACTCGGAGCGGCAGGCCTTCTTCGCGGAAATCGAACTGGCCCGCGCGAAGCTGACGCAGCTCGAAGCGTACGTGGAGCTCTACCGCGCGCTCGGCGGCGGCTGGTCGCAGGCGGAGATCGATCGGCTGCTCGCCCAGCCGAAGTAGCGTCCGGATACCACCAGACCCGGCGTAGCGCAGCAGCATCGGTCGGTGATCCGAGCGGCCGGGCCGTCGCGCGACAGGACGTCGCGCGCGGAGCCCCCAGGGATGGGTTTACGGCGTCCCGGCCGCTCGGATCACCGACCGATGCTGCGCGGCGACCTGGTGCCCGAACTACTGCTCCGCGCCGCGGCCGCTGTCCGATTCGAGTCCATCGCGCTTAAACGATCCGCACCGCAGGAAATGCGCCACCTGCCGCGCGACGTCCTCGGCGAACAGCATGCCGATGTGGCTGTGCGGCAGCACGATGTGATCGGTCAGGCCGGGCACCAGTGTCTCGCGCACGGCCACCGTACCGTCGTTGGCCTCATCGAAGTGCGCGAAGAACTGCCCCGTGCCGAGCCGGCGCGAGCCGGCGATGGCGCCTACGCTGCCGACTCCGGCCAGCGATCGCTGGTGCTGGCCCGCGAGCTCGCGCAGCACGTGCGGTCCGATGAGCCCCCGCAGCCAGGGATGACGCGAGACTCCCTCGGCGGCCTTGCAGCCGGCCAGCGGCGAGGCCAGCAGCACGGCGTTGCCGGTCAACGGGGCGTTGCATTTCTGTAGTGCGCGGTAGAGGACCGCGCCACCGAGGCTGTGCGCGACGGCATGGACCCGTGGCGCCCCGGTCCGCTCCATGTCCGAGGCGAGGTCCGCGCAGACCGACTGCAGGTCGCCATGCAGCGTCGGATAGCTGAACGTGTGGACGTCGAAGCCGTACTCGTGCTGCAGCCGCCGCCGCAGCACGCCGAGTTCCATCCCGTTCATCCACAGGCCGTGAATCAGCATCACGGCCTCGGTCGTAGAACCGCCCGGCTGCGGAATGGCGGCGCCCCTCAGTCTTTCACGGGCAGCCGCAGACGGATATGAAGCTCGCGCAGCTGCTGCTCCGACACCTCGGTCGGCGCATCGGTGAGCGGGCAGGTTGCCGTCTGGGTCTTCGGGAACGCGATCACGTCGCGGATCGAATCGGCGCCGGCCATCAGCATCGCGAGCCGATCGAGACCGAACGCGATCCCGCCGTGCGGCGGCGCGCCGTACCTGAGGGCCTCGAGCAGGAACCCGAACTTCTTCTGCGCTTCCTCGGCACCGATCCCCAGCAGCTCGAACACCGTGGACTGCATCTCGTTGCGATGAATTCGGACCGAGCCCCCGCCGATCTCGCTGCCGTTCAACACGATGTCATAAGCCCGTGCGAGCGCACCGGCGGGATCATTGCGCAGCGCGGCCGGATCCTCGTTCAGCGGCGAGGTGAACGGGTGGTGCATCGCCATCCAGCGCTTGCTGTCCGGATCCCATTCGAACATCGGGAAGTCGACCACCCATAGAGGCCGCCAGCCACCCTCGACGAGCCCGAGATCCTCGCCGACCTTGAGCCGCAGCGCACCGAGGCTGTCGTTGACGATCTTCGCCTTGTCGGCGCCGAAGAACACCAGATCGCCGGTCCCGGCACCGGTACGCTCGATCAGGCCCGCGATCGCGGCATCGGAGAGGAACTTCAGGATCGGCGACTGCAGGCCCTCGCGGCCCTTCGCTGCGTCGTTGACCTTGACGTAGGCGAGGCCTTTCGCGCCGTAGCGCCCGACGTAGGCCTGGTAATCGTCGATCTGCTTGCGCGACAGCTTCTCGCCGCCGCCCGGCACGCGCAGTGCCGCCACGCGGCCATCCTTGTCGGCCGCCGGCGCCGCAAACACCTTGAATTCACTGTCGCGGACCAGGTCGGCGACATCGACGAGTTCGAGCGGAATCCGCAGGTCCGGCTTGTCGGACCCGTAACGCCGCATCGCCTCCTCGAAGCGCATGCGGGGAAACGGATCGGGCAGCTCCACTGCCAGCGTGGTCCGGAACACGTGCCGGACCAGGCCTTCCATCAGGTTCATGATTTCGTCGCGATCGAGGAAGGACGTCTCGACGTCGAGCTGGGTGAACTCGGGCTGACGGTCCGCGCGCAGGTCCTCGTCACGGAAGCAGCGCACGATCTGGTAGTAGCGGTCGAAGCCGGACATCATCAGCAGCTGCTTGAATATCTGCGGCGACTGCGGCAACGCGAAGAACCGGCCCGCCTGGGTGCGACTCGGCACCAGGTAGTCGCGCGCTCCCTCGGGCGTCGCCTTGGTCAGCATCGGCGTCTCGACGTCGACGAAGCCGTGCTCGTCCAGGTAGCTGCGCATCGCCCGCGTGATCGCATGCCGCAGCCGGAGCCGCTGCTGCATCACGTCGCGTCGCAGGTCGATGTAGCGGTACTTGAGCCGGACCTCTTCCTTCACCTCCTCGTCGAGCTGGAACGGAATCGGATCCGCGCGATTGAGCACCTCGAGTTCGTGCGCGAGGACCTCTACCTGCCCTGAGCGCAGGTTTGGATTCGCCGTGCCGCCCGGACGCGGCCTGACCTTGCCGGTGACCTTCAGCACCCACTCGCCGCGAACGCGCTCGGCTTCGGCGAACACTTCCCTGGCCGAGGGGTCGAAGACGACCTGCAGCAGGCCCTCACGGTCGCGGAGGTCGATGAATATGACCCCGCCGTGGTCACGGCGGCGGTGAACCCAGCCGGCGACGGTGAGTTCCGATCCGACGAGGCTCTCGTTGACCTCGCCGCAGTAGTGGGTGCGCATTGGCATCTGGGTCCTGGCTCGGGGACCGGCCTCACCGGGTCGGTCGGACGGAAAAGAGCCGGGATGTTACGGGCGGTCGTTTTGCGGTGCAAGGTGGCCCGGGGCGGGCTTCTTCTTCCACGTCGGCACGACCACGCCGAGCGTGAACAGTGTCTTGAAGGCCTCGTCGACGCTCATGTCGAGCACGACGACCTCCTCCCTCGGCACCATCACCAGGAAGCCCGTGGTGGGGTTCGGCGTCGTGGGCACGAACACGCAGATCACTTCCCGGGCGGTCCGGGCCTGCATTTCCTCGAGATCCTGGGAGGTGATGAAGCCGATGCTGTAGAGACCCTGGCGCGGGAACTCCAGCATCACGACCTGCTTGAACGAGCGGCCGGTGTCGGTCAGGACCGTCTCGCTGAAGCTCTTGGCTCCGCCATAGACCGTGCCGACCACCGGGATCCTGCGCACCAGCCGCTCGACCGCCTCGACCATCTGCCGGCCGAACAGGTTCTTGACCAGCACGCCGGTCACGAACAGCAGCAGCAACGACAGCATGATTCCCAGGCCCGGGATGTAGTGCCCGAACAGCGCCTCAGGCCGCCAGGGCGGCGGCAGCAGCAGCAGCGACTGGTCGAGGATGCTGGAGAGGAAGCGCAGCACCCAGAACGTGACCAGGATCGGCAGCCAGATAAGCAGTCCGGCGATCAGGTAGTTGCGAAAGGTCTTGGCCGGATGCCTTTCCTTCGGCTCCTTGTCGGAGCCAGGACCGGCTCCGCTCATCGGGTTCTGTGACTCCGCCAAGCTGCCAGCCTCAGCGCTTGCGCGCCTTGCGGGCCGGAGGCTTGCGGGCCGCCGTCTTCGCCTTGCCCCGCGCCGGCGTCCTGGCCGCGGGCTTGGTGATCATCGTCCGGGACTTGCTCTGCGTCGTGGGCTCCTTCTTCGCCTGCGCAGGTGCTTCACTCTTTGTTTCGCTCTTCGCGTCGGCAGCAGGGGCCTCTTCCTTCTTGGCAAGGTTGCGCTTCGCTTCCTTGTCCGACTTGAAGTCCGTTTCGTACCAGCCGCTGCCGGCGAGGCGAAACAGCGGCGCGGACACCAGCCGCTTGAGGCTGTGCTTGCCACACTCGGGGCACTCCCGCAGCGGCTTGTCCGCGATTCTCTGCAGAGCCTCGAGGTAGTGGCCGCACTTGGCGCATTCGTATTCGTAGATCGGCATGGGCCTTGTTCTATGTGTCAGTTCGACCGGGGCGGGTGCGGGACGTACCGGGCCCGCCCCCGCCTGGTCGGCCGATTATACGGAAGGTCGCGGCTGCTTCTCGAATGCGAGCTGGCCGTCGCTGGCGGTCACCTGGACGCGGTCGCCGGGACCGAACTCTCCCTTGAGGATCGCCTGGGCGAGCGGGTTCTCCAGCTGGTGCTGGATCGCGCGCTTGAGCGGCCGGGCACCGTACACGGGATCGAAGCCCGCCTCGCCGAGCAGGTCGCGTGCCGCATCGTCGAGTTCGAGCTCCATGTCCCTGTCGGCAAGCCGGCGCTTCAGGTAGCCGACCTGGATGTCGACGATCCTGCGGATGTTCTCCTTGCCGAGCGGGTGGAACACGACCGTCTCGTCGACGCGATTGATGAATTCCGGCCGGAAATGACCGCCGACGATCTCCATCACGGCCGCCTTCATCTTTTCGTAGTTGGCCTCACCCGCGAGTTCCTGGATGACCTGCGAGCCGAGGTTCGAGGTCATGATGATCACCGCGTTGCGGAAATCGACGGTCCGGCCCTGCCCGTCCGTCAGGCGCCCGTCGTCGAGCACCTGCAGCAGCACGTTGAACACGTCCGGATGCGCCTTCTCGACCTCGTCGAGCAGGATCACCGAGTACGGCCGCCGGCGGACGGCCTCGGTCAGGTAGCCGCCCTCCTCGTAGCCGACGTAGCCCGGAGGCGCGCCGATCAGCCGGGCCACGGAGTGCTTCTCCATGAACTCCGACATGTCGATTCGAACCATCGCCTCCTCGGTATCGAACAGGAACTCGGCCAGCGCCTTCGACAGCTCGGTCTTGCCCACTCCGGTGGGTCCGAGGAACAGGAAAGAGCCGTTGGGGCGGTTCGGGTCCGACAGGCCCGCCCGGGAGCGGCGGATCGCATCGGAGACGGCCTTGACGGCCTCGTCCTGACCGACCACGCGCTTGCCTAGCGCCTCCTCCATCTGCAGCAGCTTCTCGCGCTCGCTCTCGAGCATCTTGGAGACCGGGATGCCGGTCCATTTCGAGACGACCTCGGCGACCTCCTCCTCGGTGACCTTGTTGCGCACCAGCGTCGGCACCTGCGTCTCGGCCTCCTGGGCCGACTGCAGGCGCTTCTCGAGCTCCGGGATCTTGCCGTACTGCAGCTCCGACATCCGACCGAGGTCTCCGGCACGGCGGGCCGCGTCGAAGTCGAGGCGCGCCCGCTCGAGTTCTTCCTTGATCTGCGCGGCACCTTGCGCCGTGGCCTTCTCGGCCTTCCAGATCTCCTCGAGATCGGAGTATTCCTTCTCGAGGCCCTGCAGAGACTCCTCGAGCTGCTCGAGCCGCTTGCGCGAGGCCTCGTCCTTCTCTTTCTTCAGCGCCTCGCGCTCCATCTTGAGCTGGATGATGCGGCGCTCGAGGCGATCCATGGCCTCGGGCTTCGAATCGATCTCCATGCGGATGCGCGAGGCGGCCTCGTCGATCAGGTCGATCGCCTTGTCCGGGAGCTGCCGGTCGGTGATGTAGCGGTGCGAGAGCTGGGCCGCGGCGACGATGGCCGGATCGGTGATCTCCACCCTGTGGTGCACCGCGTAGCGCTCCTTGAGCCCGCGCAGGATCGCGATCGTGTCCTCCACAGAGGGTTCGCCGACGAAGACTTTCTGGAAACGGCGCTCCAGCGCCGCATCCTTCTCGACGTACTTGCGGTACTCGTCCAGCGTCGTCGCGCCCACGCAGTGCAGCTCGCCACGGGCCAGCGCGGGCTTGAGCATGTTGCCCGCGTCCATCGCACCCTCGGCCTTGCCGGCCCCGACCATCGTGTGCAGCTCGTCGATGAACAGGATCACGCGCCCTTCCTGCTTGGCGAGGTCGTTCAGCACGGCCTTCAGGCGTTCCTCGAACTCGCCGCGGAACTTGGCGCCTGCGATCAGCGCACCCATGTCGAGCGCGAGGATCCGCTTGTCGCGCAGGCCCTCGGGCACTTCGCCGTTGACGATGCGCTGGGCGAGTCCCTCGACGATGGCCGTCTTGCCTACGCCGGGCTCGCCGATCAGCACCGGGTTGTTCTTGGTGCGACGCTGCAGCACCTGGATCGTGCGCCGGATCTCGTCGTCGCGGCCGATGACGGGATCGAGCTTGCCCTGTTCGGCACGCTCGGTCAGGTCGATCGTGTATTTCTCGAGCGCCTGGCGCTGCTCCTCGGCGTTCGGGTCCGTCACCTTCTCGCCTCCCCTCACCTCGTCGATGGCCTTCTCCAGCGCGCCCTTCACGAGCCCGCAGTCGCGCAGCATCGTGCCGAGCGGGCCCTTGTCCTCCGCCGCGGCCAGCACGAACAGCTCGCTGGAAATGTACTGATCGCCCCGCTTCTGGGCGAGCTTGTCGGTCACGTTCAGCAGCTTGGCCAGCTCGTTGGAGACGTGGACCTCGCCGCCGGTGCCCTCGACCTTGGGCAGGCGATCGAGCTCGCGACCGAGCTGGGAACGCAGCAGGCTCACGTTCGCGCCGGCCTTGTCCAGCAGCGGGCGAACCGTGCCGCCGTCCTGGTCCAGCAGCGCCAGCATCAGGTGGGCCGGCTCGATGAACTGGTTGTCGCGCCCGACGGCCATCGACTGGGCATCGGCCAGGGCCATCTGGAATTTACTGGTCAGCTTGTCCATACGCATGGGTCACGGGCTCCCGGGAGAGGCTGGGATGCCTCCTAGGTTGGGGCGGATCCCACGAAGGTCAAGGAGGGTGCCGGGCTTCGTGCGAGAGGCACCCGGCACCTGTCAATGCATCTGCTGGTGTGTCAGGTAGATCACGGCGACGCCGAGGCCGATCAGCAGCAGCTGCTCGAGGCCGGCCTTCAGGTCCACCCGCCGGTGCAGGCCCGGAATCAGGTCGGCGACGGCGACGTAAATGAAGCTCGCGGCTGCAAAAGCGAGGGCATAGGGCAGGGCCGCGAGCGCATTGCCGAGCGCGAAGTACGCGAGCACGCCGCCCACGACCGAGGCGAGGCTCGAAAGCAGGTTGAGCGCGAGGGCCCGGGCCCTCGACAGCCCACCGTTCAGCAGGATCGCAAGGTCGCCCACCTCCTGGGGAATCTCGTGCGCCACGACGGCGAGCGCCGTGACCACGCCGAGCTTCACGTCGGTGAGCATCGCGGCGGCGATCAGCACCCCGTCGAGCAGGTTGTGCACGCTGTCACCGGCGAGGATCAGCCATACGGAAGCGGCATCACGTGCATCATGCCCCGGCGAATGGGCCTCGCAGGGGTCGTCGTGGCAATGGCGCCAGAGCACGAACTTCTCGAGCACGAAGAAAGTGAGGATGCCGAGCAGCAGCGCAAGCCCCACCCGGTGGCTGCCGCCCGGGCCGGCCGCGTCGAGCGCGTGCGGCACGAGGCCGAGGAAGGCGGCCGCGAGCAGCGTGCCCGTCGCGAAACTGACCAGGTGAGGCAGCAGCGTGCCCCGCCGGGCGGGATCCAGGATCAGCACCACGGCGGCCGCAAGCGCGCTCAGCAAACCCCCAAGCACGGTGAAGGCGATGATCAGAGCGAGCGTGGACACGCAGCCTGGTCCTTATATCCGGGCGACGCAGGTTAGCACGGCGCCGCGGCCAGCCAGGCCAGCGTCGCCATGCGGCCCGTGTCGCGGTCACGGCGAAAAGAGAAAAACCTGCCGGGCTCCCCGTGGGTGCACCAGCCGCCACCGCTGACCTCGCCGACGCCTGCGCGGCCGAGCTCGACCCGGGCGAGCGCGTAGAGGTCTGCCTGCAGTCGGCCCCGCGGATTCGGCTCGAAACAGTCCGCGAAGTCCGCCGACCGAGCCAGGAACGCCGCCCGGACTTCCGTGCCGACCTCGAATGCCGCGCTGGAAATGGCCGGCCCGAGCCAGGCGAGCAACTCCGCCGGCGGGCAGCGCAGCGCACGCACGGTCTGCGCGAGCACGCCCGCAGCAAGGCCTCGCCAGCCCGCATGGGCAACGGCCACGCGGGTGCCCTCCCGATCCTTCAGCACGACCGGCAAACAGTCCGCCGTCATGACCACGCAGACCCGGCCCGGCTCGAAGGTCACCGCGGCATCCGCACGCGGGATGTTCCCGGTTGCCTCGTTGACCACGACATCCGGCCCGTGCACCTGTTCGAGCCACAGCGGCTCGGCCGGCAGCGCGGCCGCAGACGCCAGCCGACGCCGGTTCTCTGCGACGCAGTCGGCGTCGTCGCCCACGTGCGCCGCGAGGTTCAGCGATCGGTAGGCACCGCGGCTCACGCCACCGGTGCGCAGCGTCGAGCACACCTGCACCCGCGATGAATCCCACGGCGGCTCGAGCCAGGCAATTCGTTCCACGTTCATGCTACGGCCGCATCCCGGGCCAGGATTCCGAGCAGCTTGACCATGTCGTCCGGCAGCGGCGCCGACACCTCGAGGGTTTCATCCTCGACCGGATGCGGCAACGACAGCCGGGCCGCGTGCAAGGCCTGCCGCGGGAATTCCCGCAGCGCCACTCGCAATTCCTCGGTCGCTCCGCCGGGCAGCGCCAGGCGACCGCCGTACACCCGGTCGCCCACCAGCGGATAACCGATGTGCGCAAGATGCACCCGAATCTGGTGCGTACGGCCCGTCTCCAGTTCCACCCGGACGTGCGTATGGGCCCGGAATCGGCGGATCACCCGGTAGTGTGTGATCGCCTCGCGGCCATCCTCCCGCACGGCCATCCTGACGCGGTCCACCGGATGCCTGTCGATGGGTGCGTCCACGGTACCGCCGCCCGTCATCACGCCGCGGCAGATCGCCTCGTACTCGCGATGTATTTCCCGCTGCCCGAGCATCCTCACCAGTGCCGTGTGCGCCGGCAGCGTTCGCGCGACCAGCAGCAGGCCGCTCGTGTCCTTGTCGAGACGGTGCACGATGCCCGAACGCGGCAGCGTCGCAAGACGCGGATCGAGCGCCAGCAAGGCATTCTGCAGCGTGCTGTCGGGGTTCCCGGCACCGGGGTGCACGACCAGTCCCGCCGGCTTGTTCACGACGAGAACGTGCGGGTCCTCGTGGACGATGTCGAGCGGGATCGGCTGCGCCTCGACCCTGCCCTGTTCGGTGACCGTGGCACGCAGCTCGACCGACTCGCCACCCTGGACCTTGTCCCGCGGTCGCCAGGGGCGCCCGTCGACCTGGATCTCGCCAGACTCGATCCATTGCTTCAGGCGACTGCGCGAATAGTCGCTGAGCACGGCCGCGAGCGCCTGGTCCAGCCGCTGGCCGGCCAGTTCCTCCGGGATCTTCAGATCCAGTTCGATCGTGGAACTCGTCATGCGGGCGACATTCTATATACTTCACGACTCCGTCCCCGCTTCCCAGTTACAGTCCATGCGCGTCCCTGCCATGCATACCCGGCTGCTGATCATCACGCTGCTCGCGGCGATTGCCGCCAGCGGCTGCAAGAGCCGGGGTGGCGACATCTCGTCCGTGAAAGGCAGCCCTGAGTTCATCTACCAGGAGGCTCGCAAGGCGCTCAAGAGCAACGATTACCAGGCGGCCATCCGGCGCCTCGAGGCGCTGGAGGCGAGATATCCCTTCAGCGAAGGGGCCAAGCAGGGCCAGCTCGACCTGCTCTATGCCTACTACAAGAACCGCGAGACGGAGTCGGCCATCGACCAGGCCGACCAGTTCATTCGCGAGAATCCGACGCACCCCAGAGTGGATTACGCGTACTACATCCGCGGCCTGGTGTACTTCGAGGGTGGCGCGAATTTCCTCGAGCGCGCCTTGAAGGCCGACATCAGCAAGCGGCCGCCGCAGGATGCCCGCAGCTCCTTCCAGTCCTTCCAGACGCTGGTGCAGAACTATCCGAAGAGCCCGTACGCCGCCGATGCCAGGCAGCGCATGGTGTATCTGCGGAACCGCCTCGCGGAATACGAGATCCGCGTCGCGCGCTACTACGTGCAGCGCGGGGCCTACGTAGGCGCGGCGAATCGCGCCCGTTCGGTGGTGGAAACCTACGACGGCGCCCCGGCCGTGATCGAGGCCCTGGAGATCATGGCGGCAGCCTACCGCGAGCTCGGCATGGACCGGCTCGCCGAGCAGACCGACGCGGTCCGCCAGGCCAACCTCTCGCCGGACGAGGCCGACCAGCGTCGCGAGGAATCCGATTCCTGGTGGCGATTCTGGAACTGAGCTCTCCGGGCGGAAGCGCCCCGCACCCTCTACGCCCGCAGCCCGCCCGACCGGAGGCGCTGCAGGACGCGGCTCCCCGGTTGCGCGAGATTCCCTACAACTACACCTCGTTCTCCGATCGCGAGATCGTGATCAGGCTGCTGGGCGAGGACGGCTGGCAACTGCTCGACGAGCTGCGCAGCGAGCGCCGTACCGGACGCTCTGCGCGGATGCTCTACGAGGTCCTCGGCGACATCTGGGTGGTGCAGCGCAACCCCTACCTCGAGCAGGACCTGCTCGACAACCCGGCACGCAGGAAGGCGCTGGTCGAAGCGCTGCACCATCGACTGGAGGAGATCGAGCGGCGGCGCGACCGCGGCGATGCGAAACGCGACGGAAAGGTCGCCCGCCTGCTCGATTCGGCCGGCAGGGCCGTCGAGGAGTTCGAGCGGCATTTCCGTGACGTCTCCGCGCTGCGCAAGCGGGCGTTGCGCGAGCTGCGCCGGCACACCCGGCCGGACAATGTCTGCTTCGATCCCTATGCCCGCGTGTCGCAGGCCACTGATGCGACGGACTGGCGCGTCGAGATGCCGTTCGTCGTGCTGGCCCCGGACGAGGAGTCCGAGGTGCCCGGCCTCGTGCGCGCCTGCTTCGAGCTCGGACTCACGGTCATTCCCCGCGGCGGCGGGACCGGCTACACCGGCAGCGCGGTACCGCTCACGCCGCTGGCGGCGGTCATCAACACCGAGAAGCTCGAACGCATCGACGCGCCCGGGCTGACGACGCTGCCCGAGGTCGAAGGCGAGGTCGCGACGGTGTTCACCGAGGCAGGTGTCGTCACCCGCCGCGTCGAGGAGGCTGCGCAGCGGGCCGGCTTCGTATTCGCGGTGGACCCGACCTCGGCGGACGCCTCCTGCGTGGGCGGCAACATCGCGATGAACGCCGGCGGCAAGAAGGCCGTGCTCTGGGGCACTGCGCTCGACAACCTTGCGTGGTGGCGCATGGTGGACCCCGAAGGCCAGTGGCTCGAGATCACCCGCGTCGCCCACAACCGGGGCAAGATCCACGAGTGCGGGACGGCCGTCTTCGAGCTGGTGTGGAAGGACGGCCGGGCGCGCCCGGAGTCCGCGCCGGTCCTGCGCCGCGAACGGCTCGAGATCGACGGCAGGCGGTTCCGCAAGCTCGGGCTGGGCAAGGACGTCACCGACAAGTTCCTCGGCGGCCTGCCGGGCGTGCAGAAGGAGGGCTGCGACGGAATCATCACCGCCGCGCGCTGGGTCCTGCACAGGATGCCCGGCAGCATCCGCACCGTGTGCCTGGAGTTCTTCGGCCAGGCGCGGCGGGCGATCCCGGCGATCGTCGAGATCCGCGACTACCTCGAGCGCGAGGGTGCCACCCGCGGCGTGCGGCTCGCCGGGCTGGAACACCTCGACGAGCGCTACCTGAAGGCCGTCGGCTATGCGACGAAGTCCAGGCGCGGGGCGCTGCCTAAGATGGTGCTGCTCGGCGACCTCGCCGGCGACGACGAGGCAGCCGTTGCCCATTGCGCGTCGCAGGTCGTGCGGATCGCCAACGCCCGCTCCGGCGAGGGGTTCGTCGCTGCCGGCGGCGAAGCACGCAAGGCTTTCTGGCGGGACCGCGCCCGAACGGCGGCGATCGCAAGGCATACCAACGCCTTCAAGATCAACGAGGACGTGGTGATCCCGCTGGAGCGGCTCGGCGAATACACCGACGCGATCGAGCGGATCAACATCGAGCTGTCGCTCGGCAACAAGCTGCGGCTGATCGAGGAGCTCGAAGCCTACCTGCGGGCCCAGCCCCGGCTCGGCAGCACCGGCGATCCGGAAATGGACCGCCGGCCGCGCGATGAACTCCTCGGGGACCGCCCGGCCCAGGCGCTCGAACTGCTGGCAGGCGTCGGTCGACGCTGGGCCTGGCTGCTCGAGAACCTCGACCGGCGCCTCGCGGATTCGCTCGCGGAGCTCCAGGCGCTGGGCCTCGGCGCGCAGCTGAACGAATACGTGCGGCGCATCGAGGACGCGCCCGACGCGAGCGTGTTCGAAATCGTGCAGGACCGGGTCGTGCGCGCCTCCTGGAAGAAGGAGCTGAGGGACGAGCTGCGCCACGTCTTCGCGGGCAGTCACTTTGCCCCGCTGCTGGCGGACCTCGATGCCATCCACGGCCGCGTGCTCAGGAGCCGACTGTTCGTCGCGCTGCACATGCACGCGGGCGACGGCAACGTGCACACGAACATCCCGGTCAACTCCGACGACTACGCGATGCTGCAGCAGGCCTACCAGGTCGTCGCACGCATCATGGGCATCGCGCGGGAGCTCGGCGGCGTGATATCCGGGGAGCACGGCATCGGCATCACCAAGCTCGAGTTCCTGAGCGAGGCCGAGACGGCGGAGTTCATCGAATACAAGCAGCGCGTGGACGCCGCGGGCCGCTTCAACCGGGGCAAGCTGCTGCCGGGGGCCGACCTGCGGCGGGCCTACACGCCGAGCTTCAACCTGCTCGGGCACGAATCGCTGATCATGCAGCAGTCGGACATCGCCTCGATCTCCGACGCGATCAAGAACTGCCTGCGCTGCGGCAAGTGCAAGCCGGTCTGCTCGACCCACGTCCCCGGCGCCAACCTGCTGTACTCGCCGCGCAACAAGATCCTCGCGACCTCGCTGCTGATCGAGGCCTTCCTCTACGAAGAGCAGACGCGGCGCGGAGTCTCGCTGCAGCACTGGGATTCCTTCTCGGACGTCGCCGATCACTGCACGGTCTGCCACAAGTGCGAGACGCCCTGCCCCGTGGACATTGACTTCGGGGACGTCTCGATGGCGATGCGGGACCTGCTGCGCCGCATGGGACGCAAGCGCTTCAATCCGGGCACGGCCGCCTCGATGTTCTTCCTGAACGCCTCGAGCCCGGACACGATCCGCGCCGCACGCAGGCTGATGATCGGGTGGGGATACCGGGCGCAGCGCGCGGCGCACGGCGCCGTCCGCAGGCTGGGCCGCGCCCAGACGCAGCGTCCGCCTTCGACCACGGGCGGCAGGCCGCCGATTCGCGAACAGGTGGTCCACTTCGTGAACAAGCGGCTGCCGGCCGGACTGCCGAGCAGGACCGCGCGGGCGCTGCTCGACATCGAGGACCGCAACTACGTGCCGGTCATCCGCGACCCCGCGCGGACCTCCGCCGATACGGAGGCTGTCTTCTACTTTCCCGGCTGCGGCTCGGAGCGGCTCTTCTCCCAGGTCGGACTCGCGACCCAGGCGATGCTCTGGCAGATCGGCGTGCAGACGGTGCTGCCGCCCGGATATCTGTGTTGCGGCTACCCGCAGCGCGGCTCAGGCCAGTTCGACCGGGCCGGCAAGATCATCACCGAGAACCGCGTGCTGCTGCACCGGGTGGCGAACACGCTCAACTACCTCGACATCGGCACGGTGATCGTCAGCTGCGGCACTTGCCAGGACCAGCTCGAGGACTACCGCTTCGAGGAGATCTTCCCGGGCAGCCGTCTGATCGACATCCACGAGTACCTGCTCGAGAAGGGCGTCAGGCTCGAAGGCGTGACGGGCGCGCGCTACATGTATCACGATCCCTGCCACTCGCCGATCAAGCAGCGCGACCCGCTGGAACTCGTGAACACGCTGATCAACTCAGGCACCAACGGTCGGATCGAGAAGAACGACCGCTGCTGCGGCGAGTCGGGTACCTTTGCCGTCTCGCGTCCGGACATCGCGACCCAGGTCCGCTTTCGCAAGCAGCGGGAGATGGAGCAGGGAGCAGCGCGGCTGCGCAGCGACGGCTTCGAGGGACCGGTCAAGGTCCTCACCAGCTGCCCGTCCTGCCTGCAGGGTCTCGGGCGCTACGACGACGACGCCGGGACCGAGGCCGACTACATCGTGGTCGAGATGGCGAGACACCTGCTCGGTGAGGACTGGCTGGCCGACTACGTTCGCAGCGCAAACGCCGGCGGAATCGAACGCGTGCTGGTCTGACCAGCCGGAAGGATGCAGATGCAAGCCGTACGCAGCGGAATCGCTGACCTGGCCCGTTACTGGAGGCCGGCACTGCTGTTCCACATGTTGATGCAGATCCTCGGCTTCGCGCTGTTCGCACCGCTGGTGGGGTGGCTCGCGAACCGCATCATCCGTGCCTCGGGCGAACTGGTGATCACCAACTACGACCTTGCGAAGTTCGCGCTGTCACCGGCCGGCTGGCTGTTCATACTGGCAATTGCGGCCTTGATCATAGGCATCCTGTTCGCGGAGTTCGCGGGCCAGAGCTGGATCGCCGGTCACGCGATCACGGGACGCAAGGCGAGCGCGCCCGACACGGTGGCACGGGTCCTGGGCAGGCTCACGGACATCCTGCTGCTCGCCACGCGGGTGTTCCTGCGCCTGGTGCTGGCCGCGCTGCCGTTTCTCGCTGCTGCCGGCGCCGCGTGGCTGCTGATGCTCGGGCAGCACGACATCAACTACTACCTGGCCGAGAACCCGCCCGAGTGGCAGCGCATGAAGCTGCTTGTGCTGGCTCTGGTCGCAGGCTATGCGCTCACCGTCGCCTGGTTCCTCGCGCGATGGATCTTCGCGCTGCCGCTGCTGATGCTCGAGGGATCCGCGTCCCGCGATGCACTCAGGCGCAGCAGCGAGATGACGCGCGGTCGGGTGCCCTCGATCCTGGCGCAGCTCGCGCTCTGGTGGCTGCTGTTGACCGCAGCAGCCATCACGCTGACGTTTCTCTCGCGCTTCGTCTCGGACGCGCTGCTCGGCTGGGCCGGCATCGACGTCAATCGCGTGCTGCCGCTGGTCGCGCTGTTCCTGACGATCTCGACGGTGGGCACCTTTCTGTACGGGGCCCTGCAGCTTGCGGGCCACCAGTTCATCGTGACGCGGCTGTTCGCCGAGCAGTCCGCGCCGCAGCGCTGGGTGCTTGCAGGCGGATCCGTGGGCGGGCGGCTCGGCGCGATCCGCACGAGCCGCCTCGCATGGGCGGCGGCCTTCGCAATGCTCGCCGCGGTCGTCGGCGTCGGCTGGTTGATGGCCAGCCGGCTCGACCTGAAGGAAGACGTGCAGATCACGGCGCACCGGGGCGCGTCGGCCGAGGCGCCGGAGAACACGCTGGCCGCGCTGCGCCGCGCAATGGAGGCCGGTGCGACCTACGCCGAGATCGACGTGCAGCACACCCGGGACGGGCAGATCGTGCTGCTGCACGACGCCGACCTGATGCGGATGGCAGGCGACCCCCGCCGCCTGGCCAGCCTCGGCCTGGAGGAACTCGCCGCGGTCGATGTCGGCGTCCGGCACGAGCCGAGCTTCCCGGGCGAACGCGTGCCGACGCTGGAGCAAGCCATCGAGCTCGTCCGTGACCGCATGAAGCTGAACATCGAGCTCAAGTACAACGTGCCGGACGAGTCGCTGGCACCCGCCGTGATCGAGCTGCTCAGACGCGAGGATTTCCTCGACTCGGCCGTGATCACCTCGCTCGACTACGCCGCGCTGCGCCAGGTGCGCAGCCTCGAGCCGCGCCTGCGGATCGGCCACATCGTGACCGCGTCAGTCGGAGACGTGCTGCGCAGCGAGGCGGACTTCCTGAGCCTGAACGCCGCGAAAGCCAGCGGCTCGCTGGTGCGGCGTGCTCACGTCGCCGGCAAGCAGGTCCACGTGTGGACGGTCAACGACGCCGAGGCGATGCTGCGGATGATCGAGCGGGGCGTGGACAACATCATCACCGACCGGCCGGCGCTGCTTGCGGAGGTCATGAGGCGCCGCAACCAGCTCGAGCCGGCCGAGGTGCTGGGGCTTCGGCTGAGGGTGCTGTTCACCCGCCTGCCAACGGAACTGCGCGAAGAGCAGAACGTCACGCCGCTTTGAGGGCAGCGGCGCCCGCGCGCAGCGGCCCGCTAGAACGTGACCGAGACGCCGATGGTGCCCTCGCCCTGGAAGAAGGTGCTGCCGGAGGTCTTGACCAGGCAGTTGAGGTCCCCGCTGCCGGTGCAGAAGATCGCCGAATCCGAGTCCACGAACGTCAGGTAGCCACGCAGCCCCAGGTTCAGCGCGAAGTTCTCGTTGAACGGGATTCTCAAGCCGCCGCCGAAGCTGCCAGAGAAATTGGTTTCCGAATCGTAGGGACCGTCCGGCTTGAATCGCGTCGCACCGATCGTCAGCGAGATGTAAGGAACGATCCACTCGTAACGCGAACCGTCGGCCGGGAACATCACCGTGCCGCCGATCTGGTAGTACTCGGTCTTCAGGTCGACGCCTCGGACGAGGGGCTCCTGGCTCTCGAACTCGGCCGACTGCTCACTGTAGAGGAACTCATAGTACGAGTAGTCGTCCCTGTAGAGCCCGAGGTCGATTCCCCAGGACATGTCATCGCTCACGTCGACCGACCTCGTCTTGCCGGTCTCCTCGTTCTCGACGTCGAACTGGCCGCCCATGCGATAGCCGACAAACGGCGTGACTTCGAACACAGGCCGATCGGCACGCGCTTCGGCTCCGATCAACGACACTGCCGCCAGGCAGGCAAGCCCCGAGAGGGTCCAGCAACGGGTCATGAAAATCTCCTACCGGCGGCTCCTGCCGCGCGTTCTGCGCATTGTACGGGGTCCGCGCTTCCTGCAAGACCCCGCTCGAGCCCCCCTGCTAAACTCGTCACGGTAAGAACCCACCTGTCGAGGCATTCGTGAGCGACCTGCAGCAGAAATTGCACGACCTGCATCTCGAGCTGGGCGAGGCCCATCGGCTGGATCCCAACGACCGGGCCATGCTCGAAACCGTCCTCGGGGACCTGCGGCGCGTACTCGAGCAGCCGGAGGTCCCGGCTCCCGGCGGCGAGGAGCACGGCGATACGCTCGAATCCTCCGCGGTCCGGCTGGAGGCGAGCCACCCGAGCCTGGCCGGAGCGATCCGGGCCGTGCTCGACGCGCTCGCTAAAGCCGGAATCTAGATAGGTCATGTAAAGTATTGTTATTACTGAATATTGATCGAAATAAAGGGCGTGGGAGCCGTCGTGCTCTGCTATGATTCGCACCCTTTTTCACGAATCTCCCGCGCCTGACGCGCGAAGTCATGCAGGAACCCGCCGACACTTTTGACGACGCCTTCGGTCGCGCGATCGACCTGGGCAACCAGATCGCCGACACGGACGACAAGGCAGACCTCTGGGACATCGCAGACGGGCTGCTCGCGGGCGCGATCCAGTACTGGCTCTATTCGCGGCAGCCCTGCGGCGATCCGCGCTGCGAGGACTGCCTGCCGATCAGCACGGCCGAGGGACGACTCGGCGAACTGCGCCGGCTGATCGATCAGTTCTCGACCGAGAGCGAGTACTTCCACTCTCCCACCGACTCGAACGTCGGCCGCGCCTGAACCGGGCGGCCGAATAGCTGTTCGAACTGCCCGCAAATCGGGCAGGACCCGCCGAGGAGGCTCGTTCAGGCTGTGATCCCTGCTCAAACAGGGAGAACCGTCCATGAACCCTCGTTCGTCGCCGACCTCTCGCGTGGCACTCGTCCTCGCGCTGCTGCTCGCCCCCGTTGCACCGCAGGCGACCGAACACTCGAAAACCGCCGACCCCGGTGGCCACGCGGTCGAGCTCAATCCGCCCGCACCGCCGGCCAGGGGCCATGCACGACGCGCGATCTTCGTCTGTCACGATGCGAATGGCGCCGTGTTCTCGGACCGGCCCTGTGGCGCTGTGATCGAGAATCGGGAAATCGCGTTCGAAGAATCGTCGGGCACGGCCCCGAGCACGACTCCCCGGCCTGCGACCGCTCGACCGCTGCCGCGCAAGGCCGCGGCAGTACAGCCGCCCGTCGACACCGACGATCGCGGCTGCAGGCGCCTGCGCGATCGGCTCGATGCGCTCGACGATCGGATGCGTGCGGGCTACAGCGCCCGCGAATCCGCGCGACTCTGGCAACAGTGGCGAGAGCTGAAGCGGCAGATCCATGAGCGGCGCTGCTGAGCGCGCGCCCACGACTACGTAAGGACCCGTCGGTCGGCTAGAATTGCGGCGTGGCGAACAGGACGACGATGCCGACTCGAATGCTGCTGGCGATGACCGCCTCGATCGCAATTGCGCTTGCCGGATGCCGGGCAACCCCGGACGAGACGCCGTCGGCAGGGCCTGGAGCGGCATCCGCCCGCCCGGCATCGCCGGCCGCGAGCTCGCCGATCACCCGCCCGCCGCTCGGCGTACTCAGTGCCTACGTCTGGCAATGCGACGACGGGCGCAAGCTCACGATGCGGAATCTCCATCAGCAGGACGCCGTCGTGCTCGAACTCGAGGACGGCGAGCGCCGGCTCGAGCGGGTGAGGACCGCATCCGGTGCGAAGTACCAGGACGGTGCGCTCAGCTTCTGGACCAAGGGCAGCGAGGCGCTGCTGGAACGGGGCGACGGGCCTGCAGGTCCGCTGCGAGCAGCTGCGCAGCGAATCGCTTGCCGCGGATGCACGTGCCCGTGGCATCAGGTTCCGGGGAATCGGCAACGAGCCTGGCTGGATCCTCGAGATCGGCACGGACCAGCGGGTCAGCCTCGACTACGATTACGGAAACCTGCGAGCGAACTTCCCGCCGCTCGAGCCCGAGCTCGATGCGGATGACGGCAGCCTCAGGTACTCGGGACAAACCGAGTCTCACTCGATCAAGGTGACCCTCAGGGAGCAGCCCTGTCATGACGACATGAGCGGCGAACCCTTCGACTGGAGCGTCGTGCTCGAATTCGACGGTGACTTCAAGCGGGGCTGCGCAAGCCGTTACTGAAACCGGCGCGCTGCGTATTCGCCCGGCTGGCTCCAGCGGTAGTCGGGCGCTAGTCCTCCGGCAGCGGAATCCGCTCGGAGTCCCCCGGCACAGGTTCGAAGCGCTGCTCGCGCCAGTCGCGCCGGGCCCGCTCGATGCGCTCGCGCGAACTCGACACGAAGTTCCACCAGAGGTGCCGCGGACCATCAAGCGTCGCGCCACCGAACAGCATCACGGTGGAGCGGACAGAGGCCCTGATGATTGCCGGCACGTCGGCCGCGACCGCGGCGAGATTACCGGCGCCGAGCTTGCTGCCGTCGACCTCCACCTCGCCTTCGACGACATAGACGCCACGCTCGGCGTAGCCGTCGGGCAGGCTCAGCTGCGCGCCCTGCTCCATCGAGGCGGTCACGTAGAACATCGGTGAGAACACGCTGGTCGGAGCCGCTGCACCGTAGGCCGCGCCGGCGATGACCCGCAGCACTGTGCCGGGCAAGCTCAATTCCGGCAGCGATCCGGCGGCGTGATGCTCGAAGCTCGGATCGATCTCCTCGTCCGACTGCGGCAGCGCGACCCAGACCTGCACTCCATGCAACGCGGCGCCCCCATCCGTCTGCCGCGACCCGGCGGGCGTCCGCTCGGAATGCACGATGCCTCGCCCCGCCACCATCCAGTTGACGTCGCCGGGGCGGATCAGCTGCGCGGTCCCGAGGCTGTCCCGATGCATGAACTCCCCCTCGAAGAGGTAGGTCACGGTGGCGAGCCCGATGTGGGGATGCGGACGCACATCGACGCCTTCGCCACTGGCGAAGCGCGCCGGACCCATGTGATCGAAGAAGACGAAGGGTCCTACCGAGCGCAGCTCCGCCGATGGGAGCAAGCGCCGCACGCTGAACCCCCCGAGATCCCTGGGGCGACCCTCGACGAGCTGCTCCAGGGCCATCAGCGCTTCGCTCCGCTCTTGAGCCCGAGCACCTCCTTGCCCTGCGTGAAACTCACGTCCACCGGGATATTCGCCTTCGCGAGCCTGTCGAGGTCGGCCTCCAGCTGCGGCCGGACGACGCCGAGCTCGGCGTTCAATCGCTGCACGCCCTGGTAGTCGCCATCACCCTGCAGCACCAGGATCGTCCGGGAGAGATCGTCCACCGCCGCGCGCATGGCCTTCATGTCGACGCGGTACAGACCGTCCGCGCCGCGCTGGAATGCGCCGCGATCGGCGAAGAAATTGAACCGGACCATGTTCGCCTGGCCGTGGGCCGAGGCCGCGCCGAAGCGAACCGAGCGGAAAATACCCGCGAGAAAAGTGACGTAGTAGTCCTCGAGCGACCCGGCGAGTTCGCCCTGCTCGTGCAGCGCAGTCACCATGTAGAGCCCGAGCACGTCGGCCTTGCCTTCCTCGACCCCCGAGGCAAGTTCCTTCAGTGCGTCGCGAACGCTGCCCCGGCCGTTGACCGTGTCCTTGATGCCGAGCCCGTGCGCGACTTCGTGGAACATCGTGTTCGCGAAGAAGGCGTCGAAGGTCACGTTCCCGCGCTGTTCGGGCACGATCAGCTCCGCGGCGATCGGCAGCATGATGCGGTCGAACTTGGCCTGCATCGCATTCTTCAGCTGCAGCCTGCGCGTGCCCTTGGTGAGCTGGACCTGCTCGTCGTTAGGCAGGTTGATCGCAATCGTCTTCGACCCGGCGTTGCAGTCGCCGGCGTAGTACACCACGTCGTAGGCGTTGAGGTCCGAGGAGGTCCCCGGTGTCTCGGCCTTGTACTTGTCGGGCACCGGCAGTCCCCGCTGCAGTGCTGGAAGCATTGCCGCGTAGCGGGCCAGCCTTCGGCTCCACTCGAGGTCCTTGACCAGCACGTAGGCCTCGAACGCCGCCTTGTAGCCGAACAGGCGGTCCTCGTAGGTCTCGATCGGACCGATCACCACGTCGATGCGGTTGTCCTTCATGTCCATCCACGCGAGGTCGCTCGCGCGGTAGTCATTCGACATCAGCGCCGCGGCACGCGCGCTCAGGTAGGCCCGCAGCCCGGGGTCCTCGGCGAGCGAGGCGGCCTGCTCGAGCAGGCGGGAGGCGCGACCGAGCTCGAAATGCCACTCGCGGCTGTAGGGCACGACCTCGAGCGCGCCTTTCGGATCACGCCTCAGCACCGTGTACTCGCTGCGCTTGCCCGGCAGATCCGCCTGCTCGAATTCCTCGCGGGTCATGTCCGGCGGGTAGAAGCCGGCACCGGGTGGCTTCGGTCCCACGCCCGGCACGAACGGCGCATTTCCCGCCAGTCGATCCCAGGGGCCGTAATTGAGTTCGACGAAGCGTGCCGCCGCAGGGTCTTCGATCCGGGCCAGCAGCTCGTCACGATCCCCGGGATAGGCCTGCTCCCAGAAGAGACCATCCATGATTACGCCCGCGTCGATGAACAGGCCGAGCATCTGCCGCTCCTTGTCGCTGAGCCCGGAGAGATCGGCGCTCAACGTGAACGGCGCATAGATCCCCGGGCGCGCGACTACCGTCGCCTCGTCCGCCACTGCCGGCTGCATACCGGACGCGCAAGCCACAACCAGCCCGGCCACGCCGAGCGTCCACGACGCAATTGATCTCATGTACTTGATCTCTCCTGGCTGCCCTTCGGGCAATGCTACTTCCTGCCGAACAGGGCTTCGAGCTCGGCCCGGGCCCGGTCGGCCGCCGACAGGTCACCCGGCCGATAAGCCTCGGGCGTCGGGCGGAAATAGTCGCAGAAATTTGCGTGGGTCTTGTCCTTGACCTCCTCCGCCACCGGCTCGCGGCAGTGCTTGGCGACCCCGGTATCGTAGAACTCGCACATGCGACAGACGTGCAGCTCGGCGCCGCAGCCGCGGCACTCCTCGAGGCGCCTCAGCGGCAGGCTGTAGTCCGCCAGTGAGACGCCGCACTTCCAGCAGCGCAGCCCGTGATCCATGCGACTCCTCGACGTTCCGGCCGGCCGTCTCGCGACCGCGGCCGATCCAGGCTCAGTTGGCGCCCGGCTTCGCCGCTTTCCTGGCGCGAGGCCTGCGGGTCACCGCCGCGAGCTGTGCTTCGACCTCCGCCTCGGCCGCGAGCCAGTCCTCGGCCTCATGACCCGGCGCAAACCCGCGCCGCTCGGCACGAAAGTATGCCGCTGTCCGGACCATCCGGAGCCGGTCCTCGGCGGTCAAAATCGTTGCCGAGTCGCTGACACGGGCCTTGCTTCGCGCCGTGCCAGCCGCACTCTTGCGCGGCGCGGCGGCCTTCGCCGGAGTCTTCCTGGCGGCTGACGCCTTGGGGGTTGCGGCCTTGCGGGGCCGCGGATTCGTAGTCTTGTCCTTGTCCATTTCCATCTCCTTTCCGGGTTAGCTGACGAATGCCCTGCCCGGGGCGGGACCAGGACCTAGTCTGAGCGCATATTGTGACAGCTGGGCCGGCCCTGGGTTCACGCTTTGCGCCCGGCAAGGCTGCGCAAGTCCCTTATTGGTTCCCGCGGCCTCCCGGTCAATGCTAACGGCGGATTAACTCGCAGGGAGCAGGCTCATGAGCGGGAAACCCGGGCAACAACGGATCCAGGGCTTTCGTTCCCGCCTGCAGCGCCGCGAGGGCGAATTGCAGGAGGAGATCCGGCAGGCCCTGCTGCGCAGCGATTCAGAGCAGTACGCGCAGATCGCGGACCAGGTCCACGACCTCGAGGACGAGTCCTTTGCGGACCTGATGGTCGATGTGAACCTTGCCGAGATCGACCGCGACCTGGAGGAACTGCGCGCCGTCGAGGCCGCCTTGCGACGCATCTCCGATGGCAGTTACGGCACCTGCGCCGGCTGCGGCCGCGCCATCGACGAGGAACGTCTCGAGGCCGTGCCGTTCGTGAGCCGCTGCATCGACTGCCAGACTGTCTTCGAGCGTACGCACTTCCAGCGGCTGGGCCACACGCTGTAGCAATCCGGCGCCGCGCCCTGCGGGACCTGCCTCAAGCGGTGCCCGGCCCCGCTGGTGGGCGATCCGACTTCGCTGCCTGCTCCGGAGTCGCCGGTGGCTCGTGCCACCTCTGCGGCGGCACGACCTTGGGCGTCTCGGAATCCGCCACGTAGTTCGGAGACATGATCTGGACACCGAACTCGTTGAACACGTCCTGGATGTTGGCGTGCAACTCGTCGAGCACGGTTACGTGCCGGGCAGGCTCGCGCAGGTTCACCAGCAACGTGTACTCGACGTAGAAGTCCTGCAGCGCCGTCTGCCGTACGCGCGGCGCCGGGTCCCGCTCGATCCCTGAAGTGCGCTCCGCGGCCAGCATCAGCATCGCCTGTACCTGGCGCCAGGGCGTGTCGTAGCCGATCGTGATCCTGGTCGATATGAACACGCCGCCTTCGGAGGCCAGTCGCGAGAAATTGCGGGTCACGTTTCCGACGACCACCGAGTTCGGGATGCTCACTTCCTCGCGGCGCAGCGTCTCGATGCGCGTGGTGACGAATCCGACGGACTTGACGGTGCCCTCGGTTTCGCCGACCTGCACAAATTCACCGGGTCGCAGCGCCTTGGTGTACATCAGCATCAGTCCGCTCACGGCCTGGTTCACGATGCCGGAGGCGCCGATCGACAGCATCAGGCCGACGAAGACCCCGATTCCCTTGAACGCCTCGCTGTCGCTGCCAGGAATGTATGGATACGCGGCGACGATGGCGAACAGCCAGATCACGGCGTTGATCAGCTTGCCGGTGGGACGCGCGGTCGTCTCGTCGACCCAGCCGACGTTGATCAGCCCGGCGGAAACGCCTGAGAAGAAGCGACGGGTAACGCGCGTGACGAGGCGCGCGATGACGAATATCGCCGCGACGAACAGCAGGCCGGGAATCGCGCCGAGAAGCCCGGCCCCGAGCTCGCCGAGCGCCTCGAGCAGGTTGCGCAGCAGCGTCTCACCCCAGGGCCGGGTGTAGGGAAACTGCCGCAGCACGAAGGCGGCCCACTGGTAGACGAGCAGCAGCGTGACGGCGAGCGCCAGCAGCCTGATCGGCAGTTTCGCGAGGCCCGCGAGTTCCTGGTAACCGATGATCCGCCCGCTCCAGGCAGGCGCCACCTCCCGGGTCTTGCCGACGAAGAGCCCCTGGACCCAACCGGCCAGGCGGACGTAGCCGATCCGCAGCAGCCAGAGGACCAGCGCCAGGATCGCCGTCGCGAGCAGCGAATAAGCAGTGGCCGGTACCAGCGCGCGCGCATCGCGGGTCTCGCGGTACTCGGCGGCGGCCAGCCGAAGGTTAGCGGCGGCCTGCTCGGTCTTGCCCTGCAGCGTCTCGCCGAGCAGCGGACTCACGTCCTCGTTCAGCACGCGGAACAGCACCTCGCCGTCCAGCAGCACGGCCATGCCTTCCGGCAGCGGCTGGGTCGTGACCTCGAGCGGGCCGCCGCGCAGCGCCAGCTCCCTGGCATACCGGGCCACCACCTCCGCCCGCACTGCAGGGGGAGCGCTCAACACTGCGGCACGAAACGTGACGATGTGCCGGTTGACCAGCACGAGGTCGGCCGGTTGCACGGCCTCGGCGGGGTTCCCGCCGCCTGTCTCCGCTGCCGCGGCGGACTGCGTCGTCCCCGCGGCCAGAGCGGCCAGCACCAGCGCAACTGCTGCAGGCCAGCGCCGCGCCCGACTGCTCATACATTTCGACGACGCCAGCAAGTCTGCCCCCAACTGCAATCCAGTGTCGGCAGCGTATGTGGGCGACGGTCGGCCCGCAAGCGCGTCGTCGGCTGGCATACGCGGCGCAACGACCGGATACTCGACGCCAGTCGACTCATCACGAGGGAGGATTCGTCAAGTGCTCCAGCTGGTCATCGGTGACAAGGCCCTGTCCTCCTGGTCGCTCAGGCCGTGGATCCTGCTCAAGCACCTCGGGCTCGAGTTCGAGGAAATCCGGTTGCCGCTCGACACTGAGCGGTTCGAGCTGGAGATTTCACGGTACTCCCCGAGCCGGCGGGTGCCGGTGCTGCTCGACGGACCGCTGCACGTGTGGGAATCGATCGCCATTTGCGAGTACGCCAACGAGCTCGCCGGCGGGCGGGCCTGGCCCGAGGAACGGGCCACCCGCGCACAGGCCCGCGCGGTGAGTGCCGAAATGCACGCTGGCTTCCAGGCAATGCGCAACGAGTGGTCGATGCGCGCCACGTCGCGCGGCCTGCAGGTGCCTCTCGGAAGTGCCGCGCGAGCCGACGTCGCACGGATCGACGCGATCTGGTCGGACTGCCGCAATCGTTACCGCGGTGCGGGGCCGTGGCTGTTCGGCGGCTACTGCGTGGCGGACGCGATGTTCGCCCCGGTGCTGCTGCGCTTCTACTCCTACGGCGCCGAGCTCAGCCCCGCCTCGCTGGCCTATCTGGAGTTCGCGCTGCAGGACCCGCACCTGCAGGAGTGGCTGAGCGGCGCGGAATACGAGGTCACGGTCGAGGGCCGACCCGAGAAGCACGCCTGACGGCGTCGCCGGCGGGCCGATCAGGCCTGCCGCCAGGCGACCTCGTAGTCCAGGCCGAGCTGCAGGATGCGCCCGAGCAGCGCATCGTAGCCGACCCCGGCCGACAGCGCGGATACCGAGAAATCCTCGATCTGGGCCAGGTTCGGGTTCGCGTTCGCCTCCAGCACGAAAATGCCGCCGTCAGGCCTGAGCCGCAGGTCGATGCGCGCATAGCCGCTCAGGCTGAGCGCCCGGTAGATGCGCCGTGCGAGCCGGGCCACCCGCGAAGCCATGCCATCGGGAAGGTCGCGGGCCGGGCCCGTGGCGATGCCGTGCTTGGCCTGGTACTTGCGGTCCCACTTGACCTTGCGGGTCGCGATCCCGGCCATCACCTCGGGCAGCGTGCCGAAGTCCATTTCCCAGATCGGGAAGCTCGTCAGGCGCTCGTTGCCGAGTACGCCGACGTAGAGCTCGCGCCCCTCGATGTACTCCTCGACCAGCGCGTCGGAGTCCGTCTGCTCGTGTATGAACTCGACGCGCTCGCGCAGCCTCGCAGCGTCCCGCACTATCGAGGCCTGCGAAATTCCGCGCGAGGCATCCTCGGTCGCCGACTTGACGAACAGCGGGAACTTGAGCCGCTTCGGCGCGCTGAACCTGCGCCTGCGCGGCAGCAGCGCGAAGCGTGCCGTCGGAATCCGGTGGTAGCTCAGCACCTGCTTCGACAGCACCTTGTCGCGCGAGATCATCATGCCCCGGGGGTTGCAGCCGGTGTACGGCTGCCGCATCAGCTCCAGGAACGACACGACGTGCTGGTCGTGGGTCACGATCCCCTGGAACTCCTCGAGCAGGTTGAACGCAATGTCCGGCTGCCACTCGACGATGGCGTTGCGAAGATCCGCCAGGTTGTCGCCGAGGCCCAGCATCAGTACCTGGTGGCCCATCGCCTGCAACGTGGTCTTGACGTCGTACTCCGAACGCCACTCGTCCACCTGCTGGTCGGTGTAGCCGTCGAGGTTCTCGGGTGGCACGAGCGACTCGTGCACGAGCACCAGGACCCGGAGTCTCTTCATAGCGCGAAGTCCTCGCGGTCGCGCAGCAGCGTGTCCAGGATGATGCGCTCGAGCATCTGCAGCACGGGCCGCTCGAGATCTCCGGCCGCCGGCTTGAGCTTCAGCTCCAGTACCCGCGCGCGCTCGGTGGCGGTCCGCAGCACGTGGCTGGCGAGATACGGATGTATCCCGGCATGCCTGACCAGCGCCTGTCGCAGGCGCGGGCGGGCCTCGCGAAGATAGCTCGCTGCCGAAGGCGCGCCGCCCGCCGCGCTGCCCTGCGCGAAAACGCGGTGCAGCTGCCGGTCATAGACCCTCGATGCGCCGTCGGGGTAGCGGCCGAGCCTGCGCCGGTAGTGCTCGCGCAGCGTGCGCGTGTTCTCCTCGAGCGGCTCGACCTGCTCCCGGGAGTCGTTGCGTGCCGGCCTGTTGCGCAGCCCGCCCATCGTCCGATCCACGAACTCGAGCTTCTTCAGTGCGGGCCAGCCGCTGTAGTCACGCCGCCAGCGCGACCGGGGCGTGAGCCACACGGCGAAAGTCTCGGCGAAGTCCTCGGTCGGATGACTCTGCGCATACCAGAGCCCGAGGTGCAGCACGTACCGGTGGCTGGCCGGGCGCGGACGGTAGCGAGTCGGATAGGGCTGCGAGGCCTTGCCGAATACCTCCCGCCAGTCGCGGCGCCGACGCAACCCGTACGCGGTATCGATGGCGTGTCCGGCCTCATGCCGCAGGATCCGCATCAGCCATCGCCGGTTGCCGCCCTCGACCTCGTGCATCTGGCGCCGCTCGAGCGCCGCGAGACGTGGGTGGGCGAGGTAGAACGGGATCGCGATGCCGGGCACGCCGTCCGGCGAGAACCACTCGTCCGCGAGCCAGAAATGCGGCAGGAAGCCCAGCTGCCGGGCCTCGAGCTCAGCGTGCAGCGTCTTCATCGCATCCAGCAGGCGTGGCTCGTCCAGTCGCAGCCCCAGGTCGCAGAATCGCAGCTCGAGCAGCTCGCTGTCGCCAAGGCTGACCCAGTCGCGCCTCGACCGGGCACGCCGGCGGGTCGTCCCGCGCCCGGCTACCGCCGCTGCGACCGGCGTCATGCGCTGGTGACTCGCGGCGGTCGCTGAGCCCCTTGAGGGTCGTGCTGCCCCGCCAGCCGGGCTGCGAATTCCTCCAGCAACTCGCGCCGCTGCAGGCGCCCGAGCCACTCCGCCGGCGCGACCGAGGCGCCATGGAACGCGCCGGCCAGGCTGCCGGCGAGCGCCGCCTGCAGCGCCGGTTCACCACCCGCGCCGATGGCCGCAGAAACGACTGTCTCGAAGTCGCGGGAGCACCTCGCTGCGCTGATCGCAACACCCAGGGCCTGGAGCACTCCGGGCGCTGCCGGGTGACCGGAGGATCCGGCTGCTTCCCAGGCGTGGCCGCCGAACAGCTCGTCCAGTTCTTCCCTCAGTGGCCGCTCTGCCCAGAGGCCGGGTGCCGGCTCGAAGCGACCCGTCAGGACCTCTTGCGGGTCTCCGCCCGTGATCGCGCCTAGCAACAGGGCCGCGTAGTAGCGGCAGGCGTCGAGCACGACCGGCGACTGGTGGGTCGTGCGCGAGCATTCGCCGGCGAGCGCCACGGCCCGGCTCGCGTCGCGTCGTGCGACCAGCACGGCCGCCACGACCCGCGAAAGGCTCCCGGTGGACCGGTCCTGCGGGTCGTGCGAACCGGCCATCGGCAGCCCGCGCCACTCGTAGCTGGCCAGCGCCCGGGCGATATCGGGCGTCGGCTGCTGCGGCTGACCGGTAGATGCGAGGTGCCCGGTCCGGCTCCAGCGCAGGTAACGCTCGATCTGGTCCCGTGCATCCATTTTCTGCCGCGCGAGCAGGCTCTCCGCCAGGCACAGCGCGAGCGCCGTGTGCTGACCCCAGGCCAGCGGCAAGCCTGGCCCGGCTGCCGGGCCGGCCAGCGCGATGGCCTCCCCGAGGGCGAGACCGAGCAGCGCGCCGCGGCAGCGGTCCCCGTCCGCCGCGCCACCGCTGCCCAAATCGATCCAATCGCGCACGTAGCGCTGCTGCTCGTCGGTCTCCGGCACGGTCGGCCAGATCTGCGCGTGTCGTGAAGCCTGCCAGGACTCCTGCAATGCCTCGAGCGCGCGCTCACCGCTGCGCTCGCGTGCTGCCAGCCAGCAGCCGGCAGCCATCGCGCTGCGGCCGACACCGCCGCGACAGTGCAGGTACACGACGTGCCCGGCGGCCAGCGCGTCATCGAGCATCCTGAGTATCCTGCTCATGACCGCGCGGCTCGCGGGAATCGAGTGGTCGGTGATCGGTTCCCGCAGATACTCGACTCGCCGGCCCGTGGGCGTCTCGAACGGCAGCAGCCGCTCGTAGGACGGCAGCTCGCCCGGTTCCGTCAGATCGACGAAGCAGGTCACGCCCGCGGACAGGAATGCGCGCAGCCGCTCCATCGCCGCGGCCCGCGAAACCGAGCCCGGGTACTCGCCGACCAGCAGGCGCCCTGGCAGGACCCAGTAGCTCGCCGGAATCGGTTGCGGCAAGTCCGGTCCGGGCGGGTCGAATGGAAGCTCCGTCATCATCCAGATGATACGGCAGCCGCGCGACGTGCTCGCCGACCGCGTCGGCATTTCGCTCTGCCCCGCCGGATCGCCCCGGGCGAAGACGCTAGCGCTCGTCCCAGGGTTCGAGCTCCATTCCAGCGGCCCGCGGCTGGCCCGTCGGCTTGCCCGACTCGAGCGCAGTGAAGTTGAAAAGTTCCGGGTCCGCTAGGTGTGACGCGGTTACGTTCTTCATCGCGGCGAAGATCGACTCGATCCGCCCCGGGTGCTCGCGCTCCCATTCCGCAAGCATCCTCTTGACGGCCACGCGCTGCAGGCCCTCCTGCGAACCACAGAGCCTGCACGGAATGATCGGGAATCCGCGCGCCCGCGCGTATCGCTCGATGTCGCGCTCGGCGACGTAGGCAAGCGGGCGGATCACCACGTGGCGGCCGTCCTCGGAAAGCAGCTTTGGCGGCATGGCCTTCATGCGTCCGCCGAAGAACATGTTCAGGAACAGCGTCTCGACGATGTCGTCGCGATGATGTCCCAGCGCTATCTTGCTGATGCCCTGCTCCGCCGCGTAGCGGTAGAGCCTGCCTCGTCGCAGGCGCGAGCACAGGCCGCACATGGTCCTGCCCTCCGGCACCACGCGCTTGACGACGCTGTAGGTGTCCTGCTCGAGGATCTCGTAGCGGACGCCCAGTGCCGACAGGTATTCCGGGAGCACCTGCGCCGGGAACCCCGGCTGCTTCTGGTCGAGGTTGACCGCCACCAGGTCGAACTGCACCGGCGCGCTGCGCTGGAGCGAGATCAGCACGTCGAGCAGCGTGTACGAATCCTTGCCGCCCGAGAGGCAGACCATCACGCGGTCGCCCTGCTCGATCATGCCGTAGTCCTCGATCGCACGACCGACCGCGCCGCGCAGGCGCGACTGCAGGCGCTTGAAGTTGCCCGAGGGGCGCTGGAGCACGGCGTTCATCGGCCCGCATCTTACCGGCTCGGAAGCGGCCTCGCCGCAGCGGTCACCGCACCGGTATCATCACGGGGCAAGCCGCAAGAAGGCTGCCGGAGGACCGCGAGCATGCTGATCGTCACCGCCAACAACCTGGAAGGTCACAGGATCGTCCGCTACCACGGGGTAGTCAGCGGCGAGGCCATCCTCGGGGCCAACCTGTTCCGCGACGTGTTCGCCGGAATCCGCGACCTGGTCGGCGGCCGCTCCGGCGCCTACGAGAAGGTGCTCCGCGACGCGAAGAAGACCGCGCTCGACGAGATGGCCGAGGAAGCACGCCGGCAGGGCGCAAACGCCGTGATCGCGGTGGACCTCGACTACGAGACCATCCAGGTGAGCGGCAGCATGCTGATGGTCAGCGCGAGCGGTACCGCGGTCACGATCGAGTAGCGTCCTCCAGGTACTTGTACTCCGCGTAGCGCAACCAGGGGCTCGCGGACAACGGGCGCCCGGTGGCGCGCCGGATGAGCTCCTGGGAGCCGACGCTCGCACCGAGCCCGTGCACGTTCTCGCGCAGCCAGTCGAACAGCCCGCTGAACCGGCCGGCTGCGATGTCCTCGTCCAATGTCGGCTGGTCGCGACGCAAGGCCTCGTTCAGCTGCGCGGCGATGAACGAGCCGAGCGCGTAGGACGGGAAGTAGCCGAAGGAGCCCACCGCCCAGTGCGCGTCCTGCAGGACGCCTTCCGCATCGCTGGCCGGACGCAGCCCGAGGCGTGACTCGATCCCCTCCTTCCAGGCCTCGGGCAGGTCCCGGATCGGCAGCGACCCATCCAGGATCCTCTTCTCGAGCTCATAGCGCAGCACGATGTGAACTGGATACGTCAGTTCATCGGCTTCGACGCGGATCGCGCCGCGCCGCACCCGGATCAGTGTCCGGTAGAGATTCTCCACTTCCCAGGCCGGTCCCGTGACGCCGTAGTGCTTGTCGAGCAAGGGCCTGAGCCAGGTGAGGAAGGCGCGGCTGCGACCGATGATCATCTCGAGCAGCAGCGACTGGCTCTCCTCGAGCGCCATGCCCCGGTCGCGACCGACCGGCTGGTCGCGCCAGGCCTCCGGCAGCCCGAGGTCGTACATCGCCTGGCCGGTTTCGTGCAGCGCACCCATCAATCCGCCGAAAGGATCCCTGGCGTCGAAGCGCGTAGTGATTCGGACGTCGCCGGGCACGCCCTCGGTGAACGGATGGTCGCTCTCGTCGAGTCGCCCGCGATGGAACGGAAAACCCAGCGCGCGCATCACGTCGATTGCGAGGGAACGCTGCTTGGCCGTGCTCACCTTGCCGTCCAGCGGCAGCGGCGGCTGCTCCGCCTGCAGCTCGATCGACTCACGGATCAGCGAGGGCAGGCGCCGCGAGACGACCCGGAACAGCTGGTCGATGTCCTCGCTGAGGAAACCCGGACTGAACCCGTCGATCAGCGCGTCGTAGGGCGAGAGCCCCAGCGCCTTCGAGAGCACCTGCGCCTTGTCCCGGGTAAGCGCCACGACTTCCTCGAGATGCGGCGCGAACAGCTCGAAGCTGTTCTCCTGGCGGGCCTCGGCCCAGCGCACCTCGGCGAGCGCGGTCGCCCGCGCGAGCCGGGTCACCAGCGAGACCGGGGTCGCGATCGCGTGATCGCGCTCCCGGCGCATTTCCCAGAGGTTGGCGCGCTGCCAGTCCTCCAGCTGCGACTGGCTCGCCTCCGCCCGCTCGAGCAATCGCGTGAGCTTCGGCGAGGTGAGCAGCACGTGGCACTCGGAGTCCAGCGCCGCAAGCTGCTCGCCGCGCACGTCCGCGCTGCCCCGCGGCATCATCACGACCGCATCCCAACGCAGCACGCTCGCCGCACCGCGGAAAGCATGCAGGCGTCGGAACTCCTGTTCGAGCTGCTCGTAGGGAGATTTCGGCATGGCTGGACCCCGGGGCCCACGATCGATTCTAGCAAGGCCCGGCGCAATCAGGCCCCTGGATGTTAATTGTTTATTATCAGATAGTTACGGACTATTCTGAGAACTTGACGCATCTCCGGGCAACCCGGCCCGGGAACCGGAACGGGCTTCACGCAGCCGCTCGAGCGCCCTGGCGATGCCTTGCGGCGAGCCGGTGTTGCGAGCGACCAGCGTGTAGACGGCCGGCACGACCACGAGCGTGAGCAGCACCGACACGACGACGCCGTAGAAAACCACGACGCCGATCGCCCGGCGCGACTCGGCGCCGGCGCCGCTCGCGAGCATCAGCGGCAACGCGCCGAAGGCCGTGCAGAAGCTCGTCATCAGCACCGGGCGCAGTCGGATCGAGGCGGCCTCGATGACCGCTTCGCCGAACTCGACGCCGCGGTCGCGCAGCTGGTTGGCGAACTCGACGATCAGGATGCCGTTCTTGGCCGCGAGGCCGACCAGCATGATGCCGGCGATCTGGCTGAAGACGTTGATCGACATCCCGTACACCCACAAGCCCACCAGCGCACCGATCACCGCGAGCGGCACGGTAGTCATGATCACGAACGGATGCAGGAAACTCTCGAACTGCGCAGCGAGGACCAGGAACACGACGATCAGCGCCAGCAGGAACATGTAGTACAGCTCGCTGCCCGATTCCTTGAACTCCCGCGACTCTCCGTCGAAATTGAGCCGGACCGAAGGCGGCATCTCCCGCTCGACGACGCCCTCGACGAAATCGAGTGCATCGCCTAGCGGATACCCGGGCTCGAGGGCCGCGCTGATCGTGATCGCCCTCAGGCGGTCGAAGCGGTTGAGCCGCATCGGCCCGGCGGTCTCGGTGAGCTGCACCAGGTTCGACAGCGGGATCAGCTCGCCGGTCCGCTCGGACCGCACATAGAGGTTGTCCAGGTCGTCGGGCGTCGCCCGGTCCTCGGCGCGTCCCTGCAGGATCACGTCGTACTCCCGGTCGCGATCGATGAAGGTCGTGACGATCCGCGAGCCGAGCACCGTTTCCAGCGTGCGCCCGACGTTCGCGAGCGAGATGCCGAGATCCGCGGCACGATCACGGTCCACCGCGACGTGCAGCTCGGGCTTGCGCTCCTCGTAGTCTGAGATCACGTTAGACAGACCCGGGTTTTCCTCCATGCGCGCCATCAACAGGTCACGCCACTGGACCAGCTCCGCGTAATCGGTTCCACCGAGCACGACCTGGACCGGGGATCCCCGCCCGCGCGACCAGCCGCCGGGCACGCCGACGCTCGCGCGCACGCCGGGCAGCTTGTTCAGTTCGGCCCGCACCGACTGTGCGATCTCGTCGGCGCTGCGCTCCCGCTCGCCCCATGGCGCGAGCACCGCGAACCCGCGGGCCTGGTTCATGCTGGCGCCGCCGCCGAACCCGCCCGGGATGCGCACGATCCCCCGCAGCATTTCGCCGGTCGCGACCTCCCGCGCCAGCACTTCCTCCGCCATCCGCGCATGCCGGTCCATGTACTCGAGCGACGCACCCTCGGGACCGGTCAGCCCTAGGAAAATGAATCCGCGGTCCTCCGACGGCGCCAGCTCGCTCGGCAGCGTACGGAACAGCAGCGCGGCCACCGCGGCCGCGGCGATCATCGCGGCTATGACCCACCAGGGCCGTCGCATGAGCCTGCGGAGCTGCCGCTCGTAGCCGGCCGCGAGCTTGTCGAAAAACTCGTCCACGGCGCTGGAGAACCGGGAGCGGACGGCTCCGCTGCCGAGCAGCTTCGAGGCCAGCATCGGCGTCAGCGTCAGTGCGACCAGCGAGGAGAACAGCACCGCCGCCGCGATCGTGAAGCCGAACTCGCGGAACAGCTTGCCGACGTCGCCTTCGAGGAACGAGATCGGCACGAACACGGCGACCAGCACCAGCGTGGTCGCGATGACCGCGAAGCCGATCTCGCGGCTGCCGTCGACGGCGGCGATCAGCGCCGGCTCACCGGTTTCGAGGCGCCGGTATATGTTCTCGAGCACGACGATCGAATCGTCGACGACCAGCCCGATCGCCAGCACGAGACCAAGCAGCGTCAGCGTGTTGATCGAGAATCCCATCGCCGCCATGACGATGAACGCGGCGATGATCGACACCGGGATCGTCAAAGCCGGTATCAGAGTGGCGCGCAGGTTGCCGAGGAACAGGTAGATCACGACCAGCACCAGCACCAGCGCGATCCCGAGCGCGACCAGCACTTCCTTCATGGACTCGCCGATGAACACGGAACGGTCGAGGTTCACCTCGAGCACGGTGCCGGGCGGCAGATCGGGACGCAGCCGGTCGAGCTCCGCGCGCACGCCGGCCGCGACCTCGAGCGTGTTGGCCTTGGATATCTGCTCGATGCCGATGCTGACTCCGGGCACGCCGTTCGAGCGCGAGACGCTGCGCTCGTTCTCCGCCGCCAGGCGCACGTCGGCCACCTCGCCGAGCCTGACGAGGTAACCGTCGGGCCCGCGGCCGACCGCGAGACCGCGGAACTCCTGCTCGGTGTTGAGGCCCGTCTCGGTGCGCAGCGTGAACTCGCGCTGCTCGGACTCGAGCCGTCCGGCCGGCAGCTGCACGTTCTCGCGTCGCAGCGCCGCCTCGATGTCGGCCACGGTCAGAAAACGTGCCGCCAGCGCCTCGCGGTCGATCCAGATCCGCATCGCGTAGCGTCGGGCGCCGCCGATCCTCACCCGCGCCACGCCGGGCAGCACGCCGAGTCGCTCGACCAGCACGCGCTCGGCGTAGTCGGTCAGTTCCAGCGCGCTCAACGTATCGCTGGCGAGGTTGATCCACATGATCGGCTCGGAACCGGACGAGGCCTTGCCGATGTCCGGCGGGTCGGCTTCCGGGGGAAGGTCGTCGGCGACACGTGAGACCCGGTCGCGGACATCGTTTGCCGCTTCGTCGACGTTGCGCTCGGGCGAGAACTCGAGGTCGATCGAGGAACGCCCGTCGATGCTCTGCGAGGTGATCTTGGTGATGCCCTCGAGTCCGGCGACGCGGTCCTCGATCACCTGCGTGATCTTGGTCTCGACGACGTCGGCCGATGCGCCGCGGTAGTCCGTCTCGATCGATATCACCGGCGACTCGACGTCCGGCAGTTCGCGCACCGGCAGCCGCGTGGCCGCGAGCAGGCCGAGGATCACCAGCAGCAGGCTGACGACCGTGGCGAATACCGGTCGCTTGACCGAGACCTCCGAGAGCTTCACGTCCCGCCTCCGGCAACGGCGGCCCCGGGCTCGGGCGCAGCCGCGGCACCGACCACGCGTACCTCGGCGCCGTCACGAAGCTTCTGGGTTCCCTCGGTCACGACGACCTCGCCCGCAGCGAGGCCATCGGTCACCTGCACGGAGCCCACACGTCGCTGGCCGGTCTGTATCAGGCGCTTCTCGGCGACGCCGTCCGTGACGACGAAGACGAACACGTCGCCCTGCTCCGGAACTACCGCTTCCTCGGGAATGACCAGCGCATCCCGTTCGCCGCGCGTCAGCCGCACGGTCAGGAACATGCCGGGCTTGAGCACGCCTTCCGGGTTCGGCACCAGCGCACGCACCGTCACCGAGCGGGTGCTCGGATCCACCCGGGAATCGATGCTCGCGACTTTTCCGCTGAAGCTGTGCTCAGGATAGGCGACGCTGTTCGCCGTGATCGCCAGGCCCGGGGTCACCTCGGCGAGAAATGTCTCCGGAATCGTGAAGTCGAGCTTGATCGTGCGGGTGTCGTCCAGCGTCGTGATCACCGTACCGGGGTTGACCAGGCTGCCGACGCTGACCCTGCGAAGACCCACGCGCCCTGCGAATGGCGCACGGATGACGGTGTCGCCGAGCCGCGAACGCGACGCTGCCACGCGAGCCTCGTTGGCCTTCAGCGTCGCCTCTATCTGCTCGAGCTGTGCCTCGGACAGCGCGCGGGTCGTGTAGAGCTCACGGCTGCGCGCGTACTGGCTGCGGCTCTCCGCGAGCGCCGCCTCAGCGATGGCAAGGTCGGCCCGCGCCTGTGCCCCGTCCAGCTCGACCAGCACCGCTCCCTGCGACACGTGCTGCCCCTCGGCGAACTTCACCGCCGTGATGAGGTTCGATACCTTGGCCGTCACTTCGATGGATTCGTTCGCGCGGGCCGTTCCCAGAGCCTCGAGCTCGAGCGCCAGACGCTCGGCCCGGACCGGCGCGGTGACGACCGACACGGCGGGCCGCGCGCCGCCACCGCCGCCCGCCGGAGCAGACGGCGCAGGCTCGCCGCGCCGCAGCGACGCATGCCACAGGAAGCCGACGAGCAGCGCACCGATGACGGCACCGGTCAGCACCTTCTTGAGGGAATCGGGCATTGGTGGAGACGGCTTTGAGCAGGGTCGGTCGAACGACAGGCGCGAATTATCGCACCTCTTCGCAGGCCGACGCCGCCAAGATGCAGCCGGATCCTGGGCCGCGGGACGAGGCGGGCGCCGGGCCCGCCCCGGGGGGCCCAAGGCCCCTGAGTTCGCGCGCGGTCAGGGTTCGGGGTCGGACCCCTCCTCGATACCCTCGAACAGTGGCGTCGACATGTAGCGCTCGCCGGTATCGGGCAGCATCGCGAGAATCACCGAGCCCTTTGCAGCCTTCTCGGCGACCTTCAGTGCCGCGGCAAAAGTGCCTCCGGCAGAGATCCCGCAGAAGATGCCCTCCTTCGCGGCGAGCGACCGCGCCGCGGCGATCGATTCCTCGTCAGTGACCGGCACGATCTCGTGCGGCACGGCGCGGTTCAGCACGGGCGGCACGAAGTCCGGGGTCCAGCCCTGGATCTTGTGGGGCTTCCACTCGGCGCCCGCGAGCAGCGACGCGGTCGCGGGCTCCGTCGCTACGATCCGCACCTCGGGTCGCGCGAGTCGGATCAACTCGCCGGCTCCGGTCAGCGTGCCGCCCGTCCCCCAGCCCGTCACGAAGGCGTCGAGCCGACGCCCGGCGAAATCGCTCAGGATCTCCGCCCCGGTCGTCTGCCGGTGATAAGCCGGGTTGGCGGGGTTCTCGAACTGGCGCGCGAGGAACCAGCCGTGCTTCTTCGCCAGCTCCTCGGCCTTGCGCACCATGCCGCTGCCCCGCTCGGCCGCGGGCGTCAGGATGACCTTCGCACCGAGCATGCGCATGATCTTGCGCCGCTCGATCGAGAAGGTCTCGACCATCAGCGCGACGAACGGGTAGCCCTTGGCCGCGCACACCATCGCAAGCGCGATACCGGTGTTGCCGGAGGTGGCCTCGACCACCGTCTGGCCGGGCTTCAGCGCCCCGCTGCGCTCGGCGTCCTCGATGATCGCGATCGCGAGGCGGTCCTTGACCGAGGACAGCGGGTTGAAGTACTCGCACTTCACGTACATGTCCACGTGCGCCGGCGCGAGTCGATTGACCCGGACGATCGGCGTGCGACCGATGGTCTGCAGAATGCTGTCGTAGATCACTGTTTGTTTCCTCCCCCTGCGCAGTCTGTTCTTCGACTATAGGTGAAGCCCGCGAGCCGGCTCATTCCGGGCGGGAATGAGCAGCGAAGCGCGGGGCATCAGAAGTACAGGCGCATGATCGCTTCCGCGACACACGCCGGCTTCGATTCACCCTCGATCTCCACCGTGTACTGCTCCGCGATCTGCAGCGCCCCCGGGATCTCCTCCACCCGCAGCATCGTGCAGCGGGCACGGATCCGCGCGTCGACCTTGACCGCATTCGGGAAGCGCAGCTTGTCGAGCCCGTAGTTGATCACCTGCCGCACGCCGGGATACGGAGGGTTCTCGGCATCGACCAGCCCGCGGAGCATCGGGTAAAGCGACAGCGTCAGGTAGCCGTGGGCGATGGTCGTGCCCCACGGAGACTCCCGGGCAGCACGCTCGCGGTCGACGTGTATCCACTGGTGGTCGCCGGTCGCCTCGGCGAACGCATTCACGCGCTGCTGCGTCACCTGCAGCCAGTCGCTGAGGTGCACCTCGCGGCCGACCTGCGCCGACAGGCTGGCCAGGGCTGCGGACCTTGCTTCTTCACTCATTGGCGGGATCCCCCTTCGCGTTGCCTGCCACAGTGTACGTCGCCGTGGCGATCCGGGCCCGGGCTTCGGGCCGGGCGTAGCCGAGACCATTGTGCGGCGCACAATTATCGGTGTCCGCCACGCGTCACGGCAGCATTCACGCCGACGGCGCCCCACTCGCTGGCAATTTATATTCAATTAAAACAACGGCATGAACGACCATCGCGATCCATCGGTCGCCTGCAGCCGACGCCTGAATTCAATGTTGCACTGCAAAATAACTCGGCCTAGAATCACCTGACCTTGTTAAGGAGGGTGATTCCATGGCGACGAAGAAAACCGAGTTCAGCGCGTTTCAGGATTATGTCGAACAGGCCGGCCGCGCGTTCGCACCCGCGACCGAGTTCGGGACAGTGCTCGCCGCCAACGTCGAGAAGCTCGCCCGCTTCCAGTACGAGCTGGCAGGCGACTGGCTGCAGTTCGGCCTCGACCAGATGAACGCCACCGTAAAGGCACGCGACCTCGGCACGCTGGCATCGCGCCAGGCTGAGATTGCAGGCAAGTTCGTCGAGAAGGCTGCGAAGCGCCAGCAGGATTTCACGAAGCTGACGACCGACGCCCAGGCGAACATGGCGAAGTGGTTCGAGGAATCGACGGAAAAGGTCGGCAAGGCCGCCTGATCCAGGTCCGACGGAGCGCGGCGGACCGGACACGACGTCCGCCGCCTCCGGTTTTGCGGCGCTGCGTTTCGTGCAGCGCAAAATCACGGTTAAACTGCGCGTCATGACGCAGGAACGCCTGATCAAGAAATACGCCAACCGGCGCCTCTATGATGCGTCGCAGAGCCGGCACATCACGCTGGATGACATCCGTGGACTGATCGTCAAGGGAGAAAAGGTCCGAGTGGTCGAGGACAAGACCGGTCGGGACCTCACCCGCCAGATACTGCTGCAGGTCATCGCCGACCAGGAACAGTTCGGGCGCCCGATCCTCTCCACGCCGGTACTCGAGTCGATCATCCGCTTCTACGGCAACCCGATGCAGGGGCTGCTGGCCAGCTTCCTCGAACGCAGCGTGGAAACCTTCCTGCGACAGCAGGAACTCCTGCAATCGCAGATCTCGAAGATCGTGGCGAACACGCCGCTGGCGACGATGGCCGACCTGACGCGCCAGAATCTCGAGGCGCTGTCGAAGATGCAGGACGGCATGCTGAAGGCGCTGATCTCGAAGCGAGAGAAAGGACGCGACGACGACAAGTGATTCGACCGGGTCGTGACACCGCCAGCCCGGGAACCATCCGGGCGCGCCGTAACCGGTAACATCCCCCACACTGTCATGCGAATCTGCTTCGTGTCCGCCGAGTTCGCGCCGCTCGCCAAGCGTGGTGGCCTGGGCGATGTTTCGACGGCGCTGACGCGCTATCTTGCGCGCCAGGGCCACGACGTCCGGGTATTCGTCCCGCTGCATGGGCAGATGGACCTGCACGGCGTGGAGCGTCGCCCGGTCGAGGATCTGCAGGGCCGATCCGTCAAGGTCGGCTCCCACGAATACCGCTACGACGTGCACGCGACGCATGCGGCCGGCTCGTCGCCGTGGATCTACCTGGTCGACTGCCCCCCGCTGTTCGACCGGCCACTGATCTACTCCGACTCGCACGACGAGCACCTTCGCTACCTGATGCTGACGCGTGCTGCGCTCGAGTGCTGCCAGGGCATGGGCTTCGCGCCGCAGATCCTCCACTGCAACGACTGGCACACGGCGTTCGCGCCGCTGCTGCTGAAGACCGCGTACGCCTGGGACCAGCAGGTCTTCGGCGACACGCGCAGCGTGTTCACGATCCACAACATCGGCTACCAGGGGATCTTCGGCGCCGCCTCGTGGCAGGACGTCGGTCCCGGCGTCGAGCGTTCGATGCTGCACCAGTCGGACCTCGCGGCAGGCCGCGTCAACCCGATGCGGCATGGCGTGATCTACGCCGACGCGATCACGACGGTGAGCCCGACCTATGCGCGGGAAATCCGCAGTCCGGAAGGCGGCCACGGCCTCGACGCCGACCTGCGGGCCCGTGGCGCAGCGCTGCACGGCATCCTGAACGGCGTGGACTACGAGGAGTGGAACCCCGCCACGGACCGCTTCATCCCCCACCAGTTCGATTCCGGCGACCTCGCCGGCAAGGCACTGAACAAGTCGGCCTTGCTCGACCTGCTGCGGATGCCCACCCCCTCCGCAACGCCGCTGATCGGGATGGTCAGCCGGCTCACCGACCAGAAAGGCATCGACCTGCTGTTCGACGTGCTGCCCGAGCTGCTCGGCGGCCGCGATGTGCGACTCGTCGTGCTCGGCAGCGGCGAGTCCCGCTACGAGCACTTCCTGCACGGCCTGCAGCAACGCTTTCCCGGTCGTGCGGTGTTCTACAGCGGCTACAGCGAAGAACTCGCCCACCTGATCGAGGCGGCCGCGGACATGTTCCTGATGCCCTCGATGTACGAACCCTGCGGCCTGAACCAGATGTACAGCATGCGCTACGGCACCGTGCCGATCGTGCGGCGCACCGGCGGACTGGCCGACTCGGTACGGCACTTCGATCCCGCGACCGGCCAGGGCACCGGGGTCGTGTTCAACGACTTCGATGCCGAAGCCGTCCGCTGGGCACTGGCGACCGCGCTCGAGTGGTATGCATGGCCCAGCGTCTGGCGGCGGCTGGTGCAGAACTGCATGAGCGAGGATTTCTCCTGGGAGAAACAGGGCGCGGAGTACGAGCAGCTCTACTCGCAGCTCGTTGGCGCGAGCTGAGTTTGACGGGCCAGGCGCTCGGGCGAGTCCTGGCCGGCGAGGCCGTCGCGCGACAGGACGTCGCGCGCGGAGCCCCCAGGGACGGGTTCACGGCGTCCGCGCGGGCCAGCGCTCGCCGCAGCGCCGCCGTGACGGTCAGTTACCGAGACCTACAGCGTCCGCTCGCCCTTCTTCTCGCCCAGCGCGCGCGAGAAGTCCACCGTGCCGCGGTGGCTGAACGGGATCTTCTTGACCATTCCCTTGTCGACGAAGATCTTGCCGACGATTTCGTATTCGATGTTCTCGAGCTTGCCGCCGCCCATGCGGCTGATCAGCCGCCCGAAGCTGCTGACGAAATTCGTCGTGATCATCATGTCGAACTCCGCCTCGCCCAGCGCCGGCAGCAGGAACTGGTCATTGCTGACCCCGTCCGCGAAGCTGTCGCCCATCAGGATGATCTGGTAATCCAGCCCGCGAACCTGGAGCTCCATGTCGTTCGGGTTCTGCACCAGCATCCGGACCTTGAACCGCTGCGCGAACATGTCGGTCGAGAGCATCTCGATGCCGATCACCTTGAGGCGTGGGGCCTCGAGCTTCGGACCGGTCGCACATGAGACGAGCACCGCCAGCAGCGCGATCAGCGGAACGGCGCGTGTGAGCATTCTGCGCATTTTCTGTGGTCTCCGCTTCAGCCGGCCTGGGCCGCCGCCCGCTTGAGCATCTTCGAGGTCGCGAGCACGATGCCGCCCTCGGTGACGTGAAAGCGCGCGCGATCGGCCTCCTTGTCCACGCCGATCTGCATGCCATCCGGAATGACCGTGCCGGAGTCGATGATCGCGTCGCGGATGACGCAGCGCTCGCCGATGCGGACCCGCGGCAGGATCACCGAACGCTCGACGTGGCTGTAGTCGTGCACGCGCACGTTCGAGAACAGCAGCGAGTTCGCGACGCGCGACCCCGAGATGATGCAGCCGCCCGACACCATCGAGTCCACGGCCTGCCCGCGCCGCTCCTTGTCGTCGAACACGAATTTCGCCGGCGGCAGCTGCTCCTGGTAGGTCCAGATCGGCCACTGCTCGTCGTAGATGTTGAGCTCCGGCGAAACCCGCACCAGCTCCATGTTCGCCTCGTAGTAGGCCTCCACGGTCCCGACGTCACGCCAGTAGTTCTGCGCCTTGGTGCGCACGTCCTCGAACGGGTAGGCGAACACGCGGAGCTTGTCGATCGCGTCGGGGATCACGTTGCGGCCGAAATCGTGCGCGGAGTCCGGCTTCGCCGCGTCTTCGCGCAGCAGCCGCTCGAGCAGCCGCGGATTGAACACGTAGATGCCCATCGATGCGAGCGCCACCTCGGGGCGTCCGGGCATCGGTTCGGGATCCTGGGGCTTTTCCTGGAACCGGACGACGCGGGTCGAATCGTCCACCGTCATCACGCCGAACTCCCGCGCACGATCCCGCGGCACTTCGACGACGCCGACCGTGATGTCCGCTTCCTTCTCGACGTGGAAGCCGATCATCGGGCCGTAGTCCATCTTGTAGATGTGATCGCCTGCGAGCACCAGCACGTGCAGCGGGCGATGGGCGCGGATGATCTCCATGTTCTGCCATACGGCGTCGGCAGTGCCCTGGTACCACTCGCCGCCGCGCTGTTGCTGCGCCGGGATGATCTCGACGAACTCCCCGAACTCGCCGCGCAGGTAACCCCAGCCTCGCTGGATGTGCTGGATCAGCGTGTGCGCCTTGTACTGGGTCAGCACCGAGATCTGCCGGATGCTGGAATTCACGCAGTTCGACAGGACGAAATCCACGATCCGGAACTTGCCGCCGAACGGGGTCGCCGGCTTGCAGCGGTCCTCGGTCAGGTCCTTCAGGCGCTCCCCCCGGCCGCCGGCCATCACGATGGCCAGCGTGCCGCGGGTGAGCCGGCTCAGGTAGCGTCTGGGCGCGAAGGCGCGCTGCTGCTCGGTGGACATCCGGCCCCCAACTCGGTGATCGGCGAAGGTCGCCACCACGGATGTTACCGAGGCGCGCTTAAGGCCGACACCTTTGTGCAGTCGTCTGTCGAGTCGCCGGGGACGGTCAGCCCGGCGAGCCGACCACCGGAAGCCGCGTGTTTAGTATTGACTGCCGACTATTATTCAATTACTAATATCACTCATCTAGGAAGCATGCAGATCACGGGGTCAGGCGCTTGGAATCCGTCTCCGAACCGAATGCCGACTCGCTGTCACGAAAGTTCCAGCGGGAACTGAGCGCCGGGTTGACGTCGCTGGTGCTGCTCGCGCTGCTCGCCGAAGCCGATCGCGACATGTACGGCTACGAGATCGCCAAGCGGCTCGGTGCATCCGGCTCCGCGACCGCCCCGTTCAAGCAGGGTGCGCTCTACCCGGTGCTCCGGAACCTGAGCGCCGCCGGCCTGCTCTCGAGCCGGGTCGTGCCTTCATATGCCGGCCCTCCCCGGCGCTACTACCGGATCACGCAGGTGGGCCGCACGACACTCGCACAGTGGCAGGACGTGTGGTTCTCGACCCGCGCATTCGTCGATTCGATCGTCAAGCCTCCCCTTCTCCAGGAAGCCACGTCATGACGCAGGCATCCCCCCGTTCGGTCGAGCAGTACCTCGACTCGCTGCGCTCTGCTCTCGCCGGCGCGGACCCGGCACTGGTCCAGGACGCCCTGTACGACGCCGAGGAACACCTGCGCGCGGAGCTGGCGCAGAGCGGCGGCGACAGCGAGGCCGCGGTGCTCGAGCGTATCGCCTCGAGCTACGGCGCCCCTGGGGAGGTAGCCGACGCCTACAGGGAAAACGAAGTCCGCGTGCAGGCGGCGCTGCGAACGCCGACGCCTGCGCCTCGGCAGTCCGCGATCGGCCGTTTCTTCGGCGTGTTCGGCGACAGCCGGGCGTACCTGTCGCTGCTGTACATGCTCGTGTCGCTCGTGACCGGCGTCTTCTACTTCACGTTCGCGGTGACGGGCGCGTCGCTCTCGATCGGGCTCGCGGTACTGATCATCGGCGTCCCGTTCTTCCTGCTTTTCATCGGCGCAGCGCGGGTCCTCGCGCTGGCCGAGGGCCGGCTCGTCGAATCGATGCTCGGCACGCGCATGCCGCGCCGGCCACCCTACCCGGATCGCCACATGCCGCTGCTCGCGCGGATCATGGAGATGCTGAAGGACTCGCGGACCTGGGGGACGCTGCTCTATTTCTTCCTGATGCTGCCGCTGGGTATCTTTTACTTCGTGTTCGCCTTCGTCGGCGTGATCGTGTCCGTCGTCACGATCCTCGCGCCGTTGTTCGTGCTCGGCTACCATCTCGGCCTGGTGGAGATCGACGGCGTCGTGAACTCACCGCATCCGGCGCTGCTGCCCCTGGTTTCGATACTCGGCGTGCTGCTGCTGACGGTCACGATGCATCTCGCACGGGGAATCGGCTATCTGCATGGTCAACTGGCGAAGTCTCTTCTCGTCCGACGGCCGGCGCCGGACTGAGGGTCCGACCGCACTTCCCGCGCTGCGCTCATTCGCCGCGACCGCTCTGCTCGGCTGCGCGGCCTGCAGCGGTGCCCAGGAGCCCGCGGCCGGAGCCGCTGCTCCGTCCGACCCGATCTGCGCCGAGGCTGCCGAGGGCTCGCTGCAGGCGCGCCTGCAGGGCGCGATCGAGGGCGAAATCGACTGGTCGGCCGGCGCAGGCCACTGCCTCGGCGGCGTCCGGCCCGACGGCACCGGGCTGCGCATGGTGTTCAAGGGAACCGGTCCCGGCGGCGAACCGCTGCTGATCGTGATAGGCGCCGGCCCGGTCGCGCCTGGCACCTCGGCCCGCAACGTGCCCGCCAACGTCACGGTCGTCGTCGAAGGCAGCGGCCGGTTCTATGCCACGCAGGGCGACGACAAGTGCGCGCTGGACACGCTGCAGCAGGAACCGGTGGGCGGCGAGCCGGGACTGCTGCGGGTCACGGGAAGAGGCTATTGCGTGCAACCCGCCCGGGCCGTCGGTGGCGACGACTCCGTATTGATCTCGCGCTTCGACCTGCTGGCCCTGGTTCGCGAGCAGCTCGACACGACCGAGCCCGGACAGTCGCCGGATCGACATTGATGCGCGCTCTCCGCGCCTTGCTGCCAGTCGCCGCCGCTGCGCTCGCGCTCTTGGCGGGCCCGGCCGCTGCGGCCGACACCGAGCGCCTGGACCCCCTGCCCCTGTCCGCATTCCCCAGCGAGCGGATCGTCATCGAGACCCGCAGCGCCCGCCGTCACGTCTTCGAGGCCTGGCGCGCGGACCAGCCCGCGACCCGGGCCCAGGGACTGATGTTCGTCGAGGACCTCCCGCCGGACCGGGCGATGATTTTCATCTATGAGCCGCCGCAACGGGTCGGCATGTGGATGAAGAACACGCTGGTACCGCTGGACATGCTGTTCGTCGACCAGCGCGGCTGCGTGGTCCGGGTCCACGAGCGGGCCGAGCCCGGCTCGCTCGAGACGATCGACTCCGGCGCCCGCGTGGTGCTGGTCGTGGAACTCCCCGGCGGATCGGCCAGCGCCCGGGGCATTGCCCGTGGCGATCGCGTGCTGCGGCCGGCTGCAGGCTGGCCGCCCGAACGCGAGGCGGGTTCCTGTCCGCGCTGAACCCCGGCCGCGGGATTGGCCTTTCTGCAACGCCCGGCCGAAGCCTCTGTGGCGCATACGCGACACCTGCCTGCTGAGCGACGGCCTCCCCTGCCGTTGGATCGCGACCCGGGATGACCGATGACGTTCACGACGGGAGGTCGCGAAAAGGCTGTTGTATTTTGACTACAACTGCTTCACAACACCGTAAAACGACTGTTATAGTGCGCGGCACTTATGTCGGACCTGCGTCGCGCCGAGAGTCGTTGGAGCAGGTTCGTTCATGGGGGCACGTGTCGGTCCATGGTCCGAGTAGTTGCCGGACGTGGATCTTATGCAACTAAGTAACTCTCTTCAGGAGTCAACTGATGGCCAATCGCAACATTGAGCGCGCAGTGCGAGTCGCTCTTCTCGCGGCCGGCGCAGCAAGCGTGGGGGTTTATGCTCCCGGCGCCGCTGCACAGGACCAGGAGATCGAGCAGATCGTCGTCACCGGTTCGCGCATTCCGCAGCCGAATCTCGAGGGCACCAGCCCGGTTTCCGTCATCGGCGCACAGGAAGTCGCGCTGCAGGGCGTGACGCAGGTCGAAGACCTGATCAACAACCTGCCGCAGGCCTTCGCCGACCAGGGTGGCAACATCTCGAACGGCGCGACGGGCACCGCGACGGTGAACCTTCGTAACCTCGGTTCCTACCGCACGCTGACGCTGATCAACGGCCGCCGCATGCCGGCCGGTGACCCGCGCGACGCGTCCCCTGACATCAACCAGATCCCGGCCCCGCTGATCGAGCGCGTTGAAGTGCTCACCGGCGGCGCCTCGGCGGTGTACGGCTCCGACGCCGTCGCCGGCGTTGTCAACTTCATCATGAAGGACAACTTCGAGGGTCTGCAGTTCGACGCGAACTACAACTTCTACAACCACGACAACACCCAGGACAGCGCGGGCATCACGGACATCGTGAGGTCGCGCGGCTTCGAGACCGCCCCGAACTACGTGGGCCACGACGGCGCGTCCTACGAGCTCAGCATGCTGATGGGCGCGAACTTCGCGGACGACAAGGGCAACGCGACGCTGTTCGTCGGCTACCGCGACATCGATGCGCTGCTGCAGTCCGAGCGCAGCTACAGCGCCTGCGCGCTGGGCTCGAATGCCGACGGCTTCGTCTGCGGCGGTTCGTCGACCAGCTACCCGGGCCGCTTCATCGTCGACGCGGGCAACCGCACGGCGGTCGAGGGCCAGCCGGGCGCGACCCGCGCCTGGACGGCGGCAGACGTGTACAACTACGGCCCGCTCAACTACTACCAGCGGCCCGGCGAGCGCTACACGGTGTCTGCCTTCGGTCACTATGACGTCAACGATTCGGCCCGGATCTACACCGAGCTGAGCTTCATGGACGACCGCTCGGTGGCCCAGATCGCGCCCAGCGGCCTGTTCGGCCTCGACATCGACATCCAGTGCGACAACCCGCTGCTCTCCGATGCATGGCGTGCGGACCTCGGTTGCTCCGGCGCGAATGCCGACGAGTTCGGCAACGCCTTCATCCTGCGTCGGAACGTCGAGGGTGGCGGTCGCCAGAGCGACGTGCGCCACACCTCGTATCGCGGCGTGATCGGCATCAAGGGCGAAGTGTTCGACAACTGGAACTACGACGTCTTCGGCCAGTACGGCACGGTCGTGTTCAACGAGACCTACCTGAACGACTTCTCCCAGACGCGCGCGTTCCGGGCCATGGACGTGATCCCCGACCCGGTCACCGGCGCTCCGGTCTGCCGCTCGGTAGTGAACGGAACTGACCCCAACTGCGTCCCATACGACATCTGGAACATCAATGTGTCTCCGGCAGCGATCAGCTACCTGTCGACTCCGGGCTTCCAGAAGGGTGACACGACGCAGACCGTGGTCGGCGCATCGCTCGCCTCGAACCTCGGCGACTACGGCTGGGCCGTGCCGACCGCCTCCAGCGGCATCGGCGTCGCGTTCGGCGTGGAGTATCGCGAGGAAGGCCTCGAGAACAACACCGACACCGCCTACACGACCGGCGACCTGTTCGGCCAGGGCGGCCCGACGATCGGCCTCTCCGGTGGCTACAACGTGATGGACTACTTCGCGGAAGTCCGCGTCCCGCTGCTCAACGACATGTTCCTGGCGGATTCGCTGTCGGTCAACGCCAGCTACCGTTACTCGGATTACGGCGACCCGATCGACGAGACCACCGACACCTACGGCGTGGGTGTGGACTGGGCGCCGATCCAGAGCCTGAAGTTCCGCGGCAGCTACCAGAAGGCGGTGCGTGCACCGAACGTGATCGAGCTGTTCGCAGCAGCAGGCCTGGGCCTGTATGACAACGACCTCGATCCCTGCGCGGGTCCGACCCCGGTCGCGTCGCTGGCAGCCTGCGCCAATACCGGCGTCACGGCGGCCCAGTACGGCACGATCATCGACAACCCGGCCGGCCAGTACAACGCCCTTTTCGGCGGTAACGAGGCACTCGACCCCGAGGAGTCCGAGAGCTGGACGGCGGGCATCGTGTGGGTGCCGGGCTGGGTGGACGGCATGAGCTTCACGGTCGACTACTTCGACATCACCGTCGAGGACGTCATCGCGACGCTGCCGCCGACCATCACGCTGCAGCAGTGCCTGGACACGGGCAACCCGCTGTTCTGCAACCTGATCACGCGTGACTCGCGTGGCACGCTGTGGGCGAGCCCGGATGCGCAGATCGTCGCGACCAACATCAACCTGGCCGCCTACGAGACCTCGGGCGTCGACGTCACGTTCGACTGGAACTGGGGCGTCGGTGGACTGGGCTCGATGGGCCTCAACGTGGTCGGTACCTACCTCGACGAGTTCGTGGTCGAGCCGATCCCGGGCCTCGGCAAGTACGACTGTGCAGGCCTGTACGGCTCGGACTGCGGCACGCCGCTGCCTGAGTGGCGCCACAAGGCACGCCTGACGTGGTTCATGCCCTGGAACGTCGACGTGTCGCTGCAGTGGCGGTTCTTCGATGCGGTCACGATCGACAACGCGGATTCCAACCCGCTGATCACGGGTCCGTTCAACGATGTCGACAAGGAACTCGATTCGCAGAACTACTTCGACCTGGCGGCGTCCTGGACGTTCGCGGAGAAGTACACGGTCCGCGGCGGCATCAACAACCTCACGGACGAGGAGCCGCCTCTGAGCGCCCAGGTGGGTGCGGGCTTCGGCAACGGCAACACCTATCCTCAGGTGTACGATGCCTTCGGCCGCTACATCTTCATGGGCCTGACCGCGAAGTTCTAATAACGACGGACTACGGCAACGTAGTGACTCGAACGGCGGGCTTCGGCCCGCCGTTTTTTTTTGCCGTTTACCTGCTGAAGTTGAACCGCCAGCCGATCACGTGCCGGCCGGCATGCAGCAGCGGCTGCGGCGCTTCGAAGCGAAGACCGGCCGTCCCGCCGAGGCGGCAGACCTCCTCCGCGGCCGACTGATCGAGCGCACAGCGCTCGAGGTCCTGCAACCGGCGCCAGGAGCCCCGCAGCTCGCGCTCCACGCGCTCGATCCCGGCGTCGAGCGTGCTCGGCGGCACCGTGCGGCGCTCGGCCAGGCTGCGGCGAGTCACGTCCTGCGCCATGGCCAGGACCGGCTGGCTGCCGGACTGGGCGGCCAGCGCGGCATCCACCTGGCGCAACGCAGATTCCAGCTCCCGCGCCGCTCCACCGACGGACCCGCGCCCCGCTCGCTCCAGGTCGAGGAATCGGTGCAGCCTGCGCAGCAGACGCGTCTGCTCGAACAGCAGCCGGAACTGCCCGAAGGTCGGGCCGGCATTCGCGAGCACGACCGAGTCGCGGTGATGAGTGACGAACTGCGCCCGCCCGCCCGGCTTCAGCACGCGCGCCACCTCGGCGAGCACGCGCGGCACGTCTGCGTATTCGAGCGCGTACTGGCCGGTCACAGCGTCCACGCTGGCAGCCTCGAACGGCAGGCGCTCGGCGCTCACGCCGGGATGGAAGCGGATGCCCTCGAACAGCCGCGCGCCGTCGGGCACGTCCCGTCCGGGCGCGATCTGTGCGAGGTCCACGCCGTGGATTTCGAAGCGACGCCCGGCGCGATCCGCGCATTCCTTGGCGATCAGCGGTATCGGCCCGTTCCCGGTGCCGATGTCCACGATCCGTGCATTCTCGGGCAAGGTCCGGAAAAACGTCTCCCAGACCTCACGTGCCTCGAGCGTGTAGTTGGGCTCCTGCCCGGTCGGACAGGTCACGAGCCCGCCGCCGCGGTAGTAGGTTTCCCAGTGCTCGACGCTCATGGCCGTTCAGCGGGCCCGGCGCACGCGCATCGCGACCTTGTTTGGAGCCACCAGCATGTACGAGCCCATCGTCGCCTTGCGTATCGTGACCTCGTCGCCGGCAGCGATCCGGGCCTTGCTCAGCGTCTCGGCCTGCACCCAGACCTGGCCGTTCTCCAGCGTCACGACCAGTCCACCGGTCGGCTGTCGTCCGACCTGGGCGACCGTCCCTGTAATGCTGTCGGGAGAGACGTCCTTCGCACGCTCCGGGTCCTGTGCCCGCTTCTGGGTTTCGCTGAGCCCGAACTCCGCCACCGGATCGACCAGGATCGGAGCGTCCGGAGCCGCGCTCGCCGTCGTTGGCGCGGGGGCTGGCCGAACGGCAACCGCAGCCGCGGAGGCCGCGCCGCTCGCCACGGCCGGGGCGCCCGGCGGATCCGGGACAGCAACGCTGCCACGGCCGAAGACCGAGTCGTAGCAGGCGAGGCGCTCGGCATCCTCCGCGATTGCCACGCAGTCCCGGGCATCCGCAGCCAGCGAAACGTTTGCGGCGAGCAGCGCCGACGCGATGAACGGGGCCGCGAATAGCTGGAACTGCACGGTCATACCTCGGGGTCGCTGAAACACGGGTGGGCGTCAATTATGGAGACAGTCGCGCCGAAGCAGAACCTCGGCTTGGGAAAGGGGCCTGCGCGGGGGCTGCGCTCAGCCCTCCGGTATCCGGGTCTGGCACTCGGTACCGCCGCAGCGCCGGATGCCCGGCACGCCGGAAGGTCGGGACTTGAGCAGGAACTCGCGCCGTGGGTAATCCACGACGAAGCGCTGCAGCGTTCCGAGCAGGTCCATGCCGATCAGCAGCGCCGGCTCCTCGGTGAGGCCCCAGACCTTGAACACGTGCAGGTCGCCGAACGTGACCACCATGTTCCGAAGCCGCGCCTCTCCGATCCTGACCGTCGGCGTGCGCAGAGAGGTTCCGGTCACCAGGCCGGGGGTCGCACCCGCCACCGTGGTGCTGACGATCTCGCTGGGGCGCCGGCTGCGACTCGAGAGCGCATCGTACAGCGCCATGTTGCCGAGACTGCGCTCGGCACCGGTGTCGATCAGCGCCTTGACCGGGATCCGCCCCACCTTGCCGTCCACGAGCAGCAGCCCGCCGTGCCTGAGCTCGGCCCTGACGAGCAGCGCGCCGTCACGGTCGCGTCTGCCGGTCGAGCGGCTGATCGATACCCGGTCTCGCGTGAAATCGACCTCGATGCGCGCATGCTGGAGTCCGTCGACGCCGAGTATGCCGTCGGCCTCGGCGAACACCGCGCTGCCGAGCACGGGTACCGCGAGCTGCTCGAACGCGATCTCGCCGGCCTGGATCTTCTCGACCCACACAGCGGGCAGGTTCGCCACGCCGGTGACCCCGTGCACGCCGAGCACGGCCGACTGGGTCGCCGGAAGCGCGAGGGCCTCGACGACGTCCGGCGCCAGCGCGGAGCTGTTGGCCCCGGTGTCCAGTATGAAACGGAAGGGTCCCCGTCCGTTGATCTTGACCGGTGCGAGTATCCGGCCGGCCCGGTCGGCCGTCGTCGGCACGGCATAGAGCGTCGCGGGCTGGCGCTCATCAGCTTGTTGCCCGGCACTCTCATCGGAATCCACCGACGCTGCGGCCAGCTCTCCGACCGCGAGAGCGAGCGCCAGCGAAATCAGCAGCACGGAACGTAATGCTGCCGCGCGTGAGGTATGGGCTCGATCAGCGGACATGTACTTACGACACGCTTGCGTGTCGCGAGGTTCCTGCTCCGACAGATTCTGCCGGTCCGCTCCCGCCAGCACGTCAGTCTCTGATCGGCAGCTCGGTGCTCTTGCGGACCGTGCGCAACGCAAAGCTCGACTGCACGCGCGCCACGCCCGGCAACCGCGTCAGCTGCTGGCTGTGCAGGCGCTCGAAATCGCTGGGGTCGGACACCACGACGCGCAGCAGGTAATCCTGCTGCCCGGTCATCAGGTAGCACTCCATCACCTCGGGCACGCGCTTGACCGCCGCCTCGAAGGCGGCGAGATCCGTCTGCTCCTGGCGATTCAGCGTGATGCTGACGAACACGTTGCCCGGCAGTCCGACCTTGGACTGGTTGACCATCGCGGCGTAGCGATCGACGACCCCGGCCTCCTCCAGCGCACGGATTCGACGCAGGCAGGCCGACTCGCTCAGGTGCACACGCTCGGCCAGCTCCCGGTTGCTGAGCCGGCCGTCGCGCTGCAGCTCGGCCAGTATGGTCCGGTCAGTCCTGTCGAGCTTCATCGAAGATACCTGCGCCAAGACGAGCGATATTCGCATTTTATTGCGCATCAGGCTCGCCGCACGACTCTTTTCGCAAGGATCCCGTTGCGGGGATCGTTAAGCTGTTCGGCAAACAGGCGCCAGCCTCAGGGGAGCAATCATGCGCATCGGCGTACCGAAGGAAATCAAGGTCCACGAATACCGCGTCGGGCTCGTGCCCGCCTCCGTCCGCGAACTGACCGAGCACGGTCACGAGGTGCTGGTGCAGTCCGGCGCCGCCTCGGGCATCGGCTTCGACGACGGCGACTACGAGCGGGTCGGAGCGAAGATCCTGCCCACGGCCGAAGCCGTCTTCGCGGCCAGCGAGATGATCGTCAAGGTCAAGGAGCCGCAGCCCCAGGAGTGCGCGATGCTCCGCGAGGGCCAGTTGCTGTTCACCTACCTGCATCTCGCTGCGGACAAGGCCCAGACCGAGGCGCTCTGCCGGTCCGGGGCAACCTGCATCGCCTACGAGACCGTCACAGCCGACGACCGCTCGCTGCCGCTGCTGACGCCGATGAGCGAGGTCGCGGGACGCATGTCCGTGCAGGTCGGGGCCTCCTGCCTGCAGAAGGCGAACGGCGGCCGGGGCATCCTGCTCGGGGGAGTGCCGGGAGTGGCTCCCGCGAAGGTCGTGGTCCTCGGCGGCGGTGTCGCCGGCACCAACGCCGTGGAGATGGCAGTGGGCCTGCGCGCCGACGTGATCGTCGTGGACCGTTCCGTGAAACGCCTGCGCGAGCTGGCCACGGTGTTCGGGCCGTCGCTGCGGACAGAGTACTCGACGCAGGAGCATATCGACGCGCTGGTGCACGATGCAGACCTCGTGATCGGCGCGGTGCTGATCGCAGGCGCCGCGGCGCCGAAGCTCGTCACCCGCGACATGGTGCGGCGCATGCAGCCTGGTTCGGTACTGGTCGACATCTCGATCGACCAGGGCGGATGCTTCGAGACCAGCCGCCCGACGACGCATGCCGAACCCACCTATGTCGTGGACGACGTGATTCACTACTGCGTGACGAACATGCCGGGAGCCGTGCCGCGCACTTCCACCTTCGCGCTCAACAACGCCACGCTGCCCTTCGCGCTGCGCCTGGCGAACCAGGGCTGGAAGGGTGCGCTCAGGGCCGATGCGCATCTCGCCAACGGTCTCAACGTGCACCAGGGGCACGTCACCAACGAGGCCGTCGCACAGGACCTGGGCATGGACTACCGGCCGGTCGCCAGTTTCCTGACGTAGCGCTGCGGACGGCAAGCCGGCCCGTCCCGGCTTACGCTGGCTTCGGCTAGGATCCGGCGCGGGCAGGCGTTAACCTGCGCGCATGAAGATCCCGAAACTGCGTTTCGACGGAAAGACGGTGCTCGTGACGGGCGCCTCGAGCGGCATCGGACGCGAGAGCGCGCTCGCGTTCGCGGCCAGCGGAGCTGACCTGGTGCTGGTCGCAAGGCGAGCGGCGGAGCTCAACCGGGTCGCAGCCGCGGCCCGCCGCAACGGCGCGAGCACACTGGCCGTTCCCACCGACGTCACGAAGCTGCCGGAAGTCAGGAGCTGCTTCCGCAAGGCCGTGGCCCGCTTCGGCCGCGTGGACATCGTGCTGAACAACGCCGGCGTGATGATCCCGGCGAAGGTCGTGGACCTGAAACGGGCGGACCTGCAGCAGATGCTGAACGTGAATCTGTTCGGCGCACTGTACATGATGCAGGAGGCGGTTCACCTGATGCGGCAGCAGGGCCAGGGGCACGTCGTCAACGTGGCCTCGCTCGCAGGCCGGCGCGGGATCACGCCACTCGGCGGCTACTGCGCCAGCAAGTTCGCGCTGATCGGCCTCACCGAGGCGTTGCGCATGGAACTCGCAGGCGAGGACATACACCTCTCGCTGGTGCTGCCCGGCGTCGTGGACACGCCGATGGCCTCGAAGGCGCAGCAGGACCCGGCCAGCGCGGGCTTCTGGCCCGAGCAACTGAACATGCCGCCGGCCTGGGTGGTCGCGGCCATCTTCGCGGCGATTCGCCTGCGGCTCACCGAGGTGGCCGTTCCGCCGGGCGCCGCACTGGTGGAAAAGCTCGCGGCGCTGGCGCCGGGCACCGCGGACTCGCTGATGCGTCTCGCCACGAATGCGGCGCAGCGCGTCGTACGCCCGCGTCGCTGAGGCGCAGTCCGCCTGGCGCGATGCCCCGCTGAAAATCGATCAATGCTCCCGGAGTCGTCCATGAACCTTGCCAATCTATCGATCGAACGCGACGGCGGCGTCGCCACGCTCTGGCTCGACCGCCCCGAGAAACTCAACGCCCTCGACCGCGGGCTCTGGCACTCGATCCCGCAGGCCGTCGCGAGCCTCGACCAGGACGACGACGTGCGTGTCATCGTGCTGGCGGGCAGGGGCAAGGGCTTCTGCGGCGGCATCGACCTGATGGATCATGCGCCCGCACTGGCAGGCGGAGGCTCGCTCTCCGGCCGGGGCGAGTCCGCGGTCGGCAAGCGGCGCGCGATGTACGAGGACATCCGCGCCTACCAGCAGACCGCGAGCTGCTTCGCGAACACGAACAAGCCGGTGATCGCCGCGGTGCACGGGGCCTGCATCGGTGGCGGCATGGACCTGATCACGGCCTGCGACGTGCGCCTCGCCGCCGCGAACGCGGTGTTCTCGGTGCGGGAAACGAAGATCGCGATCGTCGCCGACATCGGCTCGCTGCAGAGGCTCCCGCCGCTCGTCGGCGAGGGCATCGCGCGGGAACTGATCTTCACCGGCAAGGACATCGACGCGAACCGCGCGCTGCAGATCGGGCTCGTAAACGCAGTGCTGCCGGACGAGGCGGCGCTGTTCGCAGCCGCGGCGGCGATGGCAGAGGAAATCGCGGCCAATTCGCCGCTGGTCGTGCAGGGTGCCAAGCACGTGCTGGGCTTCAGCCGGCGGCGGGCGACGGACACCGACCTCGATTACGTCGCGTTGTGGAACGCCGCGTTCCTGCACTCGGAGGATCTCGGCGAGGCGATGCAGGCGATGATGCAGAGGCGCAAGCCGAATTACCGGGGACAGTGATCGATCGGCTCGCCGCGGCAGCGGCAGGCCCTGCCAGCCGTGCAGAGGCTCCCGGGCGGGCGCAGCGGGGCCGTCGCGCGCCATGGACGGCGCGCGCGGAGTCTCCACGGCTGGCAGCATAATGCCGCCGACAGTCGCTAGGCGCTCCTGGCCTGCTCCGCGGGCTTCTCGTCGCGCAGCTCGCGCCGCAGTATCTTGCCGACGTTGCTCTTCGGCAGCTCGTCCCGGAACTCGATGTACTTCGGTTTCTTGTAGCCGGTCAGGTGCTCCTTGCACCAGGCGGAGAGCTGCGCCGCGTCGAGCGCCGGGTCCTTGCGCACGACGAACACCTTGACCGCCTCGCCGGACTTCTCGTCGGGCACGCCGATCGCCGCGCATTCGACCACGCCCGGGTGCATCGCGATCACGCCCTCGACCTCGTTCGGGTACACGTTGAAACCGGAGACGATGATCATGTCCTTCTTGCGGTCCACGATCCGGATGTAGCCGTTCTCGTCCATGATGCCGACGTCGCCCGACTTGAAGAATCCGTCCGGGGTCATCACCTTCGCGGTTTCCTCGGGGCGCTGCCAGTAGCCGGCCATCACCTGCGGACCGCGGATCGCGATCTCGCCGGGCTGGCCGGTCGGCACCGGCTGCCCCGCGTCGTCGAGGATCGCGATCTCGGTACTCGATACCGGGATGCCGATCGTTCCGGTGTACTCACGCGCGGTGATCGGATTGCAGGTCGCTATCGGCGAGGTCTCGGAGAGGCCATAGCCCTCGATGATCGGTATGCCGGTGATCTTCAGCCATTTCTCCGCGACCGCCTGCTGCACGGCCATGCCGCCGCCGTTCGCGATGCGCAGGCTCGAGAAATCGAGCTTGCGGAATTCCTCGTTCTCGGCCAGCGCGTTGTAGAGCGTATTGACGCCCGGGAGTACGTGGAACTTGAACTTCGAGATTTCCTTGATCAAGCCCGGCAGGTCGCGGGGGTTCGGGATCAGCACGTTCAGGCTGCCGAGCCGCAGCCCGCCGAGCAGGTTCACGGTCAGCGCGAACACGTGGTAGAGCGGCAGCGCGCAGACGTACACGAGCTGCTCCGGCACCGGGCCGCGGCTCGTGTCCTTCAGCGCCGGCTGCACCCAGGCATCGAGCTGCAGCACGTTGGCGACCAGGTTGCGGTGCGTGAGTGTCGCGCCCTTCGAGACTCCGGTCGTGCCGCCGGTGTACTGCAGGAAGGCGATGTCGTCGGCACCGAGCTTCACTTTCTGCAGCTGCTGGCGCGCGCCCTCGTCCAGCACGTCATTGAAGCGCAGCGAGCCCGGCAGCGTGTACGCCGGCACCATCTTCTTGATGCGCCGGACCGCGAAGTTGACGATCACGCCCTTCGGAAAGCCGAGCAGGTCGCCCATCGAGGCCACGACGACGTGCTTGATCTGCGTCCGGGCGACGACCTGCTGCAGCGTCGCCGCAAAGTTCTCCAGGATGACGATCACCTCGGCGCCCGAGTCCTTGAGCTGGTGCTCGAGCTCCCGCGGCGTGTAGAGCGGGTTCACGTTCACGACCACGCAGCCGGCCCGCAGCACGCCGGCCACGGCCACCGGGTACTGGATGACGTTCGGCATCATGATCGCGACGCGGGCGCCGGGCCTGATGCCGCGCGACTGCAGCCATGCGCCGAACGCGGCCGAGAGCCGGTCGAGTTCGCCGAACGTAGTGAAGCGATCCATGAACGCGTACGCGTTGCGGGTCGCGTAGGTCTGGAAGGCCTCTTCCATCAGGTCCACCAGCGAGGCGTACTGCTTGACGTCCACCTCCGCGGGCACGCCTTCGGGATAGTTCTTCAGCCAGAGCTTTTCCATCGTCTCCCCCTCCTCGATCCGTAGGCGGTATGTTGGCAGCGGCGACCGACCGGGCTCAATCCGTGTTTTGTGAGGCCCGCTCGCGCACCGGGATCGGCACGTTGCAGAGTCCCACGTGGCCGGCCGGCACCTTGAACCAGCTCTCCCGGCGGTTGCGGCGCGATTCCAGCAGGCTCGTGAACGTCCCGGTATCCGTGCGCAGCAGCTCGAGATTGCTGCGCTGCCCGGCCGGCACGTCGGCCGCGAGCCGGATGCTGCGGACCGGCACATAGCGGGCCGGATCCTCGTAGAAGCCGAGCGGACCGCTGCCACGGGGCAGCACGGACAGGTGCTCCATGCCCTGGATGACCCGCCCGACCAGCGTGATGTTCCGGTCGAGATGACGCGGCTCGTGCCCGGTCACGACGTACAGCGCCGCCCCGCTCCCGCTGTCCACGGTCTCGCCGCGGCCGGCACCGACCATTCCATAGCAGTGCGCGAGCCAGCTCTGCCCCGCCGCCGGGTCCCGCCCCACCGGAAATCCAGACGAAAACCCCACTTCGGGCGCATAGCCGTCCACGTCGGGCAGCCGCGTGAACGGCAGCGCGGGCGTGATCGCAGTCGTGAACTCGGGCGGCAGCGCCGCCTGCGCGTCGCCGAAACCGCGCTTGCCCTCGGGATCGCCCCACTGCACCACGTAGTTGTCCTGGGACCGCAGGATCGCCAGACCGTCGAAATAGCCCTGTCGAACGAGAGCTCGGATGTTGGCGACATGCCGGGGCGCGTAGTCCGGCGCCAGCTCGATGACGACGCGGCCTGTATCGAGTTCCAGGTACAGCGTGTCCTGCGGGTCCGGCACTCGCCAGTCCGCAGGCCCGCTGGCCGCGATGACCTCGCTCATGACCGGAACCGGTCGGGGCGGGGCATCCTCGGCGGCCGCCGCCGCGCAGGCGAGCAGCATAGGCGGACCGAGCGTCGCGAGATCGAGGAATTTTCTCGGGCTGCGCATCCGGGTACGATGCGGCCACTTTGAAAGTTCCGCAAGCGTCCCTGCGGGTCGGCCGGTTGACGGCCCCACCGCAGCTCTACGGTCCGGCCGGCATATGACGGACATACTGATACTCGGACCGCAGCTCCGCGCCCCGGCGCTGCGCGAGGCGCTTGCGCGCACCTCCGTCGAGCTGCCTGCCGGCATCGTCGCGATCACGGCGGGCTGGCAGGAGCGGGAAGGCGAGCTCGACGCGCTCGAGCAACACCTGGGCCAGCCGGTGCGGGACCTGCGCCTGTACGAGCGGGCCGAGGCCATATTCGACCTCGATCGCGAGTTTGGAGAAGCCCACCGGGCACGGCAGAACCAGCTCAAGGAGATCCAGGAGTTCTACCGGCTGCGACTGGACGCGGCGAAATCCGCGGCCCGCGAGCTGATGGCCCGGGAGGACGGCAGCGAGAGCCTGCGGCGGGCGCGCCGCTCGGCCGTGGCTGCGCTGCGCCGGCTCGACGCGGAGCTGCTGCGGGAGATCTCCCGCGTCCACGCAGGTTTCGAGGCTGCGCAGCGAACGGCCGACCGGCCAGCTGTGGCGCGGCAGCGCGATGAAATGCGGCGCCTCGTGGATGAGGCTGCACTGGTGCTGGTCGCCGGCGGCCACGTGGCCGTGCTGCTCAACCGCCTGCGGCTCTTCGACCTGCCCGGCCTGCTGCGCGGGAAGCTCGTCGCCGCCTGGTCGGCCGGCGCGATGGCGCTGTCCGAGCGCGTCGTGCTGTTCCACGACCGGCCGCCACAGGGCGCGGGCAATGCCGAGGTCTTCGAAGCTGGGCTGGGCCTGGTGAGCGGGGCGGTGTTCCTGCCGGATGCGAGCTCCAGGCTCAGGCTCCGGGACACGCCGCGGGTCCGGCTGCTGGCGCAACGCCTCGCTCCGGCGACCTGTTACGCGCTCGATGACGGGGACTGGCTCTTCTGGCGGGATGGACGTCTACAGGACTCGTGCGGGGCGAAGCGGCTGCTCCGCTCCGGTCGACTCTCGCCGGCGTGGGCAGCAACGTGAGCACTGAACGATCGCCCGGCGCAAGGGCTCGATCGCGGGCCCGCAACAATGAGGGGCTCGAGCGCGCCGACCGCTACCCGCTCGTCGATCCCGGCGGAGTCACGTTCGTCTACGAGGGCGAGGCGGACGAAGTTCGGCTGCGCCTGTGGATACACGGCCTGCCGACTTCGCAGCCATTCGAGCGGCTCGACGACGGGATCACCTGGGTGCTGCGAATCGACCTGCCCGAGAACTCGCGCATCGAGTACAAGTTCGAGATCGTTCGCGACGGGCAGGAAGAATGGATCGTCGACCCGAAGAACCCGCTGCTGGCCACGGACCCGTTCGGTGCGAACTCGGTCTGCCAGGGATACGGCTATGTCCGGCCCGAGTGGACCGAGCGCCTCCATGACGCGCGCGCCGGAACACTGGATGAAGTCTCGGTCGCCAGCGACGCTTTCGGCGAAACGCGACACGTGGCGCTCTACGTGCCGGCGCGATTCCGGCGCAGCCGGCGTTATCCGCTGCTGGTGGTGCACGACGGCCTCGACTATCTTCGCTACGCGAGCCTGCAGACCGTGCTCGACAACCTGATCCACAGGCGGGAGATCCCGCCGATGATCGTCGCGCTCACGCAGTCCCCGGACCGGCTCAACGAGTATGCGGGCGACGAGGCCCACGGACGCTTCATCGCCCGCGAACTGCCCGCGCTGCTCGAGCACTCGCTGCCGCTGCTGGGCTCGCCCGCGGCACGGGGCCTGATGGGCGCGAGCTTCGGCGCGGTGGCCACGCTGCATGCGGCCTGGAGGCACCCAGGCTGCTTCGACCGGCTGGTGCTGCAGTCCGGCTCGTTCGCCTTCTCGGACATCGGCCATCACCGGCGCGAGGCCGTGTTCGACCCGGTCGCGAGCTTCGTCAACGACTTCCGCAGGAACCCGGGACCGGCCGCCGCGCGAATGTACGTCTCCTGCGGCATCTACGAGTCGCTGATCTACGAGAATCGCAGCCTCGTGCCGCTGCTGCGCAACCACCGCATTGCGGTACGCTACGAGGAAGTCCGCGACGGTCACAACTGGGAGAACTGGCGCGACCGGCTGCAGTCGGCGCTCACCTGGCTCTTTCCCGGACCACTGTGGCTGACCTACGAGTAACGACCGACGGCATCCGGACCGGAGACCAACTTGGCTCAAGTCACACGACACATCGGGCTCTCGCTCGGCGCAGACATCTGCTGGCCGATCTGCTTCGAGGAGATCCTCCGGCGCCTGGACCTCGCGATCCCGCTGGGCGAGGACACCGTCCGCTTCGACGTCAGCCGAGTGACGATCGAGCCCTTCGACCTGCGGCAGCCGGTGCGCTACGACCTGGTGATCGACCGGCTGACCCACTGGTATCACACCAGCCGCGAATGGATAAAGAAGGCCGTCATCCTCAACGACACCTACGTCTTCAACAATCCCTGGTCGCTGCAGTCGAACGAGAAGCACACGACCTACTGCGCGATGATGCGGCTCGGCCTGCCGATCCCGGACACCTGGATGCTGCCGCCCAAGGCCTACGAGCACTCGAGCGACCTGCAGCCCACGCTGACCAGCTACGCGAAGTTCTTCGACCTCGGCAAGATCGGCGAGAGGCTCGGGTACCCGCTGTTCATGAAGCCGTATGCCGGCGGCGGATGGGTCGGCGTGACGAAGATCGACGACGAGGCCGGCTTGCGCGAGGCCTATGAGCAGAGCGGCACGAAGGTGATGCACCTGCAGGCGGGGGTGATCCCGTACGATTTCTTCGTGCGCTGCATCGGGCTCGGACCGCAGACCCGCATCGTGAACTACGATCCATCCGCGCCGCTGCACGACCGCTACCGGATGGAGCGGGACTTCATCTCGCCCGATGCCGCGAGCGAGCTCGAGGACATCACGCTGACGATCAACTCCTTCTTCGGCTGGGACTTCAACTCCTGCGAGGCGCTGCTGAAGGACGACATCTGGCACCCGATCGACTTCGCGAACGCCTGTCCCGACTCGCAGGTCACCTCGCTGCACTACCATTTCCCCTGGCTCATCAAGGCGAACCTGCGCTGGGCGATCTTCTGCGCGGCTACGCGCCGGCCCGTCCGGCGCAACCTGGACTGGGCCCCGTACTTCGCGATCGCGGCCGAGGACCTGCCTTACCGCGAGAAGCTGCGGCGCTACGCATCTATAGCGAGGCAGGTGCTGGACGCCGAGCGCTTCGAGGAATTCTGCGCGCGCGAGCTTCACCACCTGGACGAGGTCGCATCCGACTTCTTCGCCTCGGACGAGGCACGGGCGGCGGTGCGCAAGAAGGTCACCGCGCTCTATCCTGCCCACGAGGTCGAGGAGTTCACCGAGATGTTCTTCGGGCGCATCCAGCGCTGGCGCCAGGCGGAAGGAAACGTCGCTTGAGGAAGGACTACTTCGGCTGGCACTCCGACCGACTGCCGTGCCCTGCCCGTGTCGTGCGCTGGGGCCATTACGGCAAGCCGGTGCTGCTCTATCCGACCGCCGGTGGCGACTGCGAGGAGGCGGAACGGCAGGGGCTGATCGCGTCGCTGTCGGGACTCATCGACGCCGGCCGCATCAAGGTCTACTCGGTGGACAGCGTCGCCGGGCAGCACTGGATGTCACGCCAGCATTCCCCGGAGTACTGCTCGCGAGTGCAGAACCTCTACGACGCCTACATCTACGAGGAAGTCGTGCCGCTGATCCGCAACGACTGCTCGAGTCCCGGGATCGAGATCGTGGCGACCGGCGCGTCGATCGGCGCATTCAACGCGGTCGCATCGCTCTGCCGGCACCCGGACGCATTCTGGCTGGCGCTGGGCATGAGCGGCACCTACGACCTGTCGCACTACCTGCACGGCCACTGGAACGACGATTTCTATTTCTCCTCGCCGCTGCACTTCATGCCGGGACTGCCGGAGGGCTGGCAGCTCGATGCGCTCAGGCGTCGCTTCGTCATCGCGGCCACAGGCTCCGGTCGCTGGGAGGACCCGGGCGAGTCCTGGCGGCTCGCCGCAGTGCTGGGCGGGCGTGGCATCCCGAATCGCGTCGACGACTGGGGCGGCTCCTACGACCACGACTGGCCGACCTGGCGCGAGATGCTGCCGAAATACCTCGGCGAGCTGGGCTGATGAGCGCCGGGCCGGCCGGGCCGCATCAGTCCTTGTGAAAGCTGGGCGTCCGCCGCTCTCGAAAGGCCTGCACGCCTTCGGCGAAATCGCTGCTGTCGGCCAGGCGATGCTGCACCGCTGCCTCCTGTTCGAGCTGCTCGGCGAGCGTCGCGGCCGCCGCCCGGTTGATCAGCTCACGGGTCACGACCAGCGCCCGCGTCGGACCGGCCGCGAGCCGGGTGGCCAGTTGCTCGGCCTGGGGCATCAGCAGCGCATCGTCCACGCAGTCCGCGATCAGGCCGATCCGCTCGGCCTGCTCGCCGCCAATCGGCTCGCCGGTCAGCGCCAGCGCCCTCGCCTTCGCGGGGCCGATCCGCGTCGGCAGGAAATACGTCGCTCCCATGTCGGGTGCGAGCCCCAGCTTCGGCGCGAACATGGTCGCGAACGACGCCGAGCGGGCGGCGATGGTGATATCCCCCATCAGCGCGACCGAGACGCCGGCGCCTGCCGCAACGCCGTTCACGGCCACGACCAGAGGTACCGGCAGGCTGGCCCATTTCAGCACGACCGGGTTGAACTGCGCCCGCAGCCGCGCGGCCACGAACTGGCCCATCGTCTGGCCCGGGCCGGGCACCGAGTCCGGATCGGTCAGGTCGGCGCCCGCACAGAATCCACGGCCCGCGCCGGTCAGCACGACGGCCCGCAGCGTCGCGTCGCGCTGGATGCCCTCGGCGCAGCTGTCCAGGTCCCTGAGCAGGCCCAGCGAGAGGCTGTTGAGCTTGTCCGGGCGGTTGAGCGTGACCGTCAGCACGGCCCCCGCGCGTTCGACGAGCAGGTTCTCGAATTTCATCGTGACTCCGCGGTTACGGGTGAATTTCCCAGAGATTAGCAGGCAGGACAGCGCCCGTCCGCCGCAGCGACCGACCATTGCGCACTGGACGGACCGCCGTCCGGGTGCGACATTTCGGCCGACCGGCTCAAGGGGATGAACATGATCGTAAAATTCTCGACGCGTTACGGGCAGCTCACGATGCTGGGCGAGGCGGCGATCCAGCTGATCAAGCTGATGGGGCATTCCGGAACAGTACCCGGCGCCATCCTGTCCGATGAGTTGCCCGCGGCGCTCTCAAGGCTGCGCGGCGCTCTCGCGACTTCGGGGTCCGCGCCCTCGCCAGACGAAGCGGCCCCGGGCCGAGGACCGGACGAGGATGAGGACGACGAGGCCAGCCGGCCGCCCCCGGTGACGCTCGGGATGCGCGCCGTCCCGCTGCTCGACATGATCGACACGGCCATCCGCTCGGGAGACTCGGACCTGATGTGGGAGCGGGGCTGAGCACAGGCGCATGCGGGTTGCCGTTGCACTGACAGTCTGCGCGGTCGCGCTAGCGCTGCTCGCGGCGCATTTCTACCGGGGCAGTCTCTGGCTGCTGGCGATCGGCTCAGTGACCGCGCTCTCGCTGCTGCTGATCCGCCGGCCCTGGGCCCGGCGGGCGCTGCAGGTCCTGCTGCTGCTCGGGACGCTGGAATGGCTGCGCACTGCGCTGCTGATCGCACAGCTGCGCCTCGACCAGGGTCGGCCGTATCTTCGGATGGCGCTGATCCTCGGCGCGGTGGCGATGCTGACCGGGGCAGGCGCCTGGCTGCTGCAGCGTCGGACCGCGCAGCTGTACTTCGCCGGGCCGCCGAATTGATCGTGCCGCACGACTCGGGCAGCATTCCGGGCCGGATCCGGACAAGGAATCATCGATGTTGCAGCGAGTCCCGAGCAGGTTGTGGGCCTGCATAGCCGCGGTCGGCCTGCTGCCGGCAGCACTACAGGCCGCCGACCGCTACTGGCCACCGATCACGGACCCGGCGACCGGAGTCCACGTGCCCGGCCGCTGGGTGTGGATGGAACTGCTGACCCGCGACGTCGGGAGCGCCGTAGAGTTCTACGGCCAGGTATTCGACTGGCAGTTCGAGACCTACGGACCCGAGGACGACACCGAGACCTACACGCTCGTGCTGCACGACGGCCAGCCGATCGCAGGCATGGTCTTCTCGCGGCCACGGGACCGCTCGATGAAGCGTGACGCCCGCTGGGTGGGGCTGATCTCGGTCAATGACGTGGCCACCGCGGAGGCGCGGGTCCGGACGGCCGGAGGCAAGGTGCTGGTCCCGCGAAAGTCAATGGGCTTGCGCGGCGAGGCTGCGCTGTTCGCCGACACCGAGGGAGCCATGTTCGGCGTGATCCGCTCCGCGACCGGCGACCCCGAGGACTATCTCGGCGAACCGGGTGAATGGCTCTGGGCCGAGTTGTGGGCCGACGACCCGGCCCGGATGGCCCAGTTCTATGAAGCTCTCGGTGAACACGAGGTCGTGGCCGGCGCGACGCCGGGCGAAGCCACTGGTTTCCACCTGGCCTCCGGGGGCCGGGCGCGGGCCGGCATCCTGGCAAAGCCGGTCGATGCACCAAGCACATGGATACCCTACGTGCGCGTGGATGACGTCGCGCAGACCGTGTCTCGCGCCCGTGCTGCGGGCGGACACGTCGTCGCGACGCCCGACAGCTACCACGGTACGCGTGTAGCGCTGATCCTGGACCCGATGGGCGCCCCGTTTGCGGTGGCGGAGTGGCCCGCGAACGGTGGAGCAGGGAAATGAGTGTTTTCTTCAGGTTGGCCTGTGGCCTCGCGCTGGCGATTTCGCTTGCGGGACTGGCCGGTTGCGAGTCCGCAAGCTACGGCGTCGGGATGAGCTACGGCACGGGCTACTACGGCGGCGGCTACTACCCCGGCCATTACCCCGGGCCGTGGTATGGGGGCGGCCCGCCGGTGATCGTCGTGCCACCGGACAGGCCTGGCAAGCCGGACCGACCGGACCGGCCGACGACGCTGCCGGCGCCCGCGCCTTCGACCCGGCCGGCCATGCCCCCCTCGCGACCGCCCACCAGCGCGCGGCCGCCCTCGACGATGTCCCGACCGGCGCCACGGCCGGCACCCCGGCCCATGGGCCGGGGCCGCTGAGCGCAGGCCCGCAGCCACGCCGACGTCGCGCCGGCCGCCGCCGGCCAGCGAACGGCGGTTTGGGGAACCTGGCGGCTTTCGGTTAGTCTAGACGGCTAACTGCAGCCGTTTGGCGCCTCTCGGGAACCTCAAATCCACCATGAAGACACTGACCGCCCTCGCGGGCGCTGCCGCCCTGCTCGCCAGCCCCGCCTTCGCCACCGACATGAGCGACACCAAGACCACCGCCGCCTCGAATCCGCTGCTCGCCCCCTGGGTGGGCCCCTACGGCGGCGTTCCGCCCTTCGACAAGGCCAAGGTCGAGTACCTGCAACCGGCCCTCGAAGCGAGCATGGCCGAGCAGCTCGCCGAGATCGACCGCATCGCGGCGAACCCTGAGCCTGCGACCTTCGACAACACGATCGCCGCGCTCGAGCGCAGCGGCCGGACACTGGACCGCGTCGGCACCGTCTACGGCGTCTACGCATCCACGCTGAACGACGAGGCCGTGCAGGCCGTCGAGCGCGAGATGTCGCCGAAGCTCGCAGCTTTCAGCGACAAGATCACGCAGAACGAGGCGCTGTTCAAGCGCATCGCGGCCGTGTACGAGACGCGCGAAACCTCGGGCCTCACGCCGGAGCAGCAGCGGCTCACCTGGAAGTACTACACCGACTTCGTCCGCGCCGGCGCGCAGCTCGACGCTGGCGCCAAGAAGCGGCTGTCCGAGATCAACCAGCAGCTGGCCACGCTCTACACGCAGTTCGGCCAGAACGTGCTCAAGGACGAGGAGAACGGCGTCCTGCTGATCGCCAAGGAAGAGGATCTCGCCGGCCTCCCGGATTCCGTGCGCGAGGGCGCGGCGACTGCGGCCGCTGCGCGCGGCCACAAGGGCATGTGGGCCATCTCGAACACCCGCTCGAGCGTCGAGCCGTTCCTGACTTACTCGGATCGCCGCGAGCTGCGCGAGAAGGTCTGGACGATGTTCGTGAACCGCGGCGACGGCGGCGGCGCGACGGACAACAACGCGATCATCACGGAGATCCTGAAGCTGCGCGCCGAGCGCGCCAAGCTGCTGGGCTACGAGACGCATGCGCACTGGCGCCTCGAGAACGCGATGGCGAAGAACCCCGAGCGTGCGATGCAGCTGATGGAGGCCGTATGGCCGGCGGCCGTGGCGCGGGTGCAGGAGGAAGTCGCCGACATGCAGGCGATCGCCGACAAGGAAGGCGCCGGCATCAAGATCGCGCCCTGGGACTACCGCTACTACGCGGAGAAGGTCCGCAAGGACAAGTACGACCTCGACGAAACCCAGATCACGCCGTACATGCAGCTCGAGAACATGCGCGAAGGCATGTTCTACATGGCGAGCCAGCTGTTCGGCTTCAACTTCAAGCCCGTCGATCCGGCCAAGGTGTCGGTCTATCACCCCGACGTGCGGGTCTGGGAGGTCAACGACCCGTCCGGCGCACTGGTCGGGCTCTGGTACTTCGATCCCTATGCGCGCAAGGGCAAGCGCTCCGGCGCCTGGATGAACGCCTACCGCAGCCAGGAGCGGTTCGACGGCGACGTCAAGACGATCGTCTCGAACAACTCCAACTTCGTGAAGGGCAAGCCCGGCGAGCCGGTGCTGATCAGCTGGGAGGATGCGCGCACGCTGTTCCACGAGTTCGGCCATGCGCTGCATGGACTCAGCTCGAACGTGAACTACCCGTCGGTCGCCGGTACGGCCGTCGCGCGCGACTACGTGGAGTTCCCGTCGCAGATCCTCGAGCACTGGCTCTCGACGCCCGAGATCCTGAACCGCTACGCGCTGCACTACGAGACCGGCAAGCCGATCCCGGCGGAACTCGTGGCCAAGATCGAGAAGGCAGACACGTTCAACCAGGGCTTCAAGACGGTCGAGTACCTCTCGAGCGCGCTGGTGGACATGAAGCTGCACCTCGCGGGCGCCCAGTCCATCGATCCCGACAAGTTCGAGCGCGAGACGCTGGCAGCGCTGGGCATGCCCGCGGAGATCGTCATGCGCCACCGCACGCCGCAGTTCCTGCACGTGTTCGCCGGCGACGGCTACTCCGCCGGCTACTACAGCTACCTGTGGTCCGATACGCTGACCGCGGACGCCTGGGAGGCGTTCACCGAGGCCGGCGGCCCCTGGGACAAGGCTGTCGCCAAGCGACTGCGCGACAACGTGTTCTCGGTCGGCAACACGATCGACCCGGCGGACGGCTACCGCGCCTTCCGTGGCCGTGACCCAGGCATCGAGGCGCTGATGCGCAAACGCGGCTTCCCGGTGCCGGAGAAAACCAGCGCCACAGCCCCGTGACTCAAAGGGGACAGATTTATTTGTCTAAATAGATCTGTCCCCTTTTTCCAAATAGATCTGTCCCCTTTGGGGGTCAGGAGATGGCGGCCGTGCCCATGCGCACCGGGTGGCGGGGACGGGCACCACCGGCCGTGTAGTAGGGCTGCATCTGCGGGACCAGCGTGCCGAGGCGCTGCTGGCGCTGCGCGTCGGTCGGATGGGTGCTCAGGAAGGCCGGGGGCCCATCTCCGCCGACCGCAGCCATCTTCTGCCACAGCGTGACGGACGCGGCCGGGTCGTAGCCGGCTTTTGCGGCCAGCTCGATACCGATACGGTCGGCCTCGGACTCCGACGTGCGGCTGTTGGGCAGCTCGACCGCGACCTTGGCCGCGACGGCCGCCGCGGCCATCGACTGCATGGGCTTGTCGGAGAGGATCCCCACGGCGAGCACGCCCGCCTGGCTGGCCATCGCCACCGACATCCTCTCGGCAGTGTGATTGGCGAGCGCATGCGCGATCTCGTGCCCCATGACCTGGGCCAGCTCGTCGTCTGTGGGATCGACCTTCTGCAGCAGGCCCGTGTAGATCGCCATGCGCCCGCCGGCCATGCACCAGGCGTTGACGGTCTTCGGCTCGTCGATGACCTGAACGCTCCACTGCCAGTTCGCGCTGTCGGGGCGCATCTTGATGGCCTGGGCTACCAGTTTCTCGGTAATCACCTGAACTCGATTGACGACCCGCGGATCGGTCACGAGCTTGCCCTGCTGCTGGTACTTGCCCATCTCCTGCACATAGGCCTGGCGCGAGGCGCCGATGGCCTGCTGCTCGGAGACCAGCATCAGCTGCCGCCGGCCGGTGGGGCTGGTCGCGCAGGCGGTCACTGCCAGCGCGAGGACGGCGGTGATGGAGAGTTTGCGGAGCGAAGCTGCAATCATGACTCTGCCTCTGACAACACGATGAATCGACCCTCCATCCTTCGCTGGAGCGCCGGCCGTGGATGATGCCGTCGGCGGCACGCCAGGTGAAGCCTCGATGCGCTGCCACGGCAGAATCCGCCGCATTCCACCGCGCGGCCCCGGTAAACTGTGCTGACGGGGTCCCGGTCATGAGCCGGTTCGCAAGCCAGCGCTGAGTCATGGACTACTACGAACTGCTGGTCGTGCTGCACGTGCTGCTGATGGGCTACTGGCTCGGCAGCGAGCTGGTCGCCGAGGGCGTCTGGCGTAGCGGCTGGGAAGCGCTGACCTCGGGCGGCCTGCCGCGGGAGCGCCTGTGCCGGCTGCTCTGCGGCCTGGACCATCATCCCTGGAATGCGCTGGTCCTGAACATCCCGGTCGGATTCACGCTGGCTGCGCAGGTGGGCCTCGTGTGGCTGGGCAACGCCGCGCTGCTCGCGCTGTGGTGCGGGTCGCTGCTGTGGCTGCTGCTGGCCGGATACGCTCATCGCTGGAGACCCGCCGGTGACCGTTCTGCGCTCGCCCGCATTGAACTCGGCGCCCGCTTCGTGCTCGCGCTGGTGCTGGCCGCCATCGCGATACGCTCGCTGCTTCGGGAAGCGCCTGTTGCCGAAACCTGGCTGGCCTGGAAGGTGCTGCTGCTCGGGGCCGTGGTGGCCTGCAGCGCCTTCGTAAACTGGCAGGTGGCTGCTATCCGCCCGGGCCCGGGGAGCGGCGCAGCGGACCCGAGCGACGCAGACAGGCGGCAAATGCAGCGCGCGCTGCTTCTCGCACGAGCGGGCCGCTACCTCGCGCTGCTGCTGGTGCTCGCGATCGGCTGGCTCGGCCTGATGAAGCCGGCGTGAATCAGTCGCGATAGGCCCGGTGCATGCGCCGCGCGGTCGCGATCTCGTCGGCAAGGTACTCCCGGAACGCGGCCATCAGGCCGAGGTCCCGCTGCGGAGCGTGGCCGTCCGCCAGCCGGAAAATCTGGCAGTAGTACCAGGACTGGGCCCCGAACGCGTTCAGCACCTTCATCATCGTCAGCGGGCTCGTCGGAGAGCGCCAGCCGCTGTCGGCGAACCGCAGCCGGTCCTCGATCCGCTCGATCGCATCGGTCTCGCGCGCGAGCAGGCGGCGCGGAAAGTCCGGCTGCCAGCAGAGCGGCCGTCCAAGCCCGATCACGTCGCAGTCGCCGCTCGCGAGCGCCGCCTCCATGCCGGTGCGGCTCCTGAAGCCTCCGGTCACCATCAGCGGCATGCGTGCGACCTTGCGGATGGCCGCTGCGTAATCGAGAAAATACGCCTCCCGCGCCCGGGTGCTCTCGCGCATCGGCACCGCGTCCGACGAACGCCCGACGGCGCCGATCAGCCGCGGCTGCTCGTAGGTGCCACCGGAAACCTCGAGCAGGTCCAGTGACTCGTCGTTGAGCCACTCGACCACGCGCAGGCAGTCCTCGTGCGTGAATCCACCCTTGCGGAAATCGTCCGAGTTCAGCTTCAGCGCCACCGGGAAATCCCGGCCCACTTCTGCGCGCACCGCGCGCAGCGTCTCGAGCAGGAATCGCGCGCGATTCTCGAGCGCACCGCCCCAGGCATCGTCGCGGCGATTGGTAAACGGGGACAGGAACGAGCTGATCAGGTAGCCGTGCGCGCCGTGGACCTGCACTCCGGTGAAGCCGGCATCCCGGGCGATCGCGGCCGCCTCGGCGAAGCGACGGATCAAATCGAGAATCTCCGGCTCGGTCAGCGCCCTGGGCTTCGAGTAATTGCCGAGGATCTTCAGCTGCACGGCCGAGGGCGCCACCGGCCGGCGGGTCACGTAGCGCGGCGACTGCCGGCCCGCATGCGAGATCTGCATCCAGAGGTGATTGCCCGCGATCGTCCCGGCCCGGGCCCAGCGTGCGAGACGTTCCCGGGCCTCGGTCGAAACCGTCTGCTGCGATGAAACGTCGATCGCGACGTTGCCGGGGCGCTCGAGGTCCCGACGGTCCACCTGTACGTTGCCGGTCAGCAGCAGCCCCGCGCCGCCCTCGCTCCAGGTCCGATAGAGCTGTTCGTGCCGCCCGGTGGCGCGAAGCAACTCGTCGGCCACGCCCTCCGTCATCGCCGCCTTGCAGAGCCGGTTCGCAAGCACCGACCCACAGGGCAGCCTGAGCGGCTGCCCCAGCGGATCCGGCGTGGCGCTCACGACTGCCCTGTAAGGGTCAACCGGTCACCTTGTGCATATCGTGCGGGGCCACGTCACCCCATTCGACACCCTTCGGCTTGTGCGCCTTCAACCGGTCGCCGACCAGGTAGGCGGCAATCGCCGGCGCCAGCAGGATCGCGCCGAACATGTTCACCAGGAACATGAACGCGAGCAGCAGGCCCATGTCGGCCTGGAACTTGAGCGCCGAGAACATCCAGGTGGCAACGGAGATCGTCATCGTGACGGCCGTGAACACCGAGGCCGTGCCACGCTGCTTGAGCGCCTCCTCGAACGCATCCTTGAGTCCAAGCCCCATGTCCTCGGACTCGTGCTTCATGCGCTCGAACAGGTAGATGCCGTAGTCAACGCCGACGCCGACGCCCAGTGCCACGACCGGCAGAGTGTTCACCTTGAGCCCGATGTCGAGCACGGCCATTACCGCGTTGCACAGCACGGTGACGATCGCAAGCGGAATGATGATGCAGAGCGTCACGCGCCAGGACCTGAAAGTCAGCAGGCACAGCAGCGACACCGAGGCGAACAGCGCGAGGTTCACCCACTTGTCCGCCGCGTGCACGGCCTCGTTGGTGGCGGCCATCACGCCGACGTTGCCGCTCGCGAGCTTGAAGGTGATCTTGTCGGTGTCCCCGCCCGCCTCCTTGAAGGCCTTCACCTTGTCGACGATGTGCTCGATCGTCTGCGCCTGGTGGTCCGAGGTGAAGATGCTCACCGGCATCGCGGTGCACCGCGAGTTCATCAGCTCGTTTCCGAGGCGCGTGGCGAAGCCCACGCCCTGCGCGATCTGCGGCGTCGACTCCGGCAGCATGCGCCACTTGGCGAAGGTCTCGGCGTAGTTCTGCGTAATCGACTTGACGAAGCCGGCGAGGCTGCGCACCGTCGCCACGCCGTCCACCTGGCGCATCTGGAAGTCGAAGTCCTCCATCTTGTCCATCACTTCGCGATCCACGCAGGGCGAGTCTTCGTCGTCCTCGGGCGTCGCCGAGGCGATCACCTGCAGCAGGTCGACGCCGATCGCGAAATGGCTCGTGATCATCTCCACGTCCTGGTTGTAGCGCGAGTTCGGCCGCAGCTCTGGCACGCCCTTGCCCAGGTCGCCGACGTGTCGGTACTGCGCGAACCACAGGCCGACGGCGAGCAGCACGGCCCCCACCAGCAGCCCGATCCAGGCGTACTGCTTGGTGGCGAGCGGGCTGATGCGCTCCCACAGCCAGTCGCCGGCCGTCTCCTTGCCGGCCAGCTTTGTCGCCTGCTCCGGCGAGAACTTGTAGTAGGACATCAGGATCGGCAGCAGCATCTTATTGGTGATGATCATCACCGTAACGCCGATCGTCGCCGTGTAGACGAGCTCCTGCACGATCTCGATCTGCACGAACGAGATCACCATGAAGCCGAGCGCGTTCGCGAGCAACGCTATGGCCCCGGGGATGAACAGCTTCTGGAACGACGCGCGCGAAGCCGTGATGCCGTCGGCACCGTGCAGCGTCTCGAGCTTCCAGGCATTGGTCATCTGCACCGCGTGCGAGACTGCTATCGAGAAGATCAGGAACGGAACCAGGATCGACATCGGATCCAGCCCGAGCCCGAAGATCGGCAGCAGTCCGAGCAGCCAGACCACCGGCACGATTGCGCAGATCAGTGCCATGACCGTCAGTGCCAGCGAACCCGAGTACCAGTACAGCAGCACGGCCGTGATCACGAACGCGACGCCGAAGAACAGCAGCACGCCCGCAGCGCCCTCGGCGATGTCGCCGACGGCCTTGGCGAAACCGATGATGTGGATGCCGGTGTTGTCGTTCTCGTACTTGCTGCGGATCTCCTCGAGCTTCTTCGCGACCTCCTGCAGGTTGAGCCGCTCGCCGGTCTCCGGGTCGTTCTCCTGCAGAGTCGCGACGACCATCGCTGCGGTCTGGTCGTTTGCGACGATGCGGCCGACCCAGTCCGACTTGAGCAGGTTCTCGCGGACCTTGTCGAGCTGCTCAGCGCTCCCGTCGAAGTCCGCCGAGACGATGTTGCCGCCGCGGAAGCCGTCCTCGACGACCTCGTTGTAGCGGACGTTCGGCGTGAACAGCGAGGTCACCGAGCTGCGCTCGACGCCATTGATGAAGAACACCTCCTCCGTGACCTGGCGGAGCGCCTCCATGAAGTCCTTGTCGTAGATGTCGCCGTTCTTGTTCTTGATCGCCACCAGAACCTTGTTCGCCCCGCCGAAGTCGGCCTGGTACTCGAGGAAGGTCTGCATGTACGGGTGCTTCAGCGGGATCATCTTGGTGAAGGCCGCCTGCACCCTGAGCTGGCTCGCCATTGCACCGAGCAGCACCGTGATCAGGATGAACAGGATCAGCAGTGCGCGTCGGTGGGCGAAGATCCAGTAGGAAACCTTGCCGACGATGCCTTCCGCGAACTTGTGTCGTTCGAATCCCGCCTCTTCGCCGGCGCCAGTGTTCTTTTCGTCTGCCATCTGCAGTGCCTCGTGCCGCTCGTCGCGGAATCAGTTAGCGGCCAGCCAGGCCGGATCGATCTTGCCCACGCCCCGCTCGCCGACGCCGACCAGGCTGCCGTCGGCCTCGATCACCTGCGCGAGTCCACGACCGTCGGGTATCCAGTGCAGTTCCAGGCTCTGGGCGTCGTCGGTGCTGAGCGCCATCAGCCCGGAATTGCCGACCAGCAGCAGTCTGCCGTCCGACAAGAGCTTGCCGGCCATCAGCGAGGCGGTCGTGTCGATGTCGATCTTTCGCCAGTTGAGTTCCAGTCCCTCGTCCTCGACCATGGAGCCCTCGTCGTACTCGTCTGACGCCTGCGCTGCCGCCTCATCAGCCGCGGCCGCCGATTCCGGTTCGGCCAGCGCGGCGAGGTCGAGCGATGCCAGGTCGTCGGTCCGGTAGACGTTGCCGCGCATGCCGAACACGACGACGCCATTCCCGTTCAGTTTCGTGGCGCCGAAATAGGAACCCTCGTACGGGGACTTGATGCGCTTCCAGGTGGCGCCGCCGTCGCCCGACACGGCCAGGTTGCCGGACTCCGCGACCATCAGCAGCTTGTCGCCGACCGGAAGCACCTGGGAGATGTGCCGGTCGAAATCCTCCGAGATCACCGAGTGACGCTGCCAGGTCTTGCCACCGTCGGTCGAGTCGAAATACATGCCAAACGCGCCGTAGGCGGCGAAGCGCCCGCCGCCGAGGCTGGTCACGCCCAGCAGCGACTCGCTGTCGGCCTCCATCGGGACCTCCGTCCAGTTATCGCCTCCGTCCTCGGTCCTGACCAGCGAGCCGCCATGGCCCACTGCAACGCCGAGCCGGTCGTCCTCGAAGGCGATCGCCGTCAGCGTCCGGGTCACCGGAGTGGCATGCGAGGTCCAGGTCTGTCCGCCGTCCCCGGAAATCAGCGCGAAGCCGCGCTCGCCGACCGCGACGAGTCGATCGCCCGCCCGGGCGATGTCCATCAGGATGATCCGGTTCGGCTTGATGTCCACGACGACGGTGGGGCGGCCCTCGTCTGCAAGGGCCGGTGCCGCAGACAGCACGGCCATCGCGCCTGCTGCGAGGCACGTCTTCAGGATCCAATTCTCCATGAACTCTCCCCAGTGACCGGCTCGCTGGCCGTTTCCGTCGCTGCTGCCGGGACCGCCCTGGCGCGCAGGGCTGGACCCGATTGTTCTAATGCCGAGACCGGTCTTCGGGCGGTGCGGGGCCCAAGGCCCCGCACCACCCGATACTGGTCAACACACAGTCCCGTCGCCCGACAATGCGCTCACTTCGTCCCGATGCGGCGCAGAGCGTCGGACTGGAAATCTCCCCAGCGGCCCTTCTCGCCGAACTTCCACGGCTGCTTGACCTCGTTGTCGAGCAACGAGAACAGGTAGCTGCCGTTCGAGAGGTCGTGCCAGATGTTGGAGCGGTACCAGGGCACCTTCGCGTCGTAGAACTGGATCATCGGATGGATCGACACGCGCCAGAGATTGTTGCGGGTGTCGTAGGCGTCCTCATACACGACGGTCCATGTATCCTCGTCCAGGTAGAACTCGCGCTTGCCGTAGACGTGCTTGCTGCCCTTCTTCAGCGTCGCCTCGATCACCCAGACCCGGTGCAGCTCGTAGCGCATCAGGTCCGAATTCGGCGTCCCCGGACGGATCATGTCCTCCTTGTACTTCAGCGACTTGCTGGCGAGCTTGTAGGCGTTGTAGGGGATGTAGATTTCCTTCTTGCCGACGATCTTCCAGTCGTAGCGATCCGGAGCACCGTTGTACGCATCGAACTGGTCGGTCGTGCGCAGGCCCTCGGTACCATCGTTGATGTTGTCGTAGTTGAGGTCCGGGGCACGGCGCACGCGGCGCTGGCCGGCGTTGTAGATCCAGGCCGCGCGCTGCTGCTTGACCTGGTCGACCGGTTCGTGGACCAGGAACACCGTACCCTCTAGCGTCGCCGGCGCGGTGAAGTACGACAGGAACCCGAGCAGCAGGTTGTCCTGCGGCTGGTCGAGGTTCTGGTTGAAGATGCGGTACTCGTGGGCGCCGATCTTGTAGAAGTCGCCGTTCGCGCGCACCGGGAAGCTGTGGTACTCGCGGTCGACGCCACCCCCGAGATAGCGCATCGTGTGGTTCCAGATCGCCTCCATGCCGCTCTTCGGGATCGGGAAAGGCACGGTCGAGGGGCCGCGGTTCTCGATGCCGAATCCCTTCAGTTCGACCAGCCCGGCCTGCGCCTTGACGGCATCGTAGACGGCTTGCGGGTAGCAGGCCGTTCGACGCGTCTCATACACCGGCATCTTGAAGTTGTCGTACTTCTTCAGCATCGCCATCGTGCCGGCGGTGAGGTTGGCCTTGTACTGCTCCATGTTCGCGGCCGAGATGGTGAACTTCACCTTGTCGTTCGGGAACGGGTCCACGTAGCCCTGGTCCGGCTTCCAGCCGGCGGGCGCCTCGCAAAGGCCGCCGGTCCAGGCCGGGATCGTGCCCTCCTTGTTGCCAGCCTTCTCGGCACCGACCGGCGTGAGGTCCGCGCCTAGCCGCGCGATTTCCGCGTCCGAGAGCTTCGCCGAGGCCGGCGCCGCGATGCCGATCAGGGCCACCGCGACCGCCGAGGCGAGGAACTTGTTCATCGTCGTCATTTGGTGTTTCTCCGCAATCTGATCAGAAGGTCACGCTGAAGGCCGCCGAGTAGTAGTCCCGATCCTGCAGCGGATCGTAGCCCTCGTTGGCGTAGTCGACCCAGTTGAAGTCGAGCGTGTACTTCTTGTTGTATACGAACTTGACGCCCAGGCCGAGCACCTGCCGGTCCTCGATGAACATCGGGTCCATCGAGATGCCGTCCACGTCGTGCGCCCAGAAGAGGCTCGGCGTGACCGTGACACCGGTGCCGAACACGTTCAGGTAGTCGGCCGAGGCGCGGATCCGGTAGCCCCAGGCATAGTCGGTCACGTAGCCATCGTTCCTGCAGCCGCGCGGCGAGGGGTTGTACAGCGTGCTGGGCACCGGCACCGGCAGTCCGGCCACGGTAGGCGAGCAGGTGTTGCCCCTCAACAGCTCCGTAGCGCCGACCCCGTAGCCCGGGCTCGAGCCGTAGCCCCACATGAAGCCGCGACCGTAGCGGACGTTGTCCTTGGTGTGGTCGGGCACATCGTTCCACTGGAAACCGACCTCGCCGATCAGCAGCATGTTGCCGGCGCCGAGGATGTTGCTGAAGGTCTTGACCGTGTTGATCTGGAACTGCGTCTTGTCGAACTGGTCCCAGCCGCGCAGGTACGCGCCAGACCCCCTGAAATAGGCCTCGACGCTGTCGTCGCGGTGCGGGCCAACCAGCAACAGGCCGCCGGCCAGCAGGTCGTTGCCGTTGACCTGCACCGGGACGTCCTGCTGGTAACTGAGCTCGCTCGAGACGGACCAGCCGAACAGGTTCGTCGCCGCACTGACACCGAAGATCTGGATGTCCTCCGGGTACTCCCAGTACGAACTGGCCGCATCGAGCACGATCGGCTGGCCCAGCGCCTGCTGGCCCGCCAGGGCCGCCACGAATACGTGGTGCGGCAGCGGTGAACGGAACCTGCTGCTGCCAAGCGCGTAATACCCACCCACCGCGTCGGATCCGTAGATTCCAGCACCGCCCAGCACCGCCTTCTCGGTTTCGCTGAGCTCGTTCGGGCTCGTGCCGGCCCTCGAGGAGATCACCGGCAAGCGGCTGTGGATATTCAAGTAGTACAGGCCGATCTCGGTGTCGATCGCATCGACCGGGAAGCGGAACGCGAGGCCGAACTGGCCGCTGTCCGAGGCATCCTTGCCCTTGACGAGCGGCACGTACAGGCCGGTCGACTGCAGGAACGGCGTGGAGCCGTACTGCGCGATCAGCGGCGAGGTCGTGCCCGGCACCGCGGTACCGAGGATGTTGCCGGTCGCCGTAGCCGCGTTGCAGGGGCCCGGGTCCGTGGAGATGAGCCCGGCGGTCTGGGCCCAGTAGGTGCCGCAGCCGTCGATAGAGGTGTTGTTCCACTGCAGCTGGTAGAAGGCCTCCAGCGAGCCGAAGTTGAAGCCCCAGTTGATGTACGCGGCCCAGACCGGCAGCAGGATTTCCTTCAGCTCGGCGCCCGCGCGCCGCGCGGCCGGAACGTCGATCGGGTTGATCTGGTTGACGCCCTGGATGAAGACGCTCTCGCCCCAGTTGATCACCTGGTTGCCGAGCCGCAGCTGCAGGTCGCTGTCGCCGACCGGAATGCTGCCATACACGTAGGCGTCGAGCAGGTAGACGTTCGAGAACTTCTGCTCGTCCTCGAAGCCCTTGTCGCTCAGCTCACCGCGCGGCCAGACGTTATTGCCGGGCGAGGAGAGCGGGATGCAGTTGGCAACCGCCGGACCGGCGCCCAGGAAGCAGTACGGCAGCGTCGGTCCGAGCGGCGGACGGGCACCGTTGAAACTGTTGGCCTGGTTGCCCAACCGGACCGTCTCGTCCTCGAGCGCCTGGTCGTACCAGGCCTTGATGCGCAGCAGTCCGCCGAAACTGCCCTTCTTGAACTCGACGTCGCTGATCAGCTTGAGCGGAGTCGAGAAGCGATCGCCCTTGTCGTAGTTCAGCGTCGCTTCGCCGCCGGCCCAGTTGCCGGCCGTGCCGTTGCCGCCGGGCAGCGCCTGGCCCGGCAGGATGTTGCCGGTGTACTTGCCGAGTAGCGAACCGTCCGCATGCGTGTACAAGGCCCGGCTGGGATCCTCCGACCGCCAGCTCGAACCGACCGACAGCGTGGTGTTCCAGTTGAGCCTCGCGCCGTTCTCGAACTCCCATTCCAGCGCCAGCGCACCTCCCGCATAGGAGGCGAGCACCGAGCCGATCACGGAGGCTAGCACCGTGTTGCGCCGACCCAGAGCCTTGGATTCAGTCCTCATCAGTAATCCCCCAGTTGGCTTGCAATCCACCCATCACCCGCCGCGGCGGGCTCGATTTTCGCGAGGCCTGGCCCCGGCGCTACCGTTCAGGCATGCAGCGACGGAACTCGGCGCCATTTTTTCATCATGCAGCGCCTGCCGGCGCCGCGTGGACCCGTGCTCGAACATCCTGATCCCGGTTTTTCACGACGTCACTCGTGAGTATCCGAGATGCCACTACGCCCCGTAGTTGGCGTTGAAGCGTGCCAGTGAATTAGGCACTTGACAACAGTTGCGTTCGTTGCGTTTTTGCCATGCAGCAAGAACTGATGCGTCGGGCGGACGTTTTTGTTGCCGTTCGCGCATCGTGCGATTCGCATAGGCTCAGGTCGCCGCACTCGCCCGGCGCTTTCGCGCCTTCGGCGCCTGGGCCTTCTTGCGCTTCGCGGTCTTGCGTCCGGCCTTCTTTGGACTGCGGCGGCTGGAGGCGGACTTTCTGGACCGCTTCGCCGGCCCCGGCACGGTCGCCACCTCCTCCGCCGGCTCCGGCAGCGCCTCGGCCGCCTTCACGTGAGCTGCAAAGCTCTCGCGCAGACAGTCAGCGAAAAAGCCCGGATCCGGCATCATCTCGCGGCAGGCCACGGCGCAGACCCACATCGTGCCGTGGTAGCTGAAGCCGGTGAGGTTCAATCCCAGGCCGTTGATCGCGATGCTGACCGGCGCGAATGCCACCATCTGGGCCCCCGCCAGGTACATCGGGACGTCCGGACCGCGGACGTTCGAGACGACGATGTTCATCGTCGGCAGCATGACCTTGTTGGTAAAGAGTTCCGAAGCGGCGGCCGGCAGCAGGTCGTAGACGTGCTTGGTCAGGTCCTTGCCGACCGCGCTGACCATCGCCTTGGCCTTGCCTGCACCGGCGCGTATCGCGGCGAGCCGCTCGACGGGATCGTCGATCTCGGAGTGGATCGGCATGACCGCGACGCCGATCTGGTTGCCCTGGTCACCGCCCTTGTCGGCGCCCCGCAGCGTCATCGGCACCTGCGCGGTCATGGTCCGGTCGGGCAGCTCGTCCTTCGCGCCGAGGTAGCGGTTCAGCGCGCCCCCCACGGTGCTCATGAACACGTCGTTGATCGTGGCGCCCTCGATCTTCTGACGGATTTTCTTGATGTCCGCCATCGGCAGCCCGACGAGCTCGACCACCCGGTGCGCGGACACCTTGCCGCTGAAGCGCGTCACCGGCGGGCGACGCATCTTCGCCTTGACCGTCTGCACCGAGGGGACCCCGGCTTCCTGCAGCATCTGGCCGAGCTGGCCCATGTAGCCGGCACCGAGCCCGGCGAGACGCGTCGCGGTCTTCAGCGAGAACCGCGCGACCCGCGGCACGCGCTGCACGTTGTTGACCAGCGCGCGGGTGTAGAGCTCGATCGGCGAGGGCTCGCGGTCGCGGAACCTCGTCCGCTGCACCGGCTCTTCGACCGCCTCGACCGGAGAGAAGGAATGGATCGCCTTCATCACCTCGGTGCCGCCCTCGCCGTCGATCGTCGCGTGGTGGAACTTCGTGTAGAAGGCGAAGCTGCCCTTGGGAATGCCCGGGATGTTGTCCAGGCCCTCGATGACGTACGCCTCCCAGAGTGGCTTGCTGCGGTCCAGCGGCCGGGAGTGGATGCGCGCAACCTGTATGCAGAGCTGCCGCCAGTCGCCGGGCTGCGGCAGCGCGATGTGCCGCACGTGGAACTCCACGTCCACGTCGGCGTCCTCGATCCAGTAGGGTCGGTCGAGGTCCAGCGGCACGGTCACCAGCCGCCTGCGGAATACCAGGTTCGTATCGAGCCGCGATTCGAAGAACTTCAGGATGTCCCTGAACCGCACGAAACCGCCCGGCGCGGTCGAGGGGTCATAGATGCCGAGCCCTGCAACGTGCATGTACTGGTTGCCATGCTCGAGGTGCAGGAACATGTTGTCCATACCGGAAAGCTGCTTCACGGCAATCTCTTCTCCCTGACCGGACCGCCGTGCTGCGCCGACGGCTGTTGTTCGTATGTATGAATCCCGCGCGAGCGCCGCGATGCACGCCACCCCCGCCGTATCGCAAGGTAAACGCGTGCGCGGCCGCCGTCCAGCACCCTGAGTGCCTGCTGCGTTGCAGCAACTCCGAATCCGGGCGCGAGCGTGTAACATGCGCGGCCTCCCGAGAGCCGGCCGCAAGCCACGGAGCCGAAACCATGAAGCCTTCCGTTTCCGCAATGATCTCGCTGCTCGCGGCGCTGCTGTGCGCCACCCCCACCCGCGCCGCGGACGCGCCGGGCTGGATAGAGCGCAGCAATGCGAATGCCGCGCCGCTGCTCGAGATATTCGCGCGCTACATCCCGGAGCAGGCGTCCGGGCTCGGCGTCGAAGGTCACGACCAGGACATCTTCGACCTGAAACCCGGTTACGACGCCCGCATGGAGGCGGACCTCGCGGCTGCCGCCGGCGACTTCCAGGCCCGGCTCGCCACCGAGCAGGACCCGCGGCTCCGCCAGGACCTGCAGATCCTGTTGACGGCCGCCGAGGAACAGAAGGCCTCCTCGGCGCTGAACCGCCGGCTCATGCTGCCCTACTTCGACCTGCCCGAGGCGCTGTTCCAGGGCTTCCATTCGCTGCTCGACCCGCGGGTCGCGAAGGAGCGTTATCCCGCCGCGCTGGTGCGTCTTCGCAAGTACACCGGCGGCGAACCGGGCTATGAGCCGATCACGACGCTCGCGCAGGCCCGCATGACCGAACGCTTCGAGGTGGCTGGACTCACCGGACCGTGGACGGTCGAGGTCGAGCAGGACCTGGCAAACCAGGCGCGATACGTCGCGGGCATCCGTGACCTGTTGGAGAAGAGTGGCCTCGACGGCTGGCAGCAGGACCTCGAACTGCTCGAGAAGCAGCTCGAGCAGCACGCGGCCTGGGTGAAGGCCGAGATCATGCCGCGTGCGAGACAGACCAACCGCCTGCCGCCGGAGATCTATGCCGACAACCTGCGCAACTTCGGGGTCAAGGCCGATCCGCAGGAACTGATCGACCGGGCGCTGATCGGCTTCGTGCAGACCCGAGACGAGATGCAGGCGCTGTCGAAGATCGTCGCCGCCGAGCGCAAGCTGCCCTCGAGCGACTACCGCGACGTGCTCAAGGCGCTGAAGAAGGACGGGATCGCCAACGACGAGCTGCTCGCCACCTACCGCGCAAGACTGGCGTCGATCGAGGACATCATCCGGCGGGAGAACCTGATCACGATGCCGGACCGGGACGCGGTTATCCGGCTGGCGACCGAGGCGGAATCGGCCGCCACTCCCGCGCCGCACCTGAGCCCGCCGAGGCTGATCGGCAACACCGGGGAGCCTGCGGAGTTCGTGCTGCCGCTCGAGAACCCGAACGCCCCGCCGGGCACGAAGATGGACGATTTCACGTACGACGCGATCACCTGGACGCTCACTGCGCACGAGGCGAGACCGGGGCACGAGCTGCAGTTCGCCAAGATGGTCGAGAACGGCGTCTCGATCCCGCGGGTGATCTTTGCCTTCAACAGCGCGAACGTGGAGGGCTGGGCTCTCTACGCGGAGAGCTTCGTCAAGCGTTACCTGCCGGTCGAAGGGCAGCTCGGCACGCTTCAGATGCGCCTGATGCGCGCGGCGCGGGCATTCCTCGACCCGATGGTCAACCTCGGGATGATCGAGCCGGCCGAGGTACAGGCTTTCCTGATGAACGAGGTGGGTCTTTCCGAACCGATGGCCAAGCAGGAGGTCGACCGCTACAGCTTCGACGCCCCGGGCCAGGCGACCTCTTACTTCTACGGCTACGAGAAGCAGCTCAGCCTGCGCGGCAAGGTGGAAATGGCGCTGGGCAAGCGCTTCGATGAGCGCGCCTACCACGACTTCGTCATCGACCAGGGCCTGCTGCCGCCCGAGCTGCTCGAGGAAGCCGTGATGCAGCAGTTCGTCCCCGCCCACCGGGCTCCGGGGTCCTGAGCAGGAAGCGGACGCATTCGGCCGCGAGCGCCTCGAGCCCGAGCGCGCCTCGCGGCCGGTACCAGGTGGCGATCCAGTTCAGCGCACCGAACATCAGCAGGCGGTCCACCGGGGTCGGTTGCGCCCAGTCGCCGCTGGCCTGCAGTTCGGCGATGACCTCGTCCCAGGCCTGCTCGTAGCGCTTCTGCAGCGCGATCACACGGGGCCGGGCCGACGGCGCGAGCGAGCGCCAGTCATAGAGCAGTACCGGAATGAAGTCCTGCCCGGGGCCCAGGATCGTGCCGAGGTGCGCGCGGACCAGCGCCGCGAATTTCTCCCGCGCCGGCAGCTCGCTGAGCCCGATTGCCTCGATGTCGGCGAGCGCCCGGGAGAGCCCCTCCTCCATGACCGCTGCCAGGATGTCCTGCTTGGTCGGGAAGTGGTACACCCAGCTGCCGGACTGGAGCCCGGTTGCCGCCGCGATGTCGCGGACCGAGGTCGCATCGAAGCCCTTCTCCCGGAAGAGTCGCGCGGACTCGCGCAGCAGCTGTCCGCGCCGGCCGTCGTCGACCTCTTCGCGTGACCCGCGGTCGGTTCGGCGCGTCGGCTTGCGAGGCGGCTTCGCCCGGCGTGCGCTCACAGCTCCAGCTGTCTCGCGGCCAGGTCCTTCATGATCTCCTCGGCGCCGCCACCGATCATGTTGACCTTGACCTCCCGGTAGATGCGCTCGGCCTGCGTGCCGCGCATGTAGCCCATGCCGCCCTCGATCTGCACCGCGGCGTCCGCGCAGTGCTGCATGGTTCGCGTCGCCACGTTCTTCAGCATGCAGATCGAGGCGACGAGCCCGGCGCCCGGCGTCGCTTCGTGGTTCATCCGCGCCGCGGTGTCCTCGAGCAGCGCCCGCGCCGCCTCGATGCGGGTGCGCATGTCCACCAGCCGGTGGCGGATCACCTGGTGGTCGGCGAGGCGCTGGCCGAAGGTCTTTCGTTCGCGGGCCCAGGCGAGCGCCTCCTGGTAGCAGATCCAGGCGAAGCCGAGCGCGCTTGCGGCGAGCGAGAAGCGCTCAGCGTTGAAGTTGCTCATCACGGCGGCGAAGCCCGCGCCCTCGGCTCCGAGCAGGTTACCCGCCGGCACGCGGCAGTCGCTGAACGTGAGGTGCGCCGTGTCCGAGGCCCACCAGCCCATCTTCGAGAGCAGCGACCGCCCCAGCCCTGGCGCGTCGCCTTCGATCAGCAGCACCGACAGGCCACGCGGCCCCCGCGCCTCGGGGTCGGTGCGAACCGCGACGGTGAGGTAGTCGGCCCGCATACCAGATGTAATGAAGGTCTTCTCGCCGTTGACGACCCAGTGGTCGCCGTCACGCCTTGCGGTCGTGCGCAGCGCGGCGACATCCGAGCCCCCGGACGGCTCGGTGATCGCAAGCGCCGAGATCTTCTCGCCGCTCAGTATCCGCGGCAGCACGCGCGCCTTGAGTTCGGCGCTGCCGAGCTCCGCGATCGGCGGCGCGCCGATCGTGTGCGACATCAGCGAGGCCACGAGCCCGCCCGAGCCGCACTGTGCGAGTTCGAGACTCGCGATCAGCCTGTGGAACATGTCGGTGCCCTCGATCCCGCCGTACTCCGCGGGAAACCCGAGGCCGAACAGGCCCGTTTCGGCGGCCCGGAGGTAGAGCTCCCTCGGGAAGCTGCCCGCCTCGTCCCATGCCGCGGCCTGCGGCAGCAGCTCGCGGGCGACGAAGCGGCGTACCGTCTCGCGGAAATCGAGGTGATCCGGACGGTACCAGGCCGGGTTGAGGGGCAGTTCCTGCATGGCCCGGATGCTACGCGCGGCACTGTTGTCAAGCAAGCGCTTGCTTTATGATCCGTCCATGCCGGCCTTCTGCTCCTCACTGAACGCCTCCTCGCCCAGCCTGGCGGAGAACCGGGAGCACATGCTCGCGCTGGTCGCCGAGCTCGAGGCGCTGAGGCAGCGCACCGCCGCGACCTCCGCGAAATCCGGCCCACGCTTTGCGAAGCGCGGCCAGCTGCTGCCACGGGAGCGGCTCGGATTGCTGCTCGACGCGGGCGCGCCGTTCCTCGAGCTCTCGCCACTGGCCGGTTTCCTGCTGGACGTGCCGGACCCCGCGCGTTCCGTGCCCGGCGGCGGCTGCGTCGCCGGCATCGGCAGCGTGAACGGCACGCGCTGCATGGTCGTAGTGGACGACTCCGGGATAGAGGCCGGGGCCCTGCAGCCGATGGGGCTCGAGAAATTCCAGCGGGCGCAGGCGATCGCGCTCGAGAACCGCCTGCCCTTCCTGCACCTGGTCGAGTCGGCCGGCGCGAACCTGCTCCGCTACCGCGTCGAGGACTTCATCCGGGGCGGCTCGCACTTCTGCCGGCTCGCGCAGCTCTCGGCTGCTGGCATCCCGGTACTGACGCTGGTGCACGGCAGCTCGACTGCGGGTGGCGCCTACATGCCCGGCCTGTCCGACTACGTCGTGATGGTTCGCGACCGCGCGCGTGCCTTTCTGGCCGGGCCGCCGCTCCTCAAGGCCGCGACCGGCGAGGTTGCGAGCGAGGAGGAACTCGGCGGCGCGCTGATGCATGCGACGGTCTCCGGGCTCGCCGAGTACCTCGCGGAAGACGACGCCGACGGGATCCGCATTCTGCGCGACCTCGTGGCGCGCCTTGGCTGGCAACGCTTCGAGGCGCCACTCCCCGAGGGCCCACCGCCGCTGTATCCCGCCGAGGAACTGCTGGCGCTGATGCCGCGAGACAGCCGCAAGCCGGTGGACATGCGGGAGGTTGCGGCGCGGATCGTGGATGGCTCGGACCTGATGGAATTCAAGCCCGGCTACGGTCCCGCCACGATCTGCCTGCACGCAGCGATCCACGGCATTGCCCTCGGCATCGTCACGAACAACGGCCCGCTCGACCCGGACGGAGCGGTCAAGGCCACGCATTTCATACAGGCCTGCTGCCAGAGCGAGCTGCCGCTCGTCTACCTGCAGAACACGACCGGCTACATCGTCGGCACCGCCTCCGAGCGCGGCGGCATGATCAAGCACGGCGCGAAGATGATCCAGGCCGTTGCGAACGCGACCGTCCCGCAGGTCACGATCCACTGCGGGGCCTCGTACGGTGCCGGCAACTACGGCATGTGCGGCCGGGGCTTCGCACCACGCTTCCTGTTCGCCTGGCCGAACTCCCGTACCGCGGTGATGGGCGCCGAGCAGGCGGCGACGACGATGGCCATAGTGATGGAGGAATCGGCGCGTGCGCGGGGACTCGAACCGGACCGCGCCCAGATCGAAGGCATGCGCGCGAAGATCATCGAGACCTTCGAGCGGCAGACCTCGGCTTTCTACACCTCGGGCCGGATGCTGGACGACGGCGTGATCGACCCGCGCGATACTCGCCGCGTACTCGCCTACGTGCTCGACCTGTGCCGGCGCGCGCAGCGCGTCCGGCTGCAACCGAGCAGCTTCGGCGTCGCCCGGCCCTGACCGATGGAGTACACCTGATGCAGCTCAGTGACGAACACCTGGAATTGCGCCGCACCGTCGAGCGCTTCGTGGAGCAGGAATTGAACCCGCACGTCGACGAATGGGAGGCGGCGGGCATCTTCCCGGCCAGGGAGGTGTTCGGAAAGCTCGGCGAGCTCGGTCTGCTGGGCCTGACGAAGCCGGTCGAGTTCGGCGGCGCAGGTCTCGACTACAGCTACTCCGTGGTGATGGCCGAGGCGCTGGGCAACACGCGCTGCGGCGGCGTGCCGATGGCCATCGGCGTGCAGACCGACATGGCTACACCGGCGCTCGCACGCTTCGGTTCCGACGAGCTGCGGCGCGAGTTCCTCGCGCCCGCGATCGCCGGCGAACAGGTGGCCTGCGTAGGCGTGTCGGAGCCGGCGGCGGGCTCTGACGTCGCCGCGATACGCACGACCGCCCGCAAGGACGGCGATGACTACCTGATCAGCGGCGGCAAGCTCTGGATCACCAATGGCACGCAGGCGGACTGGATGTGCTGCCTCGCGAACACGTCCGAGGACGCAGCGCACCGCAACAAGTCGCTGATCATCGTGCCGATGAAGACCCGCGGCGTCGAGGTCGCCAGGAAGCTGCACAAGATCGGCATGAACTCGTCGGACACGGCGCAGATCTTCTTCGACGAGGTCCGGGTGCCACAGCGCTACCGGATCGGCGAGGAAGGCAAGGGCTTCAGCTACCAGATGCTGCAGTTCCAGGAGGAGCGGCTCTGGGGAGCGGCCAACGCGATCCAGGGGCTCGAGAACGCGGTGACAGAGACGATCGAGTACACGCGCAACCGCCGCGTCTTCGGGCGCAGCGTGCTCGACAACCAGGTCGTGCACTTCACGCTCGCGGAGCTCGCGACCGAGATCGAGGCGCTGCGCGCGCTCGTCTACCGTGCGACGGAGCTGTACGTGCGGGGCCAGGACGTCACCCAGCTCGCCTCGATGGCGAAGCTGAAGGCCGGCCGCCTCTCGCGGGAAGTCCCGGACAAGTGCCTGCAGTACTGGGGCGGCATGGGCTACACCTGGGAAAACCCGGTCTCCCGGTTGTTCCGGGACGGCCGTCTCGCCTCGATCGGAGGCGGCGCGGACGAAGTGATGCTGGGCATCATCAGCAAGCTGATGGGCACGCTGCCCCGTGGATGAGGCCCGGCGGGCATGAACGCAGAAACCAGGACCGGCACCGCCGATCTCGAAGTGCGGCGCGAGCAGGGCTTCTGGCTCGCGAGGCTCAATCGCCCCGAGAAGCGCAATGCGCTCTCCGATGCGATCGTCGAGGGCCTCGGAGCGCTGTTCGACCAGGTCGCGGCCGACCCCGAGGCGCGCGCGCTGCTGCTCTGGGGCGCCGGCGGAAATTTCTCCGCGGGAGCGGACTTCGACGGCTTCCTGCGCCTGATGTCGGACGAAGCCGATGCCGGCGAGGACGCGATCGCACGCTACAACCGCGCCTTCGGCTCGATGCTGGAGAAGCTCGTCGCGCTGCCCGTACCGACGCTCGCGGTCGTTCGCGGCGTGGCGATGGGCGGCGGCTGCGGACTTGCGGCAGCCTGCGATCACGTGCTCGCCGCCGAGGACGCAGCATTCGCGATGCCGGAGGTGACGCTCGGTGTCGCGCCGGCGCAGATCGCGCCTTTCGTCGTACGTCGGATCGGTGCGACGCGCGCGCGCTGGCTGATGCTGAGCGGCGAGAGGCTCGACGCTCGCAAGGCCGTCGATCTGGGGCTCGCTGACGAGATCAGCCCGGCGGAGCAAATCCGTGCCGCGGTAAACCGCTCGCTCGCGAAGCTCGCTCTGGCCGAGCCGGCCGCACTCCGCGCCACGAAGCGCATCGTGGACCGCAGCCTGCAGGCCGCGCTCGGGGACACGCTGGACGACGCGGCCCGGGAGTTCGCCCGGCTGCTCCGTCATGGCGCGGCCCGGGAGGGGATTGCGGCCATCCGCGAGCGCCGAGCGCCGCTGTGGAGAATCAGCGCGACCGAGCTACCGGAGTTCGACTGAACATGCTCAATCGGCTGCTGATCGCCAATCGAGGCGAAATCGCGGTGCGGGTGGCACGGACCGCGCGCCGCATGGGCATCACGACCATCGCGGTCTGCTCGGACGAGGATCTCGATGCGCCACACGTCCGCGCCTGTGATGAGCATGTGAACATCGGCGGCCGCTCGCCGGCCGAATCGTACCTCGACATCGAGAAGATCCTCGCCGCGGCGGGCAAGTCGCATGCCCAGGCGATCCACCCCGGCTACGGCTTCCTTTCGGAGAACGCCCGCTTCGCGAGCGCCGTGCAAGCCCGCGGGCTCATCTTCGTCGGGCCGCCGGCCGCAGCGATCGAGGCGATGGGCGACAAGGCCCGCGCCCGCCGCCGGATGGCCGCGGCCGGCATCGAGGTGATTCCGGGCTACGACGGCGAGGACCAGGACGAGACGCGGCTGCTCGCCGAAGCCGGGCGTATCGGTTTCCCGCTGATGGTCAAAGCGGCAGCCGGCGGCGGCGGCCGTGGCATGCGCCGCGTCTCGAGCATGGAGCAACTCCCGGCTGCGCTGCGCTCGGCATGCTCCGAAGCGGGCAAGGCCTTCGGCGACGGCCGGCTGATCCTCGAGCGCGCCGTCGTCGAGCCGCGCCACGTCGAAATACAGGTTCTCGCCGACCGGGACGGGCAGGTGATACACCTCGGGGAGCGCGACTGCTCGGTGCAGCGCCGGCATCAGAAAATCGTCGAGGAGGCCCCCTCGCCCGCCGTCGATGCCGTGCTGCGCGAGCGCATGGGCGAGGCGGCTGTCGCGGTCGCCCGCGAGATCGGCTATTGCGGCGCCGGCACGGTCGAGTTCCTGCTCGACCAGGACGGCCGCTTCTACTTCATGGAGATGAATACCCGGCTGCAGGTAGAGCATCCGGTCACCGAGCTCGTCACGGGACTCGACCTGGTGGAACTGCAGCTGAGGCTGGCCCGGGGCGAGGCGTTGCCGCTCAGGCAGCAGGACCTGCGGATCGCCGGACATGCGATCGAGGTACGGCTCTGCGCCGAGGACCCTGCCGATGACTTCCTGCCGCGCAGCGGTCGTGTGCTCGACTGGCGTCCCGACGAGCTCACGCGCTGCGATCATGCCGTCGCAAACGGCATGCAGGTGAGCGCCTACTACGACTCGATGCTTGCCAAGGTCATCGCACATGGCAACACGCGTGCCGAGGCACTCGACAGGCTGGCCCGCGCGCTCGACCGAACGACGCTGCTGGGCGTGACCACGAACCGCGCATTTCTCGCAAGCGTGCTGCGCCACGAGGCATTCCAGCAGGGCGACGACGTATCGACGGCGTTCGTCGAGCGCTGCTTCCCGGATGCGGCGTCGCGGGACTCGGTTCCGGACGAACGGCTGTGGGCGCTGTCCGGCTGGGTCTCGGTCGCCTGCTCGCCGGAAGCCCTCGCGGTGCCCTCCGAGTGGCGTGATTTCCGCAGCGGCGATGCGCCGCCGGTCCGCTGGCGACTGGAACTCGCCCGCGCTGCGGCCGCAACCGATGCCGGCGACGCAGCCCGCGAAGGACGCCTGCTGTTGCTGCAGGGGCGCAGCGCGCGGCTGAGCATTGCGGACCGCGATTACACGATCCGGGCACGCCCGGTTGCACCGGGTAGCGACGGCCAGGCCGAGATCGACGGGGAGGAGATCCCTTTCCGCTACGCCTGGAGCGGCACGACGCTCTGGCTGCACACGCCTGGCGGCGACTTCGAGCTTCGCTGCCGCAGGCGCGATCCGTTGCGCAGTGCTGCGTCTGCCGCCCCGTCGGCGACGCTGGTGCGCGCAAACATCAACGGCAGGGTCGTGGACATCGCGGTCGCGCCCGGCGAGCAGCTGCGCAAGGGTCAGCGCCTGGTCGTGCTAGAGGCGATGAAGATGGAGCACGAACTGCTCTCGCCCCGGGACGGGAAGCTCGAGAGCATAGACGTGGGCGTCGGCGACCAGGTCTCGCCTGGCCAGGTCCTGGTCAGGTTCGCCGACGAACCCGGGCCCCCGGACCGTCCCGGCGGGTAATATCCTTCGAGAGTCGGTTCGCGCCCGCCCGGATGGTGCGGGAGGCAGCGGCGCCATAGAACTAGAAGGATGATCAGATGGGGGAGCCTGCGTTCGATCCGTGGCAGTCGCCACCGGCCCATCGGCTGGTGTTCCTCGCCGACGACCGCACGACGCTGGAGCGGAAGATCATCGACTCCTGGCTCGCGAAGACCCGTCCGAGCGGGCGCAACCTGGATCACGAGATCATCAGCCTCGGTTTCCATTCTGAACGCGTCGCCTCGGCGGCCACCGCCCGAATCGAGGACATCGTCGCTGCGGGCGAGCCCGTCTACTTCGTGCCGTTGCGCGTGCTCTGGCTGCCTCGGCCGGGCCGACGAACGATCGGTGCACGGCTGCGTGAGCTGGTCCTGGGAGACCCGCACGCGCCGGGTGCGCTGCGACAGCAACTGATCGCCCGCCGCGACCCCTCGCGCAGTCGCGCCATCGCGGCCGAGGGCGCCTCTCTCGGCGCGCTGCAGCAGCGTTATTCACACACGGCCGAACTGCAGGCGCAGACATCACCCGGACCCCTCGCCGGCTTCATCACCCGCCAGGCGCTGCTGGCACTGGAGCGCGCGGAGCGGCAACTGCGCGGCGCACGCTACAAGATGCCGCGGTTGGTCGAGGAGGAAATCCTTGCCCGCCCGTCATTCAGGCAGGCGCTCGCCGGGGTGGCCCGGGACGAGGGCCGCCCGCTCGAGGACGTCGAGAAGGACGCACGGAAGTGCCTGCGCGAGATGGCGCCCGTGCACAGCGCGCTGGCCGTCGACCTGATGGCGGAATTCGGCCGTTACCTGTACACGCGCGGCTTCGACCCGCGGGTCGAGATGCTACCGGCGGACCTGGCGCGGGTCCGGCAGCTGGGCCGAACGCGACCGGTCGTCTACCTGATGACGCACAAGTCCCACCTGGACGGCTTCCTGCTCTACACGCTGTTCTACGACCTCGACCTCCCGCCGGTGCACACCTTCGGCGGCATCAACATGAGCTTCCTGGGACTGGGAACGCTCGGCCGGCGATCCGGTGCGATCTTCATCCGCCGCAGCTTCAAGGACGATGCGGTCTACAAGCTCGTGCTGCGGCAGTACATCGACTACCTGGCGGAGAAGCGCTTTCCGCTGCTCTGGGCGCTCGAGGGAACCCGCTCGCGCACCGGCAAGCTCATGCCGCCGCGCTACGGGCTGCTCAGCTATGTCGTGGACTCCTACGCGCGCTCGGCGACGACGGACCTGGTGCTGATGCCCGTGTCGATCGTGTACGACCAGGTCCCCGAGGTGTCCGACTACGTGGCCGAGGCGAAAGGCATCGCCAAGAAGCCGGAGTCGGCCTCCTGGTTCATGCGATACATCAGCGGGCTCAAGAATCCGTTCGGCCGCATCCACGTGCGCTTCGGCCAGGGCGTCGCACTGTCCGATGTTCTGGGCGAACAGCCCGCCGGCCGGAGCGTGGACAAGCTGGTGCTGCAGAAACTGGCCTTCCAGCTCGCCGTCGATGCGAACAGCGTCACCCCGGTGACCGCGTCCGCCTTCGTGACGTTCGTGCTGCTCGCGCACGGACACCGGGCACTCACGTTCCGTGAGCTGGTGCGCGAGCTGCGGGCACTGCTCGGCTTCGTGCGCCTGCTGGACCTGCCCACGACGACCGACATCGACACGGCTTCGCAGGAGGTCATGGACCGCGTGCTCTCGCAGCTCGTGCACACCGGAATTCTCGCCGTGTACGAAGAAGGGCTGGAACCGGTCTACGCCATACCGTCCGACGCCGGCATGGCGGCCGCCTACTACCGCAACACTTTCGTGCATTTCCTGGTGCCGAGCGCGATCACCGAGCTCGCACTGCTCGCGGTCGCGGATGCGCCCGGGTCCGTGCCGCTCGAGACGCTGCGCAGCGATGCGCTGCGGTTGCGGGACCTGCTCAAGTTCGAGTTCTTCTTCGACGAGAAGGAACAGTTCCTCTCGAACCTGGAGCGCGAACTCGAGCTGCGCCGGCCGGGCTGGCGATTCGAACTCGGCGCTGGTGCGACGGCCGTCCGCAACCTCGTCCTCGAGCTCGATCCGCTGCTCGCACCCGGCGCACTGCGCCCGTTCATCGAGTCCTACTGGGTAGCCGCCGATGCGCTGGTGCTGCACGGGCCGACCGAGCCGGTCGTTCCGAAGGCGTTCGTGAAGCACTGCGTCGCTCTCGCCCGGCAGCGGGTGCTGCAGAGACGCCTCACCAGCATCGAATCGGCTTCGGGGGCCTATTTCGAGTCGGCGCTGCAGCTGGCGGCCAACCGCCAGCTGCTCGACGGCGAGGCCACCGGACTGCAGCAACGCCGGGAGGCGTTCGCGGCTGAAATGGCCGCACTGGTCGGGCAGGTCGATCGGCTGGCCGGTTTGTCGGAGAATCAGCGCATCACGATGCCGCAGCGCATCGGGCAGTGACAATCAGCAGGAGTCGAGCATGTCCGATCAACTTACCCGGCACGTGAACAGGTCGCGGCGCGGCGCCCGCGTCGCGGCCCTGTTCGACCTGGACCGCACGCTTTTGGACGGCTTCTCCGTCTACGCCTTCCTCGGCGAACGCCTCAGCAGCGGCACGATGCCGCCGCGCGAGATGATCGCCAACCTCGCGACGATGACGAACTACAAGCTGGGGCGCATCGGCTTCTCCGGCGTGCTGACCGGCTCGACGATGGCGCTGCGCGGCGTCTCCGAGACGAGCTTCGAGGAGCTCGGTGAACAGGTGTTCCGCAAGCACCTGCTGGGTCGGATCTATCCCGAGGCAAAGGCACTCGTGAAGGCGCACCGCGAGCGCGGGCATACGCTGGCCGTGGTCTCCTCCGCAACCCGCTACCAGATCGAGCCGGTCGCACGTTACCTCGGGATCGAGCACGTGCTCTGCACGCAGCTCGAGGTCGAGAACGGCGTGTTCACCGGGCGGCCGATCAAGCCAGCCTGTTACGGCGAGGGCAAGGCGATCGCGGCCCGGCTGCTGGCCGGCGAGGAAAACCTCGACCTCGATGCCAGCTACTTCTACACCGACGCACATGAGGACCTGCCGCTGCTCGAGCTGGTCGGGCACCCTTATGCGCTCAACCCGGACCGGGACCTGGCGCGCGTGGCCCATGAGCGTGACTGGCCGGTGAGCTACTTCACCGCGCGCCGCACCGGGTTCCGCGAGCTGCTGGGTACCGGCCTCGCCTACGGCAGCATGATTCCGGCGGCGGCCGCTGGCCGGCTGGTCGGCTTGCTGACCGGCTCCCGGCGCACCGGCACGAATCTCGCCATATCGTCCTGGGCGGAGGTCGCCACGCTCGCGATCGGGCTGGACATACGCGTCGAGGGACGGGAAAACCTCTGGTCACATCGACCGGCGGTGTTCGTGTTCAACCACCAGAGCCAGGCAGATGCCTTGATCATGGCGAAACTGATCGGCGAAGATTTCACCGGGGTCGCCAAGATCGAGGTGAAGAGTCACCCGATTGCCGGGCCGATGTTCACTTCGATGGACGTCGTGTTCATCGAGCGCTCGGATCGGGAAAAAGCGATCAAGGCGCTCGAGCCGGCGGTCGAGGCGCTGAAGAACGGCGTCTCGCTGGTCATCGCCCCGGAGGGGACACGCAGCGAGACGGAGAAGCTCGGGCCCTTCAAGAAAGGCGCATTCCACATTGCGATGCAGGCCGGCGTGCCGATCGTTCCGGTCGTGATCCACAACGCGCTCGAGTCCCAGCCCAAGGGCGAGGTCGTCTTCCGACCCGCGAACGTGCGGGTCGAGGTGCTGCCGCCGGTGGACACGCGTCACTGGAAGGCAGCGAGCCTGGACCGCTGTGTCGCCGACGTTCGCTCGATGTTCCTGCGGGCGTTGGGACAGAGCGAGCCTCCGGAGCCGTCCCGCCCCCGCAGACGAGCCCGCAGCAAGCAGCGGGGCACGCGGAGCAAGCGCCGATGAACCTGAAGGTAGGGCTGCTGGGTGGCGGGTCCTGGGGCACCACTGTCGCTGCGCTGGTGGCCAGGAACGCGCCCGCCGTGCTCTGGGCCCGGGACGAGGAGACCGTCCAGGAGATCAACGGCAGGCACAGCAACGAGAAGTACCTGCCGGGCGCGAGGCTCCCGAAGACGCTCCGCGCGACCCACGAGGTAGGCGCAGCGGTGTCCGGCGCCGACGTCGTGGTGATGGGAGTGCCCTCACAGGGATTCCGCGCCGTACTCGAGCAGGCCCGACCGCACATCCGTCCCTGGGTGCCGATCGTGAGCCTGAGCAAGGGGCTCGAGATCAGCAGCGGCAAGCGGATGACGGAGATCGTTCAGGAGGTCATGCCGGGGCACCCGGTCGGAGTGCTGACCGGGCCCAATCTCGCCCGCGAGATCATGTCGGGCCTGGCCGCGGCCAGCGTGATTGCGATGGAGGACGAGATCATCGTCCGCGCGCTGCAGCAGCTGTTTCGCAGCGGACTGTTCCGCGTGTACACCAACCACGACGTGGTCGGCTGCGAGCTAGGCGGCGTGCTGAAGAACGTAATCGCCATCGCGGTCGGGATGGGCGATGGCCAGGGCGCCGGCGAGAACACGCGGGCCGCGCTGATCACGCGGGGGTTGGCGGAGATCACGCGGCTGGGCGTCGCGATGGGAGGCGAGGCCGCGACTTTCGCCGGACTGGCGGGCCTCGGCGACCTCGTTGCGACCTGCACGAGCCCCCAGAGCCGCAACCGGAGCGTGGGCGTGGAACTCGGCAAGGGTCGCCACATCGACGAGATCATCGCGGAGATGTTCATGGTGGCGGAGGGCGTGAAGAGCGCGCCCACCGTGATGGCGCTGGCGAAGGAGTACGGCGTGGACATGCCGATCGCCCATGAAGTCTGCCAGGTCGTGCAGGGACAGGGGACGGCGCGCGGAGCCTTCCGGGGCTTGCTGCGATCGGCAGCCGGCCACGAAGCCGAGCCGGGCTGATGGACGCGTCGAACGGCGCCCTGCCATGAAGGTCCTGCTGAAGCTGCTGGGCCTGCTGGGCCTGCTGCTGGTCGCCTATCTGCTGCTCTGGCCGGTACCGATCGAGCCCGTCGCGTGGCAGCCATCGCCGTCGGCAGGCTACGTCGGTCGGCATGCCGCCAACAGTCGCCTCGCAGGACTCACCGAGATCTCCGTTGCCCCGGAAGTGGGACCCGAGCACATCGCGTTCGGGCCGGATGGCCGGCTCTATACGGGCGTGCTCTCAGGCGCAATCCTGCGCATGAACGCGGACGGGAGCGACCGCGAGACGTTCGCCGATACCGGCGGGCGACCGCTGGGAATGGAGTTCGACGCGGATGGCCGGCTGATCGTCGCGGACGCTCTGAAGGGACTGCTCGCCGTGGATCCGGACGGCGAAATCCGCGTGCTCGCGGACCACGTCGGCGACGATCCGGTCCGTTACGCCGATGCGGTGGTCATCGCATCAGACGGACGCATCTACCTGACCGATGCCTCGCGCCAGCTCTCCCCCGCGGACTGGGGGACTTTCGACGCAGCGCTGCTCGACATCCTCGAGCATTCCTGCACCGGGCGGGTCCTTGCATATGAACCGTCGGACGGACTGTTGCGACTGGTGATTGGCGGCCTGTGCTTTCCGAACGGCCTTGCGCTCTCGGCGGACCAGCAGTCGCTGCTGATCGCCGAGACGGGCACGTACCGCGTCTGGAAAGTGGATGCCTCGGCCCGGGACCTCGATGCGCGGAATATCGACCCTGCGACCCCCCCACCGGCGGCGGCCCGTGTGATCCTCGCCAACCTGCCGGGGTTCCCGGACAACCTGACCCGGGACCCGGACGATCGGTTCTGGACCGGCCTGACCAAGCCCCGCAGCGCGGCGATCGACGCAGCGGCGGACCAACCCTGGCTGCGCAGGATCATGCTCAGGCTCCCGAGGAGTCTCTGGCCGGTCCCGCCGAGCTATGGTCACGTGCTCGCCTTCGACGAAGACGGGCGGGTCCTGCTGGATCTGCAGGACCCCGCGGGCAAGGTACCGGAAACGAGCGGCGCGACGGTGCATCAGGGCCGGCTGTATGTGCAGAGCCTGCACGGCCAGGCGCTGGGCGTGATCGACCTTGCGCGGGTCGAGCCCTGACCTGGGCGGCGGACGCCCGGGCACCCTCCCCCTTGCCTGTCCGGACGCGGCGACGGTGCCGGGCGCCGCGACCGGAGTGACTCAGTGGAAGACCTGCAGGTCGACCAGCGCGTGCACCAGTGCGGCGAAGGCAACCGCCGCTGCCGCGGTCAGCGCCGCTACGAGTATCGTCGTGTATGCAGTGTTCTGAGAGAACATGTGGCCTCCTGGGCTCTTCGGGAGGCTGGCCCGGGCGGGCTCGAAGGGGGAAGGCAGCCCGCCGGGCTCGCCTCATTTCACGCTGCCCGCATTTTACGTGATTTCATGCTGCATCGCAGCATAATGATGCGACGCAGGTCGCATTTCAGAGGATATTTTTCCTCTGTAAATCAAATGGCTATGGAAACAAGTCACGAACGGGTGAAACCCGGCGGCGGCCGGGCTTCACCCGCATTCAGGCTCAAATAAAGGCCTGGACATTGACGGCCGCCTGGGACAGCGAGGCCACGACCATGACGATCGACACGGCGAGGCCCGCGAGCGCGACGGAAAGGAATCGACCGTTCGAACTGCTGCTGTTCCTCATCTTTGGATCCTCCACACAGGTGTTGCCTGCGGGATCCAACATAGGGGCAATCATTGATCCAATAAACCCCAATAACCGTTGCACAATGTTCTAGATTACCGAACAATAAATGCATGGATCAGCTCGCCGCAATGCGCGTGTTCAACCGGGTCGCGGAGCGCGGTTCGTTCGTGCAGGCAGCGGAGGAGCTCGCGGTTTCCCGCGCAGCGGCCAGCGCACATGTCGCTGCGCTCGAGAAGCACCTTGGCGTCCGGCTGCTGAACCGGACGACCCGCAAGGTCAGCCTCACCGCCGAGGGTGCCGAGTTCCTGCGCCGCAGTCGTCGAATCCTGGACGAGTTGCGCGACGCGGAGGAGACGCTGCGCGAGACGCGGACCCGGCCCCGCGGCCGGTTGCGGGTCGACGTCCCTGTGGCCTTCGGGCGCTACCTGCTGCTTCCGGAGCTCCCGAAATTCACGCGGCGTTACCCGGACATCGACCTCGACCTCAGGCTGAACGACCGGGTCGTGGACCTGGTCGCGGAACAGGTCGACGTCGCGCTACGCGTGGGTCCGCTGCGGCAGTCCGGGCTCGTCGCCCGGCGCATCGGCCAGACGACCATGGTCACCTGTGCCGCGCCTTCGTATCTCGAGGAGCATGGTGAGCCGCTGACGCCCGACGAGCTCGCACAGCATCGCCTGCTCGGGCTGAGCTCACCTTCCGGCGCCCCGCCCGAGTGGTCGTTCCCGGCGCCTTACACACCACGCCGTCTGCGGCTCAAGTTCAACCTGACGTTCAACGCCGCCGAGGCCCCGGTGATCGCCGCCGCCAGCGGACTCGGCGTCGTGCACACGGCAGATCTGCTGGTCGCCGAGTACGTGGCCCGCGGCGAACTGAAGCTCATCCTGCGCGACTTCGTGGAGCCCGGCCCGCCGATGTCGCTGGTCTACCCGTCCGCCGGACACCAGTCGGCCAAGGTGCGGGTCTTCTCGGACTTCACCGCGGACCTGCTTCGCAGGTACAGCGAAATCGTGCGAGGATGGATTGATCCGCCCCCCCCGCCGGACACTGCGGCGACCGCGCGGCGGAAGAAGCCTTAACTTTCCCGGAGCAACGCCCGATGTCACTACTGATCGCCGGTCTCGTGATCTTCCTCGGTGTCCACTCGGTGTCGATCTTCGCGCCCGCGTGGCGGGACTCGATGTCGGCAAGACTCGGTGAGCAGCCATGGAAGATCCTCTACGGCGTGGCGTCGCTGATCGGCTTCGTGCTGATCGTGAAGGGATATGCTCTCGCCCGGCAGGATCCCGTGTTCCTCTACAACCCGCCGTTCTGGATGCGCCACGTGTCGGCGCTGCTGATGCTGCCGGTCTTTCCGCTGCTGCTGGCCACGTATTTCCCGGGCCGCATCAAGGCGGCAGTCAAGCACCCGATGCTGACGGCCACGAAGGCCTGGGCGCTCGCGCACCTGCTCGCCAACGGGACGCTGGCCGACGTGCTGCTGTTCGGTGGATTCCTCGTGTGGGCCGTTGCGGACCGAATCTCGGTGGGCAAACGCACGCCTCGCCCGGTGCCGGCCGCGCCGCCGTCGAAACTGAACGACGTGATCGCAGTCGTCGGCGGCCTCGCGATCTACGCACTGTTCGTCTTCTGGGCGCACCAGCGCCTGTTCGGTGTTCCGCCGATGGTCCATGGTTGAGAGTGCGGGCCCGACTGGCGAAGCACTCGACTTGAGCACTCAGAAGTCGGAGGTCGTGTTCCAGAGCCACGGCGTCGCCTGCCGCGCCTGGCTGTACCGCCCGGCGTCAGACGTCGGACGTGCCCCCTGCGTCGTGATGGCTCATGGCTTCGGGGCAACGCGCGATGCCTCGCTTGAGCCCTACGCATTGCGCTTTGCCGCAGCCGGCTTCGCCGTATTGCTGTTCGACTACCGGCACTTCGGCGCCAGCGACGGTGAGCCGCGCCAGCTGATCTCGGTTCGCAGGCAGCTCGAGGACTACGCCAGCGCGATCGCGTTTGCCCGGGCGCTGGACGGCGTGGACGCTGAGCGGATCGCTGTATGGGGAACCTCTTTCTCCGGAGGCCATGCGCTCGTGACGGCCGCCCGGGTTCCCGGCATCGCGGCTGCCGTCTGCCAGTGCCCGATGATGGATGGCTGGAAAGCGGTCCTGAACATTCTTCATTACGCCGGGCCCGGACAGTTGCTGCGACTGACGCTGCACGGACTCCGGGACCTGCTGCTGTCGGTCACGGGTCGAGCGCATTGCATACCTACGGTGGGACCGCCGGGCACGCTCGCGGTCATGAGCAGCGAGGACGCGGACGCCGGCTACCGGGCACTGATGCCGCCAGGCGCTCCGCTCGAGGTCGCGGCGAGAATCGCGCTGTTCGTGCCGCTGTACCGGCCGGTGACAGAGGCCCGGCGCGTGGGCTGCCCGGTGCTGATCCAGGTCTGCGAACGCGACAGCGTGGCGCCGGCAGGCGCAGCCGAAGAGGCCGCGCGGCGCCTGGGACCGCGCGCCGAGGTCATCCGCTACCCCATCGGGCATTTCGAGCCGTATGTCGGCGCGGCTTTCCAGCGCAGCGTCGGCGACCAGCTCGAGTTCCTCCGCCGGCAGCTCGGCAGCCCGGCCGTCACCACCCCTTGAACAGGCTGCCGTCGGCGAAGTCCCACAGCAGCGTGAGGTGGTACCGGGTGTCCCACGACTGGTCGTTGAGCGGGAACTCGACGCCGAGGTTCAGCGCAACGTGTGCCCCCTTGGTCAGGCCAAAGCGCAGCTGCGGCAGCGCGGTCCATTTCACCGAGTCGCCGCCCTCATCGTCGAACGGGATGGTCGCGGTCATTTCGAGCGCGGGGAAGATGGCCCGCGGACGCGCGGTCCAGACGTAATGGACGATGCCCGCAAACTCGACCTCGCCGTCGTCGGCATGATCGAGCGGCACGATCACGCGCGTGCTGCCCTGGAACAGCGTCTTCTCCGAGAACTGCCGGCCGTAGGCGAGATACGGAATGATCTCCTCCGAGGCATCGCTGTCAGTGGGAATCGCCAGCACGATCGCGCCGGAGAGGATGGAGCGATTTTCCAGGCTCCAGCTGAGTGCGGTCTTCACACCGATTTCCACTTCGGTGATCTCGCTGTCGGTTCCGTCGTCCTCGTGCACGATTTCGACGAGTCCCATGGACCGCTTGCCGAAGCGTTTTTCGATCTCGATCACGTTGCGCCAGACGTCCCGCCCCGGCTGGTCGCTGTAGCGGGATTTCCAGACGATCTCGTCTTCCGGGTAGGCTTTCTTGGTCCGGATGGGCAGGAAGAAATTCAGTTCGCCTGGCGGATAGCCGCTGGTGTCGGCCAGCGTCTTGGCATAGGCGACGACATCCTCGATCTCCTTTTCGCTCAGCACCTCGCCCTGCGCGGGCATCGCGGCCGACAGGCCGAGCGCGGGGCCGCCGTGCGTGACGACCACGTGCCAGTCGCTGGCTGGCTCCCGGCTGTTGAAGAGCGGATCGGACAGGTCGGCCGGCTCTGGCTCGAGCGCCTGCACGACCGGGTTGTCCGGGTCCGGCCGGCCGGTCGTGCCATGGCAGGCGGCGCAGACGCTTTCGAACGTCTGCCGGCCCGCCTCGAGATCAGCGGCCGCCGATGGCCCGCTCCACGCGGCAAGGCCGAGCATCGTGAGCAACGCGATTGGCAGGCGAGACCGGTAGACTGTCAGCATGGCTTTGACACCGCATGTTTCGCTCGGATCAGCGGCTCAAAGGCTAAACATCATCAGGTAGCGCGTCGCTCCGGGCTTTCCGCAGGGACGGGCCGTCGTCAGCGCGAGGTGGGCAATGATCAAGGCTACGGCCAAGGCTATCCGGGAACTGCTCGACGAGCAGCGTGTCCTGTCGATTGCAGTGCTGGTGGAAGGCACGCCCTACGCGGGACTCCTGCCTTTCGACGTGCTGGACGGCTATTCAGGAGTGCTGGTGCACGCGTCGCGCCTTTCGAGACACACGGCAGGCCTCGGCGAGGGTGCACGCGCCGGTGTGCTGCTGCACGAGCAGTACGGCCCTGAAAAGGATCCGCTGCAGTTGAAGCGCGCGAGCTTCGAGTGCCTGGTGCGCCCGCACGAGCGCGGCAGCGCCGACTGGGAAGCCGCGCGCGACTCTTACCTGGAGCGCTTCCCGAAGAGCCGCATCACGTTCAGGCTGGGCGACTTCAATCTGTACCGGCTCGAGTTTCTGCAGGGCCTGTACGTCGGCGGTTTCGGCCGCGCCGTGGACATCGAACCGGACGACATACCGCGGATCGCGACGCTGGTCTGACCCTCAGCGCTTGCAGAACTGCTCGTGCAGCGTCTCCATGACGGAGGCGGCCTGGCCGCTGGCGAGACTGTAATAGATCAGCTGGCCGTCGCGTCGCGTGCGGACGATGTGCTTTCGGCGCAGCACCGCAAGGTGCTGGGACAGCGCTGACTGGCTGAGGCCCACGGCCGGCTGCAGTTCGCCGACCGACTTCTCTCCCTCGGCGAGCTGGCAGAGGATCATCAGTCTCGCGGGACTGGCCATCGCGCCGAGCAGGTCGCAGGCCTTGCTCGCGTTCTTCGCGAGGCGGCGCATCTCGGCGGGACGCATGCCGCTGGCCTCGGGGGCTGCACTGCGCAGGTTGCGGGAACTCAAGCGTCTACCTCGGCTGGCGATCTGGGGTCAGCATGATAGTCGAGTTGGGCGCATGCCCGCGCGACCGCCAGGCCAGGCAGCACCCCGCCCGGGTGCCCTGCCCGGTCCGGTGGCTGCGGAGCCTCACTCGTCGGTCTCGCCTGCCTCAGGTCGACCTTTGCGCCGCCTGGGCCTGCTCGTACTGCGAGGGCGTCATGCGCGCATGCGCAAGATACTCCCTAAGGTGTCGCACGGCGCTCTTGTCCAGCGTATTGCCATGATGGGGCCGGTGGAGAATTCCCTCGGCACCATTGAGCTTGACGCGGATCCGGGCCCCGGACAGTGGCTGCACATCCGCGCCGAGGTGCTTGAGTAGCGATTCGACCTCGCGCCAGTGGATGTTGCCGCTGATCGGGTCGTGAAAGACCGTCTCCAGCAGATGTGCATGCTTGTGGCTCATGCCCGGAGCATACCTGCCAGGGCCGACAACGGGACACGCACTTTCCGAAACGATCAGCCCGTCATCGCGAGCCGCCCGGACTGGTAGTCGCGAACGGCCTGCTCTATCTCCTCGCGCGTGTTCATCACGAAGGGGCCGTACTGCACGACAGGTTCGCCGATCGGTCGCCCCGCGAGCAGCAGCAACTCGGCACCGGTCTCGCCGGCTTCGAGCCTGAGCGAATCTCCTGACGACAGCAGCCCCGCCGAGCGCGTCGTCAGCACTTCGCGGGCCTCACCGACGCGCAACTCGCCCTCGTAGGGATACAGGAACGCATTGTGGCCGGCAGGCAATGGAATGTTCAGGCTCCCGCCGGCCGGCATTCGCAAGTCGAAGTACAGCGGCTGCGTCGAGGAGCCGAGGATGGGGCCCTGCACCGTTGCGGCAGCATGCTTGAACTCCCCGGCGATCACACGCAGGCTCCCGCCGCCCTCGAGCTGGACCACCGGGATCTCCCGCGCCGGGATGTCCCGGTAGGCGGCGGGTTTCATCTTTTCCCGGGCCGGCAGGTTGAGCCAAAGCTGGAAGCCACGCATGCGTCCTTCGGTCTGCTGCGGCATCTCCGAATGGATGATTCCGCGGGCCGCCGTCATCCACTGCACATCGCCGGGGCCAAGATCTCCGCGGTTGCCGAAGCTGTCCTCGTGCCGCATGCGGCCGTCGAGCATGTAGGTCACGGTTTCAAAGCCGCGGTGCGGATGCGACGGGAAGCCCGCGATGTAGTCATCCGGATCGTCGGAGAAAAACTCGTCCAGCATCAGGAACGGGTCGAAGCGCAGGTTCGGCGCGCTGCCGAGGCTGCGCCTGAGCTTCACGCCGGCGCCGTCGGAGGCCGGAACTGAGGAAATCACGAATTGCAGCTTGCGGGCGCTCATTGTCTGGACCTCGAGTGAAACTGCGTCTTGCGCTCAGTGACGGCTGCCGGGCCCGCCCGGCGAGGCCAGCCTCGACCGACGGGCATCGAGCGACCAGTCGCCGGCGCCACGCGCCACCAGGAACAGGAACCCACCGGCGATCGCCAGGTTCTTCATGAACATGATGGACTGCATCTGGTCCCCGGGGACCCAGTGGAACAGCACTGCGCTGGCGATCGAGAACAAGGCCAGCAGCGCTGCGGCGATCCGCGTCTGGAAGCCGAGAATCACGGCCAGCGCACCGAGGATCTCGAGCGCGATCACCAGCGGCAGCGAAATGCCGGGCACGCCTGCGGACTCCATGTAGGCCTGGGTTCCGGCATAGCCGCCGATCTTGTCGAGGCCCGCGCCCAGAAACAGTATCGAGATCAGGATCCGTCCGACCAGGTCGGCGGTCTTTTCGGTCGTGTTCATCGGTGTTCTCCTTTAGTGGACGGCACGGCCGCTCAGGCCGCGAGCCTGGTGATCTCATCGCCCGCCCCGGCGAGCGCGGCCTCGCGCTGCTCGTCGCCGAGCGCAAGCCCTTCGGCGTAGACGAACTCTACGTCGTCGACGCCGATGAAGCCGAGGAACTGCTTGACGTAGGCGGTCTGCGAGTCCATCGGCGTGCCGGCATAACGCCCGCCACGGGTCGCGAGGACGTACGCCTTGCGCCCGCCGAGCAGCCCCACGGGACCCTGGGGCGTATAGCGGAACGTCTCCCCAGCCCGGGCCACGTGATCGAAGTAGGCCTTCAGCGTCGAGGGTATGCCGAAGTTGTACATCGGCAGGCCGAACACGATGACGTCCGCCTCCCGGAGCTCCGCGATCAGTGCATCCGATTCGGCGACTTCGCGTCGCTGCGACTCGCTGCGCTCGGCCGCGGGCGTGGTGAACGCCTGGAATCGCTCGGCACTCAAGTGAGGCAGCGGGTCGGTCGCGAGGTCGCGCAGTATCCGCCGGGAGCCCGGCTCGCGCTCCAGCAGCGAGGCCACGAAACGGGAGGCGAGCTTCGAGGACGCGCCCTGCTCCCCGGACAGGCTCGAGTTGATCTGCAGAATCGTCTTCAAGGTGAATCTCCTGGTTGAGAGGGTCGCCGGGATTCGGCTTTGTTGCTATGCATTGTCCATCTATCAATTAAATAAAAAAGCCGGTATTTTTGATTCTTCTAATCGATTTCATCGATATATGAGGACACCAAGAATCACGCTCGACCAGTGGCGGACACTGGTCGCGGTTGTCGAGGAGGGAACCTACGCCGCTGCAGCGGAGCGCCTGCACCGAACCCAGTCGACGGTCACCTACACGCTGCAAAAGCTCGAGTCCCTGCTCGGCGTGCAGGTGTTCGAGTTACGAGGTCGCAAGTCCGCAATCACGCCGACCGGACAGTTGCTCTATCGCCGCGGCAAAAACCTGGTCGAGCAGGCCGCCCGACTCGAAATCGCGGCCGCGGAACTGGCCCGCGGGTGGGAGCCTGAGATCCGCCTGGCTGTGGACATCATCTTTCCGACCTGGCTGCTGCTCGACTGTCTCGCCGCGTTCGGCGAGGAACATCCGGAGACGCGCATAGAGCTAATCGAGTCGGTGCTCGGCGGGACCGACGAGGCGCTCACGGAAGGCCGCGCCGACCTCGCGATCGGGAGCAACGTCCCCGGAGGCTTCCTCGGCGACAAGCTGACGGATGTCCGCTTCGTCTGTGCAGCGGCGCCCTCCCACCCGCTGCACGCGCTCGGTCGAAAGCTCGACCTGGACGACCTGCGTCGCCACCGGCACCTCGTCGTGCGCGACTCAGGCGCAAGGCGGAGTCGCTCGGGCGGCTGGCTGAACGAGGTCCGCTGGACGGTCAGCCACAAGGCCACCTCCATTCGTGCCGCATGCATGGGCCTCGGCTATGCCTGGTACCCGGAGCAGAACATCCGCGACGAGCTTCTCAGCGGCGCGCTCCGGCCGCTGCCGCTCGCCGAGGGCGCGGAGCGCTACGTCAGCCTCTACATGGTGTTCGCCGACCACGACGTTGCAGGACCCGGGGTCCGTCGAGTCGCCGAAATCATCCGAAAGCGGACTGCGGAAACCTGCAGGTCGTTTGCGGTCCCGGCCGTCGGCTAGACTCTGCGCCATGGGCGTTGGAGCCTTCAGACGGCACAGCATCACCCGCGGCGTCGCGTGGCTGGCGCTGCCGGCACTGCTGCTGCGATTGCTGGTCCCGGCGGGCTTCATGCCCGGCGTCGGAGCAGACGACTCGCTGACGATGCAGATGTGCCACGGCAGCGGCAGTACGTCGCTGGCACTGCGGGCGCCGGAGACGACCGAACCGGACGACAGCTCAGCGGATCATGGCTCGCCCTGCCTGTACGCCGCGACCAGCGTAACGGCACCGCCGCCCGCCGTAACGGGCGCCGCCTCGGTTGCGGCCCCGCAGGAGGTCGCGACACCAACACCACCAGCATCGGCTGCACTGCGCAGCCTGCATCGGCCCCAGGCCCCTCGCGCGCCGCCCGCGCGCAGCTGATCCCTGGATAGAGGCCAGACGCGCAGCGCGTCGGATCCCGCAGGGTCCGCGCGCCGTGCTGCTGCGAGCGCTGATGACTGGAGAGACAACAGATGACAACCCGTTTGACCGCGGCACTCGCCCTGCTGGGCGCGGGCGCCGCGATGGCGGCTGTGCCGCCCGAAGCCGAGCTGTCGGAGATCGTAGTTACGGCATCGCGGATGCACGCGCCGCTGCTGGTGATCACCGACCCGCAGGCCCCGCGCCAGCCAATGCCGGCGAACGATGGTGCCGACTACCTCAAGACCGTCCCCGGCTTCTCCGTCATCCGCAAGGGCGGCACGGATGGCGACCCGGTCTTCCGCGGCATGGCTGCCTCCCGCGTCAACATCCTGCTCGACGGCGAGCAGGTCCTCGGCGGCTGCGGCATGCGGATGGATCCGCCGACGGCCTATGTGTTTCCTGAGGCGTACGACCAGATCACCGTGATCAAGGGCCCGCAGACAGTACTGCATGGCCCCGGCAACTCGGCCGCGACGGTGAACTTCGAGCGGAAGCCTCCGCGCTGGGAGCAGCCAGGCTTCGCGGCCCGCGGCAGTGCGCTCGGGGCCAGCTTCGGCCGCAGCGACCTCGTGGCCGACGTCAAGGGCGGAGGCCCGAGCGCGTACGGCCAGCTGACCGGGACCTGGGCGTCGTCGGATGACTACACGGACGGGGCCGGGGAGCGGGTTCACTCGGCCTATGAGCGCTGGAGCGCAAATGCCGCGCTCGGCTACACGCCGAACGAGCGCACGAACATCGAACTGAGCGGCGCGCTCAGCGACGGCGAGGCGGCGTATGCCGACCGCGCGATGGATGGAGTGATGTTCGAGCGGCGCAACCTCGGCCTCGCGGTGGACCTCACGCAACCCTTTGCGAATGTCACGCGACTGCAGGCACAGGGCTACTACAACTACGTCGACCACGTGATGGACAACTACAGCCTGCGGGAATTCACGCCGACGCCGATGATGCCGAACCCGGTCGTGCAGAACCCCGACCGCCTGACGATCGGCGGAAGGATCGCGCTCGACCTGGACTGGCCGGGCGGCGGCGGCACGACGCTGGGCGCGGACCTGCAGGAGAACCAGCACAGCCTGCGGGCCACGATGAACCAGGCTGCCCTGCCCTACCAGGAACTCAAGCGCACCGACGACGCGTGGTTCAGGAGCGTCGGACTGTTCGGCGAGACAGAGCTGCCGCTCGCCGAGCGCAGCCGCATGATCGCGGGACTGCGCGCGGACCACTGGAGCGCGCGCGACCAGCGCCAGGCGCTGCCGGTCGGCATGACCCGCGTGCCGAACCCGACCGCGAACCAGCGACGCGACACGACGCTGGTGAGCGGATTCGGGCGCTACGAGCAGGACCTTTCGAGCACACCGGCAACAGTCTTCGTCGGGCTCGGGCACGCGCAGCGCTTCCCCGATTTCTGGGAACTGGTTTCGCAGAACAAGGAGAGCACGGACAGCCTGAGCGCATTCAACACCCGGCCCGAGAAGACGACCCAGCTCGACACCGGGCTCGTGTACGCAGGGCGCAAGCTCTCCGGCTCGGTTTCAGTCTTCTACAGCAACGTCGATGACTATGTGCTGATCGAATCGTCCTACATGAAGGGCACGCGGCGGACCATCGTCACCCGCAACATCGACGCGCGGACCTGGGGCGGCGAAGCCGACCTCGCCTGGAATTTCGCCCAAGGCTGGCGGCTGACCGAGACGCTGGCCTACACCCGCGGCGAGAACCTCGATGAGGACAGGCCGCTCGCCCAGATGCCGCCGCTCGAACTGCGCACGGCGCTCGATTATGAGCGCTCCCGCTGGTCGGCCGGATTGCTGTGGCGACTCGTGTCCGAGCAGGACCGCTATGCCGTGAACCAGGGCAACGTAGTCGGCCAGGATCTCGGTCGCACCGGCGGTTTCGGCGTGCTTTCCGTGAATGGCGGCTGGCGACCCACGCCCGGCGTGCTGCTGACGGCGGGAGTGGACAACCTGTTCGACAAGCTCTACGCCGAACACCTGAGCCGCGGCGGCGCCGCCGTGGCCGGCTTCGTGCAGACGAGCCGCGTGAACGAGCCCGGCCGCACGATCTGGCTGAAGCTGAACGCCCGGCTGGACTGATTCCCGTATCATTGACCCAACGATGAGGGGGGAACTGTCATGGTCGAAGGTCGATGCCTGTGCGGCGCAGTGCGCTACGAAATCCAGGGGCCGTTCACGAACCTGCTCCATTGTCATTGCTCGATGTGCCGCAAGCACCATGGCTCGGCCTTTGCGACTTTCGCAGCGGCACCGATCGACGGCTACCGGATCACCGCCGGTGCGGACGAAATCCGCCGCTATGATTCCTCGCCCGGGTTTCACCGGTCGTTCTGCGGCAGCTGCGGGTCGGTTCTGCCGGAAGCGATGGAGGCCATCGGCCTGGTGATCGGCCCGGCCGGCAACCTCGAGGGCGAACTCGGCATCGAACCCGAGCTGCACATGTTCACGGCTTCGAAGGCTCCCTGGTACACGATCAGCGACGGCCTGCCCCAGTTCGAGGAGTACCCGCCGCAGTTCGGCATGTCTGCCAGGCCGCGTCCAGCGCCCGAAACGCAGCCGGGCGTGACGCAGGGCAGCTGCCTTTGCGGGGACGTGGCCTTCGAAATCGAAGGCGAGCCGTTCCGGATGATGAACTGCCACTGCTCGCGCTGCCGGCGCGGACGCAGCGCTGCGCATGCGACCAACCTCTTCTACAACTCGAGCGGCTTCAAGTGGACGCGCGGCGAGTCCCTCGTCAGCGAATACAAGGTCGCGGACGCGCAGTATTTCACGGTCGCGTTCTGCAGCCGCTGCGGCAGCGCACTGCCGAGGATCTCGTCGGACTTCAAGCTGGCCGTGGTGCCTGCGGGCTCGCTGGACACCGACCCGGGCATGCGCCCGCAGGCCCACATATACGTGGGCTCGAAGGCGCCGTGGTTCCAGATAACGGACGAGCTGCCGCAGTTCGCCGAAGGCCCGCCACGCAAGTAGGCGCCGGCTGGCCTGCAAGTCGAGGTGCCGTCCGGGGTTCCGGCTCAGTCCTCGGGTGGATTGTCCTCGGCGCTCCAGCGGCGGCGGTGCTCTTGCTCTGCGGCCGCGCGGACGCTGGCATGACGGTTCGAAAGCAGCAGCGAGGATGGGTCGCAGACCCGGGCGCGAATCACGCCGAGATCCACGGCCGCGTCGAAGAGGCTGGGATACCAGCGCTCCCACTCCGGGAAGATTTCCTCGACCTGCCTGCGCAGCGACATGACTGCCAGTGTGCCTAAATCGCCGGGTACGGCAAGCCCGGGTGCCTCGGAGTGGCCCGAAAACGTGTCCCGCCGCTAGTTCGACGGACAGTCGATCCGATCCATGTCGCCGCTCGCGGCGATGCCGGCCAACGTGGCGCGAACAGCGGGCTCGAACGGTCCGCCCGCAGCGAGCGCCTGCGCTTCGCCGGCAACTCGCAGCGCCTGCGCCGGACAACCCCATTGCAGCAACGTTTCGGCACGGTTGTTCAGGGCGACGATGTTTCGCGGGTCGAGCGCGGCGGCCGAGCGATAACCGGCCTCGGCGGCGCGCAAGTCGCCGCGGGCGTAGGCCACGTTGGCAAGACCCAGTCGCGGCAGCGCCGACCCCGACCAGGCCTCTGCCGCCGCCGCATAGGCGCGCTCGGCCTCGTCGTACCGGCCCAGCGCCTCGAATCCGGCGGCCGCCTTGATGTAGGGTTCCAGCAGCGGTATTGCGGGAAGCTCGCCCGGTCGCAGCATCACCAGGGCCCAGCTACCGGCACGTTCCCAGCTCGCGAGGAACCGTGCTTCCGGCATCTCGAGCCGCTCCTCGACGCCAGAGCGCAGCAGCACCCGGTCACCTGCGGCATCGATGCCGACCAGTACCGCGTAGTGCCAGAGCGGCCACGGCCCGGCGCCGAGCTTCTGCAACACCAGCACCGGCCGCCCGGCGTCGAGCTCCGCGAGCAGTGCCTCGGGTTGCGGCGGGAGCAGATAAGGCAGCCGCCCCCGGCTGCGCGCGGCCGCGACCATCTCCGCCTGCAGGCTGCCCCGCCTGCCCGGCAGATAGACCTCCTCCTCCAGCTCCGCGGGCGTGACGGGCACTCCAGATGCGGCCAGCACGGTTGCCAGGGCCGCCGGTCCGCACTGGTCGTCCTGCTGCGGGTAGAAGGGCGTCTGCTCGAGCTCGACCGACGCTTCGAGCGCGCCCCAGTTCGCCGGTGCCGGACCAGGCGTGGCACAGCCACCCAGCATCAGCAGCAGAGTCCAGGCAAGCGCCTGCGCCGGAATCGGACAGCGGCGCCGCGCGAGCATCGGCGCTACGGGAATTTCTTGAAGATGTCGATGACGCCGACGGCCTCGAGGATCAGCAGCACGAGGAAGACGACGCCGATCACGGCGAGCGCACTGCCGCCGGCCGGCGCATCCCCGACCTGCCTGGCCAGCTTGCGCAGCTCCTCGTCGGTCAGCGCAGCCACGCGCGACTCGATCTGCTCCGGCTGGACGCCGAGCGCCAGGAACTGCTCCCTGACCTGCCGGCGCGCGAGTGCCGCATTGACCGTGGCGAGGTCGGCAGAGCGCCCGGGCGCTGCTACCGCCTCCAGCGTACCGATCATGCCGGCCTGGGCGACCGGCGGCGACGCCAGGTTCAGGATCGCGGCACACAGCGCGACGACGATGCTGCGAGTGAAGATTTCCATCTGCGCCAGTCTCCGGGACGTGTCTCGATATCCGGAGTCTAGCCAGCCGGTCCGGTGGGGACCGAGCACCACGATCGCGGGAAGTGAAGCCCGTCGCAGTTCGCGGGCTCAGCCGAACAGCAGCTGCGACATCCGCCCGTAGGCCGAAGGATCCGTCAGGAACACGAATGCGAGGCCGACCAGCGCGCCGCCGAGGTGCGCGTCGTGGTTGATGTTCCCGCGCGCCTGACGGGCCGAGTACCACGAATAGGCTACGTACGCGACCGCGAACAGCGGCGCCGGAATCGGCACCGGTATCGGGATGATGAAGAGCTTCTGCGTCGGGAAATAGACGATCGAGGCGAACAGCACGGCCGAGATCGCGCCAGACGCGCCCAGCGATGCATAAGAGGGATCGTTGCGATGCTTGTAGTAGGTGGTGATCTCGCTCAGCACCAGCCCGAGCAGGTAGAGCACCGCGAATCGCAGCGGGCCGATCACCCGCTCGAGCGGGAACGCGAAGAAATAGAACGTCACCATGTTGAAGATCAGGTGCCCGAGATCGGCGTGCACGAAGCCGCTGGTGACGACGGTGTCGTACTGCTTGCGCCTGAGGAACCAGTAGGGCCGGAACAGGAAGCGCTGGATCAGCGCGGGCTTCGAGTACAGGCCGACCAGGCTGACGACCAGCGTCGTCGCGAAAATCACCAGCGCGATGCTCACTGCTGCGCCGCGGCCCGCTCGTGGCTCACGTAGATGAGCCGGCTGGTATCGAAGCCCAGCTCCTCGGCACGCCGGACGAGCCGCTCGACCTCGCCACTCGGCGGATCCGGACGTCGCGCCAGGATCCAGAGGTAGTCACGGTTCGGCCCGGCCACCATCGCCAGGCTGTACGACGGGTCGAGCTCGACCACGTTGTAGCCGCCGTAGAATGGCCCGAAGAACGAGACCTCGAGGCTCGCGACGTCTTCGGCCCCGACGAACCTGGCCTTGCCCTCGGCCTCCCGCCATTCGCCTTTCGAGGTGTCCCAGCCACGGTTCAGCACGTCCACACCGCCGCCGTCGCGGAGACTGTAGCGGGCGGTGATGTCCGTCAGGCCGCGCTCGAAACGGTGGTCCAGACGCGCAATCTCGTACCAGGTGCCGAGGTAACGGTCGAGTTCGAAACCGCTGACAGGCTCGACGCCCTCGGGGACCCGACCACAGGCGGCAAGGGTCACGCAGGCCAGGGCAAGAATGAGTAGTCTCTTCATGTATCCGTGAGTGTAACGCGGTCGGCTCCATTGAAGCAGCCAGCACCTGTTCGCCGGCGCCCGACGGGCGGCTTCAGGACCCGAGCTTTGTCACCCCGCTGATACCTTTCGCCCGCGGCGCGATCCGCGCAATCCTGGCTGCGGCCTGCCTCTTGACGCGCTCGAACAACTTCGGATCGCTGCGCAGTTCCTCTGCCCGCGCGAGCTTCCTGGCGATCAGCCGCTCACCCAGCGCTTGCCCGTAGGTCCTCAGTGGTGCGATCTCGAAGCCGTGCTTGCGGAACAGGCGGTAGATCTCCTTGACCCTTTCGGGGGCAATCTCGCGCCCCAGCGTGAAGCACTCGTAGCGCTGCTCCATCGCCAGCAGTGCGGCCTCCGCCAGGCAGGCGTAGGCAACGCCAGGGGGCAGGCCGATGTCCATGCTGAAGCGTGCCGGGCCGGGAATCAGCACCTCGCCGCTTTCGACGACCAGCACGTCGGGCCGTACCGCGGCCTCCTCGGCGGATATGTCCGGCGGCAGCGCGACGTCCAGGATCAGGGCGCCCGGCTTGCACTGGCTCACGTCCAGCACGCGCTGCCCGAACGCCGAGGTGGCAGTCACGATCAGGTCGCACTCGCCGAGCCGCGGAGCCGCCGAAACGTCGGTATCGACGCGCGCGTCCGGCGTCTCCCGGCGGATCTGCCTGCTGAGCGCCTTCAGGCGCTGCGGCTCGATCGACACCAGCACGACATCCTTTACCGCAGCAGCCAGCAGGCGCGCACAGACGGAACCGATCGATCCGGTGGCTCCGACGATCATCGCCCGCCCGTGCGTCAGGTCCCGCCAGCCGAGCCGCCGGGCAGCGAGCTTCGCGGTTTCCAGCGTCGCGGCGATGGTCAGGCTGTTGCCGGTTGTCACTGGAATCGGCGACCTGCTTGCGACGGTGACTCCCGCATCGCCGACCACCTTCGTGAACGCGCCCAGACCGACGATGCGCGCCCCCTGGCGCTCGGCATCTTCCGCCGCCTCGATCAGCCGCGAGTACGTGAACTCCGGACGGTGCGTGAGGATCTGGCGCGGCGTGGCACCGAGTGCGTAGATCAATCCATCCACGGGCAGGCCGGTCGCGGCGGAGCGACCGCCCTTGACCGTACCGACCCGCAGCGCCGGCAGATGCGCGGCCGCGCGCTCTACCAGGAACCGTGGCAGCGGACGCGCCCACGCGAAGCCCGGGTGACCCAACAGGTAGTCCACCGTCAGCGGATGCAGCACGAAGGCAAAAGACGGGCTCACCGCTTGCCCGGGTCGGCGGCGGGCGCTGGGCTTCGTGGCCGCCACGGTCTTCTCCGCTGTTGCTGCCTGTGCCATAGATTCTGTGTCCGCCGGCGTCGTGCTGCATGAGTAGTTCGCGCAAGTCCTCTGGACCGCTGACGCAGCGCGGGTGCAACTGGATCCAGGGACCCCCACCGGGCATCATCGCCGGGCCGGCCGGTTCGCCCGGGCTCGGCCGGCAGCAAGGGGGGATCGACCAGGATGAACGACTTTCTCCAGTACGGCGGCTTGCTGTTTGCGCTGGCGCTGCTGATATTCCTGGCACTGCGCGGGGCCAATATCATCGTGGCCTCGGTCATCTCGGCGTCCATCGTTGCGCTGACCAACGGGCTCAACGTGTTCGACGCGTTGACCGAGCAGTTCTCCGCCGGACCGGTGGGTGCGTTCACGTTCGCCGGCCGCTTCTTCCTGCTGTTCATCACCGGCGCCATCTTCGGACGCGCGATGGCGGACAGCCATGCGGCCTCGAGCATCGCGATGTCGCTCGCGCGCAGGCTGGGAGCCCACCGCGCGCTCTGGATCGTCGTTCTTGCGACCGCCGTGCTGACCTACGGAGGCGTCGTCGTCTTCGTCGTGCTGTTCGCAGTCTACCCGCTGGGGCTGCGGCTGATCGAAGAGGCGCGGATTCCGAAGCGCCTGCTCGCGGCGGCAATCGGCCTCGGCGCCGGCACGTTCACGATGACGGCGCTGCCCGGCACCCCGTCGATACACAACGTCATCGCCGCCTCGTCGCTGGGCACGGACCTGTATGCCGGCGCCGGATACGGCCTGGTGGGTGCTGCGCTGATGCTCGGCCTCGGCATGTGGTACCTGGAGCGGGAGCGGCTGAAGGCAGGTGCCCTCGCGGTGGACGAAGGCGAGGCTCCGCTCGACATCGCAGGCGTGCAGGGTCCTCACTGGGTTGCCGCGCTGACGCCGATCGTCGTCGTCCTGTTCATCATCCTGCTGCCCCGCCTGATCGGCTGGTTCGTGGACGCAGCACCGGGTTCGCTCGCGGCCCGGATCGCCGAACTCGGCCGGACCGAGCCGATCGCCTGGCCCAGCCTGGCGCTCGTGACGGGAACCCTGGTGTGTTTCCTGATCTTCCCCGTGCTTCGCAAGAGCCCGATGGCCGTGCTCGGTCGCGGCACAGACGAAGGGCTGTTGCCGCTCATCAACACCGCGGCTGTCATCGGTTTCGGCAGCGTCGTCAGCCAGACTGACGGCTTCGCCAATTTCGCGCGGCTCGTGACCGAGCTGGACCTGCCCCCTCTGCTGTCGCTGTTCGCCGCCGTCAACGTGCTCGCGGGAATCGTGGGCTCCGCCTCGGGAGGACTGCAGATTTTCATGACGACGCTCGCCCCGCACTTCACCGCGATGGGCATCGAGCCTGGCGAGTTGCACCGCATCGCTACGATGGCGAGCGGCTGCCTCGATTCGCTGCCGCACAGCGGCACCGTCGTGGCGCTGTTCATGATCATGAAGATGACGCACCGCGAGGGGTACAAGGATCTCGGCGTGGTCACGGTCGTCGTGCCGCTGATTGCAACGCTGATCACCATTGGTCTTGCATCGATTTTCTGAGAAGCTCGACCCATGAACGAAAATCAGCGAGAAACCGGAATGCCGCAGCCCGCCGCCGACAAGGCCGACAAGGACTCGCCGCTGCGGGACGACGTCCGCCTGCTCGGCCGGCTGCTCGGCGACACGGTCCGCGAGCAGCAGGGACAGGCCGCGTTCGACCTGATCGAGAGCATCCGCCGCAGCTCGATCGCCTTTCACCGCGACGAGGACGAGTCCGCCCGGCGCGAGTTCGAGTCGCTGCTCGAAGGCATGTCGATGGGCGAGGCGATGACTGTCGTCCGGGCCTTCAGCTATTTCTCGCACCTCGCGAACATCGCAGAGGACCTGCACCACATACGCCGCTCGCGCGCGCACCGGATCGCGGGCAGCTCGCCTCGCGAAGGCAGCCTGCCGCACGCGCTCGACCGCGCGGCCGAGGCCCGCGTCCCGCCGCAGCAACTGCTGGAGTTCTTCGCAGACGCGCTGCTCGCGCCGGTCCTGACCGCGCATCCGACCGAGGTGCAGCGCAAGAGCGTGCTCGACACCGAAATGAAGATCGCGGACCTGATCGAGACCCGCGACCGGATGCGCCTGACTCCGGAGGAATCGGCCGAGAACTCCGAGTCGCTGCGACGGACGGTGCTCGCACTCTGGCAGACACGGATGCTGCGAAAGCAGCGGCTGGCCGTGATCGACGAGGTCGCGAATGGCCTCGCGTTCTACGACCACACGTTCCTGCGGGAGCTGCCGCGGCTGTATGCCGCGCTGGAGGACGAGCTTCGGGCCCGGGAGATTCCGCTGACTGCCGAGCTGCCCTCGTTCCTGCGCATGGGCTCCTGGATCGGCGGCGATCGCGACGGCAATCCCTACGTGACCGCCGAAGTGCTCGGCCGGACACTCCGGATGCAGTCCACGCGCGTCCTGGCCTGGTATCTGGAGCAGCTGCACCAGCTCGGCGCCGAGATCCCGGGAGCCTCGACCACGATCGAGGTGTCCGCCGAGCTGGACGAACTGGCCGCGCGTTCGCCGGACAGGAATCCGCAACGCGCGGACGAGCCCTACCGCCGTGCACTGACCGGACTCTACGCGCGGGTCGCGGCGACCGCCCGCGAGCTGGACCAGCTGCACGCGATGCGGCATGCGGTCGGCGACGCCCCGCCCTACGAGTCCGGCGCCGAGCTGGCCGCGGACCTGGACGTCATACATCGCTCGCTGGTTTCTCACGACTCGGAGCTGCTCGCCCGGGGCAGGCTGCGACAGCTCAGGAGGGCGGCGCGTGTTTTCGGCTTCCACCTGGCCGCGGTTGACCTGAGGCAGAACTCGGAGGTGCACGAGCGCGTGGTCTCGGAGCTGTTCTCGGCGGCGCAGCCGGACATCGAGTACCACGGTCTTGCCGAGTCGGAGAGAGTCGATCTGCTGTCGCGCGAACTTGCGACGGCCCGCCTGCTGTCCTCGCCGTTCCTCGAGTATTCGCAGGAGACCACCGGCGAGCTCGCGATCAACCGCAAGGCGGCCGAGATGCGCGGGCGCTACGGACCTGAGTGCATACAGAACTACATCATCTCGAAGACCAACGACGTCTCCGACATCCTCGAGGCCGCGCTGCTGGCAAAGGAGGCGGGCCTGATGCAGCCGCGAGACGCGCGGCTCGGGCTCAACATCGTTCCGCTGTTCGAGACCATCGAGGACCTGCGCAACGCGGACGCGGTGATGGACCGGCTGTTCCGCCTGCCTGCCTACGCTCGCCTGCTCGAATCGCGCGGCCGGACCCAGGAAGTGATGCTCGGCTACTCCGACAGCAACAAGGACGGCGGTTTCCTGACTTCGGGTTGGGAGCTCTACAAGGCCCAGACCGGGCTGGTGCGCGTGTTCTCGGACCACGGGATCCGCCTCCGGCTGTTTCACGGCCGTGGTGGCTCGGTCGGTCGCGGCGGAGGACCGACGTACCAGGCCATCCTCGCGCAGCCCTCGGGCGCGGTGCAGGGCCAGGTCCGAGTAACCGAGCAGGGCGAGGTGATCGCCGCGAAGTACAGCAACCCGGAGGTCGGGCGCCGCAACCTCGAGACCCTGGTCGCGGCCACGCTGGAAGCGACGCTACTGAACGGTTCCGGGGCCGAACCTGCGGCGGAGTTCACCGACACGATGGAGGAGCTCTCCTCCCAGGCATTCCGCTCCTACCGGGAACTCGTCTACGAGACCGAGGGTTTCGAGCGGTACTTCTGGGAATCGACTGTCATCAGCGAGATCGCCGAGTTGAACATCGGCAGCCGCCCGGCATCGCGAAAGAAATCGCGCGCAATCGAGGACCTGCGGGCGATTCCCTGGGTGTTCTCCTGGGCCCAGTGCCGGCTGATGCTGCCGGCATGGTATGGATTCGGATCGGCGGTCAGCGCCTGGCTGCAGGCCAATCCGAACGGACTCGGGCTGCTGCAGCGGATGAACCGCGACTGGCCTTTCTTCAACGCGCTGCTCTCGAACATGGACATGGTGCTGGCCAAGACGGACCTCGGCATCGCCTCACGCTACGCGGGACTCGTGACCGACTCGCGCCTGCGCGAGGCCATCTTCCCGCGCCTGCGCGCCGAGCACGAGAGCACGGTCGGTCAGCTGCTTGCGATCACCGAGACCTCCCGGCTGCTCGAGCGCAATCCGCTGCTCGCCCGCTCGATCCGCAACCGCTTCCCCTATCTCGATCCGCTGAACCACATCCAGGTGGAGCTGCTCGAGCGCTACCGCGCGGGGGACCGCGACGACCGCACAAAGCAGTGCATTCATCTCACGATCAACGGGATCGCTGCCGGGCTGCGCAACAGCGGCTAGTCGGACCCTTCGCTTTCTACAGGCTCGTCCCGGGGAACCGCGCGTGTCGCCGCGCTCGCCGGCTCGCTGCGAAGTGCGGCGCCGGATTCACCATCGACCAGCGGCAGCGGAGTTCTCGGCGTCGCGTCGCTGCAGGTGGCCTCGAGCTTCGACTCGATCGCGGCATTCCTGCCGCTGTTCGCTGACACTGGTGGAAAAAAGAATCCGCATCCCGATAAGATCCATGTGTCATGACTGCAAGAGCGCCTCGAGGCTCCGTCATCGGAGCGCCCGGCCGGGTGCTCTCAACAGTGAGAATCGTGCTTGCGTCTGCCGTGCTTGCGGCCGGCCTGCTCGCGTCAGGCTGCGCCACGGCTCCGCCTGCGCCCGAGTCACTGGACTTCTACACCCGCGCGCAAACCATCACCGACGAGCGGGTCAGCACGACGGCCGTGGTCCTCAGTCCTGCGGAAACCGAGCATTACTTTGGCGTGCCGCTGGCGGACAAAGGCATACAACCTGTCTGGCTGCAGATCGACAACCAGGAAGACCAAGCCTTCGTGCTGATGGTGCTGAGCCTCGACCCGGATTACTTCGCTCCATCCGAGGTCGCCTGGATGTCCGGGGCCAGGTCCGACCGAGCGCTGGCGCAGGAGACCAACGCGTTCCTGAAACGGCACATTCCGGTGCTGATTCCCCCGCGCAGCACGGTATCCGGGTATGTCTACACAAACCTCGACCCGGGTGCGAAGGCATTCTCGGTCGAGTTGTTCGGACCGCGCGCCGTCCGCAGTTTCGACTTCGTGCAACTCGTTCCCGGATTCGAGGCGGATTTTTCGCAGGTAGACTTCGACCGGCTTTATCCCGCCACGGAGGTTCGGGACCTCGACCTCGATGCGCTGCGGACCTACCTGGAGACGCTGCCGTGCTGCGTCTTCGGTGGCGACCAGGAGACACCCGGGGATCCGCTCAACCTCGTGTTCGTCGGCAAGGGGACCAACGTCTTCGCAGCCCTGGTGCGCCAGGGCTGGGACCTCACCGAGACGACGCGGGGTGAAACGGCGTGGCGCACTTTTCTCTCTTCGGTGTTCCGGTCCACCTACCGCACCTCGCCGATCTCGCCCTTGTACATGTTCGGCCGCCCGCAGGACATCGCCCTGCAGAAGGCCCGTAAGACGGTGGATGAACGCAACCACCTGCGCCTGTGGAAGGCACCAGTCACGGTCATGGGGCAGGAGGTGTGGGTCGGACAGATCAGCCGCGACATCGGTGTCAAGCTCTCGAGTCGAACCTTCGTCACGCACAAGATCGACCCGGTCGTTGACGAGGCGCGGCTGTACATCACGCTGGACGTAGCGAGTTCGCAGGCTTTGTGCTCGGTGGGCTACGTCAAGGGCGTCGGCTACTCGGACGCACAGTCCCCGCGCTACAACTACACAAAGGACCCCTATTACACCGACGGTTTCCGCGTCGTGCTGATTCTCGGCGAAGAGCCCTGCCCGCTCGACGAGATCGAGTACCTTCCCTGGGAGCGGGTGCGGCCGGAGGCCCCGACGGGTCCATAGGCAATTCCGCGGAGCTGAGCCGTCGAACAACCCTGTTGCAGATGATCGCGGGCGCCCCGCCGGTCGTCCGCCCTCAGCCCGCGGCGAAGCAGTAGAAATTCAGCTTGTTGCCGTCCAGATCGCGGAAATAGCCGGCATGGAATCCGGGTATCTGCCTCGGCCCGGCCGCGCCCTCGTCGGTCGCACCGAGATCGAGCGCCTTCTTGTGCAGCGCCGCGACCTTGCCTGGAGTGTCAACGACCAGGGCCACCATGTCGCCGTTGCCGGCCGTTGCAGGCTTGCCGTCGTAAGGAATGAACACGCCGAGCGCAGGCTTGTCCGGCGCAACCGACCACATCACGAAGCGCTCGGTCTCCATCATGCGCTTCGCGCCGAGCTCCGCCAGCAACTCGTCGTAGAAGCGCGCTGCGCGCGTGAGATCGTTCGTACCAATCGTGACGTAACCAATCATGACTTGCTCCTGTTCCAGTTGTCAGTGGTTGATGCAGGCCGCAGCGCCTGCTGACACGGTGCTCAGCGCCTGACCGGCACGACGCGCACTTCGACGTCGGCCGTGGGCGCGCCTCGCGTGATGACCGGGTGCACGGTGTCGCTGATCATCAGCAGCTTACCTGCCAGCTCGATGCGCGCCGAGACCGCGTAGCTCATGCGCCCGTCGATCGCCGCGGGGTCGTAGCCGATCTCGAACGGGACAGGGACCTGCCGGCCGTCGAGCTCGATGCGCTGCTCTGCGAGCAGGACCGCTGGCGCGTCGGCACGCGAAATGTCCTGCAGCCTGACGATCACGACGGCCTCCGGCGGCAGCGCCCTGCGCTCGAGATACGTAACGACTCCGCTGACAGTCGCCATGTCACTTTCCACGCTCTTCGACGGGCCTGCGCAGGCCGCAAGCATAGTCGCGCCGAGTACAATAGAAACGATTCGAGGGAACATTCATCCGACTCCCCATGCAGCTTCGCCCGGCCAGTTGACACGCTTAACGTTCAACTATGCCACGGATTCCGGGAACCGACATGGCCCGTCGCGACCGGCCGAGCCACTGGCATGAACCAACATCTTCAAACCGCGACGATGCTGAATCGACACTGTTTCTGCATCGGCACCGATGTCGGCGTGCTGCAGCGCTGGCTGCAGCAGGACCTTGCCGCGCTCGGCCTGCGCGAGCCCATCGTGCAGACCCATCCGCACCTGTTTTCATCCCTGCCCGTTTTCGTGACCCGCCGCCAGTTGCGACAGATGGCACAGGTCATCTCCGCGGTCGAGGGCGTATCCCGACTGCCCGGGTATCGGGCCGCGGCTCTGGCCGACGCACCTGCGCTGGCACGGATCGACTGTCCTGCGGCCGGCGGTATCCTCGCCTACGACTTCCACCTGGGCGACGCCGGCGCGAGCCTGATCGAGGTGAACACGAATGCCGGCGGGTTGCTGCTCGCCAGCGGGATGCTGCGCGCGCAGCGCGCCTGCTGCGACTGGGTCAAGCACCTGGCGGGCGGGCCGGCCGGGGTCGACCTCGATGGAAGACGCATCCTCGAAGCCTTCGGCAGTGAGTGGCGTGCGGTTCGCGGCGACGCTCCGCTCAGGCGCATCGCAATCGTGGACGAGTCGCCGGAGAAACAATACCTGTACCCGGAGTTCCTGTTGTACCGGCAGCTTTTCGAGTCGACCGGAATCTCTGCGGTCATTGCGGATGTCGGCAGGCTCGAGCTCAAGAACGGGCACGCAATGCTGGACGGGCTGCCGATTGACCTGATCTACAACCGCAGCACGGATTTCTACCTGCAAGGCGCTGCAATCGCAGCGTTGCGCCGCATCTACGAGACCGGTGCCGCCGTCGTAACACCGCATCCGCGTGCCTATGCGATCCACGCCGACAAGCACAACCTGATCCGCCTGACCGACCAGGACACGCTACGCGCGCTTGGTGCAGCGGATGACGTCGTGCACTGCCTGACCGAGGGTATTCCTCATACCAGACCCGTCGCCATCGAGAATGCCGAGGAACTCTGGCGCGGTCGAAGGCAATGGTTCTTCAAGCCACGCAGCGGCTACGGGAGCCGTGGCGCCTACCGTGGTGACAAGTTGACGCGCAAGGCTTTCGACGCAATTCTCCGGGGTGACTACGTCGCGCAACGGATCGCACGGCCCAGCGAACGCTCGGCCGTGCCGGGAGCCGGAAGCGACTCGCTGAAAGTCGACCTGAGGAACTACGTCTACGAAGGGCGCGTGCTGCTGACGGCCGCGCGCCTGTATCAGGGCCAGACCACGAACTTCCGCACGCCCGGCGGCGGCTTTGCGCCGGTCTTCGAGGAACCCCCGGCCGACACCTGCCTGCCGCGCCCCACCGAACCCGGGCAATGACGCTGCGGCGCGCGGCCTCAGTGTCTGCGCTTCAGCGCGGCGACGAAGCCCTCGAGCGTGGCCGAGACGCTGCCTCGTGGAATCATCACCTCGATGAGCTGGAACCGACCCCGGCGCGCGACGGCTGCATCGAGCGCCGAGACAAGCTCGCGCCGTGTCGAAACCCGCCGGCCGTCCCCGCCCATGGACCCCGCGGCCTCGGCGAATCGCCAGTCGTCCAGCGAGTTGAATCCCGACTCAGGCTGAAATACCCGCAGCATTTCCCAGCTGAGGTTGTTGAACACGATGACTATCGGGTCCCATCCATAGCGCCGGCAGTTGCCGAGTTCCCAGCCCGTCATCTGGAAAGCGCCGTCGCCGACCAGGATCAACGGCCGCTCTGCGGTGGCGGCCTGCAGGCCGAGACCTGCAGGCACGCCGAAGCCCATCGTCGCGTAGTAGCCGGGTGCGACGAGCTCGGTGTTCTCGATGTCCAGCGAGGCGAACAGGCAGTCCCCGGTGTCGCTTGCCACCGGCATCCGTCCCGAGCGTCGGAACAGGTCATTGACCGCCTTGACGATGTCGTCGGGAGCCACCGGCGCATCGTCGGCCACCAGACCCCTCGGGTACTGGGTCGGACGACCCGCAGCGACCGGCGGCTGAGCGGCCACGCGGCGTGTCAACTCGTCCACCAACGCTTCTAGCGGGATGTTGCCATAGCGGTGATATCCCATCGTGACCGAGCGGTCCGCCGCGAGTATGCAGTTCCGATAATTGATCCGGCCTTCCGAGACACCGAAGTTCGTGTCGGAGACGATCACGCCGAACAGCAGCAGGCAGTCGGACTCCTCGACCGGCCGGCCGACGTCGGGGTGGGCCGTGCGGCCGAGGTAGGTACCGACGATCGGCACCTCGCTGTCGGCAAGCAGGCCCCGCCCCATGAACGACGTCACAACGGGAACGTGCAGGTGCCGCGCAAGCCGCGCAATGCGAGCCTCGAGCCCGAAGCGCCTCACCTCAACGCCAACCATCAGCACGGGCTTCGAGGCGTCGGCGATGCGGGCCATGATCTCGTCCGCGCATGCAGCGACCGCTTCCGGGTCGAACGCCGATTCCGGCAGCCGCTGCACGGGCCCGCAGGGCTCCGTCACGACGTCCCGGGGCAGTTCCAGGTAAACGGGACGCGAATGCTCGATGCAGCTGCGCAGCACGCGTGCGATCTCTGTCGGCGCGCTTGCCGGATCACCCAACGAGGCCTGGTCGCAGGTGATCTCCCGGTAGATCGCGAACTGGGAGTCGAGGCGCTTCACCTGGTGGTGCAGCAGCAGGCCCGCGGACCCCTCGCGCAGACCCGGTGCCCCCGAGATCACGACCAGCGGGGACTTCTCCGCGTACGCGGCCGCGACAGGATTCACCATGTTCAGCGCGCCGGCGCCGTAGGTCACCGCCGCAACGCCCGGCACGGCGCTCGCACGCGCGGCGGCATCCGCCGCGAAACCGACCGAGGGTTCATGGCTCAACGTGTACAGCGGAAGGATCGCGGATTCCTCCATGACCTTGAAGAACTGCAGTACGAAGTCGCCCGGAATGCCGAAGACCTGGCGTGCGCCATGGTCCTTCAGGGCCGTGAGCAGGGACTGGGCCACGTTCATCGCGGACTCCGGCAGGCTAAAGCCGGCATTGTCGCCGTCGCGAAGCGGGGCACTAAGCCGCACAAACCGAAGGACCATGCGCCGCCGGGGCCGCGCAACACCCCTCCGGCGACTCCAGTTCGGCAATTTTTCTGCCAGGGGCAGTGGCCGAGAGTCCCTAGCGCCCTAGAATAGCGGGCTTTGGCAATCCCCCCGGCTGCAATGACCTCGCCACACAAGATCCATCCGGGCCCGCACGGCCCACACACGTCGATATCCGTCGCGCTGGCGGGCAGCGGCGGAGCCGGCGTAATGACGGCGGGCAACATGCTGCTCGAAGCCGCGGCCCGCTCGGGCTACTACGCGCTGATGACACGTTCATCGGGACCGCAGATCCGTGGCGGCGAAGCCGCGGCCATGATCCGCATCGCACGCGATCCCATCGAGTGCATGGACGACCGGTTCGACATCCTCGCTGCGGTGGACTGGGACAACGTGCACCGCTTCAGCGCCGAAATCGCGCTGACGGCTGACAGCCTGATCATCGGCGACCCGGACCAGGGCGAGCCGCACGATGCGTTCAAGGGCTCGGGAGCCCGATACGCAGCCGTCCATCTGAAGCAGATGGCCAAGAGCATCGAGGGCGGCCGACCGAACATGCTGGTGCTGGGGCTCGTCGCTCAGCTGCTGGGCCTGCCAGAGGACGCGGTCACGTTCGCCGTAGAAAAGACACTGGGCAAGCGTCCGGGCGCGCTCGAGCCCAGCCTGGCGGCCATGACCGCGGGCCGCAAGGCCGGCGCAGGCCTCGAGGTCGAGTACGGCCTCGCCCCTCCCACGGCCCGGGATACGGCACGGTGGCTCGTCACCGGCAACGAGGCGACCGGGCTCGGCGCGCTGCGGGGCGGGGTACGCTTCGTCGCTGCCTATCCGATCACGCCCGCCACCGAGCTGCTCGAGTGGCTGAGCCTGGCGCTGGCCGAGGTGGGCGGGGCACTGGTGCAGGCCGAGGACGAGCTCGCATCGATCAACATGGCGATCGGCAGCTCCTACGGCGGCGTACCGTCGCTGACGGCGACCTCGGGACCGGGACTGTCCCTGATGGTGGAGGCGCTCGGACTTGCGGTCACCGCGGAGACACCAGTCGTCGTCGTCGATGTGATGCGGGTCGGACCCTCCACGGGCATTCCGACCAAGTCCGAGCAAGGCGACCTGAACATCGCGCTCTACGGGCTGCACGGTGACGCGCCGCATCTCGTGCTGGCGCCGAACTCGGTGGCAGATTGTCTTCACACCGCCGAGTGGGCCGTAGAGCTGGCCGAATCGCTGCAGACACCGGCAATCGTGCTTTCGGACCAGTTCATGGGACAGGCCAGGAGCGTGATCGACGCGCCTGCCCGATCGCCGTCGCCGGCCCGCCGGCTGACCGCACAGCCGGACGACCCGGACTACCGGCGCTACGCGCTCACCGATACCGGCGTGTCGACGATGGCGATCCCGGGCACCCCGGGCGTGAGCTATACCGCGGACGGGCTAGAGCACACGGAGCGCGGCACGCCCTCGTCGCAGGCCAGCGATCACCTGGCCCAGCTGCGAAAGCGCGAGCGCAAGCTCGAACATGCCGATTGCGCGGCGCACTGGGCAGACGTCGAGGGAGACGGCGAACTGGCCGTGATAACACTCGGGTCCTGCACGGGACCGGTCCGGGAGGCGATCGCACGAGCGCGCGAGGGTGGACTCGCCGTACGACTCGTTTCACTGCGCCTGCTGTCGCCGGCCCAGCCCGCACGGCTCGCCGAGGCGCTCGAGGGCGTGCACAAGCTGCTGGTCGTGGAGCAGACCCATAGCGGCCAGTTCCTCGGCTACCTGCGACGGGAGTACGAGCTCGCACCGGCACTCAGCAGCCTGCGCAAGCCGGGCGTCCTGCAGTTCCACCCGGACGAGATTCACCGTCACCTGCTCGCCTGGAGCCAGGCATGAACGACACCAGCAACTCGAAGCCGCCGAGCCCGGCTGATTACAAGTCCGACATCAAGCCGGTATGGTGCCCGGGCTGCGGCGACTTCGCCGTCCTCAATGCACTCGCCAAGGCGCTGGCAAAGCTCGCCCTGCCCGCCGAGGATGTCGCGGTCGTCTCCGGCATCGGCTGCTCGTCGCGCATCCCGGCCTACACCTCGTGCTACGGCTTCCATGGAGTGCACGGCCGCTCGCTTGCTGCCGCCACTGGCCTGAAGCTCGCGCGTCCCGACCTGACCGTCGTCGTCACCGGCGGCGACGGCGACGGCTATTCGATCGGCGGAAATCATTTCATGCATGCCTGCCGCCGCAACGTCGACATGACCTACATCGTGATGGACAACCGCGTCTACGGCATGACCAAGGGCCAGCCCTCGCCGACGACCGAGCCGGACTGGAACTCCAAGCTGACTCCTCAGGGCACCGGGCTGCGGGAATTCCAACCCACCGTGATCGCGCTCGCCGCAGGCGCGAACTTCATCGCGCGCGGCTTCAGCGGCGATCCGAACGGGCTTGCCGGGATCCTGGTCGAGGCCATCACGACACCAGGCTTCTCGTTCGTCGAGGTGCTCTCCCCTTGCATCACGTTCAGGCCCGAGCAGACGGAATGGAAGCGGATCGTCAAGCCGGCGGCCTTCGAGCAAACGGCCGATCCTTCGGAAGCGGCGAGACAGATGCTTGCCGACAACGGCTTCGGACTCGGCGTCGTCTACTCGGGGCAGCGACCGCCGTACAGCGCGCGCTACGCCAGCGACCCGAGACCGATAGCGGAACTCGAAGCGAGGTTTGCCCTATGACGGACAAGCGAGGGGCCGCCGGGCAGGAGGATCTGCCGCGCACTGTCGAGGAATTCATGGCCTACGCCTGGGCGATGGAGGTCGAGGCCGCCGAGCGCTATGCAGAGCTTGCCGGGATCATGGACGCTCATCACAACCATGAGGTTGCGGAACTGTTCGAGAAGCTGTCCCGCATCGAGGGCAAGCACCGGGACCAGATCGCCAGGCGCATGGGCTGGCAGCAGGCACCAGATGCGACGGTATTCCGCTGGTCCACGCCCGAGGGCGCCGAGACGACGGACTACGGCGACCTGCATTACCTGATGACGCCCTACCATGCCCTGCTGCTCGCCCGGCACAACGAACGGCGGGCGGCCGAGTTCTTCGAGCGCTTCGCGGCTGCCGACCTGCCGGCCGAAATCAAGGCGGAAGCCGCCGAGATGGCCGGCGAGGAACACGAGCACGTGCGCCTGATCGACGACTGGCTGGCACGATTCCCGGCTCCGGAGCGAGGCTGGGACGAGGACTGGGATCCACCCAACGTCGTCGACTGAGACCTCATCCGGGGCTGGAAATCAAGCTTGCTGCACTGCGGAAACTGCGGAGGCGACGGCTGACCCTACTCGCTAGTATGTATTAGGCTTTCCTAATATATAGCGGGTTCCAGCGCCTTGAGCCACCGAATCTCCCGTCGACGCTTCCTGAAGATTGCCGGCCTGGGAACCGCTGCGGCGGCTGTCGCGGGCGGCGTTGCACGCGGCCCCCGGGCCGTGGCCGCATCCTCGATGACGACCGCAGGGACCCACTCGGTCCCGACCTTCTGTGACATCTGCTTCTGGAAATGCAACGCCCTCGCCCATGTCCGGGACGGCCAGCTCTGGAAGGTCACGGGTCATCCGGACGACCCCCTCTCGCGCGGCCGGCTCTGCCCGCGTGGCACCGGCGGCATCGGCGCCCATTTCGACCCGGACCGCCTGCGCGCGCCGCTGCTGCGCCACGCGACTCGCGGCGAGGAAAAGTGGGTCGAGGTCACCTGGGACGAGGCGCTGGGCCAGGTCGCCGAACGCATGTTGAAGATCAAGGCCGAGTACGGGCCGGAGGCGATGGCGCTGTTCAGCCACGGCATCGGCGGCACCTTCTTCAAGCACACGCTGAAGGCCTACGGCTCACCGAACATCGCCGCGCCGTCCTTCGCACAATGCCGCGGTCCGCGCGACGTCGGCTTCGAGCTGACGTTCGGCGAGGGCATCGGATCGCCCGAACGCACCGACATTCGCAACGCCCGCTGTCTCGTGCTGCTCGGCTCACACCTCGGCGAGAACATGCACAACACGCAGGTGCAGGAATTCGCCGAAGCGATCGCGCAGGGCAGCTCCATCATCGTTGCCGACCCCCGTTTCTCGATCGCGGCCAGCAAGGCGAAGCATTACCTGGCGGTTAGACCGGGCACGGACATCGCGCTGCTGCTCGCGTGGATCAACGTGATCGTGACCGAGGAGCTCTACGACGCCGAATACGTTGCGCAGCACGGCTTCGGCTTTGATCACTTCGAGGCCGCCGTCGCAAGCTACACGCCGGAGTGGGCCTATCCGGAAACCGGCGTCCCGGCCGAACTGATCCGCGACAGCGCACGGGAGATGGCGCGCCACCGGCCCGCGACACTGGTGCACCCTGGCCGGCACGCCACATGGTACGGAGACGACGCGCAGCGCAGCCGGGCGATTGCGCTGCTGAACGCGCTGCTCGGCAGCTGGGGTCGCAAGGGCGGCTTCTACTACCCGTCCATGATGGACGTGCCGGGCTACCCCTACCCGGCCTATCCGAAGTCCGAGCGCGGCAAGGTCGACAACCCCGACCGCAGGTATCCGTTTGCCAGCGAGACGATCACGACCGGCATCCGCGAGGCGACGCTGAGCGGCGAGCCTTATCCGGTCAAGGGCTGGCTCGTCTACGCGACCAACCTGCTGCACGCGATGCCGAACGAGCAGGAAACGATCCGCGCGATCCAGAACCTGGACCTGCTGGTGGTCTCGGACGTCATCCCGTCCGAGATCGCCGGCTGGGCCGACATAGTGCTGCCCGAGGCGACCTACCTGGAGCGCTACGACGAGCTCAACGTGGAAATGTTCCGCGAGCCGTTCGTGGCGCTGCGCCAGCCCGTGGTCGAGGCACCGGACGACCAGAAGCCGAACTGGTGGATCGCCCGGCAACTGGCCGTGAAGCTCGGCTTGCAGCAGTACTACCCCTGGCAGGACATCGAGGAATACCTGGATTTCCGCCTCAAGGGCATCGGATCGAGCCTGGCGGAAATGAAACAGAAGGGTGTGCTGCGCGGCCCTGCGGCCCCGCTTTATTTCGAGGACGGCGTGGTGCCCGAGTTCTTCACGCCCTCGGGGAAGATCGAGTTTTTCTCGCTGCAGCTGCAGCAGGCCGGATTCGATCCTGTGCCCGTCTACAAGCGGCCCGAGGGCGGCCCGGCCGGGGCCTTCCGATTGCTCTATGGTCGCTCACCGGTCCACTCGTTCAGCCGCACGCAGAGCAACCCGATCCTGCGTGACGCGGTCCCGGAGAACGAGATCTGGATCAATGCGCGCATCGGCAGGCGCATGGGACTCGCCAGCGGCGACTACGTGAGGCTACGCAACCAGGACGGCGTGCTGAGCAATCGAGTCCGGGCACGCGTCACCGAAGCCATCCGTCCGGACTGCGTGTTCATGGTGCATGGCTTCGGTCACACCTCGAAGGGCCTGCGCAGCGCCTATGGCAAGGGCGCGAGCGACGCGCAGCTGATCACCCGTTACGCAGTGGACCCGCTGATGGGTGGCACCGGCACGAACGTCAATTTCGTGACCATCGAGCAGGAGGCCTGAGCCATGACGCGCCTCGGAATGGTCATCGACACCCACAAGTGCGTCGGCTGCATGGACTGCGTGGTGGCCTGCAAGACCGAGAACGGCGTGCCCGACGGCTTCTGCCGCGACTGGATCAATCAGCGGCTCGAGGGCGAGATGCCCGATCTTCGCCTGACGATCACTTCGGAGCGCTGCAATCACTGCGACCGGCCGCCCTGCGTCAGCTGCTGCCCGACCGGCGCGAGCCACGTGCACGACTACGGCAAGGTGGTTCTGGTGGATCACGACAAGTGCATCGGCTGCAAGGCATGCCTCGCCTCCTGTCCCTATGGCGCGCGTTTCATCCACCCGCAGGGGTATGCGGACAAGTGCACCTTCTGCATACACCGCGTCGAGCAGGGACTCGAGCCGGCCTGCGTCGCGGTATGTCCAACCCACAGCATGTACTTCGGCGACCTCGACGACCCCGAGTCCGAGGTGAGCCGCTTGATCGCCTCGCGGCGGCACTTCGTGCTCAAGCCCGACGCCGGCACGCGTCCGCGCATCTTCTACCTGGAGTGATTCGATGCTCGAGCTGATCTCGACGCGGGCAAACCCGATGATCGACCCGACGATGCACGTCTGGGGCTGGGAGATCCCGGTTTACCTGTTCCTCGGCGGATGGGTGGCGGGCTCGATGGTGCTCTCCGGTTACCTGATGCGGCAAGACCGCAAGCCTGGCGAGCCCTGCGTCTGCAACGTGCTGCCGTGGATCAGCCTGGTGCTGATCAGCCTCGGCATGGGGGCACTGTTCCTCGACCTCGAGCACAAGCTCTACGTCTGGCGCATGTACCTGACGATCCAGCCCGCCTCGCCGATGTCATGGGGTGGCTGGATCCTGATCCTCGTTTACCCGGTGCTCGCACTGGCCGCGCTGCTGTCGATGCCGACCGACCTGCTCGGTCGCTGGCCGGGCATTGCCCGCCTGGCCGAGCGGCTGAAAGCACCGGCCGTGCGCAACTGGCTCGGGATGGCAAACATCCTGCTGGGCGTGGGACTCGGCATCTATACCGGCATCCTGTTGAGCAGCCTGGGCGCGCGGCCGCTCTGGGCCAGCGCGGCGCTCGGCCCGTTGTTCCTGGTCTCGGGGCTTTCGACCGGCGCGGCCTTCGCCCACATGATCGCGAGCAATCCACGCGAGCAGTCGCTGCTGCTGCGCGCAGACAACGTCTTTCTCGCCGTGGAGCTGGCGTTGATCGCGCTGTTCCTGATCGGCCTCAGCACCTCGACCGAGGTGCACGCCCAGGCCGCCTGGCTGCTGCTGGGCGGGCCCTATACGGCGCCGTTCTGGGTGCTGGTCGTCGGGATGGGCATCGTGTTGCCGCTCGCGATCCAGCTGCTGATGAGCTCGCACCGCATCGCACACACGATCGTCGCACCGCTGCTGGTGATGACTGGCGGACTCGCGCTGCGCTTCGTGATCGTCTCGGCCGGGCAGTACAGCCACTGGCTGACGCCCTGAACGGCGCAACGAACCTGATACGGAGGAACAGATCGTGCCCCAAGCTCCCGACCGGCCCGGCATCGTCACGCCGACCAAGGGTCGTCCTTACATGAACCCCTATCTCGCAGGCATCGGCCTGGGGCTCGTGCTGCTCGCCGCGTTCGTGCTGATGGGCCGAGGCCTCGGCGCGTCCGGCGCATTCAGCTCGACGGCGAGCTGGATTATCGACTCGGCGGCACCCGCGCATGCCGCCGCGAACGAGTACTACCAGGGCTACATCGGTGACGGCAGCACTCACCCGCTCAAGGCCTGGCTCGTCTTCGAAGTGATCGGCGTCGCGGCGGGCGCACTGCTGTCCGGCCTGCTCGCCGGACGGGTCGGGTTCACCGTCGAGAAGGGGCCGCGCGCTTCGACCGCGCTGCGGCTCGCCTGCGCGTTCGCAGGCGGCGGCATCATGGCCTTCGGTGCGCACCTGGCACGCGGCTGCACCAGCGGGCAGGCGCTCACCGGCGGCGCGCTGCTCAATGTCGGCAGCTGGGCATTCATGATCATGGTGTTCGTGGGCGGCTACGCCGCGGCCTGGTTCATGAGGTGGCAATGGCGATGAGCGCACCCTTCTACAAGTACGGCATGTTCGGCGACGAGATGTCGCTGGTGCTCGCCTTCGTGCTCGGCATCGGCTTCGGGTTCTTCCTGGAACGCGCGGGCTTCGGCAGCGCGAGGAAGCTCGCGGCGCAGTTCTACCTGTACGACATGTCGGTGTTCAAGGTGATGTTCACGGCCATCGTGACGGCCCTGCTGGGCGTCACCTATCTCGGCTGGGTCGGCTTCCTGGACCTGAGCCAGGTCTATCTCGTGCCGACCCACCTTGGCCCGCAACTGTTCGGCGGACTGGTGCTCGGGGTCGGATTCGTCATCGGCGGCTATTGTCCCGGAACATCGGTCGCAGCGCTCGCGACGGGGCGCTTCGATGCGCTGGTGTACGCACTCGGAATATTCGCCGGCACCGTCTTCTATGCCGAGGCTTATCCGGCGATCAAGGGCTTCGTCAATGCGGATGCGATGGGCCAGGTGACGCTGCCCGAGGTGCTGCAGGTACCCTGGGGCATGCTGGTATTCGCAGTCGTGTTGATCGCGGTCGGCGGCTTTGCCGCAGCGACCTGGATCGAGGGCAGGACGGGGACCGGACGATGAGTTCAGCGCCTTTGAACAGGAAGCTCGGCGCGCTCGCCATTGCACTGGGCGCTGTCGCCGTCTTGGCGCAGCCGCAACGCGGGCCGTTCGTGAAGCTCGACACGCAGCAGCTGGCATTGATCGTCGAGCAGGAAGTGGACCACGTGACGCCGGCCGAGCTTGCGGCCTGGATCGTCGAGGGCCGCAGCGACTACCGCCTGCTCGACCTGCGCAGCCCGGCCGAGTACGCCGAGTACCACGTCCCGACCGCCGAGAACGTCACGCTGCCGGGGCTTGAAGACTACCCGCTGCTACCAAGCGAGAAGATCGTGATCTATTCGCAGGGGGGCATACACGCCGCCCAGGCCTGGCTGCTGATGCAGGCGCGCGGTTTCCGCGGCTCTTACACACTGCTCGGCGGGCTCGATGGCTGGATTGACGAGGTGCTCTACCCTGCCCTGCCGGCCGAGGCGGGCCCGAAGGAGCTTGCGCGCTTCGAGCAGGCTGCAGCGCTCGCGAAGTTCTACGGTGGCCAGCCGCGCAGCGCGACCGACGCGCCTGCGGCGGGCCCGACCGAACTGCCGAAGCTCGCGGCCCCGGTCGCGTCCGGTCCCGTCGTGCCTGCGGCACCACGTCGCAAGAAGAAGGAAGGCTGCTGAACCGCGCCGCGCTGCGCTGACCGTTGCCACATTGCCACTGGCCGGACGACGTCGCCGGCGGCAACCCGGACTCGCTCAGAGCCGGTCCGTATCGCGGATGAATCCCGCCAGGTCATCCCGGTACTTCTTCATCGAGGGCTCGTGCAGGTACATCATGTGCCCGGCCTCGTAGTACTCGACACGGATCCGCTCCCGCGCCTGCGGCGTGATGTCGAGGTGATCGAGGTCGTGCTTCATCGCGAGGTGCGGCGTCGCGAGGTCGTACCACCCCTGCTGCACCAGCACATGAAGACCGGGATTCATCGTCATCGCCATGGCGAGGTCCGGCACCGTGTTCGGCACCGGCGACATCCAGCCGTTGCCGCCCGGCGGCTTGTGCTTCCAGTCCCACTCGATGCCGAAAGCCGACACCTTGTATTCCTCGTCCTTGCCGAACTCGAGCTCGGTATGCAGGTAGTCGAGGAAGGCCGACGTGAATGCAGGAGCGATCGCGGGGAAGAACGGGTCGTAGTCCATCGACTCGGCGAGCGGATTCACGGCCGGGCCCACGAAGCGCGAGTCGATGCGACCGGTGATCAGGCGACGGTTGCGCTGCAGCTCCTGCAGGAACTGGGTATGGCTCACACGCAGGTCGGCCTTGTCCCAGTAGTCGGCACTGGTGCCGGTGTAGGCCGCGAGCCGCGCCGCGACCTGCTGCTTTTCGGCCGGCGTGATCGTGTAGCCCTTTAGCAGCGCCGGCGCATATTCCTCGTAGGCGAATCGCTCCACCTCCTGCATGAAGGCCTCCAGCGACGCTGGCCGCGGCGAAATGGCGTTGTGATACCAGGCCGTGGCTGCCAGCGTAGGAAGGTAGAGAACGTGCGGCAGGTCGATCTCGGCGCCATCCACGCCCGAGCCCGCGCTCAGGAACGGGGACACGAGCACGACGCCATTGAGGTTCATGCCGTACTGGGACTGCAGCAGGTAGGCAAGCCCCGCCGAGCGCATGCCACCGTAGCTCTCGCCGAGCAGGTACTTCGGCGAGGCCCAGCGATCGTTCAGCGAGACGTAGCGCTTGATGAACTGCGCGACCGACTTCAGGTCCTGGTCCACTCCCCAGAAATCACTGGTCTTGGCCTCGCCGAGCGGCTTGCTGAAGCCCGTTCCGACCGGGTCGATCATGACGATGTCGGTGACGTCGAGCACGCTGTAGGCGTTGCTGACCCGCTCGGAGGGCGGCGGCGGCGCGTAGCCGTTGTCGTTTACGACCACGCGGCGCGGCCCGAGGATACCCATGTGCAGCCAGATCGACGAGGAGCCGGGGCCGCCGTTGAAGGCGAACATCACGGGCCGACGTGAGCGGTCCTTTACGCCATCGAGCGTGTAGGCCGTGTATCCGAACCGGGCTATCGGCTTGCCTTCGTCGTTCTCGAGGATCAGCCAGCCGGCCGTGGCGGTATAGCGGATCGTCTTGCCCGCGATCTCGACCTGGTGCCTGGTCTGCGACTGTTCGGGCTTCACTTCCTCGACGGCGGCCTGGGCTGCCTCGGCGGCTTCCGGCTTCGCTTCGCCGTGCGCGCATATGGCGGTGCCGGCGAGCAGCGAAAGAACAACGAGACGGGTCAGCAGCCTGCGGGCCATGAGCGGATCTCCTGTCGGCGGACCGGCCAGCAGACCCGAAAACGCCGCTCAACTCAAGCGGGAATCGACCGCAGGGCCGGGGAACCGATCGCCAGAAAATATTTCGGTAAATACCTAAATGCGAATCGTTTGCATTCGGTTCCTGTTCCGGATAATCTGCCCACCGAGGTCGACATGTACGTCTGTCTGTGCCATGGAATCTCGGAGACGCGCCTGCGACAGGCGATCAGCGAAGGTGCATGCTCCTTCGAGGACCTCCAGTCCTGCACCGGCGTAGCGACCTGTTGCGGCTCCTGCGAACCCTGTGCCCGGCAGCTGCTCGACGAGAAGCTTGATTCCGCCGACCTGGCGACGCAACCTGCGTGATTAGCGGGGCGCGACCCCGTCAACCCAGATCCCTCGAACAGGAGAGTTTCGCTATGAAGGGCGACGCCGGCGTAATCAAGCACCTGAACAAGATCCTCAAGAACGAACTGACGGCGATAAACCAGTACTTCCTGCACTCGCGGATGCTCAAGGACTGGGGGCTCGAGAAGCTCGGCGAGTACGAGAAGCACGAGTCGGTCGACGAGATGAAGCATGCGGACGCGCTGATCGAGCGCATCCTGTTCCTCGAGGGACTCCCGAACCTGCAGGACCTCGGCAAGCTGATGATCGGCGAGAACGTCAAGGAAATTCTCGAGTGCGACCTCAAGCTCGAGCAGATCGCTCATCCCGACCTGCAGGCCGCGATCGCGCATTGCGAGAAGGTCAAGGACTACGCGAGCCGCGAACTGCTCGAGGACATCCTCGGCTCCGAGGAGGAGCACATCGACTTCCTCGAGACCCAGCTCGACCTGATCGAACGGGTCGGCCTCGAGAACTACAGCCAGTCACAGATGAAACCAGGCGAGGGCTGAACCCCGCCGGCCCGGGGCCTTCAGGTTCCGGGCCCCGCAGCGGGCGGTTGCGCCGGGCCGGTGTTGCCGGCGGGCTGCTCCGCCTGTTGCTGCTCGATCAGGCCCGGCAGCCACGGTTCTGCGCCTGGATCGGCCTGCGTCGCGGGCGCGCCGTCGTCGTTTCGCTCCGCCCGGCCCTGCTCGTCCCCGGGGACGGCGAATACCTGCATCGGCTCGGCTGGCTCCGCAGACTGCTGCGCAGGCTCGATCGCCATGAACTTCTGCATCGCCGTCAGGAAGAGATCGAAGCCGAGGAAGAGCGTGCCGGAGACGAGCAGCGCGATCCCCAGCGCCGCGACCCGCTGCCAGGTGCGGCGCGGCGGCGGCTCGACGTCCCGCTCGACCTGCCTGCGCACGACGTCCATGACCGCCCGCTCGCGCTCGGCGCGGTCACCCGGTTGCTCGTTCATCGCGGGAGGGCGCGGGATCAGCGCAGGAACCGGCGGATCTGGTTCACGGAAACGCCGAGCGCGAGGCCGCGCTGCAGCATCCTGAGCGAGCGGCCGGGACCGATCGCGACCAGCAGTATCACGCCGCCCGCAGCGAGGATCGGCGTCAGGCCGCGAAGCGTCTCCACCACGCGATCGACCCGGCCCACGCGGTCCTCGATGTGCGCGTACACCTGGCTCACCTCACCCCGCTGCAGCGCGCATTCCGCCTGCAGTGCCGTGCGCCGCGCAGTCAGGGCCCGCAGACGGGATTTCATTCCTCGCTCCGGATCGTCGCGACATCCCGCCTGAGCTCCGAACGCGTCGCGTCGAGCAGGCGCGGCTTCTCCTGCAGCCTGCTGCGCAAGGCCAGACCGGCCGCGGCTGCACTCAACAGGAACACTGCCGTCACGCCCACCGCGGCAGCGATGCGGTGGGTGTCCCAGAAGTAGATGATCAGCGTCACGCCAGCGAGCAGCGCACCCAGAATGCCCGCGAGCGTGGCCACCAGCGCCCAGACGACGATCTGCAGACCTCGCTCCAGGTCCTCGCTCAACTCCGTCGTGAGCAGCTCGACTCGCGTCTGGGCGGCCTCGAGCACCGTGCCGCCCAGCTGCACCAGGGACCGAAGCAGGTTGGTCGCCGGTCCCTGCGAGCGTTCAGCGTCAGCCATGCGCGTATCAGCGCCGGGCGAGCAGTACGCCGATCACGAGCCCGACGCCCGCGGCGACGCCCATCGCCTGCCAGGGGTTGCGGCGCGCGTAGTCCTCGGTCGCATGCAAGGTGTCCTCACCGTACTGCATCGTTGCGCGCTCGGCATCGAGCATGCGCGCCTTCGCAGCCTCCATCGATTCGCGGATCCGGGCCCGGGCTTCGGTCATCTTCTCGCCGCCCTGGTCCGCGGACGCCTTGATCAGCGCCTCCGCGTCACGCACTACCGCAGCCATATCGGCCTTCAGTCTCGCCGTCGTCACGTGGTCAGTCATGTATCTCTCCTGCACTCACCGGCCCGGCCATGGGACCGTTTCTGATACATCCATGCTATGCCTCAGGGCTGTCCGGGACAATCTGTATTCGGCACCAGGCCACGCAGGGGTGGTTCACGACCGCTCCACGGTCTGCGAACATCCGCTCGGCCAGACTCGAGCTGCCGACTCCGGGAACCGAACATGAAAATCGCAAATCTGCCGTGCTGCCTGATCCTGCTTGCGGCGAGCCTGCCCGCTGCCGCGCACGACATCGTCCGCCGCAGCAATCCCAGTCTCCCGATCGCGAGCAGCGTCAGCGTGCCGGCCGGTTCCGAGCTCGTATTCCTGAGCGGGATGCTCGCGGACGCTGCCGACCCCGAGGCGCCGCCCGGCAGCGCGCAGCGTTTCGGCGACACCGCCGCGCAGGCCCGCAGCGTGCTGGCAAAGATCGCCCGCGAGCTCGCAGCCCTCGGGCTCGGCATGGAGGACGTCGTCAAGATGAACGTCTACGTCGTCGGCGACCCGGACAAGGGCGGGCGAATGGACTTCGCCGGCCTGATGCAGGCCTACATGCAGTTCTACGGACGCGATGGCGCGAGCTCAATCCCGGCACGCACCACTGTGCAGGTTGCAGGACTGCCGCTGCCGGGAGCGCTGGTCGAGATCGAGGTCGTCGCGGCCCGGCACCCGGACCACGACGACCCTCCCAGCCGCTAAGGCAGGTCACCCGGCGGAAGATTTCCTTCCCACCAGCCGGGGAAGTCGGGATTCACCTCGGTCGGGTCCATGTTGCCGAGCAGCTTGCCGACCGCGTCCATCATGTCCTCGGCCAGGTCCCAGCCCGCGGAATTGGTCTCCTCGTAGTGACCGGCCGACTCGCCCAGTGCCTGGCCGTAGCGGCAGCTTCCGGCGATGACCTGCGCCACGTCCGGCGGATAGGCTGCGAGCTCGTCAGGGTCCTCCGTGATCCGCTTGCAGGTCGCGCCGGCAACGGCGTCCGGGAAGTCCAGCAGCCCCAGGCCGTGCAGGAACCCGCAGGTCCCCGGCTGCACGAACGCGTCGGCGATGCAGTAGACGCGGTAGTTCGAGATGGGCACGAAATAGCCGAGCTGGTCGCTGCCGAGGCCTATCGTCCACTTGTAGCGGTCGTCCATCCTGTTGAGCGTGTAGCCCGGTATCTTGAAGTCGTCGCCGTAGGCATGCCGGCCGATCGGCTCGTCGTACCATCGCTCCGGCGACACCCTGAACTCGGCAGGCAGGCCGATCGTGAGTTCACCGGGAATCTCGCCCGGCAGGAACATCATGCCGACCGGCCCGATCCGCACATACTCGACCGCAGACTTCAGGTGATCACCGAGACGGAAGTCGGTGCCGATCAGCGGGTCGGTTGCGCTCTGGTAGCCGTCGCCGGTGCAGCTCAGATCGCTCTTCGGACCCTGCAGCGGGCAGTTGTATAGCAGCGGCACCTCGTGCCCGAGGTTCGTGCGTCCCGTCGCGGGATCGACGACCAGCAGCACCCGGAAGCCGAAATTGCTCAGGTAGGTATAGAACGGCTGGACCGAGTAACTGACACGGGGCGCTTCGATCTTTTCCGCCTGCCCGAGCAGCCGGATCGTTGCAGCGGCAAGCTGCTCGCCGATGATCGAGGTACGGCGGAAGTTCTTCTCCTTGTAATTGCTGTCACCTGCGGGCCCCGTCGCGCCGGCTGGGGCCTTCATCTGGTTGCCGAGCGGGTGCGCGGCATCGACCTCCCACACCTCGGCGCCGCCCGGCCCGATCAGCACGCCGAGCGCACCGTTCAGGTAGAGCACCTCGCCGCCGTAACGCGAATGCAGGTCCTCGCGCAGCACGCCAGCGAAGTCCGCGGTGAAGTAACGGCCCTCGGCCGTGCACGAAGCGAGCGGCCTGCCGAGTTCGACGCAGTCCTCGGCGATCGCGTCGATCGGCGGCTCCCAGCCGAGCGTGCCCTCGGGGTGGTTGTTCCACTGCACCATCGTGGCGATCACGTCGCCATGTGTGTCCACGGCCTGCATCACGTTCAGCCGCGGGTCGAAGATCTGCGGATCCGTGCCGTCGTTCATCCCGAACCAGTGCTCGCCGGCCGCGACGAAAAGACGTGCCGGCCTGCGGCTGGTCACGGCGGCCGCGACGGCCGCCGCCGCCTGGTCGGTCATGTGCTCGAACCAGTCGTGGTTCACGTCGAACGCGGTATCGGGGCCGTGGTGATTGTGCGTCGCGGACACGATGACCTTGAGCTTCTTCGCCTGGCCCGGCGGCAGCAGCGCGGCGGCCTTGGTCCGTATGCTCTCGCCGTCGGTGCGGAACACCATGTACAGATCCGTCGCGACGATGACCACGATGTCCTCGCTGCGCGGATCGTCGATCGCCAGCGCCGTCGCGCGAATGTCGTCGCGTACCCACAGCGATTCGGGCTCACCGTTGCCCACGGCGATGCGCCCATCGTCCCATGCCGGCACCAGGATGCCCGGATCGTAGGCATCGTCGCGGGCCGGGAATCCCTCGGCGAGATAGTCGTATCCCCCGTTCACCAGCGGCAGCACTGTTCGAGAGGCTGCGCCGACCTGCAGCGTCCCCTGCCCCGGCGGGCTCGCCTTCGGCCCAGGCCTGGCCTGGGTGCCCGGCGCGACACCGAGTGCCAACACCGCAACGATCGAGGCCACGAAGGAAAAGCGGCTGCCTGACATTGCATTCATCGCTGGTCTCCCCTTGCTACGAGGACCGGCATCGATGGTCGGTCCTGCCTTTTCACGAAACTAGCATATACGGGGGAGACCCGCAGCCATCCGGGGGCCTTATGTAAATTGCTCCACCGCGACGGGCGGAGTCAGTGAACGTAGCTTCGCAGTGCGCGCATCCAGACGACGTTCAGCGCCGTCGCTACCGCGATGACCGCGCCGCTCAGGATCAGCGCCGACTGTGGCCCCATCAGCTCGGAGAGCAGCCCAGCAGCGATGCCCGAGGCGGCAGGCACCACCTGCGATATGACGGTATAGGTTGCGAGAACGCGACCCCGGACCTGTTCCTCCGAGTTGACCTGGATTCCGGCAACGATCAGCGACAGCGCGAGACCGCCGCACACTCCGACGCCGAACAGCATCGCGATCGCCTCGCCGGGACGGGAACTCATTCCGATCCACGCGAGCAGACCTCCGGCCGCTATCGTCGCGACCAGTATTGCGCGCCCGTTCGGCAGGCTCGGCGACAGCTTCAGTGCGAGCAGCCCGCCGACCATCAATGCGACCGCCAGCGTTGCGAGGAACACGCCGCGGCCCATGTCGCCGAACCCAAGCTGCGTGGTGGCCAGCCGGGGCAGCAGGACCTGCATGGGTCCCATCAGGACATATCCAACGATCGCCGCGATCATCAGCTGCGCGAGCAGCGGCTTGCCGGCGATGGCCGCGAGCCCTTCGCGCAGTTCACGCAACACACGCTGCCGCGGACGCTGCGAGGCTCGCGTCGGCACGCGGATGAGCAGGACCGAGCCCAGCACGAACAACGCCGCAGCCGTGACGAATACGCCGGGCCAGCCACCCGCCTGCTTGGCAATCGCGATCATCAGCGGGCCGAGACCGAAGCCGAGCATCACGAGCAGGTTGAAGGTCACCGATGCGCTGCGCAGCTCGTCGCGCTCGACGACCTGCGCCAGCGCCGCCATCCGCGCTGGCGAGACGAACGACCAGCCAACGCCGGCCAGCAGCGCGGCGCAAAGCAGCGGCAGGAGGCGCGCGGCGGGCTCCGCGATCGCCCGGTCTGCAAACAGCAGCACCAGCGCAGCGAGCACGAAGGCCGCCTGAGCGAGGTGTATCAGCCGCGCCGGCGCGAGCCGGTCACAGAGAACGCCCGCATACCAGCCGAGCACGATCGGCGGACCGAAGCACAGCCCGAAGCCGATGCCGGCGTACAGGTCGGAGCCGAGCACTTCCTGCGCATAGATGATCACCGAGTAGTTGATCATGTGTCCCGCCGTGAAGGCGAGCAGGCAGGAGAGATAGAACTCGCCGTAATGCAGCAGGACCGGCCGGCCGTGGCTCATCTGGTCTCGACGCGGATCAGCGTCGGCTGCATACCCTCAACGTGCCAGCCCGGGAAGTTTGAGATCGCGGTGTAGGCGGTCCCGTCCGGGGCGAACTCGACGTCCCGGGTGAACGAGCCGCGCCGGGGCAACGGAATGAAGCGCCACGTCCCGCTGGCGATGTCGAGCGAATACAGTGCATCGGACTGGTTGCCGTTGACCCAGACGAGGCCCCGGCGCCGATCCACGTTGAGTGAGTAGGGCGTGTCGCTGCCGCGCGGGCTCACCGGCAGGTCGTAGCGGGTGAAACTGCCATTTCCGGGCTCGTAGCGCACGATGGCCGATTCGGGGAACGCGGCGATCCACAGGTTTCCGTTCGCATCCGCACGCAGGCGCCTGGGCCCGGTGAACGGCGTCGGCACCATCGTGATCGAGCCACTCCCGGGATCGATGACGCCGATCTCGTCGGTGTGCAGCCGCGCGAACCAGACCCTGCCGTCCGGCGTCACCTCGATACCGTAGGGCAGCGGCGTCCCGGTCGCCTGCCTGTCGACCGGCAGCCAGTGCGCAAGCGGCACGCCCCAGTTGATCAGCCTGAACAGGAAGCGGATCAGCTTGACGTTGAGCCACTCGCGCAAGCCGCGCGTGGGCAGGTCGTAGAGCGTGAACTCCCCCGTGCTCCGATCGAGCATGCCGACCTGGTTCGACAGCGCGAGCGTGAACCACACGCGGTCCTGTTGATCCATGCGGATCGTGTGCGGGTACAGGCCCGCACCGATCTCGTGCAGCGAGAATTCCTTGGTCTCGGGATCGAACTCGACGATCCGCCGTTGCGCGGACGGCGTAATGAAGATGTGGCCGTCCCGCTCGGACTCCGCCAGCGAATGGGCGTTCGACGTGCTGTCGTGGCGAGGGAAGGTCTTCAGCCGACCCGCAATCAGGCCGCCGGGCTCGTCGCCGGGCCTGTGCGGGATGCGGTAGACGGTCACCCCGTTGGTTGCCGGGTCGACCTCGTACAGGCGATCCTGGATGTTGTCCGCAACGTAGACCAGCCCGTTCGCAGCGACGAGCATGTCGTGCGTCTGGGACATCATGTCGCCGATCGGCCATTCGGTGACGGTGACCGAGGCCAGGTCGTCCGGCCAGCGCGTAGCGTCCGGCACCAGCGACGGATCCTCGCGCAGACGCCGGTAGCCGGCCTCGAGCCGGGCCGGCAGCAGTTTCTGGTCCTTGCTCGAGAGCCGTGACCCGTAGCCGATCATGCGGTAGATGACATCGGCCCACAGCTCGGTCGAACGATCCATCCTGGTGAACTCGTTGCCCTGCTGGTGACAGAACGCGCACTGCAGCATGAAGTGCTTCTTGGTCTCGTCGTCACCCAGGTCGAGCGCGCCCAACCAGGCGTTCGCCGGCTTCGCCGCGGCGATTGCAGCAGCGTCAGTCTCACGCTCGAGCACGACGACCGGATGCCCCTCCCCAGCGCCCGGGTCCAGCGACAGGTCACGAAATCCCGGCCGGCGCAGGCGGTAGGCCGCCGGGGCACCTCGGTCAGGCAGCTGCACCTCTCCCGCGGAGTCGGTGAAGCGCGTGTACTGCGCGTCGACCGGCTGGGTAAGGCCCGGCGTGGCATAGCCTTCGTCGGCGGTGTCGAGGCTGCGCGCCTCCGCCAGGGTCTGCGTGACCATCACGCCGGCGATCGGCGCTCCCGATTCGTCCTGGACGAGCAGCGCTGCGGCGTGCAGCAACCCGGGCAGGCCGAGCGCACACAGCGTCCATGAAATTGCAGTCGATCTCATCGTCAGCACGTGCTCCTGACTGTGGGTGCCCGAAGTAAGCCTGAACGATCCGGGCCGTTCAAGCTCGCTGCCGCGCCGAACGTGCCACGATGTCCGCCCAGGCTCCCGGCGGGTCCCGTTTCTCGCGTAGTCTTGACGGACGACACGGGGACGCAACCTTGACGCAGGTCCGGGCATTGATCGAGCAGAAGCTGACCGCCTGGCGGGAGGCCGGCCTGCTCGACGAAGAAACAGCGCGGCGCATCCTGTCCCATGAGCAGGCGCTCTCGCCGGCCGGGCCGCAGCCGGGGCGCGGCGCGGCAATCGCGTTCGGACTCGGAGCGCTGGCGCTCTCGGCCGGAATCATGCTCTATGTCGCCGCGCACTGGGACCTGCTCGGGCCCCTTGGTCGGTCCGCCGTGCTGGTGACCTCGATCGTGCTGCTGCACGGCGGCGCTGCGCTCGCCTCGACGCGGCTGCCTGCACTTGCGACCTCGCTGCATGCGGCCGGCACCGCTGCCTACGGCGCTGCGATCTTCCTGGCCGGGCAGACGTTTCATCTCGCGGAATCCTGGCCGCAGGGCCTGCTGCTATGGGCTGCCGGCGCCGCGGTCGGGCTGATGCTGCTCAGGGACTGGCCGCATACATTGTGGCTGGCGATTCTCGTACCCGCATGGCTCGGCGCGCTGTGGGCCGAGCACGCGGGCGCCATGGGGACCGTCGTCACGAGCTACGGGCTGCTGCTGCTGGCTATCGCGTACCTGGGCGCAGTCCGGCATGAGCCCGATTCGCGCTGGCGGCGCGCCCTCGCCAGGCTGGGTGCAATCTGCGTGCTCCCGCTGGCAGCGTGGCATGCGAACGTCGCGGTCTACCGGGAACCGGCCCGTGAAACCTGGCTTGCGGCTCCGCCGGAGGACCTCCGCGCGACGCTGGCACTGGGGTGGATCGTGGCCGTCGCGCTGCCGCTGCTCGTCGGCTGGCTGCTGCGGCGACGCGAGAGCTGGCCGCTGGCCGTTGCCGCGCTGCTGACCGCCGCCTTGATTCCGCTCGACGCCTCGCAGCCGCTGCAGGAACTGCTGGCCTACCTGATCTACGGGGCCGGCTCGGCGGGGATCGTCGCCTGGGGCCTGCGGGACGGTGACCGGCTGCGAGTCAACGTCGGCGTGCTGTGCTTCGCATGCACGTTGCTGTTCTTCTATTTCGCGAGCCTCTACGAGCGGCTGGACAGGGCTTTGGGGCTGGTTGGCGTGGGGATGCTGTTGATCGGTGGCGGGTGGTGGCTCGAGCGCATGCGCCGGCAACTGTTGTCCCGCATCGAGGAGACAGCGCGATGAGCCGTGCCCGCAGCGGCAGACCGGGAGCCCGGCGCAGTGCGCTGCTGCTGATGCTGGCACAGGTCGTGCTGCTCGGCCTCGTCGCCGGCAAGCTGATGTTCGACCGCTCGGTCTGGCCGCGCGGCTGGGTGCGGACCGTCGGGCTGGACCCGGAGTTGCCGATACGCGGCCGCTACCTGCGACTCAGCGCCGTGATCCCGATGGACGCCGCGCCAACCGCAACGGATGGAGACCCGCAGCGGCGGGAGTCGTACAAGGTCCGGCTGGAGGTGGACCCGGACACCGCCTCGGTTCGCGGCGTGCCTGCAGAGGATCACTCGAGCAAGGCGCTGGTCAGTGCAGCGCAGACGCCGCAAGGAGAGATGGTCTGGGCGCTCACCGAGCCGCTCGTGTTCTACCTGCCGGAAACCGCGCCCGATCCCTCTCGGCTCGCTGCCGGGGAAACGCTATGGTCCGAGGTGACCGTGACGCCGGCGGGCCGCCTTCGCCCGATCCGACTCGGCCTGCGCAAGGACGGCCCGATCGAGCCCCTAGACCTGGACTGAAGCCGAAGGTAGGGCGGACCGTCACCGCGCCGCTCAGGGATTTCCTTCGAGTTGCTGCAGGCGCTCGCGGGCACGTGGGTCGCCCTGCGCCGCGGCCAGTTCGTACCACCGGCGGGCCTCGGCCCGATCCGGCTCTACGCCGTCTCCGTACTCGTACATCAGGCCGAGGCCGTACTGACCCGGGGCATGGCCCTGCTCGGCGGCCTTGCGATACCACTCGAGCGCAATCGGGTAATCCTGCTCGACACCGGTCCCACTGGCATAGGCGACCGCGAGGTTGGTCTGCGCGACCGGGTCACCTGAAGCCGCCGCTTCACGCCACCAGCTCACGCCGGCCGCGGGATCCGATGGAACCTCATCGCAGCCCTCATAGAGGAGATTCCCGGCCGCCGTGTAGGCACGCTGATAGCCGAGCGTGGCAAGCTCGGTGATGATTGCCAGCGCATCGCGGCAGCGACGCTGCGTACCCTCTGGGTACAGGAACTGGTCTGCCATGTAGAGCAGGTTCGAGCGCGCCTTGTCGTTACCCTGCCGGGCGGACTTGAGGAACCATTCGCGCGCAGTCTCCAGCTCGAACGGCACGCCGAGGCCCTGCGCGTACATGGCGCCGATCGCGACCTGGGCACCTGCATCGCCCTCCTCCGCCAGCGGCTCCAGCAGCTCCAGCGCCCTTGCATATTCGCCGGCGTAGATGGCCTGACGCCCCGCCTCGAGGTCGTCCGCGTGAGCCATGCGCACGATCCCCAGGCATGCGATCAGCAGCAGGGTCCTGCCCGGTCCCGCGGCGCGCCGCGCAGGCATCACGAGCGCCATACCTGGCGAGCAACCCGCGCCATGTTCTCCCCCAGGACCTGCGCCACCTCTTGCGGGGACATGCCGAGGCTGCTCAAGGCCAGTGGGAGCTCGCGCCAGGTTTCAACCGGTGCATAGGTCATCCCGGCGATGCTGTGTGTATAGCCGGCACTGCCTGGCCACCAGTACCCCGGATCGAAGTCGCCCGGTGGGCTGTCGTCGAGCCCCGGCTGGTCGAACCCGATATCGAGTCCGATGCCCGCGTGCTCGACGCCGACCAGCTCCGCGACGTAGGCCGCATGCCGCGCCACTTCGTTCGCGCCCGGCGCGCGGGAGCCAATGAAGGCGGAAACGCCGGACACGCATACCACGCCACCTGTGGCTGCGCAGGCACGGATCTGCTCGTCGCTGACGTTCCGGCCATGCTCTATCAGCCGCAGGGGATTTGCATGGCTGAAGACCACGGGCGCGGTCGATGCGTCCATGATCTCGAGGCTGCAGCGTCGCCCGGTGTGGGAACAGTCCATCAACAGGCCTGCCTCGTTCACGGCCGCCACGATCCGCCGGCCGAGATCCGTCAGGCCACGCTCTACGTCGTGGCATCCGTCGGCCACGCTGTTGTTGCGGTTGTAGGCCAGGTGGATCTGGCGCACGCCGAGGTCCCGGTACAGCACGACCATCTCTGGCCGGCCGAGCAGCGGCAGCGCGCCCTCCAGGTCGAAACCGACCGCCAGTCGGTCCGATGCACGGGCCGACCGGATTTCCTCCACGCCGCCGGCCAGCAGGTAGCGCTCCGGCGCCTCAGCGAGCCGCTTGCGGAAGCCGGAAATGACGCTCATCACCTGGGACACGGGGTTCATATCCATGCCGACGTTGATCGAGACGTAGCCGACTCCGGCGGCACGAAACCGCTCCAGCGGCCCGAAGTCGGCCTCGGGGTGCAAAGGAAGGCAGGCGTGGGCGTCCCAGAGGAGCATGCTAGGTTTCCCGGGGGCCGGACCTTCGAGCATGCTGATTGCCCGACGCCCGGCGCTCAAGGTGAATCGTGGACCCGCGACCATTATGCTGCCACCGCAACCGGCGTCGCGGAAGCGGCACGCAGCAGAGGACCAGGACATGCGCGAGACACTCGTGCCGCGAAAAGCAGGGACCGCCGACGACGGGTCGCACGGCCGGGCTTGCGACGACGGGCTCAAAGCCTCGAGCGTCGCTCCCTGGTGAGCCTGCTCTCGCTCAAGTCCGGTTGCCTGGCCTACGGCCACGTCGCACTGCTCGATCATGCCGACCTGCAGCTCGAACCGGGCGAGCGCGTTGCATTGATCGGACGCAACGGTACAGGCAAGTCCTCGCTGCTCAAGGTGCTGGCCGGCACCGCGGTGCTCGACGACGGCGAGCTCTGGCGAAGATCGGGCCTGCGACTCGCGCAGGTCGAGCAGGAACCGGTTTTCGAACCGGGGCTGAACGTATTCGACGCGCTGATCGCCGGCCTGGGCGAGGCAACGCGCTCGCTGCACGACTATCACCTCGTCTCGCAGCGTCTCGCGGAGCCGGGCGCGGATCATCAGTCGCTGCTGGCCGAGCTGGGCCGTCTGCAGTCCGAACTCGAAGCGCACGGGGCCTGGACGATCAGCGCGCAGGCCGAGCGGGTCATCAGCCGGTTCTCCTTGCCGGCCGAAGCGGGAGTCGAGGCGCTCTCGGGCGGCCAGCGCAAGCGTCTCGCGCTGGCAAGGGCATTCCTGTTCGAGCCGGAGCTGCTGCTGCTCGACGAACCCACCAACCACCTGGACATCGAGTCGATCGAGTGGCTGGAAAACCTGCTGGTCGAGGAAGGACCCTCGCTGCTGTTCGTCACTCACGACCGCCGCTTCCTGGACCGGGTCGCCACGCGGATCGTCGAGCTCGACCGCGGGCGACTCACGAGCTTCCCCGGCCGCTTCTCCAGCTACCTGGAACGCAAGGAGCAGATGCTCAACGCGGAGACGCTGGCCGACCAGCGCTTCGACAAGCTGCTCGCGCAGGAGGAGGCCTGGATCCGCAAGGGCGTCGAAGCCCGCCGTACGCGCAGCGCAGGCCGCGCGCGCAGGCTGGAGCGATTGCGGGTCGAGCGTGCGGCGCGCCGGGAACGACTCGGCAAGGTCACGCTGCGCCTCGATGCGGGCGAGCGCAGCGGCAAGCTGGTCGCGGAGCTGATCGGGGTCTCGAAGTCCTTCCCGGGCCCGGGAGGCCCGTGCCGCGTCGTCAGCGACTTCTCCGCGCGCATCCTGCGCGGCGACCGGGTCGGCCTGATCGGACCGAACGGCGCCGGAAAGACTACGCTGCTGCGCCTGATCCTGGGCGAACTTCCACCGGACGCGGGCAGCGTGCAGCTCGGTACCAACGTCGAGGTCGCGTACTTCGACCAGTTCCGCGCCCAGCTCGATCCTGAGGCAACACTGCTCGATGCGGTCGCTCCCGGTTCGGAGTGGATCGAAACCGGCGACCGGCCCCGGCACGTGATGAGCTACCTCGGCGATTTCCTTTTCTCGCCGGAACGCGCGCGCTCGCCGGTGCGCTCGCTCTCGGGCGGTGAGCGCAATCGCCTGCTGCTCGCCCGGCTGTTCGCCAGGCCGGCTAACGTACTGGTGCTGGACGAGCCGACCAACGACCTCGACATCGAGACGCTGGAGCTGCTCGAGGGCCTGCTCGATGACTACCCGGGAACCGTGTTCCTGGTGTCGCACGATCGTGCCTTCCTCGACAACGTCGTCACCCAGACCATCGCGGCCGAAGGCAATGGCGTCTGGCGGGAGTACGCGGGGGGCTACGAGGACTGGCAGCGCCAGCGGCCACGGCCGGCCGCCGAGTCGCGACCGGTTGCTGCGACCGCGGCAGCGCGCAGCGAGCCACCCGCACGGCGTGCGGATCCCGCAGCACGCCTGTCCTACAAGGAGACGCGGGAACTCGCCACGCTGCCCGGGCGGATCGAGGCACTGGAGGCAGAGCAGAAGCAGATCGCGGCGTGCTTCGAGGATCCGGCGCTCTACAGCGGTTCGCCGGGAGAATTGAGGCGGCTGACCGGGCGCATGAGCGCGATCGAGCTCGAGCTGGCCGAGCTGATCGAGCGCTGGGAGGCACTCGAGCTGCGCAACACCAAGTAGTTTTCGCAGTCCGCTAGTGAGATCCCGGGATTGCGGTCGGGGACAGGGCTCCTAGTATTCGCGCAGGTCGCCGGGGCGGCCTCGATTGCAGCAGGTGGCGCCCGACGGCGGCCCGGAACGACCCGGAGCACCACATGATCCACAAGCGACAGCGACGTCCCCTGCCCCTGCCCCTGCCCGAATGGTTTCCGCGCGGCATGGCGCTGGTGCGCGACCCCACGCTCAACAAGGGCACCGCGTTCACCGAGCACGAGCGTGACTCGCTGGGACTGCGTGGCCTCCTGCCGCCGCACGTCTGCTCGCAGGAGGAGCAGGTGGAACGCGTGCTGGAGAATTTCCGGCGCCTCGATTCCGACCTCTCCAAGTACATCCTGCTCGAGGGTCTCTATGACCGGAACGAGCGGCTGTTCTTCCGCGTGATGATCGAGTGTCCGGACGAGATGATGCCGATCGTCTATACGCCGACCGTCGGGCTCGCCTGCCAGCACTTCGGCCACATCTACCGCCGTCCGCGCGGCATGTTCGTGTCGGCCGCGGACCGCGGCCGCATGGTGCAGCTGATGCACAACTGGCCCTACAAGCAGGCGGCGATGATCGTGGTGACCGACGGCGAGCGCATCCTGGGCCTGGGCGACCTGGGCGCGAACGGCATGGGCATCCCGATCGGCAAGCTCGCGCTGTACACGGCCTGCGCAGGACTGCACCCGAGGCGCTGCCTGCCGGTGATGCTCGATGCCGGCACGAACAACGATGCGCTGCTCAATGACCCGCTCTACCTGGGCCTGAGGCAGCGCCGGCTGACCGGCGAGGCCTTCGACGACCTGGTGGAGGAGTTCATCACGGCCGCAGAGCATGTCTTCCCGGGAGTCGTCGTGCAGTTCGAGGACTTCGCGAATCACAACGCGTTCCGCCTGCTGGACAACTACAGGGACCGGATCTGCTGCTTCAACGACGACATACAGGGCACAGCGGCCGTCACGGTCGCGGGCATCTTCTCGGCGTTGCGCGTGACCGGCAGGCGAATGTCGGAGCAGACATTCCTGTGTTTCGGCGCCGGCGAAGCCGCGACCGGCATATCGGACCTGCTCACCGCCGCGATGGTGGCGGACGGTCTCTCGGAACAGGCCGCACGAGGCCGCTGCTGGATGGTGGACTCGAAGGGGCTCGTCGTCGCTGGCCGCCGCGCGCTTGCCGAGCACAAGAAGCCCTATGCGCACAAGCACGAGCCGCTGACCGACTTCACGAAGGCGGTCGAAGTCCTCGAGCCGACGGCGATCATCGGTGTCGGTGCGACGCCCGGCGTGTTCACGCGCGAGGTGATCGAGACGATGGCTCGCCTCAATGAACGGCCGATCGTGTTCGCACTGTCGAACCCGACCTCGAAGTCCGAATGCACGGCGGAGCAGGCCTACGCCTGGTCGGGCGGGCGGGCGCTGTTCGCCTCGGGCAGCCCGTTCGACACCGTGACGCTCGATGGCAGGCACTACGTGCCCCGCCAGGGCAACAACTGCTACATCTTCCCGGGTGTCGGCCTCGGTGTCGTCGCGGCGCAGGCTTCGCGCGTCAGCGACGAGATGTTCATGGCGGCGGCCCGGACGCTGGCCGATACCGTCACCGAGGAGGATCTCGCGCAGGGCAGCCTGTATCCGCCCCTCAATCGCATCCGCGAGGTCTCGGCGCGCATCGCCGCATCGGTCGCAGAGGTGGCTTTCGCCGCGGACCTTGCCGAGATCGATCCGCCGGCCGACCTGCTCGCGTTCATCCAGTCACAGATGTACGACCCGCACTACCACAGCTACGCCGCCTGAGCGGCGGCGCGCGGCTGCCGCGCCACCGCCCAGGCCAGGCCCAGCAGCGCCCGCTTCTTGCGCAGGCGGTCGGCCAGCGAGAGCGGCTCGTCGAACGAAAGCCACAGCCGCAGCAGATGGCGCCGACGGATCGGATCCGGATCGTCCTGGTAAGCCGTCCGCGCGTGCAGGACGGTGTGGTTTGATATCAGCTGCACGTCCCCGGGTTCGAGGTCCATCTCCAGGCAGAGCGCCGGATCGTTCGCAATGGCCTCGTACTGCTCCAGCACGGCGAGATCGAATCCGGACAGCGGCGCGACGCCGGCGTGCCGGCCCGCGGAACGGAAATAATCGCTGTGATACGTGGTGCGCAGCCGGCCGCTGCTGTAGCAGCAGGGCGTGACCGGGAACGCGTTGATGCCGCCCTCCCCGTGCGTATCGAGCATGTAGGGCTGGAACAGGCGCGCCGCGTGCCGCGGACTGCGGCGCAGCAGCTCGTTGAACACCGTGACCGAGCTGACGATTCGACTCAGCCCTCCTGATCTGGCCTTCTGCATGCAGAGCAGTCCCACGGCATCTGCGGCGTCGCAGTGATAGGCGATTTCGCGACTGGTCTTGTAGTAGCGACCGTCGGCGGGGTCCGACGTGGTCCGGGTGTCCCTGACGTGTCCGACCAGATCGCCCTCAGGGTTCTGCGCGCCCGGGATACCGAGGTGCAGCCCGAAACACCAGAAGAACCGCTCCGCCTCGGCATCGCTCCACTCCGCGACCGGCAATCCGCGCAGCAGCTGGAAACCGCGACCGCTGCAGACCTCGTCCCGCACCGCCGCGAGCGTCGGCCGGAGCCCGGGCAGCGGAAAGTCGTCCGCATCGAGCTCCCGCGTCTCCTTTCGTGTCCTGTCTGCGTGCTCGAAGGCCGACTGGATCTCGGCGAGGTCGCGCGGCGTAAACGAATACGACCAGTCGTCCCGCCGCCGCTGTTCGTCGCCGCGCCAGGCCGCGGGGCCGTCGATCGGACGGCCGGGGACGCCCTGGCTGGGGCGGCTGAAGTAGTGCAGCGCCTGGTCCCGCTGGGAACGAAAACGGCTGCTTTCATGACGTATCGCCATCGCGATCCTCGCTCTCTGCGGACCCAGTATCCGGACCCGGCGGCCCGCAGTCGAGCGCCCGGGAGGCTGGCAACTCCAGCACCCCTGCGGGGCACGCCCGGCGGCCGGTAAGATTGCGCGCTCCCGTCCGTCCGGAATCCCGCCATGCCCAGGCCTCGCAACTGCCATCGAACGATGATCGTCGCGTGAACGACCGGGGCATCTACGCAAGGCTGATCGCGGTCCCGGCAATCTGGGGCGGCACGTTCATCGCGGGGCGGATCCTTGCGCTCGCGATCCCACCGGCGGTCGGAGCGTTGTTGCGCTACGTCGTGGCGAGCATCGCGCTCTACCTGGCCGCACGCTTGCTCGAAGGCGGGCTGCCACGGCTCGACCGGCGTCAGGTCCTCGCCACGCTGCTGCTCGGTGCGACCGGGATCTTCGCCTACAACCTCTTTTTCCTCGGCGCGCTGGCGCGCCTGCCGGCGAGCCGCACCTCGCTGATCATCGCGCTGAACCCGGTGGTGACGATCGCGGCTTCCTCGCTGCTGCTGGGCGAGCGATTGAGCGGCAGGCGCTGGGCGGGCATCGGCGTGGCGCTGCTGGGCGTGTGGATCGTGGTATCGCGCGGCGACGTGCTCGGATCGCTGTCCGGCGCGGTCGGAGCCGGCGAATTGATGATGTTCGGGGGCGTCTGTGCCTGGGCCGCGTACACGTTGCTGGGCCGCAAGGTCCTCACGGGACTCGCGCCGCTGCCGGCGACGCTCTATGCCTCGCTCTGGGGCACGCTGCTGCTCGCGCTCGCGTCGGTCCCGGACCTGCGAGCCGTCTCGGTCAGCGATTTCACGCTGCCGGTGCTGCTGGGCATCCTCTACCTCGGCGCGATCGGGACTGCCATCGCCTTCGTCTGGTACTACCAGGCGCTGCAGAGATTCGGCGCCTCACGGACCGTCATCTTCAACAACCTGGTGCCCGTGTTCGGCGCGGCGCTGGGCGTGCTGCTGCTCGACGAGCCGCTGCTGCCGAGCATGATCGTCGGAGGCCTGATCGCCGTGGCCGGCGTGATGATGGTCACGCGCGGCTAGCCGTCAGCCCTGCCCTCCGGCGGGCGGACCCGGACACCGAGCGATTGCTCCTCTCCAGGCCCTGCGACGTGCACCGCGCAGGCGATGCAGGGGTCGAAGCTGTGGATCGTGCGCAGGATCTCGACCGGCTGCTTCGGGTCGTGCAGCAGGTGTCCGGCCAGCGCCGCCTCGTAGGCGCCGGACCGGCCCGATGGGTCACGCGGCCCGGCATTCCAGGTGCTCGGCACGACAGCCTGGTAGTTCGCGATGCGGCCATCCTCGATCACGATCCAGTGGCCGAGTGCGCCGCGTGGCGCCTCCATGAAGCCGGCGCCCCGGGCAGTCCTCGGCCAGGTCGACGGCTCCCAGCGGCTCTGGTCGAAGGTCTTCGTGTCGCCTGCCTTGATGTTGGCCACGAGCTGGTCGTACCAGCCCTGCATCGCGTCGGCGAAGATCTTGGTTTCGAGCGTGCGCGCGGCGGTGCGGCCCAGCGTCGAGTACAGCGCCACCAGCGGCAGCTCAAGCGTGTAGAGCGTCTTCTCGACCAGTTCCTTCGCCTGCTCGTTTCCGGTCGCCACCAGCATCAACATCCGTGCGAGCGGACCAACCTCGACCGGCACGCCGCGCCAGCGCGGCGACTTGAGCCAGGAATACGATGCCTCGACCTCGAGCTGCTTGTACGGCGGCTTGGGACCGGTGTAGTTGAGCGTGGTCTCCCCCTCGTAGGGATGCAGCCCCTGTGACTTGCCGCCGGAGTAGTCGTAGTAGGCGTGGCTCACGAACTCCTGGATCTGCGCCGGGTCGTCGAGATCCAGCGGCTCGATCCGCGACAGGTCGCGGTTGACTATCACGCCTCTTGGCACCATGAAGCTCTCGACGTCGAAGATCGAGCCGGACGGGAAATCGCCGTAGCACAGGAAGTTCCCCAGACCCTCGCCCTGGGTGGCCCAGTCCTTGTAGAAGCCGGCGATTGCCAGCGTGTCGGGCACGTACACTTCGTCGACGAACTGCCGCATGCGCGCGATGATGTCCTGCACCTGCGACAGCCGCTTGGTGTTGAACGCCGAGTCGGAGTCGAGGTCGATCGGATTCGGCACTCCACCGACCAGGAAATTCGGGTGCGGATTCTTGCCGCCGAAAATCGCGTGCAGCGCAGCGACGTCGCGCTGCCAGGCCAGCGCGTCGAGGTAATGCGCCACCGCCATCAGGTTCGCCTCGGCGGGCAGCTTGTAGGCCGGATGCCCCCAGTAGGCGCCGGCGAAGATGCCGAGCTGCCCGCTCTCGACCAGGCCTTTTACCCGCTTCTGCACGTCCGCGAAGTAGCCGGGCGAGGAGCGCGCATAGCCGCTGATCGACTGCGCGAGCGCGCTGGTCGCGGCCGGATCGGCCTGCAGCGCCGAGACCACGTCCACCCAGTCGAGCGCATGCAGGTGGTAGAAGTGCATGACGTGATCGTGGACGTACTGGGCCCCGATCATCAGGTTGCGCACCAGGCTCGCGTTGCGCGGGATCTCGATCCCGAGCGCGTCCTCGACCGCGCGCACCGAAGCGATGCCGTGCACCAGCGTGCAGACTCCGCAGATGCGTTGCGCCAGCGCCCAGGCATCGCGCGGGTCGCGCCCGCGCAGGATGATCTCGAGCCCGCGGACCATCGTCCCCGCGCTCCAGGCCTCGGTGATGCGGCCTTCAGCGTCGGTCGCCGCCTCGATCCGCAGGTGCCCCTCGATCCGGGTGACCGGATCCACGACGACCCGGCCGTTCGTGGTGCTCATGCCTCATCCTCGATCAGGTTGTCGGCGACCAGCTCGAGCAGGCTGTGCATCTCGGTGTCCCACTTGAAGTGGGCCTGGCCGTCGTCGAAGGTCTGCCGGCAGTTCGCGCAGGTCGTGACCGGCATCTCGGCTCCTGTCTTCTCGATCTGCTCCATCTTCAACTTGAAGGTCTTGTAGCGCAGTTCGTCCGCACGGTGATTTGCCACGACGCCGCCGCCGCCACCGCAGCACCAGTTCGTGCCCTTGCCCGGATACATCTCGCGCAGCTCGGCCCCGAGCGCCTTGAGCACCTCGCGCGGCGCCTCGATCGCCCCACCGCGACGGATGACCTGGCAGGGGTCGTGGAACGTCACGCTCTTTCCCAGCCGCTTCAGGCGCAGATTGCCGTCATGGACCTGCTCCGCGAGGAACTCGGCAATGTGCATGACCTTGAACGGCAGCGGCTCGCCGTACATGTTCGCGCCCATCCACCGCAGCGCGGTGTATGCATGCCCACATTCCGGGAGGATCAGCGTCTTCGCACCGCAGGCCACGGCCGCATCGATCAGCTTCATCGTCATCTGCTTCTGCGCAGCTGAATTCCCGGCGAGCAGGCCGAAGTTGGTCGCCTCGTATCCGTCCAGCCTGAAAGTCCAGTCCACGCCGAGGTGATTCATGATCCGGGCCGTCGCGACGACCGAATCCGGGTACTTCATGATCTCGATCGAGGACATCGTGCAGAGTACGTCGGCCTGGTCCTTGTCGATCGGAATCTCGACCTCGTGGTCGTCGGCCAGCCACTCGAGACGGTCCGCGAAGACCTTCGGCGTCGCCCCGAGCGGGCTGCCCTCGAGCCGGGCACGCTCGGTCACGGCCCACAGCTCGTGCGGGATGAGTCCGGCGGCGAACATGCCGTGACGGGCCTGGGAGACCAGCGTCGCGATGTCGATGCCCATCGGGCACATCAGCGAGCAGCGCCCGCAGACCGTGCAGGAGTCGTAGATCAGCTCCTGCCAGCGCTGGAGTTCCTCGACCGTGACACGTGGCTTGAGGTTCAGCGCGCGGAACAGCACCGCGAACGGACCGTACTCGCGCTTGTAGGCCTGCTTGAAGGGCTCCAGCTTCCAGATCGGCGTGTATTTCGGATCCTTCGTCGTCTCGTAGAAGTGGCAGGCCTCCGCGCACATTCCGCAATGGATGCAGGACTCCATGTAGATCGCCGCGGTCCGGCCGAAGTCCTTGACGAAGCTCTTCATCGCCCGCTCGACGCGCTCGGCATCGTGCATTTCGCCCTGCATGTCGAACCGGTATTCGGGCTTGGCGATCGACACCCGTGGCTTGTCGAACTCGAGCGGCTCGGGCTTGCGCGTGTGGGTCGTGGTCACAGCGAGGCCCCCCTGCGTTCGAAGATCATGCCGGTCGAGCCCCTGGCGGCGAAGATCGTGAAGGCGTGCATCAGCTTCCCGAACGGAAACCACACCAGCAGCAGTTCGACCGAGAGCAGATGGAACGCAAGCAGCCGCTCGTAGGGATATCCCTCGAGGTGCGCGAACGCCGCCATCCCGGTCGCAAGCGGTGCCACCGTCACGAACCAGCTGAAGTAGTCGTCGAAGTTCGAGATGAGCCGCTTTACGGGGTTCACGATACGGTGGACCAGCACGGCCACCAGCGCGGCGATCGAGACCGCGCTCAGAAACGTGATGATCCCGTTCGGCAGCGTTGGCCAGCCGATGCCGATCAGCCCGGTGAGGTCCGTGCCGAAGAGCCCCTTCGCCACGTCGGCGAAGAACAGCACGTGTGGCGTGAAGAAGAACAACGACACCAGGAAGCCGACGTGGAACGCGTAGCCCATCACTTCGCCGAAGGCCGTGCCCTCGAGGAACTCCCGTCGCGGCCACGACCTGAGCCCGATCAGGCGCAGGCCCTTCCAGGCCGCGCGGTTGCGCGGCTCGGAAAGGTCCTTCTTGCTGCGCAGCAGGAAAACTCCGAGCAGTCGCCACAGGACCCCGACGATGAAGATCGTGATGGACCATTGCAGCGCCGGCCCGCGCGCAAAGTCGAGCAGAGTCATGTCACTTGCCCTCCGCGGCCTTCTGGCGCTTGCGCGCCAGCGCCGCCGATGCGACCCCCAGCGCCGCGCCTACCCCGATGGCCGTGCCCACGGTGCGGGCGTTGCCCCAGTTGCCGGTGGACAGCGGCTGGTAGAAGCCGGCCTGGTCCCAGAACCCGGGCTGCGAGCAGCCGATGCAGCCATGCCCGGCCTCGATCGGGAAGCTCGTTCCGGCGTTCCACTTGACGGTGGCGCAGGCGTTGTACGTGGTCGGGCCCTTGCAGCCGACCTTGTAGAGGCACCAGCCGAGCCGCGCGCCCTCGTCATCGAAGCTGTCCGCGAACTGCCCGCGCTCGTAGAAGGGTCGGCGGTAACAGCGATCGTGGATCGTCTGGCCGTAGAAGGCCTTCGGGCGCTGCAGCGAATCGAGCTCCGGGACCTTGCCGAAGGTGAGGTACTGCGCCAGCACGCCTGTGATCACGACCGGGATCGGCGGGCAGCCGGGCACGTTGATGATCGGCTTGTCCTTGACGACCTCGGAGACGGATACCGCGCCGGTCGGGTTCGGGCGCGCCGCCGGAATGCCGCCGAATGCCGCGCAGGAACCGAGCGCTACGACAGCCGCCGCCCCGGCCGCAGCCTCCTTCAGCATCGACAGGTTGTCGTGGCCGGCAATCGTGCTGAAACCTGGATTGCCGGTCGGGATCGAGCCGTCGACGATCAGCAGGTACTGGCCCCAGTTGTCCTTCATGGCCTTCTCGCGGGCCTGCTCCGCCGCATCGCCGGCGGCGGCCTGCAGCGTGTGCTGGTAATCGAGCGATATCGTCTCGAAGATCAGGCTCTCGATCGTCGCGCCATGCGCGCGCGTGATCGATTCGGTGCAGCCCGTGCACTCCTGGAACGGCAGCCAGATGACCGAGGGACGGCGTGCCTGCTCGAGCGCCGCTGCGATCCTCGGCGCGAGCGTCGTGGACAGCCCCAGCGCGGAAGCGGTGGCGGCGCAGAACTGCAGGAAATCCCTGCGGCTCACGCCGCGTGAGCGCAGTGCCTCGCCAAGTGTCGGAGAGGACATCAGGCAACCCCCTTGTCTTTCGCAGGCAACCGAAAGACTGCCAGCGACGAGGGTCGGGCGCTGTACGTAGCTGCCGAAAGCGCCGTACCGCGGACGATGCTGCTGGCGCAGCCGGTGCTGCGGAGACCGCCTCACCAGCGCTCGAGGATCTCCCTCGCTCGCGCCGCTGCAGGCGCAACCGAGGATTCGACGGCGGGGCTGAGCGCGAGTCCCCAGTCCACTCTTCCGGGCTGCACGCCGACCAGCGCGCGTCGCTCAGGCAGGCCGCCGGTCAGGCGTGCCGCATCGAGCATGTCCCTGAGATTCACGTCGTGCGCACCCGCGCTGTTACCGGCGAGAAACTCGTCCATTGCGCGACCCTCGAACACGCGCAGCTCACCAGCCTCGGCGCCGAGCCGCGCAGCGTCGAGCAGCAGTAGCGAGTCGCTGTCCTCGATCTCAGGAAGCAGCAGGAAGCCCAGCGTGCCCGCGTCCAGGTAGCGGACGCCATCGATGGCCGGGGCCAGGCTGGAGAGAACCTCGAGGATCCGCAGCCCGACCCCGTCGTCCGACATCAGCGGGTTCCCGATGCCGAGCACCAGCGCCCGGCGGGGTCCGCTCTTATCCGACACTCAAGCGCAGCCGGCGAAGCCGTCCGCGCTCATCTTGGCTTCGTAGGGACCGGCCACCGCGCTGCCGACCACGAGACCGGACTTGACGCCGTCCCATTCCTCGGGCTTCAACACGACCAGCCATCCCTCGCCGTAGGGGTCGTCGTTCGCCGTGCTCGGGTTCGCGACCAGCGCTTCGTTCACCGCGACGATCTCGCCGGCCGCGGCGACCTTCGCAGGCCCGACCCACTTGCCGGACTCGACCGTTGCGCAGGACTTGCCGGCCTTCACCGACTTGCCGACGCTCTTGGGCGTGAACGCGACGAGCTTTCCGGCCATGGCAGTCGCGACGGCGGTCATCCCGACCTTCACCGTCCCGTCACCCAGCTCCTTGAACCAGATGTGGTTGTCGACGTCGTACAGCAGCTCGTCGGGCAGGTTGCAACCCTTCACGGTGGGCATCTTGATTCTCCTCAGGCAGGCTCTCGAGGCTCGGCGTCCCGTCGCAGGGGTCGCGAAGCGCAGCAGAAATCGCCGAGCTCGCTCACCTGCAGCTTGCCGGCTACGAACAGGAACAAGTGGTTGGCGACCATCGCCATCATACGCAGGCGCTGCACGGTCTCGTCGTGCTGCGGCTCCCGGCTGACCAGGTTGTAATGGTAAACGAGCTCGCGACAGGTTTCGCGGCAGGCGTTGAAGCTCGGATCGCCCGCGCAACCCTGGCGGTGCAAGGCCAGCAGCCGGAATCCCTCGCGCAGTTCCCGGGTCGGCTCCAGCCCTTTCGAGCTCACCCAGTGCTCGAGCACCTGCTCGCCGATCTCCAGCAACTCCGCGGCCCACTCCGCGCGCGGCGCCGGCGCGGCGAGGATCTCATCGAGCCGGCGCTCTAGCTCGGCCAGCGTTCTCACGCGATTCCCTTTTCCTTCAGGAACTGCATCGAGTCCGAGATGTTCTCGTGCACGCCTACCTGCTTCGGCTTCAGGCCGAGCGCGAGGCCCAGCAGCTGCGTGAAGTAGAGGATCTTCACGCGGGTCGACTGGCCGAACTTCTTCTCGGCACGCACCTGGTGCATCTCGAGGCCGGAATGGCAGGTCGGGCACTCGGTCGCGATCACCTCGGCGCCGGCGGCTTCCGCCGCGCGCAGGATGTTCAGTACCAGCTTCGTGGAGGTGTCGCTGTCGGACAGCGTATGCGCACCTCCGCAGCAGGCAGTCTTCAGCGCGAACTCGACGTTCTCGGCGCCGGCCACCGCAAGCAGATCGTCCATATAGTGCGGCTTCGAGGTGGACTCGCTGCCGGGACCCTGGTCCTTTTCCGGGAAGATGTGCCTGGGGCGCGTGTACATGCAGCCGTAGTAGTTCGCGACCTTGAGCCCCTTTAGCGAGCCGCGCAGCCGCTCCTTCAATCCGGCTTCGCCGATGCCGTGCTTGATCCAGTCGAGCGCGTGTATCGTTTCCACCTGCCCGGCCTGGTAAGTCGCGTGCCCGGCCTTCTTCGACAGGCGCTCGACGACCTCGGCGCTCTTCGGGTCGTGGGACAGGTCGTATTCGGCCTTCTTCAGGTTGTGGTAGCAACCGTTGCAGGGCGCCATCACCACGTCCATCTTCATCTCGGACGCCGCGATCGACATGACCCGCGAGGACAGGTAGGTCTGCAGCTTCGGGTCGAGGTTCTTCACCTCCATCGCCCCGCAGCAGTTCCAGTTCTCGACCTCGACCAGGTCCAGCCCGAGCGCACGCCCGACGGCCTGTGTCGAGCGATTGTAGGCGTGCGCCGTGCCCTCGAGCGCGCAGCCAGGGTAATAGGCGACCTTCTGGTACTTGCCCGCCGCGCCGCTCATGACCGTGCCCCCTGGCCCGCCGTCGCGGGCATCGCGTCCTGCTTCGCCGCCTCGATCAGGTCGTCGAGCTTCAGTGCCCGGCGCCGCTCCTGCTCCTGCTCGTGCAGGTACTCGTCCATCGCGGCGCGCGCCCGGCTCCAGTCTCGCGTGCTCGGCGCGACCAGCGTCGCAAGTCCCATCTTCGTGAGCATTCCGACCGGCAGGTTGCGCAGCATCCGCTTGACCATCTCGATCAGCCAGTCCTGCCTCAGGTCCTGGCCCGTGCGCTTGAAGAACCGCTGCATGACGCGGCCTTCCTCGATCTTGCCGCGCTCGAAGACCTGCTCGGAGAAGACCTCGTCGAACACCATCGAGGGCGACTTCTGCACGTGGCCCTTCAGCTCCATCCAGTGCGAGAGCGCCTTCATGACGCCCTCCGGCACGACGTCGCGCGGACAGGCGTAGGTGCACTTGTTGCAGGACACGCACTGCCAGATGATGTCCTTGTCGCGCAGCAGCTCGGACTCCATGCCCATCCGGATCAGGTAGATCCAGTAGCGGGGATTGAAGTCCGGGTTGATCGCGTTGACCGTGCAGGAATTCGTGCAGGAGCCGCATTGCCAGCAGCGGTGCACGTACTCGCCGCCCGGCAGCGCCGCGATCTCTTCCTGCAGGTCCTCGTTGTAGTCCGAGACGGCACGGGACTCGATGAACGTGCTCCAGTGTCCGGAGACGTCAACGCCGTCCACCACGAGTTCCTCGTGGGTGTGCAGGTTCTCGGGCCTGATCAGCGATTGCTCGTGAATGGGCATCAGTGGGCCTCGCCGTCGATGACTGCAAAGCGTGCGCGACCGTCCTCGGCCCGCACGCCGTCGAGCCCGAGCATCCGGCGCGTGTGCTGCATCGGATCCTCGGGCGCTGAAAAGTCCGCGCGCAGGTAGCTTCCGCCCTGCTCGCAGATGTACTCCGCGTAGACCTGCGCGCACACCATGTCGACCATCTGCATGACGTCGCGGAACACGCCGTTGGTCGAGAGGAACTGCGCGATCTCCTCGCGAAGAACCAGGAAAGTCTCGTAGTCGTCTGCCGCACGGATCGTCAGGTGATCGACGTCCGGCGCGTGCCAGATCTCGCGCAGCACCCCGGTGTTGGCGGCGGCGTCCCAGACCCAGCGGGTCATCAGCGGGAAGCGCTCCGGGTCCACGTTGTGCAGCAGCTCCGCGGCGAGGTCGCGGGACCACCGGTGCGCGTCGTCCTGCGGGAAATTCGCACAGAACTGCCGCACCCGCGCGTCCGTGCCGGACGTGTCCGCCGACGGCGCGAGCAGCTCCGCGACCGCCTCGCGGAGCCTGCCGAAGCCGGGCTCCTCAAGCCAGGGCCTGATCCGCCGGCGCACGGTCGGCATGAACGCGCAGAGCGGCCTGAAGGCCTCGACCCCGAACGAACCCGGATCCACGCCGTCACCGGCCAGCGCCTCCTGGAACACGGCCGACTTGAGCTTCAGCGCGTCGCAATAGCGCTCGACGCCGCCGAGCGCGTCAGCACCCTCGACCAGCTGCTCGAGCGCATGGCGCAGCCGCGGCCCGCTCAGGTCGAGCCGGGGCCGGTCCACTGGGGCCGGCACCGGGGAGGCGCGCTGGGAGCGTCCGAACATCGCGGTCCCGCTCAGGCGCTCGCGCGCAACGGCTGCAGGAACCCCAGCGCCGCGAGTGCCGCGGCGTTCGCCTGCGCGATCGAGTCGTCGATCGTCTCCGGTCCGGTGGCCGAACCCGCCACGAACACGCCGCGACGCGAGGTCTCGGCCGTGTTGCCGTAGAAGTTGCCGCGGCCGATGTAGCCGTGCTCCTCGAGTTCGATGCCGAAGATCCGGGCGATTTCGGGATTGTCCACGTTCGGATCCATGCCGATCGCATGCACGACCATGTCGAACGGAATCGTGATCGGACGCTTGACCAGCGTATCCTCGCCCTTGACCACCAGCTGCTTGCCGTCGGAGGTGACCTCCGCGATGCGCGCCTTGATGTACTTGACCTTGAACTCTTCCTGACTCTTCCAGTAGTACTTCGTCTCGTACAGCCCGAACGTGCGGATGTCCATGTAATAGATGTAGACGTGGCAATCCGGCAGCTCCTCGCGGATCTCCATCGCCATGTTTGCGCTGACGGTGCAGCAGATCTTCGAGCACCATTCCCGCCCGATCTGCCGGTCGCGCGAGCCGACGCAGAGCAGGATCGCGACGCGCTTCGGCTTGCGCCCGTCCGAGGGACAGCGCACGCCCTTGCCCGAGGAGATCATCTGCTCCACCTGGGTGGTCGTGACCACGTCGGGGAAGGTGCCGAAGCCCCACTCGGGCTTGTTCACCGAATCGAAGTGCGTGAAGCCGGTCGTGAGAATCGCGGCCGCGGCTTCGACGGAACGCCCGTCGGCCAGCCGGGCCGAGAAGGCGCCCGGCGTACCCGAGAACTCCGTCACCTGAGTGCCTGTGTGCACCTCGACCAGCCCGTTGCCGGTCACGCGATCGACCATGCCGCCGATCGCGTCCCTGGCCCACTCGCCCGAGGGCACGAGCTTCGCGTAGCCGGAGAGGATCGGCGCGCCCCCGAGGCGGTCGACCTTCTCCACCAGGACGCTCTTCTGCCCTACACACGCGAGCGCATGCGCGGCCGCGAGGCCCGCTGGCCCGCCCCCGACGATCAGGATTGGCTTGCTCATTTTGCTGCTTCGATCCGCTTGTAGCCCGGCCCTGAGGTAATCATGCGGCGCGGGTCGTAGAGGGTTTCGAACTTGCCCGCGGCGACCTCCTTGAGGTACGCCTCGAACTCCGCCTTCTTGGCCTGCCAGTCGATGCCGAGCTTGTCGAACAGCTTCTCGGTCGACGAGGCGTGCCAGTGGGACTGGACGATCTTGTACGGATGGGCGCCGCATACCAGCGCGGCGAACTGTGCGTCGGCGAGCACCGGGAGATCCACGGGCTTGCCCGCGGCCTTGCCGATCCACTGGTTCTTGTCGAGCGTCGTGATGCAGCCGGTGTCGTGGCCGATCATCACGTCGGCACGCGCCTCCTCCTGGGCGACGCGGATCTTGCGGTCGATCGCGAAGGACCGCGTGAACTCGCGCTCGGAGATGATGTGGCGGAAGCCGAAGCCGCAGCAGTCGTACCAGGTCTTGTAGTCGATCACCTGGGCGCCGAGCGCCTGCATGATGCCGGTCGAAACCGCGACGCGGTTCCCCTCCAGGATCTTGTCATCGTAGATCGCGTCCTCCGGCACCATCTTGTAGACGTGGCAGGCAGGATGGATCGTCGCGCGCACGTGGCTGCAGTCGATGACCTGCCGCTCGGCGATCCGCTCGCGCATCACGTGCAGCCACTCGGAGTAGTGCACGACTTCCTCCGGGATCAGCAGCTTGCCGTCCACCAGCCGGCCGAGCTTGGCGAGGATCTTCTTGACGCTCTCGCGTAGCTTGGCCGAGTGCAGCAGGTAGCCGCGCACTTCCTTGTAGTTTCCGAAAGACGTGCCGCAGTGCACCAGCGGGTAGTAGTAGCTCTCGGGCAGGCCCTGCGCCTTGGCCGAGACGTAGGCCTGGTGGAAGTTCCTGAGGAACACGGCCGCGAGGCTCTCGATGTTGCCGATGCCGCTGCCGTGGTAGTTCCAGGCCGTGCAGGAGGTCTGGTCGGTCTCGTCGAGATACTCGATGTCGTGCTGGTTCATGATCCACAGCAGCGACGCCGGGTAGCCGGGGATGTTGCCGCACTGGCCGCAGGACTTGTGATGCCACAGACGCGTGGTCGGGATCTTCTTGTCCCAGCCGTACAGCGTCTTGACCATCACGGGCTTGTGGTCCTCGGTCACCCGGTGGACGACGATCTCGCCATCCTTCTCGAGCTGCCACATGATGTCCCGCACGTCCTCGACGCGGTCCTTCTGCGTCAGCATCGAGCGCTTGTTGATGACCTGCTCGACCCAGACGGTCGCGGTGGTCGCATCCTCGCGGCTCAGGTTCGCGTCGCGCCACTCGGGCCCGTGGCCCGTGAAACGATCACCCGGGGTCTTGCCTTCGTTCGCCATGGGTCAGTCCTCCTCCTGTTCCTCGAGCCACTCTTCGAGCTCGTCGCGTTTCTCGTCCATGATGTCCTCGATGACGTCATGGAGGTTCGTGTCGATGGTCTTCAGGCTCGCCAGCACGCCGGTCTCTTCCCAGATCGTGTAGAGCTCCACCGACGTCTTCAGGTTGACTTCCCAGGCCGTCTTGGTCGTGTGCAGCGTCGGCACCGGGATCGCCTTGCGCAACACCTCCAGCGGGGCGTCCACCTTCGATATGTTCGGGCCCCAGTCAGGGAAGCCGTCCTTGCTGATCATGTCGGGCGAGAGCTGGTTGCCGGTCGAGATCAGCTTCAGCATCACGCGGCTGAACGGTCGCAGCACGTTCTTCGCCGACTCCATGCCGTGCTTGATCGCGACTTCGCGCATCAGCATCACGAGCCCGCCGGGCGAATTGCGGAACGGACAACGCGCCGCGCAGGTGTAGCACTGGGCGCAGGCCCAGATCTTCTCCTGCATGGCGTCGTAGATGCCCTCGAGATTCTCGGTCCACAGCAGCTGCACGATCTCGCGCGGGCTGTAGTCGTAGTAGTGGGCCGACGGGCAGGTGGCGGTGCAGATGCCGCAGTTGAGGCAGCCGTTCAGCTCGTGGTCGTAGCGCATGTCCGACTGGATGTCGGCGAAGATCGCCTCGAGCTTCTCGCGGCTGACCGGCGGCGCATCGGACACCGGGTCTCCGATGTATTCCTGCACACGGGTTGCAGCGTGTTCCATTCGTCCCCCCGGACCGTCACGACGGCCCTGCAGTCGTTCAGTAGGTCAGGACCTTGCAGTCCCCTTCCATCACTTCCTCGATCAGGTGCGCGCCGCCGACGATGCCGGAGCACTCCGGGATCAGGTCGTCCTTGCTCATGTCGAACAGGTCCAGGTTCGGCGAGCAGCAGAAGAACTTTACGCCGGCTTCGTGCGCGTCCTTGATGAAATCATAGACGCTCTTCGGCGAGCCCTCCTTGACGAACAGCTTCTCGGCGACGCCCTTGCGCATCAGGCGGCCCGAGGTCGCGGTGCATATCACGTCCACTTCGTATTCCATCGCCGCCGCGACGGTCGCCTGGAAGATCGGTGCACCGAGTTCCTCGCCATTGCGAGGATCGGTGTTCGCCATGACGATGATCAGCTTGTCAGCCATCTTGATTTGCTCCGTTGCGCGATTGTGCATCGCAGCACGAAATCGCACTGCGATGCATTAGCGAACCCTAATGTAGCTCGGCTTCGCTGACAAGGACAATACGTGCTTGCTCGTCTGTTCATTCCATCAGCCGCAATTGGCGCACGACACCGGTCATGATCGGCACCAGCGCGTCCTCCAGCGCCGGCCGGACCGCCCGGAACCGCTCGAGCGTCGGCCCTGCATCGGGCGGCGCCTCGTCGAACTCCATGATCAGGTCCTCGATGATCGCGGGCTTCGTGCCCGGGTGTCCCGTGAAGCCGAGCGCGCGCTCTCCGACCTGGAACAGCACGGGCCGACCCTCGGCATCGCGCGCCAGAACTTCGGCATCGGCGGGCGGCTCCGGTCGGTCGCGTCCATAGGTCACGAGCGGATAACGCTCCGGCAGATAGCCGGCCAGCGCATCGGCATGCGTGCGCACTGCCTCGGCGACCGTGAACTCGAGCGGCGCGGCCACCGTGCCGCCTCCCGAGGCCAGTGCGAGGACCTGCGCGCCGAGGCCGATGCCGAGCACGGGCAGTCCGGCCTCCAGCGCGTGTCGCGTCAGCGCCACTTCCCTCTCGAGCGTCGGCACGTCGCGCGTTCCGGCGCTGCCCCAGGGACCGCCGCCGAGCACGACCAGCCCGTCGCCGAGGCTCTGGGGTGAGGGCAGCCGTCCGCCCGCGGTGAAGGGCCGCGAATACAGGAACCGGATGTGCCGCCCCTCGAGGTGGTCCTCGATCAGGCCCAGGTACTCGGCCGAGGTGTGCTGGATGACCGCGAGCGACTTCACGACTGGCACGCCACCGTCGCCTGGTCGGCAGCGGCCTGGATCGAGCGGCGGAAGTCCTCAGGCGCGACGGTGATCGCGCTGAGTTCCCGGCCGTCGAAGAACCGCTGGATCGCCGCACCGAGTTCAGCGAGCTCGACCCGCCGCAGCGCGGCCTCCAGGTCGAGTACCACGCGGGGCGGCGCGACGAAGAAGTCCCCGGTGATCAGCAGCTGGCCGATCCGTCGTCGCGCGGGACCTTCCAGGCGCAGGTAGCTGGTGATCGTCCCGCCCGGCCCGCTGTGGCTCCCGACTGCGAAGTCGCTCTGCGCGGCAGGATCGTCGATCTCGGCCACGAATTCGTCGCTGCCGATTTCCTCTCGGTGGCGCCGCGAAGCGAGTTCCTCCTCCTCCGCGGTGAGCTCGGCGCTCTGCCAGTCGACTCCGAAGCGCGCGGCGAAGGCCTCCAGCAGGGCCTGCTGGATCTCGGGCAGCCCCGGGGTCCGGGAGCCCAGCAGCTCGCGCAGCGTCACGACCCGCTGGGCGGCCGAATCGAGCTGGCGTTTCTCGAGCTTGGCCCGCGGCACGCGTAGCGCGGCCACCATCGCCGCCGGGTCCATGTCCACCAGCACCGTGCCCTGGTAGATCAGCGTGTCGCCGTCGAAAAACCCGCCCGTGCCGCTGATCTTCCGGCCGTCGACCTCGACGTCGTTGCGCGGGCGATAGCGGGCCTCGACACCAAGCTGCCGCAGCCCGGCCGCCACCGTCTCGCAGATCTCGCGCGCGACGTCCGCCAGCGAGGTGACTCCCAGCGCGCCGCGGCGAAAGGTGAGGCCCCAGCCGAGCTGACCCTCGTCGAGGTAAATCGCGCCGCCGCCGGTGATGCGCCGCACGATCCCGATGCCGTTCCTTCGGCAGTGGGCGACATCGATCTCCTGGCTCAGGGCCTGGTGGCGCCCGATCAGTGCCGTGGGCGGAAAACGGATGAATCGCAGCGTGTCCGGGATCTGTCCAGCCTGGTGCATGTCGATCATCGCCTGGTCCAGCGCGATGTTGAAGCGACCCTCGCGTATGCCGGTATCGACGACCCGGAAGCTGCCCGTCATCCGTTCAGCCCTGCACGACCGGGATCTTCAGCTGCCTGCGGATCTTGCGGAGGTCCTGCTTGTTGGGCTTGAACGGGAAGCTTGCTATGTCGCTGGGAGGCGAATCGCCGTAGGGCCGGTCGCAGGCCGATATGTCGTCCTGGAACTTGCCTGGGCAGCCCGAGGTACGGAACGCGGTGCCCTTGCCCACCACGTCCTCGAGTTCCGCCGCGCCGAGCCCGTACCCTTCGACGCGCCCCTCGGCATCGAAGCTCATCTGCTCAATCCTTACGCCCGCGTAGTCGATCAGGTAGCGCGCCAGCTGCACCCTGCGCCACTGGTCGCGCGGCGTGGCCGGCAGATGGTCCATCAGCGAACCCTGTTCCGGAAAGAAACAGAACAGGTGGCTGTGGCCGCCGAGGTCCACCAGCTGCTGGACCAGCGACAGCAGCTCGTACTCGCTCTCGCCCATGCCGACGATGATGTGCGCACCGAATTTCTGCGGCCCGAAGACGTCGCGGGCGTGCAGCAGCACCTCCCAGTACCTGTCCCAGCGGTGCGGCGACTGCACGCCCTTGCCGCGGGTGCGCTCGAAGATCGCAGGCGTGGCCGCATCCAGCGCCACGGTGAAGATGTCGGCGCCCAAGTCCTTCAGTCGAACGACGTCCTCCCGGCTCATCGTCGTCGGATTCGAGAGGATCGAAACCGGTATCGTCGCGGGATCGACCCGCGCGGTCCAGGTCTTGAGCACCTCGACAGTGTCCTCGTCCGATCGCGGGTGAGTGATCATCGAGATGCACATGCGGTGGAAAGGACTGCGCTCGCCGTCGCGGGCGACGATGTCCGCGATCTCGTGCATCGGCACGGCCGGCCAGTCCACGCGGATGAAGTTGCGGTCCGCGTAGTCCCGGTCGGCCTCGCGGTGCCGCGCGAGCCCGCAGTAGGCGCAGTTGGCCCTGCAGCCTTCCGGGTACGTGAGCAGCAGGTTCAGGCAGCGCGTGCAGCCGCAGCGATGCATCCTGCCCGGCATCACCCCCAGCGTGATCGCCGCGGCAGTGGACATCTGCACGTACTCCGGCGAGCGCATCTCGGGCGTGAGCCGGTTGTTGTTCGGCAGGTACACGCCCTGCGGCGGCACCCGCGCATCCTTGACCCGTCTGCCGTTGCGGGCATCGACGGGGGTCCGCTCCGGCGGGCGCGGCTGCATCCGTCCGTAGGCGTTCCATTCGCGGTCGCTGCCGGGCATCCCGCCCTCGGCCTCGGCGCCTTGCTTGATACAGCTCATCTTCGGCTCCTCGTGGCTTTCGCAGCCCGGCTCAGGCCGCGCAGCTGCTGGTCGTCGACGCCCCGGCAGCGCCGAGCTTGATCGAGCAGCAGGCGTGCTCCTGGTGGAAAGGACGTCCCGTCGCTCGCGCGACCGCGACCACCCCGTCGGCTGGGAAAGCGATCCCGTCCAGGCCCGCCATCACCGCGTAGGCATCCACCAGCCGCTTGTGCAGGCCGGGGGGCCGCGCGCAACCGAGCAGCACCTGCCGGCCCGGCAGCCGTCGTCGCGCCTCGCCGAACACACGCCCGACCTCGTGCGCATCCGGGACCTCGTAGAGTCCGGGCTGTGCGTAGAACGGCATCACGACCACCAGCACCAGCGCGTGCACCGGGTGGCGGCTCACGATGTCGAGCGCGCTCTGCTCACCGAGGATCCGCCCGTAATGCAGGCCGATCACTATGTGCGGGCTCACCTTCATCGAGGTCGAGCACAGCGCTGCCAGCGTCGATTCGAAGTCCTCGACCGGCCGGTCGAGGTGGTAGACGTCCCGGATCGTCTGCTCGGCGCCGATCACGTCCATCATCGCCGTGTCCACGCCGGCCGCCTCCATCGCCCGCGCGCCGGCCTCGTCGGTGAGCGCGGTGTGTATGGCGATGCTCAGGTGGGGGAAATCCCGCTTCAGCCTTTCGACCACCGGGTAAAAGCGTTCGTAGGGAATCTCGTTGCGCCGGTTCGACCCGCCGGAGAGCAGGAAGCCCTGCAGGCCCTGGGTTGCGACCAGGTGACGCACCTTCTGGTCCAGCATCGCGGGCGAGGTCGCGGCGATCATCGGCTTGAGGATCTCGGCGCGGCAGTGATCGCAGTTCAGCCCGCAGGCGCCCGCCGTGATCGAGAACGAAGGAAAGCTGTTCCTCGTGCAGCCCTTGAGCTCGGTGCTCGCGTAGTCCTTGAACGTGGGCGTCGAGAATCGGATCGGCCGCGGTGGCAGCGCGGATGCCTGCGCCTCGAACGCTGCAACCAGCTCTCCATCGAGAACGACGTCCTCGTACTCCTCGATGCTCTGGATGGATTCAAGCCATGGCATGCGAAGACCTCCCCTTTGCCACGAGCGCCGCAAGCGCAAGTACCGGCTCCCGCACGGGTCCCGGCCGCGGCCGGTCGATCAGCGTCGTGAGCCAGGCTGCCTCCACGTCCTCGTCATCGACGAGGTCGCAGTCCAGGCCCTGCAAGACTACCTTCGCGCTCTCCGGCAGCGCCACCGGGACTTTCCGACCGCAGAGCCGACCCCAGAGCCCGGTCCAGCATCGCGCCAGCGTCCAGGGGTTGTACCCCCCGCCGCCCAGCACGACGACCGGTCCGGCCAGCGCCGCGAGCCGCTCAACCGCGTTCCACAATGCGACGTTCGACAGCGCGAGCCGCGAAAGTGGATCCCCCGCCAGCGCGTCGGTGCCGCAGGTGATCACCACCGCCCCGGGCGCGAAATCCTCCGCCAGTGGCAGCACCAGCTCGTCCAGCAGGAACTCGAGCTCACTGTCGTTGAAGCCCGCCGGTACGGGCAGGTTGAGCGCGTAGCCCGCCCCGCGGTCCTCCGCCGCTCCGGTGTACGGCCAGCGCCCGGCCTCGTGGATCGAGACGAAGCGCACGCGCGGCTCCTCGAGGAACGCATCCTGCACCCCGTCGCCGTGGTGCGCGTCGAGGTCGACGTAGAGGACCCGGTCGAGGCCGCGTTCGATCAACCTGCGGATCGCGAACACCGGGTCGTTGAAATAGCAGAAGCCGCTTGCACGATCGGGCCGGCCGTGGTGCGTGCCGCCGGCCGGGTGAAACACGATGCGCCCCTCGAGCGCGAGCTCGGCGGCGAGCAGCGACCCGCCGACCTGCGTCGCCGCGCGCTCGAACAGCGTCTCGAAGATGGGGTTCTCGAGCGTGCCGAAGCCGTAGCGCTCGCGGCTGCCGCGATCCACCTCGCCCGAGGCGACGCAGCGTGACAGCGACTCGACGTAGCCCGCGTCGTGGAACTCGCACAACTCGGCGACGCTCGCGACGGGACTCTCGCGGTACCGGGCGTCCGGCAGCCAGCCGAGCAGCTTGCAGAGCTCGAGCACTGTTCCCACCCGTGGAATGGACAGCGGGTGTTGCCGCCCGAAACCCGGCCGCCTGCAGAACCCGCTGCCTACGAACACCGGCCGTGCGCCGCGCGAGACCAGCCGGCCGCTGCTGCGCTGCGGCAAAACGTGCTGCGAATGCCTCGTATTCACCACTACGCGAGCGTAATTTATTCGACTTTTCTAATAAAGAGTTCTCTGTTAATTTCCCGGCGATCCGAGCGACCGCGAGACAGAGGGGGTCTCGAACATGACCGACGATTCCGGCGAAAAGAGCATGTCCATCATCGTCACGAAGGGGTCGCTCGACTGGGCCTACCCTCCGTTCATTCTCTCCACGACCGCCGCGGCAATGGGGCTCAACGTGACGCTTTTCTTCACGTTCTACGGCCTGTCGCTGCTGCTCAAGGATCTCGACCTGAAAATGACGCCGCTCGGCAACCCGGCGATGAAGATGCCGATGGCAGGCATGCACATGGGCATGCCGAACTTCATGTCGATGATCCCGTTCGTGGATTCGGGCGCGACGGTGATGATGAAGGACATGATGAAGAAGAAGGGCGTGGCCTCGATCCCCGAGCTCCGCGAGCTGGCACTGGAATCCGACGTGCGGATGATCGCCTGCCAGATGACGATGGACCTGTTCGAGTACACGCTCGACGACATGATCCCCGGCATAGAGCTGGGAGGTGCCGCGACCTACATCGAAGTCGCGACGCAATCTGACATCAACCTTTTCATCTGAGAGGCGAGCATGGCTGACCAGACTCTCGACGCGAAGGGCTTGAACTGCCCGCTTCCGATCCTGAAGGCCAAGAAGGCCATCACGGCCCTGCCGGCGGGCGCCACGCTGGAGGTGCTCGCCACCGATCCCGGCGCGGTCAAGGACTTCCAGGCCTTCAGCCGGACGACCGGGCACGAGCTGCTCGAGTCGACCCAGGAAGGCAACGTCTTCCGCTTCGTGCTGAAGCGCAAGGCCTGAATCTCATGCGTGGGCTTGGGACGACCGTTGCTTTGCGGCAACGGTCGTCGTTCCGCGTGCCGCTTTCGGCAAATCCGGAGGCGCCGCTTTCGAGGCCGGGCGGATAATTCAGAACCATCTAATTCATCTGTTGCCGGGCCGCAACGTGGCTATTGGGGGCTTTATGTACGGGAAGACTGGGCGGACGATCCTCGGCCTGGGAGTGGCCCTGGCGCTCGCGACGGGCAGCGCATCGGCGACTAACGGCTATTACACGCACGGGCTGGGCACGAAGATGAAGGCCCAGGCCGGCGCAGGCAGCGCCAATCCGGACGAGCTGCTGGTGCTCGCGACGAACCCGGCCGGCATGGCCTACGTCGACGACAGCCTCGATGCCGGGCTTGGTTTCTTCAGCCCGATGCGGGACTACAGGACCACGCCGAGCCAGGCACCGGGTGCCTGCTTTGCGCCGGGTCAGTGCCTGCTGACCATCGGCCCGAACAACGAGAGCAGCAAGAACGAGCTGTTCTTCGTGCCGTATGTCGGTGCCAAGTGGTCGCTCAGCGACGCCGACCACATCGCCCTCGCCTTCTACGGCCGCGGCGGCATGAATACGAAGTGGGAGGGCGGCACGGTCACCTACGATCCGTTTTTCGGCGGGCCGGGCTCTGAAGGCGCCGTCACGCTGCCTGGCACGTTCGGCGACGGCACGGCCGGCGTGGACCTGATGCAGGGCTTCCTGAACCTGAGCTACGCGCGCAGGTTCACGGACCAGTTTTCGCTCGGCGTCTCGGCGATCTTCGCGATGCAGCGCTTCGAGGCGCGCGGCGTGGGCAACTTCGCGCCGTTCACGAAGACCTTCATGAAGAGCATGATGGAAACGGGCATGCCTGCGATGCCGAGGAACCTGTCGGACAATGGTCACGACATGTCCTACGGCTACGGCGGCACGATCGGCTTCCAGTGGACGCCGGTCGAGATGTTCAGCCTCGCCGCCGCCTACACGACCAAGATGTCGATGTCCGACTTCAGCGACTACTCGGACCTGTTCGCCGAAGGCGGCGGTTTCGATATGCCCTCGACCTGGACCATTGGAGTCGCGTTCCGTCCGATGGACAACCTGGCGCTGATGTTCGACTACCAGGAGGTCAAGTACAGCGACGTCCCGGCCGTGAGCAACGGCATCGAAGGGCTGACTGAGGGCACCTGCCAGGTGAACGTCGAGTACTGCCTCGGCGGCAACAAGGGCGCGGGCTTCGGCTGGGACGACATGACGGTCTACAAGTTCGGCGCAGCCTGGGACTTGAGCGACGACTGGACGCTGCGTTTCGGCTACAGCACGACGGACCAGCCGATCCAGAAGGACCAGATGACGTTCAACATCCTCGCACCCGGCGTCATGGAGGACCACTGGACTGTCGGTTTCACGAAGGCGCAGCCGAGCGGCAACGAGTGGAACGTCTCGTTCATGTACGCGCCGGAGGAGAAGATCCGCGGTCCGCAGAACTTCGATCCGACGCAGACCGTCGAGCTCAAGATGAAGCAGTTCGAGCTCGAGATCGGTTACAGCTGGAAGCGCTGATGCACTGGGTCGGCGGGAAGCGATCCCGCTCCCGCCGACCACTCCACGACCCGGCGACGATCGTCGTCGTTTCAAACGACCAAAGACTCACGGGACATTAGCAATGAACGTCATCTGGGGATTCCTGCTGGCCCTCGCGCTCGCGCTCGCGGGCGAATACCTCGCCGAGATCATCGCGCCTGCGCTGGGTCTGCAGAAGGGCGCGATCAGCGGCATCATGATGGCGATCCTGCTCGGCATTCTGGTCAACAACCTGTTCAAGCTGCCGGAGGTCCTGCGACCCGGAATCAAGTTCTCGGTCGTGCGGATCCTCAGGCTCGGCATCGTGCTGCTCGGCATCCGGCTCAGCATCGTCGAGGCGGGGGCGATCGGCCTGAAGAGCCTGCCCATCATCATAGGCACGGTGCTCGCTGCGCTCGGCATCGTCACCTACGTGAGCAAGCGCGTCGGACTCACGGAACGGCTCGGTACGCTGATCGCGGTCGGGACCAGCATCTGCGGCGCAACGGCCATCGTCGCAACCTCGCCGACGATCGGCGCCCACGAGGACGAAACGAGCTATGCCGTGGCCTGTATCACGCTTTTCGGCGTGGTGGCGATGCTCGCCTATCCGTTCATCGCGCACTCGGTCTTCGCAGCCGACAGCTTCAAGTCCGGCATGTTCCTCGGCACCGCGGTCCATGAGACCGCGCAGGTGGCGGGCGCCGGGCTCGTCTACCAGCAGAACTTCAACGACCCGAAGGCCCTCGACGTCGCGACGGTCACGAAGCTCGTGCGCAACCTGAGCATGCTGCTGGTGATCCCGCTGATGGCGGTGCTGTACCACCGCAGGTCGAGCGAGGGCGGGCAGGCGCCCAAGTGGTACACGATGATCCCGCTGTTCGTGCTCGGCTTCGCGGCAATGAGCCTGCTGCGAACGGTCGGCGACATGGGCGATCGGCCCTTCGGCTTCCTGGACCCGTCGCAGTGGAAGGAAATCGTCTCCTTCACGAAGAAGATCGCGACCTACTGCCTGGCCATCGCAATGGCTGCGGTGGGCCTCGGCACGAGCGTCAAGGGCCTGCGCGCCATCGGCTTGAAGCCGCTCGCGGTCGGCCTGTTCTCCGCGGTCCTGGTAGGCATCGTCAGCTTCGCGCTGATTACGCTGATCTACTGACCACAGGTGCGGTCTACAGCGCGGGTCCGGCCTGATCGCCCAGCATCTCGCGGCGAAGCATCGGGATTGGTGGCCCGCCGTAGGACAGGAACGCGTCGTGGAACGCACCCCAGGCCTCGCGGCCGCCACGCTCGGCCGTCCAGTCCTCGCGCAGCTTGCGGATCATCAGCTTGCCTAGCGTGTAGTTCAGGTAGCCGGGATCGTAGGTGCCACGTGCCGCCTGCTGTCGCGCGTTGCCCGGATCCTGGAATGCCTGCTCGCGGAACAGCTGCTCGCATTCTTCGACGCTCATGCCCTGCGTGTGCAGGCCCAGCGCGCAGATGAAGCGCGCGTTGCGGTACAGGGCCTTGTTGATCTGGCCGATCCGGAACTCTGCCGACCCGCCCGGCAGGTCACCCGAGAGCCCCGCCTCCCACATCATCTCCTCGGCGTAATGCGCCCAGCCCTCCGCAAAGGCGTAGCCGACGAACAGCCGGCCGACGGCACTCTGCGCGCGGTTGGAGTGCAGGAACTGCAGGAAATGTCCGGGCCACACCTCGTGCGCCGAGGTGGACATCAGGTCGGCCACGCCCGGCGTGTACGCGAGCTGCTCCTCGACCGGCCAGCTCGGATCGGGCGGTGCGATGTAATAGGTCGAGGGCATGCCGACGTCGTACGGCCCCGCGGTCATGATGTAGGCGAAATTCGTTGCCTGGTAGGGTGGCGCCTCGTCCACGTAGACGGGGTCGTCGGCGGGAATGCTGACCAGTTCCTGCTCGACGACGAAAGCCTTCAGCACGTCGAGCTGCCGGCGCGCGGTCGCCACGGCGCCGCCTTCCGGGCGGTTGGCATTCATCTTCGCAATGCAGCCGGCTCGGTCCTCGCCAGGCGCGAACTCGCGACAGGCCTGATCCAGGGCCGCAAGGTTGCGCTCCAGGTCCGCGCGCCCGACGGCAGCGAGACGCTCTAGCGGTACCTCTACGCCCTCGGTGCGCTTGAGCATCTCGGCGAACAGCTCGGGGCCGAGCGCATAGCCGTCCGTCGCCGACTCGCGCAGCGACTCCATCCAGCCGGCAAGCTCCTCGAGCGCCGCTACTGCCCTCGCATTGGCCTCGCTGAAAGCCGCCTGCAGCGCGGCGTCCTCGACCTCTGCAAAGACCTTCGCGGCGTCGTCACGCAGGAAGGTAGCCATTCCGCCGAAAGACGAAACCCCCTCCTCCACCCAGTTGCTCGGCATCGGCGTACGAAGGTTGGCGCGGATCTGGCCAGCGGCGGCAGGCAACCCATCGAGCCACGCGGTGAAATCGCGCAGGCGCTCGTCGAGTGGCGCATAGGGCTTGGTCAGGTAGGGATCCGGAGAGAGGAAATCCAGGCCCCAGTCGAAATAGAAGGTCGGGTTGCGATAGGGCCACTCGGCGCGCTCGAGCCAGAACAGGTTGCGGTCGACGACCGCGAGCAGGTATTCCCGCTCGAAACGCTCGGAGTCGCTGAGCGCCGACTCGTCAAAACCGCGCGCCCGCTCCGCCACCGCCTTCAGCCGGCGCACCTCGGCCTCGAGTCCTGCACGACTCCAGTCCGGGAAGCGGCCCGCGTACTCGCGGCGGCCTGCAGAGAAGGCCATCACCGGATGCGCCTCGAGCCAGTCCGCGACGAACTCCTCGACGAAGGCCGGCCAGCTGGCTGACCGGGTCTCCGCGGCCGCCGGCGGTGAGGCCACCGTGGGTTCGGGCGCCGGCCGCTTGCCGCATGCGCCGAGCAGCAGCGAAGCCGCGAAGAACACGGCGAGGGTCACGATGCGCATGACAGGCTCCAGCAAGGACGGAGCCGGGACCCTACCAGATTCCCGGATCGGCGGGACCCCTACAGTTCCTCGCACAGGCCGAAGTAGTTCTCCGCGGAGCACTGCCGACAAGCCATCGCGACGTCATCCTGGTGCGCGATGACGCACTGGATGAAGTCCTGCGCGAGCTGCTGGTCGATGCGGTAATAGGGGTCCTTCGAACCCTGGCACCAGTTGGTCGCGCCGGAGAGCACCGCGGAGATGACGGGCTCCACCGCGCCTTCCCGCTCGAGGAAGAGCGGCGAACCGGAGTCCCCAAAGCAGACCGTGTTGTCACCCTTCTTCACGCTCTGCCGCGGCCAGAACGTGTTGGTCTTGACCACCTCGATCGGACCGAGACGTGCAATGCGGCGCACGCCGCTGCCGCCGCCGAGGTCGCTCATCGGCCCGAGACCGGGGCTGGGTCGAGAGCCGAAGGTCTTGCCCCAGTTGAGCCCGTAGCCGACGCTGACCGCAGGCGTGCCGACCAGGTCGATCGAGTCCAGTTCGCCGACATCCCTGATCCGCATCGGCGCCGGCAGCGGTGGATGTTGTGACCACGGCTCCGCGAGGATCAGCGTCCCGACGTCGGCAGCATTCTGCAGGTTGTGCTCGGCGCGCTCGGCCCGCCCGTCCCGGCGCAGCGTCGGGCGCAGATAGGCTGGGTGCGTGAACCCGTGCGCGATCGACACGCCATCCTGCCGCCCCGCCACCGCGACGGGACGGAATACCGGCGAAGGGTCGCTTCTTGCTGCGTCGTCACAGGCATATTCATCGACGAGATACTCGGAATAACGGGCCCCCGAATCACGCAGGAAACAACGAAAGTCGTTCGTCGTCGCGATCGTCTCGAAGCTCACCCACACTTCGCTCGAATATCCCGCAACGCCGATGTCCTCGGTGTAATTGAATGCCGTGCAGTGCGCGGCCGTGAGCAGGACGCGCTCCGAGACGAGCGTCGCGGTGCAGGACTCCTCGGCATAGGCGACCACCGGGTCATCACCCGCGGGCAGGTAGACGAAGAACTCGTAGTAGCCCGCAACTGCAGGGTACTCGCGCTGCATATCGGGCAGCCCGTCACTCGCATGCCCAGAGAGGGAAAGCGACAGGAGAATCACCAGCACGAGGCTGGCCTTCATTCTGGACGACGCGGATGTCACGGCCACTCCTCGAGGTTCTGCTTGGTACCGGCGACCGGCGGGCCGGAGCATGTACCTCCAGCCGGGGCCCCGGGGGCCGATTGGACATAACTGCCAGAGCCTGGGTCTCGAGCTCAAGGCCGGCGGTAGATCGCGCCGCCCTTCATTACGAAGCTGACCGTCCGCGTGAGCGAGATGTCGGTGAGCGGGTTGCCGGGCACTGCGACCACGTCGGCGCGGAATCCCGGCTGCAGCTGCCCGAGATCCGATGCCACCAGGACTTCCGCGGCGTGATAGGTCGCTGCCTGAAGCGCCTCGGCCGCCGGCATTCCCGCCTCGACCATGTAGCCGAACTCGAGCGCGTTGTCGCCATGCGGGCCGACGCCCATGTCGGTGCCGAACGCGATCTTGACGCCAGCCTTGTAGGCAGCAGCGAACGTCTCGGAGATCCTGGCACCGATCCGCAGCGCCTTGGGGCGGACGATCTCCGGAAAATACCCCGGCTCCCGGGCCTTCTCGGCGACGAACTTGCCGGCCGTGATCGTCGGCACGTACCAGGTGCCATGCTCTTTCATCAGCGCAAAGATCTCCTCGTCCATGTAGGTACCGTGCTCGATCGAGGTCACGCCAGCCTCCACGGCCCGCTTCATGCCTTCCTTGCCATGGGCGTGTGCCGCAACGGTGTAGCCGTAGTCGCGCGCGGTCTCCACGACGGCCTTGACCTCGTCCGGCGTGAACTGCGGCGCATCGCCACTCTTCGCATAGCTCAGAACACCGCCGGTCGCGGTGATCTTGATCACGTCGGAGCCGTCCTTGTATCGCTGGCGCACGGCCTGGCGACGGCCGCGGGCAGCGCGGCAGCCGCCAGGCCGAGGGCGACGAAAAACTGGTGCATTTCGGGGACTCCGGCTGCGCGAGGGCCCGTGAGTTCACGGCATCATACGTGCCGGGGACGAAGCTCAACCAAGCGCGCGGTAGATGCCCGACAGGCCCAGCACAGTGGCGAACAACACGACGATCGCCCCGGCCAGATTGGAACGCCAGCGGTTGACTGCGGATCCCACCACCTCGGGCCGGTTCATGACCCAGAGCAGGAACCCGGCGATGACGGGCAACAGCAACCCGTTCGCCGCCTGGGCGAGCAATATCGCCTGCAGCGGCCGGCTGCCACTGATGGCGAAGAAAGCCCCGACCGCGATGATGACCATCCAGACCATACGAAAACGCAGGCTCTTCATGTCCGTCTGCCAGCCCAGCAACCCGCTCGTGGCCCAGGCGGCAGCCAGCGGCGCAGTGATCGCCGAGGTGAGCCCGGCCGCGAACAGTCCCAGCGCGAAGAGCCAGCGCGCCGCAGTGCCGAGCAGCGGCTCCAGTTGACGCGCCATGTCCCCGACTCCCTCGACGTCCAGCGAGGCGAGATGCAGCGGCACGGCCGTGAGCAGGATCGCAAGCGTCACAAGACCGCCGAGCGTCACGGCAGCCAGGCTGTCCCGCCGAGCCTCGCCCAGCGCCTCGGAAGAGTCGCGATCACGCCATTTCTCGCGCACCGCCGCGGCGTGCAGGAACAGGTTGTAGGGCACCACGGTCGTCCCGACCAGCGCGAGCACCAGCAGCCCCGATCCTTCCGGGACGCGTGGATGAAGTATCGCGGCCGCGAGCTCAGCCGGATCCGGCCTGATCAGCAGCGCCGTCGCGACGAATACGAAGCTCATCAGTCCCACCAGCGCGATCAGCGCCACTTCGACGACCCGGTAGATGCCGCTGCCGAGCAGCAGCACCGCGGCGGCGGCGCATGCGAGCGCCCAGCCGGCGCGCGAACCGCCAGCCAGCGATTCCAACCCCAGCGCCGCGCCGGTCAGGTTGCCCGCCTGGTACGCTGCATTCCCGAACGTAATCGCGACGAGTGCGAGGCCGATCGCGGCCGCGCGCAGCCAGGCCGCCGGAAAGCTCGCACGAAGCGCCTCGCCTAGACCCATCCGGCCCACCGACCCGAGCCGCGCCGCCATCTCCTGCAGCACCAGTGTGGCGAGGACCGCCGCGACGATGGCCCAGGCGAGCGTGTAGCCCTGCCGTGCGCCCGCGAGACTCGCCGTCGTGACGGTGCCCGGCCCGATGAATGCAGCCGCCACCAGGAAGCCCGGCCCGAAGCGTCGGCGCCACTTCATCGGGTCGCTCCAGCCCCTGTTGCCTGCAAGGCGAGCAGCGCGTCGGCGAATCGGCGCGCGGAATCCGGTGCATGCGTGAAGAACAGCGACGGCTCCGCCAGTTCCAGCTCGAGCACCCGCGGAGCACCCCGGGCATCCCGGACCAGGTCGATGCGTGCGTAAACCGGCGCCTCGAAAGGCAAGGCCCCGTAGGCCGCGGTGGCGACGGCGTGCTCGGCAGGCTCAGGCTCGCGCGGCGTGATTTCCTCAGGCGCGAACAGGCCTTCCACCAGCCCGGCATCGAGCGCGAGCAGCGGACCCTTGCGGATCGCGTGACTGAAGCGGCCCCCGAGGTAGATGACCGCGGTCTCCCCGTGTGCGTCCACGGCTTCGAGGTAGGGTTGCAGCATCGCGCTGCGGCGCGCGGCCAGCAGTGACCCCAGGTGCGCAAGCGCACGTGCCGCTCGGCGCGCCGGTAACGCGCAGTGTCCTTCGAGCCCGCGCCCACCGCGGGCTTCACGACGAACTCTGCGAACGGGCCGGAGACTCCCACGCTCATCGAGGCATCGCCGCCTTCGAGAAAGGCATCGAGCGCCCCGGCGGCCTCGGTGCCGGGCTCGACGAAAGTCGTCGGCACCACCGGGACGCCGCGGCCGGCGAGCTCCAGCAGGTAGTGCTTGTCCGTGTTCCAGCGAATCACCTCCGGCGGGTTCACCAGTCGCGTCTGCAACGCACAACGATCCGTCCAGGCGAGGAACTCGCCGATCCGATCGACGTAGTCCCAGGTGGAACGCAGCACAGCGAGATCGAAGTGCCGCCAGTCGACGTCCCCGTCGTCCCAGCAGGGCGTCGAGACCCTGGCCCCGGAATCCGCAAGTGCCGCAACCAGCGGCGGGAGGTCCTGATCAAGTGCCAGCGCCTCGCGCGCCGTGACGAGCGCGACGCGCGTCGCGCGCCCGTCCTGGTTCACGTGGACGCCTGCGCGGCGGCGAGTTCCGCTTCCCGGGCACGGACCCTCTGAAATGCCGGCCGCGCGCCGACGCGCTCCAGGTATTCACGGATCGGCGACTCGAGCGGCACGAGGCCGAATGAAGTAGTCCAGGCGAGCGCGGTGCCCCAGAGCACATCGGCCGCGGTGAAGTGCTCACCCAGCAGCCAGGGTCCCGTCGACAGCTGCTCCTTCAGCACGCTGATCACGGTATCCCAGTCCCCGTACGGCGACATCGACGGTGGCGCAGCCGTGCGCTGCTGCGCACGATCGACGACCGCGGGTTCGAAACAGGATCCATAGAAGGCCATCCAGCGCAGATACGGACCCCGCAGCGGATCGCCGATGCCGGGCGCGAGCCCGGACTCCGGGTACAGGTCCGCGAGGTACAGATAGACTGCGACCTGCTCGGTCACCAGCGCGCCGTCGTGCACGATCGCAGGGACTTTTCCCATCGGGTTTACTGCGAGGTACCCGGCTTCGCGTTGCTCGCCCGCCTTCATGTCGAGCAGTCGCAGCTGGTACTCGGCGCCGAGTTCCTCCAGCAGCGTGAATACGCCCGTCGAGCGCGTGTTCGGCGCATGGTAGAAATCCACTTTGCGGTTCCTGGTCATAGATGCTCCCGGCTGCAAAGCTCCAGCACTGCGCTGACGAGTTCCAGGGCATAAGCATAAGCGCCCGGCTCGCCGCTTGCGCGCGGACCGGCAACATTGAGACGACGGATCGACTCGCGCCCGAGAAGATCGGCGACCTGTCCGGCGGCTGTGACCGGATCGGTCCGGGCTGCATCGACGACGAGCAGCGGCCGCCCGGACTCGCGGCAGAACTCTATGGTCTTCGCAGTACCGCCGCTGGCCGGCCCGAAGGTAACGACCAGCGTCCCGTCGCTGTCGAGGACGTTTTGGCGCGTGCGCTCGAGGTAGCCCCCGCCGGGCAGCTCGCGCAGCGGATAGCGATCATCGATGACTCCGTCCTCGGCAAACCGCCCCTCCGGGCACCAGCCGTCGCAGGGCGCTCCCAGTGCCATCGCCGCATCCAGCGCACCGCGATCGACTCCGGTCTGGCCCCCACTGACGATCGTGACGGGGCGGCGCCCGGCCCAGGACTGGCTGCGGGTTGTCATGATGCCGGCAAGAATAGCGTCGAGACTGGTCACCCTGCGCGTCCTGTCCGACAATGCCGGTCAGTGCGCCGATTGCACAACGCCGGAGAAGCCGATGTCGTCCGCCCTCGCCCCCTTCCACCTCGCGATACCCGTGCAGGACCTCGGGTCAGCGCGCGCCTTCTATGGCGAGGTGTTCGGTTGTCCGGAGGGGCGCAGCAGCGAGCACTGGGTTGACTTCGATTTCTTTGGCCACCAGCTCGTCGTACACCTGGACAGCGGTGCCGCGCCGGCCGTGCGCACCCGCAATGTCGTGGACGGCCATGACGTGCCGGTGCCGCATTTCGGAGTCGTGCTGGACTGGGACGACTGGCAGGCGCTTGCCGAGCGGCTCCGAAGCCGGGGTACCGAGTTCGTCATCGAGCCCTACGTCCGCTTCGCCGGCCAGGTGGGTGAGCAGGCCACGTTCTTCCTCTACGACCCGTCGGGTAACGCGCTCGAGTTCAAGGCGTTCCGCGACCCTTCGCGACTCTTCGCGCGCTGAGATCGGGCATGAGCGACTCCCTGCGCGACCAACTGCTCAAGGCCGGCCTCGTCAGCGAGAAGCAGGCCCGGCAGGCCGAACGCGAGACCAGCCAGCAGCAATACAGGCAGGGCAAGCGCCCGAAGAAGGATCGGGCCGCTTCCACCAGCCCCGCGCCCGGTCCCGGCATCGCGGCCAAGGCCGAACGCGACCGGGAGCTCAATCGCCGACGGCAGGAGCGGGCCGAAGCGAGGGCACGCCAGGCCGAGCTCAGGCAGTTGCTGGAGCAGCTGCGAGTCCCCAAGCCGGAGAGTGACGACTATTTCAACTTCGTGGACGGCGGCAAGGTGCGTCGCATGCCGGTCGACCCGGCGCTACGCGAACGCATCGTGCGCGGCGAGGTACTGATCGTCCGCTGCGCCGGACGCTACGAGCTGCTGCCCGCGAACTCGGCCGAGCGGATCCGCGAACGGCATGCAGATGCGCTGGTCAGGCTCGAGCAGCAGGCCGGCGGACAGTCCGAACACGACGACTGGTACAAGCGCTTCGAGGTGCCTGACGACCTGGTCTGGTGACTGGCGGTCAAGGATCGATCCGACGCCGAGGCCTCATAGATCCAGCCGTCCGCTGAGCCATCGAGCCACGTGCTGGATTTCCTCGAGGCAGACCTCGTGGCCGATCGGGTAAGTCCGGTACTCGACAGGGTGCTTCATCGCAAGAAGTGTCTGGTAGCTGCTGTGGCCCAGCGACTCGGGTACGACCGGGTCGTGCGTGCCGTGGCATACCAGGACAGCGAGGCTGGCATTGGCCTCGTGCGGCGTGAAGGAGCCCGCTGTCGCGAAGTAGGAAGACAGCGCCAGCAGCCCGGCCAGCGGCCGCGGATAACGAAGCGCGGTTTCGTAGGCGACCGCGCCGCCCTGCGAGAACCCGGCCATCACGATGCGCGTGCTCTCGATGCCACGCTCGATCTCCCTGTCGACGAGTGCCGCCACTGCGCGGGCCGAGGCGCTGAGCTGCGCCTCGTCCACGTGACGCTCGACGCTGAGCTCGAGGATGTCGTACCAGGCGCGCATCGGCATGCCACCGTTGATCGTGACCGGGATCACTGGCGCATGCGGGAAAACGAACCGGACTGCAGCATCGCCAGGCAGTCGCAGCTCCGGCACGATCGGCTCGAAGTCGTGGCCGTCAGCGCCGAGGCCATGCAGCCAGATTACGGAGGCATCCGCCGGTTCGCGGGTTTCGAGCTCGACACAGGGCAGATACGACACGAAGCGACCCCACTTGCACGCAGTTCTGGCGCATCCTTGATAACCCAGAACCGGCCGCGCGGCTACTGCTGCGAGCACTCATGGCCCGCGGAATGCTGCCGGTGCACGGCCCGCGAAGCCCGGTCCGTGACTTTCCACGGTTGGCGCCGCCATGTGCTCTGTGCGTAAATTACCCCGTCCGGGACGGTCCAGTCCCGACGAACACAGCAAGCGCAAGGAGTAGACATGGGTTTCTTCAGCTCGATCATGGAAAAGCTCGGCCTCAAGAAGGCTGAGGCCGCGACCGTCCCGCCACCGGCACAGGTACAGAAGCCGGTGCCAACCACGCCGGCCGCGCCGCCTCCACCGCCCCCACCGAAGCCGATCACGGTCGTGGACGTCGTGGCCCAACTCGAGGACCTCGCGGCGAAGAACCCGCAGAAGCTCAACTGGAAGACCTCGATCGTGGACCTGCTGAAGCTGCTAGACATCGACAGCAGCTACGGCGCCCGCAAGGAACTCGCGATCGAGCTCGGCTGCCCGGCCGACCTGATGACCGAGTCCGCGAAGATGAACGTCTGGCTCCACAAGACGGTGCTGCGGAAGATCGCCGAGAACGGCGGCAATATCCCGAAGGACCTTCTCGACTGAGTGCACAGCCGGGCAAGCTCTCCCGGCTTCACCCAACGCGAAAATAAGGAGAGGCGAGCTTCCGCTCGCCTCTCTTGATGTAGCCGGTATCTGCCGGCCGCCTGCCGATCACCACGTGGCCCGTAACGTCCTCGAGGCGACCAGCGACCGCTGGAGTGCCTTGATCGTCCTGGCCGGCTCGCAGTGCTAAAGTGCGTCCAGGCACGGACAAGGAGAAGCAGCAGCAACGAGCACGGCAGGCCAGCCGGCGGCCGCCGGGGCTTCAAGGGAACCACTGCCTTCTCGCGAGACTCAATCATCGAACCCGGGCGTAGCCTGGCGCGCACGGATGATTCAGCCACCGGCGGCCTGGTCCCCGGATCGTCGACACCGGCTCGCAATGCTAAAGTCGCCCAGCACGGACAGGAGAGCACATGGGCATCATCTGGACCCTGATCATCGGCCTGATCGTCGGCGCGCTTGGCAGATTCGTGGTCCCGGGCGCACAGCCGATGGGCTGGATCATGACCATCCTGCTCGGCGTCGGCGGTTCGTTCATTGCCGGCTTCGTCGGCCAGGCGCTCGGCTGGTACCAGGCCGGCCAGGGAGCTGGGCTCATTGCCTCAGTGGTCGGCGCAGCCGTGCTGCTTCTGGTCGTACAGAAGGTCCGGGGCGGCTCGAAGTAGACTCAGCCGGTCTCGGCCGCTCTCACGGTCGTGTCCGCCCGCCAGTAGCGGTAGCGGACTTCGACTCCGTCCGGCACGTAGACCACCAGCGGCAGCCGGCTGTTATAGCGCAGCAGCTGGGGCTCGCCGCCCAGCGTGATGAAGCGATCCACCTTCGGAGCGTTGGGGTCCACCGCCATCAGCGTACCGGCCATCGGCCCCAGCTCGCGCAGGATGTATCGCGTAAAGCCCCAGCCTTTGATGGTCTCAGGCTCCAGCTGACCCCCGAAGAAGTAGCGGTTGGCCGCGTCGAGGCTCACGGTCTTCCCGACCTGCAGCTCGACCTTCCAGTCATCCTCGTTGTCCTGCTCCGGCAGGTTGATGACGTAGCGGACCATGCCGTCCTCGGCGGCCGGGAAGGCCTTCAGGTTGTCAGCGCCCATGGCGGTTGCTCCAGTCAGTAATACGGCAAGCGCGACCAGTATCTTCATTCGATGCTCCCGGTGATTTACGCGATCCTGTGGCCGTCCTCGTCGTCCCGGCGGACCACGGATCCGCAATCGCTAGCGCCGCAGCCGCAGCCGCAGCCGCAGCCGCAGCCGCAAGATACACCAGATCATCGCCCGAGACTTCAACCGGCCTCGGCGGGCGCCAGGCCCGCGTCAGTCGAAGTCACCGATGTTGATCCGGGGCACGCATTTCGCGCACTCGAACCCCCGCGACGAGGCATCGCCAGTCGCATCAACCCGGGGGCACCCGCGTGTGGACTCGATCACATATTGAGCAGTCACGGCACGGATTGTTTGTCTGGCCGCGCTCGGCGCGGTAATTAGCTACTCGTATTCCTATCGCACGACACGCGGGCCGCATGCAGACGGCCCGGCTAGAGGCAAGAACGACTGTGGCATTGGTCATCGTTTCTGCAGGTCCGCTGACGGACAGCCGACTGCACACCATCGGCATGCGTCGGCTTGCCGCAACGGCGGCCGTCGTGACGCTGCTGGCGATGAGTCTGTGCTTCACGCTGGGCTATCGCATCGCCCGCAACGGCGATCCGACCTCCACATCCGCATTCAATGGCCCCGTTTCGCTGGACGTCAGCCAGCCCGAGGGCCGCGCGCTGATCGAGCGTATCGGCACGCTTGCGGGTCGGCTGAGCCGCCTCGAGAGCGAAGCCATCGCGCTCGGCAAGCGACTCGGCGATCATGGACCCGCTGCCACCGAAGGATCCCGGGCCGGCCCAGGACCGGCCGCGCCTGGAGTCGTGGCCAATGAGATCAACGCACGCGCGGAGATCTTGCCGCCGAGCGGCGGCCCGCTGGTGCCACTGGCGGACCTTGCGGCACTCGGGCCCGCCATGCCCGCGACCGAGTACGACTACGACACCGGGCTCGCGCGACTCGAGACCGCACTGTCCCACCTCGAGATCGAGCTGGCCGAACTCGACGCAGCGACCGCAGAGCAGCAGCTTGCAAACATGGCCTATCCCTACCGACTGCCGGTGCTGGGTCACGATTTCGACGTCAGCTCGGCGTTCGGCGTGCGTCGCGATCCATTCACGGGCCGACTCGCACGCCACACGGGCCTCGACATCCCGGCGCCGCGCGGCACGCCCATCCTTGCAAGCGGCGGCGGCCGCGTGCGCTCCGCCGGCTACAACGGCGCCTACGGCTACACGGTCATCATCGACCACGGTGACGGCCTCTCGACGCTTTATGGTCACGCCTCGAAGCTGTTCGTTCGCAAGGGTGACGTCGTGCTGCCGAAGCAGAAGATCGCCGCAGTCGGCTCGAGCGGTCGCTCCACCGGTCCTCACCTGCATTTCGAGGTGATTCTCAACGGCGCCCGTGTCGAACCGAAGCAGTACCTGGCGCGCGTCCTTCCGGCTTCGGTGCAGCCATGAACCTGGCTTCGACGACTTCGACCCAGACGCTGACGACTGCACGGATCGAGCTCTCATCGGACGAGCGCTGGCGCATCGCACTGGTGGCGCTTGCGGTCGCCGCGCTGCTGCTGCTGGCCGGGATTGCCGGAGGCCGCATGTTCGCCGACAGCACCGCGGCCGCTGCCGAGCGCAGTGCACTTACCGAGAGCAACGAGGCGCTGCTCAACGAGCTCGCACGGGTGCGCACGGAGCTCGAACTGGAGCGGTCCACGCGCGAAGCGCTCGATCGTGAGGTGCTGGAACTGAACGACCGCGTCGGCGAAATGCGTGCCCGGCTCGAATTTCTCAACCAGCAGAGCGGCCGGCGTCCTTAGGCCGTCCGACGCGACCGATCAGCACAAGAGGTCAACATGTTCAGGAAGAAGAACCAGCCTTCGATCGAAGCCACGCGGCTCTCGAGTCTCATTGCCGCCGGCGTGGAAATCATCGGTGACGTCGTCATCCCGGACGGCCTGCGCATCGACGGCCGGGTCCAGGGCAACGTGCGCGCCAAGCAGGGCTCCCAGGGGCTGCTGGTGCTGAGCGAAAAGGGCTGCATCGAGGGCTCGGTCAAGGTGCACGACGCCGTGATCAACGGCACGATCCAGGGCGACCTGGAGGTGGACAACTTCCTCGAGCTGCAGGCCAACGCCCGCATCACCGGCAACATCACCTATCGGCAGTTCAAGATGGAATGCGGCGCCACCGTCGAGGGGCGTCTCGAGCGCCTGGCCGAGCGACGCGGCGAACATGCGGCAAGCGCGGCCGTCGAGTCCGGGGCGACGTTTGCAAAGACAGCGGTTCCCGCCGGCGCCGATGGCCCGGCCTGACGGGCGCCCGGCTCTCAGAACCTGACCCGCGGACCCCTCCATGTCCGCTCACGGGGCACGGCACAGGCAATGGCCTCGCGCGCTGTGATCCAGCCATCGCAGGCATTACGGCCGGGCTGGCCTCGCAGCAGGTTCAGCAGTCCCTTGCAGCGCGCATAGAGCCCGAAGAATCGCAGCACGCTGCGGCGCTCGCGAATACCGACCGGGACGGCGCTGCAGACGAGCTTGTGATCCACCATGCCGCGGTCGACCTGAACGACGGCGCCCCATGCCGGAAGGCATAGTCGTGAACCTGCCGGCAGGCGCGGACCGAGCACGACCGCATCCAGCAGGTCGCCTTCGAGCCCGACGAGCCCGGGCACGGAACCGTAGTTGAACGGGCACGGCAGCGGGGAGACGAAGTCCACGCGGCCGGTGGAGCCGCGCTTGAGGAAGCTGCCACGCGGAATCTCGATCACGATGTCGAGCTGCGGCACCTGCCGGTCGCCCGCGGTCGAGGTATCCCCGGAAGCTCCCCCGCCTCGTGGATTCAATTCCACGGCGCCTGCAATGTAACCGTCGGTTCCCGGATCACACCTTTGGGGTTGGGCCCGTAGCGGTTCCCGCCGGGCGAGCTGTCCTGCACGTAGAAGTAGAGCAGCACGAACGCGCCGGCGAGCGGGATGAACGCGATCGCGAGCCACCACGCGCTGCGGCCCGTGTCGTGCAGCCGCCGCACCGCCACCGCGATGGCCGGCACCAGCACGCCGATCGAATAGAAGCCGCTCAGGAAACCGAAGCCCGACGGCCGGTGCACCAGATCCGCCCAGACGTCCACGACCGCCAGCGCAACGAAGATCAGCGTGTTCGCGAGCGCGAAGTGCCAGAACTCCTTGCGCCGCGCACGGCCGCCGAAATCAGCGTACCTCTTGAGTACTCCGAGATACCAGTTCACTCACGCCCTCACCAGAACCTTGAAGCCGCCCCAGAACATCCGCTTGCCATCGAAAGGCATCGCCTTTGGATCCATCATGCTCGCGAGCCGCGGATCCTTCATGACGCTGGCGTTGATCCGATCACGGTCCCTTCGGGAGCGGTAAACGATCCACGAAAAGACGACCACCTCGTCCGCCTTGAGCTTGACCGCCCGCGGGAACGAAGTGCGCTTGCCGGGCGGCACGTCGTCCCCAACGCACTCGACATAATCGAGCGCCCCGTGCTCGCGCCAGACCTTGCCGGCCTTGCGGGCCATGCGCCGGTACTCGGCGAGTCTCGCCCGCGGGACCGGAACCACGAATCCGTCGACGTAATTTCCCATCTTGAATCCTCTCGTTCTCAGGTCGGAAAAATCAGTCGCCGCGCGTACCGCGAGCGGACTATACCCGGCCGTGGCGACAACTTGCGCAGCGCTGCAGCAATCAGGGTCGCTTGCCGAGCAATGCGGCGGAGGCCGCGATGAACAGTATCGCCACCACGACGGCCAGTGCGGGTTGCCAGGGCAATGCCGCCAGGCCGAGCACGGCCGCCACGGCACAGGTCCGCCGGTCCTCGTGGCGCGCGAAGCCGGCGAGCCCGAGCACCACGGCCAGCGCCCCGAAGCCCGCGGTGGACCCCTCGAGCAGCCTGTCCACGTCGGGACCTGGATCCGGCGTCCGTGACCCGGTCGGGGGCGCCTTCCCGGCCTCGCCCGCAAGGGCCTCCAGTGCCTGCTCATAGAGGGACTTCGCCTTGTCAGCGATCACCTGCTCGATCGGCGGGGGCCTGGTGAACGGCCCGGCCGCCTGGTGCACCGCGGCTACGACCAGCGCGATGCCGCCGAGCAGGATGCCCACCAGCGCCAGCCAGGATCGACTCGTCTGTCGCACGCTCGTCTCCGCTACCACCCTGGTTCTCCTTGCCGCGGACTGTCTACCGGTATCCTAGCGCCCATGGCCCGCCACGCGATTCTGCGGCAACGGCTCGAACGCAGCACCTGGCTGCCACGCCCGATCGAGGAAGTCTTCGGCTTCTTCGCCGACGCCACGAACCTCGAGCGTATCACCCCGCCGGAACTGCGCTTCCGCATCGTGAGTCCATTGCCGATCCGGATGCGCCAGGGGGCACTGATCGAGTACCGGCTCGCACTGTTCCACGTGCCCTTCGGCTGGCGTACCGAGATCAGCGAATGGTCTCCGCCATGGCGTTTCGTCGATCGCCAGGTCGCCGGCCCCTACCGAAGCTGGCTACACATGCACAGCTTCGCGACAGAGCGACGCGGCACGCGAATGCTGGACCGGGTCGACTATGTGCTCCCGCTCGGGCGCGCGGGACTGCTGGCGCGACCGCTGGTGCGTCGCGAACTGGACCGCATTTTCGACTACCGGGCGGAGGCCATCGGCGCACTGCTCACCTGAGCGGCTGGTCCGGGACCGCGTGCCGTGGCCACCGACTTCTTGCTCGACTTCTCAGTTTCGGCGCAGACCCGTTCTACTTATGTCATGCGCCCGCGTACGCTGCGCCGGGTAGACCCAATCATTGCCACGCATGGATCCCTCGACCGGCAATTCAAGACCGGGCGCTGAAGCGCAGGCGCCTAAACAGATGCACAGGTCCCTGCGCGAGGCCTTCGAGTGGCTGTCGCTGACGATGCAGTTCCGACTGACCGCGATCGCGGCAGTCACCGTGACGTTGCTTGCTGCGCTGCTGGTCGGCGCAATATGGGACACCCGTACCGCGCGCCAGGAAGCGCTGGAACTCGCACGCACCAAGACCAGCTCGATGGCGGCCCGACTCGAGGCCGCAGGTGGAGGCGCGCTCGACAATCTGGAAGGACACCCTGAGATCCTGGCAGCGACGTTCAGCCTGCAGGATGGCAAGGTGCTCCAGCAATACGTCCGTCGCGACCTGGCTGGACTTCCGGCATCGGACCGTCCGGCCGCGTTGAGCTGGACGTCCCCGCCGGCCGGAACTCTGCATGCGCTCAAGTCCTTTCTCGCGCTGGAGCCCATCTACGTCGAGCAGGCGCTGCAGCTGAACCCGCGCCTGTCGGGGTCGGTAAGCATACTGCTGGACCACCGGTGGATCTGGAAGCAGGCCGTGCGTCACGTGGGCCAGGCGCCCGTGGCACTGCTGCTCGGCTGCCTGGTGGCATGGCTCTCCGCGAACCTGCTGCGGCGCCAGGTGGCCGAGCCGCTCGCCGAGCTCGCGAAGACCACCCGGGTCAGCAGTACGCCCGAGCCGACCGTGCCGCGCAAGGCGCGACGGCGCAGCAACGAGCTCACCGAACTCGCGAGCAACTTCGACGCCCTCGCGGACCGGCTCGCCGAATATGAGTCCGCGCTGACCATGCTTCGCCACGATTCCGCCCAGCAGATCATCGAACGCACGCGGGAACTCGAGATGCGCCTGCGCAAGGCCGACGCGCTGACGCGGTCCAAGGATGAGTTCCTGGCAAACATGAGTCACGAGATCCGCACTCCGATGAATGGCGTGCTGGGCATGGCCGAACTGCTGGCCGGCACCGAGCTCGACAAGCGCCAGCGGCGCTTCGTCGACTCGATGCGCGCCGCTGCCGAGACGATGATGAAGATCATCAACGACATCCTGGACGACTCGAAGATCGAGGCCGGCAAGATGGACCTGGTACTCGAACCCTTCGACGTCCGCGAACTCGCCGAGCAGGCCGGCCAGCTCTACGCGGGGCAGGCCGAGCGGAAGAAGCTGGAGATGATGTGCCGCATCGAGCCCACGGTACCGAGCGTCGTTCTTGGAGACACGCTCCGGCTCCGGCAGGTGCTGGGCAACCTGCTGTCCAACGCCGTCAAGTACACCGAGCACGGCGAGATCGAGATCCGCGTCGGACTCGATGACCAGCGCGATGGACAGTGCCGGCTCCACTTCAGCGTCCGCGACACCGGCCCTGGCATCCCGGAGGCGGATCGCTCGGGCGTCTTCGAGGCGTTCACCCAGCTCGACAACGCCTCGCGGCATGGCGGCACGGGTCTCGGGCTGTCGATCGCGCGACGTCTGGTGCAGCTGATGGGCGGCGAGCAGATCGACCTGCTGAGCGAACTCGGGCGCGGCAGCACGTTCTCGTTCACGCTGCCGTTCGAGGTCCGGGAAGCCGCGCCGGTCCCGGATCGCGCGGGCGACGAGTTCAGCGGCCTGCGCGTGCTGGTCGTCGACGACAGCGCCACGAGTTACATGCTGCTGCAGGAGATCCTCGCCAACTGGTCGGTCGAGGTCACCGTGCTCAATCGTGGCGAGCTGGTCGGCGACCGGATGCATGACGTCGCGACCCGCGGCAAGCCGTTCGATGTCGTGCTGCTCGACCACAGCCTGCCCGATGCGACCACCGAGGAACTGCTGCGCACGATACGGCTGGATCCGACGATCGCCGGCACCTACGTCGTGCTGCTCAGCGCGCTGGACTTCAACCCCTCTTACGAAGGGTCGAAGGCCATCGCACCTGATGTCTGCATCGCCAAGCCGGTCCGACAATCGTTGCTGCGCGGAGCGCTGCAGGCTTCGCGGCAGCCCCGTCGAGCCGCTCCCCCGCCACCGCCACGCGCCCGCGGAGCGCGAGCCGTCGGCGAGGCGCGGCGACCAGCCCGCAGCTGGGCCTGCAGGTCCTCGTGGCGGACGACAACGCCATCAACTGCGCGGTTGCGGTCGCGATGCTCGAGGAATTCGGCTGTAAGGTCGTGGTGGCAGAGGACGGAAGGAGCGCGGTCGACCTCGCGAAGGAGCAACGGTTCGACGCAGTGCTGATGGACTGCCAGATGCCGGGCATGGACGGGTATTCCGCAACAGAGGCGATCCGGCGCGACGAGAGCCAGCGCGGGCTGCCGCCGACGCAGGTCTTTGCGCTGACGGCGAACGTGATGGCGCGTGACCGCGACCGCTGCGTGGCGGCGGGAATGGATGGCTTCCTCGGCAAGCCCTTCAGGGCCGCGCAGTTGCTCGAGCTGCTGCGGCCGATCGCCACGGCACGCGGCGAGTCCCCAGGCGTCCCGGCCGAGGACGGGCCAGGAGCCGAACCGGACGCACCGGCGGCCGTGGTCGAGGACCACGAGGACCATTCCGCGGGCGTGGACGAAGCGCTCGCCCGGTCGGACGAGACGCTCGACGATGCCGGGACCGATGCGTTGCTCGAGGCTCCGGCCGTGGCCATGGCGCCCGTCTCCCGACTGCCTGTGCTCGATCTGGAGCAGGTGGAGTCCATCCGCAGCCTCGGCAAGCCACGGGTCTTCGAGCAGATGTGCGAGATGCTGTTCGCGTCCGCCGGCGAAACCTTCGAGCGCCTCGACGCGGCGATCGCGGACGGCGATCTCGAGCAGGTGGCGGCGGCGACGCACTCGCTGAAGTCTCCGGTCGGCAACCTCGGCGGAAGACGCCTGGCAGACCTGCTCGAGCGCTGCGAGACCGCGGCGCGGGAAGGCCGCGAACTCACCCAGGTGCGGCGTACGACTACGCCCCTCAAGCCCCACTACGCCGCGCTGGTCGCCGCGCTCGAGGCAGAGCTGCGCCGGGCTAACGGAACACGCTGAAGAAGATCCGATACATGAACGAAGACGCCAACACGACCCTGCTGATCGCCGACGACGATCCCTCGCACCTGCTGCTGGTGGAAGCAGCGCTCGCCGGGGCCGGCTTTCTGGTGCACACGGCCGAGGACGGCGCACAGGCCGTGCAACGCTTCGACGAAGTCAAGCCCGATTGCGTCATCCTCGACGTGATGATGCCGAATCTCTCGGGCATCGATGCGTGCCGCGAGATCCGCAAGAAGGCCGAGAACCGTCTCGTGCCCGTCCTGATGCTGACCGGTCGCAACGACCTGACGGCGATCAGCGACGCCTATGCGGCCGGTGCCAGCGACTTCGCCCAGAAGGGCATGAACCCGCGCCTGCTCGTCGAGCGCGTTCGCTTCCTGTTGCGCGACCGGGAACTCCGTGAGGAGCTGCATGCCAGCCGGTCCAAGTTGCTGCTGGCCCAGAGCATCGCTCGTGTGGGGCACTGGGAACTCGACGTGGATGGCAGGACGCTGCATGTCTCGCCGATGATCGGCCAGTTGCTCGGATTCGACGCCGACGGCCCCGCACGCTACGAGGACTTCGTCGCACTGCTCGATCCGCAGGAGCAGGACGCGGTGCGAATGGCTTTCGTGAACTGCGCGACCAGCAACGGCCGCTTCGGCTGCGATCACCGGATCCTGGCGCCGGACGGCAATACGATCTGCCTCCACCAGGAGGCTGACCTCGTCCCGGGCACCGGCGGGGCAAGCAGCGGCATCGTGATGGTGACGCTGCAGGACCTCACGCGGCTCGACCGCGCAGAGGCGGCCGTGCGCCGCCTGTCCTATTTCGACCCGGTGACCGGCCTGCCGAACCGACGGCACCTCGCCGAGCAGGTGTCCAGGGCCCTCGAGGAACCCGACGGCACGGCGGCAATGGGCGTGGTGGCCTTCCGCGTGCACAACTTCGACCGTGTCGTACAGGCGCACGGCCGCGACCCCGCCAGCCGACTGATCGTGCAGCTGGCGCAGCACCTGGAGGCGGAGCTCGAACGGATAGGACAGGCCGGTACGATCCTCTGGCGTGCCGAGTCACCCTCTGTATGCCGCAGCTCCGACGGCGAACTGAGCGTGCTGCTGCGCAGTCGCGAGGGTGCGGAACACGTCGCGACCGTGACGCATGCGGTGCTCGAGTCGGTATCGGCGAAGGCACAGCAGACCGACGCCGAGTACGTGCCCGCCATCAGTGCGGGTATCGCACTCGCCGAGGGGACCGCAGACGCCGAGCAGCTGCTCGGTAACGCCCACGCAGCCGCAGAGCGGGCCACGGACCCGCGCAGCTGCGTGCTGTATTCGCCTATGCCGCAGGCAAAGCTGCGCCGGCGACTCGCGATAGAGTCCTCGCTGCGAAGCGCGGTGGAGCGGCGCGAGCTGCAGCTCGTATATCAGCCCAGGGTCGCCGCGGACACGTTCGAGCTGACCGGCGTCGAGTGCCTGGTACGGTGGGAGCACCCGCAGTACGGCACGATCCGCCCGGAGGAGTTCATCTCGATCGCCCAGGAATCCGGGATCGTCGACGACATCGGCCGATGGATGCTCGAGGAGGCCTGCCGGCAGATGGCAGCCTGGCGGCATCGCTATGAGCGCAGGTTCTTTGCATCGGTGCACATCCTTGGACGGCAGCTGCGGGACCCCAGGCTCGGCGCCGCGATCCACTCGGCTCTCGAGCGGCACAACCTGCCGGTCGAGTCTATCAAGGTGGAGATCTCCGAGAGGACCATCACCGAGGCCCCGGAGGCAGCCTATGCGCTGCTCGAGGAACTGCAGCGTTACGGCCTGCCCGTCGGGATCGACGACTTCGGTACCGGGCACTCCTCGCTCGGCCGGGTCCGTCGCATCGCCTTCAACTCGATCAAGCTCGATCCGGCCCTGATGGCCGAACTCTACACAGATCCGTGGATCCAGGGTGTCACCACGGCAGTCCTCGGAATGGCACGGTCGAACCAGATCCGCACCGTGGCCGACGAAATCGACGACCCGGCGACGCTCGAGATGCTGCGCGCGCTCGGCTTCGACGAGGTGCAGGGCCCGTGCGTTGCGCACCCGATGAAGGCGCGGGACTTCGAGGAATGGCTGGAGCGAGGCGCGGCCCGTCACCTCGTCCATGAGCTTGGCGGCGAGTTCGACGACGGGGTCGAGGTGTCCGACAGCACGATCGACGACATCGTGAAGTGGGCGAACGGATAGCGGACCGGATCGTCACTCCCGCAGCTGATCGGTTTAACATCCGTATCTGCTGCACACGGGGAGAAAAATCATGGTCGCTCGCGCTCCCGCTGGTCGACATGACGGACGCCTGACATGCTTGCGCTGCTGATCGACTGCATCGTCGCGGCGCTGCTGGTGAGATTCGTTCCGCCAGGCTGGAAGCGGCTGCTGTTCGGCCTGCTCGGAGGCTGGCTGGCAGCGATCGCGGATGCGGCGCTGTTCGGCGGGACGCCGCTCGACATGCTCTCCAAGATGACCGTGGGCCTGCTGGTGCATCCGCTGATCATCGCCGGTCTGGTCTGGCTGTTCGAGAAGCTGAGGTCCCGGGGCAAGCGCCAGGACGAGTCAGGCTGACGGTTGCCGGGCGGCCCCGCTATGCTCGCGGGAAGCGTCCGAACTTCAGAGCACCGCGGAGGCAGCATTACATGAAGACCCGTATCACCGAACTCTTTGGAATCGAGCATCCGATCATCCAGGGCGGCATGCATTACGTCGGCTTCGCCGAACTGGCGGCCGCGGTATCGAACGCCGGCGGCCTCGGCATCATCACCGGCCTCACGCAGAAGACGCCCGATGCGCTCGCCAGGGAAATCCGGCGCTGCCGTGACATGACCGACAAGCCTTTCGGCGTCAACATCACGTTCCTGCCCACGGTGACCGCCCCCGACTACCCCGGCTACATCCGCGCCATCGTCGAGGGCGGAGTGAAGATCGTCGAGACCGCGGGCCGCAATCCGGAGCAGGTGATGCCACACCTGCACGCGGCCGGCATCAAGGTGATCCACAAGTGCACGTCGGTGCGACACTCACTGAAGGCGCAGTCGATCGGCTGCGACGCGGTCAGCGTGGACGGCTTCGAGTGCGGCGGACATCCCGGAGAGGATGACGTCCCCAATTTCATCCTGCTGCCGCGGGCAGCCGAGGAACTCAAGATCCCGTTCGTCGCGTCGGGCGGCATGGCGGATGGTCGCTCGCTGGTCGCGGCGCTGTCGCTGGGCGCTGACGGCATCAACATGGGGACGCGCTTCATCGCGACCAAGGAGGCGCCGGTACACGAGAACGTCAAGCAGGCCATCGTGGCCGCGAGCGAGCTCGACACGCGGCTGGTGATGCGCCCACTGCGCAATACCGAACGCGTCATGCGCAATGCCGCCGTGGACCACCTGCTGGAGAAAGAGCGCACGCTCGGCAGCGAGCTCAAGTTCGAGGACATCATCGAGCAGGTCGCCGGGGTCTACCCCCGCATCATGATGAATGGCGACATGGACGCGGGCGCCTGGTCCTGCGGCATGGTTGCCGGGCTCGTGCACGACGTGCCGACCGTCAAGGAACTCGTGGACCGCATCATGCGCGAGGCAGAGCAGATCATCGGCAAGCGGCTGGCAGGCATGGTCGCCGGCTGAGCCCGATCACACCGGGTTCGCCTCAGCGAAGGCAGAAGCCCAGCCAGGCTGCGAGGGCCAGCAGCAGCGCGGGCAGGAGCCACTCCGCGAGCCGCAGCGCGAGCAGCACGCGCCGGAACCAGCGTCGGTCGTTGAGACGCGGAAACGGGACACCTGCCGGCACCGGCCTGTCGAGAAAAGCGCACAAGGGCTGCCAGCCCTGTTGCACGTCGAACTCGAGCAGCCGCGCCGGCGGCACTGTGCGTCGAACCTCCGCGAGGTGCTTTTCGTACACTTCGATGGCCCAGGCCCGGTCCAGGAACCGGCCCTGGAAGCGACCGTTCCATATCACGTCGTCGTGCATCTGCCGCATCCGCTTCGGGAACCACCAGGGCAGGACCTGGTCGATGACCCAGAGCGTTCCCCGTACGCTGTCGTACCACGCCCCGGGATCGCGGACGTTCAGCACGATCTTCGCCTCCGGATAGAGCTCCATCAGTTCCCGGTAGAACTCGCAGACGGGCCAGTCCACGGCCGCCCGGTACCCGCGGAAGAACCGGCGATAGTCCACCGGCTCTCCAGCCCTGGCGCGGATCCAGAACCTGAGATGCGGATAGTGGGTCAGTGCGGTCTGCATGTGGTAGCAGGGGTCGTATCCCAGCGTCCGCAGCGCCGCCCGCAGCGACGTCGTCCCGCAGCGGCCGAACCCCGCGCCGATCACCTGCAGTCCGCCGTCCACGGTTCGCCGGCTCAGGGCAGGGATGTCGGAGGGCTCAGCTCGGGCCCTGGCATCAGCCCGCTGCGGCGTCCCACTGATGCCGGACTTCCAGTAAAGTCCCGCATTACCGTCGGGAGGTCCAACAGATGCCACTGGAGATCCGCAAGAGCGTCCAGCAGATGCTGGCCGAGGCGAACTCGGAGATCGAGACGCTCGACGTCGATCAGGCGCGGGCGCTGCACGGGCGTCCGGACGTTACGTTCGTAGATCTGCGCGATCCCCGCGAGGCCTGGCGCGAGGGCGGCATTCCGGGCGCCGTCCCGGTCACGCGCGGGATGCTGGAGTTCTGGATCGACCCGGGCAGTCCGTACCACAAGCCTCTGTTCGCCTCCGGCAACCGGTTCGTGTTCTTCTGCGCCGGAGGCTGGCGTTCTGCGTTGGCCGCGAAGACCGCGCAGGACATGGGACTCACGCCGGTATGTCACGTCGAGGGCGGTTTCAGTGCGTGGAAGAAGGCTGGCGCGCCGGTCGAAGCCGTCGAACCGAAACTTCCCGGACGCAAGCCGGGCTGACCGGAACCGTCGGCCCGGATGGCTGGCCGGCTGCAACCCGCAAAGCGCCGAACTGACTCATGCCTACACGCAAGAAGGTGAACCCGGACCAGGCGCGGCTCGACCGGGTCGTCGCAGAGGCTCGTCGTGCCGGTGAGGAACGCGAGCGGAGTTACCGCGGCAGGGCGCTGAAGCTCTTCCCGTGGATCTGTGGCCGCTGTGCGCGGGAGTTCGACCCGTCCAACGTGCACGAACTGACCGTCCACCACAAGGACCATGACCACGACAACAACCCGCCCGATGGCAGCAACTGGGAATTGCTCTGCCTGTACTGCCACGACAACGAACACCAGCGCCAGCTGGAGCAGGCGGGGGGCGGTCGGCATGACCAGGATCAGAGCCCGGGCAGCACGCACACGCCCTTCGCGGAACTGGCCAGTCTGCTGGGCAAGCAGACGAAGGGACCGATCTAGCTGCGCCAGGTGCGCGGGAGAAGCCCTCGCGCGAGCAGGCGCGCGAGGACTCAGCTTCGCTCAACTCCACTCGGTGAGCGTGCCCTTGTACGAGCGTCCATCCAGGCTGATGACGCCGTCCGACAGCAGCAGCGCTCCGGTGGAAACTCGCAGGACTGAGCGAACGCGCCACTTGTGCTTGCCGGTCTTCTCGAAGAAGCCGTCCCCGGTGCCCTGTACGACCTCGCCGTTCTCGAGGTAGCCGGAACCAACCCAGCTCGAGCGACCGCTTTCGGCGCCAGGCCCATCGGCCCACAGGCTCATCGTCCCGAGCACCGTTCCGAAACCCGTCGCAGTTCCCTCGAGATTGATCTCCGTCTCACCGCCGGCTCCCGGTATCTCGTTGTAGGTAACGCTGGTGGACTTCAAAGAGAACTCCGCGCCCTTCTTCTTACCCTTGGCCATCGCTCGCCTCCCCTGTGACGTTCAGTTGTTCGGGTCCGGACAAGCTACGCTGGTCTGCGGCGACAAACCACCATGCGCTGCAGCAATGGCTGCCTGCCGACAGTGGGCCTGCGGGGGCCTAGCCCGTGGCCTGGTCGTCGGTCTCTTCCACCATGAATCGCTGCAGCATCGTCGCAGTGGTGATCGAAGGGTCCCAGGCCACGATGCGGTTCCGTCCGGCCGACTTCGCGACCAGCAATGCCTTGTCTGCCCGGTCGATCGACTCTTCGACGCTCGCCTCCGGATCGAGCATCGCCAGTCCGAAGGACGCAGTTACACGCACCGGGTCGCCGGTGTCGCTGACCGCGACGGAAGTCGAGGCGAGCCCGTCCCTGACGCGTTCCATGATCTGCTCAGCGCGCGCGAGGTCCACGCCCGGCAGCGACACCAGGAACTCGTCGCCACCGTAACGGAACACCTTGTCGTACGGGCGCAGATGCGCGGTGAGAAAACGCACGGCTGCGGCCAGCACGCGGTCGCCCACCGCGTGGCCGTGGCTGTCGTTGATCTGCTTGAGCTGATCGAGGTCCAGGAACGCCAGGCAGCAATGCTGGACGTCGCGCCTCGCGAGCTGCCGCCACTCGCGAAGCTCGGGGATCATCTCTGTCCGCCCGTACGCCCCGGTCAGCGCGTCCGTGTTCCGCAGCGCGGCCTGGACTTCGTGCCGCAGCGAATCGAGCCCCATGCGAAGACGGGACGCGCTCGCCGCGAACCTGTCGTAGTCATCGCAGTCGACGGGTTGCCCGGCGGTCGACTGTCGCAGCAGCGCGCTGGCAAACCGATGCAGCTGCTCGTGTTCGGCCTCGATGGCGGCGAAAACCGGCTGCTCACGGAGTTCCGGTGAAGCCTGCTCGTCGCACCAGGTCCCGAACGGGCACCGCTGGTGATGATCGTCCGCGAATTCGACCGGATCGCACGGCAGGCGGCAGACGATCGTCCTGACGATCGCGTCATACCACGCCGAGTGTTCCCTCCTTGCCAGTTCCAGCTGTTTCAGCATCCGGCGGAGCACGAGAGGATCTGCCTTGAACATCGACACTCACTCTGCGGCGCGTTCCATCACGCGTATCGCACAGCAGCATAGCGCAGAGCCACCCGTCCGCAAAAACACACGGCCATCATCGCTGCCCGCGGAGATGATTGTCCTGTATCGCTGAACAGATAAATTTGATTATTGCTGTTTATCGATTCAAAACGGCAGCGTAGCTTGGTCCCCACAGACAACGGAGGACCAGCCATGTTTACCTGCAACGACTCGAACCGGTTCCTGCGCCGCATGCTCGGCGGACTGATGATCGCCGTGACCGTGGTCGTCGGCTCGCTGACACACGCCGTAACCAACGTCCAGGCATTCATCTGATGCATCGGACGGGACCCTGCTGCAACCCCGGCGCCACGGACAGGCGCCGGGCTGATGTTCACCGGAGCAGGCGGCGGTTAGTCTTGCAGGCCTGACCCGAAGATCGCGGCTCTCTTGAGTCGCATGGGGCCGCCGCCAGTGCAACTTACGCTGATCGCCTATACCCGCGCCGTCAGCCCGACGATCGCCGACTGCGAACTCACGCATGTCGAGCGCCAGCCCATCGACGTGGTTGCCGCCGTCGCCGAGCACGAAGCCTACGAGGCGCTGCTCGGTCGGCTCGGCGCCGACGTGCGCCGCCTGAGCGCTGAGCCGGAGCTTGCGGACGCCGTGTTCGTCGAGGACACCGCGGTCGTGCTCGATGAGGTGGCCGTCATCACACGCCCGGGAGCGCCGTCGCGGCGCCTCGAGACCCGCTCGGTCGAGACCGAGCTTGCCTTCCACCGGCCGCTCGTTGCGCTGCACAGCCCTGCGACGCTCGACGGCGGCGACGTGCTGGTCGCAGGCCGACGCGTGTTCGTGGGCTTGTCCTCCCGCACCAATCGCGAGGCGCTGCGGCAGCTCCGCGCAGAGCTCCGGCGCCTCGACTATGAGGTTCTCGAAGTCAGGTTCACCGGCTGCCTGCATCTCAAGTCGGCGGTGACCCGGATCGACGAGGACACTGTGCTGCTCAATCCGGCCTGGGTGGACGAATCGGTCTTCGCCGCTTACCGGAAGGTGAGCGTGGATCCTCGGGAGCCGCAGGCCGCCAACGCGCTGCCGGTCGGCGGGCGGGTCATCCATCCGAGCCATTTCCCGCGAACCCGGGCACGGCTCGAAGCAGAGGGGTTCGTGGTCGCTCCGGTCGCGCTGGAGGAACTCGCCAAGGCCGAGGCGGGCGTCACCTGCTGCAGCCTGCTGGTCCCCATCGCTGGTACGGGACAGCGGCCATAGCGAACATGATCGACGGTCCCCACATTTACGTCGATGCGGACGCCTGTCCGGTCAAGGACGAGACCCTGAAGGTCGCCGAGCGTCATGGCCTGCCGGTCGTGTTCGTGGCCAACGCCTGGATGGGAACGCCACGGAGCCACCGGGCTCGGCTGCAGGTCGTGTCCGGCTCCTTCGATGCGGCGGACGACTGGATCGTGGAACGAGCGCAGCCCGACGACATCGTCGTGACGGCAGACATTCCGCTCGCGGCCCGCTGCCTGGATCTCGGCGCACGGGTGCTCGGGCCAACGGGCAAGCCGTTCACCGGGGACAACATCGGTAACGCGCTCGCCACACGCGGGCTGATGGAGGATCTGCGGGCCTACGGGGTCCGTGGCGGGCCTCCGCCATTCAGCCCGAAGGACCGTTCCAGGTTCCTCGACGCGCTGGAGCTGATGGTCAGGGAGGCGAAGCGCGCTCGCCGGCCGGCGACTTGACTGGTAAGAGCACCGCTCGTCAGGGCAACCCGGCCCCGGGCGTCGCCACCTCGACGCACTCGATGCGGCCCTGCGGCGAGGCCGACACGATTTCCGCCACCGAGGACGGGGCGGTCATCATGTAGAGCCTGCGACGATCCTCGCCGCCAAGCATGCACGCGAAGCAGGGCTGGCTGGTCTGCACGGTGGCGACGATCTCACCGCCCTGCGCGAACAGCACGCACTCCGGCGCCAGCGCATTCGCCACCCACACGTTTCCGTCGGCGTCGAGGCAGATGCCGTCCGGCGCCCGCATCCCCACCGGCGCCCAGCAACGGCGATTCGACAGGCCGCCGTCGGCGCCGATGTCGAAGGCCGTCAGGCACATTGCCAGTGTCTCCGCCAGGATCATCGTCCGTCCGTCCGGCGTGATCACGCAACCGTTCGGAAAATGCAGCCCGGTCGCCGCGACGTGCACGCTACCGTCCGGATCGACGCGCGCCAGTTTCGCAACCGGGTGATCCGCGAGCACGCCCTCGACGCCCCGGGTCTTCAGTGCCTCGTCCAGGTGAAATCCGAAGTTGCCGACGTAGGCGCGACCCTGACGGTCCACGACCATGTCGTTGGTGTGATAGTCAGCAACCCCGGCCAGGTCCGCATGGACCTTGATCCCGTCGGGATCGACTCGCAGCAGCTGCATCCCTTTCATCGCGACCACGAGCAGCCGCCCGTCGGGCAGCCAGCCGAGGCCGGAAGGCTGGTCTTCGATCTCGAGCTCGGTGCGAACCGCGCCGTCTCGGTCCACCGACTTGACCGCCCGGGCGTAGAAGTCACTGAACCAGAGGCGCCCTGAGTGCCAGCGCGGGCCCTCACCGAAATACAGGTCCTCGGCCAGGATGCTTGCCTTGCGCATGATCAGGTTCCGTGTTGCAGCAGCGGCCTCAGTTTACTCCGGTCCGTCCCCGGACGCGGCGAGGCGGGTAGCCAGCAGAAAGCGCAGCACCGCCGGCCGCGACAGCACCGACTGCCGCAGCGGGCGCTTGGGCAGCACCTGGTTTGACCGGTTATATTCGAGGCACTGTTTCCGGACCGATGCATGCGTACCGCCCTGATCGCCACGTGGACCCTGTTGCTCGGGATGGCGCTGCTGATGCTGGGTGCCGGACTGCAGGGTACGCTCGTCGGCCTGCGCGCCTCGCTGGAGGGCTTCCCGTCCTGGCTTACGGGCGTGGTGCTGGCGGCCTACTACTTCGGATACATTGGCGGCTCGGTAATCGCACCGTCACTCGTGGCCTCGGTCGGCCACATCCGGGTGTTCTCGGCGCTGACTGCACTGGCCTCGGTGATGATCCTTCTGCAGGGCGTGTTCGTCGCCCCACTGTCCTGGGCCCTGCTGCGGGTGGCCTCGGGCTTCTGCTTCGCCGGGATCTACGTGGTGGCCGAAAGCTGGCTCAATGACCGCGTCAGCAACGAGCACCGCGGACTTCTGCTGTCGCTGTACATGCTGATCTGCTACGCGGGCCTGGGATTCGGCCAGTTGCTGCTCAACGTCGCGGACCCGCGCGGCACGGCCCTGTTCATCCTCGTGTCGGTATTGATCTCCGTCGCGATGGTTCCGATGGCGCTGACCGCGAGCGCCACGCCCGGGTTCAGCGTGCCGTCCCGGGTCCGCCTGCGCGACCTGTTCCGGCGTTCACCCCTCGGCGTGGCGGGCGTCGCGACCTCGGGTGCAGTCTCCGGCTGCCTGTTCGCGCTGGGGGCGTTCTATGCGGGCGGCAAGGGGTTCTCGACGCTCGAAGTTTCGCTGTTCATGGCGGCTGCAATCCTCGCGGCCTGCTTGACGCAGCTTCCGATGGGACGCCTGTCGGACCGCATCGATCGTCGCAGCGTGGTGGCCGCGGCCTGCGTGGTCGCGGCGCTCGCGGCCTTGGCCGCGTGGTGGCTGGAGGGCATCTCGCGCGGTGCGTTCTTTGCCATGATCGCGGTATACGGTGGCATGAGCCTGACGCTCTATTCGCTGTCGCTGGCGCACGTCAACGACCAGGTCCCGGCGCACGAGATGATCGGAGCCAGCAGCACGCTGATCCTGCTCAACGGCGCCGGCGCGTTCCTGGCGCCGATCCTGCTCGCGACGCTGATGGGTCTCGCCGGCAACGACGTCTTCCTGCCGGTGCTGGCCGCATTGCACCTGTTGCTGGCAGCCTATGCGGTGTATCGGATGACACGCCGGGCGCCGATGCCGGAGGCGATGAAGACCCCGTATATCGGGACGCCCCCCGGGACTACCTCGAGCGGCGAGCTGCTCGGGCATACGGCCGAGGCAGCGGGGCCCGACGCGGGCCCGGGAGCGACCTCAGGACGCTTGCCTACCGCATGATCAGGTCCCGTGCTGCAGCAGCGGGCCGAGTTCACTGCCGTCCGTTCCGGGGCGCCGCGAGGCGGGGACAGTGCCGGGCAACGGTGTCATCTCGAAGTCTGCGAGTTGCGGGTCCAGCTTCATCTCCCGCAGGAACCGCCCCGCGGCCCAGGGGTAGATGCCGGGCACGCCGTTCTTGTCGAGGTACCAGCTCTGGCAGCCGCTGCTCCACACCGTGCGAGCCGCAGCCTGCTTCATATCCGCGAGCAGCCTGGCTACAGCCGCCGGCTTCGGTGCCATTGCGACCCTGCGACGCTGGATCGTGGCGATGCACTTCATGATGTAGTCGGCCTGGCGCTCGGCGATGGTGATCAGCGAGAGGTTGCCGATCGGGCTGTGCGGACCGATCAGCATGAAGAAATTGGGCATCTTCGGCACCGCGAGCGACCGGTAGGCACTGGGCCCTTCTCGCCACGCATCGCTCAGCTTCAGGCCGCCCTCCCCCACCATCTCCATGGGCCGCATGAACCGGTCGGCCTTGAATCCGGTCGAGAGGATCAGCACGTCGAGCTCGTGCAGCCGCCCGTCCCTGGTCACGATGCCTCGCGGCTCGATGCGCTCGATGGCCTCGGTGACCAGGTCTGCGTTCGGCTTCTGCATCGCCTCGTAGAACGTGCCTGAGAAGATCAGTCGCTTGCAGCCCGGCTCATAGTCCGGCGTCAGCTTGCGGCGGAGGACGGGGTCCTTCACCTGCGCGAGGTTGCGGCGGCACTGCCAGCTGAGCAGGCGATGCCGCCAGCCGCCCCCGACCACGGCCTTCGAGAACAGCTCCTCCAGCCAGAACGCGTGCCAGCGATACAGCCAGCGCGTCAGGATCGGGAACCGCTGCAGCAGGCGCTTCGTCGTCTCGCGATAAGGCCGGTTCTGCAGAGGGAATATCCACTGCGCCGTGCGCTGGAAGATCGAAAACCGGCCGACCTGGTCCATCAGCGCGGGAATGATCTGCGCCGCGGTCGAGCCGGTACCGATGATGCCGACGCGCTTGCCCTCCAGGTTCACCGAATGGTCCCAGCGCGCGGTGTGGAACTTAGCGCCCGAGAAGTCATCGAGTCCCGGGATGTCGGGAAACGCCGGATGGTGCAGCACACCGGTAGCCGAGATGACGATGTCCGCGACCAGCGTGCGACCATCGCGTGTCTCGAGGCTCCAGGCATCTCCCTGCCAGGTGGCGCGGGCGACCTCGGTATTGAAGAGCACGTGCTCGAGCACGCCGTGCTTGATGGCCGTACGCTCCAGGTAGCCCTGGATCTCGGCGCCACCCGAATTGACCATGGACCAGCCGGGATTCGGCTCGAAGGTATAGGTGTAGTTGTGCGAGGGCACGTCGCAGGCGATGCCCGGGTAGGTGTTCTCGCGCCAGGTTCCTCCGAGCGTCGCGGCCTTCTCGAGGATCGTGAAGGACTCGATGCCGGCCTGCCTGAGCCGATGGCCCATCAGTATCCCGGACATTCCGCAGCCGATGACGATCACGCGCGGCGACGCGGCGCGAGGGGCGGCATCGGCAGTGCCGGCAGCATTGGTGGCCTGGTGCATTGGGAAGACTCCGCGGTTGAGCGAATGGATAGCTGTGCAGTCTGCCTGCGCCGCCGGGGACTGCGGAATGATCGGGGTCACACGGGGATTGATATTTTGCGACAATGGCGACCGGGAGCCGACCGGAATGCGCGCAATCGACAATGCAGCCCCGCTGCCTGGCGGATGGCACGTCTGCAGCTCGCTGATGAGCCGTGAGCTGCGGCTCGCCTATGGGCTGGGCCCGTTCATCCGCTATCTTGACGCCCATGGGATAGGCGTGGACCCGCTGCTCGATCGCGCCGGGATCCCGCGCCTCGCGCTCGACGAGCCCGCCTGCCAGATCACGCTGGAGCAGGAGATCGACTTCACGCTCGCCGCGCTGAGACGGCTCCGTCAACCGGATGCGGGCCTGCGCGTGGGGCAGTATTACCACCTGAACATGTTCGGCGTGCTCGGCCTCGCGGCCTCGGCCTGCGCAAACGTCGGTGAGATGGTCCGGCTCTTCTTCGACTATCCGCTGCTCGCCTGGGGCATATTCGAGACGTCGCTCTGGCGCAACGACCGCCACGCGCTGGTGCAGGTCGAGGAGCGTGTCGACCTCGGCGACTGCCGCAGCTTCTTCGCCGAGCGCGACATCACCTGCTTCGTGACCGTGCTGCGGGACCTGCTCGGTCCGCGGGCGATCCCGCTGCGGGTATCGTTCGCTCACGCTGCAACGACCGGCACGGCGTCCTACCGGGAGTTCTTCGGCTGCGAGCTCCGCTTCTCGGCGCCTGTCGCCGGGATCCTGCTCGATGCGCGGGTGCTCGATGCGCCGCTGCCGCAGGCCAACGAGACCTCGCGGCGGCTGTTCGAAGCGCAATGCCGCGCGATGAGCCAGAATCTCGAAGCACCGGCGAACCATTCGGAACTCGTGCGTCGGTGGCTGCGCTGGAGCACGCCGATCGGATCGCTGCCGGAAATCGCCGCCGCGCTGCGCATGAACGAGCGCCGGTTGCAGCGGCGCCTTTCTGCGGAGGGCACGTCGTTCTCTACGCTGCTGCGCGAAATCCGGCTGGAGCGTGCGCGCAAGTACCTCGGACTGCGCCACATGAGCCTGCAGGAGATCGCCGAGCGACTCGGATACCGGGACTCGGTGGCTTTCTGCCACGCCTACAAGGACTGGACCGGCGAGTCGCCGCGACAGCGCAGCAGCTGAGCGACATGCGAGCTGACCCGCGTCGGTCGCTCTTGCGTCGCGGATTTACCTTCTGGCTCGTCTACGTCGCCCGGCCTGGCCGGCCACCCAGTACACGCGCCGGCAGCGTCACCAGAGCGCTCAGGAACGCGAACACCCCTTCCACTGCGATACCGAGCAGGCGGAACGGCAGCAGCAGCAGCCAGACCAGCGGCCAGAGCAGCAGCGCGAGTATTGCAAGCGGCCAGCACACGACCAGCAGCAGCAACCACAGCAGGAACTTGGCCACGTGTAGATCCTCCGATCACCCGGCAGCGGGCAGTCCGCCAGTGCATTTTAGACAGGATGCGGTCGTTCGCGTTCAACCCCACTGCCGCAACGCCTCGCAAAACCGCGCCTGCAGGCGTATAAAATGTGCTCTGCGCCTGCGTGCGCAGCGATAAAAAGTCCAAGACCAGACGAGGGGAGAATCATGCGACGACTCGCGGCTCTTGTTGTATTGCTCGCGGCCACACAGGCCGCGCACACGAAATCGGATGTACCGAAGCACAACCCCGCCAGCGACGGGTTCACCGTCGAGGTGGTGTCATCGGCGCCAGACCAGGTGAGCGGGGGTGATGCCCGCCTGCACATACAGGTGCCCCGGACCGTGCCACTGCACCAGGCTGAGGTGTGGGTGAACGGCAACGACCAGCGCAGCCACTTCACCGTCATCCCGGGAACACGCACGCTGACCGGTGTGATAGACGGCCTGGATCTCGGCGAAAACCTGGTCGTGGTGAAGGCCAACGGCCAGGGGCGCGGCCGGCCCTCGGCGGTCAGCATGACGCTGACCAACCACCCGATCACCGGGCCGATCTTCTCCGGTCCCCACCAGTATCCGTTCGTCTGCACGACCATGACCCAGGGGCTGGGCCAGCCCATCCCGGACGATCCCGTCACCGGCACGAAGTCCTTCGATGCGTCCGGCAACCTGGTGGGCTACAGCCGCAACTGCTCTGCGCCGACGCTGGTGACCTTCCATTACCGCAGCACGAGCGGCGCCTGGAAGGACTACACGCCCGGCATGCCGCGCCCCGCCGACATGGCACTGGCGACGACCACCGCGGGCAAGACCGTGGACTTCATCGTCCGCCGCGAGCGCGGCACGATCAATCGATTCCTGTACAGCATCGCCATGCTGGCGCCCTACGACACGGGTCCCGAGACGCTCGGCCGGGAGGCCTGGAACGGCAACGTCGTCTACCGCTTCGACGGCGGCGTGGCTATCGGGCACACGCAGGGCAACATGAGCACGTCGGCGGCTCTGTACGACTTCCCGCTCGAGCGGGGGTATGCCGTGCTCCATTCCTCGGGCACGCGCACCAGCACGCATTACAACCTGCAGGTCGGTGGCGAGACCGCGCTGATGGTGAAGGAGCGCTTCGTCGAGCTTTACGACGTCCCCGGCTACACGGTCGGAATCGGCGGATCCGGCGGCGCCATCCAGCAGTACGTCTACGCGCAGAACCACCCCGGGCTGCTCGATGCTGGCATCCCGCAGTACTCCTACCCGGACATGGTGAGCCAGGCCGTGCACGTCGGCGACTGCGAACTGCTCGAGTTCTACATGGATGCGCTCGACGGTACCAATCCTCGCTGGCTGACATGGACCAACCGGACGCTGATCCAGGGGATGGCCGCCAGCAATACGCTGCCGAATCCCTACACCGGCGGCGTGCCCGGCCTGACCGAGTGCATCAACGGCTGGCGCGGACTGTCACCGCTGGCGCTGAACCCGAACTACGGCCAGGCATCGAACCAGCAGTTGTTCGAGCCCCAGTCCGCGATCGCTGCGACCGAATGGAGTCATTTCGGCGACATCGTCAACATCGTCGGCCGGGACGCCGACGGCTATGCGCGCAATTACTGGGACAACGTCGGAGTGCAGTACGGACTGCAGGCCGTCGCCGACGGCAGCATCACGCCGGCGGAGTTCATCAAGCTCAATGCCGTGATCGGCGGCTGGAAGAACGAGCCCGACATGGTGCAGGAAGGCTCGCCGTTCTTTCCTCCGGGCGTCATCGACCTGACGAACTGGGACCCCTGGAGCTACCGGAACCAGGTCTTCAGCATCAGCGGCGTGCCCGCTCCGCGCCAGAGGGGCAACCTCGACGCGATGCGTGCCGCCTACCAGTCGGGCCTCGTCTTCCGCGGCGGCATCGACATCCCGATCATCGACTGGCGACACTACCTCGAGGACGAGCTGGACATGCACAACTCGCACCAGTCGTTCGCGTCGCGCAAGCGCATGCTGAATTTCGATGGCGACGCGAGCAACCAGGTCGTCTGGTTCACCGACGTCGTGGATCCGGGCGCGCGCTTCGACCAGACGCCTGAGGCGCTTGACGTGATCGATGAGTGGATGCGCAACATCCGAATGAACCCGTCGGGCGGCGTGGCGGGCAACAAGCCGCCGCGCGCAACGGATCGCTGCTTCGACGAGAACGGCACCGAGATCGCCAGCGGTCCCGACGTCTGGGACGGCATCATCGACCCGCAGCCTGCGGGCGCCTGCACGCAGAAGTTCAAGACCTACAGCACGCCGCGCCGCGTGGCCGGCGGGCCGTTCGAGCAGAGCATATTCAAGTGCCAGCTCATGCCGGTGACCGAAGCGATTGCGCGGGGACTCTACGGCGTCTGGACGCCGAATCCCGTCGAGGCCGCGACGCTGCAGGCGATCTTCCCTTCCGGCGTCTGCGATTACAGCAAGCCGGACGTGGGCCTGCCGCCGGGCTGGTGACCGATCCGTGCCCGTGCCGCCTGTCCGGGCGGCACGGCACCGGAATTCCCTCCGAACCCCCGCGATCGCGGGGGTTCTTTGTTGGGCAACCCGATGATTCCGGCTTTGCCGGCCCCGGACGCGGGCTTGCAATTGCTGCCGGATTTTCATAAAGACTTAACGGGAAACACGCACCGTTGACGAACGGTCGCTGCAGTCGCGGCTGGAGGACACCACCATGGCCACACACCCGCGCGCCCATATCCCCTCTGCACGGTCGGGCGCCACGGCTCCTCGCGAGCCTCTTTCGCTGCGTTATCGCGCGGTCCGGGAAACCTCGCTCGAGATCGCCGCGCCGCTCGAGATCGAGGACCAGGTCGTGCAGAGCATGGCCGACGTCAGCCCGACGAAATGGCATCTCGGCCACACGAGCTGGTTCTTCGAGGAATTCCTGCTCGGTCCCCGGCTGCCGGGCTACCGGCCATTCGACGAGCGTTTCGGATACCTGTTCAATTCCTACTACGAGACCGTCGGTCCGCGACACGCGCGACCACGCCGCGGGCTGCTGACGCGCCCGACGCTCCGCGAGGTCCTGCGCTACCGTGTCCACGTCGACGCGCACATGGCGCGCCTGATCGACAGTATCGACACCGACGGCGAATCGTCGGCGATCGTCGAACTCGGCCTGAACCACGAGCAGCAGCACCAGGAACTCATGCTCACGGACCTGAAGCACGTGCTGTCCTGCAACCCGCTCGAGCCGGCCTATCGCAGTGATCTCGAATCCTCCGCGAACGCCGCAGCTACGACGCCGCTCGGCTGGATCGCCTTCGGCGAAGGACTGCGGGAGATTGGGACGGACGGCGGGACAGCCTTCTGCTTCGACAACGAGACGCCACGACACCGGGAGTGGCTAGAGGCCTTCGAACTCGCCGACCGACTGGTCACGAACGGCGAGTACCTCGAGTTCATCCGTGCGGGGGGCTACCAGCAGCCGACGCTGTGGCTCTCGGATGGCTGGTCCGTCGTGCAGCAGCAAGGCTGGAGTCATCCACTGTACTGGTGCGACGAGCTGGAGACCGAGTTCACGCTCGCCGGTCGTCGTCCGCTCGATCCCGCCTCCCCGGTGTGTCACCTGAGCTACTACGAGGCCGACGCCTTCGCCCGTTGGGCCGGTGCCAGGCTGCCGACCGAAGCCGAGTGGGAAACCGCAGCTGCAGGCCTGCCCGTGGAGGGCAACCTGATGGATCGCGACGCGCTGCGGCCGCTTCCGGCGGCGACGGGCACGGGCCTGCGGCAGATGTTCGGCGATGCCTGGGAATGGACCCGCTCACCCTACGGCCCGTACCCGGGCTTCCGGCCGGCCGCGGGCGCCATCGGCGAATACAACGGTAAATTCATGTGCAGCCAGTTCGTGCTGCGCGGCGGCTCCTGCGCGACGCCAGCAGGTCACATCCGTGCAGGCTACCGGAATTTCTTCTACCCGCACTCGCGCTGGCAGTTCACGGGGCTGCGCCTGGCCAGGGACCTCGGCTCGTGAAGCAGCCCAGCGTCGCACTGGACCGGCGCGACGAGTTCGCCGAGCGCGAGCGCCGGATCGCTGAAGTGGTCGCCGGGCTGAACGAGCGGCCGATGCGGCTGTCGCCGCTGTGGTTCTACGACGAACGCGGCTCGGCCTTGTTCGAGCAGATCTGCGGGCTGCCGGAGTACTACCTGACCCGGACCGAGCTGCGCATCATGCAGCAGCACGTCGCGGCGATGGCTGACGCGCTCGGCCCGCGCGTCGCTCTGATCGAGCCGGGCAGCGGAGCGAGCCGCAAGACGCGCCTGCTGCTCGAAGCGCTCGAGCGCCCCGCCGCCTACCTGCCGGTGGACATCTCCCGGGAGCACCTGTACGCGGCGGCGCGCAGCCTGCGCAGGGATTACCCGGGGCTCAGCGTCCAGCCGCTGGCAGCGGACTTCACACGGCCGCTGCGGCTGCCGGCCGGTCTCGCTGCGTCGTCGCGACGCCGCGTGGTCTATTTCCCCGGATCCACGCTCGGCAACTTCAGGCGTGACGAAGCCGTCTCGCTGCTGTCGCGCTTCAGGAACCTGGCCGGCGACGACGGCGCGCTGCTGCTCGGCGTGGATCGTGTCAAGGCACCCGATGTGCTCGAGCGAGCCTATGACGACGCGGCAGGCGTCACCGCGGAATTCAACCTGAACGCGCTGCGGCACCTCAACCGTGAGCTCGATGCCGGGTTCGACCTTGCTGGTTTCCGGCATCGCGCGCCCTGGATCGCGGAGCGAGGCCGCATCGAGATGCACCTGGTCGCGCTGCGGCCGCAACGCTTCAGCCTGGGCGACGAGTGTTTCGAGCTCGACCAGGGCGACTACCTGCTGACCGAGTACTCGCACAAGTACTCGCCGGAGGGCATCGCATCGATGGCGAACGAGGCCGGATGGTCCGTGAAGCGGACCTGGTCGGATGCCTCGGAGTGGTTCAGCGTGCTGCTGCTCGAAACCTGAGGCCGGTGCGCGCCGGGACTGCGATAATGCAGCGCCGATGCAACAGCCTTTTCCACCCGCGACGCTCGCCCCGACCGCACTGATCGACTGCGATCATCCGGCGGTCCGGGAATTCGCCGCCGCTCACGCCAGCGGCGCTACACCGACCGCCCAGGCCGTTGCGCTTTTCTACGCCGTCCGTGACGGATTCCGATATGACCCGTACCGTATCGACCTCTCGGCTGCCGGCATGAAGGCGAGCACGGTCCTTGCGAACGGTTACGGCTGGTGCGTGCCAAAGGCCACGCTGCTCGCGGCCGCCTGCAGGGCGGCGGGCCTCCCGGCCCGGGTCGGTTTCGCCGACGTTCGCAATCACCTCTCGACCCGGCGCATGCGCGAGCTGATGCAGACCGACGTGTTCCACTGGCATGGTTACGCGGAGATCTGGCTCGAGGGAGCCTGGCGCAAGGCCACGCCGGCGTTCAACCGCGAACTCTGCGAGCGGTTCGACCTGCTGCCGCTGGACTTCAACGGCGTGGACGATTCCCTCTACCACCCGTTCGATCGGCAGGGAAACCGGCACATGGAGTACATCGACGACCATGGCGCGTTCGACGACGTGCCGCTTGCGCGGCTGATCGCCGACTTCGCGCGCTACTATCCCGGTTGGGCGCCGCGGATGGTGGCCGAACAGCGAGCGGACTTCCTTCGGGACGTGGATCTCGAAACGGGGGCGCCGCCGGCCGGGAAGAACCCGGCGTAGCGCCGCTGCCTGACCGGCGCGTGCGGTTCGGCCGCCCGGCAGAATCGCGTCTCAACCCTCGTGCCAGATCACGGCCTGCCGGCGGTCGGCCCAGCTGCTCGAAGTTCTGCGCGTAGATCTCCTCGATCCGGTTGCGCTTCACCTTGAAGGTGGGCGTCACGATGCCGTTCTCCACGGTCCACTGCTCGGTCACGAGCACCAGGCAGTCCAGCTGCTCGTGCGGATCGAGCGTCGCGTTGATGTCGCGCAGGTGCGAAGCGAGGGAATTCTCGAGCGTGGCGCGCTCGGCCGGGTTCGTGCAGCGCTCCGACAGCGCCGCACTCAACATCGCGAGCGCAATCGGCTGGCCGAGGTTGGCGCCGGTGACGCAGCAGGCCTCGATGGCTTCGTGCATGACCAGCCTGTCCTCGATCGGAGCCGGCGTGACGTACTTGCCCTTGCTGGTCTTGAACAGGTCCTTGACCCTGCCGACGATGCGCAGGCTGCCCGCCTCGTCGAGCACCCCCTTGTCACCCGTCCTGAGCCAGCCATCCGCGGTGAACGTCTCTCTCGTCTGCTCGGCTGCGTCGTAGTAGCCCAGCATCACGCCGGGACTTCGCACCTGGACCTCGCCGGACTCAGGATCTATCCGGCTCTCGACACCTTCGTAGGGCCAGCCGACCGTGCCAGGCCTCGGCTGCCCCGCCGTGGTCGAATGAGACACGCCACAGTTCTCGGTCATCCCGTACACCTCAGCCATCCGCAGACCGAGTCGCGCGTACCAGTCGAGCAGCTCCGCCGGCATCGGTGCTGCACCCCCGGCCGCAAACTCGCACTTATCGAGGCCCAGCGCGGCGAGGATCCTGCGTCGCACGAGGCTCCGCAGGCCGGGGATCCGGAGCAGGCGGTCGAGCTTCGCGGGCGGCATCTTCGCGAGTACACCCTGCTGGAACTTGACCCAGAGCCGCGGCACCGAGAAGAACACCGTGGGTCGCGCGCGCTGCAGGTCGGCGGTGAAGGTCTCCAGCTGCTCGGCGAAATAGACCGTCATGCCGCTCGCCAGCAGGCCGTGCTCGACCAGCGTCCGCTCCGCCACGTGCGAAAGCGGCAGGTAGCTCAGGATGCGCGAGTGGAACTCGATCGGAAAACGCTTGCGGACCGCCGCGATGGACCAGGCGAATGTCGCGAAGCTGTGCATCACGCCCTTCGGCGTGCCGGTCGTGCCCGACGTATACATGATCGTCGACAGTTCGTCGGCGTCGCGAACCGGTTCGCCCTCGAGCGGCGGCGTGCGCGCAACGATGTCTTCCCATTGGGGCCCGACATCCGGCGGCGCCAGCGGCAGCGCGATGCAGGGGAGCCCCGCGGGGACGCCCCGCTTCATCTCCTCCCAGCCATCGAGCTTGCCGACGAACAGCAGGCCGGCCCCGCTGTGCTCGAGGATCTGCCGGACGGTACCGGCCGCGAGTGTCGGATAGAGCGGCACGGACACATATCCCGCCATCCAGATCGCGAAGTCCGCCATCATCCAGTGCGCCGTGTTCTTCGCGAGCAGCGCAATCCGTGCGCCGGGCTCGAGACCCAGGCCCTGCAGGTGCTGCGCCATTCGACGGACCTGGTCCATCGTCTCCTGCCACGTGAACTCGCGCAGCACACCATTCCCGATCGGCTGCACGAAGACGACGCGGTCGGGTTGGTTTTTTTCCCAGTAGTAGAGGCGCTGCAGCGCCAGCGCGCTCGACGGCACCGTCTGCGTCATTCCACGGCCTCCGCAACCGTGCGCAGGCGCTCCGCGGCGCTGCCCGCAGCCGCGATGACCGCGTCCTTCCTCGCAGCCATGTCCGGCCCGGTCGCCTCGAGCGTCATCATGCGTCCACCCACCCGGGCCATGACCTTGACGCGGCTGTCGCCGCGCAACCGCAGGACCGCCGCGTCGCCGACGCCTGCCACCGCCTCACCCTTGAGTTCCGAAGCCGCGACGCCCTCACCCTCCGCGACGATCAGTGCGACTTCGCTGCCCGCGGAAGCGAGTTCCCAGGCGCAGCCGGCCATCGCGACCCCGGCGACTCGGGCCTCCAGGCGCGGCGCCGGCTCTACCGCCGAACCCATGATCGACTCGACGTCCGAGGGATCCAGCAGCTCGCAGGCCTGCGCGGATCCGACGGTCTGGATCGGCAGCGACTCGACCGGTGGCTCTTGCTCTTCGACGGCCGGCGTCGGCGCGGTGTCCGCCGCGCCTGGCGGCGGCTTGCCACCGCATCCCCCGAGCATGAGCGTGGCCAGCAGGACCGGCGGAAGAAGAGTCGGAAACCGGGTTGCGAACATTGGATCTCCTGGCTGAGTAGGCCGCGTCATGGCCGCCGCAGCTTACCAACCTTGCCTGAGTTCGCCAGCGACCCGCTATCATCCGGCCATGCAGCGGATCCTGATCGCACTCGGGCTGTTGATTGCTCTGGCGGGGCTGGCCTGGCCCTGGCTTTCGAAGCTGCCGCTCGGCCGGCTGCCGGGCGACATCATCGTCGACCGGCCCGGGCTCAAGGTGTTCTTCCCAATCACGACGATGATCGTGCTGAGCCTGGTGCTGAGCCTGATCCTCTGGCTCTTCCGGCGCTGAGGACTGGCTCCGCCGGTTTCTAGCCCCCGAGCGCCGCGACCATCCCGCCCGACCCGCCGAGCGACCACCCCCCGTCCACCGGCAGGATCACGCCGGTCACGTAGTCCGCGTCCCGCGAGCTCAGCCAGAGCGCCGCCCGGGCGATGTCCTCGGTCGTACCGAAGCGACCCGCAGGAACGCTGCGGATGACGGCCTTCGCGACCTCCTCTGTAGGCGCGAGGCGCCGCATCCCCTCGGTGTCGGCGATCGGTCCGGGTGCGATCCCGTTCACGCGCACGCCGAGCGGACCCCATTCCATCGCGGTCGTGCGGGTCACCTGGTCGACCCCGGCCTTCGCGGCGCAGGCGTGCACCTGGTAGGGCATCGGCAGCCAGGCCTGCGGCGCGGTGATGTTGATCACCGAGGCCCCGGGCTTGCGGAGGAACTCGAACGCGGCCCGCAGCACGTTGAAGGTGCCGAGCAGGTCGATGTCCACGACCGACTTGAACGCGTTGGCCGAGAGCTTCGCCGCGGGCGAGAGGAAATTGCCGGCGGCGCCCGAGACCAGCACGTCGATCGGACCCCACTTGGCAGCGGTCGCCGCAAGCGTGGCCGCGAGCGGCTCGTACTCGCGCACGTCGGCCGAGAAACCCATCGCCAGCGCGCCGAGCGCCTCGAGCCGCGCCACGGCCGAATCCACCTTGTCCTGGCTGCGGCTCAGCACGGCGACCCGCGCACCGGCGCGCGCGAAGCCCTCGGCGATTCCGAGATTGATGCCGCTGGTGCCACCGGCGACGAACACTACTTTGTCTTTGAAATCCATCGGCTGTCCTCGACTGAGCGATCCATCAGGATAGCTTCCGCGGCAGCTCATGTCCCGCGGGCTTCACGAAACTGCAACACCGCGATCGCAGTCTTGGCAATCCGAACCGGGGACAGCCCGGAGCAGCCACTGGGGAAGAACATGAAGAGCCCGATTGCCGTCGCCATTGCCGCCCTGCTCGCCTCGCCTCTGGCGCTGCAGGCCGCTCCACCGGAGCGCTCGATCGAACTCGAGCACCTCGCGAGCCTCGACACCGAGGTCAATGAAGGAACCGGCGCCGAGATCGTAGCGTTCGATTCGAGATCGCAGCGCGCGTTCGCGATCAATTCCGAGGACAACGACCTGGTCGTGATCGATCTCGCGGATCCTTCCACACCGGCGATCATCACCAAGGTCCCGATGGCCGCGTTCGGTGCCGGGCTCAACAGCGTCGCGACCTATGGCGGGCTCGTGGCCGTCGCGGTCGAAGCCGATCCGAAGACGGACCCCGGCAAGGTCGTTTTCCTCGATGCGCTGTCGCTCGACATCCTGGGCACGGTGGCGGTCGGCGCACTACCGGACATGCTCACTTTCGCGGACGACGGCCGGAAGGTGCTCGTCGCGAACGAGGGCGAACCGAATTCCTATGGACAACCCGACAGCGTCAATCCGGAAGGGTCGGTCAGCGTCATCGACCTCGGCGCGGGCGTCGGCGGCGCGGTCGTCAACACGGCCAGCTTCGCGCCATTCAATGCCCACAAGGACATGCTGATCGCCGCTGGCGTGCGGATCTTCGGCGACGGCGCGACGGTGGCCCAGGACCTCGAGCCCGAGTACATCGCCCATCGCGGACGCACGGCCTGGGTGACGCTGCAGGAAGCGAATGCCGTGGCCGTGATCGACATCCCGACCGCTACGGTGCAGGAGATCGTGCCGCTGGGACTGAAGGACCACAGCATGCAAGGCAACGGCCTCGACCCCAGCGACCGGGACGGCGACGCACTGATCGGCAACTGGCCGGTCTTCGGCATGTACCAGCCCGACGCGATCGCGAGCTACAAGATCGGCAAGGAGACGTTCCTGGTCACGGCCAACGAGGGGGATGCACGCTCAGAGGACGACTTCCCCGGCTTCAACGAGGAGGTCAGCGTAGAGGATGACGAATACGTTCTCGACCCGTACGTTTTCCCGGATGCCGAGGACCTGAAGAAGCGCACTGCGCTGGGTCGCCTGAACGTCAGCGACAAGACGGGCGACACCGACGGCGACGGAGATTTCGACCGCATCGACGTATTCGGCGCGCGGTCGTTCTCGATCTGGAACGCCTATGGGCAACTGGTCTGGGACAGCGGCGATCAGCTCGAGCAGTTCTTCGCGGACCCGGCGAACGGCTACCGGGCGATATTCAACGCCAGCAACAGCAACAACTCCTTCGACAACCGCAGCGACAACAAGGGGCCCGAGCCCGAAGGCGTGGCCGTCGGCAAGGTCGGACCGAACGTTTTCGCGTTCGTCGCGCTCGAGCGCATCGGCGGCGTGATGGCCTACGACATCAGCGACCCCGCCGCACCGATCTTCGCCGACTACGTCAATACTCGTACGCTGGACAGGCTGGGCGGCGACCTCGGCGCGGAGGGGATCACGTTCGTCCCGGAGGAAGACAGCCCGAACGGCAAGCCACTGGTGCTGGTCGGCAACGAGGTGAGCGGCACGGTCGCGATCTTCCAGGTTAACAAGACCAGGTCGAAGGCCCGGAAGGACAAGTAGCAGGGCCCGCAGTTCGCCCGGTACGGCGCCCGGTCTGCCGGGCGTCTCTCTGCGATCACCGCGCCAAGGGCGGCGGCCTCAACGCATCAGGTGCTTCGCGAGCGCGTGATAGGCGGGCAGTGACGTCGGATCGATGTTCACGTTCGCGGCCAGCGGATACGACGCGAAACGGGCAATGACCATCTCCGCCTTTGGGTCGATGTAGATCGTCTGGCCGTGGATGCCACGGGCCGAGTAGGCGCCGTGCTCGTTGTGACTCACCCACCACTGGTTGCGGTAGCTCCAGCCAGGTAGCGTCGTGTAGCCGGCCTGGGCGAAATGCCCGCGATCGCCGCCGCGTCGGATGTCGTCCACGACAGCCTTCGGGAACGATCTGCTGCCCGTTGAAACGACCGTCGAGCCGCATCGCCTCGCCGAAGCGGGCGAGGTCGCGGAGCGTCACGTTGAGCCCCCCGCCCGCGAACTCGTTGCCGACCGTGTCGACCAGTATGTAGCCGTCTTCCTCGGCACCCAGCTTCTGCCATATGCGCTCGGACAGCAGGTCACCGACCGGCCGGCCCGCGGCACGGCGGATCAGCCAGCCCAGCACATCGGTGTTGACGGTCTTGTAGGCGAAAGCCTGGCCGTGCTCGCCTTCCTTGTGCAGGGTCTGCAGGAAATCATAGAAGCTCTGCGGTCCGTCGTAGCCCTGCGGCCGCGGGAAGACACTGCCCGCGCGCACGTGCGCCCAGATCTCGGCATCCGGATCGGAGTAGTTCTCCGAGTAACGGACCCCGGTCGTCATGTCGAGCACCTGCCGCACGGTCGCATCGCCGAAGGCCGACTCGCGGAGTTCCGGGATGTACTGCGACACCAGCGCGTCCGGGTCGAGCCTGCCCTCCTCTACCAGCATTGCCCCCAGCGTGCCGAAGAACGACTTCGTCACCGACATGGTCATGTGCTGCGTGTGCGGCGTCATCACGCCGAAGTAACGCTCGTAGACGATCCTGCCCCTGTGCAGCACCAGGATCGCGTCAGTGTAGTTGGCCGCGAGCGATTCCTGCCAGGTCATGGTCCGGTCGCCGCCGAGCGGCTGGAAGCTCACACCGTCGATGTCGCCTCGCAGCGCGCGGGGCAGCTCGGCGGGTCGCCCGTCTCCCCGCCAGAGGTTCGTGCTCGGCGCGAGCTGCCGGAAGTTCGCGAAGGACCAGCGGATCTGCGGGAAGCGGTACATCGAGAGGTCCGCATGCCGCACCACTTTGTCAGCCGGCGGGGGCGAACCCTGCATCCACTCGAGCGCCGCGGGGTCGCTCGCAGCCGCGTCCGGAAAAGCCGGCGTCTCGGCATGCGCAGCGAGCGCAGCGGATGCGGCGGCCAGAACAAGCAGTGTCCTCGTCATCGGTTTCCCCCTGCCCCGTCGCGGCACGCCGCTCACGCGACCTCGAGTACGACCTTGCCGAACTGGGAGCCGCGCTCGAGCCATGTGTGGGCTTGCCCGGCCTGCCCGAGCGGAAAAGTCCTGTCGACTGGAATACGCACCTCGCCCGACTCGATCAGCGGCCAGGCTGCATCCTCGACGGCTCGCGCGAGTCGCGCCTTCTGCTGCGCATCCCTCGCACGTAGTGTCGAGCCCGTCACGACCAGCCGCTTGATCATCATCTGCAGCAGGTTCAGTTCGACCAGCGGGCCCGTCAGCGTCGCGATCACGACCAGGCGCCCTTCGGTAGCCAGGACGTCGAGGTTCCTCGCGAAATAGTCACGGCCCACCATGTCGAGCACGACGTTGACCGGTCCCGCGGCCTTGACGTGCTCTCCCCAGTCGCCGGCCGTTGCGTCGAACGCCAGGTCCGCGCCGATCTCGAGCGCCCTGCTCACCTTGTCCGCGCCGCGCGCCGTCGCCAGCACGCGGGCTCCTCTGGCCTTCGCCATCTGGATCGCAGTTACGCCGATGCCGCTGTTCGCGCCGTGCACGAGCAGTGTTTCGCCCGCCGCGAGCGAGCCGCGCTCGAACACGTTGGTCCAGACCGTGAAGACCGTCTCCGGAAGCGCCGCAGCCTGCACGAAGTCGAGCCCGCGGGGCACCGGCAGCACATGCGCTGCATCGACGACCGCGTATTCGGCGTAGCCACCGCCGGGCAGCAGCGCAACGACCTCCTCGCCGACCCGCCACCGGGCGGCGCCCTCGCCGAGTCGCGCAATCTCGCCCGCGACCTCGAGGCCCAGTATTTCCGAAGCACCCGGCGGCGGCGGATAACGGCCCTCGCGCTGCAGGATGTCCGGGCGATTGACGCCCGCCGCACGGACCCGGATCAGCGCCTGGCCGGGCCCCGGCTCAGGAACCGGCGCCTCGCCGAGTTCCAGCGCATCCGCGCCGCCCTTGCCCCCGCGGATCGTGATTGCCCGCATCGTACGCGTCATGCCACTCCCCTCCCCGTCGTGCCTGCGTCCGCTCGCCCGTCCGCACGCAGGCGCCAGATGACCAGGCGGTTGTTCGCCGGCATCGCGTGGTCCGCCTCGACCGCCAGGCCCGCGGATCGAGCGAGTTCGTCCACTGCCTCGAAGTCGCGAATTCCGCTGGCCGGGTCGCGGGCCCGCAACTGCTCGTCGAAGACCGCGTTGCTCTGCGAAGTGTAGCGGCCGGCATAACGGAAGGGCCCATAAACCAGCAGGCGACCGCCCGGTGCGAGTCTCGGGGCTGCCCCGCTCAGCAGGGCTTTCACCTCCGGCCAGGACATGATGTGCAGCGTGTTGGCCGTGAAGACGGCGTCGAAGGCTGCCGAGGGCCAGGCGTCGCTCCGCACGTCGAGTTCCACCGGTGCGCGCAGGTTGGACGGACCCTCGAGCCTGACCCGCTCCGTCAGTCCCGCCAGATACTCGCGGCGATCGGTCGGCTGCCAGTCGAGGTGCGGAAGGTGGGTCGCGAAGTGCACCGCGTGCTGGCCCGTGCCGGAGCCGATCTCCAGCACGCTCGATACGTCCCGGAGCACTTCGGCAAGGATCCGGAGTATCGGCTGCTTGTTGCGCTCGCAGGCCTCTGAATGGGGCAGCATGCGGGAAGACTAGCGCCTCCCGCGACGGGCGTCAGTTCGATTCGCGCCTGCGCTCCATCTGCACGATCCTCTGCATCGCGGCCTTGAACATGCCGGTAGCTTCCTGGGCGCTCAGGCCGCGCGACGCGGCCTCGCGCACTGCGCGGAACAACGCCGCCTCGAACCGGATCTGTGTCTGGTCCCCGACGCTCGCTTCCTGTGAACCGTCTTCGCTGCGACGGCTTGCGATCCGCAGCACGCCTTCCGTGTCGCGCTCGAGCCAGCCCTCCGTCGTCAGGCGTCGGTAGGCACGCTCGACCGCCGCCTCGTCGATGGCAAGCTCCTCGGCAACACGTTGGGCGAATGGCATGATCGCGCCGGCCGGCAGCTGTCCTGCCTCGATGTCGTGGCGCACGACCCGATAGACCCGCTCATCGAGCGGGCTCGTGGCGTGGTCCTTCAGCGCCTGCCTCCAGCGTCCGGTTCGAGTGGCCCAGTAACGGTCCATGTAGGGTCTCCCTGGCTCGTCGCAGGGCCGGCCCGATGCCCTCGTCGAGCTTCGCCCTCGGAACGACCCCATGCGACTCGATTCCAAGCCTGCCACGAGTCGCAGTGGCAGGCCGCGACCGGGTTCACAGGATCTGCTGGATTGCGGGGGCCGCCAGCTGCGCTCAGCGGGCACTGTCCCGGTCGGTCGGGCAGCCACCGGGGGTGTACGATGGCGGCGGTCGTCGAGGGAATCCACAATGAGCAAGCACACGGTCCTGGTCACCGGCATCTCAGGTTTCATCGCCAAGCACTGCGCGGTCGAGCTGCTGAACGCGGGCTATGCCGTGCGGGGCACGGTTCGCTCGATGGCACGCTCGGCGCAGGTGCGCGACACGCTCGCCAGGCACTCGGACGTCTCGCGCCTGCAGTTCGTCGAGGCCGACCTCGAGTCCGACACCGGCTGGAATGACGCGCTCGCCGGCTGCACGCAGCTGATGCACGTCGCCTCACCGTTCCCCACCAACCAGCCCAGCGACGAGCAGGTGCTGATCCGGCCTGCTGTCGAGGGCACGCTCAGGGTGCTGCGCGCCGCCGTGGCGGCCGGCGTCGAGCGGGTCGTGCAGACCTCGTCGATGGTTGCAGTGATGTACGGCCATCCCCGGCAACGCTCGGAGCCGTTCACCGAGAAGGACTGGACCCGGCTCGATTCGCCGGATGTCACGCCCTACGCGAAGTCGAAGACGCTGGCTGAGAAGGCGGCCCGGGAATTCATGCGCGAGGACCGCTCCGGCATGCACTACTGCTCGGTCAATCCTGGGCTGGTGCTCGGTCCGGCGCTGGATCGGGACATCGGCGCCTCGGCGGAGATCATCCAGATGTTCCTGAAGGGCAAGTACCCTGGTGCGCCACGCATGTGCATACCCTGCGTGGACGTGCGCGACGTCGCTCGCATGCACCGCCTCGCGCTCGAGACGACCGAGCCGGGCGGCGGCCGCTACCTCGCCGTCGCCGAGACGCTGTGGATGATCGAGATCGCGCGTGCGATCCGCTCGGAGCTGGGCGCTGCGGCGCGCAAGGTCCCCTCGCGCGAGCTGCCGGACTGGGTGATAAAGGTCGTTGCCCTGTTCGACCCGACGGCCCGGCAGGCCGTGCCTGAACTCGGCAAGCGGATCGAGGTGGACAACTCGGCGACCCTGCGACGCGCTCGGGATGCGCATGATTCCCTCCACCGAGGCGGCCGTTGCGATGGCCCGCAGCCTGGTGGAGCTCGAGCTGGCCTAGTCCGGAAGTTCCACGAGGCAACGGGCACCGCTGGCGGGCTGCAGCGGCGGCCCCGCCTGCCGGCGACGATGGCCTCTAATAAAAACGCAAAAGATCTGCTAAGAAAGGCGCCTTGAAACTCCGTCGGAGCGGGTAGCGAGAAGGATCATGTCAGGCCAGGACGCCGACATCCGGCGATTCTCCTTCGGCAACTTCGTGCTCGACATCGAGCGCGGCAGCTTGAGCCGCGACGGGCTGGACGTGAAGCTGCGCCCGAAATCGTTCGAGGTCCTTCGCTACCTGGTCGAGAATTCCGGGCGGCTCGTGGGCAAGAGCGAACTGATGGAGGCGGTCTGGGGCAGGACCGTGGTCACCGAGGGCTCGATGACACAGTGCATCATCGATATCCGCCGGGCCATGGGCGACGACGGCTCGCGTCTGCTCCGTACGGTGCCACGACGGGGATTCATCTTCGAGGGCCAGGTCTCGATCCTGCGGACGGCGACCGAAGCGACCTCGAGCGCCACGGACGATGGGATTGCGCAAGCCGTGCCCGCGATGGAGCCGCGATCCGAGCCAGCGATCGAGGCGCCACTTCCGGGGAGATGGCAGCGCTGGCAACTGCCGATGCTGGCCGCGCTCGGACTGCTCGCGCTGGCCGGCGGCTGGTGGTGGATGCACGACGACCGCGAGGAAGGCAGCGCCGGACAATCAGCGGCGCGAGCGGTCGATGTGCCGTCGAACTCGATCGCGGTGCTGCGGTTCCTGGACCTGAGCCCCGACCAGAACCAGGCCTACCTGGCCGACGGGCTGAGCGAGGAGATCCTGCACCTGCTCGCGCAGTCAAGGGACCTGCTCGTGATTGCGCGCAGCTCCTCGTTCGTCTTCGAGCCCGGCGAGGCGGACATCGCGACGATCGCCCGCCGGCTCGGCGTGGCCTACGTGCTGGAGGGCAGCGTGCGCCGCGACGGCGACCGGCTGCGCATCGCGGCGCAACTGATCGATGCGGCCACGAGCGCGCACGTGTGGTCGAGAAGCTATGACCGGAACTCCCGGGACCTGCTGGCCCTGCAGCGCGAGATTGCGGCGGACGTCGCGCGAACGCTGAAGGCCTCGCTGGTGGTGGACGCAGCCGACCCGGGGCCGGCGAATCCAGACGCCGAGGACCTGCACCTGCATGCCCGCTACCTGTTCCAACGCAGGGGACCGGGCGACCTCGAGGCGGCCGAGACGAACGTACGGCGAGCGATCGAAATTGACCCCGGGCATGCGCGAGCCTGGACGCTGCTCGCCGGGGTCCTGCAGATCCGGGCCGCTGAAGATCCGGCTGGGCCAGAAATGCGCCTCGAGGAGATGGGCCAGGCACTCGAACGCGCACTCGAGATCGACCCGATGCTGCCTGAGGCTCACGCGCGGATGGCCGCATACCAGCGCTGGGTCCGCGGGGACCGGGCGGCGGCCGATGCAGCATTCGCGCGCGCCGTCGAACTCGCGCCGGACGACCCACTGGTGCTCGGACATCGCTGGTCGCGGGCGGTGCGGGACGGGCGGCTCGACGAGGCCCTGGCGATCAGCCGTCGCAGTGTCGCCGCCGACCCTCTTTCCGCTGTGACACGGCACAACGCGGCGATTGTCCTGTTCGCGGCCGGTCAACTGGAGCAGGGCCTGGCCGAGTTGTACCGCGCCCGCGAGCTGAATCCTGGAGATTCCCGAGCCGGCGTTGAAATCAGTCGTGCATTGCTGCTGCTCGGGCGATTGGATGAGGCGCGGCGCGAGGCCGCGACCGTCGAGGAAGGTTTGGATCGGGACCAGCTCCGCGTCCTGCTGGAGACCGACGGTGCCGCGTACGCGCGACTCGAGTCCGAACGGCTCCGCGCGCAGCCTCTTGTTGCTGGCGGAGATCGCAGCGTTCCAGGGCGACACCGAGGCCGCGTTCAGGCGGCTCGCGATGCTGACCTCACGGCCACGCGAGCCCGGGCCAATCTATCCATTGGCGGTCGACACACTCGATGCCTGGGGGTCTCCGTTTCTGCGAAGCCTGCGCGAAGATCCCCGCTGGGAGATGCTGGTCGCGCAAATGCGCTGAGATCGGCCGACCTCGGTACTCGATCGGACATTCGAGTCGCGCGGCCAGTCACTGGACTCATTGGCCCTGCGTTGCACCGCCGGTCGGACTCGTTCCCGACACACCGAGCAATTCCAGCACCTGCGCCCGCGCGCCGAGCGAATGCACGAGCAGCACGACAACGTCACCCGGCTCGCGCCCAGTCGAGCGCGTGGCGGGCCGCCTCGACCTCGCGCAAGCGCAGCGGCAGCGAGGCATCCGGGAGTCCGTGACGAGCAGCGCCTCGCGCAGGATGTGCGCGACTTCGCCTTCGGCGCGGCCGCGCAGGTAGCCGTCGATTTCCTTGACCACGACCAGGTCCGGCCGATAGCCCGCGACAACTTCGGCAATGCGCTCGAGGTCGGCGTCCTCGCGGTTGCCTGCATGTCCGAGCAGCAACGCGAGCCGGCCACGTCCCTGCAGGCTCCGGGCGAGGTCGAGCACGCCGCGCAGCCCGGCCGGGTTGTGCGCGTAATCGAGCAGGATGCGCGCGCCACCGCGTTCGAATTGCATCAGCCTGCCGGGGTTGTCCTCGCCGTGCCCGCCGAAGCGCGCGAACGTCGCTGCGATCGTCGCTGGCGCGACGCCGAGCCCCGACGCGGCGAGCGCCGCCGCGGCGAGATTTGCGACGTTGTAGCGGGCATGCCCGCCCGCGCTGAGCGGCATGGTCTCGATCGCACCGAGCTCGTGACTCTCGCCCCGGAAATGCAGCCACAGGCGACTCCCGCGTACACCAGCGGTCCAGCCGCCCGATGCGCGATGCTGACTCAGCAGTTCATGGTCGTCGTCCAGCGCGAACAGCGCGAGACCCGGTGCCCCGGAGCCGCCTTGCGACCACGCGCGCGCGCGCGCTGCCAGCACCTCGTCATCGGCGTTGAGCACCAGCAAGCCGCGGTCCGTCAGCGCGCGCGCGACGACCAGCTTGGCTTCCGCGAGCGCCTCGAGATCGTGTATGCCGTATTCACCGAAGTGATCCGCGCTGATGTTGGTGACGACCGCGACCTCGGCCTGTTCGACTGCCAGGCCGCGGCGCAGGATTCCGCCCCTCGCGGTCTCGAGTACGGCGGCCCCGACCCTCGCATCGCGCAGTACGGTCCGAGCGCCGACCGGACCGGAGTAGTCGCCGGACTCGACCTGCCGGCCTCCCACGAATACGCCGTCGGTGCAGCTGTAGCCGCTCTCGAGCCCGGCCGCATGCAGGCAGGCTGCGATCAGGCGAACCGTCGTCGTCTTGCCGTTCGAGCCGGTCACCAGGGCGACCGGCACCGACCCGAGCGCTGACCAGGCAACATCTTCGACGGCGGGCAGCGCGACGAGTGGCCAGGTCTGCCCCACGCAACCCTCTCCGACGCTGACGAGTTCCTCGTCGAGCAGCGTTGGCAGGCCGCGCAGGCGGGCCTCGTCCACCAGCGCGCGAAGCGCGGGCCGGGCTTCCTCGGCGGCGAGCTGCGAAAAACGCTCGAGCGCCCCGCGCTCATCGAGGACCGGCGGTTGACTCGCCTCCGGCTGGGCAGCGACCAGCGCGGCCTCTAGCGATTCCCAGGCGGCGGGATCGCGCTCGTACAGGCTCGCGCAGACGGCCCATTCGTTGATCTCGGTCGCGCAGAACAGCTGGTCCAGCGGTGCGCTGAAAGCGAGCGAGGCTCCGTCGCCGTGCTCGCGCAGCGCGACGATCGGCGCCGGCCAGCCGAGCTTGCCCGTGGCGCGCTCGATCCGTGCCCGCCAGGCATCGAGCAGTCGCTGATCCCGCCCGGTCCAGATGAGCTCGAGCACGGCCCCTGGTCCGGCAAAGAACAGGTTGCTGCCGGTCAGCCGCCGCGAATCAGCGAACGGCAGTGGGACCTGCGGGTTCAGTCGTCCACCTCGGGAGCCAGGCGGACGCCGCGCTCGTCACGGATCAGTCCCTCGAGGTCGAGCGTGGCAGCGGAAGCCACTGGCGCGTCGCCTGGGCGCAGCAGCTGCTCGCCCGACGGAACGTCCGGGTCTGCACCCCGTTGCGCAGGCGAACCTCGCGCGGCGGCATCGCCCGCCGCCACACGTCCTGAGTCGAACTTGGTGATCTGTTTCCAGGATCGCGTCAGCGCATCGGCGAACACCAGCACCAGGTCGCCCTGCTGGCCCATGCGCATCGCGGCCTCGATCGCATCCTGCTCGTCCGGGATGATCGAGATCGAGGTCTCCGAAACGCCCTGCTTGCGCAGTTCTTCTGCCTGGATGCGCGGGACCTCGTCCTCGGCGCGGCCGCGCAGATTGTCGTCCCGACGGCAGATGTAGTGATCGAAGCGCCCGGCTACGGCGCGGGCGATCGCGCGCAGGTCCTCGTCGCGCCGGTCGCCCGGCCCCGCCATCACGACGATCCGGCGACCCGTCACGTCGAGGCGCTGCGCGAGGTCGGCCATCACCGCAACCGCATGGGCATTGTGCCCGTAGTCGAACAGCACCTTGAACGGGTGCTCGTTGAAGACGTTCATGCGCCCCGGCGCCTGGAAGAACGTAGCGTCGAAAGTGCGCAGGCCCTGGCGGATCGCGTCGAGCTTGATGCCGAGCGAAAAGGCCATCGAGGCCGCGAACATCGCGTTCTGCACGTTGTGCAGCGCGCGTCCCTCGAGCGTGGCGGGGATCAGGTGCGTCCACAGCAGCGGGATGTGGTTGCCGCGGTCGTAGAGCGCGATCATCTGCCCGTTGACGCCCGCCTCGAGCGCACAGGCACGGCCGCCGGCCCGGATGTGCTCGCGCACCAGCGAGTGCTGCGGGTTCATCGTGACGTAGCAGATGTTCTTCGCCTCGGTGTAGCCGGACATCCGCAGCACCAGCGGGTCGTCGGCATTGAGGACCGCGCAGTCGGTCGCGACCTCGACGATGATCCGCTTGACCTCGGCGAGCTGCTCCAGCGTATCGATGCCCTTGAGCCCGAGATGGTCGGCCTGCACGTTCAGCACGCCTCCCACGTTGACCTCGTTGACGCCCATGCCGGCGCGCAGCAGTCCGCCGCGCGCGGTCTCGAGCACCGCGACGTCGATCTGGGGATCGGCGAGCACCATTCGCGCCGAGACAGGCCCGGTCATGTCGCCCTGCACCGTGCGCTGACCGTCGATGTAGACACCGTCGGTACTCGTCAGGCCCGGCGTGTAGCCGGCCATCTTGGCCAGGTGCGCCAGCATCCGCGCGGTGGTCGTCTTGCCGTTCGTGCCGGTGATCGCGGCGATCGGCACGCGCGAGGGAGCGCCGGGCGGAAAGAGCATGTCGATGACCGGCCCGGCGACGTCGCGCGGCGTGCCCTCGCTGGGCGCTACGTGCATGCGGAACCCGGGCGCCGCGTTCACCTCGCAGATGCCCCCGCCGATCTTGCGGTAGCTCTCGGTGATGTCCCGGGTCAGGAAATCCACGCCACCGACGTCGAGGCCGATCGCCCGCACGGCGCGCTCGGCCATCTCGCGGTTGTCCGGGTGGATGACATCCGTCACGTCGGTCGCGGTACCGCCGGTCGAGAGGTTCGCGGTCGAGCGCAGGTACACGGGCTGCCCCGGATCCGGAACGCAATCCGGCGTGAGCCCGGCGCGCCCGAGCATCTTCAGCGCCTGCTCGTCGATCTCGAGGCGCGTCAGCACCTTCTCGTGACCCACGCCGCGGCGCGGGTCCTGGTTCACGATCTCGGCCAGCTGCGCGACGGTGTGCACGCCGTCGCCGACCACGTGTCCGGGCGTGCGGCGGGTGGCCGCGACCAGCTCGCCGTTGACGACCAGCAGCCGATGGTCGTCGCCCTCGAGGTAACTCTCGACGATGACGGAGCGCGAGTGTTCCCGGGCGACCGTGAACCCCTGCGCCACCTCCTCCTCGGTCGTCAGCCGTATGGAGATGCCGCGTCCATGGTTGCCGTTATAGGGCTTGGTCACGACCGGGAACCCGATCCGTCGCGCTGCGCGCTGCGCCTGTCCCTCGCTCTGGACCAGCTCCTGCCGGGGTACGGGCAAGCCAAGCGTCGCCAGGATCTTGTTGGTCTCCTCCTTGTCGCTCGCGAGCTCCACGGCGATGTGCGGAGTGCGTCCGGTCACGGTCGCCTGGATGCGCTGCTGGTAGCGACCGTGTCCGAGCTGCACCAGCGACTGCTCGTTGAGACGCAGCCAGGGAATTCCGCGGACCTCGGCCGCGCGCACCAGCGAGGCCGTGGACGGCCCGAGCGCCCGGCGCTGCGCGAAGCGTATGAACTCGTCACGGGCCTCGGGCCAGCTCCAGCCTTCCGGCACGCTGTCGGTCGGGCGTATCGCGTCGGGCAGCAGCGAGCAGAGCAGCCTGAGCCCGAGCTCACCCGCCGCGACCCCTTCATCGCGCTGCGCATACTCGTATACCACGGTGTACACGCCGGGTCGGCCGGCGCCGCGCGTCTTGCCGAAGGTCACGCTCTCGCCCGCGACATTCTGCAACTCGATGGCCACGTGCTCGAGCACGTGACCGAGCCAGGTGCCTTCGTCCTCCCGCATGCGGCGCAGGAATCCGCCCGGCTCGCGGTACGAGCAGCCGTGCTCGGCCAGCCCAGGCAGCGCCTCGGACAAGGCTTGAACGAAGCCGTCGCCGAGGCGACCGGTCGGCCAGTCCTCGAGCGCCCCCAGGTCCAGCTCGAGGCGGATCACCGGGAAATGTGCGTACAGCGACGGTCCGACGTAGACCGAACGATCGAGTATCCGCATCGGGCGTGGCTCTCCGGTTGTGTTCAGCGCTGGACCTGCCGCGTCCGCGGTCATTCCTTCGGCGGTACCAGCGCAGCGGCCGATGCCTGCCGAGTGTGCAGGTTGAACGTCGCGCCCGCCACCAGCACGTGCAGCTTGAGTCCCAGCATGCAGACCGGCTGGCCCTCGCTGACGCTGTCCATCGACGAGTAGCTGACGTCGGCGGCATCGACGACCGTCACGCCGCCGCTGCCCTCCACCTCCAGCGTCTCGTCCGGACCGATGAACGCCGCGGTATCCTCGTCGAGCCCGATGCCGACCGCGAACGGGTTGTAGGCCAGTGCCGTGAGCAGCCGGCCGAGGCGGTCGCGCTGGCGGAAATGCTGGTCGATGATGAAGCGGTTCGTGAGCCCGAGGCCCGGCGCGAGCCGCACGCTGCCCGAGATCACGGACGAACCCTCGTCGCCGAACGCGATCATGTGCTCGCTCAGTATGCTCGCGCCGGCGCTGGTGCCGCCGACCGTCACGCCGTTGGCGTTCTGCAGGCGGATCAGCTTCGCGACCGGCGTTCCGCCGAGCAGCGTCGAGAGCCGCAGCTGGTTGCCGCCGGTAAAAAATATGCCGCTCGCCTGCTCCAGCCGTTCCAGGCGGCCCGCCTCGCGGCAGTCGCGCCGGGTGTCGAAGTCCATCACCTCGACGCGCGCGGCGCCCAGCTCCGAGAAGAGCCGCTGGTAGCGATGACCGGTCTCGTGCAGGCGGCTCGCGGTCGGGATCACCACGATGTCCGCATCGGCTCCTCCCGACACGCGCAGGAACCGCTCCAGGATCCGCTTGTCGTTTTCCTTGTTCTCGGCGCCGCCGATCGGGACGATCCAGCCTCGGCTGCCGCCTTCGGGCACTCTGCTCGGGCACATCTTGCTTGCTGTCCTGCTTCCGGCGACGGGAACCGCCGGCCATTCTCTCAGTTCTCGAAGCCCACCGTCTCGCGGCGCTCGCCGTCATCGAACACGAGTTCCCGCTCCGGCCAGCGCAGGGCCGCGAGGCGGGTCTGGAACGGCGGCTCGCGCCCCTGCTGACGCTCCACGTAGCGCCCCCCGACTGAGTAGTCCACGCAGAACACGTTGCGCCTCGGTCCCATCCACTCATAGGGACCGTAGTCGCCGAGCGGATAGTCCCAGTCGCCGGTCACGTCCTCGGGACTGGCACGGACATCGCGCCGCCAGTAGTGCCCGGTTACGACAGCACTGGCATCGGCATATTCGTTCCACCACCGGGAGCGCTGCGTCATCCGCCACTGCCCTCCAGCCCAGGAGGGGTCGGAGGCTGGCGCCTCCAGCCCGGAGGTCAACACCTTCACCGGATTGCCGTTCTGCAGCATCGTCGCTTCCTCGGCGACCGCGGGCAGCATCGGCACCGATGCGTTGCGGATCCGCAACTCGTGCCTGTAGCGGCCGAGCTCGCGTGCCGCTCGCCGCTCGATTCCGGCATCGTTCAGCAAGCGCTTGGCAGCGAGGCGGAACTCCTCGTGGGCCTCGACGTACGGGCGGTCAGCCAGGCAGGCGACCAGCCTGGCGATCGCTGCATCGTCCCAGCAGGCGTGGACGATGCGCAGCTCCGCTCGCTCCAGCGCGAGCGGCAGGCGATCCAGGAACTCGACCCACGCCCGTCGTCTCTCCGGCGTGGCGGCCTTCGCGTGCAGGAATTCGCCGCTCTCGAGCTCGTGGTTGCGGTCGAAGAACCAGCCATTGCCGTGCTTCGGCGCACCGAGCAACACGTTGAGCTCGTGGTTGCCGAGCACGCACCGCGCGGTTCCCCGCCCGACCCAGTCCATGACGAGGTCCAGCACGGCCGGACTGTCAGGACCACGATCGCAAAGATCCCCGACGAACACGACGCGCCGGCCCTCGGGATGGGCGCCCGCCTGGTCGTACCCGAGGTGCCCGAGCAAGGACCGCAGCGCGTCTATCTCGCCATGAACGTCGCCGACGACGTCAACCGGACCATCCGGCAGTCGCGCAACGGGTCGCCCCATGGCCTCGAGGCTCACCTCGATCCTCGGTTTCGGTCTGCCCGGACCGACAACTGCTCGACATGCTCGATCACTTCCGCGGGTACCCCGTAATACGCCACCACCTGCTCAGGCCTGCCCTTGCAGGGCCGGTACGGCTGCCTGCGCCACCGCGAGCGCAGGCTCTGTACGCCGGCAAGCTGATGGGAAGCGTATGTGAGATATTCGCTGCTGACCGGCATGGGTCCGTACGACCGCTGCCGGACCATTCTCTCACCCCGCAACGACGAAGCATACCGATGGCCGACAAGCCCACACGACGGCGGAGCGCCGTCCCCGCGACCCGTCTCGAGCGGCTGCTGCGCTTCGGAATGCTGAGCGGCGAGCTGGCGCTGACGACGGCGCTGGCCGGCGCGAGGCAGCTCGCGGGAGGCCGACGCCCGGACCTGCTCTCATCCGTGCTGACGCCGGCCAATGCCGACCTGCTCGCGCGGCGGCTCGCGACGCTGCGTGGTCCCGCGATGAAGGTCGGCCAGATGCTGTCGCTGCAGGGCGACGACATCCTGCCGGCCGAATTCCGCAACGCGCTGGACATGCTGCGCTCGCAGGCCTACGCGATGCCGGAAACGCAGTTAAAGCGCGTGCTGGGCCGCGAATACGGCAAGGGCTGGGAGCAACGCTTCAAGCAGTTCAGCCTCGAGCCGGTCGCGGCGGCCTCGATCGGCCAGGTCCACCGGGTCGTCAAGGCCGGAGGCCGCGAGCTTGCGCTGAAGATCCAGTACCCGGGCGTGGCGAAGAGCGTGGACAGCGACGTGGACAACCTCGCCACGCTGCTCAGGGGATTCAATTTTCTTCCCGTACCGCTCGACGTCCCGGCAATCGTCGCCGAGGCGAAGCGCCAGCTGCGACTGGAGACGGACTACGAGAACGAGGCGCGCAACCTCGAGCGCTACCGCCGCCTGGTTTCCGATATGCCCGGCGTGCTGGTCCCGAGGGTCGATCACAGTCTCTCGACGCACCGGATCCTCGCGCTCGACTGGATGGAAGGCGAGCCGCTCGAGACACTCTCGAGCGAAGCCGTGCCGCAGGCGACGCGCAACGCGATAGGGCGGACGCTGCAGCTGCTGATGTTCCGCGAGCTGTTCGACTTCCGCTTCATGCAATCGGACCCGAATTTCGCGAACTACCTCTACCGTCCTGCGACGCAGGAACTCGTGCTGCTCGATCTCGGCGCCGTCTGCGAATTTTCCGCCGAGTTCGTGGACCGCTACCGCCGGATATGCCGAAGCCTGCTCGATGGCAACGACGGCGGCATCCGCGATGCAGCCTTCGAGATCGGCTACGCGCATCCGGGGGACCCCGAGGAGCGCACCCGTGCAGCCGTCGAGATCATACGGCTCGTCTGCGAACCGCTCGTGCACCGTGGCCCGTACGATTTTGCCGGGTCGCGGCTGATTGCCAGGGCTCGCGATCTCGGCATGGCCGTGGCCTTCCGCGAGGGCCTGCGCTCACCTCCCCCCGAGACGATCTTCCTGCATCGCAAGCTGGTCGGCACGTTCCTGATCTGCGCGCGGATGCAGGCGCGCGTGAACGTGCACGCGCTGATCGAGCGTTTCGTCTGAGCCTCGACGGGCGCACCTCGACCGGTACGGCGCCGTGCACGGTGTCAGGCCGGCGGCGTCCGGAGCATAATCGGGGGACTGAAACCCGATGCAACGAACAGGGAGATCACCATGAACAAGTCGGCCGCGCCGGACGTAGCGGTTCGCTCGCAGGTAAGCGCCGCGGAATGGGAGCAGCGCGTCGCGCTCGCCGCCTGCTACCGGCTGGTTGCGATGTACGGCTGGGACGACCTGATCTTCACGCACATCTCTGCACGGGTACCCGGACCCGAGCACCACTTCCTGATCAATCCCTACGGCATGATGTTCGAGGAAATCACCGCGTCGAGCCTGGTCAAGGTGGACCTCGAGGGCCGCAAGGTCCTGGAAAGCCCGTTCGAGATCAACCCGGCGGGCTTCACGATCCACAGCGCGATCCACGCGGCCCGGGACGACGCCAGGTGCGTGCTGCACGTGCACAGCGTGAACGGCGTGGCCGTGTCCGCGCAGAAGGACGGCGTCCTGCCGATCTCGCAGCAGTCGATCTTCGTGCTCGCCTCGCTCGGCTACCACGACTACGAGGGCGTCGCGCTCAACGCCGAGGAGAAGCCCCGGCTGGTGCGGGACCTGGGCCTGAACAGCTTCCTGATGCTGCGCAATCACGGGCTGCTGACCGTGGCTGAGAGCGTGCCGGAGGCCTTCCTGCTGATGTACGTGTTCGAATCGACCTGCATGATCCAGGTCAGGGCCCAGGCGGGCGGCAACGAGCTGCTGCCGGTCGACCCCCGGATACTCTCGGGCGCGAAGGCCATGGCGAAGGAGGTCACGCGCTCGATGGGCGGCAACCTGGCCTGGCCGGGACTGCTGCGCAAGCTCGATCGCAGGAACCCCGGCTACCGCGACTAGGCCCGGTGCAATCCCCGGATGGTACCGACGATGGCCGGCCCTTGACCGACCCGCCTGGCAACGCGAACCGGCGTGACCCTCTGCTCGACACAGTCGAGGGCGCGGAGAAACTGTTCCTTGCGGGACGGCGCAACCGCGAGGCCGACCTCGAGAGCGCGGTGCGGTTCTTCCTGGAATTCCTGCGCGGCTTCGAGAGCTTCGACTTTGCCCAGCCCTGCGTGACGGTGTTCGGGTCGGCGCGTTTTCCCGAGACGCACCGCTACTACGCGATCGCCAGGGACCTCGGCCGGGAGCTCGCCGCGTCCGGGTTCGCGGTCATGACGGGCGGCGGGCCCGGGATCATGGAGGCGGTCAACCGTGGTGCGCGGGAGGCCGGGGGCCTGAGCCTCGGCTGCAACATCCAGCTGCCCAGGGAACAGAAGCCGAACCCTTACCTGGACAAGTTCATACAGTTCGAGCATTTCTTCGTGCGCAAGGTGTTCCTCGTCAAGTACTCGAGCGCCTTCGTCGTGATGCCGGGCGGCTTCGGCACGCTCGACGAGGCCTTCGAACTGGTGACGCTGATGCAGAACGGCAAGATCGAGCGCTTCCCGCTGATCGCGCTGGGCGGAGACTTCTGGGACCAGCTGGTCGCTTTCGCGCGGGAGTCGATGCTGCAGCAGGGCACCATCGACCCGGAGGACCTTGCGCTGATCCAGCGCGTGGATACGGCCGCCGATGCGGCCAGGGCGATCAGGGAGGCGACCGCGGCCTCGCCGGCGGCCTGAGGAGGGCCGCTCCCGACGCCGAAAGGCCCCGTCCAGCGCTTGTCAAATTCCCGTAACACCGGCAGGCTCTTCTGAGTCTTCGCCTGGCCCGACCGGGTCGCCAGCAGTCCCCGAGATGACCGAGAAATTCGACCGCAAGCAATTCCACGAAGCCGCCTGGTTCGACCGTGATCTCAGCTGGCTGGAGTTCAACCGGCGCGTGCTGAACGAAGCGCTCGACGAGCGCACGCCGCTGCTGGAGCGCTTCAAGTTCCTGGCGATCTTCACCTCGAACCTCGACGAGTTCTACATGAAGCGCGTCGGGGCGATGCGCACCCGGGCGTACGCGAGCGGCGTTCCCGGCAACATTGATGCATTCAACCGGCACATGGCGACGCTGCGCGAGGCGCTGCTGCCGACGCTTGCGGACCGTGGCGCCTGTTACGCAGAGTTGCGCCAGCGGATACGCGCCGAAGGCATCCTGCTCGCCGACTGGGACCAGCTCTCCCCGGCCCAGCGCGAGGAGGCCTCGACGTATTTCGACCGCAACGTATCGCCGGCGCTGACACCGTTGAGCCTCGACCCCTCGCATCCGTTCCCGTTCCTGTCGAATCTCTCGCTGTCCTGGGGCTTCCTGCTGCGCGACACGACTACCGACGAGCGTCAGCCGGTGCGTGTAAAGGTCGCGACCAGCCTGACGCAGTGGATTCCGCTGCAGTCGGACGTGGAGCCAGGCGAGAGCTGCTACGTATCGCTATGCGACCTGGTGCGCCACAACGCCTGGAAGCTCTTCCCCGGCATGGACATCGAGGCGACGGTCCTGTTCCGCGTCTCCCGCAACGCGGACATCGCGCTGGAGGAGGACAGGGACAACAGCCTGCGGGAACTGATCGAGGAGCACCTGCGCCAGCGCCGCTTCGAGCCGGTCGTGCGGCTCGAGTTCGGCGCCGAGGCCCATCCCGCCATGCGCGCGGCCTTGATCGAGCGGTTCGCGCTCGGCGAGCAGGACGTCTACGACCTCGATGGACCGCTCGACTTCTCCGGGATGTTCGAAATCGCCTCGCTCAGCCGGCCCGCGCTGCGTGACCCGCCCTGGGCTCCGCTGGTGCCCGCCGGCCTGGACGAGGACGCGGACTTCTTCGCCGCGATCCGTGCGAACGACCTGCTGGTGCATCACCCGTACGAGAGCTTCGATGCGACGGTCGAGCGCTTCATCCGCGACGCCGCGAACGACCCGCGGGTCGTGACGATCAAGATGACGGTCTACCGCCTCGGCGACGACACGCCCTTCGTGCGCTCGCTGATCAAGGCCGCGGAGACCGGCAAGCAGGTGGCCTGCCTGGTGGAGCTGAAGGCGCGGTTCGACGAAGAGCGCAACCTGCACTGGGCCAACGAGCTGCAGAAGGCCGGCGATCACGTGATCTACGGCCTGCGCGGACTCAAGACGCATACCAAGCTGGCGCTGGTCGTGCGGCGCGAGGGCGACGGGCTGCGCTGCTATGCCCACATCGGCACCGGCAACTACCACGTCAAGACCGCGCGGATGTATACGGACTTCGGGCTGTTCACCGCCGATCCGGTCATCACGAACGACGTCGTCTCGCTGTTCCATCACCTGACGGGCTATTCGCGTTCGCCCAGCTTCGAGAAGCTGCTGGTGGCACCGATCAACATGCGCGAGCGATTCCTCGGGTTCATCGACCGGGAGATCGAACACTGCGAAGCGGGCCGGCCCGCGCGGATCGTCGCCAAGATGAACCAGCTCGAGGACCGGCCCGTCTGCGAAGCCCTGAGCCGGGCGTCGCGGGCCGGCGTGACGATAGACCTGGTCGTGCGCGGCTTCTGCTGCCTGAGACCCGGCGTGCCGGGCTGGACGGACAACGTCCGCGTCCGCTCGATCGTCGGCCGTTTCCTGGAGCACGGCCGGGTGTTCCACTTCGCCAATGGCCAGCAGGACCCGCTCGACGGGGAGTTTTTCATCGGCTCCGCCGACTGGATGGACCGCAACCTCTCGCGCCGCGTCGAGGCCGTTACGCCGGTCGAGGCGCGCCCGCTGAGGGAACGACTGTGGGAGGCGCTGCAGATCGAGCTGACCGACAGCCGCCAGGCCTGGCAGATGCAGCCGGACGGCAGTTACGTTCAGCTGCAGCCGGACGCCGCCTCCAGCGAGGCGGCGCGCGCCGGTGCCCACGCGACGCTGATGAGGCGGGCGCGCGAACGGCACGCCCGCTGAACCTCATCCAGGCCCCACCCGTCCCGGGGGCTGCGAGTCGGGCTTGCGCAGCCTGGAGAACCAGTACTCCAGCTGGCGACCGGCGGCCTCACGCCCGCCAAGGCCGAAGGACAGCGCGACCGCGACTGCGACCGCGCCGAACGTGAACGCGAAGCCGAGGTTGACGATGTCGTCCGCGATGCCCATCGCGCGCAGCCCCATCGCCATGACCAGCGCAATGATGGCCACGCGCGCGACCTGGGCCATCAATCCGCTCAGTTCGGAACTCGTCTGGCGGATCGCCGAGTAGGCGACCCCTGCCAGCCAGAAGCCCACGACCAGTATCAGGCCGCCGACCAGCACGTCGCCGGCGAACAGCGCGAACGTATGTCCGGCGTCGGCGACCTGCGTCAGCCCCAGGCGGTTCGCAGCCTCGATGCCAGCGAACAGCATCGCGAAGAAGAGCACGAGTCGTCCGGCAATGCGCGAGGGCTGCACGCGATCGGCGGGCAGGTTCTGCAGCCCGAGCGCCGCAGGCAGCCGGTCGAGCCCGGCCGCCTCGAGGAGTCGCGTGGCGAGGTCGGCGACGACCCGGGCCACCAGGAAGGTGAGCAGCAGGATCAACGCCGCTGCGACTATGGAGGGCACGGCCGCCATGAACTGGCGCAGCATGTCCGTCGCAGGCCCCGCGATCGCCTCGATGCCGACGGCCTCAAAGGCGGCAATCAGCGCCGGGAAGAACACGACGATGAACACCAGCGTGCCGGCGATGTTCGCCAGCCGGATGTTGCCCGACAGCCCGATGCGCTCGCCGAATTTCTCGACACCGGCCGCGTTCAGCGCCGTGCGGGTCAATCCGCGCAGGATGCCGGCCACCAGCCAGCCGACCAGCGCAATGACGACCGCAGCAAAGATGTTGGGCAACGCAAGCAGCAGTTCGTCCATCATCTGCTGCAGTGGCAGCAGAATGCCGTCCAGGCCCAGCGCGCCGACGATGGCCGGCAGGAACATCAGCAGCACAAGCCAGAACAGGGCCCCGGCGACGTTCTTGCTCATCGGCTCCATGCCGGCCTGCTCCGACAGCTTGTCGTCGAGACGCGTCGCGGCCAGCGCCCTGTTGACGAGGCCCTGGCTCAGCGTCGCGATGCTCCAGGCGATCAGCCCGAGCAGCAGGGCCGCGAGCACGCGCGGCAGGTAGCCGAGCACCTGGTCGACCATCTGCTGGATGGACCCGGAGACCGTGTGCAGCGAGAGCGCATTGAACACGCCGACCAGCGTGACCAGGATCACGAACCAGAACACCCCGACCGCGATGCCGCGCTCGAGATCGAGCTTGCGGTGCAGCGAGGATTCGATCCGCTGGTTCAGCGACAGCACTTTGAGCCCGCGTCGCACCCCGGCCCGCAGCACGACCGCCACCAGCCAGCCGATGATCAGTATCCCCAGGGCCGCAAGGATCGAGAGGATCTGCGGCGCCAGGGCGCTCTGGAATGCCGTCGAGAATTCGCTGTAGTCCATTTGCCTTCCTCGTTGTTGGTAGCAGCCCGCCGGCACGGCGGCCACAGCACAGGTGGGGAGCAGCCGCCCGGAAAGGCCGGCCGCTGCAGGCGCAGCAATCCCCCGCGTGCTACGCAGTACGGCTCTTGTAACGCGATTGCCGCGCAAGCTGGATGAGAAAAACTAACCTGGCGGTTTCGCTCAGCTCAACAAGCTACGCGGCTGGCGGATACCGGACCGCCGGCCACCGCCGCTCATGAGGCAGGCGGAACACTCGCCGGAGTGCAGCGGCGAGGACACGCGCCGGTGCCGGGCCACGACACCGGTGCATGAGATCCTTAACTCAGGCGGCCTTGCCCTCCGGCTCCTTCGGGCCCGTCTTGCCTGCCCGCTCGGCGGCCGTCTGCGCCGGATGCTCGTAGTCGTTCTTCTCCCAGTCCCGGTATTTCGGCGGTATCGGATTGGTCGCACCGTCGGCCAGCCAGCTCAGCTTGCCCTCCATGAACAGGTCGGTGACCCTGCGGTAGCTGCGGTTGTGCTGCTTCTGCACGGCCCTGAAGTTGCCTTCGATGCGCCTGCGCGCCTCGCGGCAGAACAGGTCGGCGAGCGCCTGCGGTGATTCGTCCTGTGGATTCACGGTCAGCAGGTGGTCGGCATATGACAGCGTCGCCGCCATCACGAACAGGTCCACGCCGACGTCGACGAAATTGCCGAGGATGATCTGCTCGTTCTCCAGCTTCGGTCCCAGCTTGGCCATCGTCGCGAACAGCCGTCGCGCCAGCAGCTTGCTCGCCTTCGCCGCGTAGGCGAGGTGCTTGCGATTGCGCGCATCGAGCCGTCCGGCGGCCAGCGAGCCGCCCGTCTCGGGCATGAACAGTCCCGGCAGCCAGCCGGCATAGAAGCCGGCCGCCTTCATCATCGCGGCGCTCTTGTCGGCCTTCTCGCCCGGCTTCGGCTTCAGGATCGGCATGACGAGCTTGAAGTGCGTGTCGAGCGCCTCGCGCGCCATGATCAGGTGCATGACCTGCGAGGAGCCCTCGAAAATGCGCCCGATGCGCATGTCACGCAGCGTCATCTCGACCGAGGTGGGCCGCTCGCCCCTCTCGTAAAGCGAGGTCGCACGCTCGTAGCCGCGCCCGCCCCGGACCTGCAGGTAGTCGTCGAGAATCCGGTACAGCGTCTCGGAGCAGAAGTACTTCGCGGCCGCCGCTTCGAGGCGGATGTCCGCGTTCTTGCGATCCGCGAAGGCGCAGGTCAGATACACCATGCTCTTCATCGCGAACAGATGCGCCGCGTAGTTGGCGACCATCTTCGCGATCGCCTGGTGCTTGCCGATCGGCACGCCCCACTGCTTGCGCACGTTGATCCACCACTCGGCGTCCTCCACGTAGGCCATGCCGGCACCGATGCCGGCCGCCGGCAGGCCGAGCCGGCCCACGTTCAGGGTCGCGAGCGCGATCTTCAGGCCCTGCCCGGGCTTGCCGATCATGTTCTCGACCGGCACCTTGACGTCCTTGAACGAGACGACGCCGTTCGCGATGCCATTGAGGCCCATGAAGCGGCAGCGCCTCACCCGCTCGATGCCGGGCCAGTCCATTTCGACGACGAAGCACGAGATCTGCGGGACTTTCTTGCCGTTCGGCAGTTCCTTGTCCGGAGTCCGGGCCAGCACCGCGATCAGCGTGGTCCGCGGATCGGTGACGTTGGTGCACCAGAGCTTGTCGCCGTTCAGGATGAAATGCTTGCCGTCCGGCGCAGGCGTCGCGACGGTGGTCATCCGTGCCGGATCAGACCCGACGTCGGGCTCGGTCAGCGCAAAGGCCGAGATCTCGCCTTTCGCGAGCCGCGGCAGCCACTTGCGCTTCTGCTCCTCGGTGCCGAACTCGCGCAGCGGCTGCGGGACGCCGATGCTCTGGTGAGCCGACAGGTAGGTCACCGTGTTCGAGCAATAGCTGCCGATCAGGCCCAGCACGCGCGCATAGTTCGTGATCGAGAGCCCGAGGCCACCGTACTCCTTCGGGATCTTCATGCCGAACAGGCCGATCTCGGCCATCGCTTCCAGCGCCTCGCGGGGATACTCGCCCTCCTCGTCGATCTTGTACGGGTCGACGTACTTCTCGAGCACGACCCTGACCTTCTCCAGGTACTCGTCGCCGATCTTCCTGTCCTGGGGCGGTTGCGCCGGGAACGGGTGCACCATGTCCCAGCGGAACTTGCCCTTGAAGACCTCGGCCGTGAAGCTCGCAGCCTCCCATTCCGCCTGGCGCGCATCCTCGGCCATCTGCATTGCAACGTCTTTGCCCTTGTCGTCCATATCGCCTCCGCGCCGGTGTCGGGTCCGGTTTCGAAAGGTATCCGACTGCAGCCAGGCTGCCCCGCCGTGCGTGGGCAGGCTGGCTGATCGCTGCGAATATCGCAGTGCAACAATCTCCGGGGTATCCCGGTATGTCGCCGGCGACTACGGATAGACCGAAGGAAGGCAGGCGGAAGCGACGGGCGCGCGGGCGCAGGCAGGGGTCCCTGCCTGCGCATCGCGCGTATCCAGGCCGGCCGTGGTGGCGGTCGGCAGTCCCGACGGGCTTATACGCGCTCGAGGATCGTGGCGATGCCCTGGCCGAGGCCGATGCACATCGTGGCCAGCCCGAGCTCGCCGCCCTTCCATTCCATGACGTTCAGCAGCGTCGTGGTGATGCGGGCCCCCGAGCAACCAAGCGGATGTCCCAGCGCGATGGCGCCGCCATTGAGGTTGATGCGCTGGTCCATCACCTCGAGCAGCCCGAGGTCCTTGATCACCGGCAGTGACTGCGCCGCGAACGCCTCGTTGAGCTCGAGATAGTCGATGTCGTCCATCTTGAGCCCGGCCCGCTTCAGCGCCTTCTTCGTCGCCGGCACGGGACCGTAGCCCATGATCGCCGGATCCACGCCTGCCACCGCCATCGAGCGGACCTTCGCGCGCGGCTTCAGCCCGGCCGACTTCGCGCGCTCCGCGCTCATGACCAGCATGGCCGAGGCGCCGTCGGAGATCGCCGAGGAGGACCCCGCGGTCACCGTGCCATTCCTCGGATCGAATACCGGCCTCAGCGACGCGAGTCCCTCCAGCGTCGTGTCGCCGCGGATGACCTCGTCGACGTCGCAAAGCACCCGCACGCCGTTGGCGTCATGCCCCTCGATGCCGACGATCTCGTTTCTGAAGCGACCTTCGCTGGTAGCTTCCGCTGCCTTGAGCTGCGAACGCAGCGCGAACTGGTCCTGCTGCTCGCGTGTGATGCCGTGCATGCGCCCGAGCATCTCGGCCGTGAGGCCCATCATGTTGGACGCCTTCGCGTACTGCTTCGATGCGGCCGGGTTCAGGTCCACCCCGTGCGTCATGCCGACGTGGCCCATGTGCTCCACGCCGCCGATCAGGAACACGTCGCCCTGGTTGGTCATGATCTGCGCTGCCGCCGTGTGCAGCGCCTGCATCGACGAGCCGCAGAGCCGGTTCACGGTCTGCCCGGGCACCGTGTGCGGCAGGCCTGCCAGCAACAGCGCGTTGCGGGCCACGTTCATGCCCTGCTCGAGGGTCTGGTTCACGCAGCCCCAGATGACGTCCTCGACCTCCGCCGGCTCGAAGCCCGGGTTGCGCTCGAGCAGCGCCCTGATCAGCGCAGCGGACAGTTCCTCGGCGCGCACGTTGCGGAACATGCCGCCCTTCGATCGGCCCATCGCCGAACGCACGCCGTCGATGATCACGACATCGCGGGAATTGAGACTCATGGTGATCTCTCCGTTTTTCCTGGTGTGCTTCGGGCTCAACCGAAGAACTTCTTGCCGCTCGCCGCCATGTCACGCAGCAGCCTGGGCGCCTCGTAGGACTTGCCGAGCGAAGCGTACTTGTCGCAGAGCGCGACGAACTCGGCGATGCCGGTCTGATCGAGGTAACGGCAGGCGCCGCCGCGGAATGGCGGGAAGCCGATCCCGTAGATCAGCGCCATGTCCGCCTCGTAGGGCGAGGCGACGATCTTCTCCTCGAGGCAGCGCGCCACCTCGTTGGCCATCGGCACCATGCAGCGCGCGATGATCTCCTCGGGTGTGAACTCCTTGCGCGGCGCCACGACGCCCTTGATCAGCTCGTAGGTCTCGGGATCCACGCTCTTCTTCGGCCGGCCCTTCTTGTCCGGCGCGTAGGCGTAGTAGCCCTTGCCGTTCTTCTGGCCGTAACGCTCGTGCCCGACCAGCACCTGCGTCGTGTTCTGGAAGTCGGGTTTCATTCGGTCCGGGAATCCCTCGGCCATGACCTGCGCGGCGTGCACGGCCGTGTCCATGCCGACGACGTCCATCAGGTAGGCCGGACCCATGGGCCAGCCGAATTTCTCCATCACCTTGTCGACGGCCTGGAAGTCGGCACCGTCCCTGAGCAGCATGTGGAACCCGGCGAAATACGGGAACAGCACACGGTTCACGAAGAACCCCGGGCAGTCGTTCACGACGATCGGTGTCTTGCCCATCTTCTGCGTCAGCTGCACCGTTGTCGCGACCGCCTCGTCCGAGGACTGCTTGCCGCGGATGACCTCCACCAGCGGCATCATGTGCACCGGGTTGAAGAAGTGCATGCCCACGAAGTTCTGCGGGCGCTTCAGTCCCTCGGCCAGGTAGCTGATCGAGATCGTCGAGGTGTTCGAGGCGATGATCGTGTCGTCGCGGATCAGCCCTTCCACTTCGCCGAACACGGCCTTCTTGACCTTCGGGTTCTCGACCACGGCCTCGATGATGATGTCCACGTCCTTGAAGTCGCCGTAGTTGAGCGTCGGGCGGATGCGGGCCAGCGTGGCGCTCATCTTCTCGGGCGTCATGCGGCCCTTCTCGACCTGCTTGGAGAGAAGCTTGCCGGCCTCGCCCATGCCGAGCTCGAGCGCCTCCTCGCGGATGTCCTTCATGATGATCGGCGTGCCCTTGTAGGCGCTCTGGTAGGCGATGCCGCCTCCCATGATCCCGGCGCCCAGCACCGCGGCCTGCTTGATCTCCCGGCTGCTCTTCTTCGCCCAGCCACCGGCGGTCTTCTTGACCATCTGGTCGGCGAGGAACAGGCCGATCAGCGCCGTCGGCCTGCGGCGTCAGCGCAGCCTTGGCGAAATGCTTCGCCTCGACTTCGAGCGCCTCGTCGCGGCCCATGCCGGCGGCGAGTTGCATGTTCTTCAGCGCGAGCATCGGCGCGGGATAGTTCGGGCCCGCCTTGCCCCCGACCACCGCCATCGCGGTGTTGAAGGCCATTGCACCCTCGATCTGGTTGAGCTTCAGCGGCCCGAGCTTCTCGGCACGCTTCGCGCGCCAGTCGAGGCGGCCTGCGACGGCCTGCTTCGCCATCGCGATCGCGGCGTCCCGCAGCAGCTGGGGCTCGACGACCGCGTCGACGGCGCCGTCCTTCAGCGCGTCAGCCGGCTTCTTGTCCGCGCCGGTCGCGATCCATTCGACAGCGTTGTCCACACCTATCAGCCGCGGCAGGCGTACGGTGCCGCCGAATCCCGGGAAGATCCCGAGCTTGACCTCAGGGAGCCCCATGCTCGCCGTCGTGGACATGACACGGTAGTCGCAGCACAGCGCGAGCTCCGTGCCGCCGCCCAAGCAGACGCCGTTGATCGCGGCGACCGTCGGCACCGCCAGGTCCTCGAACCGCGAGAACATGCGGTTGACTTCGAGGACGTGCTTCGCCACCTCGCCCTCGCCCGCCGAGAACATCGCGCCGAACTCGGTGATGTCTGCGCCCACGATGAATACCGGCTTGCCGGAAGTCAGCACCACGCCCTTGACCGCGGAGTCCTTCGCGATCGCCTTCACGGCGGCGTCGAGGTCCTCCAGCGCCGCGCGGTTCAGCTTGTTGACCGATTCGCCGGCCATGTCGAACTTCAGTTCGACGATGCCATCGCCCAGCGCGGTCGCGCTGAAGGCGGGTCCCGAGTAGAGCATGAGGTATCTCCCGTCGACGTAATACAGAGGGTGCCGGCCCCAGGCACCGGCAGAACAGGCACATCTTGCCGCACTGCAACACGTGAGTGTATCCGCGTAATGCGCAAACGGCACGCCCGGTGCCGCGACACGCCCGGTCCCGGGCTAGACTCAGGAGCCTATGAGAACCAAGATCCTGCTGCTCGTCCTCTCGATTCTCGCTCCGCCGGCCTGGGCGGACAGTCATGCGCAGGCGCGCGAGGCCTTCCGTGAAGCGCTTGCACGCGTCGAAGCCGGTCAGCCGGACGATCCGGCCAGCGACAGCGAGTCGCTGCGCGCATACCCGCTGTACAGCTACCTCGAGGAGGCAAGGCTGTCCCGGACCCTGAAGTCCGTTCCCGGCAGCGCGCGTGGTCAGGGCTTGCTGCCCGTGGACTCGGACATCGAGGCATTCCTCGGCCGGCACGGCGAGGAGCCCGTCTCCCGCGGACTGCGCCGTGCATGGCTCGCGAGCCTGGCGGACCGGGCGCACTGGGAAAAATACCTCGAGCAGTATCGTCCCGAGATCGATGACGGAGCGACGCGGGGCTGCCAGGCCCTGGTAGCCCGTATTCGCCTGGGCCGGACCGCCGGCCTCGCCGAGGACATCTCCGAGACCTGGCTGAGCCCGAAGAGCCTGCCGGATGCCTGCGACCCGGCCTTCGCCTGGCTGAAGGACCAGGGCCGACTGAGCGCCGAACTGATCGAGCGCCGTGCGCGGCTGGCGCTGGCCGATGGCGAGAGCGGACTCGCGCGCTACCTGGCTCGCTCGCTGCCCGAAAACCGCGCCGCGCCGCTGCTCACCTGGGCAAACCTGATCGACCAGCCGGTCGGAAACGTCGATGCATTGATCGCGAACCCGTCGCGAGCCGTGGAGCCGGCGGCGCTGCTCGCCGGCTGGTCACGGCTCGCGCGGCGCGATCCGGACGGGGCGGCCGCCCGATTCCCGGAGCTGGTCGCGGCGCGCGGGCTGGACTCGCGCTCCGCAAGTCCTTATGCGCTCGCCACTGCGCTCGGTGCCTCGTGGAGCCGGAAGCCATACGCACTCGAGTACTTCGGGCGTGCAGTTGTCGAGGACTTCGACGAGGTGGCTCACGAGTGGCACGTGCGTGCCGCGCTCTGGGCCGGCGACTGGGCCCGGGCTGCGCGTGCAATCGAGGCCATGCCAGCGGAACTCCGCGAGCACAGCCGATGGCGATACTGGTCGGCCCGGGCTGCGGAACAGCTCGGCGACCCCGAGGCGGCTCGCGCAGGCTATGCAGCCGTCGTGCCGACCGACAACTGGTATGCGGTCCTCTCCGCGGCGCGGCTCGGCCAGTCCTTCGCTCCGACGCTCGAGCCGATGGCGATCACCGATGAGGGCGTCAGCGAAGTCAGTCGCCTGCCGGCGATGCTGCGGGCGAGGGAACTCGAGCTCAGCGACATGCGCGGCGAAGCCGGCAGCGAGTGGCGGGCCAGCTTCGAGTCGCTGACACCTTCGCTGCAGCTGCAGGCGATCGGGCTGGCCTCGAGCTGGGGCTGGCACCTCGAGGCCGTAGCCGCGGCCGCCAGGCTCGGGCTGTTCAACGACTACGAGCGACTCTACCCTCGGCCCTACGATGCGGAAGTGCGCAAGAGCGCCCAGTTCACCGGCCTCGCACCGGAACTCATCTACGCGATCATCCGACAGGAGAGCCTCTACCGCGCGGACGCCGCCTCGAGCGCGGACGCGCTGGGACTGATGCAGCTGCTGCCCACGACGGCGACGCGCACGGCCAAGCGCTGGGATCTCCCGGCCCCGACTCGCACCAGCCTGCTCGTTCCCTCCGTCAACGTGCCGCTGGGCTCGGCGACGCTGAAGAGCCTGCTCGACCGGGCTGATGGCCAGACGGTGCTCGCGATGGCCGGCTACAACGCTGGACCGGCCGCGGCACGCCGCTGGCTGCCCGCTCAGCCGATGGACGTGGACGTATGGGTCGAGAACATCCCGTACAACGAGACACGCGGCTACGTGCAGCGGGCCTCGTGGCATACCGTGGTATTCCGCTGGCTGGCGGAACGCGAGGCACGGAACTACGCGAACTGGCTGGGACAGCTGAAGCCGCCCGGCGTGGACGCTGCCTTGAAGTCCGGGAGTTGAGCAGTCGGCACGGGTGCCTCGAGCAGTTGTTGCCAGTCATCCAGGAAACCCTGCGCGTGGCTGATGCCGCGGGCTGCGAGAACCTGGGCTACGCGACGGAATTCGTCCTCCGCCAGGCCCAGCCGCAGCGGCAGCAGTCGCTCGTCCACGTCGGCGTCGCCTAGCGAGAGCAGCGCGGCGAACGTCGCTGGGACGTTCAGGGCCAGGCGCCGCCGGATCCACTCGAGCACGTCCAGCACGGCTGCATCGCGGCATTCGAGCGGCACCGGACCTCGCGCGACATAGTCGAGCGCAGCCGCGAACACGATGTCCTCGTCCGCGTCGCCGAGCGCAGCGACGGCGAACGCGCGCGACGGCCACCGCCCCTGGCGTACGGACTCCCGGATACCGTGCAGGAATTGCAGACGCGTGGCGAGTCGCGCCGCCACTCAGCGCACTCCAGTAGCAGACGAGCGCGCGGCTCAGCGCCGGCGCACGCTGATCGCCTGCCAGGCGAGCGCAGGCCAGGATCAGTTCCGCAGGGGGGTCGCCGTCCGACGGACTCGCGACAAGTCGTTTCGATGATTGCATTCATGGCCAAACCTCCAGGCCCTTCTGGGCGTTGCAGACCTGGCCGGTGGCTCTGACGAGCGGCGCGCGATGGACGCGCCTGGATACGAAGCACCCTGCGCGCCATGCATCGAGCGCCGGAGGGTTGGACGAGAGGTCACCCGCTTCGTTGCCTTCCGGCCGCATCCGCACCTACCGGTGCATGCCACCTTGCCCGGGCAGGCAGGTTGGCGGGGACTCGCGTCCCGTTCTTGATGCTGGGCAGGATTCTACCAGCGGCCGCGCACGGGGCAAGCTGCGCCGGGCCCCGGCAATCAGTGCAATACCGAGATACCGAAGCCCGGCGCCAGGTTGCGCAGCAGCCAGTCGGTCGGGATGAATACCAACAGCACGAAGCCCGCCAGCAGCAGGCCCAGATAAACTGACGGGGAGAATCGCGTCTGTTCCCGCCCGAGTCCGTACGTCCAGTTGATGTTCTTCTCGGGCGTGCTCACCCAGCGGCTCCAGGGCAGCACGACGGCCGCGAGCGCTATCGCGCCAGGCAGTCCGAGCCGGGCGTCGTAACCGTAGGCAATCAATAACCACAGCAGCACCAGCGGCAGAGGCACGTGGAACAGCGACAAGCCGCGCAGCAGCTTCGGTCGCTCGGGCTCGAACATGTAGTCCGTCAGGCCCGTGACCCTCCGCCGCAGCACGATCCGCGCGATGAAGTCCACGTTCCACAGCGTCTCCGGCGCGAGCACCGCGACCGCCAGCACGCTCGCGAGAGCCCTGCTCTCGAGCCACATCGCGGGCACCGCGCCGATCAGCGCGATGTCCGAGAACCAGAGGAAGTTCTTCCAGCCATAGTTGCGCCACCAGATCACGACGATGCAGGCGACGAATGCCGTGTAGGCGAGCTTGAACCACAGGGGAATCAGCAAAGCGTCCTCGCCTGTCGGGAGTCAGTCGTGCAGCTCGATCACGTCGCCGTCGGCGACCACGTGCTCGCGTCCGACCTGCTGGCCGTCAGCCTGGACCGACGGCCCCCAGGCGCGCGCGTACTTGAGCGTGTGCTCGAGCTCCCTGTGCACCAGCCGCGCGACATCGCCCACCGTCTGCCCACGGCTGAGCGTGAACGGCCGCTCCTTCTCCACCGGCTTCCCCGGGGCCTTCGTGTACACGCGCACGATGCCGAGCCGCTCGAACAGCCACGGCGCCAGCGTGCCGAGACCGGCGCCGGACTCGGCCGAGACCAGCATTGCGGGAAAATGCGGGCGCTCGAGTTCCTCGAGCACCTCCAGATCCCGCTCGGGATCGCCCAGCAGGTCTGCCTTGTTCGCAAGCAGCAGCGTCGGCAGGTGAATCGCGAATACGTCCTGCGCACCCTCGACCTCCGCTTCGGTTCCGGCGGCAGCTTCATCCGCGGGCCAGCGAGTCTCGAGCGTCACGCGGCGCCCGGCAAGGGCGGCGCGCACGTCGGCGATCTGCTCGATGCAGTCGGGATCGGCCAGGTCCACGACGAGCAGCGCTGCATCGGCAGACTGCAGCGTGCTGCCGAGCCAGGGCACGGGATGCTCCACTGCGACCGGTGGCAGGTCCACCAGCTGGAAGCTCACGTCGTCGTGACGCAGCATCCCTGGTTCCGGGTACTGCGTCGTGAACGGAAACGGTCCCGACCTGGCGGATGACCCGGTGAGCCGCGTGTGCAGCAGCGACTTGCCGGCATTCGGCGGACCGACGATCGCGAGCTGCGCGGCCCCTTCGGGCCGCACCACCAGCGCGGGGCCGCTTCGTGCGCCGCCCTTCTTCGGCCCGGCGAGTTCCTCGTCGAGCTCTCGTATGCGACGCTTCAGGTCGGCCTGCAGGTGATCCGTGCCCTTGTGCTTCGGTATGACGCGCAGCATCTCCCGCAGGTGCTCGAGCCGCTCCGCCGGGTCACGCGCCTTGCGGAAGGCGTCGGCGGCGGCCTTGTATTCGGGTGACAGGTTTGCGGGCATCGGTTGCCGGGGTCTCGCCGCTCGGGGTCGTGCTAGCTTAGCCGACTGCAGGAGGCCGCATGACGATCCAGGACCATTCCGACGCACTGGTGATCTTCGGCATCACGGGCGACCTCGCCTACCGGAAGATCTTCCCGGCGCTGTTGAACCTCGAGCGGCGTGGACGGCTGCCGCCGCTGCTGGTCGGCGTCGCGCGAGGTGAGACGAGCCGCGAGTCGCTGCTGAAGCGCATTCGGCGCAGCCTCGAGGAACACGGCGGACCCGTCGACGGCGACGCCGCCGAACGACTGGGCGGAAAGCTCGCGCTGGTCAATGGCGACTATCGGGAGGACAGCACGTTCCGGGCACTCCGTGACGCGCTCGACGGCGCGGAGCGTCCGTGCCACTACCTGGCGATCCCGCCGAGCCTCTTCTCGACCGTCGCCGGCAAGCTCGGCGACTCCGGCTGCGCACGCGGGGCGCGGGTCGTGGTCGAGAAGCCGCTGGGGCGGGATCTCGACAGCGCGCGGACCATCAACCACGCGCTGCTGGGGGTTTTCGATGAATCCTCGATCTTCCGCATCGATCATTTCCTCGGCAAGGAGCCGGTGCAGAACCTGGTCTATTTCCGCTTCGCGAATGCGTTTCTCGAGCCCGTATGGAATCGCGACCACGTCGCCAACGTGCAGATCACGATGGCCGAGAGCTTCGGCCTGCAGGGCCGCGGGCGGCTGTACGAGGAACTCGGCGCGGTGCGCGACGTCGTCCAGAACCACCTGCTCGAGGTGCTGGCGATGCTCGCGATGGAACCGCCCATCTCCACCGACGCCGAGGCGATGCGTGACGAGAAGACGAAGGTGTTGCGTGCAGTTCGAACCCCGGCGGGTCGCAGCATCGTGCGTGGCCAGTACCAGGGTTACCGGGGCGAGGACGGCGTGAACCCCCACTCGGACGTCGAGACCTTCGCGGCATTGCGCTTCGACATCGATTCCTGGCGCTGGGCGGGCGTGCCGTTCTTCGTCCGCACCGGCAAGTGCCTGGCCGTCACCGCGACCGAGGTCATGGCGACGTTTCACCGACCGCCGCAGCGCCTGTTCGACGAGCCACTGCCCCGCCGCGTCAATTACCTGCGCTTCCGGCTGGGACCAGACCGGCTGGCGATCGCGCTGGGCGCGAGAGTGAAGATGCAGGGCGAAGCGAACGTCGGCCGGGAGATCGAGCTGCTCGCCTGCAGCGAGCGTCCGGAGCAGATAACGCCCTACGAGCGTTTGCTCGGCGACGCGATGAAGGGCGATGCGAGCCTGTTTGCGAGGCAGGACTCGGTCGAAGCGGCCTGGGGCATCGTCGATGAGCTGCTGGCCACAGGGCCGCAGGCCGAACCCTACAGTCCCGGCTCATGGGGACCGGCGTCGGCCAGCCGGATGGTCGAGGCGCACGGAGGCTGGTACGACCCCCCGGCCGAGGGGCTGCCCGCGTGCGAATGACGGTCGCCCCAGATACGGCCGCGGTCGCGCGTCAGGCAGCAGCCGGAATCGCCGCGCGCTGCGAAACAGCGATCCGCGAGCGTGGATGTGCCTTGATTGCGGTCAGTGGCGGGACGACACCCTGGCGGATGCTGGCCGAGCTCTCGACATTGCCGCTGCGCTGGGAGTCGATCTTCGTGGCGCAGGTGGACGAGCGGGTCGCGCCGCGGGGCGACCCCAGGCGAAATCTCACTCGTCTCGAGCAGGTCCTGGTGCGCGAAGGCCCGCTGCCGGCCGGGCAGCTGCTCCCGATGCCGGTCGAGGAGCCTGATCTCGAGGCAGCGGCGCGCAGCTACCAGGCGACGCTCGAGTCCGTGGCGGGCGTTCCAGCCGTGCTCGATCTCGCACAACTCGGGCTCGGCACGGATGGACACACGGCCTCGCTGCTGCCAGGGGACGCGGCGCTCGAGATCCAGGATCGCGATGTTGCGATCACGGCGCCATACCAGGGACTGCGACGGATGACGCTGACCGTGCCGGCGCTGGCCCGTGCGCGCGAGCTGCTCTGGCTCGTCACCGGCACGGCCAAGTCGGAGGTGCTGCGGAGCTTGCTGAGCGGCAACGGGGACATCCCGGCACTGCGCCTGCCGACTCGGCGCGCGATGCTGTACGCCGACCCGGAGGCGGCTGACGCGCGCTGACCGGCGAGTCTGGCTCCAACCCACTGAACTGCCGTCTACTGCCATTTCAGGCTATCTGCCATGCCACAAATGTCAGTTCTGGCAGTCAACGGCCAGTCACCAGCCCGCAACAGCATGCCAAGTCGCTGATTTCCGGCCCGGATCCCGCAACGGACAGACTGGCATCAGGCTTGCAGCAGTTGTTGCAGGTACTTGATCAGGATCGACCCGCTTTGCGCTCGACCGAACAACCGCACACACGTCACCACCGGGCGGCACGGATGCATTGTCACGCGGCCGGCCCGGGTCTAGCTCCCCCGATGCAGTCAGGGACCTTGCGGAGTCACCCGGTGGCGACGTGTTCTCGACCGCGGACCGATTGACCCCCTGGCGTCCCCCAAGGACGCCTTTCGGCCCGCGCCATCTGGCGCGGGCTCTTTTTTCGCGCTGCGGGGCTGCATGAAGAGGCCATCTCAACGCGCCCGCTTGACCGCGTGACCGCCGAACGCCTGGCGCATCCTTGCCAGCAGCCGGTTCTTGTAGTCCGCCTTTCCCTGGCTCGCGAATCGCTCCATCAGCGAAACCGTCATCACCGGGGCCGGCACGCCGAGCTCGATCGCCTCGGTGGCTGCCCAGCGGCCTTCACCTGAATCCGCGACCAGCGGGGCCACCGATGCGAGCGAGTCGTCCTCGGCCAGGATCTGCGCCGACAAGTCGAGCAGCCAGGAGCGGATCACTGTGCCATGGCGCCAGGATTCCGCGATTTTCGCGACATCGAGCTGAAGCTCCTGCCTGGCCCTCAGCAACGCAAATCCCTCTGCATAGGCCTGCATCAGGCCGTACTCGATTCCGTTGTGCACCATCTTCGCGTAATGCCCCGATCCGGCTCCCCCGCAGTGCAGCCAGCCGCGGTCCGGCGCAGGAGCGAGGACCCTGAGGAACGGCTCCAGCCGAGCGACGGCCCCACGCGTCCCTCCGACCATGATCCCGTAGCCGTTCTCCAGCCCCCAGACCCCGCCCGAGACGCCGGCATCGACGAAATCGATGCCTTGTGCCGAGAGGCTCGCCGCTCGCCGCAGGCTGTCGCGGTAAAACGCGTTGGCGCCGTCGACGAGCAGGTCACCTGTGGCAAGGCTCGAGGACATGAACTGCACCGTCTCCTCGGTCGGAGCGCCCGCCGGCAGCATCATCCAGAGGACTCGCGGGGCGGGAAGCGCCTCCACCAGCGCCTCGAGCGTCTCGACAGTCCGGACCCGGGCTTCGCCGACGAGCCCCGAGCGTGCTCCGGCCGCGCGGTCCCATGCCACGACGTCCAGGCCGCCGCGAGCGATGCGCCGCGCCATGTTGCCGCCCATGCGGCCGAGTCCGACCATGCCGATCTTCATCGCGCAGTTCCCCTGTACCGCTGGCTCGTCCATGCAAGCGTAGCACCGACGACGCTCAGCCAAGCATGTAGACGTATCCGAGCAGGTAGGCGACGGTAAGGGCCAGCGCCGAAAAGTAGTCGTGCCGGCGACGGCCGCCGAGCAGCACCGCGACCAGCAGCATCGCTGCGACGGCCAGCGTGCCGCCGCGCAGCGCCAGCTCCGGGCTCAGCGCGACCGGGAACAGCAGCGGGCCGATCCCGATCGACAGCGAGCTGTCCACCAGGCAGGAACCCAGCACGTCGCCCAGCGCCATCTCGCGCAGGCGACGCCGAATTGCCGTGTACTCGACGACGAGCTCCGGCAGCGACGTGCCCACCGAGGCGCCGAAAAAGCTGATCACGTACTGCGGAATCCCGAAGAGCTCCGAGAGCGTGACCACGGACCTCACCAGCATCACCGCAGCCCCGCCCACGACGGCCAGCCCCAGCAGCGACAACAGACCGTGCCAAAGCGCCCCCCGCGGCTCGACCACGCGGGGCGGGATATCGGGCATGGTCTCGCGCAGGTTCCAGACGATGGCCGTGGCTGCGATCCACACGACCACCATCAGCGCGCCGTCGAGCCGGGAAATGCCTCCGTCCGCGACCGTCCACAGCCCGAGCAGCAGCGCTGCGACGGTCAGTCCGGCAAGCAGCAGCACTTCCCTGCGTGAGACGGCAAAGCCGCCCACTGCGATCAGCGGGAAGGCACCGAGAACGAAGGTCGCCTGTGTGAATACCGAGCCGATCGCGTCGCCGACCACGAAATCGCCCTGCCCCATCGAGGCGGCGACCAGGCAGCTGGTTATCTCCGGAATGTCCGTTCCGACGGCCAGCAGCGAGATGCCTATCAGGAACGGCGGCAGCTCGAGCTTCGTGGACAGGGCGACGGCATGGTGCAACGCGAACCGGCTCGCCGCCATCATCACGGCGGCGCTGAGGACGGCCAGGACGATCGCCACCGACCCGCTCATGCACGGAGCCTCTCGTAACGGATGCGGCGACTCAATCGCGCAATGCCCGTATTCACGGATGCTTCACCGGGCGGTAAGAGTGTGACCATCAAATTGGACGCGCGGAACCCGCGCAGGCAAGCAAAGGGAACCTCTATGAACTCGACCAAATGGGTGTACGCCTTCGAGGAAGGCGACGGCCGCAACAAGATGCTGCTCGGCGGCAAGGGAGCCAACCTCTGCGAGATGACCCGGATCGGGCTCAACGTGCCGCCGGGCTTCGTGATCACCACCGAGGCCTGCCTCGCCTACCTCGGGGACTCGCAGCGAAGGCTGCCGGACGGCGTGATGGACGAGGTGCGCGCGCACATGGCCGCGCTGGAGAAGAGCACCGGCAAGCGCTTCGGCGGCGCACAGGACCCGTTGCTGGTCTCGGTACGGTCGGGCTCCGCGATGTCGATGCCGGGAATGATGGACACGATCCTCAATCTCGGCCTCAACCCGACCACGCTCGCCGGACTCATCCGCCATACCGGCAACGAGCGCTTCGGCTACGACGCCTGGCGTCGCTTCGTACAACTGTTCGGCAAGGTTGCGCTGGGCATCCCGGATGCACTGTTCGACGAGCAGTTCGAAGCGGTGAAATCCAGCGCCGGCGTGAAGGCCGACGTGCTGCTCGGGGCCGAGCAGCTGCGCGAGGTCGGGGATCGCTTTCTCGAGGTGGTGGAGCGGCACACCGGGCGGCCTTTCCCGGAGGACCCGTACGAGCAGCTGGAGATCGCGATCAAGGCCGTGTTCAACTCCTGGATGGGCAAGCGGGCCGTGGATTACCGGCGCGAATTCAGGATTACGCCGGAAATGGCCAATGGCACCGCCGTCAACGTCGTGACCATGGTTTTCGGCAACATGGGCAACGACAGCGCCACCGGCGTCGGCTTCACGCGCAATCCCGCGACCGGTGAGAACCAGCTCTACGGCGAGTACCTCACCAATGCCCAGGGCGAGGACGTCGTCGCCGGCATCCGCACGCCGAAGCCCATCGCGGAGCTCGAGCGGGAGATGCCGGCTATCTATGCGCAGCTGGTCGACCTGCGCAACCGCCTCGAGCGTCATTACCGCGAGGTGCAGGACTTCGAGTTCACGATAGAACGCGGCACGCTCTACTGCCTGCAGACCCGCAACGGGAAGATGAACGCGGCGTCGATGGTGCGCACTTCGGTCGAGATGCAACAGGAGGGCCTGCTGACCAGGGAGGGCGCGGTCCTGCGGGTCAATCCCCAGCACCTCGAGCAGATGCTGTTTCCCAGGCTGGACCCGAGCTTCAAGGGCGTCGCACTCGCCACCGGCCTGCCGGCGTCGCCGGGCGCCGCGAGCGGCCAGGCGGTGTTCGATGCCGACCGGGCCGAGGCGCTGGGCAAGCAGGGCCTGAAGGTCATCCTGGTGCGCGAGGAGACCAAGCCCGAGGACATCCACGGCTTTTTCGCCGCGCAGGGCATCCTCACGTCCCGCGGCGGCAAGACTTCCCACGCAGCCGTCGTGGCGCGCGGCATGGGCAAGCCCTGTGTCGCGGGCGCCGAGGGCATACAGGTTGACTCCGGGATGCGGGTCGCCTTCATCGGCGACCAGGTGATCAAGGAGGGCGACGTGATCACCATCGACGGCAGCAACGGCAAGGTGTTCCGCGGCGAGGTGCCGCGCGTGGAGGCGGATTTCTCCGCTGCGCTCGAGACGCTGCTCGGCTGGGCGGACGGCCTCGCGGGCATCGGTGTCCGCGCCAACGCGGACACGCCCGATGACGCCACCCGGGCGGTTCGCTACGGCGCCCGGGGCATCGGCCTGTGCCGCACGGAAAGGATGTTCAATGCGCCGGACCGGCTGCCGATCGTGGTGGACATGATCATCGCGGATACGCCGGACGAGCGCCGGGCGGCTCTGGACCGGCTGCTTCCGATCCAGCGGGCCGACTTCATCGGGATCTTCAAGGCCATGGCGCCGCACCCGGTCACGATCCGCCTGCTCGATCCGCCGATCCACGAGTTCCTGCCGACCGAGCGGCAGCTCGAGGAGGAGATCGAGCGTCTGCACGATCTGCGTCGCGCGTCCCGGGGCCTCGAGGTGCTCGCGGACGCAACCCGCGGCCAGGACAGCCGGCCCGCGAGTCCGCTGCGGGAGAGCATGGACACGCGGCAGGTCGAGGCGGTCATCGCCCGCAAGGAGACGATCCTGCGCAAGGCCCGTGCGCTGCGCGAGGTCAACCCGATGCTCGGCCACCGCGGCGTGCGGCTCGGCCTCACCTACCCCGAGATCTACAACATGCAGATTCGCGCGGTACTCGAGGCCGCCGCCAACTGCATCCGCGCGGGCCTGCAGGTCAATCCCGAGATCATGGTGCCGCAGGTCTGCACGGCGCAGGAGCTGAAGCTCGTGCGCGAGCACATGGAGGCCGTCAAGCACGCGGTGCAGGTGACGCATGGCGTCGAGGTGCCCTGCAAGTTCGGCACGATGATCGAGGTGGTCCGGGCCTGCATGCGGGCAGAGAATTTGGCCGAAGTCGCGGAATTCTTCTCGTTCGGCACGAACGACCTCACCCAGGCTGCGTTCTCGTTCTCACGCGAGGATGCGGAGAACAAGTTCCTGCCCATGTACAACGAGCGGGGAATCCTGCAGGACAATCCGTTCGAGGTGCTGGACGTCAAGGGCGTCGGTCGCCTGATGGCGCTGGCCGTGGAATGGGGCCGGGCCCACAGGCCGGACCTGAAGGTCGGCATCTGCGGCGAGCACGGCGGTCACCCGGCCTCGATCCGGTTCTGCGATTCGATCGGCCTGGACTATGTCTCGTGCTCCGCGCCGCGCGTGCCGATCGCGCGGCTGGCCGCGGGCCATGCGGCCATGGGCGGCTCGACCGGGGACCGCGCGGCCTGAACCGAGCGGCCCGGGCCTTCAGGGGCGGCGCGCCGGCGGCGCCGTCCTCTGCAGCCGCTGCCAGAACCAGCCGCTGGCGGCGTCGCTTCCTGTGAGTACGTAGTCGCGGATCTTCTCGTTGCGCAGCATGGTCTGCTGCTGCTGGCGCGCGATGCCGCGGCCCGCGAACAGGGCCTGGTCGCCAGGCTTCAGCTCGAATCCGTCTTCCGGCAGCACGAAGGAATCCTCGCCCCGGCGCAGGTACAACGGCAGGCAGGCGAGCCGCTCGCTGCGGTCGGAAGGACGCCTGAGCAGGTCGCCGATCGTTGCGTGCCCGCCCTGCATCAGCAGCCGGTAGACGGCCGGCGCCTCGCTGATGTTCATGGTAACGCTCCAGATCGCAGGCGCCCGTTCGCCGACCGTGGTCTGGAGTCGCTCCACCAGCGCATTGGCCCACTCGGCGCCCTCGCCCCGCGCGATCTGCAGGAACGGCGCAAGCAACGGCGTACGTACGACGGCCAGGCACTCCATCGCGATCAGCTCGCTCGAGACCATGGTCATGTCGGCATCGAAGGCGTCGAACAGTGCCCGGTAGGCCTGCAGATTCTGCCGGACGATCGTGAACAGCTCCGGGTTGAGTTCGCGCGCGGTGACCACGATCGACAGGTTGTTGACGTCGTCATCGGTGCCCGCGACGATGCCGACGGCGGAACCGATTCCGGCCGCGCGCAGCGGCTCTGCCTCGGTCCCGAGCCCCCGCACCGTCTGCATGTCCGGGTCGGTCGGCGCATGCGGGTCTATCACGGTGACCTCGAGTCCCTGGTCGTGGAAGGCCCGCACGACCTCGCGGCCGAAGCGGCCGTAACCACAAACCACCCAGGCACCGCGCGGCGGCGCCGTCTCGGGCTTCAGGTGCGTTCCCGGCAGCCCCGTGAGCCAGGACACCAGCCGGTAACTCGCCGGCGCGGCGATCGCCAGCGCAAGCTGCTCGCCGAAGCGGGCGAACGGATTGATGATGTGGTCCGTGTCGAAGGACGCCATGTTGGCCGCGGTGTCGCGGCTCATGGCCCGCGCGAGGATCGGCACGTTCGGCTCGAGCAGACGCACCGTCATCGCCACTGCGAGGTTGGCCTGGTCGTCGTTGGTGAGCGCGAGCACGCCGCGGCACTGGTCCTTGCGCAGGCCTGCCGCCTCGAGACTCTCCGGCAGGCTGGCGTCGGCGGAGAGCACGAGCGGCACCTGCCGGAAGTCCATCAGGTCCACTTCCTGTGCGCGCGTCTCGTCGATCTCCAGCACGACGAAGCGACGGCCGCGCAGGTCGAGCGCCTTCGCTATCAGCTGGCCTGTCTCGCCGAATCCGCAGATCAGGTAGAAGGGCTCGACCAGCGCCTGCACCCGGCGATGGAAGCGCGATTCCACCAGCGTCCTGCGCAGCGCCTTGTCGCGGCCGAGCGCGAGCAGGCTCGCGACCAGGTAGGCCCAGCCGAACACCGAGGCGAAGATGATCACGGCGACCCACAGCCGCTGCCGGTCGGTGAATTCCTGGGGAATCTCGCCGAAGCCGATCGTGCTCGCGGTGTAGGTCATGAAGTAGAACGCCTGGAACACCGACATGTGCCAGGTCCGGCCGTCCTCGTCGACCCCGGGTATCAGCACCAGGCCGACGATGCCGATAGCGAAGACGACGACGAGCAGGATGATCGGCGCACGCAGGCGCCTGAGCGTGAGCAGCAGCGTGCTGTTCAACTCACCTCCGCATGACGGTCGTCTCGACGATCAGGATCACGATCGAGACGATGTTCGCGAGCAGAGCTCCGGCCGACAGCGAAACGATGCTGACGATTGCAGGCTCGGGCAGCGGTCCCTCGGGCGCGAAGAACCACACCAGCGCCGCGGCAGCCAGCTGCAGCACGGCGACCAGGCTCGTGGCGAGGTGCACCGCACCGATCTGCGTGCGATCACCGAACTTGAGCACCGTCGCGATCACGTTCACGACGAAGGCGGCGAAGAATTCCCAGAGGTGGTGGTGCTCCGGGTCGGCGGCGTCACCGTAGACGAAGCCGAAATTCAGCGTCGCCGCCAGCACGATGAAGAAACCGAAAATGACTTTCTCGAGGTTCACCGTTACGGACTCCCGGCCATGGCCCGTGCTTTATGCCACAGTCGGGCGCCCCAGTGAATGCGACTCTCGAGACGCGTCGCCGCGCGCCCGAAGCTCGCTCACTCCCAGGCGACGACGCGCGCGCGGTGGGCGGGCTCCTCGGCAGGCTCCTCGAAGAAAAACCGTTCCTCGCCGAGCGCAGGCTCCAGGTCGTCCAGCCAGGAGGCCTTGGCGTCGTACCTGGCGAAGAAAGGCTTTCCGACCCATTCCTGCTTGCGACCGCGCAGGAAACTCAGCACGAAGACCTTCTCGCGGCCCACCTGCTGCGTGCCGAGCACGACGACCTTGCCGGGCATCGCCGACATGGACGGGCCCCGCACGGTCCGACACAGCCCCGAAACCTGCCGGAACGCGCGACGGAAGATGTCGTGCGCCTCGGCCAGCGGCACCTCGAAATACCCCTTGGGACCCGTGTCCCGCTCGACGAACATGTAATACGGCACGATCCCGAGCTTGACCTGCTCGCGCCACATGTCGGCCCAGACGCGCGAGGAGTCGTTGACGTGGCGTATCAGCGGCGCCTGGCTGCGGATCACGGCGCCCGTGTCGCGGATCCGCCTGATCGCCTCGCGCACCACTGGCGTCTCGAGCTCGCGGGGGTGGGAGAAATGTGCCATCAGCGCGAGATGCCGGCCACTCTTGACGACCTGCTCGAACAGCCGCAGCACCGTGTCTGCGTCCGGGTCCGAGACGTACTTGTACGGCCAGAACGCGAGCGACTTCGTGCCGATGCGGATGTGTCGCAGGTGCTCGTAGGCCGGCTTCAGCAGCGGCTCGATATAGGCGCGCAGGTGCCAGCCGCGCATCACCATCGGGTCGCCACCGGTGAACAGCACGTCCGACACTTCGGTGTGACGCTTCAGGTATTCGTGGAAGGTCTCGGTCTCGCGCTGCGCGAACTTGAGCCCCTCCATGCCGACGAACTGCGCCCAGCGGAAGCAGTAGGTGCAGTAGGCATGACAGGTCTGGCCCCGGCTCGGGAAGAACAGCACCGTGTCACGGTACTTGTGCTGCATGCCCGGCAACGGCTCGCCGTCGAGCCGCGGCACGTTGTGCTGCAGCTGCCCGGCCGGGTGCGGGTTGAGCTTCAGGCGGATCTCGTTGGCCGCGGCCTTGATCCGGCTGGAGGTGGCCCCGCCGCGCACCAGCGAGACCATTCGACCGAGGTCGGCCTGCTCGAGCATGCCCGGCTGAGGAAACGTGAGCTGGAACATCGGGTCGCCGGGAATGTCGTTCCAGTCGATCAGTTCGTCGGTGACGTAACTGTTGGTGCGGAACGGCAGCACGCTGGCGACGGCGCGCATCGCTACCCGACGGGACTCCGGCAGCTTCTCGAGCTGGTGGATGTCGTCCATGCTCGAGAGCACGTACGGCGTGTACTTGTTGCTGGTCTGGCGCATCATCGTCGTCATTTTTTTCGAACGGTTAAACTATTGAATAGTATGGAAATAGACCATTCCTGAAGGCAAGAATTCACCCGCTGCATTATGAATTAATTTCATGATTCCAGCGCTGCCGCCCCGCTCGCTGCGCCCTGCAGCGCCTGCGTCGACCGGCCGGCCAGCCAGAGCGTCTGCGTGGGGTAGGCGAACTCCACTCCAAGCTTCTCGAAGGCCTCGTGGATGCCGAAGTTGATCTGCTGCTGGATGTCCATGTAGCGGTTGTAGTCCGCGCTCAGCACGTAATAGACGATCTCGAAGTCGAGCGAGAACGCACCGTAGCTCTTGAAGTGGCAGCGGTCGAAGCGCACGTCCTGCACGCCCTCCACGACTCCGCGCACGATCCCCGGAACCTGCTCGAGCCTGGCGCGAGGGGTTTCGTAGGTGAGCCCCAGCGCGAACACGATGCGACGCTCGACCATGCGGCCATAGTTGCGCAGCCGGCTCGACAGCAGGTCTGCGTTCGACATGACGATCTGCTCGCCGGTCAGGCTGCGCAGGCGCGTGCTCTTGATCCCGACGTATTCGACGGAGCCGAGGAAGTCCCCGACGGCGACGAAATCGCCGATCACGAACGGTTCGTCGAGCGCGATCGACAGCGACGCGAGCAGGTCGCCGAGCACGTTCTGCACGGCCAGCGCGACCGCGATGCCGCCGATGCCGAGCCCCGCCACCAGCGCGGTGATGTCCACACCGAGGTTCTCGAGCGTCAGCAGCAGCACCAGGGCCCAGATCACGACCTGCGAGACGAAGCGGAGTATCCCGATGGACCCAGTGAGCGACCTGCCCTGCTCCAGCGCCAGCTGCCGGCGTCGGTCGATCAGGCCCGATGCCGCTGCCGCGGCCCAGACCCCCGCCTGCCAGAACAACGCGATGGTCATGACCTTGTGGATCACGCCCGCGACCTTGTCCGGGAGCCCGAAGGCGACGAGGCCGGCATAGACTGCCACCGCGACCAGGAACGGCCACCGGGTTTCGCTGACCGCCTGCAGCGGGATCTCTATCAGTTCCTTCTTCGTCGTCTGCTGGTAGCGCTTGTATTGCCTTGCGACGAGTCGGCGCAGCAGCACCAGGACAGCGTAGACGGCCGCGGCCACGCCGGCAGCGATGGCCGCCTGCAGCAACCGCTCCTCGGTCAGGCCCTCGAACAGTTTCTGTGTCCACTCCAGCATTGGACGCTCCTCGCTCCGGGTCGCGGACGTCGGCAAGGCACCGGGTGAACGGTTGCCCGAAAAAAGTCATCGAGCCCCGCGATTGCAGGGAGCCATGCCGGTTGCGACAGGTTTTCTGGGCCGCCGCGGGATCGGCGGCGTGCGTGAGCGATCTAGTCTAACCGATCCGGGCGACCGGGAACGTCATCCGGAAGTCCTCGACGCTGAGCACTGCAACTACCGCCGCGGTCGAAAGGTCCGGGAACAGTTCCGCGTCGAAATGCCAGTCGACGAGCCGTCCGGGCCGCACCCAGCCATGTGCCCGCGGCGCATAGTAATAATCCTGCCCGCGGTAACGTTGCGCCAGCGTGCGCAGGCGCTGCGGCACCAGCGCGCCAGGCACCGGCAGTCGCGGCATGCCACGCAACGCGCGCAGCTCGAGCGCGCACAACTGCCGCCCTTTGCTGCTGACGCTGACGCGGTCCGTCGCCGCCGCAGCAGTCCCGTAGTGGACTTCGAAATCCGCCCGGTCCTTCGGGATGCCCCAGTTGCGGCGGCCATTCGCCACGCTCTCCCAGGTCGACACGAGAATTCGGCTGATCGTGAAGTGTCGCCGGCCGTCGCCGAACGGAAACGCTCCGGGGATGAACAGCAGCTCCCGGTAGGGACCGCAGGGCGCCGTTTCGTAGTCCACGAACATCAGCAGCGAGGCGAGCGCGCGGCCCTGCCCGGCCAGCGCCCGGGGCAGGAAGGCATCGAGCGCCGGCGACGACGCCGGCAGCTTCAGCGCCACGATCCAGCCCCGGCCCTGCAGGTCCCACGGCGCAGGATGAAGCGGCACGTCCGGCAGGCTTTCATCCGGCTGAAACATCAGACGAGCGCAGGCGTCGAGGCCAGCAGCATCTGCGCGGCGTAGTACAGCGGCAGGCCCCAGGCACGATTGAGGAATTCGTGGCGCAGGAACCGGTCGCGCGCCACGGAGACGTCGGAGGCCGTGAACGCAAGTGCGCCGATCGCCACTTCGGGCGGGCCGCCCGCGGCCGTGACACCGCAGGCCAGCACCGACATCAGTGCAATCACGACGAGATAGGCCCGCACAGGCCAGACCATGTCGGCCGGCAGCGACGGGCCCAGCCAGCGCAGCACCACCAGCACGACGAGCGTGAGCAGTGCCGCACCGATCGCAAGGCCAGGCCAGGCAAGCGGCTGCGTCATGAAGCCCGCCGCGTAGGCGAGGTGCCCGAGCAGGAAGGCAAGCACGCCCGCGCGAAACACCGCGGCGCGGTTCCGCGGTATCAGCAGCAGGTCGCCAGCGAGACACAGCACCAGCGCAACGAGGATCAGCCAGCCATAACTCGACTGCGTTGCCCCGGACGCGACGGCCATCCAGATGAACGAGAGCGAGGCCACCGGCTTGGCAAGCCATATGCCGCGCTCGGAATCACGCCACTCCGCAAGCAGCAGTCCGGCGACGGCCACGCTGCACACTGCGATGGGTGCGAACGGTGGCACTTGCCTATTCGCTCGCGGGATCGATCCCGGGCTGCCGGTACTCCTCGTAGCGCGGCTCCCACATCGCGCGCGCGACCTGCGCGACCAGCTCGGCAGCCGGCGGCGCGGTCACGTTCGCGCCATGAGCCGCCGAGACCACCGCGGCGGCCACCGCGGCAGAGACTTCCCTGAGCCTGGAAACCGCCGGGAACAACATGCCGCTGGAGAGCTCCGCGTCGGTCACCTTGCCGGCCAGCGTGAAGGCCGCCGCGGTCAGCATCTCGTCGGTGATTTCGCGGATCCCGCCGAGCAGCGCGCCGAGTCCCACGCCCGGGAAGATCAGCACGTTGTTCCCCTGGCCGACGTGAATCTGCCGCCCGCCGAGTTCCACCGGCGGAAATGGACTGCCGGTTGCCACCAGTGCACGCCCGTCGGTCCAGCGCAGCACGTCGGCCGGCAGCGCTTCGGTAAGGTCCGACGGATTCGAGAACGGGAGGACCACCGGGCGCTCGCAATGCCGGGCCATCGAACGCACGATTCGCTCGTCGAAGCAGCCAGGTTGACCCGAAGTGCCGATCAGCACCGTCGGCCGCATCGCCGCGACCACGGCCTCGAGTCCGCGCGAGGTTTCCGGCCCGAGCCCGCAACGCTCCGCCTCTGCGGCAGGCCAGGCCAGCTCGCGCTTGTATGCTTCGCGCAGGTCCTGGTCGTCGACCAGCAGGCCACGACTGTCGAGCGCCGCGACGCGGCTGCGCAGTTCGTCGTCGTTTAGCCCTTCGAGCCGCATCGCGGCCTTGATCTGCCGGGCGATGCCGAGCCCCGCTGCCCCAGCGCCGTGGATCACCACGCGCTCGTCAGCGAGCCTGCGGCCGGTCAGCCGGGCCGAGGAAATCATGCCGGCCAGCGCCACCGCTCCGGTGCCCTGGATGTCATCGTTGAACGACGGCAGCCTTGCGCGATACCGGTCCGCCACGCTGAGCGCGATGTCCTTGCGCAGGTCCTCCCACTGCAGCAGCGCATCCGGGAACACCTCGGCGACCGCGCAGACGAACTCCTCGATGAACTCGTCGTATTCAGCCCCGCGCAGCCGACGGTCCCGCCAGCCCACGTACATGTCGTCGTAGATCAGGCGCTGGTTGTCGGTGCCTACGTCGAGGCTGATCGGCAACGTAACCGACGGCGGGATGCCGGCCGCGACCGTGTACAGCGAGAGCTTGCCGACGCAGATCGCCATCCCGCCCGCGCCCTGGTCCCCGATGCCGAGGATCGACTCGTTGTCGGTGACGACGATCAGGCGGACCGGGCAGTCCCCGAGCCCGTTGCGCAGCACCTGCGCCATGCGGCCCCGGTTTGCCGGCGTCAACCAGATCCCGCGTCCACGGCGGAACACGTGGCTGAAGCTGCGTGTCGCCTCTGCCACGGTCGGCGTATAGACGACCGGCATCAGTTCCTCGAGACGATCCGTAAGCACCCGGTAGTAGAGGTGCTCGTTGCGGTCCTGCATCGCCGAGAGCTCGAGGTACTTCTCCATCGGCGTGACCAGCTTGTCGAGCGCGGCGAGCACGCGCATCTCCTGCGTCTGCATCGACAGCTGCCGCGACGGCAGCAGGCCCGTCAGGCCGAAGCGATCACGCTCGTCGGCGGTGAACGCCGTGCCCTTGTTGATCAACGGGTCGCGGATCAGGTCGCGGCCCGTCTTGCTGACGACGACCGGTTCCGACTGGTCCGGCCAGGGGGATCGAAGATTGATTCCAGTCATGGCCGCAAGCATGAGCCATGAGTCCGACTCTTGCCATATCGTGATTTCCGCGGAGCCTTCCAGCCGGATACATTACGAGGGTGGACCACGCCCGTTCCTACTACGCCGCTACGGCGAATCCAGCCCCGGACCGACCGCCGCTCGCGCAGGACGTGCGCGCCGACGTCTGTGTCGTCGGCGCCGGAATCGCCGGCTGCTCCGCGGCGCTGGAACTCGCCGAGCGCGGCTACCAGGTCGTGCTGCTCGAGGCCCGGCGCGTGGGCTGGGGAGGGTCGGGACGCAGCGGCGGACAGGCGATCTTCGGCTTCGGAACGGAACAGGCGGGCATTGTCCGGCTGGTCGGCCTCGATGATGCCCGGCGAATGTGGAACGTCTCGACGCAGGCCCTGGAACTGCTGCGCTCGCGGGTCGCCAGGCACGGCATCGACTGCGACCTGCACTGGGGGCATCTGCACACGGCGCTCAAGCCACGGCAGCGCGAAGAACTGCTGGAACTGAAGCAGGAACTCGAGCATACCTACGGCTACCGCGGGCTGCAGTTCATGGAGCGCGCCGAGGTCGAGGCGCTGCTCGCGACGCAGCGCTACTGCGCCGGGCTCTTCGACCCGGGCAGCGGTCACCTGCACCCGCTCAACTACACGCTCGGGCTGGCGCGCGCCGCCGAGGCGGCCGGTGTCCGTATCTACGAGGGCACGCCCGTCACTTCGCTGCGACCGGGTGATCCGCTGCGGATCGAGACCGGACGAGGCTCGGTGACGGCCTCCTACGCGGTCGCGGGCCGCGGCGGATACCTCGACGACCTCAAGCTGAAGTCCGACTGGCGGGTCATGCCGGTCGGCACCTACGTCGTCGCGACGGAGCCGCTGGGCGAGGAGCGGATCAGCGCGCTGATACGACGCAACGTGGCCGTAGCCGACGTCAATTTCGTGCTCGACTATTTCCGGCGCTCCGCGGATCACCGCCTGCTGTTCGGCGGACGCGTCAGCTACTCGGGCATCGACGCGCTGAACACCGGACGGGCGACGCGCGCCCGCATGGTCAAGGTCTTCCCGCAGCTGGCCGATGTCAGGATCGACTATGCCTGGGGCGGATTCGTGGACATCACGATGAACCGCGCGCCGGACTTCGGCCGTCTGGGCAGCAACGTCTTTTACCTGCAGGGCTTCTCGGGGCACGGCATCGCGATGGCCGGCATGGCGGGACAACTCGCTGCGGAGGCGATCGCCGGACAGGCGGAGCGATTCGACATGTTCAGCCGCATACCCCACCAGCCTTTCCCGGGGGGACGGACCCTGCGGACGCCGGCACTCGTGCTTGCGATGCTCTGGTTTCGGCTCAAGGACCTGCTGTGATGCTGGAGCTGAGAGCCGGGCCTGGCGCGATGAAGCGACTGCGCGAGCAGGGGCTGACGCCGCGGGACATCGCCTGCATTCCGGCCGCGGCCGGCGGCCCGAAGGGGCTGGCACTCGTGCCGCTGGACAAGCTGCTGTACCAGGAGTGGCTGCGCGATGCGCCACGGGTCGAACTGATCGGGGCCTCGATCGGCGCCTGGCGAATGGCAGCACTCGCGCAGAGCGATCCGCTCGCTGCGCTCGACCGGCTGGTGCGGTGCTACGTGCACGACCAGCGCTATACGACCAAGCCCGGCCCCGAGGAAGTCTCGGCGGCCTGTCGCAGGATCGCCGCCGCGGTGCTCGACGGTCACCCGCTCGGGCTGCGCGAAGGCGTTACGCTCACAGTCGTAACGTCCCGTGCGCGGGGTGCGCTCGCGAACGAGGAGTCGAAGCTCGCTTTCGGGCGGGCGGTGCTCAGCAATGCTCTGTCGCGCAGGCGGCTCGCGACGCACCTGCAGCGCGTGTGTTTCCAGGCCGGGGCGCCATCGTTCCTGAGCGAGCCCTTCGACGAGTTCGATCTGGTTCGCGTGCCGCTGCAGCCCCGGAACGAGCAGGACGCGCTGCTCGCCTCCGGAACGATCCCGCTGCTATGCGCGCCGGTGCGCGACATTGCCGGCGCGCCACCCGGCAACTACTGGGACGGGGCGCTGGTGGACTACCACCTGCTGCTGCCGTATCCGCGGCTCGCGCAAGCGGGTCGACCGGGCATCGTGCTGTACCCGCACTTCAACGACTTCGTGACGCCCGGCTGGCTCGACAAGCACCTGCCATGGCGGCGGTCGGCCCGCGGACACACCTGGCTGGACAACGTGCTGCTGGTCGCGCCGTCGAGGGAATTCCTGGCGACGCTGCCAAACGGCAAGCTGCCCGACCGGCAGGATTTCTACCGCTACGCGCAGGACCACGCCGCCCGCGAACGCGACTGGGAGCGGGCAATCGGCGAGTGCGGGCGCTTCGCCGAAGCGGTGCTGCGCTGGATGGAGCGGCCCGATCCTGCGCAGGTCGAGCCGATCTAGCGCTCTGCGGCCCCGTCCGCGTGCACGGTGCGCTTGTCGCGCAGCGTGACGAATTCCTCCGCAGCCGTCGGGTGCACCGCGACGGTGGCATCGAACTGCGCCTTCGTGAGGCCCGCCTTCACCGCTATGGCAATGCCCTGGATGATTTCGGGCGCGTCCGCTCCCACCATGTGGGCACCGAGCACGCGCTGGCTCGCGGCATCGACGACGAGCTTCATCATGCTGCGCTCGTTGCGACCCGAGAGCGTGTACTTGAGCGGACGGAACGACGTCCGATAGATGTCCACCGCCGGATATGCGGCAAGCGCCTCTGTTTCGTTCAGCCCGACGCAAGCTACCGGGGGCTGGCAGAAGACCGCATGTGCAACGCAGGAATGGTCCGCCGCGACGGGCGTGCCGCCGAACAGCGTCTGCGCCACCGCGGCGCCCTCGCGGATCGCGACCGGCGTCAGCGCAAGGCGGTCCGTCACGTCGCCAGCCGCATAGATGCTGGGTACGCTCGAACGGGAGAACTCGTCCACGACGATGGCACCGCGGGCGTCGAGCGCCACGCCGGCAGCCTCGAGTCCGAGGCCGCTCGTGCCCGGCCAGCGTCCGGTGGCGTAGAGCACCGCGTCCACCTCGAGTGGGGACGGCAGTCCGGCCGACTGCAGTCCCACCTCGAGCGTGCCGTCCGGCCGGCGCACCACCTGCTGCACGTCGCAATTCAGGCGTACCTCGATTCCCTTGCGGACGAGCTCGTCGTGCACGTGCTGGCGGACGTCCTCGTCGAAGCCGCGCAGCACCTGCTGGCCCCGGTAGGCGACGCTGACGCGCGATCCCAGGCCATGGAATATCCCCGCGAACTCCATCGCTATGTAGCCGCCGCCCACGACCAGCACACGGCCGGGCAGTTGCGGGAGCTCGAAAGCTTCGTTCGAGGTGATGCAATGCTCGATGCCCGGGATGGCCGGCCGCATGGGCCAGCCGCCGGTCGCGACGAGAATGTGCGCCGAGCTGTAGCTGCGTCCGTCAACCTGGACCGTGTGCGGGTCGCTGATCTGCGCGCGGCCCTCGATCAGCGAGACACCCGCGGCCTTCAGCAGCGTCCGGTAGACGTCCTCGAGACGGGCGATCTCCCGGTCCTTGTTCGCGAGCAGCGCGGGCCAGGAAAAGCGCGGCTCGCTCGTCCAGCCGTAGGCCGAAGCGTCCTCGAAATCCTCGCGGTAGTGCGCGGCATAGACCAGCAGCTTCTTCGGCACGCAGCCTCGGATGACGCAGGTGCCGCCGGGCCGGTAGCTCTCGGCGATCGCGACGCGTGCGCCGAGGCCGGCCGCGACCCGCGCAGCGCGCACGCCAGCCGAGCCCGCACCGATCACGAACAAGTCGAACTCGTAAGCGTTCACGCCCATGCCCGTCCCCGCGGAGCGATCACCGGCCCCGAATGCTACGCGATCCTCGGAGCCACAGGAGTCGACCTGCACCTGAACCGGTTATCATTCCGCGACGAAACCACCCCCGGTCCAGACTCCCGATGGCACTCTCCACGCATGCCCGCGTCGCGCTGGTACGACACCCTGTGAGCGTCACGAGCGCAGTCTCGCGCGTCGAGGCCGAGGTCGGCATGTCGGCCGGTGCCGGGTTGCGCCTGCGTTACCGCGTCGAGGGGACCCTGGAGCGCGTCTCGGTGCCGGCCCGGGAGCCAAGCGCACGGCGCGAGGGTCTCTGGGAGCACACCTGCTTCGAGGCATTTCTCGCGGTCCGGGAGTCGCCGGCCTACTGCGAGTTCAATTTCTCGCCCTCCACCGAGTGGGCCGCCTGGGGCTTCGCGGCTTACCGCAGCGGCCGCTCGGAGCTGCCCTGCCGGACGGCCCCGCCGATCCTGGTCGAGCGCAGCCCGAACCACCTGCTGCTCGAGGCGGAGATAAACTGCGTGATACTGAACGGACTGCCGGGACGCGGACCACTGGCGCTGGGCCTTTCCGCCGTGATCGAGGAGCTGGACGGACGGCTCAGCTACTGGGCGCTTGCGCATCCCGCCTCGCAGCCGGATTTCCACGATCCGGTAGGTTTCGTGCTGGACGTGCCGCGCCCCGCGGAGATCCCGGGTGGCAGCGGAAAAGGATCGCCGGGATGAAATTCGGCATCGACAGGCTGATCGAGGACCGCAGTCTGCGCGCGCCTCTCGAGGGACGCCGGGTGGCCCTGCTCGCGCACCCGGCTTCGACCACGTCCGACCTCACCCACTCGCTCGATGCACTGGCCTCGAGAACCGGACTGCAGTTGAGCGCGGCCTTCGGTCCGCAACATGGGCTGCGCGGCGAGAAACAGGACAACATGATCGAGTCCGGCGATTTCACGGACCCTTCGCTCGGCATCCCGGTCTTCAGCCTCTACGGCGAAGTGCGACGGCCCACTGCGGCGATGATGCAGCACTTCGACGTGCTGCTCGTGGACCTGCAGGATCTCGGTTGCCGCATCTACACCTTCGTCACGACGCTGCGCTACGTGCTCGAAGAGGCGGCGCGTTACGGAAAATCTGTCTGGGTACTGGACCGCCCTAACCCGATCGGCCGGGAGATCGAGGGCCTGCGTCTCACGCCGGGCTGGGAGAGCTTCGTCGGCGCGGGCAGGTTGCCGATGCGGCACGGCCTGACGCTGGGAGAACTCGGGCAGTGGTTCATCGCAGGGCTCGGGCTCGACCTCGAGTACCGTGTGGTGACGATGGCCGACTGGCAACCCGCAACCGGGCCGGGCTACGGCTGGCCGCTGGGCGAGCGCGCCTGGATCAACCCCAGCCCGAACGCACCGAACCTGTGGATGGCCCGTTGTTATCCAGGCACGGTCATGCTCGAGGGAACCACGCTTTCCGAGGCGCGCGGCACGACCCGCCCGCTCGAGCAGTTCGGCGCACCGGACCTGGACGTTCCGGACCTGCTCGGCGAGATGCACCGGCTCGAACCCGACTGGCTCAATGGCTGCAGGCTGCGGCCGTGCTGGTTCGAGCCCACTTTCCACAAGCACGCGGGCCAGCTCTGCGCGGGCCTGCAGATTCACGTCGAGGACGCGGTCTACGACCCCCGTGCCTTCCGGCCCTGGCGCCTGCAGGCACTCGCGTTCAAGGCGCTGCGCAGGCTGCGACCGGACTACGAGCTGTGGCGGGACTTCCCCTACGAGTACGAGCATGGGCGCCTCGCGATCGACCTGATCAACGGCAGCGAGCAGCTGCGCGCATGGGTGGACGACCGACAGGCCCAGCCTGGCGACCTCGACTCAGCCGCGACGCTGGACGAGCGGTCCTGGGAGCTGGAGCGGGACGGTTTCCTGCTCTATCGCTGACGCGTAACGGAGCATTGCACAGTGCCCGACTCCGGAAAGGCCTGCGACCTGCTGGTGATCGGCGGCGGCATCAACGGCGCCGGGGTCGCGCGTGATGCAGCCGGACGCGGGCTCGGCGTGCTGCTCTGCGAGCAGCACGACCTGGCCGCGCATACCTCCTCCGGCAGCACGAAACTGCTCCACGGCGGGCTGCGCTACCTCGAGTACTACGATTTCGCGCTGGTGCGGAAGTCGCTGCTGGAGCGCGAGATCGTGCTCGCCGCCGCGCCTCACATCGTCTGGCCGCTGCGCTTCGTGCTGCCGCACGATCGGCACCTGCGCCCGGCATGGATGATCCGCGCCGGGCTGCTGCTGTACGACCACCTTGCGCGACGAAAGCTGCTGCCGGGTTCCGAGGCCGTGAACCTGCGGCGTCACCCGGCCGGCGAGCCACTCGAGCATCGCTATCGCAAAGGATTCATCTACTCGGATGCATGGGTGGACGATGCCCGGCTCGTCGTGCTGACGGCAATGGACGCGCGCGAGCATGGCGCGGAGGTCCTCACCCGAACGCCCTGCGTCGCGCTCGAAAGGCAGGGCAGCGACTGGCTCGCGACGCTCGCCCCGCACGGACGGCAGCAACTGACCGTCAGGGCGCGCGCCGTGGTCAATGCCGCGGGACCCTGGGTCGCGCGCTTCGTGGACGAGGCCACGCCTCTGGCGGCGGCCCACCATCCCCGAATGATCAAGGGCAGCCACATCGTCGTGCCGCGGCTCTTTGAGCACGAGTTCGCCTACATCTTCCAGGCGCCCGACGGGCGGGTCGTGTTCGCCATCCCCTACGAGCGGGAATTCACGCTGATCGGCACGACGGAGCGCGACTACTTGGGCGACCTGGCGACGCCCACGATCGACGAGGACGAGGTCGCCTACCTGCTCGAAATGGCCAACCTCTACTTCCAGCGCGAGCTCTCGCGCAGCGACGTCGTCTGGACCTTCGCCGCCTTGAGGCCGCTGCTCGCAAAATCGACCGACGACCCCAAGAGCGTCACGCGCGACTACGTGCTCGAGTACGAGCACCGCGAACCGCCGCTGCTCTCGGTGTACGGGGGCAAGATCACGACCTACCGCAAGCTGGCCCAGGACGTGGTGGACCGGCTCTGCCCGCTGCTTGGCACTGGCGCCGCACACTGGACGGCCGGCGCGCCATTGCCTGGCGGCGACATGCCTCGGGCCGACTTCGAGGCCTTCCTGGCCGGACTCGCCGAGCGCTACCCGTGGCTGCCGGATTCGCTGCGCCAGCGGTATGCCCGGGCCTATGGAACGCGCATCGAGCGCCTGCTCGGTGGAGCCGGCGACCTCGCCGCGCTCGGCGAGCAGATCCTGCCGGGCCTGTATGCGCGCGAGGCCGAGTACCTGACGGACGAGGAATTCGCCGTCAGTGCCGAGGACATGCTCTGGCGCCGCAGCAAGCTCGGCCTGCATCTGCCGCCCGGGAGCGAGGCCCGGCTCGATGCCTGGCTGGCCGCGCGCTCCACGCCGCCGAAGCTGTAGTAGGCTTCGGAGTCAGATGAAGCCCGTGACTGCGCCATTCGTGCTGGCACTCGACCAGGGCACGACCAGTTCCCGCTCGATCCTGTTCGACCACGATGGACGGATCGTCGCCACGGCACAGCGCGAGTTCATGCAACACTTTCCCCGCTCGGGCTGGGTCGAGCACGACGCGGAGGAAATCTGGGCGACGCAGGCCGCAACCATTGCCGAGGTGCTGGCGCGTGCCCGGACCTCGGCCGCCGATCTCGCCGCCGTCGGCATCACGAACCAGCGTGAGACCACCGTGCTGTGGGACCGTCGCTCGGGCCGACCGGTCGCGCCGGCTATCGTCTGGCAGGACCGGCGGACGGCGGATATGTGCGCCAGGCTCAGGGCCGAGGGGCATGAGCCCGAGATCGCCCGTCGCACCGGCCTGCTGTTCGATCCCTACTTCTCGGGCACCAAGCTGGCCTGGCTGCTGCGGAGCGACCCGGATCTGCGGCGCCGCGCCGAGCACGGCGAGCTCGCCTTCGGGACCATCGACAGCTGGCTGGCGTGGAAGCTCTCTGGCGGGACGCAGCACATCACCGATGCGACGAACGCGAGCCGCACGCTGCTGCTGAACCTGCAGAGCGGCGAGTGGGACGATTTTGCACTCGAGCTGCTCGGAATCCCGCGTGCCATATTGCCCAGAGTCCTTCCTTCGTCGATCCCGGGGGACCAGGCGATCGCAATCATCGGCGACCGGGAAGTGCCGCTCGCGGGCATCGCCGGCGACCAGCACGCCGCACTGTTCGGGCAGGCCTGCTTCACGCCCGGCATGGCGAAGAACACCTACGGCACGGGCTGCTTCGTGCTGATGAACACCGGGGATACGCCGCAGCAATCCGCGAACCGCCTGTTGACGACCGTCGCCTGGCACGCCGGCGAGCGCCAGTTCGCACTCGAGGGCGCGGTGTTCATCGGCGGCGCCGTCGTGCAGTGGCTGCGCGACGGCCTCGGCTTCATCGAGAGCTCGGCCGACGTCGAGGCGCTCGCCGCCAGCGTGCCGGATTCCGGCGGCGTCTATCTCGTGCCGGCTTTCACCGGGCTGGGCAGCCCGCACTGGGACGCCTACGCGCGCGGCACGATGCTCGGGCTGTCGCGGGGCACGACGAAGGCGCACATCGCGCGCGCGGCGCTCGAGTCCATCGCGTTCCAGAGCGCCGAGGTGCTCGCCGCGATGCAGCGTGATGCCGGACGCCCGCTGCTCGAGCTGCGGGTGGACGGCGGTGCGACCTCGAACGACCTGATGATGCAGTTCCAGGCCGACCTGCTGGGCGTGCCGGTGGTGCGGCCGAAGGTCACCGAGACGACGGCGCTCGGCGCAGCGTACCTGGCCGGGCTGGCGGTCGGCTTCTGGGGCTCGACCGACGAAGTGGCGGCCAACTGGCAGGAGGAGCGCCGCTTCGAACCTGCCATCCCGCGCGAGGACGCGGAGGCGCGGCTGCGCCAGTGGTCGAGGGCCGTCGAGCGCGCGCGCAGCTGGCACGAGGAAGACTGAGGACGGACCGTGGGACCCGCAATAGCCATCGCGACACCCGTATTCTTCCTGCTGATCGCAATCGAGTACCTGGTGGGCCGGGCGCGAGGCCGCAGCAACTATCGCGTCAACGATGCGGTCAACAGCCTGAGCCTCGGCGTGCTGAGCCAGGTCGTGAACCTGTTCACGCGCCTGCTGCGCATCGGCATTTACGCACTCGCCTACGCCTGGCTCGCGATCTGGGAACTCCCGGGTGACGAGTGGTGGGTCTGGGTGCTCGGCATCGTCGCCTACGACTTCTGCTACTACTGGAATCACCGCCTCGGGCACGAGAGCGCCATCTTCTGGGCCGCGCACGTCGTGCACCACCAGAGCCAGGAGTACAACCTGACCACTGCGCTGCGCCAGACGAGCTCGGGCGTGCTGCTCGGCTGGATTTTTTACCTGCCGATGGCGATCGTGGGATTCCCGGTCGAGGTGTTCGCGGTAGCGGCCGTCATCGACCTGCTCTACCAGTACTGGATCCACACCGAGCAGGTCGGCAAGCTCGGCTGGTTCGATCGCTGGTTTGCATCGCCCTCGAACCACCGGGTGCATCACGCGATCAACGACCGCTACATCGACCGGAACTACGGCGGGATCTTCATGATCTGGGACCGTCTCTTCGGCAGTTTCGTAGAGGAGGACGAGAAGTGCGTCTACGGCACGCGCGCGCCGCTCAACTCCTGGGACCCGATCTGGGCCAACCTCGAGGTGTACGCCGACCTGGCGCGCAAGTCCCGGCAGGCACCGCGCTGGCGGGACAAGCTGCTCGTCTGGCTCAAGCCTCCAGGGTGGCTGCCTCAATCCGCAGGCGGCGAGCCCGCGCAGAAGGCGCCCTTCCGGCTGGAGCGGATCGAGCGATACGACCCGCCGATGGGGCGCGCCCAGCGCTGGCACGCGGCGCTGCATCTCGGCGCCGCGATACTGGTCATGACGCCGCTGCTGTGGTTCGAGGCGAGCCTGCCGCGGGTGCAACTGGCCGCCTGGTCCGCGCTGGTCGTGCTGATGCTGTGGACCTCCGGCGCGGTGATGCAGGGGCGACTTCGCATCCGGGCAGCGCTTGCGATCGAGGCGGCGGCGCTGGCGCTGGTCCTTGCCTGGCAGCCGCCGGGCCCGATCGCCTGAGCGATTGCCCGTGCCGGCGCGGACATTGCTGCTGGCCGGCACCCTCTGCGCCTGCCGGCTCGCCGCAGCCGACGCGCCGCTGCCGGTGATCGTGGACGATGCCGGGCTGCAGGCGGTCGTCGAACGCGCGCGCTCCGCGTTCCTCGCGCAGCAGGACTTCGATCGACTGCAGGTGACGGTGCTGGTCGGGGATCGATCCGGCCGCTGGCTGCGCGGTGCCGTGGAAGGCGGTCGTCTCGCCTATCCAGCAAGCTGCGTGAAGCTCGCGTTCCTGGTCGGTGCCGTGCACTGGTGCGCCGAACAGGGCCGCGCACCGGACTGCCTCGACGAATTCGTGCGCCCGATGATCCAGGAATCGGACAATGTCGCCACGGGCGTCGTCGTGGACACGATCACTGCCGCGCCGAACTCGGCAGTTGAAGGTACGGATGTCGAGACCTGGCTCGCGCGTCGCGGCTACACCGAGCGCGTGCTCGAACGCGCGGGCCTGCTCGACGGGCAGCGCCTGCTGACCAAGACCTACCCGAGCAACTCGGGCGAGGAGCCCTCCGGTCTCGAGAAGCTCGCGCTCGAGCGCCTCGGTCGCAACGCGATGTCGGCCGATGCGGCATCACGACTGATGCTCGCGATTGCCAGCGGCACGATCGAACCCCAGGCGACGCAGTACATGCGCTCGCTGCTGCGCAGGCCCACGTTCTCGGACCAGGGCAGCCTGGGCGGCGGGCTGCCGGCGGGCTCGCTGCACGAGAACAAGATCGGCAATGCCTATGACACGCTCGAGGATGTCATCCACGCAGAGCTGCCGAACGGTCGACGCCTGGTGATCGCTGCCTTCTCCAACGGCTGGAACCAGTCTGAGGACCAGCCCTGGGACGTGGCGCGGCTCGGACGATTCACGGAACTCGTGATCGCGGGACTCGGACTGGACCGGGGCCTGGAGCCGGCGCGCTACCTGCCGGCCGTCGAGCTATCCGGGACCGGGCGTGCCGGCGGCTGGGAGCACGGCAAGACGCGCGGGAGCTTCTCCAGCGCGGGGCATCTGTCATCCGACGGCCGGCCCGGGACCGCGATCGGCTGGGCGCTGGACGCAGCCAGTGATGGACGATACGAGATCGCGGTCTGGTACCCGGCGACAGCCGCCGCGACCGCGTCGGCGCAGTTCGAAGTCGAGCACGCCGGCGGGCACACGACCGTGATACTGGACCAGCGGAACTGGGGATCACGCTGGATCAGGCTCGGAGACTTCGAGCTGTCGCGGGGCGGCGGCAAGGTCCGACTGACTGCCCGATCACCGGGCCGGCTGGTCGCCGACACCTTGCGCGTGAGGGCCTGGCCGCAGCATGCGGCTCCGCGTGGACGTTGAGCCCGACCTGCGGCGGACTCCATCGAGCGTTCCCGCGACGAGGCATCCCTCGGTCACGACCTCGCGGTCACTCAGTTGCTCCAGCATGCTGCTCCAGAGCCGCACGATGGCCGGATACCGGATGTCCGCCGGATGCAGTGCGAGCCTGAGCACGGGAGCGCCGCGCTGCATCGCCAGCAGCGCATGGTTCCAGGCGCCTGAAAGTGCCCGCCGGCCGCAGCCGCGCGCGCTGGCGACGAGACTGGGCGCCGGGATGACTCGTTCGTTCTTCAGGTGGCAGATCGCGGTGCGGGTGGAATAGTAGTCGAGCGGCAGGCTCTCGAGCGCCTCGACGGTGCCCTGGCTCATCAGCCAGGCAGGCGCGACGAAACCGTTCGGCGACCAGCCGGCCGCGCGCAACACCGCGAGACCCCTGAGGATGCGGGTACGCGCCGTGCTCGCATCGAGCCGCGAAAACTCTCCCTCCCCTGCCGCGTAGAGGTGCCGCTCCAGCCAGTCGCGCACACCGGCACTTGCCGCAGCAGTGTCCTGGTGCGTGAAGCCGTGCAGCACGACCTCATCACCCATGCTCACTCGCGAGCGGGTGAAGTCCAGGAAACGCTGCTCGCGATCCGCTCGTACCCGGCCATGATACTGAGGCACCACGAGCAACGAGACCGGGCCGATGCATCGCTGGTCCAGGAAATCCAGCGCGCGCCTGCAGTCCTCGAGCGTGGCCGGTGCGACATCGTGCAGCGATACGCACAGCCGCGGACGCTCAGTGCCCATGCACGACCCCTGCCGGGCCGGCGCCCGGCCGTCCTGCGGCTTGCGCAAAGGCGAGCCCCTCGACGAACTGACTCGTGGCCGCTGCCCAGCTGTAGCGCAGCGCGTGCTCACGACAGGCGGCAGGGTCGAGTTTCAGCGCTGCAAGCGCCGCCTTGCGCAGGTCGGTTCCCAGCACGCCGGTGGTGCCGTCCGCCACGACGTCCACCGGACCGGTCACCGGGTATGCGGCGACGGGCACGCCGCAGGCCATGGCTTCGAGCAGAACCAGGCCGAAGGTGTCGGTGCGGCTCGGGAATACGAAGACGTCCGCTGCGGCAATGTGGCGGGCAAGGTCCTCGCCGTAGCGATAGCCCGCGAATACGACCGAGGGATGGCGCGCTCGCAACCGGGCCGCCGCCGGCCCGTCGCCTACGACCAGCTTCGTGCCCGGCAGATCGAGCCGCAGGAAGTCCTCGACGCTCTTCTCCACGGCGACGCGCCCGAAATAGATCCACACCGGGCGCGGCAGATCGAGAAAGCTCTTCTCGCGCGGCCGGAAGAGCTCCGTGTCCACACCACGGCTCCAGATCGCGAGGTTGCGAAAGCCGCGCGACTCGAGGCTGCGAGCCAGCGACGGCGTCGCGACTAGCGTGTGGACGGCGCTAGCGTGGAAGCCCCTGACGAGGCGGTATCCCAACGACAGCGGTATCGGGAATCGCGCGCGCACGTACTCCGGGAAGCGGGTGTGATAGGACGTGGTGAACGGCCGACCGCGGCGCAGACACCAGCGACGTGCCGCGTAGCCCAGCGGCCCCTCGGTCGCAATGTGAACGGCGTCCGGCTGGTGCTCATCGAGCTCCCGATGCACGGAGCGGCCCGGCAACAACGACAGCCGGATCTCCGGATACGTGGGAAGCGGAACCGTGCGCCGTCCCTCCGGCGTCACCAGACGCACCTCGTGGCCGGCAGACGAAAGCTCCTCGACGGTGCGCGACAGCGTCCGCACGACCCCGTTCGTCTGCGGAAGCCAGGCGTCCGTGACCAGGACGATCCTCATGCAGCACGGCCGACCGGACGAACCCCGCCCATCAGCGGCACTTCGCTTGCGCCGTCGAGCACGGCGGCGGTCTCCGTCCAGCGCAGCAGGCTCAATCTTCCCTGGAAGTCCTCGACCAGCGAGGTGCAACTCTCGACCCAGTCGCCGTCGTTGCAGTACAGCACGCCGTCGATCTCGGAAATCTCCGCGCGATGGATGTGGCCGCAGATGATCCCGTCCACCCCGCGGCGGCGCGCCTCCGTCGCCACCGCACGCTCGAAGTTCGCGATGTACTTCACCGCGTTCTTCACCTTGTGCTTCAGGAACGCGGCCACCGACCAGTACGGGTAGCCCAGTCTCTGGCGAAGGGCGTTCAGGTAGCGGTTGAGGCGCAGTACCGCGGCGTAGGCACGATTGCCCAGCGACTCGAGGAACGGGCTCGCCCGGACCACGCCGTCGAACTCGTCGCCGTGCAGCACCAGGAACCGGCGCCCATCGGTCGTGTGGTGGATCGCCTGCCTGCGGATCTCGACATTGCCGAGCACCAGGCCGTCGTGTTCGCGAAAGGTGCGGTCGTGGTTCCCGGGAACATAGATCACCCGGGTACCGTGCTTCGCCTTGCCGAGGATCGTGCGCAGCACGTCGTTGTGGGCCTGCGGCCAGTAGAAGGACCGCTGCAGCGCCCAGAGGTCCACGATGTCGCCGACCAGATAGAGCCGCTCGCACTCGACCCTCCGCAGGAAGTCGAGCAGGAAGTCGGCGCGGCAACCCTTGAAGCCGAGGTGGACGTCCGAGATGAACACGGTCCGCAAGCGCAGCGGCGTCTGCGACGTCTGCGAGTTCATGGGCCGGCTCCCCGTATGCGAGACACGGGGCGAGCGTCGGCCGATCAGATTACGGACGCGTGACGGAGCGAAGAAATCTCTATGACATTCAGTAATCTGGAGCTGGAATCTCGAAAGTGATCTTACAATGAGCCGCGCCTGGAGAAGCCCTCCCGGGTGAGGCTGTCCCGCTCGTGAGCTCCGCCGACAAACAGGCGCTCGCAGGTCCCACGCCACGAAATCGTCACATTAGGTGGCTAGGTTAGGGGGTTGCCCTCTACCCGAAGCCCCATGACAACGGATCGCCTGCTCGAGCGCAGCCTCGTCGCCACCCGCCAGCTGCGGGAGCGGGCGCTGGCGTTCGAAGCGGAGCATGCGAAGGAGCTGGCGCGCGTCGAGGCGCGCTACCAGAACAGCGCTCGAAACCTGCTGCACTACCTCAGCGTCCGGCAGCAGGACATCCGCGTGCTGCAGCAGGACCTGCACTCGCTCGGCTTGTCCTCGCTGGGGATCCTCGAGTCCCACGTCCTCGCCAGCCTCAACGCGGTCATCACCAATCTCGAGCGGATGAGCGCCGTGGACCACTCGGAGCCCGCCGCGGCGCCGGCCGACTTCCTGACCGGTCCGCTGCTGCTCCGGGAGCACGCACGTCGCCTGCTCGGAGCGCCTCCGCGCGAGAGGTCCGTGCGCATCATGGTCACGATGCCGTCGGACGCCGCGGAGAACTACTTGCTGATCGAGAACCTGCTGCGGGCCGGCATGGACGTGATGCGCATCAACTGCGCACATGACGATGCCGTAGCCTGGCGGCGCATGGCGGACAACCTCCGTCGCGCCGAACTGGTCGTCGGCCGCAAGTGCCAGATACAGGCGGACCTCGCCGGCCCGAAGCTGCGCACGGGCAGCATCACGCCGGCCGGTCACTTCAAGCGGATCAAGCCGAAGCGGGATGCGATGGGACGGGTCGCGGTCAAGGCCCGGGTCTGGCTCACTCCTGCCGATGCTCCCGAGCCACCGTTGTACGGCGCGCTCTCACTCCCGGTCCGCACACCGCTGCACGATGATCTGCTGGCGGGCGACCGGCTGGAATTCGAGGACCTGCGAGGTCGACTGCGACATCTCGAGATCGTCAGCCGGCAAGGGCGCTCCTGGCTTGCAGAGGCCGCCAGGACCGCCTACGTCGAGCAGGGCTGCGGGTTCCGGATCCTGCGCGATGACGCGTTGCTCGGCGAGGGTTTCGTGGGCGATCTGCCGGGCGTTTCTGTCCCGATCGGGCTGCAACCCGGCGATCGCGTGATCCTGACGCGCGACGATTCACCCGGCCGCGATGCAGTGCGGGATGACGCCGGCACTGTGCTGAGCCCCGCGCGAGTCCACTGCACCTTGCCCGCGGCATTCGACCGGGTCGAAGCGAAGCACCGCGTCTGGTTCGATGACGGAAAAATCGGCGGCAAGGTCCTCGGCAATGACGGGGACGAGATCGAAATCGAGATTTCCCATGCGCCGCCGTCAGGGGCCAGGCTCCGGGCCGAGAAAGGCATCAACTTCCCGGACACCGACCTGGGCGTCGGGGCCCTGACGGACAAGGACCTCGCCGACCTGCGCGCGGTGGTCGGGTTCGTGGACATGGTCGCGCTGTCGTTCCTGCGCCGGCCCGAGGACGTCGAGCGACTGGAAGACGAGCTGCACGCGCTCGGCGCAGGTCATCTGGGAATCGTGCTGAAGATCGAGAACAGCGCAGCGTTCCGGAACCTGCCGCTGATACTGCTCGTCAGCCTGCGCTCCCCGCCGGTAGGCGTGATGGTCGCGCGCGGCGACCTCGCGGTCGAAATGGGCTTCGAGCGGCTCTCGGAAGTCCAGGAGGAGATTCTCTGGCTCTGCGAGGCCGCGCACGTGCCCGTCATCTGGGCGACGCAGGTGCTCGAAGGTCTCGCCAAGGCCGGCGCACCGAGCCGGGCCGAAGTGAGCGATGCGGTCATGAGCAGCCGTGCGGAATGCGTGATGCTGAACAAGGGACCGAGGATCGTCGATACCGTGGAGTTCCTCGCTGACATCCTCGACCGGATGGAAGAACACCACGACAAGCGCATGAACCTGCTGCGACGCCTGTCGGTTTCGCAGTTGTAGCGCGCGCTGCGACGCGCCTCCAGGATCGCTCTAGGCTCAGAAGCGACAGCCGAGGCTCAGTCCGAGCATCAGCGGATCGGCCGAGACGAGCCTGCCCTCACTCTGCAGCGCGACGGCGCGATCGTCGAGTTCGATCCAGCGCAGGTCGGCGCCGGCATAGGTGCGGAGCGCGCCCGAGTCGGCCAGCGGCAGGCGCAACGTCAGCAGCTCCGCGCCGTCACGGCGCTCCTGCTGCAGCACCAGCTGCCAGGATTCCCGGCCAATCGAGTGAAGCTCTGCATCGAGTTCCACCTCGGGCTGCCGCTGAACCCACTCAGGCTTGCGCCTGGAATGCGGCCGGAACGCTTTGGCCAGCAGCTCGGCCAGCGCAGCCTGCATGGCGCCCGTGCCGACCTGCGCAGCCACCGGGCCGGCTGCGGCGTGATCGCCCGCAGCTGCCAGGCCCACCGGGCCCAGCGCACACAGGCAGCACAACCCTGCCCTGCAAACGAAGTGTCTAACGGCCATCTCGCACCTCCGGGATGTCCGGCAACCCCGCTATCCGGCCGGACCCTCGAGACCCGGACGGACCGGAGGCTTTGCGTCCCCGCCTCGCGGCGGGTTTGCCCCAGGCCACAAAGATAGCGCCGCCGGGCGCGAGCGGCAGGCCTGGGCGGCGACAGGATGAATATTCGTGATGCAGGCCCGGTTGCGGGCGGAGGCTCGCGACATAAGCCGCACCGGCGCACAGTCGCGGAGGCTTCCCGACTTGGGCCATGCGCGTTGCGGCGCAGCAACCCGAGTGTCGGCGTGCATGCGCATGATGCGCAGCGAGCACGGTGGAGCGACTGTCTCAGCTCTCGAAGAACCGCCACTCCGGCTTGTAGGCGAGCCCGAGGTTGACGATGCGCGCAATCAGCGCCTCGTAGCCGAGGCCGATGGTCTCGGCAGACTCGGCGAAGTCTTCGCCATAGGTCAGGTTCGGGTTGGCGTTGGCCTCCAGCACGAAGACGCTGCCGTCCGCCCGCATCCGCAGGTCCATCCGTGCATAGCCGCTCATGTAGAGCGCGCGGAAGATGCGCTTCGCGATGCGGCTCAAGCGCTCGGACTGCGCGGCGCTGAGCCCGGTGGCCGGACCCGTCGAGATACCGTGCCTCGACTGGTAGCCGCGGTCCCACTTCACCTTGCGCGTAGCGATGCCCGACTGCACCTCGGGCAGCGTGCCGAAGTTCATTTCCCAGACAGGCAAGGTAGTGAGCCGCTCGTTGCCCAGCACGCCGATGTAGAGCTCGCGCCCGTCGATGTATTCCTCGACCAGCGCATCGCTCTGAACCTGATCGTGGATGAACTCGACCCGCTCGCGCAGGCGCGCCATGTCCTCGACGACCGAGGCCTGCGAGATGCCCAGCGAGGCATCGTCGGTCGCCGACTTGACGAACAGTGGAAAGACGAGACGCCTGGGTTCCCTGAATCGCCGCCCGTAGGGGAACAGCTGGAAACGCGGCGTCGGGATGCGATGCGAGGAAAGCACCTGCTTGGTCAGCACCTTGTCCCGCGAGAGCATCATGCCGCGAGGATTGCAGCCGGTGTAGGGCTGACGCATCAGCTCGAGGTAGGCGACGATGTAGTGGTCGTAGGAGACGATTCCCGAGAATTCCTCGAGCAGGTTGAACACGACGTGTGGACGCCAGTCCCGGATCGCCTCGCGAAGTTCGGTCAGGCGGTCGCCCACGCCGATCACACGCACGTCGTGCCCCAGGTTGCACAGCGTCGAGTAGACGTTGTACTCCGTGCGGCACTCCTCGATGTCCGCCTCGCCGAAGCCGTAGAGATCGGTGGGGGGCACCAGCGACTCGTGCACCATCAGCAGTACGCGTTTGCGCCTCATAGCGCGTAGTTCTCCCGGTTGCGTCGCAGCAGGTCCAGCACGATGCGCTCGTGCAGACGGACCACCCGCCGCTTGTTGTCCCGGCGCGGCCCGCGCAGCACCAGGTCGAGCTGCCGTACGCGGCCAAGCACCATCTCTATCACGTGATCGACGGCGTACGGATGAAGCCGTGCACGCCGCACCAGCAGGCGCCGCAGCTGCGGCTCGATTTCGCGGATGAAGCGCCCGGCGGGGACGCCTGCCGGACGCGCCTCCCGCGTCGCGAAGGCACGGCGCAGCCAGGCGTCGTAGCGACGGTCGAACTGCCGGTAGCGTGCAGCCTTGCGCCGGTAGTGCTCGGCCAGCGTACGGCGGTTGTCCGACACCGCCTCGACCCGCGTCCGGTCCCGCCTCGCGGGCGCACGTCCCGCGACCTCGTCCATCAGACGGTCCACGTACTCGAGCTTCGCGAGCGCCGGCCATCCCTCGTAGTCACGCCGCCAGCGTGCCCTCGGCTGCAGCCAGACCGCGAACGTCTCCGCGAAATCCTCGGTCGGGTGGCTCTGTGCGTACCAGTGTCCGAGGTGCAGCACGTGCCGCCGGCTGCTCGGCCGCGGCGAATAGTCGTGCGGGTACGGCTTCGAGGACTTGCCGAAGACCCGCCGCCACTCGGCGCGTCTCCTGAGACCGTAGGCGGTGTCGAGCGCATGCCCGGCCTCGTGGCGCAGGATGCGCATCAGCCACTTGCGGCTGCCGCCTTCCGCCTCGCCCATGAAGCGCCGCTCGAGCCGCTTCAGGCGCGGATGCGCGAGATAGAACGGCACGGCGATGCCAGGCACGCCGTCCGGGGAAAACCACTCCTCGGCAAACCAGACGTGGGGTCGGAACCGGATGCCGCGGCGTGCGAGCTCGGCGTACAGGCGCTCGACCTCGGGCCAGATCGAGCTTTCCTCGGGCCGCAGCCCGAGCGCGCTGAATCGCATCCGCAGCAATTCCTCGTCCGCGAGGTTCTCCCATCGCGGTCGCCCCGGCCCGGCGGCGGTGCTGCGCTTCGTCCCCATCTCCGCGGATGGTACCGTAGGGCGCACAGAGGTCCATGCATGGCGAAACTCGAACCCAGCAAGCTCCGGACAGGCCGTCGCTACCGTCCATCGCGACTCGACGGACCCTACGACGCACTGGTCATCGGCTCGGGCATCGGCGGGCTCACCAGCGCGGCACTGCTCGCCGAACTCGGCTGGCGCGTTGCGGTGCTCGAGCAGCACTACACGGCCGGCGGCTCCACTCACAGCTACGAGCGCCGCGGCTATGAATGGGACGTCGGGGTCCACTACATCGGCGACATGGGTGCGGCGACGACCAGCCGCCGGCTGATGGATTTCCTGACCGAGGGAAACCTGCGCTGGGCCCCGATGGCCGAGCGCTACGACCGCTTCTACATCGGCGAGAACACCTACGAGGCCGTCGCGGGGCGGGAAGCCTTCCGGGAAAACCTGCTCGGCTACTTCCCGGCCGAGCGGACCGCGATAGATCGCTACCTGGAGCTGCTGGGCGAGGCGTCCCGCGCGATGCGGACCATGATGCTGGCGCGCACGATGCCACCCTGGCAGGCGGCCATCGCAGGGCCGCTGCTGCGCCGCCGCCTGCCTGGATTCTTCGGGCAGACGACCTGGGAGGTCCTGACGGAACTCACCGGAGACCGCGAGCTGATCGCGGTGCTGACCGGACAGTGGGGCGATCTCGGACTGCCGCCGAAGCGGTCCGCGTTCGTGATGCAGGCTCTGATCGCAAAGCACTACATGCACGGCGGCTTCTACCCGGTCGGGGGCGCATGGCGCATGGCCGACACGATGCTGCCCCGGATCCGCCGCAACGGCGGCGAGGTGTTTACCTACGCACGGGTCGAGGAAATCCTGCTGCGCGATGGCCACGCGCGCGGCGTACGCATGGCGGACGGCCACGAGATCGAGTCGCCCTGCGTCGTCTCTGATGCCGGCGTGATCAACACGCTCACCTCTCTCGTGCCTGGGGAGGTCTCCCGCGCTCACGGCTACGAGGAGCTGCTCGACCGGGTGGGTCCAAGCATCGGGCACCTGGGCGTGTACATCGGTCTCGAGGGTAGCGCCGCCGAGCTCGGGCTGCCGCGCACCAATTACTGGATCTACCCGGACAACGACTACGACGGCGCGGTCGACCGCTTCGTCGCGGACCCCTCGGGCCCCTTTCCGGTCGTATACATCTCCTTCCCGTCGGCGAAGGATCCCGACTTCGAGAGGCGGCATCCTGGGCGCTCCACGATCGAGATCGTCGCGCCCGCCCCGTACTCGCTGTTCGAGCGCTGGGCCGGCACCACCTGGGGCAAGCGGGGAGACGACTACGAAGCGCTGAAGACTCAGCTCGGTGAACGACTGCTCGAGCATCTCTACCAGAAGCTGCCGCAACTGCGCGGTCGGGTGGACTACTGGGAGGTGTCGACGCCGCTCTCGATGCAGTGGTTCTGCGGCTGGAACCGTGGCGAGCTCTACGGGCTCGATCACGATCCCGCCCGCTTCGGACAGCAGTGGCTGCGGCCGCGTACCAGGATCCCGGGCCTCTGGCTCACCGGCCAGGACATCATGTCCTGCGGCGTCGCCGGCGCGATGATGGGTGGCATGGCGAGCGCGACGGCCATCGCCGGCGCGCGGCGCATGATGCCGCTGATGAAGCGGGTCTTCGGCTGAAGCCCGGCGCCCGCGAGCTCAGTAGGCGCGCTTCTTGGTGTCCATCAGCCGCAGGATCAGCGGCGTCAGGATGATCTGCATCGCGAGCGGAAGCTTTCCGCCGGGCACCACCAGCGTGTTCGGCCGCGACATGAACGAGTCGTGGATCATCGACAGCAGGTACGGGAAGTCTATGCCCTTCGGATTCGCGAAACGGATGATCAGGAAGCTCTCGTCTGCGCTCGGGATGTCCTTGGCGATGAACGGGTTGCTCGTGTCCACCGTGGGTACGCGCTGGAAGTTGATGTGCGTGTGCGAGAACTGCGGGCAGATGTAGTTGATGTAGTCCGGCATGCGTCGCAGGATCGTGTCCACGACCGCCTCGGTCGAGTAGCCGCGCCGGCTGCGGTCCCGGTGCAGCTTCTGGATCCACTCGAGGTTGATGATCGGCACCACGCCGACCAGCAGGTCCGCGTAGCGCGCGACATCACAGCCGGGCGTCTTCACGGCGCCGTGCAGCCCCTCGTAGAACAGCAGGTCGGAGCCTTCGCCGATGTCCTCCCAGGCCGTGAACGTGCCGGGGTCGCTGCCGTACTTGGCGGCCTCCTCTGCATCGTGGACATAGCGCCGCGAGCGTCCCTTGCCGCTCAGCGAATAGCTGCGGAACAGTTCCTCGAGCTCGTCGAACAGGTTCGACTCCGGGCCGAAGTGGCTGTAGTTCTTGTCGCCCGCCTCCTCCGCCTCCTTCATCTTCTGGCGCATCGCGGCGCGGTCATAGCGGTGGAAGGCGTCGCCCTCGACGATGGCCGCATCGATCTTTTCGCGCCGGAAGATCCACTCGAACGTCGACTTGACCGTGCTGGTACCGGCGCCGGAGGAGCCGGTCACTGCGATGATGGGGTGTCGCGCCGACATGGCTGCTCCCTGTTGTCGTACTCAGGCGTTGGAGAAGAGTGACCGCTCGCCGAACAGCGGCGACTTGTACGGCTGATCCTCGCCGCGGTCGTATTCCTCGTGGTAGCGCTGCACGCGCTCCACCTCGACCCGGGAACCCATGATGGCCGGGACCCTCTGGTGCAGCGCATCCGGCACGACCTCGAGCAACCGGCCACGACCGGTCGAGGCCATGCCGCCCGCCTGCTCGATCAGCATCGCGAGCGGGGCCGCCTCGAACAGCAGCCGCAGGCGACCGCTGCGGTGGTCTTCGCGCTCGTCGCGCGGGAACAGGTAGATGCCGCTGCGCATCAGGATGCGATGCACGTCCGCGACCATCGACGCCGCCCAGCGCGTGTTGAAGTCGCGCCCGCGGGGCCCGTCGCGGCCGGCCTTGCACTCGTCCACGTATCTGCAGATCGGCGGTTCCCAGAATCGACGGTTCGAGGCATTGATGAAGTACTCGGACGTCTCCTCGGGCACTTTGATGTCGGGATGCGTCAGCACGAAATTGCCGATCTCGCGATCCAGTGTGAAGCCGTGCGTGCCCTGGCCGACCGACAGCACGACCTGGGTCGAAGGTCCGTAGATCGCGTAGCCGGCTGCGAGCTGCCGGGTGCCGCTCTGGAACATAGCAGCGGTGTCGCGGGCCGTCTCCGGCAGGGCCAGCACCGAGAAGATCGAGCCGAGCGAAACGTTGACGTCGAGGTGCTGCGAGCCCTCGAGCGGGTCGAACACCAGCGCCAGGTGCCCCTCGCCTTCGACGAAACGCGGTTCACCCGACTCCTCCGAGGCGATTGCGCCGACCAGCCCGCTCCACTCCACGCCACGGGCGAAGTACTCGTCCGCCAGCGCAATGATGTCCCGGCCACTCTCGCGGCTGACCTCCTCCGTGCCGGCCAGGCTCGACAGCCCCACGAGCCTGCCCTTGCCGAGCGCCACGGAAACCGCCTTGATGACAGCCGCAACGTCCACCAGCAGCGCCGCGAGCTCGCGACCCTGCCGTCCCTCGGGGACCTGCTGTATCAGGAACTTGGAGATCGTGGTGTATCCAGGGCTCAGCATGCGGCCTCCTTGGGCCCATCCGGCTCGGCAGCCGCCGCAAACACGCGGCTGGCGCGGAAATCCTCGGCCTCGAGCGTCACCAGCATGTCCGAGTCCACGCTGCCCGCCTGCACGAGCCGGCGCGCCTGCCTCAGCCGCGCCCGGTCGATGGCGTTTCGCACCGAGCGCGCGTTGGCGAAGTGCGGTTGCTCGCGCCGCAGGCGCAGATACTCGCCCACGGTTTCGCGCGCGGAATCCGAAAGCCTGAGGCCGAGCCCGCCCACCATGATTCCCGCGATCGCCTGCAGCTCCTCGACGCTGTAGTCGGGAAAATCGATGTGGTGAGCCACGCGGGATGCGAGCCCCGGGTTGCTCTGGAAGAACGTGTCCATCCGGTTCTTGTACCCGGCGAAGATCACCACGAGATCCTCGCGCTGGTTCTCCATGACCTGCAGCAGGATCTCGATCGCTTCCTGGCCGTAGTCACGCTCGTTCTCCGGGCGATACAGGTAGTAGGCCTCGTCTATGAACAGCACGCCGCCCATCGCGCGCTTCAGCACTTCCTTGGTCTTCGGGGCCGTGTGGCCGATGTACTGCCCGACCAGGTCGTCGCGGGTCACCGCGACCAGGTGGCCACGGCGGATGTAACCCAGCCGGTGCAGCAGCTCGGCCATGCGCATGGCCACCGTGGTCTTGCCGGTGCCCGGGTTGCCGGTGAAGCACATGTGCAGCGAGGGCTTCTCGCCTTCGACGCCGAGCTCTGCGCGGGCCTTGTCCACGACCAGCAGCGCCGCGATCTCGCGGATGCGGGTCTTGACGGGCACGAGGCCGATGAGCTCGCGATCGAGCTCATCGAGCACCTCGCTGACGCCGGACTCGGCCAGCAGCGCGTTCAGGTCGATCTTGCCGCTCATGCCCGGCTCCGCTCGGCCCCGGCTCTCAGGACCAGGCACGCTGCAGCTTGTAGTGGACCGTTCGGCCCGGGCCCTCCTCGCGCTCGAGACGGTAGCGCGCCTCCTCCTTCGGCCGGTGGACGATGAAGGACATCCGCATCGTCTCGAAGCCGCGCGTCGAGTCGAAGGCGTTGAGCTTGATGTAGGCGTCGGCGTGCACCTTGCGGCACTCCTTGAGCTCCATCAGCGCGCCGGCGGGGTCCTTCAGGTCGAACATCGGCATGCCCCACATCTCCCACATCGTGTTGCGCGGGTGCGGGTCCTCGGTGTACTCGATCGACACGGCCCAGCCCTGCTCGAGCGCGTACTCGATCTGCTTGCCGATCTGCTCGTCCGTCAGGTCGGGCAGGAATGAAAACGTTCCCTGGGTGATCTTCATCTGTTCCTCCTCAGGCCACGCTGGCCGTCGGCACGAAGTCCGAGGTGTCGGTGGAAGCGTAGTTGAACGTGACGTCCTTCCAGGTCTCGAGCGCAGCCTCGAGCGGACGGCAGTCCTTCGCGGCGGCCCTGAGGATGTCGGGACCCTCGTTCTTGATGTCCCGGCCCTCGTTGCGCGCCAGCACCATCGCCTCGAGCGCGACGCGGTTCGCGGTGGCACCGGCATGGATGCCCATCGGATGTCCGATCGTGCCGCCGCCGAACTGCAGCACCACGTCGTCGCCGAACAGGTCGAGCAACTGGTGCATCTGCCCGGCGTGGATGCCTCCCGAGGCGACCGGCATCACCTTGCGCAGGCCCGCCCAGTCCTGGTCGAAGAACAGTCCCCTCGGCAGGTCCTGCTTCGTGTACGAGTCGCGGCAGACGTTGTAGTAACCCTGCACCGTCAACGGATCGCCCTCGAGCTTGCCGACCGCGGTGCCCGCGTGCAGGTGATCGACGCCGGCGAGCCTGAGCCACTTCGCAATCACGCGGAATGACACGCCGTGGTTCTTCTGCCGTGTATAGGTACCGTGCCCGGCGCGATGCATGTGCAGGACCATGTCGTTGTCGCGCGCCCAGTTCGACATGGACTGGATCGCGGTCCAGCCGATGACGAGGTCCACCATCACGATCACCGAGCCGAGGTCCTTGGCGAAGTCGGCCCGCTTGTACATCTCCTCCATCGTGCCCGCGGTGACGTTCAGGTAATGGCCCTTGATCTCGCCGCTCACCGCCTGGGCCTTGTTCACGGCCTCCATGCAGAACAGGAAACGGTCCCGCCAGTGCATGAAGGGCTGCGAGTTGATGTTCTCGTCGTCCTTGGTGAAATCGAGTCCGCCCTTCAGCGCCTCGTAGACGACCCGGCCATAGTTCTTGCCCGAGAGTCCGAGCTTCGGCTTGACCGTGGCGCCGAGCAGCGGCCGCCCGTACTTGTCGAGCCGCTCACGTTCGACCACGATGCCGGTCGGCGGCCCACGGAAGGTCTTCACGTAGGCCACAGGGAAATGCATGTCCTCGAGCCGCGCGGCCTTCAGCGGCTTGAAGCTGAAGACGTTGCCGATCAGCGAAGCCGTCAGGTTCGCGATCGAGCCCTCCTCGAACAGGTCGAGGTCATAGGCGATCCAGGCGAAATACTGGCCCTCGATGCCGGGCACCGGCTGCACGTCGTAGGCCTTGGCCCGGTAGTTCTCGCAGGCCGTCAGCCGGTCGGTCCAGACGACCGTCCAGGTGGCCGTGGAGGACTCGCCGGCCACGGCTGCGGCCGCCTCCTGCGGATCCACGCCTTCCTGCGGCGTGATCCGGAACAGGCAGACGAGGTCGGTCGGCTTCGGTTCATAGCCCGGCACCCAGTAGCCCATTTCCTTGTACTTGAGCACGCCGGCCTGGTAGCGCTTCGACGTGTTCCCGGTCGCCGGACGCCCCGCCCTGGCACCGCTGGCGGCATCTGCCTTGGCCATGTTCATCTCCTCTGTCGCCGCGCCCACCGCGGTCACTTGTTTCACTTTATTTCCGCCAGTCGATAAAGGAAACTTAGTATTAATTCATATTTCGATAAGTTTTACTTATGGAATGGCACCATCTCAGTTTGCGACAGTTACAAGTGCTGAAGGCCGTGGCCGAGGCTGGCTCGATGGCGCAGGCGGCCCGCGAGCTCTTCATGACGGGACCGGCCGTCACGCAGCAGATCAAGCAACTGGAGAAGGTGCTTGGTGCGCCCGCGTTCGATCGCGTCGGTCGCAAGCTCAAGATCACCGCGGCCGGGGAGCGGACGCTTGCAGCGGCCAATGACGTTCAGGGACGACTCGGCCTGCTCGCCAAGGAGATGGACGCGCTGAAGAAGCGCGACGACGGGACGCTGCACCTCGGGATCCTGGCAACCGGCACGCACATCCTGCCGCCGCTTCTGGCAGAGTTCCGCCGTCGGGCGCCGGGGATTGCGGTGCACATGGCCGTGTCCTCGCGGGAGGACCTGGTGCGACGCCTGACGGATGGAGAGGTGGATCTCGCGCTGATGGGACGCGGACCCGAGGTGCAGGGGACGCGCCGCGCCGTCGCCGAGGACCCGCTGACCCGTGAACCGTTCGCGACGAACCCGCACCTGGTCATCGCCTGGCCCGACCATCCGCTGGCCGGGGAGCGGGCGATTCCGCCGATCGAGCTGCGTCACGAGAGCTTCGTCCAGCGCGAGCCGGGCTCGGGCACCCGCGCGATGCTCGATGCCTTCCTGGAGATGCACCGCATCGTGCCGCGGGAGCGCATCACCGTGAGCGGCAACGAGATGGCGAAGCACGCGGTGATGTCGCGGCTGGGCATCAGCCTCACGTCCGCCCACACGCTGTTCCTGGAACTCGGCAACCGTGCGCTGGTACGGCTCGACGTCGAACACACGCCCATCGTCCGGACCTGGTACGTGGTCCATCATGCGCGGCGGTGGCTCCCTCCCGCCGCCGTTGCGTTCCGGGACTATCTGCTCACGGAAGGCGCGCCCCGCGTCGAGGCCGAGACGCGCCGTCTGCTCACGCCTGACAGCGCTTCAGGTACTCGATGAACTGCCCTTCCTCGCCGGGCTCCAGCGTCCACGCCTGCCGCTTCTCGCCAAAGAAGTCATCGAGCAGCGCGCGCGCGAAGTCGCCTCGCCCCGACTTGAGGTCTTCGAAGCTGCCCCACCAGTCCACGACGAATCCACCGTCGCTGGCCGGGGTCGAGTTCCAGCCGCAGCGCCTCGCTCAGGCCTTCCTCGGTCGCTCGTTGCAGCAGCGGCCGGATCCGCTGCTGGAAGCCCTCCAGGCCCTCGCCGCGCACGAGTCCATGCACGCGCGGCTCGACCTCGAGAATGTGCTCCAGCAGCTCCTCCAGCGTCGCGAACCAGACGAACACCCGCGCGGTATCGAGCGGCGAGGCTCCGCCCGTGAAATATCCGAAGGGGTAGCTGCGCGGATCGCGGTCCATCGCGTTGACGACGTCGTCAGTCCAGGCAATCGCTTCCATAAGCCCACCGGTGCAGCCGTGTGTCCAGCGGCGGTGCCCGCGCCAAGTCGCGGCCCCGCCTGTCGGGTCGCAGTGCAGCACATTGCGCGGCCTCGCAGTGTGATCAGGCTCACTGTCCGTCACCCCCGGCCTCCGGATCGCCCGCCTTGCGACGATGCGGCCCCGGATGTCATCGTAGCGGCGCGATGCATGGCTCGGAAATGCCCGATCGAGATGCTCAAGTGACCCTTCCGTCTGCAGCCGGACGAATTGGCTGGATCCGTGCTCGTCTGCGCGAGGCTCGATTCGGTGCAGCCTTTAGCGTCGCTGTCGCGACCGTCGCGCTGATACTGTGGACATCGACAGGATTCGCGCAGGCCGGCGACTACGTGCCACCACGCGGCGAATGGAGCGCGCGAGGAGCCGAGGAAGCCGGCTTCGATGCCGCAAAGCTCGCCGCAGCCATCGAACTGGCGCAACGGAAGACTGTGGCGGAGCCTGCGGACTTGCGTCCAGTCCTCCTCAGGCACTACTCCGCGCGCGAGCCTGGTTACCGCGTGCTCGGCCCGACCGGCACGCGCGCCGGCGGCAGCGGCATGGTCTTGCGGGGCGGCAAGGTCGTCGCCCAGTGGGGCGACGTCGAGCGCCCGGAGATGGTGTTCAGCGTCGTAAAGAGCGTGCTCGCGACCGTCGCCGGCTTCGCCTTTTCCGAGGGCCGCATCGCGAGCCTCGATGACCCCGTCGCACGCTACGTCCCCGGTCCGTGGTTCGAGGATGAGCACAATGGCGCGATCACCTGGCGTCACCTGCTCGAGCAGAGTTCGGACTGGCGCGGCACGCTGTGGGAGGTGCCGGACTGGGCGGACCGCCCGACCGGCGCAACGCTGCAGGACTGGCAGAACCAGCCACCGGTCGCGCCCGGCTCAGTGCACGAATACAACGACGTGCGCGTCAACCTGCTGGCGCTGTCTTTGCTGAATGTGCTGCGCGAACCCCTGCCACGAGTCCTTCGCGAGCAGATCATGGACCCGATCGGCGCGTCCTCGACCTGGCGCTGGCACGGCTACGAGAACTCCTGGGTCGAGATCGATGGCCTGCGTGTTCAATCGGTGGCGGGCGGCGGGCATTTCGGTGGCGGACTGTTCATCTCGACGGCGGATCTCGCCCGGTTCGGACTGCTGATCCAGCGCGAGGGTCGCTGGGGCGCCAGGGAGATCGTGAGTCCCGCCTGGATACGTGCGATGACCACACCCTCGGGGCCGCGTCCCGACTACGGCCTGCTCTGGTGGCTCAACACCGGGCGCAAGCCGCTGCCCGCGGCACCCGCCAGTGCGTTCTGGGCGCTGGGCTTCGGCGGCAACTACCTGTACGTGGACCGCGAGCACGACCTCGTGATCGTGCTGCGCTGGATCCCGGACGGAAACGGCGCGGCGGTCGTCTCAGCGGTCATCGACGCGCTGGACGACTGACGCCGGCATCAATCCGCGTCGATGGCGTCGTGGATCCAGCTCCAGCAGGCGACAGCAGACGGCATCCCCAGCGTGCCCGCAACCAGCGGGATCAACTGCTCGATCTCCTCCAGCGAGACTCCTTCCGCCAGCGCCTTGCGCGCGCCGGCACGCACGGCGCCCTCGCGCATCGCGCCCATCGCAGCGGCGAGCTTCACCAGGCGCCTCGTGCGCGGGTCCAGCGGCCCCTCTGCGCCCGCCTTGCTGATCGATTCCCAGGCGCCTGCCAGCGCCGGATAACGAACGATGAACCTGCGATAGGGCTTCGGCGCCTTCGGCAGGCCCGGCGACTGCGCCTTTCGTCGAGACTTGGCAGACTTCTTCGGCATTACGCACTCCTGGCAATGGACGCCGGCAGCGTCATGGGTCAGTTCTCTACGGCAGCCCGCCTGGCTAGCCTGCGCTGCGGTACCGCTCGCGCGCCGACGCGATGAAGGCCGGCATCGCCGCGTCGCGGCTGGCGGCGATGCCGCTCACGTTCGGATTCTGCGCGAGCCGCTGCAGCAGTTGCCCCGCCCCGGGGATCTCGCCCAGCAGGTCCAGGCCAAACAGCTGCTGCGCGACCGCCGCGCCGAGGTCGACGCTGTACAGGAAGACGATGTCGGCGAGCGTGAATGCGTCGCCAGCGACATAAGGCGCGAACTTGCCGTGCCGTTTCAGCGTCGCAAAGCCGGCGCGCAGGTCCTCCCGCGCCTTTTCCTTGATCGCGTCCGGCAGCTTGCCGCCGAAGAACGCCTCCAGGAAGCAGGACCGCGCCGGCAGCTCTATGTACAGCTCGATCTCCTTCATCAGCGCGCGGACCGTTGCCCTCGCGTAAGGATCGGACGGCAGCAGCGGCGTGTCGGGCGCCGTTTCCTCGAGGTACTCGAGGATCACGCTGGCCTCGCTCAGGAAGCCCTGCGGGGTCTCCAGCGCGGGCACCTTGCCGCGCGGACTCCTGGCGAGAAACTCCGGGCTCTGCTCAGGCATCGTCAGCACGTACTCGAAGGCGATCCCCTTCTCCAGCAGCGAGAGGTGGACCATGTTGGTGTAGTTGCTGACGGGAAAACCATATAGCTTGAGCATGTGCTGGGCTCCGGGAGTTGTTGCGGCTCATTCTAGTCTCTGCCAGCCACGCAGGCACTCACAGCAGCAGTCCGACCGTCGCCGCGGTGAGGCAGGTCGCGAGCGTCCCGGCCACGATGGACTTCAAGCCCAGGCTGATCACCTCGCCGCGCCGCTCCGGGCACATCGTGCCGAGGCCGCCGATCATGATGCCGAGTGAGCCGAAGTTCGCGAAACCGCAGAGCGCGTAGCTCATCAGCAGGCGGCTTCGCTCGGACAGGTCCTGCATCCCGGCGAGTTCCACGTAGGCGACCAGTTCGTTCAGTACCGTCTTGGTACCGAGCAACATGCCGCCGGCCTGCGCCTCGGCCCAGGGCACGCCGGCCAGCCACGCGAGCGGCGCGAGCAGCCAGCCAACTGCGCCCTGCAGCGTGTAAGGCTCAATCACCAGGTTGATCAGCGTGACGATTGCGACGAAGACGATCAGCATCGCGGCGATGCTGATGAAGAGCTGGACGCCGTCGAGCGTGCCGCGCGTCAGCGCGTCGATGCTGTTCTCGGCACTGGACTCGAGTTCCAGCTTGCCCCCGGTCGGAGCACCCTCGGGCGGAACCATCAGGAACGAGACGACCAGCGCAGCAGGCGCGGAAATGATCGAGGCCACGAACAGGTGGCCGATCGCGCCGGGCACGGCGTCGCGCAGCAGGCTCGCATACAGGAACAGCACCGTACCCGAGATCGTCGCCATGCCGCAGGCCATGATCGCGAACAGTTCGCCGCGCGAGACGCGGGCCAGGTAAGGCTTGACGATCAGCGGCGACTCGACCATGCCGACGAAGACATTGGCCGCCGTCGCGAGGCCCACGACCCCGCCCACGCCCATCGTGCGCTCCAGCATCCAGGAGACGCCGCGCACGATGGCCGGCAGGATCCGCCAGTAAAAGAGCAGGGCCGACAGCGCGCTGATGACGAGCACCAGCGGCAGCGCGCGAAACGCGAGGATGAAGCTGGCCGCAGGGTTCGTCTCGGCGAACGGCGCCTCGCCGCCCCCGAGGTAACCGAACACAAACGAGGTCCCGGCCAGCGTTGCCTTCTCGAGCACCAGCATCGCGTCATTGAGGCGTAGCAGGAAGCTCTTCGCCGGCGGCAGCTTGAGCAGGACGAGGGCAAGCGCGAACTGGAGCACCAGCCCGGAGGCGACGGCCCGCCATGGGATGTTGCGTCGCCGTTCGCTGAACAGCCAGGCGAGCGCCACGAGCCCGGTGATGCCTGCAACGGCTTGAAGGACATGCGTCGCCATTGGTCGCGACGCAGCATGGGCAGCCCGGATGCGCCGGTCAAGCCCGGGGCGCGGCGCTGGAGGAATTCTGGTGAGCTGCTAGCAGCGCGCCGCGAGCCAGCCTTCCAGGTCCGAGATCACCCGGTCCCGTTCGGGCTCGTTGTACACCTCGTGATACAGCCCTTCGTAGAACTTCAGCGTCTTGTCGGGTGAAGGAATGCTCTGGAAGATCGGCCGGCAGGGCTCGACCGGCACCAGGCTGTCCGCGATTCCGTGCTGGACCAGCAGCGGCAATCGGAGCTTCAGCACGGCCTGGGGGAACCCTGCCATCGCCTCGAGCAACTCCGCAACGGTCCGGGCCGGAACCGCCGCGTGGTGCACTAGCGGATCCTGCTCGTAGGCCCGTACGACCTCCGGATCCCGGCTGACGGCCTCCGGCGGCAACGTCAGGGCACCCGAGTTCGGCGCCAGCGAGGAGAGAGCGCGCACCAGCCGGGACTTGAAGCCGGAGACGATCTCGCCCGGAGCCAGTGCCGGGCCCGACAGCACGAGCCCGCGCAGCGTGTCCTGGATTTTCAGCGCCGTCGCCATCGCGACGGCTCCGCCCATGCTGTGGCCCAGCAGTACCGATGGGCTGCCGGGGTGCTGGCGCGCGGCGCGTCCGGCAAACGTGCCCAGGTCCGTGACGAGGGACGAGAACCGCTCGATGTTCGCACGACGGCCCGGCGACCGCCCGTGGCCGCGGTGATCGAGCGCATATACCGCGTAGCGCTGGTCGACGAGTCGCTGCGCCAGCCCGGCGTACCGGCCGCTGTGCTCGCCGAGACCGTGCGAGATGACGACGACCGCCCGCGCGTCGCGCTCGGGCAGCCAGCACTGGGCGAAGAGCTGCTGTTCTCCGAGACCGGGCGTCGTGAATTCTCGATGTCGCATGTCGTCCTCCCTAACCTGCTCGATCCCGCGCCGGTCACCGCGACGCTTCGCCTGTCCGTGTCGGATTCGCCGCTAGATGTCGCCGAAGACCTGCATCGCGCGCTCGGCGACGATCGCACCGTGCTCCTGTACGAAGTGCCCCGCCTCGGGCAGCTCGAGCGGGGCCGGGCAGCCGCGAATGATCTTCGCGAGCACCTGCATCACCGGCGGCCCGAGCACCGGGTCCTGCATGCCGACGGCCATGAACGACTGGCCGCTCCATTGCGTCTGGAAAAACTCCTTCGCTCGCAGCGACACGTCCACCCCTTCCATACCAGGCTCGACGGGCACCAGCGCCGGAAAACGCCGCACGCCGGCCCGATAGCGTTCGTCGGGGAAAGGCGCGTCATAGGCCGCGGCCTCTGCGTCGCTCAGCCCCTGCACCGATCGCTTCATCAGCTTCGCAATGTCGAAGTCGGGATTCGCGGCGACGAAGGCCTTCCAGGCGTCGAAGCCGGGGCCAGCCGAGCGCCCGGTGCCGAGGCCCGTGTTCATCACGATCAACCGGTCGATCTGCTCCGGGTACTCCATCGGCAGCGTGAGTCCCAGCAGCCCACCCCAGTCCTGCACGACCAGCGTGACCCGCTCGAGCTGCATCTGCTCGAGGAAACGCAACAGCATTCCGCGATGGAAGCCGAAGGTGTACACCGCGTCGTCCACCGGCTTGTCGGAGCGCCCGAAGCCGTAGAAATCCGGCGCCACGACCCGATGGCCCGCTGCCAGGAACACCGGGATCATCTTGCGGTACAGGTAGCTCCAGGTCGGCTGGCCGTGCAGGCACAGCACGGTGCGACCCGACGGCCTGGCGGGTCGCTCATCGAGGTAATGCACCCGCAGCCCCGTGTAGCCGGGCAGTTCGTCGAGGTAATGCGGACGGAAGTCGAAGCCCGGCAGCCCGGCGAAACGTTCATCCGGCGTGCGGACGGATTCGATCCTGTCGTTCATCGGTGACCCCGCTGAGTAGCAATCGCCGGCCTGGTGCCCGGACCGCCGATCTTACTATCAGCGGAAGCCGCTGTGGCTCGCGGTCTGCGCTGGCTTTCCGCACCGGCCCCTTGCCGAGGCCGCTCCCGACTGCGAGCATCCCGCTTCCGCAGCAGCCCCTTGCCGAGCCCGCCCCCGGCTGCGAGCATCCGCGCTTTGCACTCGGGAGCATCGCCGATGTCCGACTTCCATGCCTGGATGGACTCGCTGAATTCCTTCGTCTGGGGACCGGCGATGCTCGTGCTGATCCTCGGGACGGGCCTTTACCTTCAGATCCGTCTCGGCGGCATGCCGATCCGCAAGATCGGCACGGGCTTGAAGCTGGTATGGCGCGGGCGGACCGGAGACGCGGACGGCCACGGCGAGGTCAGTCCCTTCGCGGCGCTGATGACCACGCTGGCCGCGACGATCGGCGTGGGCAACATCGCGGGCGTGGCCACGGCGATCGCGCTCGGAGGGCCGGGTGCGCTGTTCTGGATGTGGATGACCGCGCTGGTCGGCATGGCCACCAAGTACGCGGAAGTCGTGCTGGCCGTGCACTACCGCGAGCGGGATGCGGACGGTCGCTGGGTCGGCGGACCGATGTATGCGATCCGGCGCGGCCTCGGGCCGCACTGGGCCTGGCTGGGCAGCGCGTTTGCGCTGTTTGGCGGCCTTGCAGGCTTCGGCATCGGCAACATGGTGCAGGCCAACAGCATCGCCGCCGCGATGCAGACCTCCTTCGGAGTGACGCCGCTCGTGACCGGCGTCGTGATCTTCGCGCTGACCGCAGCCGTCGTGCTCGGCGGCATCAAGCGAATCTCCGCGGTAGCGAACTGGCTCGTCCCGTTCATGGCCATCGCCTACATCCTCGCGGCGCTGGTCGTGCTGGTATTCAACGCCGCCCAGATACCGGAGGCGTTCCGGTTCATCGTCGGCAATGCGTTCACGCCGACTTCGGCGGCCGGCGGCTTCGCGGGCGCTGCGGTCATGGCGGGCATCCGCTACGGCGTGGCCCGCGGGATCTTCTCCAACGAAGCGGGACTCGGCACGGCGGGCATCGCGCAGGCGGCGGGCGTGAGTTCGAGCCCGGTCCGAAGCGGCATGATCGGCATGATGGGCACGTTCTTCGACACGCTGGTCGTGTGCACGATGACCGGCCTCGCGATCGTGGTCTCGGGTGCCTGGACCTCCGGCCAGAGCGGCGCGAGCCTCACGCAGCTTGCGTTCCAGTCGGCCATGCCCGGATTCGGCGACGAGATCGTGGCGGTGGCGCTCGCGGTGTTCGCGCTGACCACGATCTTCGGCTGGGGCTACTACGGCGAGCGCTGCTGGCAGTTCCTGGTGGGCCGTTGGGCGATCACGCCTTTCCGGTGGCTCTGGACCGCGGCAGTATTCATCGGGGCGGTGACGCAGCTCGACCTCGTCTGGCAGATCGCCGACACGCTGAATGCGTTGATGGCCATCCCCAACCTGATCGCGCTGCTGCTGCTGGCGCCGGTCGTGGTCAAGCTCACGCGGGAGCAGCTCGGCGGGGTCGAAATGACGGCCCGCGCAGCGCCACCCTCCTGAGAACCGGATCCGGGGGGTTGCCGGCGCGGCTCAACCGTCGCTGGCTGGATCGGCGACCCCGGCTGACTGATCGGCCGGCTCCTCGAACACGCCGATGATCTGCAGCTTCTCGTTGCCGCGCAGCAGCTCGGCCCCGCGCACGATCACCTGGTCGCCGGGCTGCAGCGGGCCGTCGATGCCGATCCAGTCGCCGTCGGCCACGCCCGCCTCGACCGAGACGCGCTCGGCGCGCTGCTCGGCGTCGACACGGTAGACGTACAGTCCGTCGGCACGGATCACCAGCGCGTCGCGCGGCACGGCGAGACGGCGCTGCGGCTGACCGAGCGGCAGCTCGACCTGCACGGTGTTGCCCGGCGCGAGCAGCCCCTCGACCTTCGGAGCCTTGACGAGGACCTCGAAGGACTGCGAGCGCGGATCGCCCGCCGGTACGATCCTGCTCACCTTCGCGGTGAACTCCTTGCGCTCGGCCCGCACCTTGACGACCTGCCCCGGCTGCACGGCCCGAACGTGCCTGAGCGGCACGAACAGGCGGATCTCGAGCTCGTCCGGATTGACGAGTCGGGCGACGATCTCGCCCCGCGCGACCTCCTCGCCCGCCCGGCGGACACGATCGGAGATCACACCGGCGAACGGCGCGGTGATCCTCGATCGCTGCAGCTGCTCGTCGGTCTGCGCGAGCAGCGCACGGGCAACGTCGAGGTCTGCCTTGGCAAGGTCACGATCGGACTCGGCCTGGTCCACGTTGAAGCGCGGCACGGCGGAGCCCGAGGCCTTCAGTCGCGCAAGTTCCCGGTCCAGGCTCTCGAGGTTCACCCGGGCGCGCGTGACTCGCGCCGCCTGCTCGTTGCGCACCAGGGCCAGCTCCCGGGTATCGAGACTGGCCACGCGATCGCCGGCTTCGACCGGCGTGCCCGGCTCCGCGACCCATTGCAGCTGGCCGCCGACCGCCGCCGCCAGGTCCGCGGCGGAGCGCGAGCGTACCGTGCCGGCAGCATTGACGACGGGCGCCAGCTGCCGCAATTGCGCCTTCGCGACCCGTACCGAGGCGGGACGCTCCTGCGCCTGCACAGGCAGCATTGCGCCGAGCAGCGCGGCCAGCAGCAATCCCGGGGCCCTGCCGCGCGACATCAGGTTCATGTCGCGCCCTCGCCCAGCGGTCGCGCCGGCTCGGTGCGAGTCGCCTCGGACGCATGCTGCTCGCCCAGCCGCAGCAGGCTCGGCATCAGGAACCAGGTGAAAGTCGTGCCGACGACCATGCCGCCGGCGACGACCGCGGCGAGGCCGCGATAGATCTCGGCACCCAGTCCCGGCATGAAGATCAGCGGCGCCATGCCGAGCACGGCAGTCAGCGTCGAGAGCACGATCGGCCGCGCCCTGGTCTCGAGCGCCTCGCGTACGGCCTGGCTGCGCGGTACGCCATTGCGCTCGCGCGCGCGCGTCTGGTCCACCAGCAGGATCGCGGCATTGACGACGAGGCCGAGCAGGATGATGAAGCCGATCATCGTCAGCAGGTCCAGGGCCTGGAAACCGAACAGACCGATGACCCGGAGCGCGAGGATCCCGCCGGCAATGGAAACCGGGAGTACCAGCATGACCAGCAGGCTGTCGCGGACGGAGCGGAACAAGGCCGCCATCAGTGCGAACAGGATCACCAGCGCGAGCAGGAAATTCTGGCCCATGGCCTTGAGGGCCTGGTGCAGCTCGTTGGCGCTGCCCGCGTAGGCGAGCTGCACCTTGGGCGCCATGGCCGCGCGTATCTTCGGCTCCACCTTTTCCTCGAGCAGGTCGATGGCCTCGTCCAGCGTCATGTTCTCCGGGGGCTCGAAGTCCACGCTCACCGTCCGCCGGCCGTTGATGCGCAGGAGCTGGGATGGCCCCACCGTCTGGTGCAGCGTCGTCAGCTCCCCGACGGTCTGCACGCCGGACTGCGGCGTCATGATCGGCATTTCCACCAGCTGCTCGGGTGAGCGCCACTCGTCGGCCTTCACGATGATGTCGAGTCGTTCGTTGCCATCGAAATACTCTCCAGCCCACAGCCCGCCGGTATAGGCCCGGACCGCAGACGCCACTTCGGATCGGCTCAGGCCGGATCGCGCGATCCGCCACTCGTCGGGCACCAGCTGCAACTCCGGCTGGTTGAGCTCGAGGCCGGGGTTGGCCTGTGGATAGGTCCCGGGGATCGCCTCGGGGATCTGCTCGACGGCCACCCGTGCCGCGTCCATCAGCGCGGTCAGGTCCGCGCCCTGGAAGTCGAGCCGGATTTCGCGCGAGTTGCCGCCGTCCACGTTGAGCAGCGAGCCCCTCTGCACGTAGACGCGCGTGTCGGGGAAGCCGACCAGCAGTTCCTCGCGCAGCAGGCGCGCCATCTCCTGGATGTCTCGCGGGTCGCGCGGGTAAACCACCGCTACGCCGCCGAAGCCGCCCCAGGCGGAGAGGTTGTAATACTTGATGGCGGGCTCTTTCTCGCCCTCGAGGTACGGGCGCAGCCGCTCGATCACCACTGGCGCGAATTCCTCGCGAGCCGTCTTGATGTTGCCGCCGGGCGGCAGCCTGAAGTTGTTCCAGATCAGGTCGGTCTGCGCGACCGGCAGATAATCGACCTTGGGAGCGAGCAGCCCGATCAGAAGCAGGCTGCCAAGCGTGATGCAGCCGATCAGGACCAGGCGTGCCGACGGCCGGTCTGTCACGCGCATCGCGTACTCGCTCATCGCCGACCACCAGTGCTGGTGCTGGTCCGCGGGCAGCCCGCGGGCCAGTGCCCAGCGATTCGCCGCGGGAATCACCGTCATGGCCACCAGCAGCGACGCAGCGTGCGAAACGGACATCGTGATCGCCAGGTCCTTGAAGAGCTGTCCTTCGAGGCCTTCCATGAACAGGATGGGCAGGAAGATCGCGATGCTGGTCAGCATCGAGGCCACGAGGGCCGGCAGCACCTCCTGCGAGCCCTCGAGCGTCGCGCTCCATCCGTCGCGACCCTGCTGCACGTAGCGCAGGATGTTGCCCTGGACGATCAGCGCTGCGTCGACGACGATTCCGGTCGAGAAAGCCAGCCCTGCGAGCGAGACGACGTTCAGCGTCCGGCCCAGCAGCTGCAGCGTGATCACCGCAAAGAACAGCGAGATCGGGATGGACACGCCGATGACAGCCACGGCCCGGGGCCCTCGCAGGAAGTACCACAGGCCGCCCACCGCCAGCAGCACACCGATCGCCAGGCTCTCCTGCACGAACGTGATCGCGCGCCGCACGTAGACGCTCGCGTCCCAGGAGAGCTCGACGAACAGATTCTCCCGCGCCAGCGGGCCAGCGTTCAGCTCCTCGATGGCCTCCTTTACGCCGTCGATCAGCTCGACCGTGTTGGAATCCGAGGTGCGCTGCAGCGTGATGTAGTAGGCGGGCACGCCGCTGCGATATGAGAACCATTGCGCCTCGATGTGCTCGATGTGCACCTCGGCCACGTCGCGCAGATAGAGCGGCCGGTCCTCGCTCCAGCCGACCACCAGTTCGCCGAGCTGGGCCACCGGTTCGCGCCCGGTCACGCGCACCGTGAACTGCCGGCGGCCGACGTCGGCGAAGCCCGCCGAGACGTCACGCGCCGCGATGACGGTCTGCGCCAGGCGCTGTGGCGTCAGGCCCAGGGCCGCCAGCCTGTGCGGATCGAAGCGGACCTGCACCTCTCTCGGCCGGCCGCCTTCGAGGTTGACCCGCGACACGCCGGGCACCCTCGCCAGCCGCGGCTCGACGACCTCTTCCATCAGCTGCTGGTACTGGACGGCGATGTCCGGGACGGAATGCCCGGACACCGGTCGGACGAGCAGCGACCCGGCGTTCTCGGTCTGCCAGTTGTCACCGCCGAAGACCTGGGGCTCGTCGGCGTCCGGCGGCAGCGGCGGCAGCGTGTTGAGCCGGGACACGACATCGAGCATCACGCGCGTCATGTCGGTGCCGACCTCGAACGTGAGCCGCACGCCCCCGCGGCCCCGGTTCGATTCGGAACGCATCTCCACCAGGCCGGGCAGGCCGCGCATCGCCTCCTCGATCGGCTCGATCAGCGCTTCCTCGAGCTCCGATGGGGCCGCCTCGCGCCAGGAAGCATTGACGAACAGCTGCGGCTGACGCGTGTCCGGCAGCAACTGTATCGGCAACCGCAGCAGCGCGAGCACCCCGAACAGCACGACGATCGCCGCGGCCGCTGCGACGGCCGCGGGATTCTGCAGGCTACGCTCGGCCAGTCTCATGCCCCCGCTCCTCGTTCACCCGGCGCCGGCGCCGGGAGCCGTCGTCATTGGACGCGGCCCGGTTCTGAATGGTTTGAGCCCCTGGCCGTGGTCTTGGTCGTGGACGTGGCCCTGGTCTTGGGGGGTTCGACCCTCGCAGGCCGGGCCGGTTCAGTCGGATGTCGGAGCCGCGGTACCCGGTGGCGCCTTGGCACAGACATATTCGAGCAGCGCCGCGTCCATGCTTCGCTCCGGAGCATCCCTCCAGATCAGGTTCTTGTCCTTGAACTCGGCCTTCTGCACCGGCTCGCCCTGCAGCTCCAGCTGCGGATAGGCCTTCATCGACTTGTAGGCGACTTTCCGGTTCGCACAGTCGAAGTGATAGACGTTCTTCGCGGACAGGTAGGTCTTGTCCTTCTTGGCGGGCTGTGGCGCGACGAAGTTCTCCTTGACCGCCGCCGAGACGATCTCCCCGTTGCGCTGCAAGGAGTTGAGGTTCACGAAAACCTCTTTGCTGTCAGACGCGGCGATTTCCTCCCAGTTCGCCTGGGCGGAGGCCGTACCGGGCAGCGCGGCGACGACCAGCGCGGCCATCACCGCGGAGAAAATCCTGATATGGGCGTTCATTTGGACCCCGTGTCTGGAATGGTGACAGGAGCCCGGATTCTACCCCCGGCCGCAGGCCGGTGCGAACGCGGGCCGCCCGCTTCCGGGACGGCCCGCCCGCGCAGGAGCCGCTAGAAGCGGTAGGTCATGTCCAATTTGTAGGTCAGCCCCACCGTCTGCTCGAGCACCTTGACCCCGCCCTGTTCGATCGTCGTGTCCTGGTCCAGCAGGTTCTGGATACGGAACTTCAGGCTGAGCGGCTCGATCGGATAGTAGCTGTAGATCAGGTCCAGCGAGTGGAATGGCTGCTCGTAGGCATCCGGCGCGCCACCGCGCCCGGCGAAGAACAACCGCTCGCCGAAGGCGTTGTAGGCGACCGAGGCGCTGTGGCGCTCGTTCAGCGAGTCGTAACCGAGCTGCAGGTTGACCACCCAGGGCGCGTGCTGAGAGAGCCTGCGCTTGTCGTTGGTCAGGTCAGGCGCAGCGTCGCCGATCGTGATCTCAGAGTCGCTCAGCGTCACGTTGCCTGACAGGAAGAAGCCGTCGGTCAGCCCGGACTCCGGCGACAGCCAGCCCAGGCCGTGCAGCCACTCGAGCTCGATGCCATAGAGATCGGCCGAATCCGCGTTGATGTATGTCAACGCAATGTTGTCGTCGGTGCCCGCCGCCGCCACGGTCTCGATCGGCGCGTCGATCTGCTTGTAGAAGAACGACACGGTGAGATTGTCGCCGCCGTCGAAGTACCACTCTCCCCGCAGGTCGAAGTTACTGAGATCCGACGGTTCGAGATCCGGGTTGCCGCGCACCCGGGCTTCGGTCAGCGGGTCGATGTAGGTGGCGTCGGAGACCTCGCGCAAATCGGGACGCGCAGTGGTCTGGCTCCAGCCGAAACGCAGCTGGAAGCGGTCCGCCATCAGGTCGTCCCGCATCCAGGTCAGGGCCGCGGCCGGATAGAAGTCATCCTCGGAGGTTGCTGCCCGCTCGAGCTGCTCGATCGGTACGCGGATCTTGCCCACCGTCGTGTCGAACTCGTACTGGTCGATCGGCACGGTGACGCGGGAGAAGTTCTCCCAGCGCGCACCCGCCATCAGGCGCCAGGTCTCGTTCCAGGTGAGGTCCACCTTGCCCCAGCCCGCGTCGATGGTCTCGCCGGCGAGATAGCTCTCGGTGCCGATCCCGCCGAGGCTGAGCGCGTACTGGTTGCCGGGATCGAGTATGTTGGGGTCCGTGAACACCTGGCCCGGCGTACCGACCAGCGACGGCAGCGCCGCCTGGCTCGTCGTCCCGAAGTTCAGCTGCGTCTGCAGGTAGCTGCGGCCCTTCTCGTAGTAGTCGTAGCCGCCGCTCGCCTCTATCGAAAGCGTATCGGTCTCGAACGGCATGGCCACATAGACCCCGTAGCTCGTGGCGTCATCCTCGAGGTCCGTATAACGGTAATCGGCGGAACTCGTGGACGGGCGGATCGAGGTCTGGATCAGGTCTCCGGTCACGGGATTCACCTGGTCCACCGCCGATACGAGTATCTCGCTCGGCAGGTCGGTCGTCGCGGTCGCGTCCGAGTAGTACCAGCCGGCGGACAGGCCGTCGAGGAACTCGAGACTGTCGAGTCCTCCCAGCAGGTCCCGCGTCGCGGGCCCCAGCGTGTGCTTGCCGTGGAACTGGAGCAGGTCGAGGTTGCGCTCCTCGAAGCGGATTCGATAGCTGCGCAGCTGGTCGCCCGAGGACTGCTGGAAATTCTCGTTGTTCCCGACCGACAGCGTGGCCTCGTCCTCGGTGTTGCGCAGATAGATGTAGGTGGCCTGCACCCGCTGCTCGCCAGCGTAGTCGAGACCGACACTGCCCGCTCCGGTGACGGTCACCAGGTTGGTCGTTCGCTGGGACCTCGTCACGACGTTCTGCGGGTTGTTCACGCCGCGCACGGTGCGCTCACGGTCGCGCCACTGGTTCTTGTAATCCCCGACTGCGATCGCGCCGATCGTCCAGTCGCCTGAGTCGCCGATGGTCCAGGTATTCCCCCCGGCCAGCTCCAGGCTCAGGTCCGGGTCCAGCGAGGTCTTCTTGAAGTCGATGTCGCGGTTCATGCTGGTGATGAGCTCGCGATTGATCTGCTCGGCCTGGGCGAGCGTGGGCGACCCGCCATCACGGCGCAGGCCCTGGAGGATGCCGATTGCGCTCAGGTCGCCCTGGTATTCGTTGATTGCCTGCTTGATCTCCCTCGGCAGCGCGCGGGTGCCGTCGTCGGTTCCCCACTCGTCGTCCTTGCCGCCGTTGTAATCGAGACCCCTGCCGGAGTTCTCCGAGTTCCAGCCGGTGCCGACCTGGAACACGAGCAGCGGGTCGTCCGGGATGCTGCGGGTACGGATGTCGATGCTGCCGCCGCCGAAGGCGGCTGGCTGCTCCGGAGAGAAGCCCTTCTGGATCGACAGCGTCTCGACGATTTCGGCCGGGAACAGGTCCAGCGGAATCACGTTGCGCGTCAGGTCAGGCGAGGGTACCTGGGCGCCGTTGACCGTCGTGCTCGAATACCGCTCACCGAGTCCGCGTATGTAGATGAACTGGTCGCCGACGATGGTGACCGCCGGCAGGCGGCGCAGCGCCAGCGATACCGTGCTGTCGCCCACCCGGGCGATCTGCTCTGCCGCGACGAGGTCCGCGACCACGTCGAGCTCCATGCGCTCCTGCAGGATCTGCTCGGCGGAGCTCTGCTGCCGGCCGATGACGACGATCTCCTCTATGTTTCCGCCGTCCGCGGCGCCAGCCGCGGGATCCTCCTCCTGGGCGACTGCCCGGTTACCTGCCACACCGGCTGACGCTGCTGCGAACGCCAGCAGCGAGCGCACCGCAATGCTCAAGGGCTTGCTCTTCATCACCAACCTCGTTCAATAGGGAGGGCGCGCGTTCAGCGCGCCCTCCTGGTCTTCCCGCCGGAGCCGGATGCGGGTCCGCGCACTTACTGCGCGAACCAGAGCGGCTCGTCCGCGTTGTTCGCGCGCAGGCCGAACGCCCATGGAGCGGTCCAGTCGTCACCACGGGTGACCGCGCCGAGCTGGCCGCTCGCAGGCGTCATCGTGACGGTGTTGCCGCTCGCATCCGTGATCGTGGAGGCGGTGTAGAAGGTGCCGGGCTCGAGCACCGATACGTTCGCGTTGGCCGAGTCGGTGATGATCACGCTGCCGGCGTTGAACGAGTAATTCGCCCCGTTGGTGCTCGGATTGGCGCCGACGGCCCAGTCCCGCAGCGGGTCACCGTTCGGCATCGTGCCTTTGGCGGCCTCCTCGCAGGCGATCAGGCTGTTCTGAAACCAGGATTCACCGGCCGCCGCGAACTGCAGCGAGACCGGAGACTCGATCTCGAGGCACTCGTTCGAGGTCTTGCCGTTCACGATCACGCCGTATCCGCCGTAGACGATGCTGTCCTCGAGCCGGATCTTGGCGCCCTGGCGGGCCAGCGGCCCCTCGGAATCACCGTGCGTGTTGACGTCCGAGTTCGAGGGAATGCAGGTCAGGTTCCTGATCACCGGCTCGGTGAGCGGCGCGGTGTCGAGCGGTGCGCCCGCGTCGCTGCGCGAGGAACCGATGTTGTCTCCCTCGATGCAGCGGTTGCCGTCGCTCTGCCAGTGGATCACCAGCGCGTTCTCGATCGAGCCGACCCAGCCGTCGGAGTAGTCGAGCGAGTCGTCGCGCGCGTACAGCACGACCACGTTCTTCGCGCTGACGGCGCCGCCGAAGAACTCGAGGCCGTCGTCGTAGGTGCTGTAGGCCTGCACGTTCTCGACCACGGTGCCCGAGCCGATCGCGTTGAACGTGATGCCGTTCAACTCGTCACCGGGCGCGACCTCGAAGCCCGTGTGCTTGACGATGACGTAGCGCAGCACGCCCGAGCTCTCCTCGTTGTCGCTGCCGCCGTAGTTGGAGGGCTGGCCCTCAGCGGTCACATGGCAGAGGTTGTTCGCGCGCTGCTCGTCGGTGCAGTTGTTCGTGATCCCGTTGCCGTTCAGCACCAGCCCGCCCCAGAGGCTCACGTCGTTCGCGCCGGCGTTGTCCGACACGGCGTCGACGACCGCGGTCAGCGTGATCGGCGCCGCGGACGAACCGTTGGCGATGATCTGGGAGCCACGATTGATCAGGATGTAGTCGGCCGAGTTCGAGAAGGCCAGCGTGTTGCCCGCCTCGATCGTCAGCTTCGGGCCCGTGCCGCCGGCTGGAGCCGCGCCGCTCGAGACGTTCTGGCCGACGAACAGGCTGTCCTGGAAGACGTGCACGCCGGTGATGAACGGGATCGTGACGTCCGTCAGCAGCGGGTTGGTCTTGCCGACGAAGCTCGAGCTGTAGACGCAGTTCCGACCGTCGAAGATGCCCTGGCGGAATTCCGTCGTATCGCCGACGGTGTACGAGGCGCAGGGGTTCGTGGTACCGCCGCCACCGGTGTTGTTCGTGACGCTGTTGTCGACGGAATTGTCGGTGGTCTCCACCTTGAGATCCACGCCGCCGCCGTCACAGGCAGCAAGACCAGCAATAACCATGCCCGCGAGCAACAGCCGAGATGTGTTCATCGAAAGACTCTCCTGACTAATGTCTGTTCCGACCGACGGAGACGGCTGCGGCCTTGATCCGGAGCTGTCCGCCTCCCAGGTCCTGCACTGACCAGCCGTGGATCCGCCTCGACCGGTCCAGGCGGCACAGGCGATACGGTTTGTAGATCAGCGAGGTTGCGGGGCAGACTAGGGGCGACGGGTTTCCTGTCCTTTTCAGATCGGTGACAGTTCGGTTACAGCGGAGGTGGGCATGAGAACGGCGCTGGTGACGGGGGCCAACCGGGGCATCGGCCTCGAGCTCTGCAGGCAGCTGAAGGGGCACGGCTACGAGGTGACAGCCGTGTGTCGGGCCGCGACCGAGGATCTCGCGGACCTCGGGTGCCGGATCATATCCGGGATAGATGTCACGGAGCCGCGGACCGTCGGGAACCTCGCGAGCCTGCTGCAGGGCGTCAGCATCGACCTGCTGGTCAACAATGCCGGGATCCTGATCGAGGACCGGCTCGAGGACCTGGACCTCGACGACATGCGCAGGCAGTTCGAGGTGAACACGCTCGGCCCGCTCGCGATCACCCGCGCGCTCACGCCGCGGCTGTGCGACGGCGGCAAGGTCGCGATGATCACGAGCCGGATGGGCTCGATCGCCGACAATTCCAGCGGCGGCTATTACGGCTACCGGGTGTCCAAGGCCGCGCTGAACATGGCGGGAGTGAACCTCGCGCACGAGCTGCGCAGCCGTGGCATTGCGGTGCTGATGCTGCATCCGGGCATGGTCGCGACCGAGATGACCGGCCGGCAGGGTGTGCCGGTCGAGGATGCGGCGGCCATGCTGCTCGAACGCATCGAGCAGCTCGGGCTGCAGGAGACCGGCACTTTCTGGCATGCGAACGGCGAGCGGCTGCCCTGGTGACCGGGCAGCGGACGTCCCGGCCGGCGTGAACGTCGCGGAGGACTCGCGTACGGTACGGCTCACCGTTCAATCAGGAGGCAGGAATCGATGCGATACGTAGTAGACAGCGACAAGACGGTGGAACAGGCCACGGCCGATCTCGAGGCCGCCGTGCTCGAGCACGGTTTCGGCGTGCTGCACACCTACGATCTCAAGCAGACGCTGGCGAAAAAGGGCGTCGAGTTGCCGCAGCAGTGCCGGATACTCGAGGTCTGCAATCCGCAGCAGGCGGCCCGGGTGCTGAGCGAGGACATGGGGATGAACGTCGCGCTGCCCTGCCGCATCTCTGTCTACCAGGAGGGCGGCAGGACGCGCATCGGAATGCTCAGGCCGACGGCATTGCTCGCGGGACTCTCCGACGCGCCCGGCCTCACCGATGTCGCCCGCGAGGTCGAGCAGGCGACGATCCGCATGATCGACCAGGCCCGCTGAGCCGTGAGTCCCGGGCATCCCGCAGCCGCGGAGCAGTCGCAGGACGTGCTCTGGTACAAGGACGCGGTCATCTACCAGCTGCACGTCAAGGCGTTCTACGACGCCAATGGCGACGGCATCGGAGACTTCGCCGGGCTGCGGCAGAAGCTCGACTACGTCGAGGCGCTGGGCGTCAACACGATCTGGTTGCTGCCCTTCTACCCGTCACCGCAGCGCGACGACGGCTACGACATCGCCGACTACCGGGGCGTCAACCCCGACTACGGGACGCTGAAGGATTTCCGCGAATTCGTGCGCGAGGCGCACCGCCGCAACCTGAAGGTGGTCACCGAGCTGGTGATCAACCACACCTCGGACCAGCATCCCTGGTTTCAGAAGGCACGAACGGCCAGGCGCGGATCGGCAGCACGGAACTGGTACGTCTGGAGCGACGACGACGAGCGCTACGCGGGCACGCGGATCATCTTCACCGACACCGAGACCTCGAACTGGACCTGGGACCCGCTGGCCAGGCAGTACTACTGGCACCGGTTCTTCTCCCATCAGCCGGACCTTAACTTCTCGAACCCCGCGGTCGAGCGCGCGCTTACGCAGGTGATGCGCTACTGGCTCGACATGGGCGTCGACGGGCTTCGGCTCGACGCGATTCCTTATCTGTACGAACGCGAGGGCACGAACAACGAGAACCTGCCCGAGACGCACGCGCTTCTGAAGCGCATGCGGGCCGTCGTGGACCGCCACTACTCGGGGCGGATGTTCCTGGCGGAGGCGAACCAGTGGCCGGAGGACGTGCGCGAGTATTTCGGCGAGGGCGACGAGTGCCACATGGCCTATCACTTCCCGCTGATGCCGCGGATCTACATGGCGCTTGCGCTCGAGGACCGCTATCCGATCACCGAGATTCTCTCGCAGACGCCGGAGATTCCACCAAGCTGCCAGTGGGCGATATTCCTGCGCAACCACGACGAGCTGACGCTGGAGATGGTCACCGACCGCGAGCGCGACTACATGTACAGCATGTACGCGCGGGAGCCGCGCATGCGGGTCAACGTCGGCATCCGGCGCCGGCTCGCGTCGCTGCTCGACAACGACCTGGACCGGCTGAGGCTGTTGAACAGCCTGCTGCTGTCGATGCCGGGCTCGCCGATCATGTATTACGGCGACGAGATCGGCATGGGCGACAACATCTATCTCGGCGACCGCAACGGCGTGCGCACGCCCATGCAGTGGAGCCCGGACCGCAACGGGGGCTTCTCCCGAGACCGATCCACAGCGCCTCTACCTGCCGGCGGTGATGGACCCCGTCTACGGCTTCCAGGCGGTCAACGTCGAGGCGCAGGAGCGCGACCCGTCCTCGCTGCTGAACTGGACCAAGCGGGTGCTCTCGATCCGCAGCCAGTACCGTGCGTTCGGACGCGGCGGCATCGAATTCGTGCGCCCGGCGAACCGCAAGATCCTGGCCTACCTGCGCAGCCACGGCGACGACACGATACTGTGCGTCGCGAACCTCGCGCGGACGGCCCAGGCGGTGGAGCTGGACCTGTCGCGCTACCGCGGGCGCGTGCCGATCGAGCTGATGGGACGCAATGCGTTCCCGCCGATCGGGGACCTGCCGTATCTGCTCACGCTGCCCGGGCACGGCTTCTTCTGGCTGCGCCTGGCCGACTCCGCAGAAGTGCCCGCCTGGCACGTCGAGCGCCTGGAGGCGAGCGAGCTGCCGATGCTGGTACTGAGCGGCGGTCTGCGAACCTTCACCGCCGACCAGCAGGACGCGATCGGCAAGGGAATCGCACTGCGCGCGCTGCACGAGCTCGAGCACAGGGTGCTGCCGGGTTTCTTGGGTGCGCGGCGCTGGTTCGCCCGCGATCCGTCCGGGGAGGCGACGGTTTCGCTCGGCCGGCGGTTTCTCTGGAACACGCCGCGCGGGAACTTCCTGCTCACGCTGCCAGAGGCACGCTTCGAGGACGGCGTGACGCGCAGCTACTTCATGCCGCTCAGCATCAGCCGCGAAGGCGGCGAGGATCGCCAGCTGCGTGCCGTCGAATGGGCGCTCGCGAAGGTGCGCGAGCGCTCCGAGGTGGGCGTGCTGATCGACGCATTCGGGGACAAGGACTTCTGCATCGCGCTCGCCGAGGCGGTCGAGGCCGGCGGAACGACCGAGCTCGACGGCGGCAGCATCACGATCGAACGTACCCAGCACTTCCCGGACATCCGCCGGGGACTCGAGCCGGTGGAGAACCTGCCGGGCGAACACAGCAACGCGGCTGTCGTGCTCGACGAGCGGCTGTTCCTGAAGGGCTACCGCCGCTTGCGCGGAGGCGCAAGCCCGGACGTCGAAATGACCCGCCACCTGACGGAGGTTGCAGGGTTCCATCACGTTCCCGCGCTCGCCGGCTTCGTCGAGTGGCGGCCCGAGAACGGCCCGGTGATGACCGTGGCGGCACTGTTCGCGTACGTGCAGAACCAGGGCGACGCCTGGAGCTATACGCTGAACCACCTGGAGCGGCATTGCGCGGTGCTGCTGCACGCCGCGGCCCCGGAGGAAGGCGAGTCCCATTCGCTGTACCTGGACCAGCTGCGCACGATCGGCCGGCGCATGGGCGAGCTGCATGCGACATTGTCCCGACCCTGCGACGCCGACGCGTTCTCGCCGGAGCCGCTGCGTGCATCGGATCTCGCGGCATGGCGCAAACGAATCGTCGCGTCGACTGAGCGAGCCTTCGAGGAGCTGGAAACCGGGATCAGGGCGCTGCCGGAGAGGGAGCGTGAACCGGCGTCGCGGCTGCTCGCGCGGCGCTCGCAGTTGCTCAAGCAGATCCGGCGACTGGGGGCTGGATCCGCGGCGGTCCACAAGACCCGCATCCACGGCGATCTGCAGCTCGGCAAGCTGCTTCTGACCGGCAAGGATTTCAAGATCATCGATTTCGAGGGAGAGCGGGCCTGGACCTACGAGAACCGGCGTGCGAAACACCTGGCGCTGCGCGACGTCGCGTGCATGCTTCGTTCGCTGGAGCATGCGCGGATGGTCGCGCTGCAGCGTGCAACGGCGGACCGCTCCGACCAGTACAGTGCACTGGACCGGGATCTCCGCCAGTGGCACAGGGCCTCGCACAGGACCTTCCTGTCAGCTTATCGGGCCGCGCTAGGGGATGCTGCCTGCTGGCCGACGGATCGCGCCGATGCCGCCCGGTTGCTGACGTTGTTCGAGATCGAGAAGGAAGTCCTGCAGCTGCGGCACGAACTCGAGCACAGGCCGGAACGTGCCGGAGTGCCGGTCGAGGGCCTGCTCGGGTTGCTCGAGCGCACGGCCGGCAGCTGACCGCCGCCGAAGACAGCCAGCGTTATCGTCGAGCTTACTCAGCTGCCATCCGGTTCCGGTCACTCGCCGAGCACTTCCGGCAGCGGATCACCGACCGCACCGGATGGCGGCTTGATCCCGAGGAACGCGGCGAGTGTCGGAGCCACGTCGTAGGGCGTCACCGGACGACTGACCTTCTGCGGGGCGAGACCAGCGCCGGCGAACAGCAGCGGCACGAACGTGTCGTATCGCCACGGCGAACCATGTACCGATGAGACGCTGAGTCCGTCGAAGTCGTTGATGAACACGTTCGGCTCGAACACGAGATAGATGTCACCGGACCGCCTCGGGTGGAAATTCTGCCGGATCGCCCGCATCAATCGCGTATCGGGCAGTCTCGCCGTGCGCAGTGCCGTACTCGACACGGCAGCTGCCACGCCGGGGAACTTCTCGAGCTCGGCGGCAACGGCGGACTCGACGAGCGCCGGGTCCAGTCCGCGCGCCTCGATGAGCTCTCGGTTGAGGTAGACGTAGGGCTGGAAGAACGCTTCGATCAACTCCTCGCCCACACCGAAGCGCTTCTTCAGCGCCTCGATCGCCGGTGTCTTGTCCAGCCCGTCGACGTCGAAATAGTGCGCGCCCGCAATGCCGCGCTCGTGCAGGTGTCCCGGCACTTCTGGCTGACCGTGGTCGGCACAGAGCACGATCAGCACGTTCTCGAGCCCGATCCGCTCGTCGACGTACGCGAACAGGTTCGCGAGCGCGCGGTCGAGCCGGGCCAGGTTGTCCTCCGACTCCAGACTCGAGGCTCCGAAGACGTGGCCCACGTAGTCGGTCGAAGAGAAGCTCACGGCGAGGTAGTCGGGCACGTCGTCCTGGCCGATCCCTTCCTTCTCGATCAGCGTCTTTGCGAAGTCCAGCGTCAACTCGTCTCCCGCCGGCCCGAGCGTGAGCCGTGTCGTGAAGTACTTGTCGTCAGCAGCGCCATACGCGTGCGGAAACGTCCGTCCGTAACCGGGAAAATCGGTCTCGTAAGCCCGGTCGTCGGCGTCTCCGAACAGGTAACGCGACGCCGGATGCAGCAGCGTCCAGGACTTGCCCGCATAGGCCCGGGCCGGCTTGCGCGCATTCCACTCGACGACCCACTCCGGGTAGCGGTCGTAGTAGTACGTGCTCGTCACGAACTCGCCACTCGCCTTCGAGAACCAGAAGGCCTTGCCCGCATGTCCGGCCAGCGAGACGGCCCCGCGGTCCTTGACCGAGACCGCGTAGATCTTCGACTTGCCCGCGTAGTGCACGGCGAGCTCGTCGCTGAAGGTCGAGGTGAGGATCGCCGCCGGCGAACGGCCCTCCACCTTGGCAGCGCGCTGCGTCGGGTCGATCTCGGTCGAGTCGTCGACGTCCGCGCCAGCCGTCAACAGGCGATATCGCGCGTCCTCGATGTTGTAGACCAGCCGTCCCTGCTGCCGGTCGAACCAGACGTTGCCCACCATCCCGTGCCCGGCCGGCACCGAGCCTGTGGCCAGCGACGCGTGGCCGACGATGGTCTCCGTGTTGGCATGCTCGTAGCGTGCGTTCGTGTAGTCGATGCCCTGGTCCATCAGGTAACGGAAGCCGCCGTCACCGAGCACCTGCGCGAAGCGCGTCGGCAGATCGCCGCGCAAAGCGTCGACCGTGATCTGCAGCACGAGCTTCGGCGGGCCGGCCTGGTCGGCGAACCCGGGTGTCTGAAAGCACAATCCGAAGAGTCCGATGATGAGCACCAGCGCAGTGAGCCGCGATTCGCGACCGATTCGAGCGAGCATTCTCTCTCCCCTTTCCTTCACGCAGGCCTTGCGCAGCGACTTCGACCATGACCGCGTGCCGCGGCGGCATCCGTAGCGAAGTCGTCGCGAACGCAGTCCTTCCATTACTTTAGCAATCGGATCGCCAATGCGCGGCATCGCGGCCGAAAGCCGGCGTCATCGTCCCGATTGCTCAGCCGCGGCGCCGTTTCGCGCGGCCGACCCGGCGGGACCGCCCTGCCCCGCTTCCGGCGATAACGGCCGCCACGTCGTCCCACAGCGCCCCGAACTGCTCGGGCGTGAATGCCGCGCCCGAGGGCAGCCAGTTGCTGCTGCCCTCGGCGGCCAGCGTGTAATGGCCCACCACGTCCAGGTGATCCGCCCGTACCGCATGTACGACGCGGCCGTGCACCTGGCTCATGGCCGGAACGATGCCGTCGTTGGCTGCAGGGGTCAGCTCGAAGCCTATTCCCCGCTCGATCCGGCGTCGAACCGCCGCAGTCGGGCTGGGATAGGGATAGCGTGCATGCGGCCGGGAGGTGATCCCGTGCAGCAGCCGGAACAGGCCACGCAAGGCCAGCTGCTGCGGGTGCAGCAGCGCACGATCGAGCCGTGCCGGCGGACGCGGCGTGGCGGCCACGACGCTCGCATAATCGACGCCGGGACGGTCGACGACCGCTGCGGCGAACAGGTTGGTTCCCTCCGGCGTCAACTGCAGCACGGCCCCCTGGTCCGAGGCCACCGCCTCGAAATAGCGCCAGACCGGGTCGTCCTCGTCGAAGCGGATGGCCTTCATCAAGCGGCGCAGCGCCTCGTCGGTCAGGGCCTCGCCACCGAGCAGCCCGCCGAGGCGGGAAAGCAGGCTCGTGGCCCGCGACGCGAGCCGGATCGCGCCCCGCCCCTGGCCGGTGGTGGCCAGCGAAGCGAGCAGCAGCAGCACCTGGTGACCCTGGGCGGTAGCAAAGAAATTCGCGAGCGGAGTGCCATAGTGGGGCGTCACCACCGATACGGCGGTGCGCGTCCGCCGGCCGATCTGCTCCTCGCTGTCGTCCCCGCTGATCGAGACACCCGGGGAGAGCAGCAGCCGCTGGTCGAGCCCGCCGGTCGAGTGCCCGACGAAATGCAGCTCAGTGGCCTTCAGGCCCCCGTGCCGCAGCACCTGGCGGCGCAGCTGGTCAGCGCGCCGCGGGATGGAACCGGTGGGTTGCGTCGGGCAGCGGACGAGGCGCGCCTCGAACCTGCGCCGCTCGAGCGCCTTGCCCAGCGCGCGCTCGACGTCGTGGAAATAGCTCAGGTCTCCGACCGCGGTGAAGCCGAAGAATCCGGGAACCAGGAATACGATGCGCTGCGTTCGCTTCATCAGGCCATCCTCGCTGCCACTACGCCGAATCGAGCTCCACGTCCGCAAAGGCCCTGCGTGGAACACGGTTCCGAAGCAGGATGCGACCGCCGGTGCGCGCTTGTCGAGCCCGGCGGCACGACCGCTCGTGATGCACCGTGGCGAAGGCGGGACCGCCGGCTGGGATCCTTGCTGTAAGCTTGCGGGCTTTGTGCGACCCGACCGGACGAGGAACTGATACCGATGCGACAGCTCAAGTGGCTGCTGCCCCTGGCCATAGTGATCGCCGCAATGGCCGGCGCATGGATCATCATCGCCAACAAGCCCGAGGCCGAGCGTGGCGCGCCGCCTCTGGTACCGGTGGCGGTCGAGGCCGTGCGCGTGCAGCCTTCCTCGTTCAGGGTGGTGGTCCGCGCAGAGGGCACCGTGGAGCCGAGGACCCAGAGCACGCTGATTCCCCAGGTGTCGGGCGTCGTACGGAGCATTTCTCCGTCCTTCCGCGACGGTGGCTTCTTCGAGAAGGGGGACGTGCTCGTGACGCTCGATTCCAAGGACTACGAGCTGGCGATCGCCAGCGCAGAAGCGCAGGTCGCACAGGCGGAATCGGCGCTCGAGCAGGAACTGGCCCAGGCGGAGGTCGTCAAGAACGACTGGAAGCTGCTCGGGAAGAAAGCGCCCGAGCTCGGTCTGCGCAAGCCGCAGATCGCCGCCGCCCGTGCCGCGGTCCTCTCCGCCAAGGCACAGCTCGAACGGGCGCGCACCGACCTCGAGCGAACGCGCATCCGCGGACCCTATGCGGGCCAGGTGCTGGAGAAGAGCGTGGACGTCGGGCAGTTCGTCTCGCCGGGCACCGTGCTGGCACGGATCTATGCGACCGATTACGTCGAGATTCGGCTGCCGCTGTCACCGCGGGAGCTGGAATTCGTCGACCTGCCGGAACACTACCGGGACGACGCCGGCAAGCCGTCGCAGGCCGGACCGGCGGTCAGCGTGTTCGCTGACATCGGTCGCCACAGCTGGGACTGGCAGGGGCGCATCGTGCGGGCGGAAGGCGCGATCGATACCAGCAGCCGGCAGTTGTTCGTCGTCGCGCAGGTGGACGACCCCTACGGTCGCGGGCCGCAAGGGCGCCCGCCGCTAAGGATCGGGCAATTCGTCCGCGCAGAGATCGCCGGTCGAACGCTCGAGCCGGCTTTCGTCCTGCCGCGAGGCGCGCTGCGTGAAGGCAACGAGGTATTGATCGTCGACGACGCGAGCAGGCTCGAGCGGCGGCCCGTCACGGTGGCCTGGTCGGACGAGAGCAACGTGGTCATCACCGAGGGCCTCGCGGAGGGCGAGGTGGTGAACGTCACGCCGCTGGCCGTCGCTTCGAGCGGCACGCTGGTGAGCGCGTCGATCGACGGGGCTCCCGCGCAACGGGCCACGGTGCCCGCCGAGGCCAGGGGGTCGGACCAGCCATGAAGGGAATGATCGCCTGGTTCGCGCGCAACGACGTCGCGGCCAACCTGCTGATGATGACCATCTTCGCGCTCGGCGCCTGGGCGCTCTCCTCGCGGATCCCGCTCGAGGTCTTCCCCGCCTTCGAACTCGACGTGGTCAGCGTCCGAGTGCCGTTCCCCGGCGCGACGCCGGCCGAGGTCGAGGAAGGCATCACGGTCAAGATCGAGGAAGCCGTCCAGGACCTGCCGGGCATCAAGACCATACGCTCGACGGCGGCCGAGAATCTCGGCAGCGTCGCGATCGAGGTCGAGTCCGACCACGATCCTCGGGAGCTGATGAATGACGTCAAGGCCCGCGTGGACGCGATCAGCACCTTCCCGGTGGACAGTGAACGTCCCGTGGTCTACGTGCCCGAGCTGCGCCGGGACGTCATCACCGTCGTGATCTCGGGCGACGTGACGGAGAAGGAGCTGCGCAGCGTCGCCGAGCGCATTCGCGACGAGATAGTGGACCTGCCCGAGATCACGCAGGTGGAACTCGACGGGGTGCGACCGTACGAGATCTCCATCGAGGTGTCCGAGCAGACGCTGCGCCAGTACGGACTGAGCCTCGCCGAGGTCGCGGATGCGGTGCGACGCAATTCGCTCGATCTCGCGGCGGGCGCGGTGCGCACGCAGGGCGGAGAAGTGCTGATCCGCACCGAGGGGCAGGCCAGGAAGGGCCCCGAATTCGAGGAGATCGTCGTCAGGAGCCAGGCCGGCACGCGGCTCAGGATCTCGGACATCGGCGTCGTCCGCGACGGCTTCAACGAGGACCCGGTCGAGTTCCGCTTCAACGGCCGGCCCGCCGCCTTCATCGACGTGTTCCGGGTGGGCGACCAGAGCGCACTCGACGTAGCCAGCGCGGTGAGGACCTACGTTGCCGACCCGCCGGCATGGCTGCCGCCCGGCGTGTCGCTCGATTACTGGCGCGACCAGTCGCGGGTCGTCCAGGCGCGGCTCTCGACGCTGCTGCGCAATGCGCTGCAGGGCGGCATCCTGATCCTGCTGCTGCTGACGCTCTTCCTGCGGCCCTCGGTTGCGCTCTGGGTGCTGCTGGGAATGCCCATCGCGATCATGGGCGGCATCGCGCTGATGCCCGAGATCGGCGTGACGATCAACCTGATCAGCCTGTTCGCGTTCATCCTGGTGCTGGGCATCGTCGTCGACGATGCCATCGTCACCGGCGAGAACATCTTCCGCCATCTCGAGGCCGGCCGCGAACCGCTCGAGGCCGCGATCGTCGGCACGCAGGAAGTCGCCGTGCCGGTCACGTTCGGCGTGCTGACCACGGTCGTCGCGTTCCTGCCGCTGCTGATGATCGAGGGCGTACGCGGCCAGATCTTCGCCCAGATCCCGTTGATCGTGATCCCTGTGCTGCTGTTCTCGCTGGTCGAGTCGAAGCTGATCCTGCCCGCGCACCTCAAGCACGTGCGCATGCGAGACCCGGAGCGGGAAGGTGCGTTCACGCGCTGGCAGCGCCGCATCTCGGGCGCACTGGACCGCGGCACGCAGGCCGCATACCGGCCGATGCTCGGGTTTGCGACCCGTCAGCCGCTGGTCGCGCTCGCGTTGTTCCTGGCGGTTGCGATACTGCTGTTCAGCCTCGCGATCGGCGGCCACCTGCGCTTCATCTTTTTTCCGCGCGTGCAGGCGGAAACCGCTACCGCGACGCTGAGCATGCCCCCGGGAACGCCGTTCCACGCAACGGCCCGCGCGGTGGAGCGGATCGCGGCCGAGGCCGAGGCGATGCGGGAGCAATACACGGACCCCGAGACCGGCGAAAGCATCATCCTGGACATACTGACCAGCGTCGGGTCGCCCGGCGGCGGCGAGGCCAACCGCAGCGACATCGGCCGGGTCGTGTTCGAGATCCTGCCACCGGAGCAGCGCTCGCTGGAGGTCACCAGCTCGGAGCTTGTGGCCGACTGGCGCCGGCGCATCGGCCAGATCCCCGGCGCGAAGGAGCTGAGCTTCCGCGCCGAGATCGGTCGCAGCGGCGCGCCGATAGACGTGCAGCTCGCGGGTCCGGATTTCGACGTGCTGCGGGCGCTGTCGAGCGAGGTCCAGCAGAAGCTCGGCACTTACCCGGGCGTGTTCGACATCGGCGACAGCTTCGAGGACGGCAAGGAGGAGATCGAGCTGAAGCTCAAGCCGCAGGCGGAGCTGCTCGGGCTGGCGCTCGACGACCTCGCGCGGCAGGTACGCCATGCCTTCTACGGCTTCGAGGTGCAACGCGTACAGCGCGGCCGCGACGAGGTCCGGGTCTTCGTCCGCTACCCTGAAGGCGAGCGCCGGACGCTGGAGAGTCTCGACTCGATGCGCATCCGCACGCCCTCCGGCGCCGAGGTCCCGTTCTCGGAGGTCGCCGATGCCAGCTACGGTCGCGGCTTCTCGTCGATCCGGCGCGTGGACCGCAATCGCACGATCAACGTGACCGCCGACGTGAACAAGGAGCAGGTGGACCTCGAGGCCATCAAGCGCGACATCGTCTCCTACCTGGAGCAATCGGTCGCTGCTCACCCGGGCACGAGCTTCTCGATGGAGGGCGAGGCGCGTGAGCAGCGGGAGTCGTTCGGCAGCCTCGGCTTCGGGCTGATCTTCGTGCTGTTCGCGATCTATGCGCTGCTCGCGATCCCGTTCCGTTCCTACCTGCAGCCGCTGATCGTCATGAGCGTGATCCCGTTCGGCGTCGCCGGCGCGATGCTCGGTCACATCGTGATGGGCATGAGCCTGACGATCATGAGCATCATGGGCATGCTCGCGCTCTCGGGCGTGGTCGTGAACGACAGTCTCGTGCTGGTGGACTACGTGAACCGGCGCCGGCGCGAGGGGATGAGCGTGCAGGAAGCGGTGTCCAGGGCCGGCCAGGCGCGCCTGCGGGCGGTGCTGCTCACCTCGCTGACGACGTTCGCCGGACTGATGCCGCTGATCTTCGAGAAGTCCACGCAGGCCCAGTTCCTGAAGCCGATGGCGGTTTCGCTGGGCTTCGGCATCATCTTCGCCACGCTCGTGACGCTGCTGCTTATACCGGTGAATTACCTGCTGCTCGAGAAGCTCCGCGGCCTGTTCGGACGACAGCGCGCGCCGGCCGGCTCGCCGCTCGGCGAGGTCGGCAGCTGAGTCACTCGATCTCGAAGCTGAGCGCGAAGCCGTCGACGATGCTCTTCGCCGCGTCGTGCTGGGCAGGATCCGACAGCCGCACCCGCGCGACGGTCCCCCGCCGCTCGTCCGCCACGGCGCCGACATCGGCCTCGATCGACGCCGCCGCCAGCGCTTCGCGCAACACCAGCTCGATCGCGCGGCGGCGCAGCTCGGGCTTGAACACCTTCCCGACCGCCGTCGTCGGCAGCGCGCCCAGCACGACGATGCGCACCGGGACGGCCGCACGCTCCGGGATCCGTTCCCTGCAGAGCGCGACGAGCTCGTCCGGGTCGAGATCCATGCCGGGGCGCGGAGCGACGAACGCCATCGGCAGCTCGCCGGCATAGGCGTCGGGCTGCCCCACTGCGGCGGCCAGCGCAACGGCCGGATGGCCTGCGAGTACGTCCTCGATCAGCTGGGGATCGATGTTGTGCCCGCCACGGATGATCAGGTCCTTGGCCCGGCCTGTCAGCCAGACATAACCGTCGGAGTCGATGCGTGCGAGATCGCCGGTGTTGAGCCATCCGGCACCGGCCCAGACCTTTGCATTGTCCTGTTCGCGCAGGTAGCCGGGGAAGACGGCCGGGCCGCTGATCAGCAGGTTGCCGATTTCGTCGGTCCCGCACTCGCGTTCTATTCCACCGTCGCTGGCGATCTCCGCGGTCATCACCTGCTGGTAGGGCAGCGCGAGGCCGACCGAGCCGATCCGACGCTCTCCGGCCGGCGGGTTGATGCAGCTCGCGCAGGTCGCCTCGGTCAGGCCGTAGCCCTCGAGTATCCTGAGGCCCGTCAGTGCCTCGAAGCGGCGAAAGACCTCGGGCGGCATCGGCGCGGCGCCGCAGATGGCATAGCGCAGCGAGCCCAGGTCCGCGCCGCCGGTCGGCGCGTCCAGCAGCGCCGCGTAGATCGTCGGGACGGCACTGAAGTAGTTGACGCGGTAGCGCTCGATCAGCTTCCAGAACCCGCCGACGAGGCCCGGCGTGCGATAGCCCTGTATCCCTGCAAGCAGCACCGTCGCGCCCCCGCAGAACGTCCCGGTACCCGTGGCGATCGCTCCGTTCACGTGGAACAGCGGCAGTCCGCACAGGAACACGTCGCCCGGCCCGAGCTGCAGGTACTGCCGGATCTGCCACGACAGGAACACCTCGTTGGCGTGGGTATGACGGGCGATCTTCGGAGTCCCGGTCGTTCCGCCCGTGTGGAAATAGCTGGCGATGTCATGCGCGCGGATGACCCGTCCGCTCGTGAGCTGGTCACCGGGCTCGGGCGAGCACTCGTAGTCGAAATCGAGCACGTGTCGTCCGGCGACCGATACCGGCTCCGGACTCGAGGGTGCAGACCCGCCCTCGAGGAACTGTGCCAGCCCCACCCGCAGCACGGACTGCAGGCTCGGCACGCGCTCGATCACCGCCTCCACCTTGTCCCACAGTTCGCCTCCCGGGCCGGGGGCCACTGTGACGAGCACCTTCGCATGCGCGGCATTGAGGATATCGACGATATGCGCGGGTTCGAGCAGCGGGTTGACGCCGAGCGCGATCCCGGCCGCCTCTGCGCCCCACAGCGTGAAGTGCGTCTGCGGCAGGCTGGGCAGGACATACGCGACGACGTCCTGCGCCCCGACGCCGAGCCGGTGAAACAGGTTCGCGGCCTGCGTGATGCGCCGGAAGAGTTCCTCGTGCGTATAGACCCAGGGCGGCTCCTCGGCGCTGCCCCGCGGCACGAAGACCAGTGCCGGCAACTCGGCATGCCGGGTCGCCGAGTCATGCAGCATCTCGTAGGTGCTCTGGAAGCGGCAGCGCTGCTCGAACGGCACGTGCTCGATCTGCGCGATGTCCTCGCGCGTCGCGATCAGTCGATCAGCGTCGCTCATCGGCGCGAGCTACTCCCCGATCCTGGCCTCCGATTCCCGTGCATAGCCCAGCGCGCGCAGCGCTGCCTTGATTTCCTCGAGTATGGCAGGGTCGTCTATGGTCGGCGGCACCTGGTAGGGTTCCGCGTCCGCGATCTTGCGCATCGTGCCGCGCAGCACCTTGCCCGAGCGGGTCTTGGGCAGCCGAGGGACGATCGCGACGGCCTTGAAGTTCGCCACCGGACCGACCTGCGCACGAACGATCCCGACGAGCTCCTTCCTGATGTCGTCGTGATTACGGTCTACGCCAGCCTTCAGCACGACGAGCCCGACCGGCAACTGCGTCTTGAAGGAATCCTTGACGCCGAACACCGCGCATTCGGTCACGTCGGGATGGCTCGCGAGCGCTTCCTCCATGCTGCCGGTCGAGAGATTGTGGCCGGCAACGATGATCACGTCGTCGATGCGGCCCATGATGAACAGGTAGCCGTCCTCGTCTATGTAGCCCCCGTCGCCTGTCAGGTAGTAGCCCGGATAGCGGGAGAGGTACGCATCGCGGAAACGCTGGTCGTTCTTCCACAACGTCAGCAGCGTCCCGGGCGGCAGCGGCAGGCGCACGGCGACCGCGCCGTCCTGCTGCGGCGCAACGGCCTTGCCGTCGGCGTCGAGCACCTCGACCACGTAGCCCGGCACGGGCTTCGTCGGCGAGCCCGGCTTGAACGGCAGCGGCTCGAGTCCCATGCAGTTCGCCGCGACCGGCCAGCCCGTCTCGGTCTGCCACCAGTGATCGATGACCGGTACCTGCAGCAGGCCGCAGGCCCAGTGATAGGTGTCGGGATCGAGCCGCTCACCGGCCAGGAACAGGTAGCGGAAATGCGACAGATCGTAACGGCCGACGTACTCGCCCTTCGGATCCTCCTTCTTGATGGCACGGAATGCCGTCGGCGCGGTGAACAGCACGACCACCCGGTGCTCGTTGATCACGCGCCAGAACTCGCCCGGGTCGGGCGTGCCGACGGGCTTGCCCTCGTGGATCACCGTCGTGCAGCCGTGCAGCAGCGGCGCATAGGCGATGTAGGAGTGACCCACGACCCAGCCGAAGTCGGAGGCCGCCCAGAAGACTTCGCCCGGCTCGACGCCGTAGACAGCATGCATCGACCACTTGAGCGCGACGGCATAGCCACCATGATCACGGACCACGCCCTTGGGCATGCCCGTCGTGCCCGATGTGTACAGGATGTACAGGGGGTGGTCGGACTCGACCGGGACGCACTCGGCCGGCTGTGCATCACGCAGCGCTGCCTGCCAGTCGACGTCGCGGCCCTCGACGAGCTCGCAGGGCTGCGCCGGGCGCTGCAGCACGACGCAGTGCGAGGGCTTGTTCTTCGCGATCCGTATCGCCTCGTCCAGCAGCGGCTTGTACGGCACGACGCGATTGACCTCGACGCCGCAGGAAGCCGACACGACGACTTTCGGCGCGGCGTCGTCGATGCGCACGGCCAGTTCCCGGCTCGCGAATCCGCCGAACACGACCGAGTGGATCGCTCCGAGCCGGGCGCAGGCGAACATCGCGATCAGCGTCTCGGGAACCATCGGCATGTAGATGACGACCCGGTCGCCCTTCTCGACCCCGAGGCTGCGCAGCACGCCCGCGAATCGCGCGACCTCGTCGCGCAGCTCTCGGAAGCTCAGCGTGCGCTGCGTCTTCGTGACCGGGCTGTCATAGATGACGGCCGGCTGGTCGGCCCGGCCCTGCTCGACGTGGCGATCGATCGCGTTGTAGCAGATGTTGAGCTTGCCGCCCTTGAACCAGCGGAAGAAAGGATCCGCGGAGCGGTCGAGCACGCGGTCGAAGTCCTGGTCCCAGTGAATCCCCCGTGCCGCCTCGCCCCAGAATGCCTCTGGATCGTTCCGGGCCTGCTCGTACGCCCGCTGATATTCACCGCTCATCTGCGCTCCCCCCTGGTCGGGCCCATCCGCAGCACGATCCTGCAATCAGCGCACGCGCGCAATGCGGCCAAAGTCGGACTCCGGCGCCGGCGGGCGGGCACTGATCGGCCGGTCGGACGTGCTCCAACCGGGTTGGGCCCGCTGCCCCGGGCGACCAAAGTCGGGTTTCAAATCGGCTGTCGGGAGTTTATGCTCCACTGTCAATAATTACTAAACCCTGTGGAGTCACAAATGACCGTTCGCAACGGAATCACCGTGATTGCACGGCTCGTGGCGGGATTACTCGGGACCGGCGCCGTTGCGGCGATGGCTGCCGGCGAGCCGCAGGATGCCTATCGACTGGCCGAGACGATCACGGTCATCGGTCAGCGCCCGCGCGTCGCCGACCAGGTCGCGACGGTGGACGTCGTGAACGCCGAGGAGATCGCCCGTCGCGGAGCACGGAACCTGAACGAGGCGCTCACGCTGCTGCCGGGCGTCTACGTCCGCTACGGCGCGGACGGCGTCCCGCGGATAGACATCCGCGGCCTGCGTACCCGGAACATCATCCTGCTGCAGGACGGTGTATTGCTCAATTCGAGCTACGACGGGCAGTTCGACCCCTCCTCGATTCCGGCGCACAACATCGCCGAGATCAAGGTCACGCGCGGGAGCAGCTCCGTGCTGTACGGACCGGGTGGCAATGCCGGCGTGATCGAGATCATCACGAAGTCCGCTGGCGAGAGCCTGATCGCGAGCGTCGATGGCGAGTACGAGTTCTCCGAGGCCTGGCAGCTGCGCGGATCCGTGAGTGGCCGCGCCGGCGACGCCGGAATGTCGCTGTGGGGCTCGTGGTTCGACCGTGATTACTTCGAGCTGTCCGACGACTTCGAGCCGACCGGGCTGCAGCCTGGCGACAGGCGTATCAACAGCGACCGCGAGGACCGGGCACTGCAGGGCAATCTCGTGTTCGGCCAGGACGGGCCCGGCATCGGCGTGAGCATCGCCTACCGCGACGGTGAATATGGCAAGCCGCCGACCACGGTCGACAACTCGGACTCGGTGTACGCCAACCGGGCGCGCTACGAGCGCGTGGAGTTCGATACGTTCTCGGCCCAGGCGGTCACGGAATTCGGCCAGGGAGAGCCCTACTCTGTTCGACCCTCGGTGTTCTACAACCGCAACTCCGAGCTGACCAACGGCTACGACGACGACGGATTCGCCACGCAGGCGAAGAACGGCGCCTTCCGCGAGGATGCGACCACGGAGATCTTTGGCGCCGGGATCCTCGGCTCGATGCGTGTCGGGCAATCCGGATTGCTGTCGGGATCGCTGAGCGGTCGCCGGGAAGACTGGGATGCCGACGGCTTCACCGTTACCACCTCGACGGGTGGAGGCGGTGGCGGCGGCGGCGGCGGTGGTGGTGGCGGCGGTGGCGGTGGCGGCGGCGGTGGCGCAGTCGCGGTCGCCGAGCCTTTCAGCCAGGACGAATCCATCGACATCTATTCGCTCGACATCGAGGGCGAGATCGCTGCCACCGACTCGCTGGATCTCGTCGGTGGACTGGGTTACAGCCGACAGAGCCGCGATCGCGGTCGCAATGATGACGGCTTCTCGTTCCTTCTGGGCGGCGACTACGCGCTCGGGGACGCCTCGGCGCTGCGCGCCTCGGCCGCCCGCAAGATCCGGTATCCGACGTTGCGCGACCTGTATGCAGTGGACCGCGGCAATCCGGACCTTGAGCCGGAGACGACCTACACCTACGAGCTGGGCCTGAGCCACGGATTCGACTCCGGCAACGCGACGGTGGAGGGGGTCCTGTTCTGGATCGATGCCGAGGACTTCATCGAGCGCGTGCCGGGCGGAGTCACGCAGAACTTCGAGAAATATCGCTTCAAGGGCATTGAACTGACGGGCAGCTACCGGGCACTCGAGAGCCTGGAACTCGCCGCTGGCTACACGTACATGGATTCGGAGAATCGCTCGAGCGGAACGGACACCGATACGCTGCAGAACCGCCCCGAGCACAAGTTCACGCTACGCGTGGACTATTTCCCCTTGCCGGGCCTGCGGCTCGGCGGCTCGTATCTGTACGCGGCGGACAGCTACACGCTGTCGCGCACCACGCCGACGACGACCAAGAAGCTCGGTGACTACGGCGTGCTCGATCTGGACGGCTGGTACGAGTTCCGGGACGGACGTGCCCGGATCTACGCGCGCGTCGAGAACGTGCTCGACGAGAACTATGAGGAGTCCTTCGGCTTCCCGCAGCCTGGCCGGACCTACGTGATCGGCGCGAAGCTCGGACTGTGAGGCGAGCCGGAGTTCAGCGGCTCAGACGGCGCTGGGTTGCGCGCCAGATGAGCACCGCGGCCAGCGCGCCGGCAAAGCCGAACAGCAGGTGAGTCAGGACCGGATACACCGGCCCGAAGCGCAGCGAGCCGAACTGCATGCCGAAGAGCTGGTTCGCGAGGATGCGAAGCACCGGCTTGGCCGTGAACGCGAGCGCAGCGAGCGCCGGCAGGAACAGCAGCAACCTGCCGAACCGGGGATTCAGGCGGTAGCCCAGGTCGAGCACGATGCCGGGCAACACGTAGAAGAGCGGCATCAGCGGACCGTGATCCGCTCCGAGCAGGACCGCCGCGGTCGCGGCGCTGACGCCGACGAGCGTCGCGGACCAGGGACTCGTGCAGCTCAACCGGCCCACGACCAGCAGTGCCATGGCTTCCAGGCCGTGGTGGCCTGGAAGCTGCAGCGGCCAGCGGAAGGCCTGCTCCAGCAGCACGACGCCGAGGCCCAGCGATGCCAGGAACAGCGCCCGGCCGACGCTGAGCGGCCCGACCAGGTCAATAGCGCCGAATAACTTCCTTTGAGAGGATCTTCCAGCCGTTATTGCCATCTCCACCCTCGCAGCTTTCTGTCAGCAGGACCGCCCGGCCGCCGAGCAGCACCGGACGAGGCCAGGGATCGACCAGCACCGTCGCATCTGCCGGCAGACTCTGACCCTCGGTTGTTTCCACGGAGTCTATTCCAGTTGTCGCCAGGAGTCTCCCCGCAGTTGTGGTACCTGAGAGTTCCCGGACCCCTTCCAGCCAGATGAAGCGGCCGTCCTGACCGCCGCGGCGCAGACCAACCGCCGCCAGCGCCCCGATCACGCCGATGCGCTCGCCGGTCAGACCCTCCAGGTACACGCCGTGGTTCCGGGCAAGCTCATGGGCCTGATCGCGAACGAGCAGGTTCGACTTGGCGGAACGACCGAATGAAACGACCTCGTCCGCGACCGCATCGTAGACCGCCAGGCACAGCCCGGCGTCCGAGCCTTCGGCGCTCTGCTCCAGCAGGTAGTCGCGACAGAAATCACGTGCCTCGCGGACACTGTCGTCATCGACAAGCACGTCCAGGCAGGCCGAACTGTTGTGCGACGTGTACGGTATCGACGGATGGACGTAGAGCTGGTGACGGGTGATGCCACGGACCTGCGCCAGCCCCGCCTCACGCAGCCGCTCACCCAGCTGTCGCGCACGGAAGCCGGTTCCGCGACTGTCGGGGTTGTCGGTATCGTCGATGCCGATCAGGCAGCGCATCTGCTCAATCCACGCTCAGGGGCCCGCCCCGATGCGCCGAGGTTACACAGGTCGATCGACCGCCTCCAGCCGGCGGCTGAAAAAAGCAGGGGGCGCCGAAGCGCCCCCGACTTTCCCCCTGACTGCGCTGCGCTCAGGTCCGCGCTTCGGCCGACCGGCCTGTCGCATGACCTTCGTGCGACGGCACGCCACCCCCCTTCTGTACCTCGTCGAGCCAGACGCCGTGGTGCTGCCGTGCCCAGGCCTCGTCCACTTCGCCGGTGATCATCCCCTCCAGGGCGCCCTCGCTGCCGAGCGTACCGAGGTATATGTGCAGGCAGACGAACGCGGTGAGAATCAGCCCGCTGACGCTGTGGATGATGTTCGCGTTCTGCATGGCCGCACGCTCGAACCCGAGGTTCGGAAAGAGCATGTAGAAGCCGGAAATCACCAGCGCGGTGCCCGCGATCACCAGTGTCCAGTAGTAAGCCTTTTCACCGGCGTTCGCGAACCCGGCGGGCGGGTGCCCGTGACCGAGGTAGCCGCCGGCCTGCTTGATCCACTCCATGTCATACGAAGCCGGAATGTTGTGCTTGAACCATTTCAGCAGCATCACGACGAGGCCAGCCGTGAAGGCCAGTGACAGGTAGTCATGCGTGGGCTTCGCGAACGCCGCCCAGGCCGCGAAACCTTCCTTGCCGAACACCGGTATCAGCACGGCACGTCCCCAGAGCAGGCTCAGGCCGGTGATCGCCAGGATGATGAACAGGATGGCCGTGTACCAGTGGATCACCCGATCCGAGACGGCCCAGCGCAGCACCTTGCGGCCGGTTCGCTGCCCGAGCTTGAAGCCACCTTTCGTCAGGTGATAAAGCAACACGGCCGCGATGATCCCCAGCACCAGGATCGCACCGATCGTCGCCACGGGACCGTTGCGGACCTCGCGCCAGACCTGCCCGCGGCTCTGTATCAGTACGTCCGTCTCCTGGCCACGAACGGCCGTGTAGCCCGGCTCGGCCTCACGGACCCCGCGCCAGTAGTCAGCACGCGGATTCGCACCGCCCTCGGCCTGTTCCCGGTGGGCGCTGCCGTCCTGCGCATGCACGGCTGCCGTCCACACGTAGGCAGTCAACGGCAACAGCATGGCGCCCGCCGCGATCAGCACCAGGCTCCACAGCATGGTCCTGAAGCGCCGCGACCGACGGCTCAACCGATCTGGTGTCTCATTCATTCCTAGTCTCCCGATCCAGGGCAGCGACCCGGGGTCAGCGGTCGGCCTGGACCAAGCTGAATCGTTCTTGAAGTGCGGCCTTCTGTTCGGGCTGGGCGTGCATCTTCAGCAGCGGGTCCGCCGCGCCCTTGTAGACGCCCGGCTCATAGACCGTGACGTCCACCGGGCGGTAGCAGCCGGCCACCAGTGCGAAGGCCAGCACGAGGCCCGCAGTTCGAAACATGCTCACGCTGTTCACAGTAGGCTCCATCGATTTACGGTTGCCCGATCGAGGCCCGCGCCTCAGACGTCCTCCTGGTAAGCCGTCAACCAGCCCCAGGACTGCGGACGGCCGCTGCGCTTGATCACGCGGTCGCGGTAGATGTCGGCGACCTGGTCGCCGTCGCCGGCGAGCAGCGCCTTCGTGGCGCACATTTCCGCGCAAAGCGGCAGCTTGCCCTCCGCGACCCGGTTGCGGCCGTACTTCTCTAACTCCGCTTCGCTGCCGTCGTCGCCCGGGCCACCGGCGCAGAACGTGCACTTGTCCATCTTGCCGCGCACGCCGAAGGCTTCCTTCTGCGGGTACTGCGGCGCGCCGAAAGGACAGGCGTAGAAGCAGTAGCCGCAGCCGATGCAGAGATCCTTGTCGTGCAGCACGATGCCGTCGTCAGTCGTGTAGAAGCAGTCCACCGGGCAGACCGCCGCGCAGGGCGCATCGGTGCAGTGCATGCAGGCGACCGAGATCGAGCGCTCGCCGGGGACGCCGTCGTCCAGCGTCACCACGCGGCGGCGATTCACGCCCCAGGGCACTTCGTGCTCGTTCTTGCACGCGGTCACGCAGCCGTTGCATTCGATGCAGCGCTCGGAATCACACAGAAACTTCATACGAGCCATGATCGGGATTCTCCTAGGCTGGCGTGATCTGGCAGAGGGAGGCCTTGGTTTCCTGCATCGCGGTCACCGAGTCGTAGCCGTAGGTGAACGCGTTGTTCGCCGGCTCGCCGCGCACCCAGGGGGCCGTCCCTTCCGGATACTTGGCCAGCAGGTCCTGGCCCTCGAACCATCCGCCGAAGTGGTAGGGGGTGAAGACGACCCCCTTGCCGACGCGACGGGTCACCATGGCCTTGACCTTGATCCTGCCGCCTTCCGGGCCTTCGAGCCAGATCCACTGGCCGTCCTTGATGCCGCGGTCGTTCGCGTCGGCCGGGTTGATCTCGGCGAACATGTCCTGCTGGAGTTCCGCCAGCCACTTGTTCGAGCGGGTCTCCTCGCCACCACCCTCGTACTCCACCAGGCGTCCGCTGGTGTGAATGAGCGGGTAGTCCTTCGAGTAGTCCTTGGCCTGGATCGACTGGTAGCGCGTAGGCAGGCGCCAGAAGCGCTTGCGGTCCTCGTAGGTCGGGTACTCCGCAACCAGGTCGTAGCGCGAGGTATAGAGCGGCTCGCGATGGATCGGCACCGGATCCGGGAACGTCCAGACGATGCAGCGTGCCTTCGCGTTGCCGTAGGGCGCACAGCCGTGCTTGATCGCGACGCGCTGGATGCCGCCCGAGAGGTCGGTCTTCCAGTTCTTGCCTTCGGCCGCGGCTTTCTCGTCCGCGGTCAGGTCGTCCCACCAGCCGAGCTGCTTGAGCATGTCGGCCGTGAACTCAGGATACCCGTCCTTGATCTCGGAGCCCTTGCTCCAGGAATCGACGGCCAGCAGGTTCTGGCCCTCGTATTCGACCCCGAAGCGGGCACGGAACGGCATGCCGCCCTCGGCCACTGTCTTGCTGGTGTCGTAGAGGTTCGGCGAGCCTGGATGCTTCATCTCCGGCGTGCCCCAGCAGGGCCAGGGCATGCCGTAGTAGTCACCCGCGCAGGGACCGCCTTCGGCCTTCAGCGTGGTCGTGTCGAACGTGTGCTTGTTCTCGAGGTGGAGCTTCAGGCGCTCCGGGCTCTGGCCGGTATAGCCGATGGTCCACATGCCGCGGTTGATCTCGCGCAGGATGTCCTCGACCAGCGGCTCCTCGCCGTTGACCTGCATGTTCTTGGTGAGCTGCTCGGCGAAGCCCAGCTTCTTCGCGAACTTGTACATGATCACGTGGTCGGGCAGCGACTCGAACAGCGGCTCCATCACCTTCTCGCGCCACTGCAGCGAACGGTTCGAGGCCGTCACCGATCCGTAGGTCTCGAACTGCGTGGCGGCCGGCAGCAGGTAGATGCCGTCGTCCCGGTCCGGCAGCACGGCCGAATGCGTCGGGAACGGATCGACGATCACCAGCACGTCGAGCGTCTCCATGGCCTTCTTGATCTCGGCTCCGCGCGTCTGGCTGTTCGGGGCGTGGCCCCACATGAACATGGCCTTGATCGGGGCCTTCTGAGCGATGTTCTCCGCGGGCTCGAGCACGCCGTCGATCCAGCGCGAAACCGTGATGCCGCGCAGGAACATCGAGGGCGTCTCTGCCGAGCCCTCCTCGTAGCTCGCCTGGTCGAAGCGCGACTTCACCCAGTCGAAGTCGAGGCCCCAGACCCGGCTCCAGTGCTTCCAGGAACCCTCGGCGAGCCCGTAGTAACCGGGCAGCGTATCGGCGAGCACGCCGAGGTCGGTCGCACCCTGCACGTTGTCGTGGCCGCGGAAGATGTTCGCGCCGCCACCGGCCACGCCGATGTTGCCGAGCGCCAGCTGCAGCACGCAGTACGCACGGGTGTTGTTGTTGCCGATCGTGTGCTGCGTGCCGCCCATGCACCAGACGATCGTGCCGGGGCGATTCTCGGCCATCGTCTGCGCCGCACGCTTGACGTCCTCGGGCGGGACGCCCGTGACGTCGTGCACGACCTCGGGCGTCCACTTCGCGACTTCCTTGCGGATCTCGTCCATCGCGAAGACGCGCTGGCGGATGTACTCCTTGTCCTCCCAGCCGTTCTCGAAGATGTGCCAGAGCATGCCCCAGATCAGCGGCACGTCCGTGCCGGAGCGCAGCCGGATGTACTGGTCGGCGTGAGCCGCGGTACGCGTGAAGCGAGGATCGACGACGATCAGCTTGCCGCCGTTCTCCTTGCCGCGCAGCACGTGCTGCATCGCGACCGGATGCGCCTCGGCGGCGTTGCTGCCGATGAAGAACATCGCCTTGCACAGGTGCATGTCGTTGTAGGAGTTGGTCATCGCGCCGTAGCCCCAGGTGTTCGCGACACCTGCGACCGTGGTGGAATGACAGATGCGGGCCTGGTGGTCGACGTTGTTCGTGCCCCACATCGCGGCGAACTTGCGGTACAGGTAGGCCTGCTCGTTCGAGAACTTCGCCGAGCCGAGCCAGTACACCGAGTCCGGGCTGTGCTGCTCGCGGATCTGGAACAGCTTGTCGCCGATCTCGTCGATCGCCTGGTCCCAGGACACGCGCTCCCACTTGCCCCCAACCTTCTTCATCGGGTACTTCAGGCGCTTGTCGCCGTGGCCGTGCTCGCGCACCGAGGCGCCCTTCGCGCAGTGCCCGCCGAGGTTGAACGGCGAGTCGAAATCAGGTTCCTGCCCGGTCCAGACACCGTCCTGGACCTCGGCGATGATGCCGCAACCCACCGAGCAGTGCGTGCAGACGGTGCGCTTCGTGACGATATCGCCACCGGCTGCGTTCGCCGCAGCGGCGTCGGCGCGCTTCATCATCCGCATCGAAATGGTCGAGGCCACCGCAGCGCCGCCCGCGGCGAGGCCCGTGCGCCTGAGGAAAGCACGACGGTCGAGCGTACGCCCGAACAAGCCGCCCGCTGCGGCCGTCGCTTCAGAACCGTCGAGGTTTCGCTTCTTGACCAGCTTCATCGCCGAGTCTCCCAGATGTCGTCTAGATGTCGTCAATCGGATCGCGGGCCGGTGCGCCGGCCGCTCAGAAACGCGCCTTGTCGTAGTACTTGGCCACGTGCGGCGTAACCCTGTAGCCCGGACGGCGTCCGGACTGTTCGGCGCGCGGCAGAGGCTCCGCGGCAGTGGCGGCCTGCGAGGCGCCGGCAGCCGCAACGAGGCCGCCTGCAGCCGCGAGACCCTTCAGGAAGCTGCGTCGGTCGGCTTTGCGGTCGCGGAGATCTGTGTTCATCGCTCTCGTCCTGTTAGTCATGAGGGTTTGACAGTGCCGGCAGCCGGGGTCGAGATCCGGAATGCCTGCGACTCGATGTCCATGAAGCGCTCGCCGAGGTAGCCGACCGCACGATAAAGACGTGCCGAGGAGGCCTGCTGCAGGTCGCGGAAAAAACGCGCCATCCACGGCTCCATGTGGCGCGCGAAGAAATGCTGCTGCTGCTCGAGCGTGGCGGGCTGCTCGGCCGTGATCAGCAGCGCCATCGTGTCGCACAGTGCTGCCGCGTGATCCTCGGGCTCGCAGACCCCCTGCTGGCGCTCGATGCCGAGCGCTCGCAGGTCGCCGCGCAACAGAGCGAGCGGCAGCTCCATGAGGAAGCCGGTCAGGTACCAGGATGCATAGGGGACGACCTCGCCCCGGCCGAGCCCGATGAACAGTTGCTGGTATTCGTCGGCGAGTTCGCTCGGTTCGCTGCGACCGGCCGCGAGCGCGAGCATCTGCCAGGCCGCCGAAAGTTCGCTGTCGTCGCCGGGAGCCGGCGTGATCCGGCGCAGCGTTTCGAGCAGCCCCGGCTCCGGCGGTCCGGCGAGCAGGTTGCCGAGCAGCGCGTACAGGTTGCCGCGCACGTGGTCCTCGTCCGCGAGCGGATTCACGGCCGAGTGGCCCGTCGAGCCGGAAAGAATGCTGTCTTCTAGAGACACTGTATGAACTTGGTCCTCCAACCAGCAGGGAATAAAGCAAATTCCAGGCCAATATTCCCTGCCCCAACGTCCGGCAGGATCCCTTTCAGTCTGTCATTTGACTGCGACTGGAGCAGGAATGGCGACATTTTGTCCTTTTGATTCGACAGAATAACCCGCCGCAGTATCAGCGGCCCTTGCGGGCTTCGGCGGCGAACATGTCCCGCACGCGGCAGTCCTCGCACATCTGGAGCCGCCGGCGCGCCGCGTCGTCCTGGAACATCCAGTGGCCCTCGAGCTTGCGGTTCACTTTCTCCAGCATCGAGCGTGTCGTGAAGGGCTTCCCGCAGGCGACGCAGCAGACCGGCTGCTCCTCGTGCAGCACCCTCGGTCGCTCGCGGAGTTCCGCGTCGTAGAGGAAGCGGGGATGCAGCGTGACGGCATCTTCGGGGCAGGTGCGCTCGCACAGCCCGCACTGCACGCAGTTCCACTCCCGGAAATTGAGTTGTGGCAGGCCACGACCATCCTGCAGCGCGTGCGTCGGACAGGCCGACACGCAACTCATGCAGAGCGTGCACGCCGCCGCATCGACCCTGACCTCGCCGAACGGCGCTCCTGCCGGGAGGCCGACACTGCGCCTGCCCGGGCTTGACTGCGCCTGCAGGTGCTGCAGCGCGAGCCTCAGCGTGCCGCGCTTGTCGGCGGGCGGCACAGCAAAGGCCGCCGGCGTCCTGGCCGGGTTCTGCGGCCGGGCCGCCACACCCTGCAGCGCAAGCGCGGGCTGGTCGCCATTGACGAGACCGACGCAGCGCTCATCGAAACCCATCCCTGCAAGAATGGTTCTCGCGGTCAGCAGCTGGTCCTGCAGCGCCTCCAGCACCTGCGGCGGAGTACGGTCGCTGGCGAGCAGCCAGACCGCTTCCGCGCCATAGGCCAGGCAGGCGAGCCACGCGTCCATGCCTACGGACCCGATCTCCTCGACTTCGACAGGCAGCACGTGCTCCGGCATCGACGCGGCGAGATCCGCAGCCAGCCCCGCTGCAGAGGCCCCGTCGTAGAACAGCAGCACGCCCGCCGCGCCACCCGCCGTACGGTAATCGGCCAGCAGCTTGCGCGACGCATCGAGCAGGTCGCGTGCCATCGGGAACGCGTAGGTCATCGCCCCGCTGGGACAGGCGGTCGCGCACACGCCGCCACCCTGGCACAGGTAGGGATTTACCATCACGGTCTCGCCGGCAGACACGATCGCCTCAGCGGGACAGGCGTCGATGCACCGCGTGCAACCCTGCTTGCCGTTGCGGCCGTGGGCACAGATCTCCGGGTTGTAGTTGAAGTACTTCGGCTTCTCGAATTCGCCGCGCATTTCCGGCAGCACTTCGAGCACCTGCTCACGCAGCGCCTCGTCGGCACCCGGCGAGTAGTAACCGAGAGGCTTCATCGCCTGCTGGAGCACCGGCATCCGGCCGAGGTCCACGACCAGGTCGAAGCGCTCGACCGGCGGCGCAACCATCTGGCCGAGCAAGCGCTCTCCGGCGCCGGAAACCAGCTTGACCTCGAAATCTCCGAGCGCGCCCGAGATCGAGAGCCTGCCGCCGCGGACCGTCCGGATGCCCTCGACGATCCCGGCCTCGGCCTCGCCGTCCGACCTTGCGGCAACGACGCAGTCGATCTCACCGGCCACCCGGTGCGCGAAGTCCAGCGCTTCGCGCTCCTGGCCAATGACCAGGCAACGGCCGTGCGATACGAAACCGACGATCCCGGCAGGCTCGGCGTCGTCCAGCTTCAGGCCGGCCAGCGCGGCGGCCCGTGCACGCCCGTCGGCGCCGGACTCAGGCAGGTCTACGATCTTCATCGCTCACCTGCTCGGTGTTCTGGTCCGCGGCGGGCGACGGGAGCTCGGCACGTTCGGTCGCCGGCTCGTCCTTCTCGGCGCACTCGTCGCCCCGGGAGGCGGACTGCTCGAGCCGTGCCAGTGCCTGCTTTGCAGCGCGCTCGACCTGGTGGCGCATGTCGGCGGTCACGATGCCGCCCAATGGCGCAAAGCGCGTGAAGTCCTCGCAGTAATCGTCGAGCCCGTCGCAGACGTTGAATTTCGGGCTGCGGAACAGCCGTCGAAGCGCCTGGCGCCGCAACGACTCGTCGACTTCCGGCGAGAGGAAGGCGCTGTAGTCGGAATCGTCGCCGAGTTCATCGAGGCTGGGCAGCACGGGCGGTTGCGCCGCTGCCCCCGCGCCCGGCTCCGCATCGGCCCCGGGGCCCGGGTCTGCGACGGCCGCAGCCGACTCCCGCTCGCGCTCGGGTGCTTCAGCCTTGAGGCGCGACCAGCGCTGCAGGAAGGACTCCTCGTCCGCTGCAGGCCTCGTTGGCTCTCGCTTGCTCATCAGTCCGGCTGCGCCGACCAGTTTTCCCGCTTGCGCTTGCGGCGCAGCTGCGGAACGTTGTGCTCGACGACGAATTTCTCCAGCTGCTGGTAAATCTCGGGAGGAATCGGGACCGCGAAGACTCGCTCGTCCCCCTCGATCCCTGAACAGGCCTCGTTCTGGTCCGCGGTGACCAGCCTGGGAACGACTCCGCCCTGCTCGTCGTCGGCGCAAAGTACGAACAACGAGGGCTGCCGGCCGGTCAGGTTCACCCAGTAGCTGTCCGCCGCATCCCGGTACAACTCGAGCCGCAGCCCTCCCCAGAGCAGGTGATCTTCTTCGCCGCCGCTGTGCACTGGCACGCCGCGGGACTCCGACCCCGGGACGTGCTCGCCAGAGACTACGCCGACGGCACGCCAGCTCGGGACGCGCCAGCCGGCGCCCGCCACGATCTTGCGCCCCATCACGACGGCGACCGGCAGGCTGATTCTTGGAGCACCTGGCATTTTTCTGAGCGACCTCCAGCGTGGTCCGGACGGGATGCGTCTCATTCTGCACCACGAGGGAGGGGTTGGGGCAATTGGTAATGGGGTCAGTCCCCTTTTCTCGCGCTCACGGAACGGATCTTGCACGCTTCCTCGAAGGACGACCGCGCGGGAAAGCAGGTCCGCAGCGCAGAAAGGGACCAGATCATGATTCGCGAGAAGCAGGCAGCATCGGGAAACGAGCGCGCCACTCAGGACGAGTTGCCGCGCTTCATGAACGTACGGCAGGTGGCGAGCTACCTGCAGCTCAACGAGAAGAAAGTCTATTCGCTGGTCAACGAGGGCCGCATTCCGGCGACGCGACTCACGGGCAAGTGGCTCTTTCCACGCGAGCTGCTCGACCAGTGGCTGCTCGAGTCCAGCCACGGAGGCCTGCTCACCGACAGGCTCGTGATCGCCGGCAGTGACGACCCGCTGCTGCAGCGCGTGATCTCGCTGATGACGGCCGAGCTGCAGGGATCGGCGCTGGTCAGCTACTCACCCACCGGCACGCAGCTCGGCCTGGAGCTGCTCGCACGACGCCGCGCGGACCTCTGCGCGCTGCACTGGGGGCCGGACCGGGAGAGCCTGCAGCGCCATCCCGCATTGCTGCGGCAGTACCCCCAGCACCGTGACTGGATCCTGGTGAGGATGTGCCGCAGGGAGCAGGGACTGATCATGGCCCCGGGGCTGTGGAACGCGGACACGCGCATCGATCAACTGTTCGGGTCGCAGACCCGCTGGGCGAGCCGCCAGGAGGGCGCGGGATCGCAGCGTTTCCTGCGGGAAATCGCTGCCCAGCATCACGTCGACTTAGGCGACAGGCGCATCACCGCGCGGGCTTACACCGAGCGGGATGCCGCCGCCGCGATAGCAATGGGACAGGCCGACGTCGCGCCCGGCATCCGCGCGGCGGCCGGTGAATTCGGGCTGGAGTTCCACGCCATCGGCTGGGAAGCGCTCGATCTCGCACTGGCACGCGGCATCTTCTTCCGCGCGCTGTTCCGCCGCCTGACTGACCTGCTGCGCGGCGCTGAATGTCAGCGACAGGCGCAACTGCTCGGCGGCTACGATCTCGAGGAGTCGGGCACGCTGGTATGGACCCCGTGACCGCTCACTTCAGCGTCAACTGGTGCTCGATCGTGTGACGCAGGCCGACGCCCGGCACCTCCAGCACCATCCTCGCCTGCAGAGGCTCCGACGCGTCGAGCCGGCCGCTCGAAAGCGCCTCGCGCACGGCATTCTCGATCTCGATCTGGGAGGTGATCCCGACCTTCTTCAGGAACTTGCGGATCTCGCCGGTGAATTTCTCTTCGTCGAATGACTGTGCGCTCATCAGCTGCGTTCTCCTCGGTATCGGTTTCGAATTTCAATCCACGTCCGCGGGCCGCTGGCCGCCGGGCCCCAGTCGACGCTCCAGCGTCTTGCGGGACACGCCGAGCTGGCGCGCCGCCGCGGTGCGGTTGCCCTTGTGCCTCTCCAGCACCCGCGCTATGTGCGCCTGCTTGACCTGCTCCAGCGTCCAGTCGACCGGATAGCCGGAAGGTTTCGAGTCGAATCCCGTCTCGCTGCCAGCCTCCGGAATGTCGGTTTGCGGCAGCGAGCCCATCAATATCGTGCGCTCGATGAGGTTGCGCAGTTCCCGGACATTGCCGGGCCAGGGTCGTCGCCGCAGGACATCGAGCTGCGATTCGTCGAGGCTCACGGGCTCCATGTCGAACTCCGCGGCGACGCGCCCCATCAGGTACTCGACCAGCGCAGGAATATCCTCGGGTCGCTCGCGCAGCCCGGGCAGCGCGATGTGCACGACGTTGAGCCGATAATAAAGATCCTCGCGGAAGCTCCGATTCCGAACTCCCTCCCGCAACCCCGGCTGCGCGGAAGCGACGATCCGCACGTCGATCGGCAGTTCCCGGTCCGTTCCCACCGGCCGGATCGCGCCCTCCTCCAGCACTCGCAGCAGCTTGACCTGGAGGTCACTGCGCATCTCGCTGACCTCGTCGAGGAACAAGGTGCCGCCGCGTGCCGCGACGAACAGGCCCTCGCGCAGCTGATGCGCCCCGGTGAAGGCACCCTTGGAATGGCCGAAGAGCTCCGACTCCATCAGTTCCGGTGGAATCGCGCCGCAGTTCACCGGCACGAACGGGCCACGTCGGCCGCTTTCCCGGTGCAGCAGCCGCGCCACCAGCTCCTTGCCCGTGCCCGTCTGTCCCTCGATCAATACCGTCGCGGGTGTCGGCGCGACCCGGCTGACGATTTCACGAACCCGGCGGATCACCACGCTGTCGCCAACCAGCTCGGTGGCCGACCGTCGTGCGCCTCGGCGCGGCTGCGGCGTCGCCAGTGGACGGGCACCGGCCCGATCGCCCGGCAATTCGGCCAGCAACCGACGCAGCAAACGCGCATCGAGCGGGCGCGGCATCAAGTCCTGTGCACCTGCCCCGCGGGTCGCCGCTACCAGCGCCGGGCGGTTCTCCCCGATCGCAATGATGCGCGGCGGATCCGCAGAATCCTGCAGCGTTGCGATCCACGCAATCGCAGGGTCGTGCTCTGACCCGCAATCGACGACGACCAGGTCGAAATGGCAGCGCGGCAGCAAGCGCTCAGCCGCGGCGAAGTCGTCGACGACCTCGAGCACTGCAAGGTCCACGGCCGTCGAGCGTCGCAAGCGCGCTTCATCGACGGCGCCGCGGCCGACGACCAGCACCGCCCGACCTGGACCGGATGCGCTCGCCGATCCGTCGCCAGGCTCCTTGTTACGATCGAGCCAGGCCTTTCGGTTTCCCGCCCACGATGACTGCATAGCCGCGAATCCTGACAGAGGCCGGCCGGAGCGACAAGTTGACCCAACCGGCTCACGTGATCGGTCCATTTTGTCGCAGCACCCCCCAGGCTCGCGCGGGCTTCCCGGCAAAAGAGGCGACAGCGACGGCGGGTGTGGGCAGAATCCGTCGCGATGAAATCTCCCGGGACACACGATACGCCACCACTCGCCGACGTCAGCGCACTGGTGCTCGCAGGCGGCCTCGGGCGCCGGATGGGCGGCGAGGACAAGGGCCTGGTGAAACTCGCTGGACGGCCGATGATCGAGTTCGTTCTCGATGCGCTCCGGCCCCAGGTCGGACGGGTGCTGATCAACGCAAATCGAAACCTCGAGCGCTATTGCGCCTACGGCCATACTGTCATCGCGGACCGGCACGAAGGATTCCTCGGACCTCTGGCCGGCGTGCTGAGCGGGCTCGAGGAATCGGGCAGCCGGTACCTGCTGACGGCGCCCTGCGACGCACCGCTGGTCGCCGGCGACCTGGCGAGCCGGCTTCACCGGGCCTGCGTCGAGTCGGGGGCGGACCTCGCGGTGGCAAGCGACGGAGAACGGCTGCAGCCGGTGTTCATGCTGCTGGAGAGCCGGCTGCGGCCCGGGCTCGAAGCGTTCCTGACCGGTGGCGGGCGGAAAATCGATGCATGGTTCAAGGACCTCAGCTGCGCCGTGGTCGACCTGGGCGACCGCCCCGAGTGCTTCATCAACATCAATGATCCCCAAGAGCGCGAGCGCGCCGAGGCCATGCTCCTTTCGCGCCCCGGGGCCACTCGGTAGCATGGCGTGCCCTGGTGGACCGAACATGAAAGAAGCAAGCCGATCTCCGCTGCCCGCCGATGTGGACCCCTGCGACAGCCCCGGCCACGATCACCGGGTGATCGAGCTGGACGAGGCGCGCAACCGGATCCTCGCGACGATCCGCCCCGTCCGCGAGCGGCAGAGCGTCGCGCTGATGGCCGGACTCGGGCGGGTGCTCGGGGCCGACGTGCACTCCAGCGTCGACGTGCCCTCGCACCGCAATTCCGCGATGGACGGCTACGCGCTCGCGGGCGGCGAACTGCCGTCCGAGGGCAGCCGGAGCTTCGCGGTCACCGGCACCTCCTGGGCTGGCCGGCCCTTCGACGGGAGCGCTGGTCCCGGCCAGTGCGTGCGGATCATGACCGGAGCGACGCTGCCAGAGGGCACCGATACGGTGGTGATGCAGGAGCATGTCACGGTCGAGGACGGCCAGGTCATCATCGGCGCCGGTCACAAGCCGGGCCAGAATGTGCGCGAGGCCGGCGAGGACATCCGCAGCGGAGAACTCGCGGTCGCTGCCGGAACCCTGCTGCAGCCCGCGCACCTCGGCCTGCTCGCTTCGCTCGGCGTCGGCAAGGTCGACGTATTCAGACGCCCGCGAGTGGCCATCTTCTCCACCGGTGACGAGCTGCGCGGTATAGGCGAGGAACTCGCCCCGGGCCAGATCTACGACAGCAATCGCTACAGCCTGCATGGCATGCTGTCGCGGCTCGGCCTCGAGGTGCTGGACCTGGGCGTGGTCAGGGACCGTCGCGAGGACACTCGCCGTGCATTCGAGGACGCGGCTTCGCGTGCCGATGCGATCGTCACCTCCGGGGGCGTCTCGGTCGGCGAGGCCGACTACGTCACCGAGACTCTCGAGCGCTACGGCGAGATCGGCTTCTGGAAGGTCGCGATGAAGCCGGGCAAGCCGATCGCCTTCGGTCGTGTCGAGCAGGCGTACTTCTTCGGCCTGCCGGGCAACCCGGTCTCGGTGATGGTGACCTTCTACCAGCTGGTGCAGCCCGCGCTGCGCGCGCTCGCCGGCGAGTCGAGCACTGCGCCGCCGGTGCTGCTGCGCGCCACCTGCCAGTCGAAGCTCCGCAAGAAGCCGGGCCGGCTCGAGTTCCAGCGCGGCGTGCTCGAGCGCGACGCATCGGGCGCGTACTCGGTGCGCAGCACCGGCCACCAGGGCGCCGGCGTGCTGCGCTCGATGGGCGAGGCGAACTGCTTCATCATCCTGCCGCTGGACCAGGCGACGGTCGACCCGGGAACCGAGGTCGACGTGCAACCGTTCGCCGGACTGGTCTAGGCGCAACAGCCAGCAGTCGAGAGGAGCAGACGCATGTCCTATGCGCATGGTGGCGGAGAACGTGTTTTTCAGCCGATCAGCATCGCCGTGCTGACGGTATCGGACTCGCGCGACGAGCAGAGCGACAAGTCCGGGCGGCTGCTCGCGGAACGATTGACCGCAGCGGGCCACCGGCTCGCGGACAAGCGCATCGTGCCTGACGACATCTACAGGATCCGCGCGGTCGTCTCCGGATGGATAGCGGACCCGGACGTCAACGCAATCATCACGACGGGTGGCACCGGCGTGACCGGCCGCGACGGAACGCCCGAGGCCGTCCAGCCTCTGCTCGACAAGACGATCGACGGCTTCGGCGAGATGTTCCGCCACCTCTCGCATGCGCAGATCAAGACCTCGACACTGCAGTCGCGGGCGCTCGCAGGAGTCGCGAACGGGACCTATGTCTTCTGCGTACCGGGCTCCTCAGGCGCCTGCGCGACCGCCTGGGACGAACTGATCGAGGCCCAGCTCGATTACCGCACCCGGCCCTGCAACCTCGTCGAGCTGATGCCGAGGCTGAAGGAAAGATGAGCCGGCGCGGACGGCGCGCAGATCCAGCGCCATGCTGATCGTAGGGACCGAGAAAGGCCTGTTCCGCCTGCACGAGATCGCGAGCCGCGGACGCTGGCGGCTCGAGGGCCCTCTACTGCCGGGGTACAGGATCCTGAACGTGACAGCGACGCCCGGACAGCCTGGCGAGCTGCTGGCCGCGAGCGACCACGCCGTCTGGGGTTCGCACATCTTCCGCAGCGGCAACGGCGGCGGGTCATGGGACAGCCTGAATGCCGTCCCACAGCATCCGCCGGGCAGGCACGCACGCACGCTCAACTCGATCTGGCAGTTGGCCTGGTCCGGGGGCGGCAGCCGCCTCTACGCCGGCATCGATCCGGCCGGTCTGTTCCTGAGCGAGGACCGCGGCAGGAGCTGGCAGGACGTCCGCTCGCTGAACGAGCACCACACGCGGCGCGCCTGGGAGCCATCACGCGGACTGTTCGCGATGCACTCGATATGCATCGACCGGGCCGATCCACGGCGTATGCTCGTGTCTGTCTCCGCGGGCGGCACCTACCGCAGCGAGGACGGCGGCGCGAGCTGGGAGCCGGCGAACGCCGGCGTGCGCGCGGCCAACCTGCCGGATCCCTACCCCGAGGCCGGCCACAACGTTCATCGCGTCGTGATGCACCCGGCGGATGGCAGGCGCGTCTACCGCCAGTGCTACAGCGGGACCTACCGCAGCGACGACGGCGGCCGCTGCTGGACGGAGATCACGCATGGCCTGCCGAGCGACTTCGGCTATGCGATTGCCTGCGATCCAGCCGATCCGGACACCGTTTTCCAGATCCCGGCAACGAGCTCGCACATGCGCACGACCGTGGACGGCAAGCTGCGCGTTTACCGCAGTCGCGACGCCGGGCTCAGCTGGGAGTCCGCGTCCGGCGGGCTGCCGCAGCAACACGTCTACGTCACAGTACTTCGGGAGGCCATGGACACGGACCAGCTGCGACCCGGATGCGTCGCTTTCGGAACCTCGTCCGGGCACCTGTTCGTCAGTCGCGACTCGGGCGGTTGCTGGGAACCGGCGGCGGAGTTCCTGCCGCGGATCCTCTGCGTGCGCTTCGTGCCCGACTAGCGCGCAGCGAATGCCTCGCGGCACTTCAATGCTCGACCTGCTCGATGCCCGCACCGGCATCGTCTGCGCGATCGGAGCCGGCGGAAAGAAGAGCCTGCTCGCGCACCTCGCGACCACGCATCCCGGCCGCGTGGCCATTACCTCGACCGTCTTCACGACCTACTTCCAGGAAAAACTCGGCTTTGCGGTCGTGGTCGAGGAAGAGCAGCGGCTGCGGTCGGCCATCGCTGCGGTGGAGTCCGGGCACAGTGTCGCCTACGCCTGCCCGACCAGCACGCCCGCGCGCCGCGCCGGCGTCGGCCCGGCGACCATCGAGCAGATCCACCGTGAGGGCGGCTTTGCGGCCACTTTCGTCAAGGCGGACGGCGCCCGGATGCGCCTCGTCAAGGCACCGGCCGGGAACGAGCCGATGCTGGTGCCGGCAACGACGACCGTTGTGCCGATCCTCTCGGCGCTGGCGATCGGCGAGCCGCTGACGAGCCGGCTCGCGCACCGGCTCGAGTGTTGCGAGCGTGTCGCAGGCCTGGGCGAAAACGAGCTGCTTCGGCCGGCACACCTCGCGAGGCTGCTCGTGAGTCCGGAGGGCCTGATGAAGGCCACCGAGGGACTCAGGGTCGTGCCGCTGATCAACATGGTCGATGACGCGGAACGCGAGAAGCAGGCTCGCGCGACGGCCGAGATAGTGCTCGAGTCCTCGAGCCGGATCGAGCGGGTCGTGCTGGCGTGCCTCGCCCGTACCGACGACCCGCTGGTCGCGGTCATCGAACGCTGAGAGCGGGCTGCGCCGCTGCGCGATGCCCGCCAATGACTACAATGGGACCATGTCGGAAGTCACGGTGAGGATCCCGGCGGCGCTGCGCGAGTTCACGGCGGGAGAGGCCGAGTTGCGCGTCGCGGCCACGACGGTCCGCGAGGCACTCGAGGTGGTCTGTGAACTGCACCCGCAGCTGCTGCAGCGGCTCACTACCGCCGACGGAGAGCTGCGGCCGTTCGTGAACGTGTTCGTCGGACGCGACAACGTCCGCGACCTCCAGGGTCTCGCGACCACGCTGCGCGGAGAGGAGATCCTGAGCATCCTGCCCGCGGTCGCGGGCGGCTGACACCGCTCAAGGGAACCGCCGCGGGCGGCGCGGCCGTGCTGGCCGGCGGGCCTTCAGAGCTTCTCGAGCAGGCGTTCGTAGATCTCGTAGTCGTTCATCGAGAAGCAGCAGAAGATGACTTTCTCGATCGAGCCCGGCTTTGCGGTGAACTCCCGCACAGCCTCGATCGCCACCTGCGCGGCGAGCTCGGTCGGATAGCCGTAGGCGCCGGTGCTGATCGAGGGAAACGCGATGCTGCCCAGCCCCTGCTCAGCCGCGAGCTTGAGCGAGCGGAAATAGCAAGACGCGAGCAACCGGGGCTCGTCGTGCGTACCGCCGTGCCACACCGGCCCCACGGTGTGGATGACGTAGCGCGCCGGCAGCGCGTGGCCACCGGTCATCTTCGCGTCGCCCGTCTCGCAACCACCGAGCCCGCGGCACTCCTCGAGCAGGCCGGGTCCTGCGCGTCGATGAATGGCGCCATCCACGCCGCCGCCGCCAAGCAGCTCGCGGTTCGCTGCGTTGACGATCGCATCCACCTCGAGCGTCGTGATGTCGCCCATGACGGCCGTGATCTCTGCATGAGCCATGTCGATCTCCGTTGGAGCTGCCACGCGTCAGCGGTAACGCCCAGCGGTTATGCTACCGACTGGAGTGCCGGACGGCGAACCGCGGCCGATGAGGAAAGCTTGAATACGAGGACCGCAACGCTGGTGCTCGGCCCGGTGGCCGGGGCCGTGCTCGGACTCATGCTCGAGGCGGCTGGACTCGACCCGAAGATCTGCTGGACTGCGGCCATCACGCTGACGACGGCGGTCTGGTGGGTGTTCGAGAGCATCCCGATCCCGGCCGCCTCGCTGCTCCCGTTCGCCGCCTTCCCGCTCGCCGGCGTGCTCACGCACCAGCAGGCCGCGGCCGCGCTCGGCAATACCGTGATACTGCTGCTGATGGCGGCCTTCATGCTGTCGAAAGCGATCGAGAAGTCCGGGCTGCACGAGCGCTTCGCGCTGGGCATGATCCGCCTGGTCGGCGGCAACGGTGGCGCGCGCCTGGTGCTGGCCTTCATGCTCACGGCGGCGCTGATCTCGATGTGGATCTCGAACTCCGCCACGGCGCTGATGCTGACGCCGATGGCGCTGGCACTGCTGCGTCGCAGCCGCGACCCGCGCCTTGCGACGCCGCTGCTGCTCGGCATCGCCTACGGCGCGTCGATCGGCGGCACCGGAACCTTGATCGGCACGCCTCCGAACGTGATATTCGCCGGCGTCTTTGAGCAGGCGACCGGCTCGGAATACGGCTTCGTGCGCTGGATGCAGACCGGACTCGTCGTCGTGGCGCTGGCCATACCGGCTGCGGCAGCCTGGCTCACGCGTGGGCTGCGCAACGCCGAGCCGCTCGAAATCATGCGGGCCGGCCCGTGGCGCAGCCCCGAGAGTCGGGTGCTGATGGTCTTCGGACTGACGATCCTGGCCTGGATCACGCGCTCGGATCCCTACGGCGGGTGGTCCGCGGCGCTCGGCATCACCGGCGCCGCGGACTCCACCGTCGCGCTCGCGGCCGTCGTCGTGATGTTCCTGGTCCCGGACGGCGAACGCGGACGGCTGCTCGACTGGGAGACGGCGGTGCATATCCCCTGGGGCATGCTGCTGCTGTTCGCCGGCGGCATCTGCATCGCCACCGCGTTCAGCGAAAGCGGACTCGCGCAGCTGATCGGCGACGGCCTGGCCGGCCTGTCGGTCCTGCCACCTTTCCTGCTGGTGCTGGCGATCTGCATCAGCGTGACATTCCTGACCGAGATCACTTCCAACACCGCCACGGCGACGCTGCTGATGCCCGTGCTGGCCGCCGCGGCTGTCGGTGTCGAGGTGCCGCCGCAACTGCTGATGATTCCCGCGGCCATTTCCGCCTCCTGCGCCTTCATGCTTCCGGTCGCGACCGCGCCGAACGCGATCGTCTATGCGACCGAGAAACTGACCATCGCCCGCATGGCACGCGAGGGCTTTGCGTTGAACCTGATCATCGCCGTGATCGTCGCCTCGGTCTGCTACTTCACCGTCGCCTGAAGCCGCCGGTTCCCGTGCCGGTTCGCACGCTTCGCAAGTAGTACGTATGGCTGCCCATCGTCCTCGATGATATTCAGGTCCTGCGAGGGACCAGCGACATGCCGCAGCCACGAACGCAGGAGTTCGGTACGTCCGGCCGGCGTCCGGCGGACGCCGGCGTCGGGCCGCCCGCGCACGCGCAGACGCCGGCCGAAGTGCTGGCCGAGCTTGAGAGCCGGCCCGAGGGCTTGCGCCCGCAAGAAGCCGGGGAGCGGCTCGCCAGATACGGCAGCAACGCGCTGCCGCGCGCGCAGCCGCGCAGCCTGGCCGCGATCTTCTGGGGACAGTTCAAGAGTCCGTTGATCTACGTGCTGCTGTTCGCCGCGGTGCTGTCGCTGGGTCTCGAGGAGTACACCGACGCGGCATTCATCGCCGGTGTGCTGCTGGTGAATGCGCTGATCGGCACCGCGCAGGAATTCGGCGCGCAGCGCTCGGCGGAGTCGCTCCGCAAGCTGGTGACATCGCGAGCGACGGTGCGACGCGCCGGCGAGGTCCGCGAGGTCAATGCCGAGGAACTCGTCCCGGGAGACATCGTGCTGCTCGACAGCGGAGCCAGGGTGCCGGCCGACCTCCGCCTGCTGGACGCCCAGCGGCTCAGCATCGATGAGTCCCTGCTGACCGGCGAGTCGGACGCGGTGAACAAGCGCCCCGAGGCGATGCTGCCCGAGGACGCCGCGACCGCCGACCGCATCAACATGGCGTTCGCGGGCACGATCGTCGGCTCCGGCCGCGGTCGTGGCGTCGTGGTCGCGACCGCCAGCCAGACGGCGCTCGGGCGCATCGCGTCCGACGTGCTCGGGCGGGACACTGGCAAGCCCCCGCTGGTGCTGCGCATGGAGCGCTTCACGGTCAGGATCTCGATCGCGGTGGCCATCGCGGCGCTGGTGCTGGCGGCGATCTCGCTTGCGCGGGGCATGCCGCTGGCCGAGATCTTCATGCTGGCGGTGGCGCTGGCGGTCTCGGCGATCCCGGAGGGCCTGCCGGTAGCACTGACAGTGGCGCTGGCGGTCGGGCTGCAGCGGATGGCGCGACGCAACGTCATCGTTCGCCGCCTCGTGGCGGTGGAGGCGCTCGGCTCCTGCACCTGTATCGCCTCGGACAAGACCGGGACGCTGACCGTCAACCAGCTGACCGTGCGAGTGGTCCAGCTGCCGGACCAGCCGCCGTGGATCGTCACCGGCGAGGGACTGGTGCCGGACGGGACCTTCGTGTTGCCGGAGGGCGCCCGCCGGACTGAGCACGAGCATCAGCTCGCCGAGCTCTGCAGCGCCGCCGTGCTCGCCAACGAGGCCGCACTCGCGCAGCGTGACGGGGAGTGGTCCGGCCGTGGCGACACGGTGGACCTCGCCCTGCTGGTGCTGGCGCGAAAAGCGGGCCTCACGCGCGAACAACTCGAAGTGGAGGCTCCAGAGCTCGCCTCGATCGCCTACGAGCCAGCGCTGCGCTTTTCGGCGACACTGAACGGGCGTGAGGGCCACGCGGTCGCGCGGGTGAAGGGAGCGCTCGAAACGCTGCTGCCGATGTGCAGTCGCATGCTGAGCGCGGATGGTCCAGTTGCCATCGAACCCGAGCAGCTCCGCGCGCAGGGCGTCGCACTGGCCCGCGAGGGCTACCGCGTCCTCGCGCTGGCGGCGGGCGAGCTGCCAGGGGGCAGCCCGGAGAATTTCTGCCGGGAGGACCTCGAGGGACTCACGTTCCTCGGCCTCGTCGGCATGACGGACCCGCTGCGTCCCGAGGCGCTGCCGGCCGTGGAGGCCTGCGAGGCCGCGGGCGTGGACGTCCGCATGATCACCGGCGACGACCCCGAGACGGCCCTGGCAATTGCCCGGGACCTCGGCCTGGCGCAGCAGCGCGAGGAGGTGGTCACCGGCCGCCAGCTGCAACAGGCCGCAGAGGCCGGCGACCGCGAGTTCGATGCACGCTGCAATCCTGCCCGGGTCTTCGCTCGCGTCGAGCCCCACCAGAAGCTCGAGATCGTGCAGTCGCTGCAGCGCGGCGGCCAGTTCGTCGCGGTGACCGGCGATGGCGTCAATGATGCCCCGGCGCTGCGTGCCGCTCAGGTCGGCGTCGCAATGGGCGGCAGCGGCACGGACGTGGCGCGGGAGACGGCCGAGATCATCCTGACCGACGACAACTTCGCCTCGGTGGTAGCCGGCGTCGAGGAAGGCCGGATCGCCTACGGGAACATACGCAAGGTCATCTTCCTGCTGATCTCGACCGGCGCGGCGGAAATCGTGCTCGTCATGCTGGCGGTCCTCGCGGGCCTGCCGCTGCCGCTGCTGGCGGTGCAGCTGCTGTGGCTCAACCTGGTGACCAATGGCATCCAGGACGTCGCACTCGCTTTCGAGCCCGGCGAAGGCGACGAGCTGCGACGCCCGCCCCGGCCACCGAACGAGTCCATATTCAACCGGATCATGGTCGAGCGCGTGCTGATCTCGGCGCTGGTCATGGGCGTGATCGCGTACCTGTACTTCCAGCACGCACTGGCCACGGGCCATGGCGTCGAGGAAGCGCGCAACTCGACGCTGCTGCTGATGGTGCTGTTCGAGAACATGCAGGCGTTCAACAGCCGCTCCGAGACGATGTCGATATTCGTCCACAACCCGCTGCGCAACAAGATTTTGCTGGTCGGCACCGTCGTCGCGCAGCTGGTGCACATCGGCGCGATGTACACGCCGGGCCTGAGCGACGTGCTGGGCGTCGCGCCAGTCTCGCTCGATCACTGGCTGGAACTGCTGCTGCTGGCCTTCAGCCTCGTGGTCGTGATGGAACTGCACAAGCTGTTCACACGCAGGCGAACGCTGCGGGAGCGGCCCTGCCCGGCCACCTGATCGGGCGCCGCCCCGCGCAGCCGGAGCGTCAGGGCTCCGGCTCGAGCCGCTTGCGTATGCTGAGTTCGCCCATCAGGGTCTTGTGGACCGGGCAGCGACCCGCAACCTCGAGCAGCTTCAGCCGCTGTGCTTCGGACAGGTCGCCTTCGAGCTCGATGCCGACGTCGATCACCTCGAGGCGACGGTCCTCGGCATCGAAGTCCTCGGCGTCCTCGATGTGCACGTGCTTGTGACGCAGGCGGACGCGGATGTCCTCGAGCGGCAGCCGGTCGTGATTGGCGAACATCCGCAGCGTCATCGAGGTGCAGGCCCCGAGCGCCATCAGCAGCAGGCCGTAGGGGCTCGGACCGAGATCGGTGCCGCCGTAGGCGACCGGCTCGTCGGCCATCCAGCGGTGGTGGGTAGTGAACAAGCCACGCAGGAACCGGCGGTCGAGTTCCGTCACGACCACTTCGTGAGGACCCACGGGCGGCGCGCTCCCGTAGCGATCTTCCGCCGGGTCCGCGCGCAGGCCGAGGTAACGACTGGCCCAGGCCGCGAGCGTCAGCGCGACGTATTCCGCATCCTCGGTGTCGAGCAGCAGGTGGTCGGCATCGTCCAGCGAGATGAAGCTCTTCGGATGGCTTGCGGACTGGTAGATCGTCGCTGCGTCGTCGATCGGCACGACCTGGTCCGTTGGCGAGTGAAAGACGAGCAGCGCCTTCTGCGGCGCATTGACGTCGGCCCGTGCCGGCGCGCCGATCGTCGCGACGGCCTTCACCTCGGGCATCTGCGCCGCGGCGCCGAGCACGACCGCACCGCCGAGGCTGTGCCCGACCAGCAGCCTGGGCGGGCGGTAGTCTCTCGCCAGCTTGTCGGCCGCGGCGAGCAGGTCGCTCACGTTGGAGGAGAAATCCGTCGCGGACAGCTCGCCCTCGCTCTGCCCGACGCCAGTGAAATCGAATCGCAGCACCGCGATTCCCCTGCTCGCCAGCGCGCGGCTGATCCGCGTCGCCGCCTTGCTGTCCTTGCCGCAGCTGAAACAGTGCGCAAAGAGCGCGTAACAGGCGATCGGCGTGTTCTCCGGCGGCGTGTCGAGCAGGCCGGCGAGCTTGCGGCCCGCGGCGTTTTCGAATTCCAGCTTGATCCTCGGCATCTCGCTTCCCCGGTCGGCTCCCAGGTTTCGCTGCTGACCCGGGCAAGTTAGCACGGGACCGACCCTACCAGCCTCCGCCTCCCCCGCCTCCGCCGCCGCCACCCGACGATCCTCCGCCGCCGCTGCCGGAACTCGAGCCGGGCGCCGTCGACGCGGCGGAAATGGCTCCTTCCAGCGAAGCGCCAAAGGACGCGGAAAAACGACCCAGGCGGCTCGAGTCCCAGCGGTCGCCGCGATACCACTGGGGTCGTGCTTCCGGCGCCACGGTCGCGAATACGCCCGCGAACCGCTCGGCCCATTGCTGCTCGACGCCCAGCGCCAGCGCCGCGGGCAGGTTCCGCTCGAACAGCCGCGGCGTGAGCGGAGGCGCGTCGACGAGCCGCAGCTCGTCGCCCTCGGCGACATCGAGAAACAGCCGATAGCCCTCGATGCGATCCATCACGGCACGACCCGAGACGGTTGGTGCCTTTAACAGGCGGCCGAAAGGCAGGTTGATCAGCAGGGCCACGGCGGCCGCCCCGAGCGTGAACCAGCCGGGACGGGTGCCGAACAGCCAGCTCACCGAATAGCCGCCCCGCGCGAGCGGCAATCCGATGCTCAGGCCGATAACGAGCAGGCTCAGCAGGATTCCGAGTGCATGCCAGCCGCCGTTCACTCTGAACAGGGATGGCGTGTACCTGGCTTTCAGGAACTGCTCGTGAGCCGACTTCGCAGCACGCAGAATCGCGTGGTTCTCGTTCTTCAGCTCGAGCCGTGTCCTGCCGAAGAACAGCTTTTCCAGCAGCACCTGCTCATCCGGCGCAGGCGACTCCTCACCGTTGCGACCGCTGCGCTCCAGCACGAACTCGCTCCCGCGACCGAGGAAGCCCGACGAGGCCTGCTCTATGCGCAGCCAGCCCTTCACGGCCAGCGCGAGCACCGCCGCAGCGAAGCAGCGGTCGTCATAGGCCATCTCGCGCAGGTAGCGGATCGAGGCCGCGGACTGGTCCTGGGGCATCTCGTAGATCGGCGCCGGCGCCCGACCGGGTGGGTCGCGGCCGACCCTGGTCCAGGCAAAAAGGTAATAGCCGAGCAGCGCGAGCGCCCCGAGGCCGGCAGCCAGCGCGGGCCAGGCATCCCGCGACAGGTACCCGAGCCTCGCGACGGAGCCGGGCGGCGAAACGAATCCCTTGGGCCAGGTCGCGACGATGGTCAACCCCTCGCGGGCGGCCAGCCCCTGCGTCGTCGAAAACTGCGGCATCCCGCCGTCCACCTTGGCGACCCAATCGCGACCCCGGGCGCCGAACGGCCCGGTATAAGCCTCGACGCCGATGGATTGCGGCGGAATGCCGGGTGGCAGCACGACGCTCGCGCTGGCCCGGTCGATCGGCATCTCCCAGCCGTTCCCGGTGACGTTCCAGTAGAGCTCGTCATGATCGGCGTACAGTCCGAGTTGCCGGTCGCTGCGGTACCTGATGCGGTAGGTGTATTCGCCCGGCTGCAGAAATACCTCCGGATCCCCGGCATAGAGGCGGACACCGTTCGCCCGCTGCTCGCTGTGATGCGGTTCGGGTCGACCGTCCCGAGTCACGCCGAGCAGCTCGAAGCCCGTCACGACCCGCCGTCCGCGCCTGTCCTGGTACACGGTCGGGAAATCCCGGTAGATGCCGCGCTGGATGCGCTGGCCCTCGGCCTGGACCTCGATCGTCTCGACGACCTCGATTGCGCTGTCCGGCAGGACGGTGATGTCGCTGTGGAACGACAGGATGCGCTCCTCGGCCGTCGCGACGGACGCGGCCAGCAGCGCCAGCACCAGATACAGCGCACGCATCACGGAGTCTTCGCCGCCCCGATGGCGGCCTGCCGGTCCGCCTCGAAGTACTCGGCCGGACGGAACGCGAAGATCCTCGCCACGATCGCATCCGGGATCGAGTCGATGCGCGTGTTCAGGTTGTTCACCGCACCGTTGTAGTAGCGGCGGGAGTACTGGATCTGGTTCTCTATCTCGCTCAACTCGCGCTGCAGCTCCAGGAAGCCCTCGCTGGCCTTCAGCTCCGGGTAGCTCTCGACCAGCACGAGCAGCCGGTTGAGCCCTGCAGCCAGCTCGTCTTCGATGCGGCCGAGCATCGCCGGCGATTGCTCTCGCATGCCGAGCGAACGCAGCTCGGTCACGCGCACGAGCAGTCCGCCCTCGTATGCGGCATGGCGCTTCACCACCTCGACGAGCTTTGGCACGAGATCGTGGCGCCGGGTCAGCTGCACGCCGACATCACTCCAGGCCTGGGCCACGCGATGACGGTCGCGCACCAGCAGGTTGAAGCTCACGATGCCCCAGGTGACGAGCGCCAGCAACAGGATGACGAGGATCCAGCCCATCCCGCGATCATATGAGAGCAGGCCCGCCTGCGCACTGGAACGTGCCGCCACGCGCACGTGGCGATAGACTGGCCCTGACGGGCGTTTCAGTCACACGCCCGCAGCGGGCCGCGAGGCCGGGCGCGACGCCCGGCAGCTCGTTCGAGTCGCGCCCCGATTGGAGCACGCAGATGATGACACTGACAGAAACCATCCCATCGCCGATTCGTCGGCTGCTGCTGGAGGCGACCGAGGTCCCGCGCGACCTGTCTGCGGTGACGACGATCGCGACCCGGCAGGAAACCGATCCGGAGGCCGTGGGCATGAGCCGCCCGGGCGTCGAGTCGATCTGGCGGGCCGTCGAGCGGGTCTATGCGTCGGGCATGCATCCGGGGATCTCGCTGGTAGTGAGGCGTCACGGGCAGATCGTGCTCAAGCGCGCGATCGGGCACGCATCCGGTAACGGACCGGGCGACGCCACCGACACCCCGCCGGTGCTGATGACGCCGGACACGCCCGTGTGCCTGTACTCCGCCAGCAAGGCGATCGCGGCGATGACCGTGCACCTGCTCTCCGAACGCAAGCAGCTGAGCCTGCTCGACCCCGTGAGCCACTACATCCCGGCCTTCGGGCAGAACGGCAAGCGGGAGATCACGATCTACCAGCTGCTGTGTCACAAGGCCGGGATACCGACGATCCCGCTGGAGGACGAAATCGACGTCGCCGAGCTGCTGCTCGACCGGCAGGAGGTGCTGCGGCGCATCTACGCGGCGGCTCCTGAGAAGCCGGGCCACCATCATGCCTATCACGCGCTCACGGCCGGGTTCGTGATCGCGGACCTGGTCGAGAAGGTCTCGGGACAGGGCTTCCGCGACTTCTTCAAGGAGCAGGTGTCCGGTCCGCTGGGACTGAAGACGCTCGATTTCGGCATGCGCGGACGTGCCTTCTCGCGGCTGGCCCGCAATTACGTCTCGGGCTTCCGTTATGGCGGAGCCGTCAACGCCTACCTGCGCCGGGCCATCGGCACGACACTCGAGAAAGCGACCGAAATTTCCAACGATCCGCGCTTCTACCGTGCGGTGATCCCGGCCGGTAACGGGGTGGCCACAGCCGACGACAGCGGCAGGTTCTTCCAGTGCCTGCTCGACGGCGGGCAGCTCGAGGGCAGGCGTGCCTTCAAGCCGCTGACGGTCCGGCGTGCCATCGCGGAAGTGGGCAAGCCCGAGGTCGACCGCTCGCTGCTGGTCCCGCTCAGGTACTCCGCGGGAATGATGCTGGGCGCGAAGCCGTTCGGGCTCTACGGCCCGGACACCTCGCGGGCCTTCGGTCACCTCGGGTTCGCCAACAACTTCGTCTGGGCCGACCCCGAGCGAGCGACCTCGATCTCGCTGCTGGCCACCGGCAAGGTGATCCTCGGCCTGCACGCGCCTTACCTGGTCGCGCTGCTCTGCGCCTTGTCCCGGCACTGCCCGAAGCTGTCCGAACACGAGCAGCAGCGACATCTCGAAGCCGCGGGAATGTGCTGATGCGACGCCGCAAGCCGAGGCCTGCCCCGCTGCTTGCCGTCCTGCTCATCTCATTCGGAGGACCGCTCATGGCCATGCAACTGAGTTCGCCGAGTTTCGACGACGGGGGCGAGATTCCAGTCCGCCATACCTGCGAGGGAGCGGACTCCTCGCCCGCCCTCTCCTGGCGCGACCTGCCCGGCGGCACGAAGTCGCTGGTACTGATCGTGGACGACCCGGATGCGCCGGACCCCGAGGCGCCCAAGATGACCTGGGTGCACTGGGTGCTCTATAACCTGCCGCCGCAAGTCGAAGGACTCCCGGAAGACGTCGGTGCGAAAGCCCTGCCGCAGGGGACGGGCGAAGGCCGGAACGACTGGAAGCGCACCGGATACGGAGGCCCATGCCCGCCGATCGGCCGGCACCGCTACTTCCACAAGCTCTATGCGCTGGACACGGTCCTCGAGGACCTCGATCAGCCCACCAAGGCTCAACTCGAGGCCGCGATCAGAGGTCACGTGCTTGGCATGGCCGAACTGGTCGGCACCTACGAAAAGAAGCACCGCTGATCGAGCACGCGGCGTCTGGACCGTCAGGGAATTAGCTTCCAGCGGTCCTAAGCCGCTATCCTGCCCGCACCGTCGAACGCAGAGGACAGCGCATTGGCAACAGGTTCACGCGAGGCCTTCGGCTCACGGGCCGGCTTCATACTCGCGGCCGCCGGCAGCGCGGTCGGCCTCGGCAACATGTGGCGCTTCTCCTACCAGGCCTCCGAGGGCGGCGGCGCGGCGTTCGTGCTGCTCTACGTCGGCATGACGATCATCCTCGGCATACCGCTGATGCTCGCGGAATTCGGCATCGGCCGCCGAGGCCAGCTCGCCCCGATCGGGTCGCTGCGCAAGCTCGGCGGCCCGGCGTGGGGGCGTGTCGGCTACATCTTCGTAGCCGCCGGCCTGCTGATCCTTGCCTACTACTCGGTGATCGCGGGCTGGACGATCCGCTATGCGATCGAGTCGGCAATCGGCGGATTCAGCAGGGACGCGGGCGCACACTTCGGCGAGGTTTCCTCCGGGATGGACGCGCTCGCCTTCCACCTGGGCTTCATGGCCGTGACGATCCTGGTCGTGATGGCCGGGATCAAGGGCGGCATCGAGCGCGCCTCGCTGATCCTGATGCCGGTGCTGTTCTTCATCGTCCTCGGCCTCGCGGCCTGGGCAGCTACGCTTCAGGGCGCGCGCGAGGGCTACGCCGTGTACCTGATGCCGGACCTCGACGAACTGATGAACCCCAAGGTGTGGCGTGCCGCCGCTTCGCAGGCCTTCTTCTCGCTCAGCCTGGGCATGGGCGCGATGCTCACGTTCGCCTCCTATCTTCACTCGGATCAGGACATGCCCGAGTCCGGCTCGATCATCGCGTTCACCGACTTCGGCGTCGCGTTTGTCGCAGGCCTGCTGGTGTTCCCGGTGATCTACTCGCTCGGCCTGCAGGGCACGGTGGGCGAGAGCACGGTCGGCGCACTGTTCATCGCGCTGCCGAGCGCGTTCGACGCGATGGGCGTCGCAGGCCACGTCGTCGGCGTGTTCTTCTTCATCGCGCTCGCGGTCGGCGCGCTCACCTCGGCCATCTCGTTGCTCGAAGTCGTCACCGCGTCGACGATCGACGAGTTCGGGATCTCCAGGCGCAAGGCGGCACTGATCACCGGCCTGCTGATCACTGCGCTCGGCGTGTTCCCGGCCCTCAGCACCGACCTGCTCGGCCTGATGGACAAGGTCGCAGGGGAGCTGCTGCTGGTGGCCGGTGCGCTGGCCACGGCCGTGCTGGCCGGCTGGGTCGTCCGTGACGAGGTCCAGTCGGAGCTCATCCAGGGTGCATCCGTCTTCTGGGCGAGACAGGTGCCGAAGATCATGGCGGTGCTGCGCTACCTGGTGCCGCCGATCGTCGCCATCGTGCTGTATTTCTCGCTGCGCGAGACGATCGGCGCGATCGGAGGGTTCTTCGCGGACTGAGAGCGCCAGCGGCTCAGTCGGCAGGCACGGTCCGCTCGGACGCCCAGCTCCGGAGCGCCGCGATGCGCTCGGACATCACGGTCGCGAGGGGTCGCGTCGCGCGGATCTCCGCCAGCAGGTGCCTGCCGGAGACGCTCTCGCCGTCCGCGTGCGCGAGATAGACGGCCGACACGACCGCCTGCTCGAGCTCGGCACCGGAGAAATCGCGACTCGCATGCGCCAGCGCGCGCAGCTCCTGCTCGCCGATCTCGATGCCGCGCCGGGCGAGGTGGATGGCGAGCACCTCCGCGCGGACCTGCTCGCTCGGCAGGTCGACGAAGAAGATCTCGTCGAAGCGTCCCTTGCGCACCAGCTCCGGCGGCAGCGCGCTGATGTCGTTCGCCGTCGCGGCGACGAATACGGCACTCTTCTTCTCCGACAGCCAGGTCAGGAAGCTGCCGAGCATCCGTCGTGACGTGCCGCTGTCGCCCTCGCCGGTGGCGAGCCCCTTCTCGATCTCGTCGATCCACAGCACACAGGGCGCCATCACGTCGGCCGTCGCGAGTGCGCTGCGCAGGTTGCGCTCCGACTCTCCGTGGTACTTGTTGTACAGCGCGCCGAAATCCACGCGCAGCAGCGGCACGCCGAAGATGCCGGCGGCGGCCCGGGCCGCGAGACTCTTGCCGCAGCCCTGCACGCCCAGCAGCAGCACGCCGCGCGGTCGCTCGAGGCCGGGCATCGAGCCCTCGAAGGCCACCTTGCGCCGCAGCAGCCAGTCCTTCAGGTGCCGCATGCCGCCCAGGTCGGCAAAACGCGCGGTGTCGTGCTCGTAGCTGAGCGCACCACCTCGGTTCAACAGCTCGTACTTCGCCTGCATGACTCCGGGCAGGTCGGCCTCGGCCAGCGCGCCGTCGTTGAAGATGGCCTTGCGTGCGAGCCGCCCGGTGTCGAGCGTCGAGAGCCCGGCGAGGTTCTCGACCAGCAGCGCGAGCGCCTTGGGATCGATCCGGGCCCGGCCGCCGTTGCCGCGCGACCACTCGTCGGCGACCTGCCTGATGATCTGCTCGCGTTCGGCCCGCGAAGGAAACTGCAGCTCGAATCGCGCGGCAAAATGCTCGAGCTCCTGCGGCAGCGGCAACTCGTGACTGAGCAGCACGACCGTCCGCGGCGCTTTCGAATAGCCCTGGCAGATGTCCTTCAGCAGCCGCACGTTGACCGGGTCCCCGAGGAACGGGTGGAAATCGAGCAGCACGTAGACGCCCGGCTTCTCGATCGAGCGGATGCTGCGCAGCACGTCGGTGGGCTCCGAGTTGTGCTTCTGGGCACCGCCGAGGTCGACGTCGAGCCGCCTCAAGCCATCGGTCACGGTCCACTGGAAGACCGGCGTATGCACCGGTCGGGCCAGCTCGGCGGCCAGCGATGCGACGAGGTCCAGCACGCGCGGCTCGTCCCGCGTCTCGATCACGATCAACGGGACGCGACTCTTCAGCAGCGTCGTCAGTTCATGGCGCGCATCGGGCACGGCGGGCATCTTTCCGACTCTAGCAGAGCCATCCCGGACGGCCGAGCGGTGTTGATCGAACTCGCGAGTTCGCTCACGATGCGGAACGAAATCGCCGGCGCAGGACCCCTGATGATGATCCGAACGGCAACAGTGGCAGTACTCGCGACGCTCGCGGCGGCCCCGGCCGGCGCGGCACTCGAACACGCGGGCGAGGACGGGTTCCTGGTGCAGCACAGCTACTCGATCGCCGCGTCGCCGCAGACGGCCTGGGCCGCGCTTGTCCGCCCGGAGCTCTGGTGGCCGGAGGACCACACCTGGTCGGGCAGCCGCGCGAACCTGAGTCTCGCCCCGGAGGCCGGTGGCTGCTTCTGCGAGCGCTGGACCGGGGGCAGCGCCGAGCATGCGCGAGTGCTGATGGCGCGCACTGGCCAGCTGCTGCGGCTGCGGGGCTCGCTCGGGCCGCTGCAGGAACTCGCGCTCACCGGCGTGCTGACCGTGAGTCTCTCCGCCACCGAGGACGGCTCCCGGGCGATCGTCAGCTACCGGGTCAGCGGCGACGATTCCCACGCACTCGAGCAGTTCGCGCGCGCAGTGGACGAAGTGATCGGAACGCAGTTCGGTTCGTTCGCGACCTACGCCTCACAGGCCCGGCCATGATGGAGCTGGAGAACCCGTTGCTCGATTTTCTCCGGGGCCAGCCGGTGTTTACGCTGTTCCTGGTGCTCGGGCTCGGCTACCTGATCGGGCGGATCCGCATCGGCGTGTTCTCATTCGGGCCCGTGGCGGGAGTGCTCTTCGTCGGGATGTTCTTCGGGCGCTTCGGCTTCAGCATGCCGCCAGGCGTCCAGGCGGTAGGCTTCGCGCTGTTCATCTTCTCGGTCGGCTACCAGGCCGGGCCGAAGTTTCTGGACGTGATCCGCAGCGACGGCCTGCGCTATTTCCTGCTCGCAGCCTGCGTCGCCGGCAGCGGCTTCGTGATCGCATGGCTGTGGGCGAACGCCCTGCAGCTGCCCCCGGGAGGCGCAGCGGGGCTGCTCGCGGGCGGCATGACGAGCTCGCCCACGCTCGCGGCCGCGCAGGAAGCCGTGCGCGCGGGCAACGTCGCACCGCCCCCCGGCTTCACGTCGGACCAGCTGCTCGGCAACATCGCCACGACCTACGCGATCACCTACATCTTCGGCCTCGCCGGCCTGATCGCGGTGATCAAGCTGCTGCCAGCGCTGCTGCGCATCGACCTGGTCGCCGATGCGCGCGAGCTCGAACGCCGCTCCAGCACGGACCTGCCGGTGGTCGACGTCAGGACCCGCGGCTACCGCGTCAGCAATCCCGATTTCTGCCGGACCAGCGTCGGTGATCTACGCGCAAGATACTGGGACCGCATGTCCGCGCCTTCGGTGCGGCGCAACGGCGAGCGCATCCGTCTCGCGGACGATGAGTTCCTGCAGCCGGGCGACGAGCTCTACGTACAAGGCGACCTGAGCCAGTTCCTGCAGGGCGTCGCAGCGATCGGCGAGGAAATTCCCGTCCCGAAAGATGCCGCCCAGGCACTGGAGACGGCGCAGGTGATCGTAGCCCGCAAGACGGTGGTCGGCCGGAGCCTGCAGGACCTCGATCTCGCCCGCCGGCTGGGCCTGGTCGTGACCGGCGTACAGCGCGACCGGATCCCGATGCCGGTCTCGCCGGAACTGCATCTCGAGCGCGGCGACGTACTGGCGGTACAGGGACCGCGCGACGCGATCGCCGCGGTCGAGACGGAAGTCGGTCCGGTGGAGAGCGACGTGGTGGAGACCGACATGCTGAGCTTCGCCGGCGGGATCGCGCTCGGCGTGCTGATCGGCCTCGCTTCGATCAGGATCGCAGGCGTGCCGATCGGGCTCGGCTCGGCCGGTGGATTGCTGGTCGCAGGCATCCTGGTCGGCCTGCTCAATGCAACGCGGCCGACGGTCGGGAAGTTCCCGGGCGCGGCTCGCTGGATCTTCATGGAGTTCGGCCTGCTGATCTTCATGACCGGAGTGGGCCTCAGGGCCGGCGCCGACATCATCGAGACCTTCCTGCAGGCCGGCCCGACACTGATCCTGGCGGGCGCGACCGTCACGCTGGTCCCGGTGCTGCTCGGCTACCTGTTCGGACGCAGGATACTGCGCATCGAGCCGGTGCTGCTGCTCGGCGCGATCACCGGCTCGATGACCAGCGGCGCGTCGCTGAAGGTCGTGACCGATGCGGCCAAGAGCCCGATACCCGCCCTCGGCTACACGGGCTGCTACGCTTTCGCGAACGTGCTGCTGACCGTCGCCGGCACGCTGATCATGCTGCTGTAGCTGCGGAGACCCGATGAGACCTGAGCAAGTGCCGGCCATCGCTGCGCCGGTGTCGAAGCCACGGTACTGGCAGTGAGCCGACCGATGACGTCCGGTGCGGGCACTTGAAGGTCGCACTGGTCACCGGGTCTTCCTCCGGCTTCGGCCGCGCCTGCGCGCAGCTGCTGGCCCGGCAGGGACTGCGGGTCTACGGCACCAGTCGCCACGCGCCGCCGCCCGGCGCGACCGGCGAGGATCGACAACCTGCGTCGATCAGGATGGACGTCCGCGACGAATCGTCGGTCCGCTCGGCCGTGGAGTTCGTGCTCGAGCGGGAAGGACGGATCGACGTGCTGGTCAACAATGCGGGCTTCGGAATCATGGGATCGATCGAGGAGACGAGCGGGCTCGAAGCGCTCGCGCAGTTCGAGACCAACTTCTTCGGAGTGCATCGCGCATGCCGCCACGTGCTGCCGGCGATGCGCCGGCAGCGCGACGGCCTGGTAATCAACATCGGCTCGATCGCCGGTCGCTTCTCGCTGCCCTTCGAGGGCTTCTACGCAGCCAGCAAGCATGCGCTGGCCGCACTGACCGAGTCACTGCGCATGGAGCTGGCGCCGTTCGGCGTCCGGGTGACGCTGGTCGAGCCCGGGGATTTCCGCACCGAGTTTACCGAGCATCGCGAGCTCGTGGCAGCTGCCGGGCTCGCCGATTCCCCTTACGCTGCGCGGCAGCGCTTGGCGCTGGAGGTCGCTCGCGAGGACGAGCGCCAGGGGGCCGATCCGCACATGCTGGCGCAGCTCGTCGTGGGACTCGTCGAGCGGCGCAGCGTCGATCCCCGGTATCTCGTCGGGCTGCGGTCGCAGACGCTGTTGACCCGGCTGCGGTGGATGATCCCGGACGCCTGGTTCGAGAAGCTGCTGATGTCCCATTACCGGGTCTGAAACCGGGGGCCGGCCGGCCGCACTGGCCGCCCGGGCACCGCGACTGCTAGCCTCAGCCCATCACGACGGAGATTCCCGATGCCTACGACGACGCAGTTCCTGACGCCGGTGCTGGTCCTGGTGACCTGGACGCTGATCATGTGGATCTGGATGTACGCGACGCGCATCCCGGCCATGAACAAGGCGGGTGTCGATCCCCAGGACGCGGCACATCCCGGCACCTGGGCGCACCGCATTCCCTCCTCCGTCCGTGCCGTGGCGGACAACTACAACCACCTGCACGAGCAACCGACGATCTTCTACGCGCTGATGTTCTTCACGGCCCTGACCGGCGGCGGCGATGCGATGGCACTCAGGCTGGCGTGGGCCTATGTGATCTTGCGCGTGCTGCATTCGCTCGTGCAGGCGACATTCAACAGGGTGATCGTGCGCTTCTCGATTTTCGCGCTCGCGACGCTCACGCTGATGATCATGGTCGTCAGGCAGTTGCTGCGTGTGCTGGCCTGACCGGCAGCGTCGGATCGTAACGAACCTCCAGGAGACAGCCCGATGCCCGCCAAGCGCAATGACCTCGTCGTGTTCGGCGCGACCAGCTTCGTCGGCCAGATTCTCTGCCGATACCTGCTCGAGCAGTTCGGCGTGGACGGCAGGCCCAGCTGGGCCATGGCCGGCCGCTCGATGGACAAGCTCGAGCGGGTCCGCAGCTCGCTCGGGCGCAAGGCATCGCGATTACCGCTGCTGGTGGCGGACGCCTCGGACGAGGATTCGCTGCGGCAACTCTGTGCGCAAGCACGAGTCGTCGTCTCGACTGTCGGGCCTTACGCGCTGCATGGCGAGCCGCTGGTCAAGGTCTGCGCGGAGACCGGCACCGACTACTGCGACCTGACCGGAGAGGTGCAGTGGATCCGCCGGATGATCCGCAGCTATGAACCCCGCGCGAAGAAGTCCGGAGCCCGGATCGTGCACTGCTGCGGATTCGATTCGATCCCGTCGGACCTCGGCGTGCATTTCCTGCAGCAGGCCTGCCGGGAACGCTTTGGCAAGCCCTGCACGAGCGTGAAGATGCGCGTTAAATCTGCGCAGGGCGGCTTCTCGGGCGGCACGGTCGCGAGCCTGATGAACGTGCTGAAGGAAGTCTCCGCGGACCCGAAGCTGCGCAAGGAGCTGGCCAATCCGTACTCGCTCTGCCCCAGGACGCACGCCCCCGGCGTCCGTCAACCACAGGTCACGCTGCCGGAATTCGACGCGGATTTCGAGTCCTGGGTGGCTCCGTTCGTGATGGCCGCGATCAACACGCGGATCGTGCACCGCAGCAACGCACTGTCGAAGCATGCCTACGGCAGGAACTTCCGCTATGACGAAGCGGTCATGACGGGCCGTGGCCTGAAGGGCCGGCTGGCAGCGGCCGGGCTCGCCGCTGGAATTGCGGGATTCATGGCGGCGGGTTCGCTCGCCCCGCTGCGTGCCGCGCTCGGCAGGCTCGTGCTGCCCGAGCCGGGCGAGGGACCGAGCGAGGAGCAGCAGGCGAAGGGCAGCTACGACCTGCGGTTCTTCGGGCGAACCGCGGACGGCCAGACCCTGCGGGCCAAAGTCACCGGCGACCGGGACCCGGGCTATGGCTCGACCGCGAAGATGCTCGGCCAGGCGGCCGCGTGCCTCGCGCTGGACACGCCGAGGCAGGATACGCCGGGCGGATTCTGGACGCCTGCGACGATTTTCGGCGAGCGGCTGACCGATCGTCTCGTCCAGCATGCCGGGATCAGCTTCGAACTGCTGGATCCCTGAATCGCTTATGTCAAAACCGATGCCCGCGGACCGCGCGGAACAAGCACCTATGTTCCACGAGCCGTTTCTGCGAGACACTTCACGGCAAAGGTCGCGGATTGCCCGAGCCGCTGACCGGTAGAAACTCGCGGCGGGCGTGAACCCAGAAGATCAGCGGGGGAACGGCGAGCGAGCCGCGGCCTGCAGTTCCCCCGGGGAGAAGTCGCATGAGACGTCTGATGGTTTCCATCGCGGGTGTCGGAATGCTCGCGATGCTCTCGCCGGCCACTGCCGGCGACATCGATGTGATGACACAGAACCAGTACGTGGGTACGGACCTGATCGGCCTGGTGACCGAGCCCGATTTCGACACGGCCGTGATCGACGCGCTGCGCAACCGTGCCGCCAGCCTGCCCACGGAGCGCGTGCAGGCCCTCGCCGCGCTGATCGAGCGGCGCGGGCCGGCCCTGGTAGGCCTGCAGGAGGTGTACAAGTTCAGCTGCGTCGACACGAACCCGCTCGATCTGAAGGGTTGCGAGAACCCGACCATTTCCGGCGCGTTCACCGATCAGCTGCTCGATACGCTCGCCGCACTTGGCGGCCGGTACGAAGAAGCGGCGACCGTGGTCAACCTGAACCTGCCGGACAGCCTGGGACTCGGGCTTCCGGGCATCCCGGTGGCTTTCGACGGCACTGTGATCTATGTCGGCGTCGTCGACCGCGACGTGATCCTGGCGCGGACCGGTGTGCAGTATTCGGTCACCAATTTCGCCGCGCTCAGCCCGCTGGCCTGCGTGCTGCCCTCGGAGGACGGCTGCAATTACCAGGCCGCGGCCGAGGTGGACCTCGTGATCGCCGGCATGCCGGTACCGATCCGGTTCGAGCGTGGCTTCGTCGGCGTCGACGCAATCGTCGACGGAGTGCCCTACCGCTTCGTCAATACACATCTCGAGACGCGCCTCGAGTCCTTCGGTCCGAGCGGCAGGTTCTTCCAGGCCGCCCAGACGGCGGAGCTGCTCGGGACGCTGCAGGCCTACGGCGACTTCGTTGCACCGCTCGAGCAGGTGCTGGTCGTCGGCGACTTCAATTCGGACCCGCGTGACGAGGCCGTGCCGGTGCCTCCGCCATTGCCGGGTTACCTTGGGCTGCCGCCGTACATGCAGATGAGCTTGTCCGGCTTCACCGACGCCTGGACGCTGCGACCGGGAAGCGCCTCAGGACGGGGCGCACCGCTGGTTGGTTTCAGCTGCTGCCAGTACGAGGATCTCGGCAACCACAAGTCGGAGCTCTACGAGCGAATCGACCTGATCTTCTCGCTCCAGGCTCCTGCCAAGGTCAAGCAGGCCCGCTTGCTCGGCGAGTCCGTCTCTGACAAGACACCGCCCGCGGGCCAGGGCCTGTGGCCATCGGATCATGCCTCGGTGGCGGCTACACTCGAGTTCGGGCGCTGAACGGCCGACGTGACGTTCCGCCGCCTGCTGGAACTGCGGAGGGCGCCGCGCGGCGCCCTCCGGCACTTCGCCGGGAGGTTCACAGATGCTCCGATGGAATGACGTCGTCCGCTACGCCAGGGAGGGCAATCCCGTTCCTCCCCGCCGGGTCGAGAAATCCGAGGACGAGTGGCGCCGACTGCTGACCGAGGAGCAGTTTCGCGTGATGCGGCAAAGGGGCACGGAGCGCTCATTCGCCGGCGAGTACTGCCACAGCCACGCGCCGGGCAGATATGCCTGCGGTTGCTGCGGAACGCCGTTGTTCGATTCTGCCGTCAAGTTCGAGTCGGGCACCGGCTGGCCGAGCTTCACCGAACCGGTGGCCCCCGACGCGATCAAGTACGAGGAGGACCTCTCGTACGGGATGCAGCGCATCGAGGTCATCTGCAACGTCTGCGACGCGCACCTCGGCCATGTCTTCCCGGATGGCCCGCCGCCAGGCGGACTACGCTACTGCATCAACTCCGCCTCGCTCCGGCTGCAGCAGGACTGAGCGCTGGGCGCTCAGCCGCCGCCCCGGCGGAATCGCAAATCGAAGCGGGCGATGAACTCCGCGATCGCCTCGGCCGGGCAGTCGTGGAAGTTGAGCTCGACACGGGTTCGCGGCAACCGGAAGTTACCCAGAGTGCGCGTTCCCTCGGGGCCCAGCCGTATCGCGACGTGACCCTGCCCGGGCCAGATCGTCACGCCTTGCTCCGAGACCTCGTGCCGCACGCCCTGCAGCAGCGGTGCGAGCGAGCGGAAGAAGTCTGCGTGGGTGATCGCCATGTCCTTGACGACACGACTCTGTTCCACGCGGCCGTCCGCCGGCCCCTGCTCAGCCACCCGCCACCGGCGGCCAGGCCGCCAGCACGTCGTCCGCCTGCAGCGGCGTTTCGTCCCTTGCGCGGGCATCGAGGTAGACGCCGTTCAGCAGCACGAGGTGGACGCTCTCGCGCGGCACCCTGAACCGGTCGAGAACCTGGTGGGCCGTCACGCCTGCGGCCACTTCGACCGGGATCGCGTTCGCCTTTGCGCCCGCCGGAAGAAACTGTCCCAGTGAAGCGAACAGCTTCAGCGTGATTCTCATATCACGTAGGTGTTGCGACCCACCGGCAGCGTCGAAGCAAGATAGGCTTCCATCAGGCGCGTCGGATCGGCCATCAGCTTGTTCTTCCAGGCGCCCAGCCGGGTCCTGCCCTGGATCAGCCCGCGGATCACGCCCACGTGGTCGGTCAGGCCCAGTGCCGTCGCACCCACCAGCACGTCTTCCTGGAACTGCAGGTTCAGGTAGCGGAATGAACCTGTATCGACGAGCTCGGCACTGTCACCGCCGGCGACGCCCATCCACTGTGCGAACGAGCTCGAGACCAGTCCGAGCGTGTCGAGTACGTTCATGTTAAGCGTGCCCCGCTGAGGGTGGCCGTGCCCTCGCGCCATGTACAGCGCAGCAGCACGGCCGTGCTCGACCGCCGTCGGCTGTATCGCCTGCACCACGTACGCCCCCGTGGAGAAATCGCGGCTTTCCGCGACGTCGCCCGCGGCATACACGCCCGGCACGCTGGTCTCGAGGTACTCGTTGACGCGCACTCCACGATCCGTGTCGATGCCGCTGCCTTCGAGGAAGTCGATGTTGGAGTGCACGCCGGTTGCGCGGATCACGATATCCGCGGCGATGCTCTCGCCACCCTCGATCATTACGCGCAGTGGGCGACCGCCGGTACCCGGTTCGATTGCCGCAACCCGGCTCGAAACACGGAGCTTGACGCCCCGCTGCTCGCACCAGCTGCCGACCAGGCCCCCGGCCGTCTCGTTCAGCATCCGCGGGACCATCCGGTCCTCGAGTTCGACCACCGTCAGGTCGACGCCCCGCTCGGCGAGCGCCTCCAGGATGATGCAGCCGATGAAACCGGCGCCGATCAGCACCACCGAGCTGCCCTTGCCGGCGCCGGCAGCGATCCTGCGCGCGTCCTCGAGTGTCCAGCAGGCATGGACGCGTTCGTTGTCCACGCCGGGGATCGGCGGCACGATGGGACTCGCGCCGGTCGCGATCAGCATCCTGTCATAGGCGGCCGAGCCGCCGCCGGCGAGCTTTACACGCTGCGACGCGGTGTCGACCGCCGTCACGCGGTCCCGGACGACCTCGATTCCCAGCTGCTCGAAATGCGCCGGGTCCTTGCGCAGGTAAGTGCCCCGCTCGTCGATCCGCTCCATCAGCAGGTAAGGAATCGCCATGCGCGAGTACGGCGGCTCAGGCTCCTCGCCGACCAGCATCACGGTCCCGTCGGGGTCGTACTTGCGAAGATGCTCGGCAGCGACAACGCCGGCCGGCCCCGCGCCAATGATCAAGTGCCGCATCGGATCCCCTTTCAGCCCAGGCCGAGTCTCTGCAGCGTGTCCGGCATCGGTACGCCCTGCTCGTTCCAGCCTCGGATCTCGTAGTAGTGCGGGAGCATCTTGTCGAGCTCGGCGACGTGACCCTTCGCGGGACCGACGTTTGCCGCGTCCTTGAGCAGGCGCTTCGGCAGCGTGTCGTCCTTGCCGGTGAGACCCGCTGCGAGGTTGAACTGCCGCTCGAGGTTCCAGATCCGCTCCCCGACCTCGAGCAGCTTCTCGGTGGTCCATTCACCTTCGCAGGCCGCATCCACCTGCGGAGCAACGTCGTCCAGCGTCCAGGCGAACGAGGTGAACACGCAGATGCCCGCCGAATCGAAAGCCGCCGTCGCATCCTGGAAGGCCTTCACCAGTTCGGGCTTGCCCGCGGTCTGCAGAGGATCCGTCTTCTCCGGGATCCCCATGATCTCGGAGGCCACCGTGTAGCCGCGCAGGTGGCAGGCGCCGCGGTTCGAGGTCGCGTAGGCGAGGCCCATCCCCTGGATCGCGCGCGGATCGTAGGCCGGGAATTCCTGGCCCTTGACCGTCATCGAGAGTTCCGGTCTGCCGTACTTGGCGCAGAAGCGCTTCGAGCCCAGCGCGAGATCGCGACCGAAGCCCTCGCCGCGGGCCACCATCTCGGCCGCGGCCGTCAGCGCCTCGGCGGAGCCGAAACGGAACTCGATGCCGCCGGTCTGCTCGCTGCTGATCACACCCTGCTCGAACAACTCCATTGCCGCCGCGACGGTGGAACCGAATGAGATCGGGTCGAAGCCATCCTCGTTGCAGATGAAGTTCGCGTAGGTCAGCGCATCGAGGTCGTCCACCCCGGTGTCCGAACCCAGCGCCCAGGCCGCCTCGTACTCGAGGCCGCCCGAGGAACCCCAGTACTCGGGCTTGTTCTTGATCGTATAGTGGTCGCGGTCGATGCTGGAGATGCGTCCGCAGGCGATCGTGCAGGCGAAGCAGGCGGCGTTCGTCGTCAGGTTCGGCTTGCCGTCGCTGGCGCGCGGCTCGTGCATCGCCTCGCCTGATATCTTGTGCGCGGCCGGGAACTGGGTCTCCTTCATGTTGTAGGTGGGCATCGCGCCCGCCTCGTTGATCACGTTCATCAGCACCTGCGTGCCGTAGGCCGGCAGGCCCTGGCCGGTGACCGCGTTGTCGCGCAGCACTTTCTTCGCAGTCTCCGTGGCCTGCATGAAGCGCAGCGGGTCCTTGATGTTCCCGACACCCCTGGTGCCGCGGCAGACGACGGCCTTCAGGTTCTTGGAGGCCATCACCGTGCCGACGCCGGAGCGACCGGCCGCCCGGTGCAGGTCGTTGATCACGCCCGCGTACAGGCAGCCCGTTTCCGCAGAGCGCCCCACGCAGGAGATCCGCACGTTCGGATCCTGGTGCTTCTTGCGCAGGATCTTGTCCGCCTCCCAGACCGACTTGCCCCAGACCTCCGCCGCGTCCAGCAGCTCCGCCTTGTCGTCGCGTATGTTCAGGTACACCGGGTGCGGGGACTTGCCCTCGAAAATCAGCATGTCCCAGCCGGCGTTCTTCAGCTCGGCGCCGATGTAGCCGCCCGAGTTCGAGCAGGCGATGGTCCCTGTCAGCGGGCTCTTGCAGACGACCGAGTAGCGGCCACCGGTGGAGGCCATCGTGCCGGTCAGCGGCCCGGTCACCAGGATCAGCTTGTTGTCCGGACCGAGTGCATCACAGCGGGGATCGATTTCCTCGACAAGGTACTTCGAGGCGAGCCCCCGCTGGCCGAGATACTGCCGGGCCCACTCCATGTTGAGCGGCTCGACGGTGGTGGTGCCGCGCGTCAGGTTCACGCGCAAGACTTTTCGAGTCCATGCCATGGCCGTGCCCCCTACGATTCCACGCGTTCGAAATTCTGCAGGTCCTTGGGCACCGGCGCATTGAAGCGTGCGGTGCTCGCCTCGCCGCGTTGAGCCCAGGCACGCATGCGCTCGAGGCCGGTGTCGGCGATGTCCACGTAGGTGATCGCGGCGGTCGGACAGGCCTTGGCGCACCAGGGGTCGCCGCCGCAAAGGTCGCACTTCATCACCTTGCCCGTGTCCTGCCGGTAGTTGACCGTGCCGAACGGGCAGGCGATCGTGCAGACCTTGCAGCCGACGCAGACGTCAGTCAGCACGTCCTTGGCGCCGGTGGCCGCGTTGACCACGATCGCCTCCACCGGGCAGGCGTGCATGCACCACGCCTCCTCGCATTGCGTGCAGGTGTAGGGCGCGAAGCTCCCCGACTCGTGGAACATGAAAACCTTGATGCGGGACAGTGCGGGATTGAATACGCCTTCGTTCTCGTAGGAACAGGCCATCTCGCACTGCAGGCAGCCGGTGCATTTCTCCGGCTCAAGCTTCAACGCTCGCAACATTCTCGACTCTCCCCTCGGTCCGTCTTCTACCCCACCCGGATCACAGCACGCGGGCGACACCCCGCCAGCTGCCCGGACGGAGCGGTTCCGCTGTCCGCCCGATCATACCGCCCGGATCTCCGGAAGGGAGCCCAAAGCATCGGATAAATACAGACAAAAGGGGACAGATTTATTTGTCTTTCAACTTCAGAAAATAAATCTGTCCCCTTTGGAAAATAAATCTGGAAAATAAATCTGTCCCCTTTCGGGGATTGCTGCGGCGCAGCGAGCTATGAGCCGCAGACCTTGCAGCTGGCGTTCTTCCGCAACTGGAACCAGTGGAACTCCATGCTGCGCGCATCCACGAGCAGCAGCCGGCCCACCAGACTCGTGCCGATTCCCAGCAACAGCTTGAGTGCCTCGGTGGCCTGGATACAGCCGACGATCCCGGCTACCGGACCGAGCACGCCCTGGCCTGTGCAGTTCTCCCAGCTCGACGAAGGGTGCGCGGCGTCGGGATGCTGCTCCAGGTCCTGGTACAGGCAGGCGTAGCAGGGACTGTCGTCCAGGTCGGGCCGGAAAACCGAGGCCTGGCCTTCCATGCCGACGACCGCCCCATAGACGAGCGGCCGGCGTAACGCGACACAGACCCGGTTGAGTTCGAAGCGGGACTCGAAGTTATCCGTGCCGTCCACGACGAGATCCACACCGCTCACGGCATCGACGAGATCCTCGCCCGAGAGCCGTTCCGCACGGGTCACGATCTCAGTGTCGGGATTGAGTGCAGCGAGCGACTGCCGCGCCGACTCGGTCTTCGCAAGGCCCACACCGGTGCTGCGGTGCAGGATCTGCCGGTGGAGATTGGACACATCCACCTTGTCCGGATCCACCAGCACGAGCCGCCCGACCCCTGCGCCGGCGAGATATGTCGCCACCGGAGAACCGAGCCCGCCGAGCCCGAGCAACAGCACGCGTGAGCGCGCGAGCTTGTGCTGGCCGGCCTCGTCGATTTCCGGCAGGAAAATCTGCCGGCTGTAGCGCAGCAGCTGGCCATCGGTGAGCTCTGGAGCGCTCATTCCGGTTCGATCCGTCCGTAGCCCGTGAACTTCTCGATCACCACTCGCATCTCCTCTTCGTCCAGCAGGACCGGCTCGAGGCCCGCCGCCAGCAGCGAGAGGTATTCGCCCGCAAGGTTCTCGACCTCCAGCGCCACCGACTGCGCCTCGCCCAGCGAGCGACCCGCCGCCACGACGCCGTGGTTCGCGAGCAGCGTCGCCCGGCGCTGCTCCAGGCCGAGCACCGCACGCTCGGCGAGTTCGACCGTGCCGAAGGTCGCGTACGGCATGCAGCGGATATCGCCACCCGCCAGCGCGATCATGTAATGGAAGGCCGGGATGCCGCGATGCGCGCAAGCAAGCGCGGTCGCGCCGGGGCTGTGCGTATGGACGATGGCCGAAAACGACGGTCGTCGCGCATACACGGCCGCATGCATGGGCCACTCCGACGAGGGACGCAGCCCCTCTCCCCCCGCCACGACGGTCCCGTCGAGCTCGATCTCGATGATCTGCTGCGGCGCAAGTTCCGTGTATGGCACGCCCGACGGCGTGATCAGCAGGCCGGCTGCACTGCGACAGGATACGTTCCCGGACTTGTTGGGCATGTGCCCGGCCGCATCCAGCGCCTGTGCGACGGCCACGATCGCCTCGCGTGATTCGAAAGCAAGCGTGCTCATCCGGGATACTCCCGGCGGCGCTCTGGAAACAGCGCCGCCAGTCCCTCGCGCGTGGCTGGCGTCACGCCACGCTCCGTGATGATCCCGGTGACGAGTCGCGCGGGCGTCACGTCGAAGGCCGGATTGAGCGCGGTGCTGCCGGGAGCCGCGACCTCGACCTCGATTCGCCTTCCGTCTTCGCTGCGTCCCCACACGTGTGTCACCTCCCGCCCGGAGCGCTGCTCGATCGGCACGCCGCCGAGGCCGTCCTCGATGTCCCAGTCTATCGTCGAGGAAGGCAGCGCAGCATAGAACGGCACCGCGTTGTCGCTCGCCGCGAGCGCCTTCAGATACGTGCCGATCTTGTTGGCCACGTCGCCGGCGGCGGTCGTGCGGTCGCTGCCGACGATGCACGCATCGATGAGCCCCCGCTGCATCAGATGCCCGCCCGCATTGTCCGCGACGACACTATAGGGGACGCCGTGGGCAGCCAGCTCGAAGGCCGTCAGGGCCGCCCCCTGGTTGCGCGGCCGGGTTTCATCGACGATCACCTCGACCGCCATGCCCGCTTCGTGTGCCGCATATACCGGCGCGAGCGCCGTGCCCCAGTCCACGCAGGCGAGCCAGCCGGCATTGCAGTGGGTGAGAATCCGCAGTGGCCCGCCGCCACGCGGCTCGCCCAGCGCCCTCAGCACGGCAAGTCCGTGCCGGCCGATGGCTTCGCAGGCCGCGACGTCCTCCTCGGTGATGCGGCCAGCCTCGTGGTAGGCCCGCTCGACGCGCTCACCCTTCGCGGTGCCGCGCAGCAGCGCGCTGACCCGCGCGAGTGCCCAGCGCAGGTTCACCGCAGTGGGCCGCGTCGCCGCAAGCCGGTCCACGGCTGCCTGCAGGCTGTCGTCACTCGGATCCGCCCGCATCGCGAGTGCGACGCCGTAGGCCGCCGTCACGCCGATCAGCGGCGCGCCCCGCACGACCATCCGACGGATGGCATCGGCGGCCTGATCGACAGTGCGCAGCTGCAGCAGCTCGAATTCAAATGGCAGGCGCGTCTGGTCGATCACCGAGACAGTCCAGCCATCCGGCGCGATGAAGATCGTACGGTAGCTTTCGCCGTTGACGCGCATGCCGTTATCCCGCCCCCTCAGCCGCTGCCGTCGAGCACGCGCCCCGCGACGGCATCGAGCTTTGCGAGCAGCGCCGGATCCCGTGCCGACGGATGCGTGATGATCGCGCCGTCCAGCGCCCGGTCGGACCCCTGCGGGCAGGGGATGCGCTCTGCCGGAAAATCCCGCGCGAGCCTTGCGAACAGCCGCCGCGCCTTGTCGCGATTCGCCGCCATGACCGAGAGCAGGCCCTTCACGTCGACGGCCCCGTGCGTCGGGTGCCAGCAGTCGTAGTCGGTGACCATCGCGACCACTGCATAGGTGATCTCCGCCTCGCGCGCGAGCTTCGCCTCAGGCATGGAGGTCATGTGCACGACGTCGTAGCCGAGCTTCCGGTAGCCCAGCGACTCCGCCAGCGTCGAGAATTGCGGACCTTCCATGCACACGGCCGTACCGCCGCGACTGAACGGGATGTCCTCGACCTGCGCTGCATCCGCGACGAGGCCCTGCAGCGCGGGCCCGACCGGGTGGGCGAACGAGACGTGCGCGACGCAACCCGCGCCGAAGAAGGAGCTCTCCCGGCGGACGGTCCGATCCACGAAGTTGTCCACCAGCACGAAAGTGCCGGGACCGAGTTCCTCGCGATAGGAGCCGCAGGCTGAGAAAGACACCAGGTCGGTGACGCCTGCCCGTTTGAGCGCGTCGATGTTGGCCCGGTAGTTGATGTCACTGGGCGACAGGCGATGGCCGCGGCCATGCCGCGGCAGGAAGACGACGGGGGTTGCGGCCACGCGCCCGAACACCAGCGCATCGGACGGCTCGCCCCAGGGCGTGCTGATGCGTTCCTCCCGGATGTCCTCCAGTCCCGGCAGGTCGTACAGACCCGATCCTCCAATGATGCCCAACACCGCCCTGACCATGCTCACACTCCGCAAACAGCCCAAGGGATCGAGTCCTGCGAACTGCCGCAAGCCCGTCGCATCAGCCTGCTGGCGTACCGCAGCGGATTGCGGACATCCACGGATGCCACGCCCACGACCGCAACCCAAAGTGTACGGGAGGATCGGGGCCGATCAGCGGCGCGTGAGTCGCCCCGCGATCGCGCGATAGGCCAGCGCCGCCAGGAGCGCGCCCGCCAGCAGCAGCAATCCGAGCAGCAGCGCCCGCCAGAACAGGTAGTCCACGAGGTCCCGCCCGGCCTGTGCACCGCCCGAGACGGCGGCCGCCAGCGGCTCACCCTTGTTGCCCAGTGCGTCGATCAACTCGGTGAGCTGCCGGGCCGTGGTCGTGAACTCCGCGGCTGCAGCCGAATACTCGGTGATGTCGAATGGCCGGCCTTGCCCGGATCCGCCAGGCTCGCGAGCCGGGAACCGCGCCAGCAGCCGGTCGAGCGAGACGACCGCCGAATCCACGGCAGCGGCGGTTTCCGAGCCTGCGGCGAGCGTCGTCTGCAACTGCGCCAGCAGGCCCCGGAGCTCGACCTCCTGGCGCAGCATCTCGCCCGACAGTTGCTCAAGCAGCGCGTCGCGCTCCCGCGCAAAGTCCTCCGGCAGCCGGCCCGCGACGTCCGCGAAATCGATCATCGCCCGGCTCGCCCGTTCGAGGCTGTCGTTGGCACGCCCGACCTCGGGAGCCAGCGTGGCCTGCGCGATCACCCGCTCCGTCTGCAGGTCCACGAGATAGGGTATGCGCTGCATGTAGAAGATCACGCGCTCGGCGAGCAGTCGGGTCTGCTCGATCTGGCGTACCGCGGGATCGAGCCCGGACAGTGGATCCAGGCCCAGCAGACCGAACAGGCTGCCCGACGCCGCCTGCGCCTCCGGCTGCCAGCCCGCGGCCTGCGCGAACTCGGCGAACTGGATGAACCCCACCAGTTTCACCTGCGGGTTGCGTCGTCGCCAGTCCGCGATCAGGGCCTTCAGTTCGTCCATTTGTTGCGCGCTGAGTATCGTCGCGGCGTTGGACCATGCGTCTTGCTCCAGCGCCCGGTACGCGGCCGGCAACTCCCCCAGCAGGTCGCCGTCGATTTCGATGAGGGTATCCTCGACGACCATGCGGCTCAGCGTCGCGAGCACGACAAAATCGAGCTGGCAGAGGATCGGGCTCGGCCCGGTCGCGATCGTGTAGGCCGAATTCAGCTGGGTCAGCGCCCAGAAGCTGAGTTTATTGAAGGCACGTGGATCGTCGACGCGATCGAGGGCCGGCCGGACCGTCTCGAGCACCGTGCCCGCGAAGTTGTCGGCGTAGCGCTCACACTTCTGCCGGAGTTGCTCGAACTGGCGCGCCTGCTCGCGTGCCCGCTTCTCCTGTCCGGTCACCTTGGCCCAGAGGCCGCAGCCGGAAAGCAGCGCCGCAACGAGCAGGGCCAGCATGATCCGAGTTGCTCCCATCACTCGATCCGGATCAGCCTGTCTCCATCGAACACGAACACGCGGGTCGCCGAGTAGTCCGAATAAGTCCAGCGCTCGAAAGGCGTGGTCCCGACGACGCGATTGCCCTGATGCACCGCCTGCTGCTCGACTTCGCGCGCAGTCGGCTCGCCGCAGTGCTCGAGTACATCCGACTGGCTCATTCCGACTTCGATGATCTTGCTGCCGCAACGCGCGGTTTCATCGGCATCGGTCGGGCCAGCGAGGCCCGTGAGCAGTGCGGCCACGAGGACGGCCTGTAATCTGGTCATGCTATCCCTCCTGCGCTAGATTGAGTCGAGCCATGAACACCCTTTCCGGAAACGACGCGCCGGCCGCCAGCCTCCAGCGCGCCCGGCCCGGGCCAGTACAGCACTATTACCGTCCGTTGGGGTAGCCGCGCAAGGACAAATCCTGCTCCGACCTGGAATCGACACATGAACACCTCGCCGCTGTCCTCCCCGCATCTGAACCCGAACGTGTTCGGCCTGACTCCTTCCGCGACGCTCGCGATCAACGAGCGCAGCGACGAGCTGATCGCACAGGGCCACAAGGTCTACAAGCTCGGGCTCGGCCAGTCACCTTTTCCGGTGCCGCCCGTAGTCGTTCGTGCGTTGCAGTCGGCCGCGGGCGAGAAGGACTACCTGCCCGTGCGCGGCCTGCGGCCACTGCGGGAGGAGGTCACCGAGTTCCTGCACCGCCGCCACGGCATCGAACGCGCGCGACGCCAGGTGCTGGTGGGCCCGGGCTCGAAGGAACTGATCTTCATGACCCAGCTCGCCTACGCGGGCGAGCTGCTCGTGCCGAGCCCGTCATGGGTTTCCTATGCGCCACAGGCCCGGATCATCGGCCGACGCGTCAGCTGGCTGAGCACCACGCTAGAGGACGACTGGAAGCTGCTGCCCGCGACGCTCGACTCCTACTGCAGCGCGAACCCGGGCCTGCCTCGATTGCTGATATTGAATTACCCGAACAACCCGACCGGCGTGAACTGCAGCGATCGGGAACTCGCCGCACTCGCGGAAGTCGCGCGGCGCCACCAGCTGCTGGTGGTCTCGGACGAGATCTACGCAGACCTGGATCACGCCGGCCGCACCGCCAGCATCGCCCATCATTATCCGGAAGGCACTGTAGTGTCGACCGGCTTGAGCAAGTGGTGCGGTGCCGGCGGATGGCGGCTGGGCCTGTTCTCGTTCCCGGAGGAACTGGAGTGGCTCTGTGCAGCCATGGCTTCGATCGCGAGCGAGACCTACACGTCGGTCAGCGCCCCGATCCAGTTCGCCGCGATCGAGGCGTTCCGGGGCGGACCCGAGATCGAGGCCTACCTCGAGCATTGCCGGGCGATCCTGCGGGTGCTCGGGCAGCACTGCGCGGCGATACTCAGCGACGCGGGCTGCCGGCTGCCGACCGTCGACGGTGCGTTCTACCTGTTCCCGGACCTCGGCGGACTGGGCGAGCGCCTGCAGTCGCGCGGCGTACAGGATTCACAGAGCCTCACCGAAAAGCTGCTGGAGCAGGCGGGCGTCGCCACGCTGCCAGGCAGTGTCTTCGGCCGGCCGCGCGAGGAACTGACCCTGCGCCTGTCCTACGTGAACTTCAACGGTGGGGCTGCGCTCGCCGCGGCCGAGTCGGGCGAGCCGGTCGACGCAGACTTCATCCGTCGGCATTGCCCGGACACAATCGAGGCGATGCAGCGGATCGCCGATTGGGCGGCCGGCTGACGGCGTGGCGATTCCATGTGCACCAGGTACGCCGGCAGGCTGGCCTGTAGTCCTCTGATAGACTGAACCGCGGTCGCCGGCCGCGCAGCAAGCTGTCGAAGGAGAATGTCGGATGGACGGTTTCGCCACCGTGCTCGAGCGACTGCAGCTGGCGATGGACGAGCTGGGCCGCGCACTGGTCCTGCGCCTGCCAGAGCTGCTCGGCGCCGTCGCGCTGATCCTGGTCGGCTGGCTCGTCGCGGGGTGGCTGCGCAAACTCACCAGGGCGCTGGGCGCGCGGCTGAACCGCGAGCTGGACCGGGTGCTTCGTCCAGAGCGGGCGCGGCGCGTCCGGGTGTCGCCCGCGCTGGTGCGGTTGTTTTCAAATCTCGTGTTCTGGATCGTGCTGCTGGGGTTCGCCACCGCAGCCGCCGCAATCGCCGACTTCGAGCTGCTCAGCGGCTGGCTCGAGCGTGTCATCGCCTGGCTGCCCCACCTGCTGCTCGGCGTGCTGATCATCGCCACCGGCTACCTGATCGCTGCGATCGTCCGGGACCTGGTGCTGGACGCGCTGGATTCCGCCGGCGTCGAGCAGCGGGCACTGATCGGCCGCCTGGCGCAGGTGGCGACTTTCCTCGCCGCGATCGTGATCGGCATCGACCAGATCGGAATCGATGTCAGCTTCGTCACGACGATGATCGCAGTCGTGCTCGGGGTCGTGCTGGCAGGGTTTTCCCTGGCCTTCGGTCTCGGCGCGCGCCAGCTGGTCTCGGACCTGATCGCCGCGGATTCGCTGCGTCGACATGTTCGCGTCGGACATCGCGCCAGGATCGGCGGCGTCGAGGGCGAGATCCTCGAGCTCAGCTCCACCAGCGTGGTGATCGCGACGGCCGAGGGTCGCGCGATCGTGCCCGCAAGCCGTTTCGCCGAAGAAACCACCGTCATCCTGATGCCCGGCCCGGATCGTGCCTGAGCTTCCGAAGCTGACGCTCGCGTTCCTGCAGCAGCGTCCCGAGTCGGCTGCAAGGACGCTCGAGGGACTGGCCGCGGCGGATGCGGCAGAAATACTGCGGCGGATGCCGGCGAGGATCGCGGCACCGGTCGCTGCTGCGATGAGCTCCTTCAGTGCAGCACGGTGCGCCGCGGAACTGCCGGCCGGCGCCGCTGCAGCGCTGTGCGCAGCATTGTCGTGGCCTGACGCGGCGGCACTGCTGCGGCAGCTCCGGCCACAGGCACGCCTCGCCGTGCTCGCCGAGCTGCCAGAGAAGCTCGCCCGGCGATTCAGCCGCTCGCTCGCATATGCCGACGACGTCGTCGGCGCGTGGATCGAGCTGGACGTCCCGGCGGTCCCGGACGATCGCAACGTCAGCGAGGCCTTGCAGCTGCTCGTCAACTCGCCTGCTCATTCCGGCAGTCATCTGCTGCTCACCGATGCCGCCCAGCGCTACAAGGGCAGCATACCGCTCGGCGTGCTGGTGAAATCTGCCCCTACCGCTGCGCTGTCGGAGCTGGCCCAGCGGAACGTGCAGCCGCTGCGGGACAGCGCCTCGCTGGCGTCGGTGACGGAAAACCCCGGCTGGGACCTTGCAACCGTGCTGCCGGTGGTCAGTCACCGCGGGGAACTGCTCGGCGGCCTGACCCGGCGGACGCTGCACAAGGCCATGAGCCAGGCGGGACCGCCGCCGCAACGACCTGGCGCCTCGCTGGCTGCCGAGATGATCAGGGCCTACCTGCAATCGGGCGAAGGTCTGCTGCGACTGCTGCTGCAGGGCAAGACCGAAGTGGGTGGCGGCGATGCCGGGGGCAGGCGATGAGCGGCGATCTCAACGCAGCCATCCTGGCGCTCGACCGGAAGTTCCTGCTCGATCATCCCTGGGACGCCGCGCAGATGGTCGAGTTGCTCGACCCTGAGGCCGTCGCCGCGGAGCTTGCGAGCCAGCCCGCGCCGGCGCTGCTGCCGCTGTTCCGGCGCCTCGCCCCCGCCGCGGCAGGTCGCGTGCTGGAGAGCCTCCCGAGGACGCTCGCGCTGTCCGTGCTTGCGGAACTGCTGCCGACAGAAGCCGTGCTGATCCTGGGTACGCTGGACGATCAGGCCACGCAGGCCCTGGTCGAAGGCCTGGATCCCGCCATCGGCGCGGAGATCCGCGAACTGATGAGCTATCCCGTGGACTCGGCTGGCCGCCTGATGGACACGCGCGTCGAGTCGTTCCGCACGTCGATGACCGCTCGCACGGCGCTCGACGCATTGCGCCGGTCGCGGGCGCGCACGGCGCGCAGCCTCTTCCTGGTCGATGACCAGAACCGGCTGGTGGCCAAGGTCGGAATCCAGGACGTCGCTGTAGCCGAGCCGGACCAGCCGCTCGAGCAGCTGGCCCGGCCGGTCGTGGCCTTCGTGCACCCGCTGACACCGCGCGATGACGTCGTCGAGATCGTGGAGTCCCGCCGGCTCGCCGACTTGCCGGTAACGGATCTCGACGGTCGGCTGGTCGGGGTCATCTATCACTCGAGCCTGATCCAGGCGATGCAGGAAGACCTTTCGGCCGACATCCAGATGATGAGCGGCGCGAGCCCCGACGAGCGGGCGCTTTCTCCGCCGTTGTTCGCGGTCCGCAAGCGCCTGCCGTGGCTGCAGATCAACCTGCTCACCGCGTTCCTCGCCGCCGCCGTGGTCGGGCTGTTCGAATCGACGATCGCGAAGTACACCGCGCTGGCGGTGCTGCTGCCGGTCGTGGCGGGCCAGTCGGGCAACTCCGGTGCGCAGGCGCTCGCGGTCACGATGCGCGGGCTCGTGCTGCGCGAAATAACGCCGCGCCAGTGGCTCGGCGTGACGCTGAAGGAAGCAGGCGTCGGCCTGGTGAACGGGATCGCGGTCGCCGTCACCTGCGGCATCGGCGTCTACCTCTGGAGCCGGTCGTCGGGTCTGGTGCTGGTGATCATGATCTCGATGGTGCTGGCCATGGTGATAGCCGGCCTCGCCGGGGCCATCGTCCCGATCGTGCTGAAGCGCCTGGGCCAGGACCCTGCGCAGTCGTCGTCCATCATCCTGACCACCGTCACGGACGTGGCCGGGTTCTTCTCGTTCCTCGGCATCGCGACGCTGCTCTCCGGGATGCTCGACGCCTGATAGGCGCATAACGGGCCCGCGCACCGACCGCCCCGCGGCGAGGCAGCCGGCGCCCAAAGAACTCAACGGTATGCGCGCTGCTCGATCCGCTCGCCGTCGCTGACGCGGTCGCTCGGGTGCAGCACGACCAGCGCCCCCGCTTCCAGTCCGCCCAGTATTTCCGCCTCGAGCCCGTTCTCGTGACCGAGCTCGACCTCGGTCAGTCGAGCCCGGCCACCGCGCTCGACGAACACGGCCCACCGGTCACCGCTGCGGAACAATGACGACAGCGGCACCTTCAGCACGTCATCCGATTCCCACAGCACGATGCGCGGCTCCACCCGGTAGCCGTGCCCGAGCCGCTGCCAGCGCTCGGGCGGCTCCGTGAAATCGATGATCACGTTGACCCGCTGCTCTTCGACGCCGAGCGCCGAGACCTTGGTGAAGCCGAAGGGCTCGACGCGGCGGACGACGCCCTCGAGTGCACCGTCGCCGCCCCAGGAATCGATCAGCACCCGTTGCCCGGGCTCGACCTTGACCGCCTCGGTCGACAGCAGGTCGGCCACGATCTCGAGCTTCAACGGGTCGCCGATGTCCACGAGCGGCGTGCCCGAGCCCACCACGCTCTCGCTCTCGTGTCGCACGCGCAGCACCCGGCCGCTCACCGGGGAGCGAACCAGCACGCAGTCGCAGTCGGCGCTGCGCTCACGCGCGGTGCCGGGCGCAAGCAGCCTCGCCTTCGCCTGCTCGAGCTCGGAATCGCGTACCCGCAGTCCCGCCCTCGCCTCCTGCACGGTCGCGACGGCCGTCCGCGCCCGGCGCCGCGCCGCATCCAGGTCGCTCAGCGACACGGTGTTCGCCGCCGCCAGGCCTTCATAGCGCTGCAGTTCCGACTCGGCGAAGTCCCGCTCGGCCTCGGCGCGGCGCAGTTCCGCACTGGCATGCGCGCGCGCGGCCTCTGCCGCCCGGACTGCCGCCCGCGCCTCTGCCTCGCTCCGACGGTCGAGGAAAGACGGGTCGCTCGGCTCTATCCGCGCCACGACCGTCTGATCCGCGACGACCTGGTCGCCAGCCTCGAGCTCGATGCGCCGCATCAGTCCCGGAACCGGCGCCGACACGACGAACACGTCGCGCACCCGCGTTTCGCCCTCGTCGCTGACCGTCACGCGCAATGCACCGCGGCTCGCCGTCGCCAGGTCCACCGCGACGGGCTGCGGCCGGAACAGCCACGCCAGCGCCGCGACCAGCGCCGCGAACAGCGGAAGCCAGAACAAGAACCGTCGTGCGATTGCACTCTTCATGCAGCTACTCCCGGGTCTTCAGCACGGCGATCAGGTCCAGCCGGTCGAGGCGACGACGTACCAGCAGCACCGATGCGGCGGTCGCCAGGAAGCCACCGAGCAGTGCCCAGCCGTAAGTATCCGGCGCGACGACGAACGGCACCCGGTACAGCTCGGTCTCGAACGCGTGCACCAGCCAGCGCGCGAGCAGGTAGCCGCAAGCCGCGCCCAGCGGAAGCGCCAGGAAGGTCAGCACGCCGATCTCGCCCACCAGGATGTAGGAGATCTCGCGGCGCGAGAACCCGAGCACGCGCAGCGTCGCGAGTTCACGGCCCCGCTCCGACAGCGCGATGCGCGCCGCGTTGTACGTCACGCCGAAGGCCAGCGTCCCGGCGAACACGATGAAGAAGCTCACGTAGATCAGGATCGTCTTGGCCATGGTCTCATGAAACGTGTCGACGGCCGCGCTGCGCAGCGTCACCGCGCCGACCTGCGGAATCTGCTTGAGCCTGCGGAACAATGCCGCCTGCTCGGCCGGATCGACCAGCATGTGCACGGCGTTCACGCTCGGCGGCTCCTGCATCAGCCGGTTCAGTGCACCGATCTCCATGTAGGCCGGACTGCCGATGTAGGTTTCGAACGTGGCCACGACCGGCACCTGCACGACCGGACGGCGACCCTCCAGGACCTCGATCGTCAGCTGGTCCCCGGGACGCACATCGAGCAGCTGGGCCAGCATCGTCGAGATGACGAGCCCCTCCGGCGGGAGATCCACCGCCCGCCCTTCGGCGTCGTACACGCGGTGCAGCTGCTGGTGGGCCGGCAGGCCGCGCACCGCCTCGCGCTCCTCGCGCGGCCCCGCCCTGAGCTTCGCCGGAACCGCCCGCATCGGTTCCACGGCCATCACGCCGGGCAGGCGCGACAGCGCCCGCGTCGCGTCCGAGGAGCGCGCCTCGACCAGCCCCACGGTGAGGTCCTGGCCCTGCGCCTGCAGGAAGTACACATCGACGATGTGCTTGATCGCATCCAGCCACTGCATCGAGATCACCAGCACGGCAACGGACATCGCGATCCCTGCACTGGTGACGAATGAGCGCAGCGGCCAGCGACCGGCCTGCCTGAGCACGATGCGGGTCGGCTGGTCGATCAGGCGCGTGAGACGGAGCCGCGCGAGCCGGCCGCGCCTGAACATCGGGGGAGACGGTGGCCGCATCACCTCGGCCGGCGGCAGCGAGGTGGCGCGCCGCACGGCCGCGATCGCGCCGAGCAGCGCGGCGGCGAGGCTCGCGGCCGCAGCGATCCCGAACGATGCGGGGCCGGGCCGGTACAGCAGGAACGGGAAGCGGTAGAACTCCGCGTACATAGTCGTGTTGTAGAGTCCGAGCCAGTAACCTGCGAACCATCCGAGCAGGATGCCGACGACGCCGATCACCAGCACCAGCTTCACGTAGTGCCAGGCGATCCGCGCGTTCCCGTAACCGAATGCCTTCAGCAGCCCGATCTCGGAGCGCTCGACCGTGATCAGCCTGGCGAGCACCATGTTGGTCAGGAATGCCGCGACGGCCAGGAAGATCGTGGGCAGGAAACTCGACATGGTCCTGAGCTGCTGGATCTCGTTCATCAGGAACCAGTTCGAGAGCTGGTCCTTGCGGGCATAGGCGCCGACGCTGCCGTATCGATCGAGCAGTTCGTCGAGCCGGTCCACGACCGTCTCCGGATCCGTGCCCCGCAGCAGGCCGAGCGTGACGTCGTTGAAGGCGCCATCGAGGTCGAAGGCTGCCTGCAGCGCCTCGTGCCCCATCCAGATGACGCCGTAGCGGCGATCGTCCGGCATCAGCGCGCCGGGACCGATCGTGTAGACGTACTCGGGAGAAAGCGCGATGCCGACCACCTGCAATTCCCGCCAGTGGCCGTTGATGATCGCCCGGAGCCGACCGCCCAGGCCCAGCCGATGAGCCTCCGCGAACGGCTCGGAGAGTACGGCCTCGTCGGTTGCGCCGAGGCGCGGATACCGGCCCTCGCGCAGCGCGAGCCGGTTCAGGACCGGTTCGCCGTGCTCAGGCACGGACACGAGTTGCCCGAGCACCGGTTCCTCGAATCCCGGCACATCCAGGACCGCGCTGCGCACGACCCGCATCTGAACGTACTGCACTCCCTCGATCGCGGCGATCCGCGCGGACAGGTGCTCAGGGGCACGTTTGACCTGCGCGAACACCTCTGCGAACTGGTAGCGCTCGTAGTAGGCCGTTGCCGTTTCCTCCAGCGACTCGATCGCCGTCAACGACATCACGAGCAGCCCGACGCCCGAGGCGATGACGAGCCCGATCGCCAACACCTGTCCGCGGATGTGCCAGAGGTCGCGCAGCAGCTTGCGGTCCAGCGGTCGCAGCGCCTGCAGTTTCACCAGCTCAGCTCCCGCGCCGGCCGGCGCGACTCGTTGCGGCGCTCCTGCTGTACCCGACCGTCGCCGAGCACCAGCACGCGGTCCGCCATTTCCGCGATGATCGCGTTGTGGGTGATCAGCACGGTCGTCGTGCCGAGTTCGCGGTGGATGCTCTCGATCGCCTCGAGCACGATGATGCCGGTCTGGCTGTCGAGGGCGCCGGTCGGCTCGTCGCAGAGCAGCACGTCGGGTTGCTTCGCGATGGCCCGGGCGATCGCGACGCGCTGCTGCTCTCCGCCGGAGAGTTGTGCGGGGAAATGATTGATCCGTTCACGCAACCCGACCAGTTCGAGCGCCTTCGCAGGCTCCATCGGTCGCGTCGAGATCTCCGTCACGAGTTCGACGTTCTCGAGCGCCGTCAGACTCGGGATCAGGTTGTAGAACTGGAACACGAAGCCCACGTGCTCGCGCCGGTAGCGGGTGAGTTCCTTGTCGTCCTCCCGAGTGAGGTCATGGTCCTCGAACCACGCCTCGCCCGAGCTCGCGGTGTCCAGCCCGCCGAGGATGTTGAGCAGCGTGGACTTGCCGCTGCCCGAGGGACCGAGCAGCACGATCAGCTCGCCCGGGCGCAGCTCCAGGTCCACGCCGCGCAGCGCGTGCACCTCGACCTCGCCCGTCCGGTAGACCTTGGTCAGGTTCCGCGTGCGCAGCACGGCGGCGGACTCTGCGGATGCGGTGGCAGTTACCATTTCGCGCTCGGGACTCGAGGAACCCCAGGCTCATATCCTCGACTCGGTGACGCCCGCGGACAATAGGAACAGACACGGACCCGCCCCGGGGCAGGACGCGCCGGGAGACGCAACGCAGCGGAATCTACGGCTGGCGTCCATTTGGCGCGGTGCCTATCGTGGACCCGGCGGAAGATGCGCGCGAGGGCCTGGACCGTGCCGGTGCACAACGCCGAGATCGCCGAGATCTTCGAGACGCTCGCCGACCTGCTCGCGGTGCGCGGCGAGAACCCGTTCCGGATCCGGGCCTACCGCAACGCGGCGCGCACGATTCGCGGCAATTCCCGGAGCATGGCCGAGCTGCTCGCAGAGGGTCGCGACCTCTCGGAGCTGCGCAACATCGGCAAGGACCTCGCGGGCAAAATCGCGACGATCGTCGAGACCGGCCGTCTGCCGCTGCTCGATGAGCTCTCCTCGCGTACGCCGACGGCGCTCAGCGAGCTGATGAAGATCGAGGGCCTCGGTCCGAAGCGCGTCAAGATCCTGTACGAGAAACTGCGGGTTCGCAGCCTCGCTGACCTCGAGCGCGCGCTGCGCCGTGGCAAGGTCAGGGAGCTGCCCGGTTTCGGCCCGAAAACGGAGCAGATGATCAGCGAGCGCCTCGAGCGGTTCGCCGGTCGCGAGCAGCGCTGGAAGCTGATCGATGCCGAGGATGTCGCCGAGCCGCTGGTGAAGTTCCTCCGGGAGGTCAAGGGGGTCAAGGAGGTCGCGGTCGCGGGCAGTTACCGGCGGCGAAAGGAAACGGTGGGCGACCTGGACCTGCTCGTCACGGCCGCCGGCAGCTCGCCGGTCATCGATCGTTTCGTGAAGTACGACGAGGTCGCCGAGATCGTCTCGCAGGGCACGACCCGCTCGACCGTGCGACTGCGCTCGGGACTGCAGGTGGACCTGCGCGTCGTGCCGCAGGTGAGTTACGGGGCGGCGCTGTACTACTTCACCGGCTCGAAGTCCCACAACATCGCAATCCGCAGGATCGCCGCCGGCCGCAAGCTCAAGCTGAACGAGTACGGGCTGTTCAGAGGCGACGAGCGGATCGCCGGAAGGACCGAGCAGGAGCTGCTGAAGACCCTGCGCCTGCGCTGGATCCCGCCGGAACTGCGGGAGGACCGCGGCGAGATCGAGGCGGCGCGCCGGGGCCGGTTGCCCGAGCTCGTGACACTGGACGACATCCGCGGCGACCTGCACTGCCACAGCCGCGCGACGGACGGCCAGGACTCCGTCGAGGGCATGGCCCGCGCCGCGAAGGAGCGCGGCTACGACTACCTCTCGATCAACGATCACTCACGGCACGTCACGATAGCCCATGGACTCGACCGCAAGCGGCTGCTGGCCCAGCTCCGCCGGATCGACCGGCTGAACGGCAGGCTGCGCGGCATCGTCGTGCTGAAATCGATCGAGCTCGACATCCTTGAGGACGGGTCGCTCGATCTCCCGGACGAGCTGCTCGCGGAACTCGATTTCACCGTCTGCGCGGTGCACTACCGGTTCGACCTGTCGAAGAAGAAGCAGACCGAGCGGATCCTGCGGGCCATGGACAACCGCTACTTCAACATCCTGGCCCACCCCACCGGGCGCCTGATCAACGAGCGCGAGCCCTACGCAATCGATCTCGAGCGCATCATGCAGGCGGCCCGCGAGCGCGGCTGCATCCTGGAGCTGAACGCCCATCCCGACCGGCTGGACCTCGACGCCGCGGCCTGCCAGATGGCGAAGGACAAGGGCGTGAAGATCGCCATCTCGACCGACGCGCACCGCGCCGAGGACCTGGGCCTGATGCGCTTCGGGATCGATCAGGCCCGTCGTGGCTGGATCGAGGCCGGCGACGTGATCAATACGCGCAAGCTCGAGGACCTCAGGAAGCTGCTGACGAGGGCCTGAGCGTCAGTCCCACGCCGTCGCGCCGCGGATCACCGACGGCACTCAGCGCCTCGCGCTGCTGCCTGACGACGTGCACGCCGCCGAAGAAGAAATTACGGTCCGACCAGCGATCCACCCGCAGCCCCGACTCCGCGAGCACCCGCTCCTCGGCCGGCGAAAATCCTCCCTCGACGCTCAGCAGCCCGTCTTCCACGTGAATGCGCGGCGCCGCGACGGCCTCCTCGAGCGGCATGTCCAGCGCAACCAGGTTCGTCACGACCTGCAGGACGGCACTGCGGATGCGCTTGGAGCCGCCTGAGCCCAGCACGGCCCGTGCACCGGGCTGCTCGACCAGCGTCGGCGCCATCATCGATGCCATCCGCGTGCCCGGCTGCCACTGCTGCAACCCCTGCGGATTGATGTCCTCTTCCCCGAGCATGTTGTTCAGCATGATTCCCGTGCCCTCGAGCACGTGACCACAGCCCTCCCCGTTGCTGAGCGATGCCGCGGCGAGATTGCCCTCGCCGTCCACGACGCTGATGTGGGTCGTGCCGCGATCGCAGCCAGGACGCGCGCCCAGCTCGGCGCGATAGCGCTCGAGCAGTTCGCGATCGAGGAGTGGATCCGCGGACTGCGCGCGGACCCGGTCGCTGAGCCGCATCGCCTCGACCAGCACGCCCAGCCATTGCTCGCGCCCGGCGACCCGCGCCTCTGCGAGCAGGGCCAGCGCGAATGCGATCAGCATTCCCCCGCGCGACGGCGGCGGGTTCGTGAAGATCCGGGCGTCGCGATACCCGACGGCCAGCGGCTCGTGGCGCCGGACTTCGTAAGCGTTGAGATCATCGAGCGCGAGCTGCCCGCCGCCCCGCCGGCACTGCTCGACCAGCTGCCGGCCCAGCTCGCCGCCGTAGACCAGGCCCGGCCCGTCGCGGGCGAGAAGCTCGATGGCTCCGGCCATGTCCGGCTGACGGAAACGCTGCCCCTCCCGTGGCAGCGCCTCGCGGTCCCGTCCATAGATCGCACGCGCCCCAGGCGTGGCGACGTAGATCGGCGCCACGACCTGGAACAGATAGGCGTGGAAGCGATTGATGACCACACCGTCCCGGGCGGCACGGATCGCGGGCTGTGCCAGCCGTGGCATCGGCAGCCGGCACAGGTCGCGGTGCACACCGAAGAGTCCCGCCGGCATGCCCGGCGTTGCGACCGCGCCGAGCCCGACGTGGAACTGCTGGGTCACCGAACCGAAATCGGCATCGACCGGATGCAGGTCGATTGCGTCCGAAGCGCCCCGGGTACGGGGCGTGTCGGTAAAGAAGTCGTAAACGACCGGCTCGACACCCCGCCTCGCGGCCAGCAGGTAGCCCCCGCCTCCGAGCGAGCAAAGCACCGGCTCGGCGACGCAGGCCATCAACGCGGACGCCACGACCGCATCGAAGGCGTTCCCGCCGTCCTCCAGCACCTCGCGAGCCGCGGCCGCGGTGAGTTCGTGGCCACTTGCGACCGCACCGGTCCCCGGTCCGCTCACGGCGCCCTCCCGGGCCTTGCGCCGGCCAGTCTCGGGATCCACGCGCTGGTCAGCGCCTCGTACATCGGCAACTCCTCGGCGTCACGACTGACGCGGCATCATAGCGGCCCGCCGACCTGCCCGACGCGCCTGCACCGACGAGCACCTCGGTGCATGGCAGACTCCCACGGCGCCGCGAAACCTGATGCCGCTGAGCACCGCGGGAGGCTGGTGTGCGGCCGGACCATCAATTACACTAATGAGAATTATTTGCATCTATCCGACTCAGCTCCTACACATGAACGCTTCGCTCTCGCTTCGCAGCGGATGGGCAGCCATCTCGCTGATGCTCGCTACCGCCATCGCGCCAGCCGTTTCCGCGGAAACGCTGGTCGTCTACTCGGCTCGCAACGAGCAGCTGGTCAAGCCGATCTTCGAGGCCTACTCGCGAGAAACCGGCGTCGACATAGACTTCGCGACCGGCGATGCCGCGATGCTGATCGAGCGACTGTCGGCCGAAGGCCGCAACACGCCCGCCGACCTGCTGATGACGGTGGACGCAGGCGAGCTGTGGAATGCAGCCGAACGCGGTCTGCTGCGCCCGGTCGACTCGGCGATCCTGAAGCGCAACATCCCGGCGCACCTTCGAGACCCTGGCAATCGCTGGTTCGGCTTCTCGATGCGGGCCCGGACGATCGCCTACAGCACGCAGCGGGTCGAGCCCGCCGAGCTCAGCACCTACGAGGCGTTGGCGGGGCCCGAGTGGAAGGGACGGCTGTGCCTTCGTACCTCGAAGAAGGTCTACAACCAGTCGCTGGTGGCGACGATGATTGCCGAGCACGGTGAGGCCAAGACGGAGCAGGTGGTCCGCGGCTGGGTCGGCAACCTTGCCACGGACGTGTTCGCGAACGACACGCAACTGCTCGAGGCGATCGCCGCCGGACAGTGCGACGTGGGAATCGTCAACAGTTACTACTACGGCCGCATCCAGAAGCAGCGCCCCGACTTCCCGGTAAAGCTCTTCTGGGCGAACCAGGGCGCAGGCGGGGTTCACGTCAACATCTCCGGCGCCGGTGTCGTGGCGCATTCACGCAACGAGGTAGCGGCGACGCGGTTCCTCGAGTGGCTGTCGGCCGGCGCCGCACAGCAGCACTTCGCCGCCGTCAACATGGAGTTCCCGGCGAACCCGGCGGCCCCGGTCGACCCGCTGGTGAAGTCCTGGGGTGACTTCGAGCCGAGCCTGATCAACGTCGCGGAAGCCGGGCGGCTGCAGCCTGCCGCGGTCCGCCTGATGGACCGCGCCGGCTACCGCTGAGGCATGCCCGGTCCGCCGCCACGGTTCGCAGCCGCCATTGCGGTGGCGCTGCTCGCGGTGCCGGCCTTGCTGCCGTTGTTCTCGGCGGCGGCCGCCTGGCTGTCGCCCGCCACCGAGGTCTGGCAGCACCAGTTGCAGCACGTGCTGCCCCGGGTCGCGGTCAACACCGCGCTGCTGCTCGCGATCGTCGGCACCGCCACGGCGATCCTCGGCACTACGCTCGCCTGGCTCGTCGCGGCCCATGAGTTCCCCGGTCGCGGCTTCTTCAGCTGGGCACTGCTGCTGCCGCTGGCGGTGCCGGGCTACGTGCTCGCGGTCGTGTTCGCAGGAGCGCTGGACTATGCCGGACCGATGCAGAGCTGGCTGCGCGAGCAACTCGGCCAGGGCCTGCGCCTTCCGGCGATCCGCTCGCTCGGCGGAGCCGCCCTGGTGCTGACCCTTTGCCTCTACCCCTATGTCTACATGCTGGCGCGCGTCGCGTTCGAGACTGCGGGGTCGCGTGGCCTGGAGGTCGCACAGTCGCTGGGCCTCGGGCGCGCCGCGGCCTTCCGCAAGGCCGTGCTGCCGGTGGCGCGACCGGCGATCGCGGCCGGCGTCGCGCTGGTGTGCATGGAGACGCTGGCAGACTTCGGCGTGGTCGCGGCGCTCAACGTCGACACGTTCACGACCGCCATCTATCGCGCCTGGTTCGGCATGTTCTCCATTTCCGCGGCGCTGCAGATGGCGGCGGTACTCGCGCTGCTCGCGCTCGGCGGCACCGGGCTCGAGCGGATGCTGCGCGGAGGCCGGGGCTTCGCAAGTGACCGGGCCGCTCGCCTCGGCCTGCCTCGCGAGCGGCTCGAGGGTGCCAGCGCAATCGCGGCGACCGCAGCCGCGCTGGCCGTGCTGTCGGCCGCCTTCATATTGCCGATGGCGCAGCTGCTGCACTGGTCCATGCAGCATGCGGCCACTGATCTCGACTCGCGGTACTGGGCCTTCGCAGGCCGCAGCGTGCTGGTCGCGGTCTCCGGCGCGCTGGTGGTCGTCGCGGCAGCGCTGGTGCTTGGCTACGCGCTGCGGGGGAATGCGAGTCGCTGGCTTAGCGGGCTCGGTCGCGTGGCGACCATCGGCTACGCGATTCCTGGCACGGTGCTGGCGGTCGGGCTCTTTGCGCCGGTGGCTGGAATCAACAACTGGCTGCAGCAGCGGCTCGACACGATCCTCGGGACATCGGCGCCACAGCTCTTCCTGCAGGGTACGCTGCTCACGATGTTCATCGCCTATCTGGCGCGCTTCCTGGCCGTCGGGGCCGGGCCCGTGGAGAGCGGCCTCGCACGGATCCATGGCAACCTCGACCAGGCCGCCGAGATACTCGGCGTACGCGGGGCGACCCGCTTGAGGCGCGTACACCTGCCGCTGCTGCGGGGCAGCCTGCTCGCTGCCGGCGTGCTGGTATTCGTCGACCTGATGAAGGAACTGCCCATCACGCTGATGACCCGGCCATTCGGCTTCGAGACGCTCGCGCTGCGCGTGTTCGAGATGACCGCCGAAGGCGAGTGGACCCGCGCAGCCCTCCCCTCCGTGATGATCGTCGCCGTCGGCATCGTGCCGGTCGTGCTGCTCTCGAGGCGGGTGACACATGTGGCTTGAAGTCCTCGATGCATCCCGGCGGCTCGGCTCGCGCCTCGCGATCGACGGCGTCAGCTTCGCGCTCGAGCAAGGCGAAATCGCCTGCCTGCTCGGGCCCAGCGGTTGCGGCAAGACGACGACGCTGCGCTGCATCGCGGGATTCGAGGCGATCGACTCCGGCCGCATAATCTCGCGCGGCAGGATCCTCACCGGACCCGGCGTGCAACTGCCGCCGCACCTGCGCGAGATCGGCTTCGTGTTCCAGGACCTCGCGCTGTTTCCACACCTGACGGCGCGCGGCAACGTCGAGTTCGGCCTGCACCAGCTCGGTAGGGCGCAGCGCAGCGCACGCGCGGTGGAAATGCTCCGACTGGTCGGCCTCGAGGATTTCGGCGACGCCTACCCCTCGCAGCTCTCGGGCGGCCAGCAACAGCGCGTGGCGCTGGCCCGGGCCCTCGCGCCCCAGCCCTCGACCGTGCTGCTCGACGAGCCATTTGCAAGCCTCGACGTCACGCTGCGGGGCCGGCTGGTGGCGGAGCTGCGACCGTTGCTCAAGTCGCTGGGCGCAACGGCGCTGATCGTCACGCACGACCACGAGGACGCGTTCGCGCTGGCCGACAAGGTAGGGCTGATGCGCGAGGGTCGCCTGGAACAATGGGCCACGCCCTACGATCTGTATCACCGGCCCGCCTCGAGATTCGCCGCCGAGTTCGTCGGTCAGGCTTCGTTCCTGCCCGCCTGCTGCGGCGGCGGGGGCGTGCTGCAGACCGAGCTCGGGCCGCTGCGCGAGGGCCACGCGAGCACGGCCTGCGGCGGCGAAGTCGACGTGATGCTGAGGCCGGACGACGTGGTGCACGACGATATGGCGCCGCTGCGCGCGCGCGTCGTCGAGCGCGTGTTCCGCGGCGCGGAGTTTCTCTACACGCTCGAGCTCCCGAGCGGGCGTCGCGTGCTATCACTCGTACCCAGCCACCACGACCACCACGTCGGAGAGCACATCGGCCTTCGGCTGGCCACCGATCACGTGGTCACGTTCGAGCCGATCGCCGGCCAGCCGCCAGCCGGCTGAGGCCGCGTCTGCGCCGCGCCGGCGGCACGGGGCCCGTGCAGGCCGCGGCGGCTACGGAGCGCCGAAGTGCGTCGCCAGGTAATCGAGAATCAGGTCCCGTCGCTCGGGGATCTGCTCGGCCATGCCCTGTTCCTCGACCATCCATACGAGCAGCTCGTCCCAGGTTTCGCGCGACAGCTGCTGTTGCTTGACGATCGCGAGCGAATGGCAGGAGTTGCAGAGCACGCCGGTCTCGGCCTGGCCCGGCCCGGCCGGCCAGTCGTCGCCGAAATCCGGGAGCGGCGCCGCTGCCACGGGCGGACCTCCAGCCTTGAGGCTGCCGAGGTAGGCGACCAGGTTAGCGCGTTCGACGGGGTCGGCGATGCCCACGAGGCCCATGCGGGTGCCCGGCGCGAATGCATTCGGGTCCGCCAGGAAGCGATCGATGCGCTCCGGCGTCCAGGCCCCGCCGACCGCCTTGAGTTCAGGCGAATAGTCGAACCCGGCCACGCTGCCCACCTCACGCCCGACCACGCCGTGCAGGTTCGGGCCAATCAGTGCCGCACCGTCGGGCGACACCGAGTGACAGGCACCGCAGACCACGAATGCCTTCGCGCCCGCCTCGGGATCGCCAGCCGCAGCATCAGCCGAGGAAATCGCGATGCCGGCGAGCACCGCGAAGGCCAGGTGGACGGACAGCCTCATGCGACCGTCACCGAGATCCGGTGCATCGCGTTCGCGAGATAGCCCTTCGGATTCCATGCCACTGCGAAGGGTTGCGATATTCCGCGATCGTCGGTCGCCCGCGCCCAGACCTCGTAGTAGCCCTCGGACGGGAAGCTGAGCTCCGCGGACCACCGCTGCCAGGAGTACCTGTTGCGCGGCCGCTCGAGCTTCGCCTTCTGCCAGGTCGCGCCGAAGTCGATGCTGACGTGCATTTCGCGGACGTCGTGATCGCCGGCCCAGGCATGGCCGCGCACCGCAAGCTTGCGCCCGGCCACGGTGCTGCCGCTCTCGGGCGAAGTGATCAGAGACTTGACCGGCATGGACTCGATGATGCGGAAGTCCTCCTTGCTCACCTCAGCGCCCGGTGCCACCGGGAATCGCGGCACGCGGTAGGAGTCGCCTTCCATCTTCGGTCCGTCGTGCACGACGTCGCGCACCCAGATGCGCTGCAGCCACTTGTGCGAGGTCGATCCGGGCCAGCCCGGACATACCGTTCGTACCGGGAAGCCGTGATATTTCGGGATCGGCTCGCCGTTCATCTCGTAGGCGATGATCGAGTGTGGCTCCATGGCCTTCGCGATCGGTACGCCGCGCGAGATCGGGATCTTGCTGGCATCGCGCGAGAGATGCATGTCGTAGCCGTAGTGCCCGGTGTACACCGCGCTCTTGCGCAAGCCGGCGGCCTCGAGCACGTCGCGATAGCGCACGCCCGTCCATTCGGCGTTGCCGATGGCCCCGACGGTCCACTGGTTGCCCTTGGCCGGTGGATTGAAGCTGGCGCGACCATTGCCGCCGCATTCGAGCTGCAGCGCCAGCTTCACCGGCTTGAAGCGACGCTTCAGCTCGTCGAGAGTCAGCGTCAATGGCTGGTCCACCTCGCCATCCACGGTCAAGGTCCAGTCGCTCGCGTCCATGTTCTCGGCCATCTCAGGCCGCAAGCCGTTGTCGCGCACGAAGTGCCGGCTGTTCGGTGTCACGTCGTCGTCGAGCAAATGCGCCGGTGTCTCGGCATTGAGCGGGCGGTCGCCCAGGATCACGAGGCCGTCCTTGCCGTCGAGCACGAGATCAGCCGTGCCCTCGGCGAGTGCCGAGGGTATGAACCCGGCCGGGAAGTTGCGATGGAACGGGATCTGCGCGCCGACGGCCGCCGCCATCGCCGCGAGGCCGGCGCCCTTCAGGAAGCCACGCCGGTTGGAGTCCGCCACTCGGCCGAACACGAGCCGGTCTGCGCGCTCGGGATCTTCGGCATAGAGTTCGAACAGGCCACGCTCTTTGCGGGTGACTTTCTTCATAGGGGCTCTCCGGGCATGCGAGGAAAGGGGATTCCAGCGGCGCATATAAGGGTTTGTGAATATATTCGCGCCGGCGCGTCTTGACCATCCGGAATAGTTCGAACGCGCGCGGGCGGACGCCCGGATGCTGCACTGCGGCAGATCGCGGCAGCGGCAGCGGCCGCAGCCGGGTCGCCTCATGCGCCCGGGATCAGCGCCTTCAGCAGGTACGCGACGACCAGCATCGCGCCGAGGCCGGCCAGATACAGCGCGGCGAACCACGCCAACCGGCGCCAGCGATCGCGCCGGGCCTGGCGACGCGCGGCATCGTCAATGGTAACCCGCACCAGCCGTGACCTTGCCGCGGAAGACCCAGTACACGTACGCGGTGTAGCCCAGAATCACCGGCAGCATCACGACGGCCCCGACGAGCAGCAGGCCCTGGGCGTTCGGGGCAGCCGCCGCCTCGTGGATCGTCAGCTCGTAGGGCACGAGGTACGGATAGATTCCGATCAGCAGTCCTGCGTAGCCGAGCAGGAACAGCACGACTGTCCAGAGGTACGGCGAATAGGTCGCACTGCCGCGCAGGCCGGTGACCAGCCTCCAGAAGGCGATCGCCACCAGGATCGGCACCGGCGTGAGCGGCAGCAGGCGCGACCAGTCGACCTCGGGATAGCGCAAGCCCCAGCGATCGGCTGCCGCGGCATCGAGCGCCGGGACCCAGAAACTGACCACGATCATCATCAGCAGCGTGATCGCTGCGGATGCGACGCCGACGCGCCGGCTCCAGTCCTGCAGCCGACCTTCGGTCTTGATCACCAGCCAGCCCGCGCCGAGCAGTGCGTAGCCCCAGACCAGCGCGCAGCCGGTGACGAACGAAAACGGTGTCAGCCAGTCGAACATGCCGCCCGTGAAGCGGCCGTCCGTCAGCGTGATTCCCTGGACCATCGCACCGAGTACCAGCCCCTGGGCGAAGGTCGCGACCACCGATCCCCAGTGGAAGGCCTGGTCCCAGAGGCGGCGGCCGGAGCCGGTCGCCTTGAAGCGGAACTCGAAGGCCACGCCGCGGAAGATCAGCGCGATCAACATGAAGCCGATCGGCATGTACACCGCGGGCATCAGCGCCGCGTAGGCCTTCGGGAATGCGGCAAAGAGCCCGCCGCCGCCAAGCACCAGCCAGGTCTCGTTGCCGTCCCAGACAGGTGCGACGCTGTTCATCATCACGTCGCGGTCCTCGTCCTTCTCGGCGAACGGAAACAGGATGCCGACGCCGAGGTCGAAGCCGTCCAGCAGCACGTACAGGAACACGGCGACGGCGAGCAGGAAGGCCCAGGCCATCGGCAGGTCGATGAATTCCATGGTCATCCCTCCTCAGCCGCCAGCCCGTGGTGCCGCCGGCGAAGTCGCGGACTCCTCCGGTGCCATCCAGGTCGCGAGCTTCGGCCTCTGTGGTGGCGGCGCCTCGCCCTGCTCGGGACCGGCCCAGGCGAGCTTGAAGAGATAGTAGGAGCCCGCGGTGAACACGATTGCGTAGACGAACACGAACACGATCAGCGAGGTGCCGACCGCTTCCGCCGTCACCGGCGATACAGAGTCCACGGTCCGCAGCAGCCCGTACACGGTATAGGGCTGACGGCCGACCTCGGCCGTGATCCAGCCGGTGATCACCGCGACGAAGCCGAGCGGACCGCTCAGGAAACACAGCCGCAGGAAAAGCGTGTGCCTGGTGATGTCCGTGCGCCAGAGCAGGAATGCCCCGACGTAGCCGATGAACAGCATCAGCAGCCCGATACCCACCATGATCCGGAAGCTCCAGAATACGATGGCCACCGGCGGGCGCTCCTCGGCCGGCCACTCCTTGAGGCCGCGGATCCTGCCGTCGAACGAACCAGTGACGATCCAGCTGCCGATGTCCGGAATTTCAAGCGCGTGGTCGTTCTGCTCGGTCTGCTCGTTCGGCATGCCGAGCAGCACGAGCGGCGCATTGCCGTCCCAGGTTTCCCAGTGACCCTCCATCGCGGCCAGCTTGGCCGGCTGGTGCTCGTAGACGTTGGCTCCGTGCTCGTGACCCGCGATGATCTGCAGCGGCACGACGACCACCAGGAAACCTATCGCCATCTTGAACATGATGTGCGCATGCGCAGGCTGGATGCCCCGCAGCAGGTGCAGCGCGGCGACAGAAGCAACGACGACCGAAGTGGTCAGGTAGGCCGCGAGCACCATGTGGGTGAAGCGGTAGGGAAACGACGGGTTGAATACCACCTCGAGCCAGTCCGTCGCGTAGAAGATGCCGTCCCGGATCTCATAGCCCGCCGGCGTCTGCATCCAGCTGTTGGCCGCGAGGATCCAGAACGCGGAGATCAGCGTTCCGACCGCGACGATGCAGGTCGAGGCAAAATGCAGCGTCGGGCCCACCTTGCTGCGGCCGAACAGCATGATCCCGAGGAAGGAAGCCTCGAGGAAGAACGCCGTGAGCACTTCGTAGCCGAGCAGCGGTCCCAGCACGTTGCCGGTCTTCTCCGAGAACAGGCTCCAGTTCGTGCCGAACTGGTAGCTCATCACGAGCCCGGAGACGACGCCCATGCCGAACGAGACCGCGAAGATCTTGACCCAGAACCGGTAGAGGTCCATGTAGATCTCGCGCCCGGTTCGCAGGTGCAGTCCCTCGAGCACGGCGAGGTAGCTCGCCAGCCCGATCGTGAACGAGGGGAAGATGATGTGGAACGAGACCACGAACGCGAACTGCAGCCGCGCCAGCAGGACCATGTCCAGGAAATCAGTCACCTGAAAAGCCTCCAGTGAAAGGGGCAGCAAGCGAGCGGCGCCGTGTCCGCTCGCCGGATCCCGACCGGGCGCGAGCTCGGCGGATTCGTGCTGATGACGGCAGCATTCTTGCTTAGGCTAGCCCAGCGCGCACGGGCTGTCAGCCCTGCAACGCGACATGCACAGGTCGCGGCAGCGCCTCGTGGTGCCTGTGCGCGGCCCGGCGGTCCATGTTCGTATCATCGAACTGAAACCTTCCTGAAAGACATGGCCCCTAGGCTGGAGGTTCTCCGCAGCAACGCAGACCCAGGGGATCAAGCCATGCTCAACAGGTTGTTCATCAGCACCGTCGCGGTGCTGGCCTTCTCCGCCGCCGCTACAGCCGCGCCGGGCAAAGGCGCCGAACCGGTAGATTTCTGGCTCACGGTGCTGCATAACAACGACGGTGAATCGCAGCTCATCGACGCCGGCCCGGGTCTCGAGGACTTCGGCGGCGCGGCGCGATTCAAGACGCTCGTGGACCAGCTCAAGCGCCAGGCACTGAACGGTCCCCGCCCGACTTCGCAGCGGGGCGGAAAGCGCGGAGTGATCATGCTTTCCTCGGGCGACAATTTCCTGGCGGGACCGGAGTTCAACGTCGGCGTCGAGAAGGGCGTGCCCTTCTACGACACGATCGCGCTGGACCAGATCGGCTACGACGCGATCATCCTCGGCAACCACGATTTCGACTTCGGCCCGGACATCCTTGCCGACTTCATCTCGGGCTACGCGAACCCGGTACCGTACCTGTCGGCCAACCTGGAGTTCAGCGGTGAGCCCCGCCTGCAGGCCTACGTGGACGAGGGTCGGCTCGCGAAGAGCATCGTCATCAAGGAGCGGGGGGAGCTGATCGGCGTCATCGGCGCCACTACGCCCGCGCTGCCGTTCATTTCCAGTCCGCGCCGCGTGGTCGTCGGCGACGTCGCGACGGCGGTGCAGGGCGAGATCAACCAGCTGACTCGCCGCGGAATCAACAAGATCGTGGTCGTCTCCCATCTGCAGAGCGTGCAGGAGGACCTCGCACTGGCACCGCTGCTCTCCGGCGTGGACATCATGATCGCGGGCGGCGGCGACGAGGTTCTCGCCAATCCCTCCGACCTTCTTGTGCCTGGCGACACCGTGGACGGACCCTACCCGCTCACGGCCCAGGACCGCGACGGAGCGCAGATCCCGGTAGTTACCACCGCCGGCAACTACAAGTACGTCGGTCGGCTGATGGCCGGTTTCGACCGCCAGGGGCGCCTCGTGAAGATCGACACGCAGAGCGGACCGGTGCGCGTCGCGGGTGGCTTGAATCCCGACGCTGTCGAGCCCGATCCCTTTCTCCAGGCGATGGTGACAGATCCCGTCGTCGCCGGTCTCCAGGACCTCGCCTCGAACGCCATCGGCAACAGCCAGGTCGACCTCGACGGCGTGCGCAACAACGTTCGCACGCGGGAAACGAACCAGGGCAACCTGATCGCCGACGCGCTGCTCTGGCAGGCCCGGCAACTCGCGCCGGCCTTCGGCGTTCCTGTTCCGGACGTCGCACTGCAGAACGGCGGCGGGATCCGCAACGACTCTGTCATCCCGGCGGGTCCGGTCACCGAGCTCGATACGTTCGACATGCTGCCATTCCCGAACTTCACCACGCTCGTCGCCGGCATTCCACGGGCGCAGTTCAAGGAGATACTCGAGAATGCTGTTTCCCGCGTCGAGTTCAGGGATGGACGCTTCGCGCAGGTGGCCGGATTCTCGCTGGTCTGGGACGCCGATGGCACGCCACAGGTGCTCGACGGCAACGGCCTGGTGCTGACGCCCGGCAGCCGGATCGTGGACGTCGTTCTCGACGACGGAACGCCGATCGTGCTCGGTGGCGTCGTGCAGAACGGGCCGGCGCTGAATGTCGCGACCATCGACTTCCTCGCGAAGGGCGGCGACCAGTACCCCTATCGCGGTGCGCCGTTCACCACGCTGGGCGTTACATACCAGCAGTCTCTCGCGAACTACATCGAGCAGGGGCTCGGCGGCACGATAACGGCGGGCGACTATCCGTTCGGTGGAGAGGGCCGCATCACGCGCATCAATTGACCAGACACCGCGCCTGGCCGCAGCCGGTTGTCACTGCAGCCGGCTGCGAACCAGCACGGTCGCCACGCCCAGCGTCACGATACCGGTCACGGCCATCGGCCAGGCGGCGGCCGCGACGTCCGCCACTGGCCAGGCCTTGAGAAAAGTCCCCTGCACGATGCTCAGGAAATGCTTGAGCGGTATGGCCTCGGCCAGCCACTGCAGCGGGGGCGGCATGTTCTCGACCGGCGTCGCGAAACCCGACATCAGCACCATCGGCACGGCCGCGGCGAAGGTCCCGAGGATCGCCTGCTGCTGGGTGGCGCAGACCGAGGAGATCATCAGTCCGATGCCGACGTTCGACAGTATGAACAGCAGCAGCGTCGGCACCAGCAGTGCGAGCGAGCCTGTGAACGGCACGCCGAACACCAGTGCGCCGGCGGCCACCATGAACATGCCGAGCGTCCAGCCGATCACGAGCCCGGGCACGGTCTTCGCGACGATGATCTCCATCGGCGTGGTCGGCGAGACGAGCAGCTGGTCGAAAGTGCCGAGCTCGCGCTCGCGGGCGATCGACAGCGCAGTGACGACCAGCGACGTCAGCATCGCGAGTATCCCGGCCAGACTCGGCACGACGAACCACTGGTAGACCAGGTTGGGGTTGAACCAGTGACGCACCGCTACCGGCCCGTCACCCGCTGAATCTGCCGTTTGCAGCCCTGCGCCAAGCCGGCGAGCGAGGCTGTCCACGTAGCCGAGCGCGACCTGGCCTGAGTTGGCACGGCGACCGTCCACGATGACCTGCAGCGTGGCCGGGCGGCCTGCGGCAATGTCCCGCGAAAAGGTCTCCGGGATGTCGATGGCGAGCAGCGCCCGGCGCCGCTCGATCACCTGCCGCAATTCGGCCGGGCTCTGCAGGCTGGTGAGTTCGCCCACGAAGCCTGCGGCGCCGAGGCTGGCGACGAACTCCTGCGACCACCGGCCGCCGTCGCGGTCATACACTGCAACCGGGGCGTTGCGGACCTCGAGCGTCGCCGCGAACGAAAACACGAACAGCTGCATCAGCGGCGGAAACACCAGTATCGCGCGCGCGCGTGGATCACGGAGGATGCTCAGCAGCTCCTTGACCACCTGGGCACGCAGCCGGGTCAGCGAGAAGTCCACGGCTCAGCGGTCCAGGCTCTTGCGAAACCGGACGCGTGCGAGCCCGAAGAACACGGCCCCGATCGCGAGCATCGCGAGCATGTTGGGAATCATCACCGCCCACACGTCGCCGGCCAGGAACACCGTCTGCAGCGCGGCGATGAAGTAGCGTGCGGGCACGACCCGGGTGATGGCCTGGATCACGGCCGGCATCGAGTCGATCTCGAACAGGAATCCCGACAGCAGGAAGGCCGGCAGGAATCCGGAGAACAGTGCCGCCTGCGCGGCGATGAACTGGTTGCGCGCGATCGAGGAGATCAGCAGTCCCTGGCCGAGGGCCGGTGCGAGGAACACGGCAGACAGCAGCAGCAGCATGGACCATGAGCCCCGCAACGGGACGTCGAAGACCTGCAGCGCGAGCATCGCCGAGCCCAGCGTCGCGATGAGGCCGAGCGCGAAGTACGGCAGCAGCTTGCCGACCAGGATCTCCGGCACCTGTGCAGGCGTCGACAGCAGCGCCTCCATCGTGCCGCGCTCCCACTCGCGCGCGACCACCAGCGCGGTGAGCAGCGTGCCGATCATCGTCATCACGATCGCAATCGCACCGGGCACCAGGAACCTGCGGCTCTCGATCTCCGGGTTGAACCAGAATCGCGGGCGCAGCTCGACCAGTGCCTGCGGAGCCATGTTCCTCGAAGCGGCCCACTGCGTGATCACACCCTCGGCGTACCCGGCGACGAAATTCGCGGTGTTGGGCTGCGAGCCGTCGGTGATCACCTGCACCAGCGGTTCCACGCCTGAACCTCGCAGGCGCCGCTCGAAGTCCTGCGGTATCACGACGAACCCCCGCAGCTCGCCCGCCACCAGGGCGGCCTCGAGCTCACGACGGTCGCGGGCCGGCGTGACGCGGAAGTACCGGGTGGCGCCGTAGGCGGCGGCAAGCGAGCGCGCCGACGCACCGTCGGACTCGAGCACGACGCCGATCGGGACCTTGCGAAGATCCAGCGACACCGCATAGGCGAACAGGAACAGCAGCAGCACCGGGAGCACGAAAGCGATCAGGATGGCCGACGGGTCCCGCAGCACCTGCAGGCTCTCCTTGCGTACCAGCGCAGCGAGCCGCCGCACCGCGAGGGACCTGGTTGCGGGGCGTCCGCTCATGCGGCCTCCCGGGGCTCGCGGGACGCATCGCGCTCGTCAGCCTGTTCGATCAGCCGGATGAAGGCGTCCTCCATCGTCGCCTCCTGGCCCGGCGCCGCGGCCGCAGCCTTCAGGCGGTCAGGCGTGTCGAGCGCGATCAGTCTTGCGCGGTACATCAGCGCGACGCGGTCGCAGTACTCCGCCTCGTCCATGAAGTGCGTCGTGACCAGCACGGTCACACCGCGTCGCACCAGGCCGTTGATGTGGGTCCAGAACTCCCGGCGCGTGATCGGGTCGACGCCGGAGGTCGGCTCGTCCAGGAACAGCACGGGCGGCCGATGCATCAGCGCACAGGCGAGCGCGAGTCGCTGCTTGAACCCGAGTGGCAGCTGATCCGGCGCCGCCTCCATGAAGCGCTGCAGTTGCAGCGTTTCCACCATCTCCTCGATGCGTTCGCGCTTCAGCGCGCCGTTGAGCCCGTAGACGCCGGCCGAGAACTCGAGGTTCTGCCTGACCGACAGCAGGCCATAGAGCGAGAACTTCTGGGCCATGTAGCCGAGCTGGCGCTTCGCCCTGCTGGGCGCGTGATGCAGGTCGTGACCGGCGACCTGCGCCTCGCCTGCGCTCGGTCGCAGCAGGCCGCAGAGCATCTTGAAGGTCGTGGACTTGCCGGCCCCGTTCGGTCCGAGCAGGCCGAAGATCTCGCCCCTCGGGACCTCGAAACTGACGTCGTCAGCAGCGGTGAAGTCGCCGAAGCGCTTCGTGAGTCCGCGGGATTCCACGGCGGTTTCCGCAGCGAGCGAAACCGGACTCATCCTCTCGGCGATGGCCGAGGTGCCACCCGGGCCGCCGCCGAGCAGGTCCACGAACGCATCCTCGAACCGCGGGGCAACGGGCACCAGCTGTGCGCCCGCGCCGCCGGCGAGCTCATCGAGTGCCGCAACGGGTGCACCCTCGCGCAGCAGCACCCGCACGGCACTGCCCTGGATCGCACCATCGCAGACGGCCGGTCGGTCCAGCGCCTGCGACAGCAGCTGCCTGCGGTCGATCCGCGGCGCGACGAGCAGGAAGCTGCGCTCCGCAAGCCGCGCGGTCAGGTCGCCCGGGGGCCCCGAGTAAGCCAGCCGGCCCTCGTTCAGCAGCAGCACCGAGTCACAGCGCTCGGCCTCGTCGAGATAGGCGGTGGCCCAGACGACCGCGATTCCCTGCTGCTTGAGCGCCGCGACCATACGCCACAGTTCCTGCCGGCTGACCGGATCGACGCCGACGCCGGGCTCGTCGAGAAGCAGCACTTCGGGACGGCCCATCAGCGCACAGGCCAGGCCGAGCTTCTGCTTCATCCCGCCGGAGAGCCGGCCAGCGAGCCGTTCGGTGAACGGCCCGAGGCGCGTGAAGTCCAGCAAGCTGTCGAAGGTCTCCCGATGCGAGCCGGGCTCGAGGCCCCTCAATTCGGCATAGAGCCGGAGGTTCTCCAGCACCGAGAGGTCCTCGTACAGTCCGAAGCGTTGCGGCATGTAGCCCACGTGCTGCGGGAGCCTGGCCGCATCCTGTACCACGTCGAGACCGGCGACGGTGATGCTTCCGGCCGTCGGCGCCATCAGCCCCGCCATCAGCCGCATCAGCGTCGTCTTGCCCGCACCATCGGGTCCGACCAGCCCGGTCAATTGGCCGGCGAGCATGCGACCGTCGATGCCCTCGAGCGCCTCGAGTCCGCCGAAACGCTTGCATACGCCTGCGAGCTCGACCGCAGGCGTCTCGCCACTGGCGGGGCACATCGCTCAGTCCTCGTGCGCGGGCGGCGCGTCGACTTCCACCGTGACCGGCATGCCCTGCAGCAGGCCCTCGTCGTCGTCCTCGACCACGATGCGCAGCCGGTAGACGAGATCGGTACGCAGGTCCGTGGTCTCGACCGACTTGGGCGTGAACTCGGCGCGAGGAGAGATGAAGCCGACGTGACCCTGGTAGACCTTCCCCGAGGAATCCGTGCGGATGCGAACCGACGCGCCCGGCGCGACCCGTCCGAGCTGTGGCTCGCTCACATAGGCCCGGACGTAGACCGGGTCCCTGAGCGACAGCGTGTACACGGCGTCCCGGCTTCCGACCATGCTGCCGGGCTCACGTACGCGAGCGAGCACCGTGGCGTCGGCCGGTGACAGGAGCTTCGTGTCCTCGAGCGCAGTGACAGCCTGTGCGCGCGTGGCCTCGGCTGCGGCGACGCGCGCCTCTGCGGCCGCGATGTCCTCGCTGCGTGCACCTTCCCTCTGCAGCGAGAGCGTCTGTCGCGCGCCGGAGAGCGCCGCGGCAGCCTCGTCCCTCGCGGTCCTGGCGGCTTCGAGCGCCTGCTCGCTGGTGTTGCGGTTGACCGCGAGTCCCGCCTGCCGGCGGAATTCGCTCTCCGTCCGCTGGAACACGGCTTCGGCCTGGCGCACGGCCTCCTCGGCACGCCGGATATCCTGGGTGCGATTGCCGCGTTCGAGCTTCAGCAGCTCGGCCTCGGCCGCCCTGAGCTCGGCCTCGGCCACCGCAAGCGACTCTCGATAGGGCTGCGGGTCGAGTTCGGCCAGCAGCTCGCCCTTGCGTACGGCCCGGCCCTCCTCCGCGGACATGCTCGCGAGCCGCCCGTCCCGACGGAACGCGAGCTCGACCTCGCGCACGTCCACGTTGCCGTACAGAACGAGCTCGCCGTCGTTCGACTCATGCTGACGGAAAAACAGATAGGACCCGGCTGCCATCGCGACGAGCAGTACGACCACCACCAACTTGCTTCGGGTGCTCATGCGTCGATTCCTCGCGCGGTCAACTGGGCGGCAATGCTCTCCCGCAGGCTGCGCTGCGCCATCGCGAGCTCGCGCCCGGTCAGCCTGGTCCAGCCGAGGTGCCGCATCACGCCGGCGCGCGCCGCCCGCCAGACGATCAGCTGTCCGTAGACGGAGACGACTGCGAGACGCGCCGCGGCTTTGTCACCGTCGCCGCGCAGACGCAGCACGAGCTCGGTCAGCAGCGCGAGCATCCGACCCATGAAGCCGTCGTAGAGCCGGTCGAACGCGGCAGTGGGCCGTGCCTGCTCGCGAAGGATCAACGCGGACCAGTCCTCGGTCTCCGGGCTGAGCAGCAGCGCAAGCATCCGGTCGGTGATCGACTGCAGCGCCGGCAGGTAGATCGCCCGCCGCACCTTCGCGCCTCGGGCCGTGTCCGGTTGCCCGAGCAGCGACTCGAGTTCGTGAACGTGGGGCTCGATTCGCTCGCGGACCCGTCCGGCGATCTGGTCGAAGACCGCGAGGTACAGGCCCTGCTTGCCGCCGAAGTGGTAGCCGATCAGCGCCTGGTTCACGCCTGCAGCAGTGGCGATTCGACGCGTGCTCGCGGCGTCGAAGCCGTCACGGGCGAAGACCGCCATCGCAGCCGCGAGCAGCGCCTCGCGCGTGGCGTCGCCCCGCGGCGGCTGGATCTCGAGCGGCTGGCCCGTCACACCCATGACGGGAAATTTTAATCAATCGATTAAATTAATCAAGTGACCAATCAACGCCTTCGACCGCCCGACGATTGCAGGACCTGGTCGATCGTGACCAGGTCGACGAGTCCGCGGGCACCATACAGCGCCGGCAGGATCACCTCGGGCGCATGGCTGCGGCGCAGCCGGGCGACCTTCTCGGTGCCGGCGCGATACGCGGGCAGGTACATGCGCCCGAGCAGCGGATGGCGACCCCAGGCCCCGGAGAGCTTGTCCGCGCGCTCCTCGGAAACCAGGAACTCGGCCCGCAGCGTCGCCCTCACCTTCTCGACGGGCCAGCCCAGCTCCCAGGTGAGGTAGGACGACTGGTTCTTCGCATCGTCCTGCAGCAGCGCGAGCAGCGTGCCGAGCTGCAGGTCGGGATCGGGCAGCTCCTCCACCTCGCGTACGCCATGCGCCATCAGAATCGCGTTGTTGGCGATGCCCTCGGACAACGCGGCGCCCCTGGTGTTCATGGTCTGGATGGTCGACTCGAAACCGAGCCGGCCGCGCACGTAGAGCGCCTGGATCCATGCGAAGGTGGTGACGTGGCCCGGCACGACCTCGTGCGAGACGAGCTGCATGAACTCTGGCACCGAGATCTCCAGCGCCGCGTTGATCTCGTAGGTCGCCTCGTACTGCGGCGAGCGGTCACGGTTGCGGGCGTGTCCCAGGTAGTTCATCGAGCCCGAGAACCAGGCATTCTCGATCGGCAGGAAGCGGATGTTCGCGCGCGGCACGTCGCGCAAAGCGCGTGGCAGGTACGGCACGACGTGCTGCAGCGTCCCGGCATCGAACTGCGCGATGCAGGCCCCGGCGAGCATCGGAATGGACTTCTTCGGCACCATCCGCTCCGCCCGCCAGGCATCCACGGCCTGGAGCAGCCTGCGCGGCCCGCGCGAGGGGTATCCCTGTGCACGCAGCAGCTCGGCGACCCGCTGGCGCCTGGCGGCGGGTTGCGACGGCGCGGGTGGCGCGCCGGTCGACGCGATCACGCAGCGCTCGTAAGGCACGGCCGGCCCGCGGCCCAGGATCTCCTGCACCAGGTCCCACATCACGAACAGGCACTCGCCCAGGCCGTGCAGATACGCACCGCGCAGGCCGCGCATCACCGCGGCGGCCTCCGACAGCTGCGCGATTGCGTGCGGCACGTCCACCGCGGCCAGGTACTCGTCCACGGCGGCGCGATCGACCTTCTTCGCCATCACGCCACCGGTGCTGCGAAGTCGCGCCGCCGAGGGATGGGTGTACGCCCTTGGCAGGCGCTCGTCCGAGAACCACGAATCCGCGATGAAGCGCCCGGTCCCGGACGGGTTCATCACGTCACCTCCCCAGAGCGTGTCGATCCCGAGGATCGCCGTAGCAGTGGCACGGGCCAGTTTCTTCTCGTCGATCATCGGCGTGGACTCCGCATTTTCACCGCTCGAGTTTTCCGCGAATGCAGTTCAGGTACAGAACACGGAAGTCCTGCTCCGTCATCGCGACCGGATTGCCGCCGGTCGAGGGGTCGGCCAGCGCCTGCGGCGCGAAGGCCGCCGCGTGTTCCTCGCGAACGCCGATGTCGCCGAGCGTCTGCGGGATGCCGATATCTGCGCGCAGCGCCAGCACCCAGTCGAGGAAACCGTCGAACGAGGCGTCGCCGAGGCCGAGGTATGCCGACAGACGAACCATCTTCTCCTCGATGGCGCTGCGGTTCCAGGCGAGCACGTAGGGCATCACGACGGCGTTGGTGAGCCCGTGATGGCTGCCGAGGTTGGCCCCGCATGGATGACTGAGGCTGTGCATCGCGCCCAGCCCCTTCTGGAAGGCCGTCGCTCCCATCGACGAGGCCACCAGCATGTGCGACCGGGCCTCGATATTGCCGGGCTCGTGGACCGCTACCGGCAGCCACTGCTTCACCAGGCGCATGCCCTCGGCGGCGATGCCCTCGGCCATCGGGTGATACGTCGGAGCGCACCAGGCCTCCAGGCAGTGGGACAGCGCATCCATGCCGGTCGCGGCCGTCACCTGCGCCGGAAGCCCGACGGTCAGTTCCGGGTCCTCGATCACCAGCGCCGGCAGCATCCGCGGATGAAAGATGATTTTCTTCGTGTGATCCGACAGGTCCGTGATCACCGAAGCGCGCCCTACCTCCGAACCGGTGCCCGCGGTCGTCGGGACGGCCACGACCGGCGCCATGCCGTTCACATCGACGCGCGTGTACCAGTCCTCGCGATCCTCGAAGTCCCACAGCGGGCGCTTCTGCCCGACCATCAGCGCGATCGCCTTGGCCGCGTCAAGCGCGCTGCCGCCGCCGAACGCGATCACTCCGTCGTGGCCGCCGCTGCGAAATGCCGCGACGCCAAGGCTGATGTTCTGCTCGACCGGGTTCGGCTGTATGTCCGAGAAAACTCCGCAGTGCAGTCCAGCCTCGCGGCACGAGCCGGCCGCCTGGTCGATCATCGGCAGCCCGGCCAGGCCGCGATCGGTCACCAGCAGCGGGCTGCGCATGCCGAGACTGCGGCATGCCTCCGGCAGCTCGCGTATCCGGCCGGCCCCGAAGCGGATCGAGGTCGGGTAGTTCCAGTTGCCCTTGAGTTCCATCGCGGTTCTCCGTGCTCAGGTCCTGAGCCGAAGGTGGAAGGACTTCGGCCGGGTGAGATGCTCGTAGCCCACCCTGGACAGCGTGCAGCCGCGGCCCGAGTCCTTGACGCCCACCCAGGCCAGTCCCGGATCCAGGTAGTCACAGCGGTTCATGAACCAGGTCCCGGTCTCTATGCGCCGGCCGAGCGCAATGCCGGCCTCGGCGTCGCCGGTCCACACGGCAGCGGTGAGGCCGTAGGGGCTGTCGTTCATCAGTGCGACAGCCTCCTCGTCTGAGGACACCTTCATCACGCCGGCGACCGGGCCGAATATCTCCTCGCTCATCACAGGCATGCCGTGGTCGACACCGAGCAACAGCTGTGGCGCGAGATACGGGGTGCCTGCGGCGCTGCGGGGAAACTCCCGCTCGTCTATCGATGCGATCGCACCGGCGGCCACGGACGCGGCCACCTGCCGCCGGATCTCGTCGGCCGCCGCCACCCGGACGACCGGTCCTAGCGTCGTCTCGGACGAGGTCGGGTCGCCGAGCACGTAGCGCCTGGTCAGCTCGACTGCGCCGGCGACGAAATCGTCGTAGAGCCGCTCGTGCACATAGATGCGCTGTATGCCGCAGCAGGATTGCCCGCTGTTGAAGAATGCGCCGTCGATGAGGTTCTCGACCGCGTGCCCGAGGTCCGCATCGTGGCGGACATAGGCTGGATCGCAGCCACCGAGCTCCAGCCCCGTGCCGATGAATCGCTCCGACGCTGCCCGCTGCACCGCGTGACCACCGGCCACCGAGCCGGTGAAGGCGACGAAGTCCACGCGCGGGTCGCGTATCGCCCGCTCCGTCGTCGCGTGGGACAGGTGTACGGCCTGGAAGACGCCCTCCGGGAGCCCGGCCTCGCGAAAGCACTCGGCGAAGCGCTCCGAGCACAGCGGCGTCTGGGCCGAGTGCTTCAGCAGCACGACGTTGCCGGCCATGATCGCAGGCACGACGCTGTTCACTGCGATCAGGTAGGGGTAGTTCCAGGCCGCGATCGTGAATACGACGCCCAGCGGTTCGCGCCGGACGAAGCGACGGAAGTCCGGCTTTGGTCCCGGGTCCACGTCGGCCAGCGCCTCCGGGGCGATCTCGATCATGTAGCGGGCACGCTCCAGCGTGCCTCGTACCTCGTTCGGCGCGTAGCGCAGCGGCCGGCCCATCTGCCAGGTCAGCTCGAGCGCGATCTCGTCGCGCCTGGACTCGAACGCGTCGCAGAACCTGCGACAGATCGCCGCGCGCGTTGCCAGGTCCGTATCACGCCACGCGCCGCCCGCCGCCACGGCGCGCTCGAGCAGTTCATCGAGCTCGGCCTCGCCCGCCAGCCTGCGTTCGCAATAAACCGTCCCGTCCACGGGAGTGATTGTCTTCTGGATGCTCATGGTCAGATGATCTCGAAGTAACGCGCCATTTCCCAATCCGTGATGTGGCGCCGGAATTCCCGTTCCTCCCACTCGCGCGTCGCAGCGAAGTGGTCGACGAAGTCGTCACCGAACCATTCGCGCGCCATTTGCGACCGCTTGAGCCGCAACGCGGCCTCCCCGAGGCTGCGCGGCAGCGCCAGGCGCTTCGGGAACTTGTGGTCGTAAGCGTTGCCCTTGACCATCGGCTCCGGCTCGACGCGGTTCTCGATCCCCCACAGTCCTGATGCGACGGCCGCCGAGAGGATCACGTAGGGATTCGCGTCCGCCGCCGCGACACGGTATTCGATGCGCTGCGCCTTCGGGCTCCCGCCGATCACCCGCAGCGCCGTCGTGCGATTGTCCACTGACCAGCTCGAATCGGTCGGCGCCCAGAAGCCGGGTATCAGCCTCGTGTAGGAGTTGACGGTCGGCGCGACCATGGCCAGCAGTTCGGGCATCAGGCGCTGCTGCCCGCCGAGGAACCAGCGCATCAGGTCGCTGATGCCATGCGGCTGCGCCCCCGTCGTGGAACAAGGGCCTGCCTGCCGGGTCGCGCAGCGACATGTGAATGTGCCCGCTCTGGCCGGGCCAGTCCGGGGACCATTTGGCCATGAAGGTCGCCATCAGGCCGCGGCGCTGGGCGATGATCTTCGCAAACGTCTTGAACAGCGCAGCCTTGTCCGCCGCGGCGAGGCCGTCGTCGGCAGCGAGCGCGGCTTCCATCACGCCCGGCCCGGTCTCCTCGTGCAGCCCCTCGATCGGCAGGTCCATCTTCTCGCAGCTCTCGAGCAGGTCCCGGTACAGGTCGCTCCATACGCTGTTGCGAATGACCGAGTAGCCGAAATAGTCCGGCGCGATCGGCTTCAGGTCGCGGTAGTGCTTGGCCCGCACGGAGTCCGGCGTCTCGTCGAACACGAAGAACTCGTATTCGAAGCCCGCGTAGAGCTGATAGCCCATGCGACGCCCGCGCTCCAGCACGCGCCTCAGAAGGCCCCGCGGGCAGATCTTCTCCGCCTGGCCGCTGAACTCCCCGAGAAAGAACAGCACCGGCTCCTCCCAGGGCAGCGAGCGGCAGGATTCCGGCAGCACGCGGACATCCGCATCCGGGTACCCGGTGTGCCAGCCGGTGTAGCGCACGTTGTCGTAGAGCTGGTCCTTGCTGTCCCAGCCCAGCACCACGTCGCAGAAGCCGAAGCCTCCATCCAGCGCCGAGTCGAACTTCTTCGCGGACATGTACTTGCCGCGCAGTATCCCGTCGATGTCGAAGGCGCCGACTTTCACATGATCCAGCGCCCGCTCGGCGACGATCGCCCTTGCATCGGCTGCACTGCGTACCTGTCTCGGTTCCATCTCGCCCCCCTGCATGAAAGGCTTCGCGACGGCCTCTCGGCGCGAAGCACGCATTATTGCCCCCGCTGCCAGCCTGGCGGCGTACGCAGCTACCGCAACGGCTGCGAACCGGGTCGCAGGCGCTTGTCCCGCGGCAGTCGGGTGAACGGCAGCATCGCCGGGTCGGCGGGGTTCGGTCCGGGCGCCTCGACCAGCAGCACCCGCCCCGCAATCGGGCCGAAATCGGCACGGAAATGCACCGAGCTCTTCAGCATCAGTATGCTCGCACTCGCGGGCTCTGCACCGAGATGCCTGAACATCGCCTGGTCGGCCGCCTGTTGCTTGCGCGTCGCCACGACGATCCGGACCCGACCCAGCTTCAGCAGCGCCATGGGCCCTAGTTCGAAGCGACCGCCACTGTAGAACGGACCCGTCCCGGTGAAGCGCCCATCGCCGAGCCGCTCGACGCGGTAGCGGGCACGCAGCGGCGTTTCGCCGGGAAACCGGGTCCGGGCACCCAGCGCGAGCTCGACCACGGCGCCCTCGCCTGCACCATGCGCCCTTGCCGCGGCCTCCGGGTCCCAGATGACGCCGACCAGCGTCTCCGGCAGGTCCGCGGCCACCAGTGCCTTCAGCAGCGTGGTCGTGTCCGCGTTGCCGCCGGCGCCGGGATTGTCCTGGGTATCCGCCAGGATCAGCGGGTGTCCGGGATCACCCCGCCAGGCCTGCGCCTCGCGCAGGGCTTCCTCGACGCCGACGAGTTCGAGCCCGAATCTCTGCTCCTGCTCGAGCACGGCGGCCGAGAGGGCATCGACCTTACGGTCGACCGCCGCTGCATCGGTCCCGAAGGCCACGATGCTCGGACCGCACTCGGCCACGTCCGCGGCCGGAAAGCCGGGAAAGAAACTCATCGAGGTGACACCAGGCGTGCGCGCGCCTTCGAGCTCCGACATCAGCGAGTGCATCGGCTCGATCAGCGTGCACTGGGAGGTCAGCGGAATCAGGAATGGCAGGGCGCGCCGCGCACGGGCCCGGACGGGCCGCTCGAGGACCTGTTGCAGCAACGCATGAGCGCGCGCACCGGTTTCGGCCATGTCGACGTGGGGATACGTACGGTAGCCGAGCAGCGCATCGGCGGCGGCGACCATGCGCGGTGAGACGTTGGCGTGGAAATCGAGGCTCGCGACGATGCGAACGTCAGGCCCCACCCGCCTGCGCACGCGCTCGAGCAGTTCGCCGTCAGCGTCGTCGACGTGCTCCGCGACCATCGCACCGTGCAGGTCGAGATACACCGCGTCGAGCGAATTGCAGGCGCCGAGCCCGTCGAGCAGCATCGCGCAGACCCGCTCGTACGCATCGCGCGTGACCCGGCCGGAGGGCTGGGCTGAGCACCACACCAGCGGCTCGATCCGGCAGCCGGCTGCGACGGCCTCATGGATGAATCCCGCGGCCGGCAGATTGATGCCTCGGACCGCGTCGGGCAGATCGGCACCCCGCACCAGGCCCGGCCATGCATCGGGCGCCTCGAAATCAGCCATCGTCGCAGGCAGCCGGACGAAGGTGTTGGTCTCGTGCTGGAAGCCGCCGACCGCGATACGGGCCATGGGACGCGATGAGCCTCTAAGCCTCGTTGCCGGTCACTCTAGCCGAATTCGCGGGGCCCCGTTCCGAGGCCGACCGTCGCGCCTCCGGGCGCGTGCCGGCATTGCGGACCCGCAGTTGACTCCGGGCGACTAATGTGCGAATCACTGCCACAGGGGTTTCCGGAGAACGAAGCGCGATGAAACGGGGGCAATCCCTTGTCATCCACAAGAAGCGGATTCCTCGCGTCATTTTTCCGTTGCTGCATCGGGTCTGAGTCCCATAGTAAGGAGAGCGACATGCTTCGAAGGTCATTCCTGAAGAAAGCGGCGATCGCCGCCACCGCGACATCCTCGGCAGTGCTGGCCGCCTGCGGCCGCAAGGAGAGCGAGGTCGCCGGATCCGGCGCTCCTGCCGTCGTGACGGACAAGAAGACCACGATCAAGTGGCGATTGCAGACCTACGCCGGCGCGGCACTCGCCGAGCACGTGATCAAGCAGTCCATCGACGACTTCAACAAGGCCGCCAACGGCGAAATGGTGATCGACCTGTATTACGCCGACCAGCTGGTTCCTACCGGGGAACTGTTCCGGGCCATGCAGCAGGGTACGATCGACGCAGTGCAGAGCGACGACGACTCGATCGCCGCGCCGGTGGACGTCGCGGTGTTCGGCGGCTACTTTCCGTTCGCGACCCGCTTCAGCCTGGACGTGCCCACGCTGTTCCATCGCTTCGGCCTGAAGGAGATCTGGGAGGAAGCGTACGGCGAGGTCGATGGCGTGACCTGGCTCAGCGCCGGATCCTGGGATCCCTGTCACTTCAACACGGTCAAGCCGATCACGAGTCTCGCGGACCTCAAGGGGCTGCGGGTGTTCACTTTCCCGACCGCCGGCAAGTTCCTGTCGCGCTTCGGCGTGGTCCCGGTGACGCTGCCCTGGGGCGACGTCGAGGTCGCGGTACAGACCGGCGAGCTCGACGGCATCGCCTGGTCCGGCATCACCGAGGACTACACGGTGGGCTGGGCCGAGGTGACGAACTATTTCCTGACCAACAACATCTCGGGCGCCTGGATCGGCTCGTACTTTGCCAATTCGGACGCCTGGGCCAAGGTGCCCGAGCACCTGAAGACGCTGTTCCGCCTCTGCATCGACAGCTCGCACTACTACCGCCAGCACTGGTACTGGGGCGGCGAGGCCTACCTGCGCGTGAAGGGCGAGAAGATGCAGCTCACGACGATCCCAGCCGACGAATGGGCGACAGTCGAGGCGGAGGCGCTCAAGTTCTGGGACGAGATCGCCGCGACCAGCCCGAGATGCGCCAAGGTCGTGCAGATCTTCAAGGACTACAACGACCTGATGAGCAAGGCCGGTCCCCCGTACCGCTGCTAGCGTGATCCGGCTGTGCGCTGAGCGCCGACGCGCCGCGTTCGTCCCCGGCGGGCCCGCAGGGGGCCGGGGACGAACGCCCGGCGCCCGGGTCGCGACCCGGAACCGCCGTCAGGTCGACTGATCCAGAGCGAACGGTCATGCCCAGAATCGTCAAAGCCTACGTCCGCTACGTCGACGCGATGAACCGGGCCATCGGCTCCGTCGTCATGTACCTGGTCTTCGTGATGATGGGCGTGCTGCTGTTCGGCTCGCTGTCCCGCTACGTGTTCAACGTGCCGTTCCTCTGGATCATCGAGATGGCCCAGTTCCTGATGGCGGCGTACTACCTGCTCGGGGGCGGCTATTCGATGCAGCTGGACGCGCACGTGCGGATGGACGTGCTCTACGAGCGCTGGCGACCGCGGACCCGCGCCTTCTGGGATTCGCTCACCGCGTTCTGCCTGGTGTTCTACCTGATCTTCCTGGTCCGCGGCGGCATGTCCAGCACCGCCTATGCGCTCAAGTACGGGCAGACCAACTACTCGGCCTGGGCGCCGCCGATGGCGCCGATCAAGACCATCATGACCATCGGCATCGTGCTGATGCTGCTGCAGGCGATCTCGACCTTCTTCAAGGACCTCGCGGCGTTCACCGGGAGGGAGATCAAGTGAGCTATGAGCTGATCGCGCTGCTGATGTTCTCGATGATGATGCTGATGCTGCTCACCGGGCAGCGGGTGTTCGGCGCGATCGGCTTCGTCGCCACGGTCTTCGCGCTCTGGCTGTGGGGCAAGGGCGGCGCCGAGATCCCTTTCGCGGCCAGCATCACGCTGCTCAACTGGTACCCGCTGCTGACGCTGCCGATGTTCATCTACATGGGCTACATGCTGTCCGAGTCGGGCATCGCCGGCGACCTGTACCGCATGTTCCACGTCTGGACCGGCCCGATGAACGGCGGGCTCGCGGTCGGCACGGTGCTGCTGATGGTGGCGATCTCGGCGATGAACGGGCTCAGCGTAGCGGGCATGGCGATCGGCGCGAGCATCGCGCTGCCGGAATTGCTCAAGCGCGGCTACGACAAGCGGATGGTGACCGGAGTGATCCAGGCCGGCAGTTCGCTCGGTATCATGATTCCGCCGAGCGTCGTGCTGGTGCTCTACGGCATGATTGCCCGGCAGCCGGTGGGCCAGCTCTGGCTCGCGGGCGTGCTGCCCGGCCTGCTGCTGGCGGGACTGTTCATCGCATACATCTCGATCCGCTGCTGGCTGCAGCCCGAGCTCGGGCCCGCGCTGCCGCTCGAGGAGCGGCAGCAGATCACCTGGAGCGACCGCTTCCGCCTGCTGAAGGCCGGCGTGATGCCGCTCGTGATCATCTTCTCGATGACCGGGCTGTTCCTGATGGGGGTGACGAGCCTGGTGGAGAGCTCGGCCGTCGGCGCGGCCATGGCCACGCTGGTCGCGTGGCGCAAGGGGCGCATCACCCGCCAGGTCATGCAGGACACGCTGAAGAAGAGCCTCGCCGTCTCCTGCATGTTCATGTGGGTGATCCTTGCGGCACTCGCCTTCGGCGCGGTCTTCGACGGTCTCGGTGCGGTCAAGGCGATCGAGATCCTGTTCCTCGAGAAGTGGGGCCTGGAACCCTGGCAGGTCCTGGTGCTGATGCAGCTCACGTACATATTGATGGGCATGTTCCTCGACGACACCGCGATGCTGATCATCGTCGCGCCGCTCTACGTGCCGCTGATCATCGCGCTCGGCTTCAACCCGATCTGGTATGGCGTGCTCTACACGATCACCTGCCAGATCGCGTACATGACGCCGCCGTTCGGCTACAACCTGTTCCTGATGCGGGCCATGGCGCCGAAGGAAATCACGCTGATCGACATCTATCGTTCGATCATCCCGTTCGTGCTGATAATGGTCTTCGGCCTGGCGCTCGTGATCATCTTCCCGCAGATCGCGCTCTGGCTGCCGAACGTTTACTACGGGAAATAGGCTAGCGAGGTGAACCGACGATGAACGGCGCACAATCCTTGATCCGTACGCTCGTCAACTGCGGCGTCGAGGTCTGCTTCGGCAACCCCGGCACCTCCGAGATGCACTTCGTCGCGGCACTGGACTCGAGCCCGGGCATGCGGGCGGTGCTTTGCCTGTTCGAGGGCGTGGCAACCGGCGCGGCAGACGGCTACGGCCGCATGACCGGTCGGCCGGCGGCCGTGCTGCTGCATCTGGGGCCGGGCCTCGCGAACGGGCTCGCGAACCTGCACAACGCCCGGCGCGCGGCCTCTCCGGTGGTCGCGATCGTCGGCGACCACGCGACCTCGCACCTGCAGTACGACGCGCCGCTCACCTCGGACATCGTCGGCTTCGCGCGTCCGGTCTCGAACTGGATCGTCACGTCGAAGAGCGCGCTCACGGTGGCGTCCGATGCAGCCCGGGCGGTCCAGGCCGCGACCGCTGCGCCGGGCGCGATCGCGACGTTGATCCTGCCGGCCGACACCGCCTGGAGCGAGGCCGCGCGCGCAGCACCGGCCCTGCCCCGCCTCGGACCACAGCCAGTGGCCGGCGAAGTGATCGACGAGACGGCGAAGCTGCTGCGCAACGGAAAGCGCAGTGCGATCCTGATCCGGGGCGCGGCGCTGCTCGGACCGGGGCTGGAGGCAGCCGGGAGGATCGCGGCGAAGACCGGCGCCCGACTGCTCTGCGACACGTTCGCGCCACGAAGCGAGCTCGGCGCCGGACGCGTCATGGTCGAGCGCCTGCCCTACTTCGCCGAGCAGATTGTCGAGTTCCTCGCCGGAATCGAGCAGCTCGTGCTGGTCGGCGCCAGGCCACCAGTGTCCTTCTTCGCTTACCCCGGCGTGCCGAGCTGGTGCTCGCCCGCGGGCTGTCATTTCGCGACGCTCGCACACGAGCATGAGGACGGTGTGCAGGCACTCGAGGCGCTCGATGGCGCACTCGGCGGGCCGGCGCCCGCACCGGCACGTGTGCCGCTCAGTCTTCCTGCGGCTCCGCACGGCCCGCTGACTCCGCTGGCGCTGGCGCAGGGCATCGCCCAGCTGACGCCCGAGAACGCGGTGCTCAGCGACGAGTCGATCACGCTCGGCTTCGTGCTCGCACAGACGATGGCTGTTGCCCGTCCGCACGATCACCTGCCCTGCACCGGCGGTTCGATCGGGCAGGGATTGCCGGTAGCGGTCGGTGCCGCGATCGCCTGTCCGGATCGCAAGGTCGTGTGCCTGGAGGGCGACGGCAGCGCCGCCTACACGCTGCAGGCGCTCTGGACCATGGCACGGGAGAACCTCGATGTCACGGTCGTCATCTGCGCCAACCGCAGCTACCGGATATTGACGGTGGAACTCGAACGCGTGGGTGCAAGCGGGGCAGGCCCGAAGGCCCTGTCGATGCTCGACCTGCACGACCCGGATATCGACTGGACGCGCATCGCCCAGGGCATGGGTGTCGAGGCGAGCCGCGCCAGTACCAGCGAGGAGTTCGTTGCGCAGTATGGCGCGGCGATGCGGCAGCGGGGACCGCGGCTGATCGAGGCGTTGCTCTGAATACGGATAACGGATGCGAACCTCACGGCTGCTCGCCCCGCTGTTTGCCTTTGCCTTTGCGCAGCTGCTCGTGGCCTGTGCATCGTCGCCGGCCCGGGCGCCGGTGGGTCCGACTCCGACGCAATCCGTTGCGGCTGATGCGTCCACCGGCATCCAGACACACACTATCGATGGCGTGACGGTTTCGGCCTGGCTGGTGCCGGACGACGAGGCCGAGCGGCGGTACGGGGTCAACCTCGCGGACAAGGGGCTGCAGGCCGTCTGGCTGCGCGCCGAGAACGGCACGACGAAAGTCCTGTGGCTGCTGGCCGCGTACGTGGACCCGGATTACTTCACGGCCGACGAGGCAGCGTACCTGTTCCGCTTCGGCAGCTCCGGCGAGGAACTCGAACAACTGCGCCAGCGATTTCGCGACCTGAGCATGCGAGCGAGGCTCGAACCAGGGCTCGCCTATCAGGGGCACGTGCTGGTGCCGCGCGCGGAAGGCGGTCGCTACGTTGAGGTCACGATCAACGGCCGGGCCGAGCTGCGGCGTTTCGGGTTTCCGCTACGAACGCCGGACGGTCACTTCGACTTCGAGGACCTCGATCCGGCCGCGATCTACCCCGGCTTCGCCCGGCCGGACCTGGACGAAGCGCAACTGCGTGCACGCCTCGAGGAACTCCCCTGCTGCGCCACCGACGAGTCCGGTGAAGGAGCCGGAGACCCTCTCAATGTCGTGCTGATCGGCAGACCTTCGCAGATGATGGCGGCGCTGTCGCAGAGCGGCTGGTCGTTCACGCACCGGATCGACTGGACCACGATCCGGCGCGAGATCTCCGCGGCGGTGGCCGGGAGCCGCTACCCGAATGCACCGGTCAGCGACCTGTACGTCTTCGGCCGGGCCCAGGACCTCGCGTTCCAGCGGGCGCGCTTCACGCTCGCCCAGCGCAACCACATGCGCCTGTGGCTGGCACCGTACACTTTCAAGGGACTGTCGGTGTGGGTCGGACAGGTCAGCCGCGACATCGGCATCAAGGCGACGACGAAATCGCCGACGCTCACGACCCACATCATCGATCCGCTGGTGGATGAGGCGCGGCAGTACGTGCTCGAGAGCCTGCTGATCCGCCATCGCATCGAGGCCTTCACGTTCGTACCCGGCGCACCCGTCGCCACGCGCGAGGACCCGGCCCGCAACCTGACGGAAGATCCCTACATCACTGACGGCATGAGGCTGGTCATCCTGGTGGCCGAGGACCCGGTCCGGACCGAGCAGATCCGCAACCTCGGCTGGGGACGGGTCGGCGACGGCCCGGTGGCGATCGGACAGAGCGAGCAGGCGAGCACGCCAGAACCGGTCGCGCCGCAGAAGACGCGGGATAACGACGGGGCCCGGTGACAGGACCGCCCGGGCGTGCTGCCGTCGCCGGGCCATCTGACAGCATCCCTGCAGGCGTGTAGCCTTCGTAATCTCCGCTTTGCCTTGCGAGGACGCGAAACATGCTGATCGAGCGGCACGAGTTCGTCGAATCGAACGGCATCCAGCTGCACTGTGCCGCGCGCGGCACCGGCCCGCTGGTGGTGCTGTGCCACGGATTCCCGGAAACCTGGAATACATGGCGCAACCAGTTGAGGCCGCTCGAGGCAGCGGGATTCCATGCCGTCGCGCCGGACCTGCGCGGCTGCGGGCAGTCGGACCGGCCGGAAGCGATCCTGGACTACAACATCTTCCAGCTCGTCGGCGACGTCGTGGGCCTGGTGCAGGCGCTCGGAGAACAGCAGGCAGTGATCGTCGGACACGACTGGGGCGCGACGATCGCCGCACACTGCGCGCTGATGCGCCCGGACGTCTTTCGCGCAGTGGTGCTGATGAGCGTGCCGTACACGCCGCGCACCAGCGCGCCGCCGACAGAGCTGATGCGTCACCTGGCCGGAGACAGGCAGTTCTACCAGCTCTACTTCCAGCAGCCCGGCATCGCGGAGGCGGAACTGGAGAGTGACGTCCGCAAGTCCCTGGCCATGATGCTTTATTCTGCCTCGGGCGATGCGCCGCCCGAGGCGCGCTGGCGCTTCCTGTTCGAGCGGGACGAGACGCTGCTCGATTCGGTGACGCTGCCCGACCGGCTGCCGGCCTGGCTCACCGAGCTGGACCTGGACTTCGTGGCCGACGAGTACGCCAGGACCGGATTCCGGGGCGGCCTGAATCTCTACCGGAACCTGGATTTCAACTGGGCGCAGACCGCGTTCCTGGCCGGCGCGCGCATTCACCAGCCGTCGCTGTTCATTGCCGGAGAGCTCGACGGTTTGGTCATGTTCCGACGGCAGCACTACGACAACCTCGAGCAGACGATGCCGGGCCTCACGAAAAAGGTGCTGCTGCCCGGGACCGGCCACTGGACTCCCGAGGAACGTCCCGACGAGGTCAATGCGCTGCTGCTCGAGTTCCTGGCCGGCCTCGATTGAGGGCGCTCGTGGTCGCGACCGCCGGGCACCGCGAATGCCTTCGCCTATTTCCCGCCTGAGCCCGTACCATCCGCGCTGAACCGGACGGGGGATCGGTGAACGCACTCGAGGGTTTCGTCAGGCGCATCGACGCATTCAACGACTGGGTCGGGCGCACGGTCGCGTGGCTGACCCTCGGTTGCGTGCTCACCTGCTTCGCCGTCGTCGTGCTGCGCTACGGCTTCGACCTCGGATTCCCCTGGATGCAGGAGCTGTACGTCTGGCAGCACGCCGTGGTGTTCATGGCCGGCGCCGGATACACCTTGCTGCATCGCGGGCATGTCAATGTCGACGTGGTCTACGGCCAGCTGGGACCGCGCGGCCGTGCCTGGATCGACATCCTCGGTACGCTCGGCTTCCTGTTTCCATGGCTCGCGGTCATCGCGGTCACGTCGGCGCCGTTCGTGCTCAACTCCTGGAGCATCCGCGAGGCCTCGAGCACGGCCAACGGCATGCCGGGCCTGTTCCTGCTCAAGTCGCTGCTGTGGGTCTTCTGCGTCGTACTGTTCGTGCAGGGACTCGCGCTGATCGCGCGGCGGGCGCTGTTTCTCTGCGGGCGCGAGATGCTCGATCACGACGAAGCGCGGGTCACAGATGAGAAGGCCTGACATTCGGGCGCGGGAGCGCGTCCAATGAGTGCGGAGCTCGTCGGCGAGGCGCTGGCCGTGGCGATGTTCCTCGCCACGATCCTCGCGGTGCTCGTGGGCTATCCCGTCGCCTTCACGCTTGCGGGCGTCGGCCTGCTGTTCGCCGGTCTCGGGACGGCGCTCGGAGTATTCGACCTGACGATCCTCTCGGCGCTGGTCGGGCGCTATTTCGGCACGATGAGCAACGAGACGCTGGTCGCGGTGCCGCTGTTCGTGTTCATGGGCGTGATGCTGGAGCGCTCGAAGATCGCCGAAGCGCTGCTCACGACGATGGGCGAGCTGTTCGGCTCGATCCGCGGCGGTCTCGGTTACTCGGTCGTGATCGTCGGCGCGCTGCTAGCGGCCTCCACCGGCATCGTGGGCGCCACCGTCGTCACGATGGGCCTGCTCTCGCTGCCCGCGATGATGCGCGCCGGCTACGACCACCGGCTCGCGGCCGGCACGATCTGTGCCTCGGGCACGCTGGGGCAGATCATCCCGCCATCCACCGTGCTGATCTTCGTCGGCGACATCCTGCAGGGCGCCAATCAGCAGGCGCAGATGGACCTCGGCAACCTGGCGCCGGAGCCGATCTCGGTCGGCCAGCTGTTCGCCGGAGCGATGATTCCCGGATTGCTGCTCGTGGCACTGTACTGCGCGTGGATCCTGTTCAAGTCGTTGTCGGAGCCTCGCTCCTGCCCGCCACTCGAGATGAGCGACGAACGGCGGGCCGGCCTCGCCGGCCGGGTGCTCGGGGCGCTCGCGCCGCCGCTGCTGCTGATGCTGGCGGTGCTCGGCTCGATCCTGGCAGGGATCGCGACGCCGACCGAGTCCGCCTCGGTCGGTGCAGTCGGCGCGATGGCACTCGCCGCGACGAAACGCCGGTTCAGCCTGCCGATCCTGCGCGAGGTGATGCGCACTACGCTCAGCATCACCTCGATGATCTTCGTGATCCTGCTCGGGGCGAGCGTGTTCAGCCTCGTCTTCAGGGGGCTCGGCGGCGAGAACCTCGTGCACGACGCACTCGCCTCGATGCCAGGCGGCGTCGCCTCCGCCGTGCTGGCCGTGATGCTGGTGATCTTCGTGCTGGGGTTCTTCCTCGATACGTTCGAGATCATCTTCATCGTCGTGCCGATCGCTGCCCCGGCCCTGATCAAGCTCGGAGTGGACCCGATCTGGCTCGGCGTGATGATCGGCATGAACCTGCAGGCGAGCTTCCTTACACCGCCTTTCGGATTCGCGCTGTTCTACCTGCGCGGCGTCGCAGAAGGGCTGCTGAAGACGATCGACATCTACCGCGGAGTCGTGCCGTTCGTGGGACTGCAGCTCGTCGGCATCGCACTGCTGTGGCTCGCACCCGGGATGGCGACCAGCCTGCCGGAGAAACTGTTTGCGAAGCAGGCACCGATGATCGAGACGCCCGATGACGACGGTGCCGCGATCGCGCCCGCGGGTTCTCCGGTGGCGGACGATTTCAGCGACCTGCTCGAGGACCCGACGCCGGGCCGCAATCCGCCCTATCGGGACGATTTCGAGGACCTGTTGCCGGAGTGAGCCGGGGCCCGCAGATCCGCAGCGCTACTGCTTGAGCCTGAACTCGAACGGCAGCCGCCGTGCATTCAGGTAGGCCTGCTCGCCGATGCGCGTCCAGGGGATGATCTCCTTCCTGAACGCGAGGAAGTCCTCGATGATCCGCCTGACGATGCGCTCCGGCGAGGTGTCGGCGGCGTAGATCTCGTTCAGCACTTCGTTGGACTTCTCGCCGCAGGCCATCAGCACGTCCTCGGGCAGGCCGCGCACGATCACGCCGTGGTCCCTTACCAGCGTGCGCAGCGCCGGGCCCGAACGGGCGTTGTATTCCGCCAGCATGTCGCGCGTCGCCGCCTCGGCGGCCGTGCGGACGATCGCCTGCAGCTCCGGGGTCAGCGACTGCCATGCCCGCTCGTTGATCATCAGCTGGAGGTTCGGACCAGGCTCGTGGTAACCGGGAGCGTAGTAGTACCTGCACACCTGGTAGAAGCCGAGAGCGAGGTCGTTGTACGGACCGATCCACTCCGCAGCGTCGATCGCGCCGGACTGCAGGGCCGGGAAGATCTCCCCGCCCGGCAACGTCACCGGCGTGACGCCGAGCTTCTGCAGCACGCGACCCTGGTTTCCCGGCGCGCGGAACTTCAGTCCCTTGAGGTCCTCGAGGGAGCGGATCTCGCGCCGGAACCAGCCGAGCATCTGGGTGCCCGTGCTGCCGGCATGGAACGCGCGCACGCCGAATGGCGCGTACAGCTCGTCCCACAGGGCCTGTCCGTTGCCGTACTTGACCCAGGCGTCCATCTCCGCCGCGGTGAAGCCGAAAGGAAACGTCGTGAAGAACGGGCAGCCCTCCGACTTGCCGGTGTGGTAGTAGGCCGCGTCATGGCCGAGCTGCGCCGTGCCGTTGGCGACGGCGCCGAAGCACTCGAGCGCAGGCACCAGCTCGCCGGCTGCGTAGACCTTGATCGTGAGGCGGCCGCCGCTCATCGCGGTGATGTTCGCCGCGAGCCGCTCCGCGCCCGTACCGAGGCCGGGCAGGCCCTTGGGCCAGCTCGTGACCATGCGCCACTCGATCAGGCCCTTCGATATCGCCGGCGCCGCGAGCGCGGCTGCGCCGCCGGCGACCGCTGCCTTGAGGATCGTTCTTCGTTTCACGCGCGCCCCTGCCTGCAGCCCGGTCACCTTCCTGCGACGGATACTAGGACATTCGACACGCGATGTTGTCGCTCATCCGCATTCGGACCATCATTCCCCCAATCTCCCCGTTCGACGGATACCTCCGATGCGCATCTCGACGGCCCTCACCCTGCTTGCCCTGCTCGCCCTGCCCGTTTCATCCGCGTTCGCGCAGACGATGGAGAAGCCCGCGGCCCTGGTCGCCGACGGCATTCCGGACGTGCCCGCCGAACTGGCGGCCAGGACTCGCCCCTACCTCGAGTTCCGCACGGCGAGCTTCCTCGGCTGGCATCCGGTGGACCGCTCGATGCTGATCACGACGCGTTTCGGCAACACGAACCAGGTTCATCGGGTCGCGAGTCCCGGCGGCGCGCGCGAGCAGCTTTCGTTCGAGGAGGATCGGGTCCGGTTCGCGAGCTACGCGCCGAAGACCGGCGACGTGATCCTGGTGACCAAGGACGTGGGCGGCAACGAGTTCTATCAGCTCTACCGGCTCGAGGACGGCCGGCTGTCGCTGCTGACGGATGGCCGCAGCCGCAACCAGCCGGGCACCTGGAGCCGGGACGGGAAGCTGGTCGGATATTCGTCCACCCGGCGCAATGGGACCGACACGGACCTGTACGTGATTGACCCTCGGGACCCGGGCAGCGATCGGCGTGTCGCGGAGCGCAAGGGAGGTGGCTGGAACTTCATCGCATTCTCGCCAGACGGGACCCGCGCAGTCGTCTTCGAGTACGTGTCGATCACGAAGTCCAACCTCTGGCTGCTGGAACTCGCATCCGGGGCGATGACGCCGATCGGCGATCACTCGAAGCCCGTGGCCTATCGCGGAGCGCAGTTTGCGCCAGACGGCACCCTCTGGGTCACCAGCGACGAGGACTCGGAATTCCTGCGGCTCGGCACGCTCGACCCCGCGAGTGGCCGGTTCACGCCCCGCGCACCGGAACCACGCTGGGACGTCGAGGGTTTCGACGTCGCCGACGACGGCAGCTTCGTCGCCTACATCGTCAACGAGGCGGGCAGCAGCCGGCTGCGACTGCTGGACACCGAGAGCGGAAGCGTCAGGACGGTGCCGCTGCCGGCGGGCACGGTCACGGGGCTGGACGTCGCACCCTGGGGAGAAATCGGCCTGACCTTCACGTCCGCGAAGAGCCCGGCAGACGCGTTCTCGGTGGACCCGGCCACGCTCGCCGTGAAGCGCTGGACGGTCAGCGAAACCGGTGGCCTCGATCCGAACGCGAACGTCGAGCCCGAGCTGCTCGAGGTGAAGAGCTTCGACGGACTGACCGTTTCGGGCTTCCTGTACCGGCCGGACCCGGCCCGCTTCGCCGGTCGCCGCCCGATGCTGATGATCATCCACGGCGGACCGGAGTCGCAGACCCGCACGGGCTTTCTCGGTCGCAACAACTACCTGCTGAACGAGCTCGGCATTGCGCTTTTCTACCCCAACGTGCGCGGCTCGTCCGGCTACGGCAAGTCGTTCGTTGCGCTCGACAACGGCCCCTCGAGGCGGGAGGACTCCGTCAAGGACATCGGCGCGTTCCTGGGTGCGCTCGCCGGCGATGCGCGCCTCGATCCAGAGCGCTTCGCGGTGGCCGGCGGCTCCTACGGCGGCTACATGTGCTACGCGAGCGCGATTTTCTATGGGAACCGCTTCAGGGGAGCGAACTGCGTCGTCGCGATCTCGAGCTTCGTCACTTTCCTCGAGAACACCCAGGACTACCGCCGGGACCTGCGCCGGGTCGAATACGGCGACGAGCGGGATCCGGCCCAGCGCGCGAAGCTCGAGGCCATCTCACCGTTGAGCCGCGCCGATGAGATCCGCGTGCCGGTGCTGGTGGTCACCGGCGCCAACGACCCGCGGGTGCCCGCCAGCGAGGCCGACCAGATCGTGAAGGCCATCCGGGCCGAGGGCGGCACCGCCTGGCACCTGCTCGGCCAGGACGAAGGGCACGGCTTCGCCAAGAAGGTGAACCAGGACTACCAGTTCTGGACCAGCCTGATGTTCTGGGAGAACACGCTGCTGAAAAAATAGCCGTGTCAGGAATGACCAGATGAACCGACCTGCACCTGTCGCAAGGCCTGCCGTGGATCCACGGGTCCGCGGCAACCTGCGTCTGTTCCGGATCTTCGGCTTCGAGGTGAAGCTCAATCTCACCTGGCTGCTGCTCGCGTTCCTGATCACCTGGACGCTGGGCGCGGGACTCTTCCCGGGCGAGTACCCGGACCTCCCGCGTGCCACGCACTGGTGGATGGGGCTCGCCGGTGCAGTCGGCATCCTGTTCTCGATCGTGTTTCACGAACTGACCCACTCGCTGGTCGCGCGCCACTTCGGGCTGCCGATACGCGGAATCACGCTGTTCATCTTCGGAGGCATGGCCGAGATGGAGCGCGAACCCGCCCGACCACAGGTGGAGTTCCTGATGGCCGTCGCGGGCCCGATCGCGAGCCTCGTGCTTGCCGGCCTGCTGCTCGGGTTCGAGGGCGTCGCGCAGTCCGGCGGCTGGCCGACGGCGGTGATCGGCGTCGTCCACTATCTCGGCCTCGTGAACCTGGTTCTGGCGATCTTCAACCTCGTTCCGGCGTTTCCACTGGACGGTGGCCGCATGCTGCGGGCCGCGCTCTGGAGATGGACTGGCGACCTTCACCGGGCCACCCGGATCGCGAGCCAGATCGGAGCGGGCTTCGGGATCGGGCTGATGGTCCTCGGCGCACTCGCATTCATCCAGGGTAGTTTCATCGCCGGGATGTGGTGGGTCCTGATCGGCGCGTTTCTGAGGTCGGCCGCGAACAGCTCCTACCGACAGTTGCTGATCAACGATGCGCTGAGCGAGAAGCACGTGGACGAGCTGATGACCCGGGACCCGGTGACGGTCCCGCCGGGGACGACCATCGAGCAACTGCTGGAGGACTACGTCTACCGCCATCATCACAAGCTGCTCCCGGTTACCGACGGCGAAGACCTGGTCGGCTGCATCACCGTCGCGGACGTCAAGCAGGTGCCGCGGGAAAGACGGGCCACGACCACGGTCGGCGAGGTCGCGGCGCCCTGCTCTGCAGGCAACACGGTGCACCCGGACATGGCTGCGCGCGAACTGGTCATCGAAATGGGCCGGCCCGGTGCCGCGAGCCGCTACATGGTGGTCGAGGACGGGCGCCTGCTCGGCGTGATATCGCGCAGGGACCTGAGCGATTACGTGGCGCTGAAGCTGGAGCTGGAGTGAGCGCGATGATCATTGAAACGTTCGCCGCTGCGCTGCGCGCCGGATGCCAGGCATGAGCAACCGCGACACGCGTTCCCGCATCGCCATCGTCGGCGCGAACTTCGCCGGCCTCGCCGCCGCCGGACACCTGGGCCGGGAACATGCCGTCACGGTCATCGACCCTTCGCCATGGTTCGAGTGGTTGCCGAACATCCATGAGCTCGTATCCGGCGAGAAGCGGCCGGCGGACCTGCGCCTGCCGCGCGCCCGGCTCGTCCAGCGTGCCGGACACCGGTTCGTCCGTGCGCAGGTGACGTCGATCGATGCGCCGGCCGGCAAGCTCACTACGTCGAGCGGCCGTCGGATCGTCTTCGACCTCTGCATCGTCGCGGTCGGCGGCGTGAACGAGACCTTCGGCGTGCGCGGCGTGGATCGCAACGGCTGGCCGTTCAAGAGCGTGGACGAGTGCGCCCGGATCGGGCGGAACCTCGCTGCGCTTGCACGCCGCAGGGGACGCAAGTCGGTCGTGATCGTGGGTGGCGGGCTAGAAGGCATCGAAGCGCTTGGAGAGATACTGCGTCGCTACCGCGACGTCGAGGACCTCGACATCAGCCTCGCGGAGGCCGGCCCGCGCCTGCTGCCGGAAGCCCCGCGCAAGCTCGATGCAGCCGTCCGCAGCCATTGCGATGGCCGGAGCGTCCGCCTGCTCACCGGGATTCCCGTCACAGCGGTTACGCCGAAGCGCGTCCGCCTCGCCTCGGGCGAGCTGCTGCGCTCGGACCTCACGATCTGGACCGGCGGAGTCACGGCGCCGCCGCTTCTGCACGAATCCGGACTCACCGACAGGCCCGGCCAGTGGGCACCCGTGACCGACGCGCTATGCAGCCGTCGACTCGACAATGTGCTGGTCATCGGTGATGCGGCCGCGCTGCCGCGACCGCTGGCCAAGCAGGCCTACTACGCGCTGCAGATGGGCGCCTGTGCGGCAGAGAATGCGACTCGCGCGCTGAAGGGCCGGACGCTGCGCGATTTCCGGCCATCGCCGAAGCCGATGCTGATCGCGTTCGGGGACCTCGACACGTTCCTTGTTTCCGGCCGCACTGTGATCGCGTCACCGAAGCTCGCCGCACTGAAGGAAGCCGTTTTCCAGTTGACGATGGCCGAACTCGATCCGCCGCTGAATCCGCGGGCGCTGCAAGGGCTTTCCGCTCGCCTCGCCCGCGCCGCGACCCGGATGGCCCTGCCGGCCAGCCTGCGCAGGATGCTGCTGTCCTGAGGATCGGCACGCTCCTGCGTCGCCGCGGCTCGCGCATGCTATAAATCTACGAGGGAATCAGCACTCTTCGACCGGGAGACTGACAGCAGTGGGATCGATCGCCGCAAAATGGCTGCACGCTCCGCAGGTGCGTCGTTTCCGCAGCGACGACGTGGATGAGACCGTAGCGTTCCTGAGCAAGGGCTTCGGCAGTCACCACCGCGTGCCATTGCGTCACGGCCCGCTGGGATACCAGCTGCTGGCGGCTGCCTCCAGCCGCGCGGTCGCGGGCTGGACGTCGGTCGGAACGGAAAACCTGGTCCGCGCGAGCGTGCCGACGCCTACGGTCCATCTCCCTCTGCAGCACGAGATCGAGTACCGCGTCGGCCGGCGCGTGCTCAGGTCGGCCCCGGGCCGGGCCGTCGTGCTGGCACCGGGGCATGATTACTCGGCACGTGTTCCGCCTGGCAATTTCATCGCGATGACCGTGGAGCCGGTGCTGCTAGAGGAGGAACTGCAGGCACGGCGCGCAGGCCGTACACAGTCATTGGTGCTGCGGTCGATTGAGGCGGAGCTCACGCCGAGAGCGGCCCGCGAAGCCCGGGACCTCGCTGCTGCGCAACTTGCCGCCGTACAGGCTGCCGGCGGCGAGCGGACGCACCCGGATCTGCTTGCCTCGGAGCGGCGCCTGGCCGCCTGGATGGCGACCCGGTTGCTCGAGCACTCGGGAATCAGGGCCCTGTCCCCTGCGAGCCTGCAACTGGCCGAAGACCTCGAGACCTGGATTGGCGCGCACCTCTGCGAACCCATCACCTTCGAGCGGCTTCGGGCATTCGCCGGCGTCAGCAGCCGTTGCCTGCAGAAAGCCTGCCTCGCGCGCTGGGGCCAGACTCCGATCGAACTGGTAGCCACACGGCGGCTGCATCGGGCACGCGCGCTGCTGGTCGCGAGACCAGCAGCGGCGTCCGTCACCGAGGTCGCCATCAATTGCGGCTTCACCCACCTCGGTCGATTCGCCGGGCTCTACCGGCGGACCTTCGGCGAGTCGCCCTCCGACACGCTCGGTCGGCGATGAGCCGAGCGACCGCGCTCGAGCGAGGGCACCGGGACTAGGACTCTCCGCTTCCAGGCGCCACGCCGTTCGCGAGCACCGTGAAGTCCTCCGCCGTATGCTCGGAGAGGATCGGCGCATCAGTGACGAACAGCGTCGAACCGGGCGCGAGCATCGTGTAGATCGCTCGGGAGAAATTCGCCGGCACGGACACCCGGGCGGCGGCCTCGTGCGACAACGCGCGTCCGGCCTCGTCGAAATGACCGGGCATCGGTATCGCGACCCAGGTCGGCGGCGGCGCGCCCGGTACGACCGGATTCGGCCCGGTGGCCGGATCCTCGCTCATGACGAACGCGTGAGTCCCCAGCGGTTCTTCAGGGTTGTTCACTGTGAGCCGCGCACGCCCGATCTCGACGCCATTGCGCAGCAGCAGGACACGCTGGTCCGCGGCGCTCATCAGCAGCGAGACGGGACCGTGCGGCGACTTCTCCGGTTCGAGCCTGAACTCGTCGTCATCCTCCAGCCGCTCCGCCACGACCGGCGTTCCGCTGGCCGGGTCCACCGGCGCGAAGGTCGGCGGGTGCGCGACCTCGGCCGGCGCGCTGCGCTCGTCCACGACCACGACTGTCATCCCCATCGGCGACACGGCGAACAGCTCCTCGGAGAACTTCGACGGAAGATGCACGCAGCCGTGCGAGGACGGATAGCCCGGCAGCCCGCCCGCGTGCAGTGCGACGCCGCTCCAGGTCAGCCGCTGTGTGTACGGCATCGGCGCGTTGTTGTACGTCGACGAGCGATGATCCTTGTCCTTCTGCAGGATCACGAAGACTCCCGTGGGGGTCTCGTAGCCACCCTTGCCACTGCTGACCGTCGAGTAGCCGATTTCGACACCGTTGCGGTACACATAGGCGCGCTGCTCGCCGAGACTGACCAGTACGACGATCGGACCGATCGGTGCGACGCCCGGATTCCAGACGAATTCCCCGGGCTGCAGGTCCCCGGGAGCCGTCTCGGGCGTCCTCGATTCATGGGCACCCCAGAATGGAACGGCCAGCGAAGCCTGCGCAAGCAGCGTCAGCACGATCATCGCGACCCAACGTCCTCTCATAGTCGATCTCTCCGTTTGGTAAAACATTGTCCCGCCGATCCGTCAGTCCGCCAGCCAGGGCGCAGTCGCGAAGGCCTGCGCCTCCTCCGGGCTGCCGGGCTCGAAGAACGAGTGGATCGAATCGGTGCGGTAGTAACGCCAGAACTCCGGCTCGAGCCCCGGGTCCGTGATCGCGAAGTCGCCCCGCGCCTGGGCTTCCTCGAGGAAGGTCCGGTAGGCATCCAGCGGCTCCGGGCCGCCCTGCTGGAAAATGATCCGGCCGCCATACTGCTGGTACAGCGCCTGGTTGATCTTCCACTGGCGGATGAACGCGGCGCCGATCTCCTCGCGCATCGACCGGACCTCCTGCGGGTTGTCGGCCGGATCCTCGGCGATATTCGCCAGGAATTGCTCGATCGAGTCGCGTTCCGCCGACAGCGATTTGCGCTCATCGTCGGAGAGATCTTCCGCCGCGAGCAGACGGGCCAGCTCGTCGCGGCGCGCCTCCCGTTCGGCGCGGTCCTGCTCCATCACCGCCTGCATGTGCTCGACGTAGGCCGTCTTTTCCGCAGGCGTCACCTCGATGCCCTTCTGCGCGGCGTAGCGGTCCGTCAGCTGCTTCAGCACGACGTATCGCAGTTCTTCCGCGTCCCGGGTGTGAACGACGGTGCCGAGCACGGTTCCGGCGACCGGCGTCGCCGGATCGCCGTAGACGTCCTCGGCCCTCGTTGCGGCGGTGGCGGCCACCGGGTCGTCAGCGGTGGGCTGGACTCCAGCGGGCGGGGACTTGGCCCCGCAGCCCAGCAGCATGGCCGCGGCAAGACAAGGCAGGCTGTACAGAAGAGTCCGCATGGCTGGTCCTTTCCGGTCGGATGATCAGGCAATCGCGAATGATACCGGCAGCGGTCCGCCCAGGTCCCACCGCGACGGAGACCGGCAGCCAGGCGTGCGCAATTCGGATAGTGAAACGGGCGGGCTGCGCTCCGAGGCTGCGAACGAAGGGACTTTTGGGATAAAGTCCCCGCTCTTCAAGGTTCCGGAGCGCGCTCGAGCGCCGCGCCGGCGCGTGGCGAAAGACCTCAACCAGCACAGAGGAAACTGCAGATGAGCGCACTTCGTATTTCGGCGGTTGCCGTTGCCTTCGCGGCCTTCGCGGCCTGGGTCCAGCCGACACTGGCAGACTCCGCGGAAGCCATGTGCCAGGTGAGCAAGGACGGCGACAAGTGGAAGGGCGCGACCGGCCCTTGCACGTTTTCTCAGCGGCAGGGCTACATCGATCTCGACCTGCGTAATGGCGACACCTACAGCCTCGCACCCGCCGACAAGGCGAACCACTACAAGGACCAGCGCGGCAACAAGGTCGTGCGTTCCCGGAACAGCGACGGTAGCGAAGTCTTCAAGTGGGAAGGCGGCAAGAAGGTCGTAATGACATACGCCGCCACCCCCAGCGCGGGGCACTCTGGAAACGTCTCGTACAAGGCGGGCGACACTGCGCCGGACCTTGCAGACCTGGTGGGCGCAAAGGCCGGTCAGGCCGAGGGCGAGCTAGAGCGGCGCGGCTACCAGTACGCGAAGGGCTCAACCTCAGGCAACGCGAAGTACAGCTCGTACTTCAATGCTTCGACGGGCCGCTGCGTGATGATCCGGACCGCGGACGGCAGATACCAGTCCATCGTGCAGGCGCCGCCGTTCGACTGCGGGCGCTGACACGCGGTACCGACGGCGAGAAACAGACGGGAAATGCGGGTGGTTGATGTGGGCGATGCCGCAATGGCACGCACTCCTGTCTCGGTTCGCGACAGCGGGCTAGCGCTGCTGGCAATGGCACTGGCCGGAGCGCTCGCGCTCCAGGTCGGATGCGCGCGCAAGCCAGCCGGCACGAGTCAGGTCAACTCGGAGAATCCAGCGGTCGCTGTGGATGCTTATGCGCCGCCCCGGATCGCCGGGAAACTGAACGAGTCGCTCGGTGAGATCTCCGGCCCGGTCCACTATTTCGCGAAGCAGGCGGACCTCGACGGTGACGGGCGACCGGAGCTGATCGTGCACGTCGCCGGACCGATGGTCTGCGGCACGGGTGGCTGCAACACGATCGTCTTCACGCAGGACGGCGAGGATCTCAGGGAGGTGGCGTCAATTTCCGTGACGAGACCACCGATCGTCGTGGCAGAGACCTCGAGCAACGGCTGGCGGGACCTTGTCGTCCAGGTCAGCGGCGGCGGCATGCTCCCGGGTCACAGCGCGCTGCTGCGGTTCGACGGCAGCAGTTACCCCGCCAATCCGACCGTGGAACCCGCCGAGCCGCTCGAGCAGGACGTGACCGGCGAGACTAGCAATTCCCGACTTCGAGTCCTTCACGGAGGGCGAACTGCTGCGTGCAGGCGCCGACTGAATTACGGCGGTTACTGCTTACGACGACCACTTTAGGAGGGAGACGAGATGGGAATCCTGGACATGATCGGCGGGACCGGCGGACTCGAGTCCATCGCACGTGAACTCGGCATCGACGAGTCGCAGGCCAGCACCGCAGCCGCGGCATTGCTCCCTGCAATCCTCGGCGGAATGAAGAAACAGACGCAGGCCCAGCCGTCGGGGCTGGAAGGTCTGCTGGGCGTCCTCGGTGGCCTTGGCGGCGGCGGACTGCTGGACGATGTTCTCGGCTCGCAGCCGACCAACGTCAATCGTGGCAATGACCTGCTCGGCCAGATCTTCGGCTCGAGGGACGTGAGCCGTACCGTCGCCGGCAGCGCCGCGACGCGGACCGGTCTCGATCCCGCGCTGCTCAAGCGCATGCTGCCGATGCTGGCAATGCTGGTCGCCGGATACCTCTCCAGGCAGGCGACTGCTTCCGCCGCGCCGCAACTTGGTCCCGGAATGGGTGGAATGACGGGCCCCGGGTCGACCCGGGCCGCAGCGCCGGGGCTGGCCTCACTGCTCGACCTCGATGGCGACGGCAATCCGCTCGACGACATCATGGCCATGGCGGACAAGCTGTTGCGCTAGTGAAGCGCTGAACGGCGTCGGGCAGGAAGGGCGGCGACGCGCAGCTGCCATAGGCAGCGCCTGGATCTCAGCATCTGTGCTGACCTCACCCGAGGGGAATCCGCGGGCTGACGATCCCGAGCCTGCTACTTGACCAGCGTGACGGGCAGCGTGGCATCGTGCACCACCCTCTGTGCCACGGATCCCATCACGATCACTCCGAGCTGACCCCGCCCGTGCGTACCCATGATGATTGATTCGCAGCCGAGCTCGGCGGCCCGCCGTGCAACGGTCGCGGCCGCCTCGCCCTGCAGCTGCTCCAGTTCGAACGGGACGTCCTGCTGTTTCAGCTGCTCGGCCGCAGCCGCCAGGATCGCGGCCGCGCGCTCGGCGGCCACCTTCCGGATGCGCTCGGCGCTCACGTAGATCTCTGAGGCCGTGAAGGCGTCCGCTGACGGCTCGACCGTGAGCACGTGCAGTGCTGCGGTCGGCGCATAACGTGCCTGCTTCACCGCGAATGCGAGGGCCCTGAGGGCACAGTCCGAGCCATCGATGGCAACGAGTATCTTCCGCAACATGCTCTCCCGTCCTGCCACCGCGCTGCGCGGCGGCCATTGCAGTCAAGTGACCGGTGCGCTCAATGCGCTCTCCCGACGAAACGCCGGATCGCCCGGAACTGGCTCTCGCCGTCGAGTCCCGCCTCGCGCATCACCGCCTCACCCTGTCCGCTGGCAAGGAAATGCCCCTTCTGGAAAGGATGCATCGTGTGCTCGCGTCCTCGCGGCGAACGGATCCAGCGGTACATCGTCGGCAGCGTGAAGCCCGTGATGCCCATTGCCTGTTCCGCCGCTGCCGCCGGGAATGTCCTTTCCTGCTCATCCGGCGGCAGCAGGTCGAACAACTCGGCGCTGGCGACGTAGTAGACGTCGAGGTCGATGCCCGCCCTCGCGAGCAGCGGCAGCGCCTCGTTGACGAAGGTATAGGCGACGCCGCTCTCCTGCAGCACGAGCACGCCGTCGGGCTTGCCGCCTGCCTCGCGCAGCTTGTACACGCCGGTGACGGCGGCCTCGGATGCGGCCAGTCCGAGCTTCGCCCGGTCCGGCACCCGCTCGGCCGGGCGGGTGACGAACGGCGCGATGACAGCCGGCCGGCTCGCGAGCGCCGCGGCGACCAGCGTCCAGATCTCGCGCGGCTCCCATGGAGTCAGCGTGATGACCGTACCCTTCGGGAAATTGCCCTGCAGCAGCTGCAGCGCCTGCGGGTCGGCGTGCGTCGGACCGTCCTCGCCGGTGGTGAGTCCCGCGTGGGCGCAAATCACGATCAGCGGATTGAGTGGATCGCCGCTGACGGCCTGTCGCGCCTGTCCGCCGATCGCATGCAGCCGCGCGCTGATGTGAGCGAGCGGCGCCAGGAAAGCGCCGTAGGACGAAACGACCCCGAGCTCGCGTCCGAACGTGGAGATGCCGGCAAGTATGCCCGTGGCGGCGTCCTCGCAGATTCCACCGAGCGAGAGTATGCGCGCAGCGGGGTTGTCCTTCGCGTTGAAGAACCCCTGGGGGAATCCCTCGCCGATCAGGTTGACGCTGGTCGAGCCGAGCAGGTCGGCGGCCGCGGTCAGCAGTGCCCCACCGCTGCGACGATTGCAGTAGGCCAGCGCCTGCGCGAGTTCTCCGCGCAGCGTCGCGCTGCTGCCCGCGCTGGATACCAGCTTTTCCGGGACAGCCTCGAGCATCTCGCGCGCCGTTTCGTAGACTGCCTCGACGCGCGGCGCATCGGCCCGGCTGCGCCTCTGGAGGCCGTCGAGACCAATCCGCGACTCGCGCAGCCTGTCGGCCAGGTGGCGAGTCAGGGCGCTGTCCCGCTCGAGGCGCCGACGCACGACCAGCAGCGCGTCCCAGGCGCACTTCTCGATGACCGCGCGGTCCTGCCCGCCCTGGCAGAGCTGTGAGTCCAGCGGACAGCGCGGCAGCTCGGCAGCGCCGCCCTCGAGCAGCGGCGCCACCGCGCCGAAAAACGCGTCGGCGCAGAGCTTGTGACCCGCGCCATGCGAGGCACGGCCCTCGATGCCGTACTGCCAGCCCTTGGTCGTGCGATACACGATCGCGGTCGGCTGGTGGTTGTCCATCCTCAGCGCAGCCTGCTGGCCCGCGAGAATCTGGTTGAAGTCGAAGCCGCCCGGCACGTAGATCACGTTCCAGTCGTTCAGATAGGCGATTTCGAGCGGGTCCCACTGCACGTAGTCGCCGGGAACCTCGCCATCCCTGCAGACCCTGTTGGAATCGATCGAAGCCTGGTTCCAGTCCACGTGCAGGATCGCATTGCCCAGCGACGCGGTTCCGGCGGCCGCCAGCGCCTCGGCGACCCGCCCGGGCGTCAGGCCGCCCTCGCCCTCGACGATGTGTACCTTGGGTGCTTTCTCGCCGTAGGTATCCGCCGCTGCGAACGCAAGGCCCAGCGACGAGGCCACGCCTACGCCGGAAGCGCCGGTCGCGAGCCGCAGGAAGGGCGTGGCCGGTGTCGGGTGTCCGTCCAGTGCCTTCGACTCGAACTGCGTGAAGAGCGGAGTCTGCCTGGTCGGGTTCTGCCGGAATCCGAGCAGGTCCTCGAGCCGCAGTTGCCGGCGCGGATCGGGCGGCAGCAATTCCGGCGCAGCGATCCTCGCGATCTCGTTCCTCAGCGCCCACAGCGCATAGAGGCCGAGCGCCTTGTGGCCGGCCGCGTAGGAAATCAGGTCAGCATCCTCCCGGTCCGGATCCGCAAGGTCGTAGTTCATGCTGCGGAACAGCAGCGACTGTACGAAGCGGCCGGAGGAGATCGAGCCGCCCGGATGCCCCGACATCGGAACGTAGTTGTAGAGCAGCGCACAAAGAGAGCGATAGACGAGATCGAAGCTCTCGAGCCGGTCGATCTCCTGCTGCGCCAGCGGTAGCGTGCCTTCGGCCAGCAGCTCACTGGCGTCGAGATAGATGCCTCGGCGAGCGCCGAAGCTGAGCTGCGTCCTTCTCATCAGGCCTCCCCGGCCGGATGCTCAGCAGAGCCGCCGGCCTTCGCGAACGAACTCGGCGAACCCGTCGCGGTCCTCCGATGCCTCGCCGATTCTTTGCATCCCCACTTCGAGATCCTCGAGCGCGGTGGCGACCGAGATGCGCAGGAAGTGGCGTCCCTCCGCACCGATCGCGCCGAAGGCCCGCCGGTCCAGTACCGCCACGCCGTACCTGAACAGCAGGAACATCTGCACCAGCGTCGACGGCGAACTGTACGGTTTCACCTCAGGGGACAGCTTGTCGTACAGCTCGAGCGCGCCGAGCCGCTCGCACAGCCCGCCGATGTTCGGAAAGACATAGAACGCGCCCTTCGGCATCTGGCAACGGATGCCGTCGATGGAATTGAGGGCTGCCACGACGTAGTCCCTGCGCTGCTGGAACGCGCGCACCATGCGCTCGATCGTCGGCGGACTCTCCGGCGACTCGATCGCGATCTTCGCGCCCATCTGGTTGTAGCCGGCCACGCAGGAGAAGTAGTTGATGTTCAGCGTCTTGAACATCAGCGCCTCCTTCGCGGTGGGCAGCACGGCCCAGCCGATCCGCCCGCCAGTCCACGAGTAGGACTTCGATGCGCCGGAGGCGATGATCGTCCGCTCGGCCATGCCCGGCACAGATGCGATCGAGAAGTGCCTGCTGCCGTCGAACAGGATGTTCTCGTAGATCTCGTCGGAATAAATCCGTACGTCCACCGGAGCCCTGGAGAGGATCACGTCGGCGATGGACTCGAGCTGCGCGCGCGATGCGACCCCGCCGGTCGGGTTCGACGGGAAATTCAGGATGATCAGCTTCGTGCGCGGGGTGATCAGCGGCGCGAGGTCCTCGCCGTTGAACGCGAATCCCTTTTCCTCGTCGAGGTGCAGCGGGACCGGCTTGAGGCCCAGGTAACCGGTGAAGGACTCATAGATCGGGAAGCCCGGGCTCGGGTAAATCACCTCGTCGCCCGGATCGCAGTAGACCTCCTGGCTGAAGCCGATCGGTGGCTTGCCGCCCGGAAAGACCACGACCCGGTCCGGGGTCACGTCCAGCCCGCGCCGCGCACCCATCTCTGCCGCGATCGCCTCCCTGAGCGGCGGGATGCCCTGCGGATCCACGTAGTGAGTATTGTCCGCGTCGAGCTGACGCTTGACCTCCTCGCGAATGTACGGGGCGAGCGGGAAGTCGGGCTCACCAAGATTGCAGCGGATCACCCTGCGGCCCGTGGCCGCCACCTCGTTGATGTAGGGGCCGACCTTGAATGCGTTCTCGGTGCCGATCTGCTGCACGCGTCTGGACAGAAGCGCCATGGACCGTTCCTTTCGGGCCTCCCGAAACTGTCCAAGGGTAAGTCAGCGCGGCAGCGCTGGATATCGCCTACTGTACGTAGGCCGTGCGTACGGGCCGAAACGCAGCGGTGCCCGGGACAGCCCTCCCCGAGCCTTCGATCGGCTAGCTGAGTTTCGTACGGGCGAGGCTCTCGAGCTTGGCGATGAACTCGCTTTCATCCTGGCTGACCAGCTTGCCGCCGAGACCGAGTATGTCGCCCTCGCGCGCAGCCTTCGCGACCCGGGTCGCCGTGGCCAGCACGAAATCGACGTAGCCGCTCAGGTCGTCCGGCGAGCCGTTCGCCGCAATCGCATCGAGCGCCCGGCCCATCGAGGCCAGCGCCTGCTCCTGCATCCGGGCCGGGGTCCGCTGGCTGTCCGGCAGCCCATGCACCAGGGCGCGGATCTCGTCCTGCGCCTTCATGATCTCGGTGCTGCCGGCGAGTTCGCGCAGCAGCGACTGCGTGCTGTGCATCCCCTCGGCGATGCCCATCAGGCCGGCCTTGCGCTCCAGCATCTCATCGAGCGCGCTGCCGCCTGCTCCCGATACCGCCAGCATCACCAGGTGAGGTGTATTGCGGATCGCGTCCCAATCGACGTCCGTGAGCTTGTCCCGAGTCAACATCGGCTGCTACCCCCCTTGCAGGTGCTTAGAGTTCTGAGGCATCGAGTCCGTAATCGGGCGCCCTGCCGTGCGCCACGAGCGAACTATGCCACAACTGCGGGGAGTCGAGAAAAAGGAGGCTCGGCCGTCACTCCCGCAGCAGCTGCGTGGTCGGCCCGAACGCGGAAACCGACGACGACCAGTCGCCCGCGACCTCGCGCTGCGACTCGAGCCAGGTGCGGATCCGCATCGCGTCCGCGATCCGCGTGAGCCGACCCAGCGAATTCAGCAGCACGATCACGACCGGGCGCTCGTCCACGACCGTCTGCATGACCAGGCATCGGCCCGCCTTCGATATGTAGCCGGTCTTCTGGACGCCGACGTCCCAGGCAGGATTCTCGACCAGCCTGTTCGTATTGCGGTACTCGAGGGCCTGGCGACCCAGGTACACGGTATGACTGTCATCAGTCGAAAAATCCCGAATGACCGGGTTCGCTGCGGCCGCGAGGACCAGCTTGGCGAGGTCCTCGGGGCTCGCGACGTTGCTGCTCGAGAGGCCCGTCGGCTCGACGAAGCGCGTCTTCTTCATTTCCAGCTCGGCGGCTTTGTCGTTCATGGCCTGCACGCAGGCCGGCAGACCGTCGGGATAATTGCGGCACACTGCGTGCGCGGCGCGATTTTCGGACGACATCAGCGCGAGATGCAGCAGGTCCCCACGGCTCAAACTCGCGCCGGGGGCGAGGCGCGACCTGCCGCCAACGGTGCCGCGCACGTCGGCCGAGGTAATGGTCAGCAGTTCTTCCATCGGCTGGCCTGCCTCCAGCACGACCAGTGCGGTCATCAGCTTCGTGATCGAAGCGATCGGCGCAGGAACGCTCTCGTGCCGGGCAGCCAGCACCGATGAATGAGTCTCGTCGAGCACATAGAACGCCTGGGAGTGAACGTCCGGCTTCGTCTGCAAGGGCACGGTGCTTTCCGAGGCAGCGAGGGCGGAGATCGGAGCCAGGGCCGTTCCCAGGCTGAACGCCAGCGCCACCAAGCGAACTGTGCTGCAAAAGTGCATTGGGGCTGTCACCTCCTGCCGAACGATCCGCGCCCCGGGGAGGCCACGTCGGGCCCGCAGAAACCGGAACTGCGTGAAGGGTAACGGATCAGCGCGCCTCGTGAAGGTGAAATGACTCGCAGATTCGCAGCCATCCCCGCTCGCATGACTGTCCTCGCGCCCGGCTCAGGCCGAGCGCCACCGCAGCACGAGCTTGCGTGCCTCCTCGACCCAGAGCACCAGGCTCGCGACCAGCACGAGCGGCAGCAGCGAGCCCAGCGGCAGCGCCACAGTGTGAAAGAGCGAATTGAATGGCGGAACGTAGATCACCAGGGCCTGCAGGCTCACGGAAAGCGCGAGCCCGCCGAGCAGCCAGGGGTTCCTGAGCAGGCCCAGCTGCAGCGCCGAGCGAGTCGCGGACTGGCAGGACAGCACGTTGAACCACTGGCAGATTGCCAGCACAGTGAAAGTCTCGGTGCGCGCGAGTTCCAGCGGAACTCCATTCGAGAGGCGCCACGCGAACCAGCCCAGCGTCACGCCCGCGATCACTGGCGTCATCAGCGCCACGCGCTTGAGCATGTCGCGATCGAGCAGGCGTTCGTCCTTCGCCACCGGCGGGCGGCGCATCTCGTCGCCGTCCGGTGGATCCATGACCAGGTTCACGGTCACCGTGCCCTCGGTCACGATGTTGATCCACAGGATCTGCACCGCCGCCAGCGGCAGCGGCAGACCGGCGACCAGCGCCGACAGCAGCACCAGCACCTCGGCCATCGAGGTCGCGAACAGGTACAGGATGACCTTCTTCAGGTTGGCGTACACGACCCTGCCCTGCTCGACGCCCGCGACGATCGTGGCGAAGTTGTCGTCGGTGACGACGACCTTGGCAGCGCTCTTGGCGACCTCGGTACCGGAACGCCCCATCGCGACACCGACGTCGGCGCGCGCCAGTGCCGGAGCGTCATTGACGCCGTCGCCGGTCATCGCCACCACCTCGCCACGCGCCTGGAGCGCCTCGACGATCCGCAGCTTCTGGGCCGGCTGGACGCGTGCGAAAACCGCTACGCGCTGCACCTGGTCGCGCAACTCCTCCTCACCGAGCGACTCGAGTTCCTGTCCGTCGAGAGCCAGCTCGCCCTCCCTGGCGATTCCGAGTTCACGGGCTATCGCAAGCCCTGTCAGCTTGTGGTCACCGGTCACCATGATCGGCCGGATACCCGCGGCACGGCATCCCGCGACCGCGAGCTTCACCTCCTCGCGGGGAGGATCGATCTGTCCGACGAGGCCGAGTAGCCGCGCGCGACCGACCAGCGAATCCAGGCGGACTTCCGATCCGGGACCGTCACCATCCACGGTCGCGAAAGCGAGCACGCGCAGCGCCCGTGACGCCAGAGATTCCGCAGCGGCGGCCGCAGCCCGGGATGAGTCCGGTCCGTCGCTGCCGTGAGTCAGGTGAAGCACGGCTTCCGGCGCTCCCTTGATCCACACGCGCCGCGTCTCCTCGCCCGCCGGGTGCCAGGTGGCCATCAGCTTCGTCTCGGAGTCGAACGGAAGCTCGGCCAGGCGTGGTGTGGCGTCTGCCCGGGCCTGCGGATCCAGCCCGGCCTTCGCCGCGAGCACGAGCAACGCGCCCTCGGTCGGGTCGCCGAGAACCGACCACTCGCCGCCGTCTTGCTCCGGAGCCACCAGCGAGGCGTCGTTGCAGTGAGCCGCGGCATGCAGCAGTTCCGTGAGCGCCGGGTCCGAGACGTCGGCCATGCTGCCGTCAGCCTCGAGCAGTCGTCCTCGAGGCGCATAGCCGGCACCCTCGACGGAGATCTCGCCCCTGCACGGCAGCCACAGCGCGACCGCCGTCACCTGATTGCGGGTCAGCGTGCCCGTCTTGTCCGAGCAGATGACCGTGGTCGAGCCGAGCGTTTCGACCGCCGACAGCCGCCGGATGATCACGCCGCGGGCAGCCATGCGCTGCACACCGACGGCGAGTGCGATGGTCATCGCCACCGGGAGACCTTCCGGGACCATCGAGACCATCTGGCTGATCGCGACCATGATCACTTCCGTCAACGGGAGTCCGCGCAGCAGCCCGAGCGCCGTCACCAGCGCAAAGAGCCCGAGCGCGGCACCCATCAGCCAGCGACCAAACTGCGCGATGCGTCGCTCCAGCGGAGTTCCGATCTCCTCGGCGCGCTCGGTGAGGCCTGCGATCAGGCCGACTTCGGTGTGCACGCCTGTGGCCACGACCAGCGCCGTGGCCCGCCCCGCGGTCACGTATGTGCCTGCATAGACCATGCAGGTCCGGTCCGCCAGGCCCGTGGCCTCGGGCAGGGCCGACCGCGTCTTGGAAACCGGTATCGATTCGCCGGTCAGTGCCGCCTCGGCGACCTGCAGCTGGGCCAGTTCGAGCAGGCGCGCATCGGCGCCCACTGCATCCCCGGCGGCGAGCAGCAGCACGTCCCCCGGCACGATTTCCCTAGCCTTGATCTGCTGCTCCTCGCCGTCGCGGATGACGCGCGAGTGCAGCGTGGCGAGCCGCCGCAACTCGCTCATCGACCGCTCGGCACGGCCCTCCTGCACCATGCCGATCAGCGCGTTCACGCACACGACGGCCAGGATCACGACCGCGTCGCCGGCGTGGCCCAGCGATATGGCAAGCGCGGCGGCTACGAACAGTATGTAGATCAGCGGGCTTCGGAACTGGCGCAGGAACGTGCGCCACCAAGGTCGCGTCGGCGCCTCCGGCAGCGAATTGGGACCGTGCGTGCTGAGCCGTCGTTCGACCTCTGCCTGGTCTAGCCCCTCGTCCGGGTCGCTGCCGAGGATCCGCAGCGCCTCCTCGGGCCCGAGCGCATGCCAGGCGCGGGAGCGTGGGTTCGCATCGAAGACCATGCGCTGGAAACCTCTGCCGACGGACGGGACCTGTCGCGCATAGGCTGACTCGCCGCTCGGCCGCCGTCGATCAGGTTAAGTCACGACGTCCGGCTCTTGCCGAGCAGCACTTCGTTGATGTCACCCCTGGCCTGAAAGCTGACGACGAGCAGGTAGGCGGCCAGGAACAGGCCGCCACCGACGAAAGCCAGCGCGCCAAGCGCGAGACCCGGCCCCGAGAACCGGTGGCGCCAGGCCACCCACAGCCCGGAGAGCGTCAACAGGCTCATGAAATCCAGGTTGAACTGGCCAGGCCAGCCCATCGCCGCCATGTCGCCGAAGAAGACCCCGAGCAGACCGATCCCGTGGTTCGAGATCACGATCGCCGTATAGCCGGCGATGATCAGCCACAGGACTACCAACAGTGCGCGGAACGCGTTCACGGCAAGTCTCCCCAGTGGAATGGTTCGGAACCGGGCGGGAAATCGTACAGGTTGCGGATTGAGTCCGGTGCCGCAATTAGTCCGGTCGCCGCAGTCTCCTTCTGCGTACCGGCCGGGCCTCGCCATCGATCACGCCGCCGGCGGGCGGCCTGAACATCGCCTTTGCCGTCCGCCCTACCATCCGGCAGACGACCGCGTCCAGCGACCCGCCGACCACACCACCGAGCAGCGGGACGGCCCTCGGGAACTTCAGCACGACCCGCTGCCCCATCCTGGCCAGCATCCGCGCTCCGATCCGCTTGTTGATCTCGACCAGCGCCCGACCGGGAATCTGGTCCACGGCGCGCCGCGTCAGCCTGCCCTCGGCCTTCAGCCCCAGGTCCTTCATCGCTTCCCTGGCCACGTCCCCGGCGAGGCTCAGCAGGATCTTCGTGCGCACCCGCTCCGACCGCAGATCATGGCCGTAGATACTCGCGATAGCCCCGGCCAGCCGCGCCTGCAGCACCCAGGAGGCCGCCAGCGCAGCCGGGATCGCGACCGGCAGCGTGATGAAGCCGCCGAGTCCGGTCAGGAATCCGCTCGTGAAGTTCTTGCGGGTTTCCCGGCGAACCATGGCCGCCACCCGCTCCTCGTCGTCCGCGTACCGGGGGTCGGCCAGGTATTGAGCCGCGAGATCCGCGGCACCGGTGAGCGGCCCCGAACCCTCGAGGCCCGCCTCGAGCAGCGCGTTCGCCAACCTGCTCGTCGCACCCGAGTCGCCCGCCGGTTCCGTCATGCCCGCTCCCTGCGCTGCGGGAATGCGTCAGCGACAGTTCCCTTCGTTGATGCTGTCGATGTGCTTGATCCTGCCATCCTTCGTGACGCTCTGTATGCACTGGTGCGTACTCGCGTTGTACCAGGTGACGAAGGACTTGTTGCCCTGCTTGTAGCCGCCCGTGTCCTCGAAGCCTCGCGAACGCAGCGCAGAATCCGCGCTGGAAGCCCGGATCCCGACCAGGTCGTCCACCGAGACGTAGGGATGGTAGCCACTGTAACGGCCATCATACGGACGATAGCTCGTCTGCTCGTAACGCTGTCTCTGTCCCGCATTGTAGCCGTCCGAGTAAGCGGGCGAGTTCTGGTAGTTGTGGTAGGCCTGGTGATGGAGCCCGTCCCGATAACCCCGGTCGAATTCCGACACCGACTTCGAGTCCTGGCCGTGCTTGTCGTCGCGCTGGTGGGACTGGTGCGCCAGCACCGCCGCCCCGATCAGCGCAGCGGCGCCGATCGCGATCGCGGCCGAATTGTCGTTCTTCGCCGCTTCCTTGTGGTACTGGTTGCAGTCGGTGGCGCTCGTAACCATGAGTGCCTCGTACCTGCCGCCGGACGAGCGCGCCTGGATGCAGGTGAGCGAACTCGCCTGCCACCAGTATTCGAACTGCTTCCCGTTGTGATGGTCGGAGTGGATGCGCGTGTAGCCGCGGAACCTCAGTTGCTCGCTGCCCCACTCGGTACTCTGGTAAGGGATGTCGGTCAGATTGTCCGGGATATCGGCGATGGCCGGCGCAACGGCCATTGCCATGGAAAGGCCGCCGATCAGGCAGAATCTCGGGGACAGGCTCGACTTGGTGCTCATGTATTCAGCTCTCCTCGTGCAGGACGGTCGTCGCATCAGCCTCGAAAGGGTGGGAATGACGCCAGCCAGATGCCGGCACGTCTATCCAGAAAGCGCACGTCTCCGGTGCCTAGCTCCAATGGCGGAGCCAGATTTGTCGCCTGGTCCTGCCAGGCCGGGCCGCTGAGATCGATCGGAACTGGAAACGCGTAGCAGGATGAATCTGCCCGACGTCGAAACCCTGGTTCGCGCGCTGGCCCTGGAGCCACACCCGGAAGGCGGATATTTCCGCGAGACCTACCGGTCCGATCGCTTCGACGCGGCCGGCCGCTCGGCTGCGACGATGATCTATTTCCTGCTGCCGCGGGGACAGGTCTCGCGCCTGCATCGCATCGACGCAGACGAAGGGTGGCACCTCTACCTCGGCGGACCGCTCGAGATCTTCGAGCTCGACGAGCGAGACCCCGAAGGCGCACCGCGGGTCACCGTGCTGGGCCGAGACCTCGAGCGTGGCGAGTCGCCTCAGCACCTGGTGCCGGCCGGACGATGGTTCGGCGCAGCACTGTGCCCGGGCGCGTCTTATGCACTCGTCGGCTGCACGGTCGCGCCAGGCTTCGAGTTCTCGAGCTTCGAACTCGGCAGTCGAGCGGAGCTCGAGTCCCGCTTCCCCGCCGCGCTCGATCTGATCCGTCGGCTCACCTGACCACTCTGCGGTCGTCGACGCGAGCGCCACCGAGATCAAGCCCGGCGCGCGCATGCCCTCCCAGATGCCACCGACGATTCTGCTCCGGGAGGACGAAGCGGCCCGCCGGTCCCTCGGCGGAAACGGGCTGCCCCGCCCCGCCGCTCCGTCCTCGAACCTGATTCTCCGAGTCCCGAGGCTCAGGGGATGAGCCCCCGAAGCCCGCGAGCCTGCCGGGCCGTCGCGATACGCTCTTTCATAATCCGGTGTTTTGCAGATTCGCGATTGCGCGCGTAAGCAGTTATGGCGTAGAAGTATCTTCAGTCCCACGTGTTGATGCCCGCTGGCGGCCGGCGACGCGGGGACCGAGCGAGCGGAGCACTGTGGATCCTCCTCCTGTCGGAGGTCCGTTCCTCGAGCCTGGCGTGCAAGGTGGCGCCCCGGGCAGCCTCGATCAGCCATGCGCAAGCAGTGTCGCCTGGCAGCGGGGTGTGTAACCGACAGCCAGCAGGCCGAGCCTGGACTCACCGTCCGGCTCGGCCTTTTTTTCTTTTGGCAGCACGCGGAAAAGCAAAGCCCCGGCGCGAGGCCGGGGCCGAGCCAAGACGAATCCCGATTGCTTGTTATCCGATCGCGCGGCGGCGCATCAGCCCCAGACCGGCCAAACCCAAGCCGAACAGCGCGAGCGTGCCGGGTTCGGGCACCGTCGGCGCACGCAGGAATCCGCGAATCTCGCCGCCGGGAAACTGTGTCGTGTGAATGTTCAGGTAGGTCGTGCCCGCATCGAAACCGGCAAGCAGCGTGGCCCAGGCGCTGGCGGGAGTTCCGCCGTTGTTGGTCGACGAACGACGGATTGAAGCTGCCGGCTAGCGTCATGTCGAAAGTCTGGTTGTAGCTGCCGGCGGTCACGCCGCTCGGGAAGCCCGGAAACGTCGGCGTAGTGCTTGCCACTCCCGCAGTACCGGGCGGAGCGACGCAGCAGTGAATGTGGGCCGCCGCCACGTTGCCGAGCAGGCCTGTGAAGTTCACGCCGACCGTCATCTGGTTCGCGACCGTATCGACGATCACCGTGGCAGTGCCCGTACCGGGCGACGCGTTGGGCGGGTTCTCGTTGGCACCACTGAGCGACGCGGTGTAGGTAATCGTTGCGCCCATGGCCGGCATCGCGACGACGCAGGCAAGCAACCCGACGAGCTTGGTCTTCACTCTGATGACTCCCTGGATACGGATGTGAATCGTTCTGGGCGGAGCAAGGCAATTTTCGAGCCAAGCTGGTCGGCCGGTAATCAATTCAAGGGCTTGGCACCGAGCGCCGAAAGGTCGCGTCGCAGGACAGGGCAATATGTAAAGAAAATCGACATCGCCGACCCCGCGACCCGGCAGCCTGCAGTCATCGCGTCAGCCGCCGCACTCCCGGCGCAAGATCTCCCAGTGCTCGAGCTTCTGCTCGAACCGCATCGCGGCATACGCGGGACTCGTCGAGGGCAGTATCCTGCCGGGAATGTCCCGTCGGGACTTCGGCAGGCCTGGCAGCACGAGTCGCCTGTAGAGCTTCTCGGCCGTCTGGCCATTGAAGCAGATGAGCCGGATCCGGCGATGGGACCTCAGGAAACTGCCGAGGTCGTTCGGCACAACCGAAGCCGCGTCTATGGCTGCGTCGAGTGCGCCGGGGCGGTACGCGGCGTGGCACACGTCCCACAGCGCGACTCGGTGCTTCTTCAGGACCGCGAGTCGCGCCAGATATGCGAGCTCTGGATACGCGCCAAACAGCTCCCCCATGATCGGCCAGAATGCATTGCGCGGCTGGGCGTAGTACTGCCGCATCTGCAGCGAGCGCGGGCCCGGCAGCGTGCCCAGGACCAGCACACGGGATTCGGCGTTGGCGACCGGCGGGAACCCGCGCGAGTGCAATCCCGGCCCTCCGGCCCTGCAATTCGGCCGCTCAGGCCTTCTTCAGGAAGCAGGTCTTCAGCACGATCGTATTGCGGCCCGAACCGCACTCGATCGCTTCCTCGTCGTCGTCGATCAACCGGATGTTCTTGAACACCGTACCGCGCTTCAGCGTGTCCGATGATCCCTTGACCCTCAGGTCCTGGATCACCTGCACGGCATCGCCGGTAATGAGTTCCTTGCCGTTGCTGTCTCTTACGATCACCACCTGCCCTCCTGGAATCGAACCGCGCTGGCGCAACGGCCATGATGCCTGATTCCACGCGCAATTAGGGGTGCCTGCGCTGGCTGCACATACTTGCGCCGCTGGCTGTCGACAGCTGCGACGAGCTTGTCGGCGCCAGGATCACCCGATTACGGTACTGTCTCGCTGGTTACGACAGCCGGACGGGTGGCGTGAGAGGAAACACATGGAAACGACGCAGCGCTGGAGGTGGCTCGGGGCGGAGTTCACGATCATCGTGCTGGGCGTGCTCTCTGCACTGCTCGTAGACACCTGGATAAAGGAACGCGAGCACGCCGAGCGCGCAGCCGAATACCGTGAGCGGGTCGTTGCCGACCTGCACACGGACGTCAAGGAGATGACCGCGCGCATGGACTACTACGAGCGCATTCGGGAATTCGGGCTGGCCGTGCTGGACGTGTACGAGGGTCGCGCACAGATGAGCGACTTCGACCTGATGTTCGCGGCCTTCAACGCGGCCGAGGAATGGGGTTTCTCCCCGGAGTCCTCGACTTTCACGGACATGCAGAGCACCGGGCACCTGGCCCTGGTGGGCGACCTGCAGCTTCGGCTTGGTCTGGCGCGGTACTACCGCGAGATGGGTGCACGCAGCACAGTATGGAGTCCGCCCAGCGCCTTCAGGGAAGTGGCACGTGGCATCATCCCCAATCAGCTGCAGGCCAGCATCCACCAGCAGTGCAACGAGGTGGCGGCCGACATCACGCTGATGTCCGCGCGAGCCGGACCCGGAATGGATCAGCCCTGCCACCTGAATCCGGCGGAGTTCGACGTGGCAGCGGCGGCCGAGCGGCTGCGAACACACCCCACGGCGGCCGAACTGCTCCGATACCGAGTCTCGCAGCTCCGTGTAGCGGTCGACTTGTTCCAGAACCAGCGTGCGATAGCACAGGATCTGCTGGACCAACTGCAGGATTCACAGTGAGCGACCTTGGCGATGGCCTGTTGCTCCCCGCTCCGCGCTAGGTCCGGATCGCGATGGCTCGCCTTCTTGCCGCCCTGCTCGCCATAGCGAGCCTGTCCGCGAACGCCGCCACGTCGCTGACGCGCAGCGAGCAGGCGGTCATCAACTTTGGCTTTGCGACGCAGCTCGGATCGGGCATCTATTCGGTGTCCGGCCGGACGCTGCAGGTGTACCGGCTGCCCTTCGGCTACACGTTTCCCGCGGACGACGAGGCGCGCGTTCGCACACGCCTGACCCTGCCCGTGACGCTGGGCTTTGTGGACTTCAAGCCGCGCGACGTGACGGACAACGGGCTGCCGGAGCGCATCGACTCGCTCAGCTTCGTGCCGGGCGTCGCGGTCGACGTTCGCATGCGCGAGAACTGGACCCTCGAGCCCTTCGTCGAAGCCGGGGTCGCCCGCGACCGGTCGAGCGAGTTGGACCAGCGTGTTTTTGCGATCGGACTGCGCAGCAGGCATGTCCTTCGAAGCGGCGCGACGGACTGGGAGGCCTATCAAGAACTGGTCCACGCAGCCGTCCGGCAGAGGGAGCTCAAGCGGACCGACGATTTCACCCGATTGCGGATCGGCGGCACGGCGCGGCGCCCGTTTCAGCCCTCGCGTATCGACCGACGCCCGGACTACCTCGCCTACGCGATGGTCGACATCTTCAGCGACGTTCCCACCACGCCGGCCGACGCGAGGAGCAGGGACGACGGGCTGGTCCAGTTCGAGTTCGGATTGACCCTTGGCATGACCGAACAGCTTCACCTGTGGCGCATTCCGCTGCCGAGGATCGGCATTGGCTACCGCTTCGGCGAGGATCTCACCGTATACCGGCTGGTGTTCGGATCACCGTACTGAAGAACCCGCGCCTGGGTCGCGGCGGCACGCGCAACCGACACCAGCAATCCGTGAGCGGGCTCACGCTGGCTCCGGGCGACGGGCGGCTAGACTGCGCCGGACCGTAAACGAGAGGTTCTGTGCCGTGAGCTTTCGCCAGCTGGTCTGTGCCTGTTCCGTTGCCGCGCTGCTGATGCCCGCGCTGAGCTCCGCGGACGTATCGGTCGTGTTCAGCAAGGACGAGATCTCGATCATCCATGACTATTACTCCGCGCACGGCGGCGACTCCCACAAGGACTCCAGGAAGCAGAAGGGCAAGCCACTGCCTCCGGGGATTGCGAAGAACCTGGCGCGAGGCAAGCCGCTGCCGCCGGGAATCGCGAAGCGGAGCCTGCCGGGCGACCTGGTGCGGCAGTTGCCGCCGGTACGCAGCGGCTACGAGCGGGTCATCGTCGATGGTCGCGTGCTGCTGGTCGAGACCGCAACGCAGATCATCCACGACGTGCTGATGGACGCGATGTTCTGAAAGGCCGCCGTGCGCGGCGCGGCAGCGGCATCGATGCCGAAGCCGGCGGCGTGATCTGCCGGGATCAGGCGCCGCCCACCCCCGCCCGAAAAGCGCCTGCAGACGTCACAACTGATCCCGCAGCTCGGCAACGGCTTCCGTCCAGACGCCGGCATCCATCGCCTCCCGGGCCTTCTCCAGCAATCCCAGCCGCCGGGCGCCGTAGTCGGCCTCCGGGTGGCGCTCGACGCGCATCTGCTGGACCAGTCTCCGCAGCGCTTCGATGACCATCGGCCGCGCCAGGTACGGGAGGCGGGCAATGCACAGGAACACGTCGGCTCCGGTCTGCGCCGATGCGTTCAGGTAGGCCGTCACTGCGTCGATCAGAAGCGAATCGTCGAGCGGCCGGTCGTCGTGAAACTCGATCGAACCCGAGCAGACGCCTGGCGAGCTGCGAAACTTCGGGGCCGCTGCTGCGAGGGCCGGCTACCAGCAACCCGACGCGATTCTGAAAGACGTCCTCCACGCGGGCCTTGAACCCGACATGACTGCTGGAACTGAAGCGGTTGAGCGCCGTACCGGCGAACGGCTCGGTCCCCTCGAGGTTCAGCTGGGACTGTCGCGCTTCCCAGGACTCCTCCACCCAGCCCCTGATCAGCCTGTCGCCGGCCTTGCTGAGGTATAGCGTCGCCTCGCCTTCGAGGGTCTCAGACGCGACCACGAAGATGCTGCCGATGCCGTGCAGCAGTCCTCCATAATGGTGCGGCGGCAACACCACGGAACAGTTGTATTCGCTGACCAGCAACGGCTGCCCGTCCGCTTCGTAGCGCACGCCGCGATTCCGTGACACGCATCAGCGGCCCCTCCTGATCGGGTATTGCCCTTGCTGCCGATACTAGCGACCGGCGGAGTCGTCTGCGCGTAAAGTTCGTATCGAAGAGTCTCTGGCCGATCAGCCGCCGTCCTGGTCGCAGACCGAGTACATTAGAGTTGACGTGACCCGCTGGCGACAAAGGGCGGAGGAAGGAAATGACCGACAAGTCCGACCGCGTCCCGCGCTCGCGTCTGCTGCGCGATGTCGCCGTGTTCCAGATCAAGCTGGGGATGGAGGCGGTACTCGACATCACTCTGATCCCGGTGTCGCTCGCGGCTGCAGCGCTGGACCTGGTGCTCGGGAACTGGCGGCAGCCACGATGGTTTCATGCCGTGCTCCGGTTCGGCGAGCGCTGCGAGCAGCAGGATCAACCTGTGGGGCGTCGAGTTGCCAGGCGCGGACACGCCGCAATCGGACGCCGATGCACTGATGCGCAGCATCGAGAACCTGATCCGTCAACCGGCCATTGCACCGGACAAGGTGCGTGAACTCAGGCGCTGGGCCGCAACGAAGCTTGCACCGGATGGTGCGGGGGACCTGAAGCCTCCCGACCGTCGCGACGATCTCCCGGACTGAGCCCGCCCGCCAATACGGGCGCGCGCGCCCCGGCGGAGTCACCTGGCGCGCAGAGACACCGGTTCCGCAATGAACTCTGCGAACCTGACCAGGAACTGCTCCAATTGTTCCGCCACCTTCGGGTCTACGATTCCGCCCTTTTCATCGAACACCTGCTGCGCACGCGACACCATCAGGCGGCCGCCGTTCCAGTGCCGGACCCCGAGGGTGCGCAGGACCGGCAGCCACGCCGCCTGCGCGAGGATCGTCCCGAATCCGCCGGCCGAGGCGCCGATCACGGCAAACGGCCGGTCGCCGAAGATGCGTGCAGTTTCCTTCGGCGGCCTGGACAGCCAATCGATGCCGTTCTTGAACACGCCCGGGATGCCATTGTTGTATTCCGGCGTAGCCAGCAGCACGCCGTCGCTCGAGGCGATCTTCTCTTTCAGTGCAGTTACCGCAGCCGGCAGGCCTTCGCTCGCTTCGAGATCGCCGTCATAGAGCGGAATCCCGTGCAGCGTCGCAACGTCGAGCGTGACGCCCGGCGGCACACGGGACTGCGCCGCACGCAGCAGCGCGGTGTTGAACGAGCCTGCGCGCAGGCTGCCGGACAGACCGAGGATTCGCGTCATCGGGTGTTTCCTTGATCGTGCAGTGCTGTTCGTACTGGTACTACTCGCCTCACCAGCGTACTGCGGTCCACTGGCGATCTTCAGCGGTTCCGGTCCGGAGTTTATGCGTCTCTGCTTCCGCCCTGGCGAGATCCTGCAGCATTACTCCGACGGCGTCGATGACCAGTTCGAACGCTGGCTCATTGACTTCATCGCGCTCGGCTGCCGACTCGAGACTGTCAGCGAGCTCCGCCGCAGCGGCCACTGCGCGCGTCATGGTCGCATCAAGGCCGGACAGGCGCGGAGCCACCATACCGGCGTCCGCGTTCCGATCGACGAGTTCTTTCTGCAGCAAGCCCAGTTCGAACGTCACGCGGCCGGACGCGTCCCTGAGCGCTGAGCAGAGTTCCATCGCACTCGCCCGCAAGCCCTCGTCCATCGGCAACGGCGGCAACGCCCGCTGGAGACTCACCGCTCGCGCCTCTAACGAGTCCGCGCAGTCGCGGACCGCAGCAATCGCTTTCTGCACCGACCCCGGGCTCTCACCGGAATTCACCGATCACTCTCCCTGCCAGGTCCGCACCTCGAAGCACTGGCGATAGTCCCCGCCGATGACGTCGCTGCGAACCCGTCTACTCTATCGCACCGGAGGCGCCGCACCGAATCCGTTCACGTTCGCTGTCGGCAGCTCTGAGCTCACGACACGCCTGTCCGACCCATTGGGCGCGCCTGGCAACTTCGACATTGCCGGAGGTTGCCTTCCGGCGGCGGGCTCAACCTGGCGGAAATCGCGTTGAATTTCTCGTCGAGTCCGATCGAGTACGGGAATTTCATCGCGAGCTTCCTCGCCCTCGGAGACAACAGCGTTGCGGCCAACGTTGGCCGGGCGATCGACGGAGACCTGCTCACGCATACGACGATGGGCAACACGGTTGGCTCGAGCGAGCGCCTGCGAGTGACGCTGGGATTTCAATCGTCCAGCGGTCCTCCGCCCGGACCAGTCCCCGAACCCGGCACGCTCGCGCTGCTCGGCCTCGGCCTCGCGGGGCTGGGATTGAGCCGGCGACGACGCGCGGCGTGAGGAACGCGCTCAACGCGACATCAAGCCCGGCCGCTCGGACACGACGCGTCAGGTACTGACCTCTGGCTCCCGCGGCGCCGGCCACGGGTACTCGGCCTCCGGATTGAACACCGCGTCCGAGTCTGCTTGCTCCAGCATCCAGTCGCCGCGTCCGATCTCCGCCTCGAGCTGCCCCGGCGCCCAGCCCGAGTGTCCGACGAAGATCCTCAAGTCCTCCATCGGCTTCTTGCGGCGTAGCAGTCGGAGCAGCAGCTCCCGGTCCCTGCTCAAGTAAACGTCGGCGAAGGCCCGGACCGCATGTGCCGGTGCCTTCGCTGCGCGAAACAGGAACCAGATTCTCTCGAATTCCACCGGCCCGCCGAAATAGACCTTGTCCTCGATCGTCGCGAGTCGCTTCTCGTCCGGAAACAACTCCGCCACTGTCATCCGTGTGGGTCGATTTACGATCAAGCCGACCGGCCCCTCCGCGACATGGTTCATCACCAGGACGACCGAGTCAGCAAAATTGGGATCGGGAAGCTCGCTACGTGCCACGAGCAGAATTGCGGTCAACCGTGCACGGCTCGTCAGCCACCGCGGGCCACGACACGCCCGCCACCAGCAGCAGCAGCGCGCAAACCGCCCCTGCTGCCCGACGCCGCACTGCGTGACCGCGGCTCACTGGTGTCCCTGGCCTCCGCGCGATCGCGCGGCGACCGGCCGCGCGCAATGGATTCTACGCCGTCACGATGACCGTCGCCGGCGCGACGTAGCTTGCACGCCTACGACTCTGTCAGCGTCGTCAGGATGTCGGCGTACCAGGCGCAGTTCAGCCCGAGCGCCTCGTCGAGTACCAGGTCGCGGGTGCCGAGATCGAGCCGTGCAGAGTGCACTCCGAGCAGCCTCCATGGCAGGTCGCCCAGCATCGGCTCTCGCTCGGAAACACGCATCACTACGGGCGCGCCACTGGTGCCCCGGTGCGTGCGCGCATCGGTAAGGAAATAGCCCTCGCCCTGGAAACGCAGTCCGAACGAAGAGGCGACCACGGCTTGGCGTACAACGGGCATGTGGTGCAGTGCATCGTGGAAGCCCAGCGGGAATCCCACGATCAACAGAGCGGTGCCGACCTCAACCGGATCGGGTGGGCGGTGCAGATGAGCGGGCGTAAAGGCCCGGAAGACGGTCGAGTCGGGCAGCGCAGATTTCTGGATCTCGATTACGGCCACATCGATCTCGCCTGCCGCGTCGATGCCCTGGCGCCAGAGACTCTTGCCGTCGCGGTACAGCGGAATCGAGAATCCCGTGGACCTGGCCAGGTTGTCCGGATCGATGTGCAGTTCGATCTCGAGGCGATCCGGGAAGTGCTTGCTCGGTTCGTCGATCACGACGTGGCGGCTCGTAACCAGGAACAGCCGTTTCTCGCGCTCGAAAAAGAACCCGCTGGCATTGGTCAGCGCCCGTTGTTGCTCGAACGTCAGGATGCGTGCCGCTGTGAGCAGCAGGGGTTCAATCATCGATCTGTCCTGCTTCGATAAATTCTGCTCGGTGCTCTATTCCATCATGATCCATTCGCCAGCAGCCTGGCTGCCCTGCGCGATCCCGTCCTGCCGTCAAGCGGATCGAGGACTCACCCGAGCCTCGAACGCGAGCAAGGCACGCCCGGCGAACGCGGGCACGCTCCAAAGCCGCAGCAGTTCGTCGCGGTTGAGCGCCACGGGCGCCAACCGGACTTGCCAGGTCGCGACAGGCGCTGAGCCCTCGCCATGCTTTCCCACGGTCTGCAGCGGCGATGTGTGCAACCACTCCATGACTGCCCCGATCAGCCGCTCCTCCGCCTCGGTCTCTGCGCCGTCGATCCATGCGAGGTACTCGAGCTCGAGTGCAGGCAGCGTCTCACCAGGCCCCTGAGCATGGGCAGCAGGATGGCCGCGCAGCACAGGAGACTCGGCGAGCCGCAACATCTTGAGCTGCACCTCTGGCTGCGCCGTGCCGGCACCATGATCCACGTCCTGCAGCGAGGCCGCGAGCGACGCCCGGAGCGCACTGCCAACTTCCGCCACGACATTCGTTCGATTCATAACAGCACCCCCCGGGTCGCAGCCAGCATCCGACGTACTCGTGATCGTCCGCGTTGATGACTGGTTGCTTGCTTCAGTAGTTGCCCTTGAACGGGATCACGTGCCGCACCCCGCCGCGAGGGTTCGCGACATCGCCGCTGCGCCTCGGAATCAGGTGGATGTGGCAGTGGAAGACCGACTGCCCCGCGTCGTGACCCGCGTTCATCCCGACGTTGAACCCGGTCACCGACGGGTCCGCTGCCTGGATCTGCTTCCGGAGCACGTGGAGCAGCTCGTTGCAGGCGAGCACCTCCTCCGCGGTCAACCCGAAGTAATCCACGACGTGCCGCCGGGGAATCACCAGCGAATGTCCCTCGGTAACCGGGAATCCATCCCTGAACGCCAGCGCCAGTGCGTTCTGCACCACGACCCGGTCGGTCGGCAGATCGCAGAAAGGGCAGCTGCCGCTCGATGCGCCTTTGTTCACTGTATTTATCCTGCCTCTTTGCCGTCGCGTAAGCCAACCGGCGGAGCATTCCCCGGCCTCGATGACAGGGTACGCCAGCACCCGGGCGGCAGGTCAAACCAGCGCTCCAAGGCGTTCGTGAAGGCCGCCTGGCCTGCGGACCCGAGCATCGCGGCGCACGCGGTTGTCCTGGGCATCGCGTACCCGATGGGCTACTTCCAGTCCCCGCCGCGAGCGAGCGCGAACGGGACCGCGGGGCGACCTGCAGACAGTAGCCCCCACACACCCGAATCCGCAGCTCCAAGAATGAATCGCCACTGGCGTCGTGTCCGACACGCAGCGACAATGCTGACGTTATGCCCACCGATTTCATCAGTCTTTTTGGAGTGCTGATCGCGTCGCGGGTACGCTTCGTCGTGGTCGGCGGACTCGCGCTCCTCCTGCATGGTCTCGACCGCCTGACCGCAGATGTCGATCTCGTCATCGATCTTTCGACGGACGCCGCCCGGGACACGATCAAGGCACTGATCGACACCGGTTACCGACCGCTTGCGCCGGTTGATCCATTCGCGCTCGCCGACGCAGACCAGCGAGCTGAGTGGCAGAGCCAGCGGGGGATGCGGGTCTTCAGCTTCTGGGACTCGACAAATGCACGGCCGACGGTCGACGTAATGCTCGCGCCCGTCGTCCCCTTTGATGATCTCTGGACAGATGCTGAGCAGATGGATATCGGTGGTGTCAGCGTCCATGTTGCCTCTATCCCGCACCTCATTCGCCTGAAGGAAGCGGCCGGACGGGCACAAGACCTGGCCGACATCGAGCGGCTGCGAGCCAGGCTGCTAAACTGATGACCATGGTGGAATTCGATCCTTCCTCGGAACCTCAGGCCTGGGGAAGCTGGGAAGACGCCGAGGCACTGCGACGCTGGTCGTTCGAGCGTCGAACTCCTGCCCAGCGACTTGCCTGGCTGCAGGCTGCGCTTGATCTCGCGTACCAGTCCGGGGCGATCAAGCCCCGCCGACCGGGCGGTCCGGATCCGTCTTGGCCCACCAGGAGCGCCTGCCGCTGATACACGACGACCAGATCGATGGCCTTGATTGCTGAAGGCCGTGTGCCGCACGAAGCCCCTTCTGTCAGCAACTGTTGTCTCCGTCGTCGCGGAAACGCTACCCTGAGCGTCGAGTCCGCATCATCCGACACCAACGAGGAGAGTTGATGGCCAAGCCGAACTATTCATTCCAGAAGAAGCAACGCGAAGAAGCTGCCCGCAAGAAGCGCGAGGCTAAGCAGCAGCGGCGCCAGCAGAAGAAGGACGAAGCCGCTCCGCCGCCGCCGCGCCAGGACTGAAACCGGCTGGAGTCAACTCCCCTCCGTCAGGCCTCGCCCTGCCGGACATACAAGGATCGACACGCGGGGCAGCGCATGGAACGCCTCGAGCGCTTTTATCGCATCCAGCAGCTGCTGCGAGCCCGGCGCCTGGTGCGCACGCAGGAGTTCCTCGAGGAGCTCGAGGTCTCGCGCGCCACTTTCAAGCGCGACCTCGACTACCTGCGGGACCGCTTCCACGCCCCGATCCTCTACGACCGGGACAAGGAGGCCTACCGCCTGGATGAGAAGGCCGAGGACGGCGCCCTCTGGCAACTGCCAGGACTGTGGTTCAACGCCCAGGAACTGCGCGCGCTGCTGACGATGGACCGCCTGCTCGACGACCTGCAGCCCGGGCTGCTGTCGGAGCTGATCGGACCGTTCAGGAAGCGGATTCGCGAACTGATGGACGTGGGCGAGCACTCCGCCGACGACATCGCCCGTCGCATCCGCGTGCTGTCGATGGGCGCCCGGGCGATCGAGCCCGCGCACTTCGGCGCGCTTGCCACCGCCCTGCTCTCGCGCCGGCGCCTGCGGATCCGCCACCACCGTCGCCAGGACGGCGACACGCTCGAGCGCGAGGTGTCTCCGCAACGCCTCGTCCACTACCGCGACAACTGGTACCTCGACTGCTTCTGCCACAAGCGGCAGGCGCTGCGCACCTTTGCAGTGGACGCAATCGAGGACGCGACCGTGCTCGACAAGGCTGCCAAGGACGTGTCGGAGGACTCGCTCGACCGCCACTTCGCTTCAGGCTACGGCATCTTCGCCGGAATCGACACCCAGGAAGCCGTGCTGCTGTTCAACCCCACCCGCGCACGCTGGGTGAGCCGCGAAACCTGGCACCCGAAGCAGGACGGCAAGCTGCAGCTGGACGGGAGCTACCTGCTGAAGTTCCCTTACTCGCGAGAGCCTGAGCTCGTGATGGACGTGCTGAAGTACGGTGCCGACGTACAGGTGCTGGCACCGGAGTCGCTGCGCAAGGCTGTCGCCGCGGAACATGCCAGCGCGGCGAAGCTCTATCCCGGGACCCGCTGAGGTCGTCGAATTCCTGTCCGCATGGACCCGCGTGCCGCATTGCGCTCCGTTGCGCTACCGTTCCACGCTGCACCGCTGCTGCTGGTCGGCATCTTCGCGATGCTGCTGCGATTCGCCATCCAGGCAGGACCCGTCGGTATCCCGGTGTTCGCAATCGTCGGCTCCTGGTTCCTGAAGTACGGCTTCATGCTCCTCGACCACACCGCGCAGGGCCGACCTGGAGCGCCCGTGCTGTCGGTGGAGGCTGCGAATCCATTCGGAGAGATGCGGCCGCTGGCCTGGGGTTCGCTGATCGTCGTGTTCTACGCCGCCAGCGGGGCCCTCGGCGAACTGCTGGGCACGGGGGTCGCTTCAGCGCTGCGCCTGCTCGCGCTCGCCACGCTGCCCGCCGTCGTCACGGCCCACACGATCACTGGCTCATGGGCCGAGGCGCTGGACCCGCGCACCATCGCCGAGACCACCCGGCGCCTCGGCTCAGGGTATCTGCTGATCGGCGGCATGGCCGCTGCCTGCTGGTGGCTCGGGCACACGATCGTGCTCGGCAGCGGTCACCTCTCGCTGCTTGCACGCATCGCACTGCTGATGCTGCTGTGGCTCGCCCTCTTCGCGCTGCTCGGTTCCGTCATCCACCAGCGACGCTTTGAACTCGGCTTCGAGCCCGAGCATTCCAACGAACGGATCGAGCAGCGCAGGATGGCGCAGCTCGCGCGCGAGCATGATCAGTTCATCGACCAGGTGTTCGCGGAATATCGTTCAGGTGCCCTGCAGGACGCCTGGTCCTCGATCGAGAATCGCGCGGTTGCCAGCGCGGATCCGAGCGCCGAATACGGCTGGATTTACCAGCGTACGGCCTCGTGGCCGGATTCCAGGCTCGCGAACCGCATCGCCAGCGAGTTGCTGACCCGTCTGCTCGCAGCGAACCGCAATGGAGAGGCGCTCCAGTTGATGCGCAGCCACCTGCGAGTGGACTCCGCCTTCCGGCCCACGCGGTCCACGGAACTGCTCCGCCTCGCCGAACTCGCCCGGGACGGTGGGGATCGCCCGCTGGCCCGCGCACTGCTGAGCGACTTCGACCAGCGTTTTCCCGGCGACCCGGCATCCATGCGTGCCCGACGCATGGCGGAGCAGCTCGTTCGCTAGGCGGGCCGGTCAAATCTCAAAGCCGCACCCGCTCCTTCTTCCCCTCCCTGCCGGAGTACCGGCTCCAGGCATCGAAGGTCTCGACCTCCACCGAAGCGCCCTTTCCTGCGTATACCGCGCCCTTCAGCCACTCGAGCTCGGACGCCAGCTCTGCCGCCGGTCCAAGGTCCCGATACCACACCCGCTTCTCGGGCTCCCAACGATAGCCGCGGGCCCTGAGCACGTCCTTCGTTTCGAAAGGTGAACCGATTGCCCATACCCTGAGTGACGGCGCGCGTGCCGACTCCAGCAGCAGCCGCAAAGCCGATCCTGCTTCCGGTTGCCCGGGTATCGGGCGCCTGAGCACCTCGAGCAACGCGCGACAGTCCATTTCCGCGCGATGGCCGTCGAAGAAGAACCCGTAGCGGTAGGCCAGGTACTCGAGCTTCGCCACCCCGAGCCCGAGTTCCGCCCAGGGCACCTCCTGCCAGGAGCAGGCCCAGGGCAGCGATGCGAAAAGCGGCAACCGCTGCTCTACGAACCGCCGGTCAAAGCCCGCGTTGTGCGCGATCACCAGCGCCGCACCGTCGACCAGCCGCGCGATCGCCGCCTCATCCAACCGCTGGCCGCGCACCATCTCGTCGGTGATGCCGTGTATTGCAGTGGACTCGGGCGGAATCGGGACACCGGGATCCTCGAGTCCGTCGTACACCTCGAGCACGCGACCGGCAGCGCCCGTCGCGCGGCAGTACTCGAACCTGACCAGCGCCAGCTCGATCACCTTGTCCGTCCCGGGGTCCGTCCCGGTGGTCTCGGTGTCGAGTATCACCGCTTCGCCGGTTCTCGACCCGGCAAGTCCCGGGCACTCGGCCGACGCGTCCAGTCGTCGCAGCACCCGGTAGTCCGGATGCTCTTCCAGCCGCGCCGCCAGCGCTTCAGCGTCTTTCGAACGGCCTCCTGCTGCCAAACCATGCCTCCCGAGGCGGGCTTCGCCCGCGAACTGCCGCCCGATGCGGACGCATCGTCAGCATCCCAACCCGCGCACCGCAGTGCAAGTCGCGGCGGGCAGGTAAGATGCTCCACGTGCGGGGCGGACCCGCACCGGATCGAGAAACCACGATGTCACTGCTGTCGCGACTTTTCGGCAAATCTCCTCCCTCGCCTGCAACGCCGGCGACCGACGAAGCCACATTGCCGGTCGAGCCACCGCCGCCTGATCCGGCGATACGCGCGCGGGAGGAAGAAGTGAGCCTCACGAAGGCCATCGAGGCCGGCGACATGGCAACGGTCGGCAAGTGGGTGCTGGAGGGAAGCTCGACCGCCATCCGGCAGCGGGCCGCGCAGGCCATCGCGGATCTCGACCAGCTGCACGAGCTGATCCGGGCGACACGCCACGGGAACGACAAGAACGTCTACCGGATACTCGCGGCCCGGCGCGACGACACGCTCGCCTCGATGCGCGCCGCCGAGAAGCTCGCGGCGGACCTCGAGGCGACTGCCGCTGCCATCGCGCGGCACAGCAGCCGTCCGCACGACGCGTCTTATGCAGTCACGCTCGGCCAGCTGGAAGAGCGCTGGCGCGGGCTCGCGCCGCATGCAGCGCCGGAGGTGCAGCAGCAGACGGCTCGGCAGATCGAGCGGGCGCACGAGGTCATCGAGAATCACCGGCGGGCGCAGCAGGCGGAGGCGGAACGTGAGCGGGCCGCCGCAGTCGCCGCGGAGCAGGCGCGTCGGCAGCGCGAACTCGAGGCCGAGGCCAGGGCGACCGCGGCAGCCGAGGCGGCCCGGCTGCGCGAGGCCGAACGGCAGGCCGAGCGCGAGCAACGGGAAGCGGAGGAAGCCGAGCGGCGCCGCCTGGTCGGGCTGCTGCGACAGGCACAGGCGGCGCTCGAGCACGGCGGGACGGCGCGCGCTGCCCGGATGCGTGAAGCCATCGCCGAGAAGCTGCCGCAGGCCCCTGCCCTGCCCCCCTGGTTCGAGCGCCAGCTGCAGCAGCTCGACGAGAAAATCGAGGAACTGAAGGACTGGAAGACCTTCAGGGTCGTTCCGAAGCGGGCCGAGCTGCTGAAACAGATGCAGGCCCTGGTCGGCGCAGATGTCTCGCCGGAGGACCTGGCGAAGCGGATCCGGCGACTGCGGGACGAGTGGCGCAGCCTCAACCGGGGTGCCGGGGAGGACACGACGCCGGAGTGGGAGCAGTTCCAGCAGGCGGCGGAGCTCGCCTACGAGCCCTGCCGCGAGCACTTCGCCCGGCAGGCTGAGCTGCGGCGCGAGAACCAGCGGCAGCGCGAGGCGCTGATCGAGCGGCTCGCGACCTTCGCGGCGGAACAGGCGGCGGAGAATCCGGACTGGCGGGCGATGCAGCATGCGCTCGCAACAGCCCGCCGTGAATGGCGCCAGTACGCGCCGGTCGAGCAGTCGGTCGTCAAGTCGCTGCAGCAACGATTCCATGCGCTTGCGAACGAGCTGCAGGCGCGCCTCGATGCCGAGTACGAGCGCAACGTGCAGTCCAGGCGCGAACTGATCGCCAGGGCCGAGGAACTCGTGAGTCTCGAGGACACTCGGCAGGCCATCGAGGAAGCGAAGGGCCTGCAACGAACCTGGAAGACGGTCGGGATCATCCCGCGGAAGCGGGACAACGCACTCTGGGAGGAATTCCGGCGACACTGCGACGCGATCTTCCAGCGCAGCTCGCAGGAAGCGGCAGCGCAAGTCGCAGCGCTCGATGCCGGCGTCGCCCGTGCGACGCAGCTGTGCGGGGAACTCGAGCAAATGGCTGCATCGGAAGGCGATGCGCTCTTATCCGGCGCGAAGCGGCTCGACGAGCTGCGTGGCGAGTTCCGGTCTATCGATCTGCCACGCGCCAGCGCTCGGGAGCTGCGCCAGCGGTTCTCGCGCGCGACGGACCGATACGCCGAGGCGCTCGCCCGGCAGCGCGCGGCGGCCGCGCGTCAGGGCTGGAACGACCTGCTGGCTGCTGCGGCACAGGTCAACGCCTACGCACTCGGGGCAGTCGGCGGAGCTTCCGAGGCGGACGGCGCGAGCCTGCAGGCCGCCGCCTCCGCCGCGCTGGCGTCGCTCTCACACGCACCGAAGCATGGCCGCGAACTGCTGGAGAAACGGATGACAGCCATCGCCGAGGGCGGCGCGAGCGCCGACCTCGAGGCGAACGAGGCGTCGCTGCGACTGCTGTGCGTGCGCGCAGAGCTCGCGGCAGGCCGGCCGACCCCTGAGCAGGACCTGGAGCTGCGCCGCGAGTACCAGATGCAGCGGCTCGTCGAATCAATGGGTCGCGGCGAAAGCATCAGCGCAGCCGAGCTCGATCAGATCGCGCTCGAGTGGGTCACGGTCGGGCCCGTCGCAGCGGCGCTGCATGACGCGCTGCTCGCTCGATTCCGGAGTTGCCTCGACGCGCGCGGAAGCTGAGCACGCCCGCCGCCGGCGCCACGCGGCATGCCCCGCGGGAACTCTAGAAGCCGAGGTCCGCGAGCGCCGTCGCCACGCGCGAGCGAACCGGCTCGGACTTCATCGGGAAAGCACGGAAGAAATCCTCGCGCCTGAGCACGGGGTTACGCTCCCGCACGTTCGCGCCCCAGGCTGCGGCCAGCTCCTGGTGGCCGGCCAGCTTCTGCGCGACCGCGGCGATCATCGCGATCAGCACGTGCGCGCCAGGTGAGCGCGCCGCGCGCTCGGCCCAGTGCACCGCCTCCGCGTCCTCGTGCAGCTCGATGTGCGTGAACGCGCGGGTCCCGAGCATCGCGTAGTACAGCGGGTCCAGCGGGCTCAGCCGCATCGCGAGGTCCACGTGCTCGCGCCCCTCGAGCCCGTGCCCTGCCAGCGTTTCCGTCCACGCACGGGCATAGATGCCCTGCGCGTAGTTCGGGCTCAGCGACGTGGCGCGCTCGAGCCAGGCAAGACCACGCTCGAGGTCGCCCTCGAGCCAGAAGCTGCGCCCCATCGTGAAGTTGACGAACGGGTCGAGCGGATCGAAATCCAGCCCGCGCTGGGCGCAGCCGCGGGCCAGCGCGATCTCGCCGGCCAGGTCGTTCGTGTTTCGCAGGAAGGCCGTCTGGAAATGCACGAACGACAGGCCAGCATGCGCGCGCGCAAATCCCGGGTCCTGCGCGATCGCCCGCCCGAACAGCTCCGCGGCCAGCGCGTTGTCCCTGCGATTGAAGCGATACATGTGCTGCAGGCCGAGATGGTAGGCCGACCAGGCATCGAGGTTTTCCGTCACGGTCAGGCGCGCCAGGTTCGCCTCGTGCAGCGGAATCCGGATCTCGAGCGCAGTGAGGATCTTCGAGCGGATCTCCGCGCGCACCGCATGCACGTCGTCGATGGGACCCGTGTAACGCTCGGCCCAGACGACGTCGCCGCCGCGTGTATCGACCAGCTCGGTCGTGACAGCCAGCTGGCGTCCAGTGACTTCCACGGTCCCCGACAGGCAGTAGTGCACGCCGAGCAGGCGGCCGACCTCGTGCAGGTCCGGATCGGGTGCACGCAGCCGGAAAGAAGACCCTCGCGCCGTGACGAACAGCCAACGCAGTCGCGACAGCTCCGTGATCAGGTCGTGCGGCAACGCGTCGGCGACCGTCGCGTACGGCCCGGCGTCGCCCACGAACCGGAACGGCAGCACCGCGATCGACGGCCGTGAGTTCGGGTCTGCAGCCGGGGCCAGCGCCTGTTCCGCCGCGGTGGGCCCCGATCCACTCTCGCGGGCAGCGATCACCGGTGGTTCTGGGCGCTCCGCGCGCACCTCGGCCACGAAACGGAAGCCCTGGCCATGGATCGTCCGGATGAACTGCTGCGCCCTGCCGTCGTCACCGAGTGCCTTGCGCGCCGACTTCACCCGGCTGGCCACGGCCGAATCGCTGACGATGCGTCCGTCCCAGACTTTCTCGATGATCTCGTCCCTGGAAACGAGACGCTCGCGGTGCTCGACCAGGAATGCGAGCAGCGCGAACACCTGCGGCTCGATCGGACGGACCGCGTCGCCCGAGCGCAGTTCGACCCTGGCCAGATCCAGCTCGAAGGGACCGAACCGGTAGATCATGGGCCGGAGAATAGGGCATTGCGCCGCAATCGCCCAGAAACCTGCCTGAAGCCGCCCAGAAACCTCCCTGAAATCTCCCTTGAATCTCCACGAGATCTCCAAGCTTCGGCCGTCGCGATGCGTTCCAATGAACTCACTGGCGGGCGAACCGCCGCCGATGCGAATCAAAGGAGGAGACGAGCGTGAAACAGACGAGAACCGAGTTGCCGACACGCCTCGAGGCGGGCGGAGTCTGCATCCAGGCGCAGGACTGGGGCGACATCAATGTCGCGCGCATCCGTTTCCCGAAAGGCGCCGACGCCACGCCGCTGCTGGTCGGACTGCCTGAGAACCTCTGCCAGTGCCCGCACTGGGGCACGGTGCTGAAAGGCTCGATCCATGTTCGATATGCGGACGGCCGCGAGGAGACCGTGCATGCCGGAGAGGTCTACTACTGGCCTCCCGGCCACACGGTCTGGGTCGAGGAGGACTACGAAGCCGTCGAGTTCAGCCCGAGCGGGCCAATGGGCGAACTGATCGCCCATCTCAAGTCGAAACTTGCCACCTGAAGGAGAAGCACATGCCACTCGTAACCATTGACGTGATCAAGGACGTGTTCACCCCGCAGCAGAAGCAGCAGCTGATCGAGAAGGTCACTGCGGCGATGATCGAGGTCGAGGGCGAGAACATGCGGCCCGTGACCTGGGTCCGGATCAACGAGTTCGAAGGGGGCGACTGGGCCATCGGCGGAAAACGCCTCGCGGCGAAGGACGTTCAAGCGTTGGCCGCCGGCAAGGCAGCGTAGGCGAGCAGCGTGGGGCGGCCTCGCGAGAGGCCGCTCCACGATCGCATTTGACAGAATGTCCTTTGATTGAGATCCAGAGCTGCATTCGTTTGACCCAGCTCTTTCGCGGCGCATAACATCCCTTCAGAACAATCTCGCCAGGGCCCCCGAGAAGGCCCGTCTAATCCAGTGTCAGGGAGGGATCGACGATGAAAGCACTACGCGCCCTGGGCGAGTTCGTCCTGCTTGGCATCTGCACGCTCGCGGCAGCCGGAGCGGCGAGTGCCGGCGAAGGTGCAACCGACATCGGTTCCTACCAGTGGACCAACCAGCGTCCGACGCTGCCCTTCGATCCGACGATGTGGGAACCGCGCGCGGGGCTGCAGGCGCTCGAGCTGCGTAACGATCTGTACGTGATGGGTGGCCGGGGGCCGTTCTCGTTCGCCACTGCGACCGTGCTGTTCGGCGACGTCTGGAAGAGTTCGGACCTCGGGATCAGCTGGACCAGGGTCGCCCAGTGGCAGCCGATGCAGGCCGGCCCGCCGATGTGGGAACCACGGGCCTATTTCGGAGCGGTCACTCATCGGGGCCGGATGTTCGTGATCGGCGGACAGGACTTCAGCACGAAGCCGAACCCGATCTTTCCCGACGGTTGCCAGTTCCTGCCGCCGGGCGTCCCGTGTCCGCCGGTCATCCCGGATTCCACGTTCTTCGACGACGTCTGGAGCAGCAAGGACGGCATCACCTGGACCGAGGAGACGGACGACGCGCCGTGGCAAGGCCGCGCGGGCCTGTCGGCCGTCGTGCACAACGGCGCGATCTACGTCCTCGGCGGCAGCCAGGGTGACGACGCGTCGACCGGCGGCACCGGCCGCGTGCTGTTCGACGACGTGTGGATGTCGCGCGACGGCCGCAACTGGACCGAGGTGACGGGCCCGGGCCCGCGGTGGACGCCGCGCGCTGGAGCGGCCGTGGTTTCGAAGGGCGGCTACATCTACCTGCTGGGCGGCGAACGCGGCTTCTCCTGCGGCTTCGACCCGGCCAGCCCCTGCCAACCCGCGACCCAGACGCTGTACTTCAACGACGTGTGGCGCTCGAAGGATGGCGCATCCTGGGAACTGGTGACGGCTTCGGCCGGGTGGTCGCCACGTCCCGGGCACCAGTGCGTCGTCCTGCTCGACCAGATCGTCTGCTTCGGCGGATACGGGGAGGTGCCCGGCCTTCCTCCGATTCCAGCGAACCCGACCGACGTCTGGGCCAGTCGCGACGGCAGCACCTGGAACGAGTTGCCGCCGCCGGCGGCTCCGCCGTGGAACGGCGGGTCGCCAGCCGACATGCGCTACGACTTCGATGCGCTGGTGCTGTCGGGCGCACGCGCAGGCCTGCGTCCCTCGATCATGACGTTCGGCGGCGACCGCGAGCGGTTCGGGCTGCCAGACGAGGTGAACCGATTCCTGCTCGAGAACGACGTCTGGCTGATGTCTCCGTAGAATTCCAGTAGCGCGCCGCCCGGGCTCAGTGCGTGACTCTCCGATAGAAGAAATGCGTGCCGATCAGCACGAGGCCCAGCAGTCCGGCGACGCTGTTGACTGGCGCCAGCAGGAAGGCGAGCCATTCGTGCCGGATCGAAACGAGCGGCATGCTGAGTACGGCCCCGATCCTGCCCAGCGTGTGCTGCAGAGGCGATTCCAGCAGCAGTTCCATCAGCACCAGCATCGCCAGGATCGCCATCCGCCCAAGCAGCACCCGCCTCTGGCGGCCCTGGATGTTCCGGGCAACCATCTGCGTGAACGGCTCCTGGGCAAAGTCTCGCTGCGCAGCGTCGAACAGCTGCGCCAGCACGGGGTCTCTATCGTCGTTCATGGTGCTTCACCATAGGCGGCCAGCAACTTCCGAAGTTTCATGCTGCCGCGGCGAACGTGGGATTTCACGGTACCCAGGCTGATGCCGGTCATCCGGGCAATCTCCTCGTGGGTCATGCGCTCGTGGTAGGACAGCACGATGCACAGGCGAACTGGCGCCGGAAGGACCGCCAGGGCCCGGTCGAGGTCCATAGCCATGACCTCCATCGGGCCGCGTGCTACATGTGCCTCCTCGTCGTACTCCTGGTTCCATTGCGCGTCGTCGCGGCGCTGGTGATCGATCCACTCGTTTATCGCGATGCGTCGGATCCAGCTCCCGAAGCGCTCCGGGTGCTTCAGCTGCCTGATCCTGCGCCAGGCCTGCAGGAAGACTCTCTGTGCCAGATCGTCGGCGAGGTCGGCGTCGCCGCTGAAGCGCCGCATCAGGTTTCTCAGCCAACGCTGCCGGCGACGCACCAGCTCGGTGAACGCGTCCCGGTCCCCCTTCGCGGCGAGGCTGACGACGAGGGCCTCCGGACCCTCCGCGTAATAGGCCGGCAACTCCGGCATCGGGCTCTTTCAGTCTTCCTGGTCAGTGCCGCGGCGCCGGACCGCTTTCGCGGCCAGGTACAGGCCGACGCCGACGAAGCCGACGAGCAGCGCAACGCCCAGCAGCGTGTTCCGTGTCTCGGGGTCGTTCAGCCCGAGCATCAGCGCGAACGCCGCGAGCCCTGGTGCGACGAACAGCACGATCGTGGCCGCGATGCTCAGGTCGTTCGCGGTCTTCTTGTCGTCGCTCTCACCGAGGATCCGGTCGATGACGGCCGGGTCGATCTTCTGGCCGCTTTCGACGATGCGCCGCAGCGTTTCCTGCCGGGATTCCCGCTTGCGCGCGTCCTCCCAGATGCCTGCGACGACGACGGCCGCGATGAAGAGCCAAAAACCAAGAACGCCGATGCCTATCGCTCCCCCCTCCATTTCGATCTCCTGCTGCGGGTGCCTGTAACTGTATAGACGGGAAGTCTGCGGATTCAGATGCACCCCGACCAGGATTTCTGCAGCCGTCGGGCGCGCGGTGAGGGGCCGGGCACGGGGCGCGCCGCGCTCCGGGCAGGCTTCTTGATCGTCCGTGTCTATCGATCAGATCAGCACAATCAATCATCTATATCGCTGTGGCGCCCTATCCTCGCTGCATCAACAGGATCTTCCCTTTGAACCAGGAGAAAACGATGCACAGGAACCTGACGACGTCGCTCGTTGCGCTGGCGGCAGTTGTGCTGCCGCTGACGCCGGCGGTCGCGTCCAGCGCGCAGGGCGCGCCGATGCCGAACAAGTTCTGGTGGCCCGACCAGCTCGACCTCTCGATGCTTCGCCAGCACGACGCGAGGTCGAACCCGCTGGGCGAGGAGTTCGACTACGCCGAGGCGTTCGCGAGCCTCGACCTGGAGGCCGTGAAGCAGGACATCCGGAAGGTCCTGACCACTTCTCAGGACTGGTGGCCGGCCGACTACGGCAACTACGGTCCGTTCTTCATCCGCATGGCCTGGCACAGCGCCGGCACCTACCGCGTCAACGACGGACGTGGCGGCTCCGATGGTGGCCAGATGCGGTTCGATCCGCTCAACAGCTGGCCGGACAACGCCAACCTCGACAAGGCGAAGCGACTGCTGTGGCCGGTCAAGCAGAAGTACGGCCGGAACCTGTCCTGGGGCGACCTGATGGTGCTGACCGGGAACGTCTCGCTGGAGACGATGGGCTTCAAGACGTTCGGCTTCGCCGGCGGTCGCGCCGATGACTGGGAGCCGGACCTCGTGTACTGGGGACCGGAGAAGAAATTCCTCGCCGACGAGCGCTACAGCGGCGACCGGAATCTGCAGAAGCCGCTCGCGGCCGTGCAGATGGGTCTGATCTACGTAAACCCGGAGGGTCCGAACGGCAACCCGGACCCGCTGGCGGCCGCGAAGGACATCCGCGAGACCTTCGGTCGCATGGCGATGAACGACGAGGAGACGGTCGCGCTGATCGCCGGGGGCCATACCTTCGGCAAGGCGCACGGCGCCCACAAGCCGGATGAGTGCGTCGGGGCCGAACCCGCCGCCGCCGGCATCGAGCAGCAGGGCTTCGGCTGGGAGAACAAGTGCGGTCGCGGCAACGGGGCCGACACCGTCACCAGCGGACTCGAAGGCGCCTGGTCGGCCAATCCGGTCGCTTGGACCACGCAGTACCTGGACAACCTGTTCGCGTTCGAGTGGGTGCAGACCCGCAGCCCGGCCGGCGCGATCCAGTGGATCCCGGCCAATGGACAGGCATCGAACATGGTGCCGGATGCGCACGACCCGTCGAAGCGTCATGCGCCGATCATGTTCACGACGGATCTCGCGCTGAAGTTCGACCCGAGTTATCGCGAGATCGCGCAGCGCTTCCAGCAGAACCCCGACGAGTACCAGCTCGCGTTCGCGAAGGCGTGGTTCAAGCTGACGCACCGCGACCTCGGTCCGCGGGCCCGCTATCTCGGCCCGGAAGTTCCGGCCGATGTGCTGACCTGGCAGGATCCGGTGCCGCAGGTGGATCACCCGCTGATCGACGCGCGCGACGTGGCGGAGCTCGAGGCGAAGATCCTTGCCTCGGGCCTGACAGGTCCGGAACTCGTCCGCACGGCATGGGCATCGGCCGCGACGTTCCGCGGCACCGACATGCGCGGTGGCGCGAACGGCGCGCGAGTCCGCCTCGCGCCGCAGAAGGACTGGGCGGTCAACGATCCGGCGGAACTGGCCCGGGTGCTCGAGCGCCTGGAATCGATCCAGCAGGACTTCAACCGCGCGCAAACCGGAGGGAAGAAAGTGTCGCTCGCCGACCTGATCGTGCTCGGCGGCGGCGCGGCAATCGAGCAGGCCGCCAGGCAGGCTGGGTACGACGTGGAAGTTCCGTTCACGCCGGGTCGCACCGACGCGTCGCAGCAGCAGACCGACGTGGAATCCTTCGCGGTGCTGCAGCCGACCGCGGATGGCTTCCGCAACTACTTCGGCAAGGGACATCCGCTGTCGCCCGCCGAGGCGCTGGTCGACCGGGCCAACATGCTGACGCTGACGGTGCCGGAGATGACCGTGCTGGTCGGCGGGATGCGGGCGCTGAACGCGAATGCGGGCCGGTCGGCGCATGGCGTGTTCACGACGCGGCCCGGGACGCTGAGCAACGACTTCTTCGTGAATCTGCTCGACATGTCGACGAAGTGGAGCAAGTCCACGTCGACTGCCGGGGTCTACGAGGGCCGTGACCGGGCAACCGGCCAGCTCAAGTGGACGGCCACTCCGGTCGACCTGATATTCGGGTCGAACGCCGAGTTGCGCGCCGTTGCCGAGGTGTATGCCTCGTCCGACGGACAGCAGGAGTTCGTGCGGGACTTCGTCGACGCATGGACCAAGGTGATGAACCTCGATCGCTTCGACATGTAACTAGCTTGAAGCAGGCCGCGCCCCGGGGCTCCGGGGCGCGGTCTGCCGTTGCGACGCGCGAGCGTCTTTTCTTGACATCGAGCCCCGACGGACCTCTCATCCGGGGCCATGAACGGCGCGGCAAGTATCCCGCAACCCGTAGCGCAGGTCCGAAGCGGCACGCGGCTCTTCCTGCTGCTCGCCCTGCTGTACTTCGCCCAGGGGCTGCCCTCCGGCCTTATAGCCAAGGCCCTGCCGCCGCTGCTGCGGGAATCGGGCGTCTCGCTGTCGATGATCGGCTACACCAGCCTCCTTGCCCTGCCCTGGGCGCTCAAGTTCGTCTGGGCTCCGTTCGTCGATCGCTACGGTTCGCGCAAGCAGTGGCTGCTCGTGCTGAACGTGCTGACGATGCTGCTGATGCTGGTCGTGGCATCGCGCGACTTCGCCGCCTGGGTGGACGTGCTTCCGTGGTTCCTGGCCGTGCTGTTCTGCATGAACCTGGTGGCCGCCACCCAGGACATCGCCACGGACGGTTACGCAGTCAGCAAGCTCAAGCCCGAGTGGCGCGGCCTCGGTAACAGCATCCAGGTCGTCGGCTACAAGATCGGCATGGTGACGGGCAGCGGCGCGCTGCTGTGGCTGGTCGCGCGCCACGGGTGGCAGGCGAGCTACGGGAGCCTCGCGCTGCTGATCGTGATCGTGATCGTGCCGGTGCTGTTCATGGACGGCACCAAGGAACCCGCCGAACGTTCGCGTACGCACACGCCCTGGCAAGGCCCGCGGGGCTATGCACAGCTGTTCCGCGAGTTCGTCGCACGGCCCGGGCTGGGCTGGTGGCTCGCGACAGTAGCGCTTTACAAGTTCGGGGATTCGCTGGCCTCGAGAATGACCGGACCGCTGCTCACCGACAGCGGCTACTCGCTGGCGCAGATCGGCATCATCACCGGCCTGGCAGGCGCGACGGTGGGCGTACTCGGCGCGTTCATCGGCGGCGCGACGCTGCTGCGCCTCGGTCACCGCGAAGCGCTGCTCGGCTTCGGGCTGCTGCAGGCGATCGGCCTCGCCGCCTACCTCCCGGTCGTGCATGGCACGCCGAGCATCTATGCGCTCGGCGCGATCGTCTGCTTCGAGCAGTTCGCGGACGGCCTCTCGACCGTGGCCCTGTTCACGATGATGATGGACCGTTGCCGCCCGCATTCGCCCGGCACAGACTACTCGCTGCAGGCCTCGCTGATGGTGATGTCGACTGGCATCGCCGCGTTCTCGGGAGGAGCCTTCACGGACCGCTTCGGCTACGCGGCGGTCTTCGTGACCGCGGCGCTGATCACGGTGCTGAGCCTGGTGCCGGCGATCCTCTTCTTCCGGGCGTACAGGCGCGCCGGAGCCTTGCCGACCGGGACTCGCGATGAGCCTCTCTGACCGCGCGACGCGCTTCCTCGACATCAGCCCGTACCTGGACCGCCCGGCGGACATCCAGGCTCCGCTGGACGGCGACATTCGCGCAGAGGTCGCCATCATCGGTGGTGGCTACACGGGCCTGTCCACGGCCCTGGCGCTGCACGAGGCCGGCGTCTCCTCAGTCGTGCTCGAGCGGCACTTCTGCGGTTTCGGCGCCAGCGGGCGCAACGCCGGCCACCTGACGCCCACGATCTGCAAGGACCTGCCGACGGCGAAGATGCTGTTCGGCCGTGATGCCGCGGCGGAACTCGTTCGCTTCGCCGATCACTGCGTCGAGCGGACCGAGCAGGCAATCAGCGACTACGGCATCGAATGCGACTACCAGCCGACCGGCAACATCATGGCGGTCGTGCATCGCTCGCAGGAACGCCGGCTGCGCCTCGCGACCCAGGCCGCGAGCGCGCTGGGCGCACGGACGCATTTCGTGGAGGCCGGGGAGATGCGCGAACGGGGCCTGCCGAAGGCCTTTCTGTGCGGTGCGATCGAGGAAGCCGGCGGTACGCTGCACCCGGGCAGGCTCGTGCTGGGGCTGCGCAGGGCTGCGCTCGAACGCGGAATCCGGATTCTCGAACAGACGCCGGTGACCGGGGTCGAGGCCGCCACGCCGATGCGCGTCGTCGCCACCGGCGGAAGCGTCAGCGCGGACCGGGTCCTGATGGCGACCAACGCTTATGCGCCGGAGGTCGGTAAACCTGGCGAGCGCCTGTGCCCGCTCTACATCACGTTGTTCGAGACCGCACCACTGTCAGATGCGCAGCTCGAGGGCATCGGCGGCTGGCAGGGGCGCGAGGGGATCTATACCGCCCACGAGAGCATGGAGACGTTCCGCCTGACGGCCGGGCGAACGATCATCGGCGGCTCGAAGGACGTGCAGTACTTCTACGACTGCCGCCCGCACAACCACGGCGGCGATGCCGATGCGCGCAAGATGAGCGTGATCCAGGCGTTCCGCGAGCGATTTCCCGAGCTCGAGGATCTGCCGATCGCCCGTTGCTGGGCCGGATGGTGTGGGTTTACGCTGAACTTCCTGCCGGTGGTCGGTCGCGATCCGGACAACGAGGCTTTCTACTACAGCGTCGGCTATAACGGCCACGGCGTGGCCCAGGCTACCGCGATGGGTGGACTGCTCGCCGACCTGATGACGGGCAGGCGAAACCGCTGGCAGGACGTCATCTGCCGCAAGCCCGCCTACATGCCGCCGAAGCCTCTGCGCTACCTGAGCGTCAAGGCGCTGCTGGGAGTGGTGAACGGCGTGGATCGGAACGTCGATCGGAAGATTCGCGCTGAAGGACGCCGAGGTCGACAGACCTGACCCGGGCAGCAGGCGCCCGACACGGGCAGCTACCGTCGAGTCAGTCCTTCGGCGTCAGCTTCAGCAATCGCCCGCCGCTGCCGCCCCGCTCGTCCTCGAGCACCCAAAGCTCGCCACCTGGCCCCTCGACGACGCTGCGGATCCGTGCATCCATCGGGTAGCGCTCGACCTCGCGGGCAGTGTCGCCGTCGAACTCGACACGAACGATGGCCTTGGAGGAGAGCCCCGAAATCAGCGCGTCGCCGCGCCAGCCCGGGAACAGTGATCCACGGTAGACGATCAGGTTGCCCGGAGAGACGACCGGCGTCCACCAGGCCATGGGCTTCTCGAATTCGGGCCGGGTGTCGTGGTCCGGAATCTCGCGACCATCGTAATGATCGCCGTTCGAGACTGTCGGGTAACCGTAGTTGGCGCCGCGCCTGACCAGATTCAGCTCGTCACCGCCGGCCGGCCCCATTTCCATCACCAGCAGCCGACCGTCGAGGTCGAATGCGAGGCCGAGCGGGTTGCGATGACCCAGCGACCAGATCTGCGGGTAGACGCCTTCATCATCGACCAGCGGATCCTTGCTGAAGTAGTCGACGAACGGGTTATCGCCTGGAATCGATCCGTCATCGCGCAGCCGCACGACCTTGCCGAGCGTCGACTGCATGTCCTGCGCCGGCGTGAACTTCTGGCGGTCGCCCGAGGAGATGTACAGGAAACCCTTGTCGTCGAACGCGATCCGGTGGCCGTAATGGCCGAAGCCGACCACCTTGGGATACTGGCGCCAGATGACTTCGAAATTGCCGAGCTCGGCCGCCCTCTCGGTTTCGGTCAGCACGGCCCGGGCGACGGCCGCCCCCCGTGTGCTGCCGACGCCGCCTTCGGCGTAGCTCAGGTAGATGAGCTTGTTGTTCGCGAAATCCGGGTGCAACGCGACATCGCCGAGCCCGCCCTGGCCGCCGTAATCGACGTCCGGCACCCCGCGCACCGGCCGGCTCTTGCTGCCATCAACCCCGACGATGAAGAGGTTTCCCGTCTTCTCCGTCACCAGCATGCGGCCGTCCGGCAGGAAGGCCAGGGCCCAGGGCTGGTCGAACGAGGCGACCGGCTCGATGTCGAATGGAAGCTCTGCCTGCGCCTGGGCGGCGGCAGAAATTGACAGGCTCAAAATCGTCGCAAAGAGTTGTCCCCTCATCAGCGGCCCCGCTTTCCCGGCTGTGTGCGACGTGCACTGCCGGCAGCATAGTGAGAAACTACGAAGCCCTCAATTTTTCGGCGTTTCCTGAGCCGCCGAGCGTAGCGGTCGTGGCTGTCCACGCTCGTATCGAATCCGGAGGAAGGAACATGTCCATGCATTCGAGCTGGCGCGCACTGGCCTGCATCGCTGCCCTGCTGCCGACTGCTGCGATCTCCGCCGACCCATCCGCACCCTCGCCCGCGCTGACGCTCGAGCTCGGCGCCGCATGGCAGCTGAGGAATACCGCCCAGGTTTCGAACGAGCCGCCCAACACCCGGTTCAAGATAGACGAGCTGACCGGCGACGGCCCGTATCCGGCCGGACGCCTGGTCTTCGACTGGCCGATAGCCGAGAAGCACCGGCTGCGATTCATCTACGCGCCGCTCGAGGTTGACGAGAAGGGCAACACGACGGAGCCCATCGTGTTCCGCGGCACGACGTTCGCGCCCGGCCCGATCGACGTGACCTACCGCTTCGATTCCTATCGTGCAAGCTATCGCTACGTCTTCCACGACAGCGAGCGCTGGACCTGGTCGGCCGGCGCCACGCTGAACGTCCGGGATGCCGAGATCCGACTGAAGCAGGGCTCGCTTGCCCGCGCGAGGACGAACACGGGCCTGGTGCCGCTGCTCGCGCTCGAAGGCGTGTGGCGCTTCGCGCCCCGCTGGTCCGGCCTGCTCGACTTCGAGGGCCTCGCGGCGCCTCAGGGTCGCGCGATCGACACGGCGCTGAAGGTCGTCTACGACATCACTCCACGCATCAGCCTCGCGGGCGGCTACCGCATCCTCGACGGCGGCGCGGACAACGATGACCTGTACACGTTCGCGCGCTTCGACCAGGCCGTGCTCGCGTTGACCTGGAGATTCCGTTAGCAGCGGTCCCTGCGGGCGGGCGACCGCCTGCCTGCATCCCCGCCCGATCCGCGGGACTTCCCGCTCAGCGGCACATACACCGCGCCGTTGCAATGTCGCCAGCATCAGCGGATAGTGCAAACGCCTCTCATTCTCAAATAACTTTACATAACAATCTCCAGGGGCAGCAAATGCATGGATTAAAGGTCGCGTACTCGCGTCATGCGGACTCGCAGGCATCGCCATGGCTGGCGGCGCACTTGTACGCGCTGGACGCCGCTACCGGCACGGTGCTGTGGTCGTTCGCGAGCGGCGGATCCTGTCTCTCGGGCGCCGCCATCTCCAACGGTGAAGTGTTCTGGGGCTCGGGCTACGGCAACTTCGGCTTCGGCACGCCGAACAACCAGCTGTATGCCTTCAAGCTCCCCTGACCAGCAGCGGGTTGCAGGAAGCCAGGTGGCTTCCTCCAGCCCCTGCCTCGCAAGGCCGGCCTGCCGGGCCGCACTACCAACCTCAATCCCGAGGAGGAAATACCCATGAAGATGTCCCGCATTCTCCCGCTCGGACCGGTGGCCGCTGCCGGCATCCTCGCGGGCTCGCTCGCCGTCGCCGACACGACCGAGGTGATCGTGTACGACTCTTTCGAGAAGCCCGGCGGCTACACGCTCGCCGACTACGCGGCGAAGTGGGGTAATCCCTACGGACTCGGCGAGATGGACAACGACGACACCCGCTCGTTCGATTCGGGGGCATTCTCGGTGTCGGCAGTGCCGTTCACCGTAGGCTTCGACTTCAGCGTCTTCGATCACCTGAAGTACATCGCGATCAGCAACCAGGCGTTCGCAGTCCCGGCCGAGGGCTCGATCACGTTCTCCTCGGTCATCAATGCCCAGACGCCGGGCACGGATCCTGGACGCATCATAGAGGGCACCTACATTCAAGGCGGCGCGCCTTATGCCGCTGCGACGCTGGAGGGCCAGCAGGCCGGCGCCGTGATGAACATGATCAATTTCGACACCGGACAGCTCTTCGACTGGTTCGTCGCCGGCAGCACCGCGTTCACGCTGATCGAGCGCCTGCCCTCGAACGTGACCGGCAACACCCTCGACCCGAGCGACCCGGCCTGGGTCGGACGCGAGAAGATGTACACGCAGATCATCGACGAGGTCGAGATCGGCCCGGGTCCGCACACCGTCGCGATCACCTACACGCGCAAGAACGGCAAGGCGAGCGTCGAGTACTTTCTCGACGGCAAGCTGATCTCGAAGGTCAAGGACGTCGGCGTTCCGCTCGACGTCCAGCGCAGAGAAGTACACGGGCATTTCTCCCTCGCTTGGAGCCGGCGAGCCGCTGGTGGACAAGATCGAGTACTTCGTGATCGGGCACGGCCTGTTCAGCCTGCTCGACGCTTTCCCGTACCAGCATCCGGAGGCCCCGGAGCTCTCGGTCTCGATTCCGCTCGAGAACCGCTTGTTCGGGCAGGGCGCCAGCGCGACGTTTGATGACTTCCGGGTGATTACCAGAACCAAGCAATGAGCCCGGACCCGGGCCGATTCCCTGTCACGGAATCGGCCCGGTCGATCCGGACACACGTCCATCGGTGCACGGCAGGTCCACCAGATGGGAGTGACCGGCCATGGCCTCTGTCCTGGCCATCAGCATCTCCATCTGCTTCTGCAGCGTCTGCACCTGCTTTTCGAGCTCACTGATCTGGCTCTGCAACTCGGGCATATACATGCGGGCATCCCTCCGGCTTCAACAAGCTGGACATCGTCGCATGTCTTTCCGGGCCACGCCGCCCCTGCACACGGCGTGCGCGGGTTCCGCTAATCTTGCGGGACCGGCCTTCGAGGCCGCAGTGGTCGAGGGCAAACCGTGACACTGGAGCAGATTGCCAACTACGCCGACATCATCAGCGCCCTGACCGTCGTCGGCGGTATCGCGTTCGGACTGGTCCAGCTGGCGGAGTATCGGAAGCAGCGCAAGGATGTGATCGCGGCCGAGCTGATGCGCACCTTCTACAGCGTGGACCTCGCCGACGCAGTGACGCTCGTCCGATCCCTGCCCGATCACTGTCCAGCGGACGAACTCAGAGCGCGCGGCCCGGCCTACGAGCGTGCCGCGGTAATCGTCAACACATCCTTCGAGACGATGGGACTGCTGGTGTTCCGTCGCATCGCTGACTACGAAATCGTCGAGCAACTGGCCGGCGGCATGGTCGCGATGGTCTGGCGGAAGCTCGATGTCTGGGTCGCGGCCGTCCGGGCCGAGCAGTCCCAGCCGTCATGGGCAGAGTGGTTCGAGTGGCTTGCGAAGCTGACGGCATCGCACAAGAACGAGCAGCAGCCGGCCTATCTCGCTCACAAGGACTGGAAGCCCTGAGGCGAAAGCCGCCTCCGTAACCCCTGCCGAATCAACGCATGCAGGTAGCACCCGTGATCAACTCAACGAGTCTGTGTTCCGGCGCGCGAGCGCTGGCCTGCGCCGGCCTCGTCGTCATGCTGGCGCTCCCGGCCGAGAGCAGCACCGACAATCCGGCTGGCGAGCGGCCCGTCATCAGGCTCGCAGCGGTGAATACGCCCTACCAGTCCGGGCTGCTGGCCTCGCTGCTGCCGGACTTCGAGAAGTCATCCGGCTATCGGGTCGAGATTTACGGCGGCAGCGACGTCTATCGCCAGGCCGAGCTGGGCAAGGCGGACATCCTGATTTCGCATTACGGCAAGGCGCCGGTCGAGCAGTTCGTCACCAGCGGGAACGGAACCTGGCCGCAGCCCGTGTTCTCGAACCAGTCCGTGCTGGTGGGGCCGAGCAATGATCCCGCGAAGATCCGAGGAATGACCGATCCGTTCGAGGCAATGAGAAGAATCGTCGCCAGCGGCTCGCCCTACGTCGCTCCATCGTACCCGGTCGGGCGTTATCTCTCCGAGCTGCTGCTGGCCGGCGCCGGCAACCCGGAGCGCGGCAGCTGGTACATCGAGACGCGCGAGTCGAAGGGCCGCGCAATGCAGTTTGCCGAGGACAAGGGCGCGTACACGATCTGGGGTTCGTTCCCGTTCGAGCGGTTCCGGCGCAGGCACGGCACCAGCCTCGAGGTCATGGTCTCCGATACGGCTGTCTTCCACCGCCTGATGGCCGTGATCGTGGTCAGCCCCGAGAAGTTCCCGGGCGTAAACGCAGAGGGCGCGAGAGCGCTCGAGGCGTACCTGCTCTCGCCTGCCACCCAGGCTGCGATCGCGGCGTTCCGCGAGGAAGGCATCGACCGACAGACCTGGTGGCCGGCCGCGATCGACAACAACCCGGCGCAGCTGCTCGGCTTGAGCGGCGACGACGACGAGGATTGAGGACCTCCCCTGCCATGCGACGATCTCTTTCTTTCGTTACGGAGCTTCAGGCATGACTGGACTCAATCAGACCGAGATTCGAGCGCTCGAGGAAGCGCTGGACGACGAGTATCGCGCCTGGGCGACCTACGACCAGGTGATCACGGACTTCGGCGACGTCAGGCCCTTCAGCAACATCCGCGAGGCCGAGGCACGGCACATCGAGGCGCTGCACAGGCTGTTCACCGCGTACGCCCTGCCGATACCCAGCAACCCCTGGCCCGGCCGTGTCGAGCGCTATGCCAGCATCCAGCAAGCCTGCGAGGCAGGCGTCGCCGCCGAGATCGAGAACGGCCAGCTGTACGATCGCCTGCTCGCCGCGACCGATCGGGCGGACCTGCTCGCAGTGTTCCGCAACCTGCAGCAGGCATCGCAGCAGCGGCACCTCGAAGCCTTCCGGCGCTGCGCGCAACGCGGATCCGATGCGGGCGGCTGCGCCGGAAGGGGCCGCGGCCGGCGCCGAGGTATCAGCGCAGGTCGAAGCGGTCCGCGTTCATGACCTTCGTCCAGGCGGCGACGAAGTCCTCGACGAACTTCCTTCGATTGTCGTCCTGCGCATAGACTTCCGAACAGGCACGCAGTATCGAGTTTGACCCGAACACGAGATCGACCCGGGTCGCCGTCCACTTCACCGCGCCCGTCTTTCGGTCACGGACTTCGTACAGGTTGCTGCCCGCGGGCTGCCAGCTGTATGCCATGTCCGTCAGGTTGACGAAGAAGTCGTTCGTCAGCGCGCCGACCCGGTCGGTGAAAACACCATGCTTCGTGCCACCGTGGTTCGTGCCCAGCACGCGCATCCCGCCGACCAGCACTGTCATCTCGTGTGCAGTCAGGCCCATCAGCTGTGTCCGGTCGAGCAGCAGTTCCTCGGCGCTGACGACGTAGTCCTTCTTGAGCCAGTTGCGATACCCGTCATGGACGGGTTCGAGCACCTCGAAGGCCTCGGCGTCGGTCATCTCGTCGGTCGCGTCGCCGCGGCCCGGGGCGAACGGAACCGCGACGTCGAACCCGGCCGCCTTGGCCGCCTGCTCGACGCCGACATTGCCGGCCAGCACGATGACGTCCGCCACGCTGGTGCCGGTCTCGGCCGCGATTCCTGCGAGCACGCTGAGCACCCTTGAAAGCCGCTCCGGCTCGTTGCCCGCCCAGTCCTTCTGCGGGGCGAGGCGGATGCGCGCGCCGTTGGCGCCGCCGCGCATGTCGGAGCCTGCGGAACGTCCGCGCGCTGTCCCAGGCCGTGGTGACCATCTCGCTGATGGTGAGGCCGCTCGAGAGGATCTTCGCCTTCACTGCCTCGACGTCGTAGTCGCTGCGGCCCGCGGGCACCGGATCCTGCCAGATCAGGTCTTCCTGCGGGACCTCGGGGCCGATGTAGCGCGCCTTCGGTCCCATGTCGCGATGGGTCAGCTTGAACCAGGCGCGCGCGAAGACCTCAGAAAAATACCCGGGATCCTTGTAGAAGCGCTCGGAGATCTTCCGGTACTCCGGGTCCATCTTCATCGCCATGTCGGCGTCGGTCATGATCGGGTTGCGCCGGATCGAGGGATCCTCGACGTCGACGGGCTTGTCTTCCTCCTTGATGTCGACGGGCTCCCACTGCCAGGCGCCCGCCGGGCTCTTCTTCAGTTCCCATTCGTGGTTCAAGAGCAGCTGGAAATAGCCGTTGTCCCACTTCGTCGGATGCGTCGTCCACGCGCCCTCGATGCCGCTGGTGACGGTGTCGCGGCCGATGCCCCGGCTGGTCTTGTTGATCCAGCCGAAGCCCTGCTCCTCGACGCCAGCGGCCTCGGGGTCCGGGCCAAGCAGCTTCGCGTCGCCGTTGCCGTGGCACTTGCCGACGGTGTGTCCGCCGGCAGTCAACGCCACGGTTTCCTCGTCGTTCATCGCCATCCGCGCAAAGGTCACGCGCACGTCCTGCGCGGTCCTGAGCGGGTCCGGCTTACCGTTCACGCCTTCCGGGTTGACGTAGATCAGGCCCATCTGCACCGCCGCCAGCGGGTTTTCCAGCGACTCGCGGGCCTCGCCCTCGTAACGGCTCGCGCCCAGCCATTCCTTCTCGGCGCCCCAGTAGATGTCCTTCTCCGGATGCCAGATATCCTCGCGGCCAAAGGCGAAGCCGAAGGTCTTGAGCCCCATCGATTCGTAGGCCACGTTGCCGGCCAGGATGATCAGGTCGGCCCAGCTCACCCGGTTGCCGTACTTCTTCTTGATCGGCCACAGCAGGCGGCGCGCCTTGTCCAGGTTGACGTTATCGGGCCAGGAGTTGATCGGCGCGAAGCGCTGGTTGCCGGTGCCGCCGCCGCCACGGCCATCGGCGGTCCGGTAGGTGCCCGCCGCATGCCACGCCATCCGGATCATCAGGCCACCGTAGTGACCCCAGTCCGCCGGCCACCACTGCTGGCTGTCCGTCATCAGCGCATGCAGGTCCTTCTTGAGCGCTGCGACGTCGAGCTTGCGGACTTCCTCGCGATAGTCGAACCCCTCGCCCATCGGGTTCGTCTTGGAATCGTGCTGGTGCAGGATGTCGAGGTTCAGCGCCTTTGGCCACCATTCCATGTTCGACATGCTGGTCGAAGTGGCACCACCGTGCATCACCGGACATTTCGCTTGACTGGACATGCTCTGCTCCTTTCCGGCCGTCTTGATTCAGGACACGAGCGTAGTTCCCGGCGCCCCGGGGTTCCAACTGTTTGTCCTGATCGGGCCGATAGCCCTGCTCGATCGACGTAGGAACCCGCGGCGCTAACCCGGCGGTGCTGCCGCCAGCGCGCGGCCGTCGTCGCTTTGCATCAGCTCGGCGCGCAGGCCCGCGTTCTGCCGGCGCAGCTCCGACACGAGGGCCTGGAACAGGCGGTCGTCGCGCCACCTCTCGAACGCCGGATCCACGACGATCCGCCAGTCCTCGCGGAACCCGTTGCGAATCGCGGCGCGCAGATCGTCGAGCATTCGCTCGCGGTCGCCCTCGAGGCTCGCGACCTGTGCCGCGAGGTAGCTGCCCGTTGCGCTCCGCGGGTTGTTCTCGAGCACCACGTCGCGCATTGCCTTCAGCCGCCGCAGCAGGATCTCCAGTTCGTCGCGTTCACCGCGACGCTCGTGGATCACCGCGAGGTTGATCACCGGGCCCATCGTAATGCCGCTCAAGGGCAGCTCGGGCCGATCGCCCAGACCGCTGAGGACATCCCTCAGCGTGGTCTCGGCTGCGTCCAGCTGCCCTTGCCGCAGCTGCATGGCGCCGAGCCCCGCCGGTGTGGAGCCTGGATTCTCCTGCAGGTACTGGTCGATCAATGCGCGTTGCGTCGCCTCGTCGCCCTCGGCGAGTGCCAGGTCGTAGGCGGCCAGTTGAGTCCACAGCGTACGCGGCCCGCGTTTGCGTGCCTCCTCCAGCCAGCGTCTCGCCGAGGGCAGGTCGCCCAGCGTGAGAAACGCCGTCACAATGGATCGCGCCATGTAGGTATCGCCCGGCCGCAGCTCGTGCGCGCGCGCATATGGCACGACCGCCCGCTGCGGCTGACCGAGAGCCGACAGGTACACGTCGCCGAGCGCTTCAAAGGGGAAAGGATTCTCCGGCTCCGCCCTCGCCCACGCGAGCGCCAGCTCGTGCACCTCCTCGCCACGACCGGCCTGCGAGAGAGTGTTGAATCGTTGCTGCCGGACGTAGTCCGACATCGGGTCGAGCTCGAGCGCACGATCCGCGGCCACCACTGCTTCACGGCTGCGACCGAGGCGCCCCAGCGCTCCAGCCTGGTCGATCAGCGCGTAGACCAGGTTCGGATTCAGCCTGACGGCTTTCTCGAGGGCCGTAACACCTTCCGAGATACGCCGCTGATCCACCAGCAGCCGGCCCTGGGAAGCCCAGGCCTCGGCAAGGTTCGGGTCGATCTGCAGCGCGCGATCCACCGCCTGCCCGGCCTTCGGCACCGCCTCGGCCATCGGCATGTCACCGTAATTGGTCAGTCCGAGGTAGGCGTCGGCCAGTCCGCTGTAGGCCGGCGCGTAGTCCGGGTCGGCCTCGATGGCGCGCTGGAAGTACGCGATGGCCTCGCGGAACGACTCGGCACTGAACTGCCTCGCTCGGTGGCGGCCCAGCAGGTAGAGGTCGTAAGCCTCGTAGCTGCGCGTGGCCCTGGCCGTCACGGAAGATGCATCCGCGCCCATCAAGGGCAACCTGAGCGCCTCGACGATCGCCCCGGCGATCTCGTCCTGGACCGCGAAGATGTCATCGAGGCTGCGGTCGTAGGTCTCGGACCAGAGGTGAAAACCGTCCGCGACGCTGATCAGCTGGGCCGTGATCCGGGCCTGCTGGCCGGTCTTTCGGACGCTCCCCTCCAGCACGGTCGCGACGCCGAGCGCCGCGCCGATCTCTGAGATATCCGCACCCGAGCCCTTGAACTTGAACGACGAAGTTCGAGCCGCGACCTTGAGGCCATCAACCTTCGCGAGCAGGTTCAGCAGCTCCTCCGAGAGACCGTCGGAGAAGTACTCGTTGTCCGGGTCGGGGCTCATGTTGACGAACGGCAGCACCGCGATCGACTTCTCCTCCGGCTCCGCAGTCGCGGCAGCGGTTGGCTCCCTCTTCGAGAGCACCAGCTTGTCGTAGAGCAGGAAGCCGACGGCGAGCACCAGCACGCCGATGATCAGGTAGTTGAGCCTTTGACCCGTCTGCCGCGCGATCGAACTGGACGGGTCGATCTCGCTTTCCCGCTTGAGTCCCTGCGGCGTGAGCTCGAAGACCCAGGCGAACACCAGCGCCAGCGGCCAGCCGAGCACCAGCAGCAGCAGCAGCGCCTTCATCGCCCAGCCGGGCGCCTCGATTGCCTCGAGCACGATGTCGGCGACCTGCAGCAGCAGCCACGCGGCTACCGCATAGGCCACGCCGACCCGGAACACGTTGCGCCGGCGAAGTTCACCCAGGAATGAGTTCAAAGTGCTGACAATCCCCCCGCCGCCCGCTCGGGCGGCCTCACATATACGTTAGCACCTGCTTCGTGGCCAGACTCGAACGCACTGACCGGAATTCAGCTCACGGGCGACCCTAAGCCTGCCCTGGACCGCAATCAGGGCATGTGCGGACGCTGCCCGGCGCCCCCGGCGGCGATCGGCCATTGCAGCGATTGCTGCACTGCGGTATCTGTTCGTTCCGTCGCGTCCATTTGCAGCGGGCCCGCCCGCCCCGCCCTGAACACACGGAATCCACCAATGCCCAGCATTTCCCCTGAACCCGAGGCCGGGGGTCTCTCCGTCCGTGCCCTCGCGACGCCCGAGCCGTTCGTCCGCCTGTTCGCGCGGCGCGTGCAGCAGGAAGGCGCGCTCGACCTGACCCAGGGCGACTACAAGAACACCGATTTTGCCCCGCACCCGGAAGTCGTGCGGGCCGCCCAGCGCATCACCCGCAACACCGTCCACAGCTATGGACCGGCGGTCGGACGCATGGACGTGCGCACCGAGATCGCCGAGTTCTTCAACCGCGACGGACTGCTCGACTACCCAGACTCCGAGGTGCGCTTCCAGCCCGACGAGGTGATATTCACGCCGGGCACGCGCGCCGGCCTCGCCATCGTGCTCGAGGTGCTCGGTGCGGACGGCTCGGGCGTCGTCGTGCCGCGGCCGAGCTGGGAGTACGACTGGTTCATCGAGCGCGCCGGCAAGAAGGTGGTCGAGCTGCCGACCACTGCGCCCGACTTCCTGCCGGACCCGCAGCAGCTCGAGCGGCTGCTCGCGAAAGGCGGCATTTCCTCGGTGATCATCAACAACCCGCACAACCCGACCGGGCGGGTGTATCCGAGGGCGCTGATCGAGGAGCTGGTGCGGGTGGCCGCGAAGCACCGCTGCTACGTGCTCTACGACTCGGTGTACCAGCGACTCGACTACGTGGGCTGGTTCGTGAACCCGGCGTTCGCCTCTCCCGAGTGGCGCGACTGGGTCGTGTCGCTGTCGGGCCTCTCGAAGATGGACATGTTCGGCGCATCGACCGGCACCCGCGCCTGCTGGCTCGTGATTTCCGACCAGGTCCGCGTCAACGGCGTGCGGGCCCGAGAGGTGCTGGCCAACCTGTCGGCATGGCTGGTCGCGACGCCGTCGACGCTCGCCCAGGACTGGGCGCTCGCGGCGCTGCAGAGCCCGCTCGCGGCGCTGCGCCGCCCCTCGCCATACATGCGCGAGCGCCGCGACTACATGCTGCGCGCAGCGGACGAGCTCGCCCACCTCGGCGTCGAGCGCACCGACTTCGGCGGCACGTTCTATGCGCCGCTCGCCTTCCCCGGCCTGGTCGGAGAACCATTCGACCGGCTGCGCAACGGCGTGCACGAGCGGGCAGTCGTGCGCGACTCCGTCGATGCCTTCGAGCTGCTGCTCTCCGGCGGCGTCGGCGGCATACCGTTCGCCGCCTTTGCCGGCAATGCCGAGGGCGCGGCCCGCTACGGCACCTGGCAGCGGCTCTCTTACGGCTCAAAGGACGTCAAGGAACTCGCGGTCTTCATGGACCGCGTCAAGGCGCGGATCGAGAAGCAGGGACGGCTCGGATCAGGCGCAACGGTCACGGCTCCGCGCGATGCGCAGGATCCCGTCTGGGACAGCGTCTGCACCGCCGAGCGCTACGATGCGCTCGACGGCCTCGATCCGCAGGCCTTCGTCCCCGCACGCAGGCGCTTCCTGGAGAGCCCGCGGCACGAGTCGCTGCGGCTGACAGGCACCAAGCATCCGGACTCCACGACCCACCGGGCCGAGCAGGTCGAGCGTGCGTTGAGCGCGACGAGCGCCGCGGCGCCGGACCGCGCGCGGCTCGCACTGGCCCACATCGAGTGGAACCCGCTGATGGAGGCGCGGCTGGAGTACGAGGAGTCCGTGGCCGACCTGCTCGGTCCCTGCAGCGAGGTACTGCTCGACCTCGAGGGACGCCAGATCAGTCCCGACTGGCTCGACGTCCCTGAGAAGGTCGTGCTCGGCCTGCTGAGGCACGGGGTGCTGCCGGGCGAGGACCGCCACATCCTGTTCCGTGTCCCGAACCCGTTCATCGAGCAGGACGAGGAGAAGATCATGAAGATCCTCTCCTCGGTCGCGCGTGCCAACGTGCTGTTCCACCTGGCCTGCGCGCGCCTGGGCGTCGCGCCGAAGCAGAACGCGATCTACGAGATCAGCATCCCGCAGGTGAACTCGAGTGCCGAGATCGGCGCGGTGATCAAGATCGGCATGCTCTACCAGCAGGCCGTGGCGGAGCTGTTCGACGGCCCGGCCGAGCGTGTCGATGCCTTCCTCAGCGCGCGCGTGCCACCAGCGCAGCGCGCCGCGATGGTTGAACGCGTGAAGCAGGTGCGCCTGGTGCCGCTGTGCGAAAACGTCGGCGCACTGACGCACCTCCCCGACCTGCTCGAGAAGTTGTACGTGGCGCTCGAGCGCGGCATCGGGCAGCCGGACCTGCCGACGCCCGCGACGTTCCGCACGTCGTTCGAGCAGCGCGAATCGATCCTGCGCGTGTTCGTCGCGATGTCCGACACGGCGCTGCAGAGCGGCAAGATCGCGACCGACGCCGCCTATGCGCTGGCTGTGGCGAGTCGCGAGGAAACCGAGAGACGGCTGGCGCCCCACGCGCAGCGCGTCGGCGAGCCACCGCCGTCGGTCACCTACCTGATCGGAGCCGGCCGGGCCGGCTTCCGCGGCGGCTTCGATCCCGGCCACCCGGGCGTGATCCGGCAGTTCGCGCGGGCCGACGGCGTCACGATGCAGGGCATACGCGCGGACGCGCCCGAGGAAGCCGCGAGGCTGACCGCGGCGTTCCGCGCCGAAGTCGCGGGCCGCGCCAGGGCCGCCGACCATGCCATGCCCCGTACCGACGCCGAGGCCATCCAGCGTCTGCTCGAGGCCGGGATCCGCGCCCATACCGGCACGCTGCTGCGGATCGCGCCGTTGCTCGCGCCGTTCGGCGGCCTGGTTCCGCAGACGCGGGTCCGCATCCGCTCAACGGGCTCGGTGAGCTACGGCCGATCGATCCCGAGCTACCCGCCCGAGTGGGGTGGCGGCACGAGCCTGCCCGACGATCGCGACTTGCGCGACGCCTGGCCCGAGGGCGTCACGCTGCCGCGCGCGATCGTCTACAACCTCGCCTGCACGACGCTGGGCCTGCCCGCCGTGACCAGCGACATCGCGGTACTCGACCGCCGCGCAGCGGTGATCCTCGAGCGGCACGTGCCAGGCTACCGTGAGCTGATCGCGAGCGAGTTGCCGAACTTCATCAAGGAGGCCGCCGGCCTCGTGTTCGGCCGCAAGCTGGCCGAGACCACTGCGCGTCGCTGCCTGCGTGCGGCCGCGGCGCTTTGGGTGGACGCGCGCACCCGGCAGGAGCTGGTCGCGCCGACCTGCCTGTTCGCGATGCAGTACCTGCGCTACATGGCCGAGGACTCCGAGAGCTGGGACGAGACCAAGGAGCACGAGAGCCTGACGACGCGTGAGGAGGAGCTGATCCGCGAGACTTCGAGCGTGGCATTCGCGGCGCTGTGCGCCGAGCGCCCGGGCGATCGCTGGCCGGTGCTGCAGTCGCTGGTCGACGCGGAGGACGCGGCGCGCCTGCTGCTCGCGAGGGAGCTGACGATCGAGGAGAAGCGCGAGTTCGTGGACCTGCGCATCGAGGGCTGGCTGCGTACGCTGCCGGACGCGCTGTCGCGTGAACTGCGGCCACAGTGGGCCAGGCTGCGCGAGCTCGACAAGGACGAATTCGAGCTCGACGCGATCCGGCGCATGATCGCGCTCGAGCAGTTGCGCGGCAGCCGCGGCGCGTAGCTGGTCGACCGACTCGCTATCGAGCCGGCTTCAGCGCGCGCGGCGCCGGTATTCGCTGGGTGACTGCCCGGTGAGCCGCTTGAACGCGCGTCCGAAGTTCGCCGGATCTCCGTAGCCGAGCAGGTGACCGATCTCGCTGACGGTATAGCCCGCGTCATCGAGCATGCGGCGGGCCATCTCGAGTTGCTGGGCGGCGCGCAGGTCCCCGAAGCGCACGCCGTTCTCGGCAAGTCGCCGGATCACGGTGCGCGTCGTCACGCCCCACTCTTCCGCCAGCTGCTCCAGCCGGGGCTGGCTGGTGAACTTGCGGTTGGTCGCGATCTGCTCGAAGTGCGCCGCGAGCCAGTGAGAGGCCCGGGCTACCACGTCCGTCTCGGCGAGCACGGCCGCGAGCGCCTCCCGGCATCGGGACAGCGACGAACGAAATATCTTCTCGTCGTGCAACGGGCAGGGAAGCGCCTTCAGCGTCACCGGCAAGGCGAGGCCGTTGAACCCCGCTGAGAACTCACACGGGGTGGCGAAGGTCTCCCGGTAGAGGCTGGCATGGCCACGCGCGGGATAGGCGAAGCAGAGCGTTGCATCCGAATTGCCCTCCCCGAGTACGGCACGGACATACGACAGCGCGATCTGCTGCAGGATCTCGATCAGCGGCACCTCGAGATCGCCGAGCGGATAGCGTGAAGTGTCGAAACGCAGCATCAGCCGGCGACCCTGCTCGACGGCGCCGTGCTCGATGTATGGCGAGCGTATGCGAGCGAACGCGCCCAGCGTCTCGATGCCCTCACCGAGCGTCGGTGCGCTGATCGCGGCAAAGCCCAGCGGGCCGTGGCTGTTGATGTTGAGTCGGCGGCCGAAATCGAGCGCCCAGTCCTTCCGTCCGGCCAGCGCGCGCGCGTTGCGCAGCACCTGCAGTTGCTGCACGACCGTGATCACGCCCTGGTGTACCAGCAGCTCCGGCGAGAGGCCGGTCCCGTCGAGCAGGCGGGCCTGCGCTGTCGGCCAGCGCTGCAGCAGCAGGCGGGAATAGGTGCTGGGGCACGGCAGCGAGTCGATCGGGTGGGCCATCCAGCAAGTATGTCACCAAATGACTTGCTAAACGTCACAAAGCGATATTCCGATAGGGGGACATCCTCCCTAACATTCGCCCCCTCGCTGGCCGGAACGCAGATCGAAGCACCCGGCGCGGCCCCGAAACCAGATCAAGTACCGGAGGAAACATGTTGACCAAGCTTCTGAAGGGGTGGCTGATGCCGCTCGCGATCGTCCTGTCCATCCTTGCCATTGCCGCGGGCGGCTGGTGGCTCTGGGCGCCGGCTCTCGGCCTGTTCGCCGTCTTCGTGCTGGGCGACTGGCTGCTGCCGAGGGACCTGAGCCCGGCGGTCGAGTCGGACAGCTGGATCTTCAACATCCCCGTGTACTCCATTCTCCCGCTGCTGATCGCATTCAACGGCGCGCTGCTGTGGATGCTGGGCAGCGGCGACGTGGCCCAGATCGGCGAGTGGCTTCGCAGTGTTTCCGGGATCGACCTGTTTGCGGGCCGCGCCGCCACGTCCAACTGGGCGCAGTGGCTGGGTGGCATACTCTCCGCGGGCATGCTCAACGCGCTGGCCGGCACGGTCGCCGGGCACGAGCTGACGCACCGCACCTCGCGCCCGTTCGACCTCGTGCTGGGCCGTTGGCTGCTGACGTTCACGGCCGACACCTCGTTCGCGATCGAGCACGTCTATGGCCATCACGCGCGCGTCGCCACGCCCGACGACCCGGCCACGGCACGTCGCGGCGAGAGCTTCTACGTCTTCGCCTGGCGCTCGACGATCCACTCGTACGTCCACGCCTACCAGATGGAGAAAGCCCGCCTCGCCAAGTTCGGCAAGTCCGTGTGGAACCCGCTCGCCAGCCCGTTCATGCGCGGCAACCTGCAGAACCTGGTTCCTGCCGTCGCGGCTTTCGCCCTTGCAGGCTTTACCGGCCTCGCGGTCTGGGTGGTCATCGCGTTACTCGGCAAGGAACTGCTGGAAATCCAGAACTACTTCGCCCACTACGGCCTGGTGCGCGAGGCGGGCAAGCCGGTGCAGCCCCGCCACTCCTGGAACTCGAACCACTGGATGAGCACCAACGTGCTCTACAGCCTGGCGCGTCACTCTCATCATCACGCCGAGGCCGATGCCGCCTACTGGACGCTCGATGCGATGCCCGAGGCGCCGGTACTGCCCGGTGGTTACCTGACGATGATCCCCGTGGCGCTCATCCCGCCGCTGTACAAGCGAGTGATGACGCCGGCGCTCAACGAGTGGGACCGCTCATACGCGACGCCCGCCGAGCGAGAGCTCGCGCGCCAAGCGAGCGTCAAGTCGGGCATGCGCGGCCTCGACCTGGCGACGCCGCACGCGGCCTGAGCCAAAACCCGACAGCCACTGCGGAGAAGCATCATGTTGGCCAGCCTGTTCAGCAAGAAACCCTCGTCCTACGGCGCCCGTATCGCCCCGGCGAACGTCGAGCTGCGCGTGGGTTCGAAGGAGACCCTTCTGCAGGCGGCACTGAACCAGGGCATCGCCTTCCCGCACGACTGTCGTGCGGGAGGCTGCGGTGCCTGCAAGTGTCGTCTCGTCAAGGGCAAGGTCAGGGAACTGACCGACAAGAGCTACATCCTGTCAGCCGAGGAGCTGCGCGACAACTACGTGCTGGCGTGTCAGAGCATCCCGCAGAGCGACATCGAGATCGACGTGCAGCTGCGGGACGCCGGCACGCCGGTCCAGACGCACCAGAGCCCCGGGCGCATCACCCGCCTCGAGCCACTGACGCACGACATCCTGCACGTCACGCTGGCGCTCGATCATGCGCTGCCGTTCACGCCGGGCCAGTACTGCGAGTTGTCGCCGAGGGAAGGCCGTTGCGCCGGCGTGACCCGGAGCTACTCGTTTGCGAACGTGCCCGATGTTAACGGCACGTCCCGCAACGTCGAGTTCTTCATCCGCAAGGTGCCGGGTGGCCGCTTCACGGATTGGCTGTTCACCGACGCGAAGATCGGTGACCCGCTCGACGTCACCGCGCCGTTCGGCGAGTTCATGCTGCGCGAGTCTTCGGCGCCGATCCTGTGCATCGCCGGTGGCAGCGGCCTTGCGCCGGTGCTGTCGCTGCTGCAGGGCGCCATTCTCTCGCTCAAGCGGCCTCGCGAGGTGACGCTGGTCTTCGGCGCCCGCAGCCAGCGGGACCTGTACATGCTCGATGCGATCGATGCGCTGCGCCGCGAATGGCCGGTCCGCTTCGATTTCGTGCCCATCCTGGCCGATGAACCAGCCGGGAGCAGCTGGCAGGGCCGGCGCGGGATGATCAGCGATCACCTGGCCGACGTACTCGGCGAATCACTCGCCGTCCAGCAGGCTTACCTGTGCGGCCCGCCGGGCATGATCGACAGTTGCATCAGTGCTCTCGAGGCCGGTAGTGTGTCGGCCTCCGACATCTATTTCGACAAGTTCCTGGACCAGTCGCACCTGGCTCCGAGGAAGCGGGTCGCTTGACGGTCCGCGGGCCCCAGTCTTCAGTCGACGACACATCGAGGCCCAGGATGGAACTGGAGCCCCGGGCATGGCCTGCGGCTCCAGGTCGCCCTGCAAACACTGAAAGGAAAGGTAATTGATTAAATTCACTGGTCAGCGCCTGGGCATCACTGTCGGTGCACTCTTGCTCGTTTCAGCGTCCACCTCTGGCTGGGCGCAGCAACCGAAGTTCGCCGCGAAGGTCCCGGACTCGGTCACGACGCCGGACAAGCTCCAGACTGAACTGCTCGGCGATCTCGAGTTCTTCGACGGCATGCCGAGCAAGGAGACCGTTCGCAAGGCCTACGATTTCCTGGATACGGCGCGGGGCGCGCAAGCCTTCCTCAACGGCATTCCGGCGGCTTCGATCTACGGCGTGCTCGAAGGCATCAAGAAGGCCGGAGTCAATCCGGGCGATCTGGGCATGTTCGAGGAGCTGATGGATGCCCGCTCGCTGTATCTCACGGCCAACTCGACCACCATCTACAACATGATGGAGATCAACGTCAAAGACGGGCCCGTCGTCGTGGAAGTCCCGCCGGGCATTCTGGGACCCGTGGACGACGCCTACTTCCGTTACGTCACGGACTTCGGCTTTACCGGTCCGGACCAGGGCAAGGGCGGCAAATACCTGTTCGTGCATCGCGACTACAAGGGGGCCATTCCCGACGGCTATTTCGTCGTGAGGACGCCGAGCTATCGCAATCTCTCATTCTTCCGCGCGATCCCCAAGGGCGGCGATCTCAAGGCTGCGGCGGACAACGTGAAAGCCGGCTTCCGCACGTATCCGCTGGCGCAGGCAGCGAATCCGCCCAAGCAGCGCTTCGTCAACCTGTCCGGCAAGCAGATGAACACCGTCCACGCCAATGACTTCGAGTTCTACGAGGAGCTGAACGCCGTCATCCAGTACGAGCCGGCCGACTCGTTCGATCCGGAGCTGGTTGGACTGTTCGCCTCGATCGGCATCAAGAAGGGGCAGCCGTTCGAGCCCGATGCGAGGATGAAGAAGATCCTCACCGAGGCGGTGGCGATCGGCAACGCCACGGCCCGCGCAATCACCTTCGCGCCGCGCAACCCGCGGTACTCTTTCTACCCCGACCGCAAGTGGTACTCCATGTTTGCCGGCGGCGGCAACTATGAGTTCTACGACAACGGCGAGCGCATGCTCGATGACCGCACGTTCATGCACTACTACGCGACGGGCATCACCCCGGCGATGACTGAGCCGAAAGTAGGCCTGGGCTCCGTCTACGCGATGGCCGCGCACGACTGGAACGGAGACTACCTCGACGGCGGCAAGACGTATTCGGTCACGCTGCCCGGCCCGGTGCCGGCCAAGGACTTCTGGTCGTTCATGGTCTATTCCGGGCAGCACCGGTCGATGCTTGAGACCGACCAGAAGCTGGCCGGCCTCGACAGCCTCAACCCCTCGGTGAAGCCCAATGCCGACGGCTCCTACACCATGTGGTTCGGGCCCAAGCCGCCGCAGGGATACGAAGGCAACTGGATCCAGACCATGCCGGGCAAGAGCTACAACGTGCTGCTGCGCCTGTATGGCCCGCTCGAGCCGTGGTTCGACCAGACCTGGAAGCCCGGTGACTTCGAACTCGTGAAGTAATGCGCGGCTACGGCTCGGCCAGGAGATCCAGCCATGTCCAATGAGTCCGCGCCGACTGGATAGAACTGGCGGCAACCATCTTGCTGTCACTGGCCACGATCGCGGCCGCGTGGTCAGCCTACCAGTCGACGCGGTGGGGCGGCGTCCAGGCCAACAATTACAGCGCCGCCGCAGCCAGCCGAACTGAGGCGACGCAACACAACAGCATCTTCGCGGCACAGGCGCAGGTCGACGTGATGACCTTTATCAGTTACCTGGAGCACCGCCAGGCGGGCGATGAGCGCGGTCACTGCGTAAGCCATCGCGGCATCCTTCGACATCGCGCGCATTTCCCGCTTTGCCGCATCCATCGCCGAGACGACCTGCCCGATGCGCTCGACCACGGTCGCCTGCGGTTCGCCCAGGTGGACGAAGACGGCCGACACCCGCGTGCCGGACCCGGTGTCACCTTCCTCGCGCAGCGAGACCGGGCAGAAAGACACCGGGCGATGCTCGAACGCCCGACCGGTCTGATAGAGATAACGGTGCAGGCCCTCGTCCACCAGCGTCACGGCCAGCTCGCGCACTTCAGCCGCATCTTCCGCGATGCCACAGGAGTCTCGCCGCACCAGTACGTGCTTGCAGCGCGGCTGGACCTGGCGCGCAAGCTGCTGACGCAGTCCACGCGGCCCATCTCGCGAATCGCGGAGGACTGCGGCTTCAGCTCACAGAGCCACTTGACCGCGAGCTTCCGGGCCGCTCATGCGACGACGCCCGCCAGGTACCGCGCTCACGTCGCGCAGGACCCGCGGCGCGGTTCGAGCAGCAGAGGCAACTGAGATCCCGGGATCACTCCGTGAGCGGCAACTGCCTCAGCACGGAAATGAACAGGACCGCATAGATCGCGTCGCCGAGTGCCAGCATGGCCTGGCGCAGGTTGACGTCGCCGACCAGGAAGTGATGCCCGAACAGGATCGCAACGACCCCCGCCTTGCCGAGCGCTCCCAGGAAGATGATGCCGCGGTGCGCGACGGGATCGCCGGCAGCCATCCAGTACCCATAGCCGAACAGCGCGATGGCCAGCAGCGCGAAGTGGTCGAACGGGCCATTTGTCATCAGCGGCGTGAACCCAAGGGAACTGGCGATGCCGGTTGACGGCAGCAGGATCAGGCACGCGAGCCAGTTGAAGATTGCGGCCGAGTAGAGCATCAGGCGTTGATGACGACCGGTACTCACGAATTACACCTCATGACGATTCTCGACCGTCGCGACGAGTTCCGAAGTTGCGCCGCACCGCTTCGGACATCGCGGAGGGCTGTGCCGCCTTTCTCGATCAGCAGCTTCGAGACTATTGCTGTTGAGCGCTCCGCAGTGATTCTGCGTCGAAGCTCGAACGGGACCCTGCGCGTAACCGTCAGCGTTCGCGCACCAGCGACCGCGGCGGCACCTCCAGCACCTTGCCCGTGCTGAACGTCACGCGCATGGCCTCGCTGCGCGCGTTGTAAGCGAGGTAGGTGCGGGCGCCGGTCTCGTCCTTGAACACCGCGTACAGCGGCGTGTCCGCAGTGACGGTGAAGTCCGGGCTGCCCATCTCCTTCAGGCTCGCGAGCCAGTAGAGCGTGCGCGTGCGGGTCTCGCCGACTTCGACGCTGCCCCTGCGGTCCCAGAGTTCGAAACCGAGCTCGGGATCCGCGAGCGCCGCGTACGAGGCGATGATGTCCTGCCAGATATCCGCCGGGGTTCCATCGTCCAGCCCGCGGCCGCGATACGCTTTCACCTCCGCGGGCAAGCCCTCGACGAGACTGCGCACGTACGCGGGATCCGCGCCGAGGTAGGTCGAGGCCGGCGTGATCGGCAGCATGTTGATACCGAGGATCTGGCGCGGCTCCTGCGTCCACCAGGTGTTGTAGGCGTACTTGCCGCCGAACACCATGCTGGCGAACGGCTTGCCGTACTCGGGGTCCAGCACCTCGCGATCGAGGTCGAACCAGTACTGGTTGATGGCTGCAATCTCACTGGTGTACAGGTAGACGCCGAGGTCGCGAAGTCGCCGATCGCCGGTCGCTTCGCCCCAGAGGATCAATCCGGCCCAGGCGTTTATCGCCTCCGACGACGATTCCTGGTTGTTGCCGTCCTCGAAATCCGCATCGCCCGAGGCCCAGGAGTGCCCCTCGTAGGGGTCGAAATTGCGGAGAAATGGAAAGTCGGCGCGGCCACGCTCGTCGGTGGCGATGTCCGCGATGATCTTGCCGACCATGCCGCCCCACTTGTCCTGTGACGCCCACTGCGGGTCACGCAGCGCAACGTGTGCCGCACCCATCACCCAGTAGCCGTAATGGAAGTGGTGGTCGTTCATGTTCGAGATGCTGTTGTACTCCTGGGGCACGCCGAGGAAGGAGCCGATGCGTTCATCGAGCACGAAATACGTCGAGCCACGTCCGTCGAACCAGGATTCGAGACGCTTCTTGAGCTTCTCGAGCAGCGCATCGCGCGTCTTCGTATTGCCCTCTGCCTCGGCGACGCTCATCAGCTGCGCAATGGCACCGAGTCCCTTGCCGACCCAGTAGGTTCCGCGCCCCATCTTGGTGAACAGCTGGTCGGCCTTGGCCAGGTCGCCGACCATGATGCTGCTCACCTTGTCCTTGCTGTCGGAATCCTCGAGTGCGCCCCAGCCGGGCATCACGCCGTAGAAGTTACGCTCGACGGTGAATGCGTTGCCGGGGACCAGACGGATCCGGCCGCGCACGGAGTCGTAGCCGAACTTCGACTGTGGCTGCGGCGTGATGGCGTCCCACTGGTGCGGGTAGACGCCCATCAGCGTCGTCAGGTTGTCGCCTTCCTTCGCCACGGTTTCGACGCGAAAGGTCGAACGCACCTTGCTGCTGCGCTCGTCGTAGGCCCACTCGACGCGCGTGTCGGTCGGAAAGGCGTAAGCCACGGCGAGGAACTCGCGCAGCGTCTCCTCGCTCGCGTCCGGCAGTCCGGCGACGGAGAAATAGCAAGCCGTGGCCGGCAGGCGCAGCACGAGTTCGCTCGGCTGCGTCCATTCCCAGCTTGAGCCGGCGGGCGCGAATATCGCATAGCTTTGCCCGGCGACGGTCACGACGGTGACCCGGCTGTCGCCCGTGGCAACCGGGGTGTCGGGCCTGGCCGGGAAACTGAAACGCACGTCGCCGGCTGCTGCACTCGTAGTAGCTGAACGGACTGCCGTGCAGGACCGTGGCGGAGAGCGTCGCACCGTCGTCGGCGGTCATACTGACCCGCGCCAGCCAGTCCGAGAATTTCGACAGCCGGGCGTCCTGCGGCTTGAAACCGGTCGGTGCGACGACGATGGCCGGCGTGTGCGCGTACTTGACCTCGCGACTGCCGTTGACCGTGCCGACGCGCTTCACGGGCAGGCCCAGCTCGAAACCCTGCTCGGTCGCCCTGTACGTCATCGGGTGAGCGTGGATCGGCTGGGACCACTTCTGGAACATCACCGACGAGTACCACTGGTTCGTCGGTGCCGCCTTGCCGAGCGCCTCGCCGCTCACATACTCCGCGTTCGGCGGCACGGGGTCGCCCCGCTTCGGCTTGCTGTGGTACGCACCGAGGCCAAGCGTGACGTCCTGCGCCAGGGCCGCGGGAGACAAACCCCCGCTGCCCAGCAGAGCGAGGGCTGCGACCACGACGACCGCCGCGCCCACAGGCCGGTGGCCCGGCCCTCCGTGCAGCTTCGAGTCGCTCATGCGGGTGACCTCCGGACTCAGAAAGTGAAGTTCGCGCCGACGGTCAGGAAGTTACCGGACTCGCTGACCCTGGGATCCACGCCGCCGAAGGCGGTGTTGTTCGGCATGCTGAGCGGCGCCGGGCCCTGACGCCCGTACATCACGCGGCCGAGGCCCCCGTAGAATTCCACGTTCCTGAAGATCTCCGGCATCTTCCGGTACACGCCGAAGTTCACGAACGTCGCCGTGTTGTCCTGGCCCCACTCGACCGGGTTGTCGGTGCTGGCCTCGTTCATGTACACGCCACCGAGCGTGAACGTCCACTTGTCCATCGTATAGGCGGCGCCAAGCATCAGGTCGTAGACGACGGCGTCGTAGACCTTGTCGATTTCGTCCGAATAGTTGAACCCGGCCTGGTCCCAGAAACACTGGCTCTCGACCGGCGATACGGGTCCGAAGTCGCACTGCTGCGCCTGGCCCGACCATTCGCTGCGCTTCAAGCCGTAGCTGAACTTCCAGCGCTCGTTCATCCAGTAACTGCCCTGCAGGATCAGCACGTTTTCCGACGGCGCACGATATTCAGGTGACGAGACCAATCCGTTCGTGTTGCCCTGCGCGCCGTAGAACGCACCCTTCGAGAACGAACTCTGACGGCCGCCATCGCTGTCCTGGTAGATGAGCTCGATCAGGTTCTTCTCGTTGGAGAACTGGATGAATATTTCGTACAACTCCGGATCGGGCGGTTCCTTGACCAGCGATTCCGGGTTCAGCGGCTTGCGCTTGTCCGCGGTGGAGTAGCTGCCCTCGAAGCGAATCTTGCCGAAGCGAAACTCGTACTGCGGTGTCGCATAACGAACGGCCTCCGGGTACAGGCCGTAGCCGGCCCCCGACTCGGCCCAGGGACTCGACAGGCCCAGCGGATAGGCGAACGAGTCGGAGCGCGACCAGGAGCGGGACGCGAACTTGCCGACCTGCAGCGACCCGAACCTCGGGTGCGAGACGCCGGCATACAGGTCGATCAGCCAGTTGTCGAAGATGTCCGCGTCGCTGTTGCGCATCCGGCCGGTCGCCTTCGCCTCGACCTCCACCGCGTTGTCGAACTCGTGGGACAGGCCCAGCGTCAGCTGCATCAGGAACAGGTTGCGGCCCGTCTCCTCGGAGTCGCCACCCTGGTTCACCATCGGGTCGGGCGGCATCAACACGCCGCGCGGATCGTACTCGGACCTGTTCACCAGCCCCGAGGAGCAGTTGTCGCAGAGCGAGTACTCGTTCTTGACGAAGCCGATGACCTCGAGCGGGCCGAACTGCTCGGCCAGCGCCGGCGCGGACAGCAGCACCGTGGCGACCGCCAGGGATCGACTGAAGGCATAGGTGTTCACAGCGATCTCCCGAAACGACAATCTAAAGCGCTCTATTTGCACGGAATGGGCCGCCTCACTCGAACGAGACTGAGCCGCGGGTGAAGCCGGTGGGGTACTCGGTGCCTGCGGCGTCCAGCACGGTGGTGTTGACCTGCGGGAAGACCGCCTGGACGTGGATCTCGCCGATCGGCCGGGCCAGCGCCTCGGCCAGCGTGCTGACCCCGGAGTTGAAGCCGCCGCCGTTGCAGGGCTGCGCCAGCGTCATCGAGCCGAGCTCGATGCTGTAGGCGATCAGGTCGGCGGTGGTCGGCGTGAGCTGCGTCTCGATGAGGATCCGGCACGAGCCGCCGGAGCCGTCGGTGTAGAGCTCGCTGCCGATCAGGCGCACGGTCAGCTGCTTGTTGTCCGCCTGCCCGAACCACTCCGCCGCCATGCCGAGCTCGATCACCAGGCGGGTCTGGCCGCTCAACGTCACGCCGGCGTTCGGCGCCGCGATCGTCGAGCCGGGCGCGGCGGTGAAGATGCCCATGAACCCGTCGGTGGTCGGCGCCGAGGTGGTGACCACCAGGTAGACGTAGGAGTCCTCGGCGGCGACGGCCTGGTCGACGAACCCGCCGCCCGCGTAGGTGTTGGCGTAGCTGGTGAAGTTGCCGCTGTAAAAGCCCCACTCGCCGCCCTCGACAGTGCGGTTGTCCGAGGCGTAGCCGGAGGCAAACACCAGCGGACCCGTGCCGCTGTCGATCGCAGGGAACTTCAGCTCGTCGATGTACATCGTCGTCTCGGCGGCGACCGTGCTGCGGCCGTTCGGGAACAGCACGATCGTGCCGTAGGTGCCGGCGTCGGGCATCTCGAAGCTCAGCGTCTCCCACTCACCGGCCGTCGTGCTCGCCGCGTCCACCTCGGTGGTGGCGGGCCCCGAGCCCCCTTCGAGCTTCAGCAGGTAGTTGGTGCCCACCGCGGGCGAGAACACCCGCAGCGTGACGGTCTTCTCCTGCGCCGTCAGCACCACCGGACCGGCCAGCCCCGTGATCGTCGTGCCGAAGAAATCGCCGTCGCCCGGCTTCTTGACGAACTTCACCACCGCGTTGGCGGCATCGTTCGGATCGGTGGTGATCTCCACCGTGCCGCCGCCCTGGTTCTCGAACAGCCCGAAGCCGATGCCGTCTTCGGAGAAGTCCAGGCACGCCTCGCCGGTGCAGGTGCCGGTGTTGCCCGAGGCCCCGCCCGAGCTCGGCGTCGTGTACTTGAGCTCGTCGAAGTAGAACGTCAGCTCCGTGGCCGGCGGTGCCGTGGTCGAGAACACCGGGAACACGCTCACCCGGTTGTAGGTGTTGGCCGGGTCGTAGACCCCGTTGACTGCGCTCGCGAAGTCGAACGACAGCGTCTCCCACGCGTTCGCCTTCGTGGTGAGCGCATCCTGCTCCAGGAACACCGCGCCGTTCGCCGCATCCTCGAGCTTCAGGCGCACCACCAGGCCTGCCGCCGGCGCGTACACCCGCAGCGTCACCACCTTGCTCGTCGAGAGGTCGAACTCCGCCACCGTCTGGTCCGCGTCGTTCGTGTAGATCGTCGCGCCCGCCCACGGCTGGCCGGTCGGGCCCTTGACGAACTTCGCCACGTCGTTGCTCGGATCGACCGGATCGTCGGCCTGCGCCGCCGACACCAGGCCCTCGAACGGCGCGTACTTGACGTCCGCGCCCGAAAAATCGATGCACGGCGCGCGGCAGGTGCCGGTGTTGCCGGAGAGCCCGCCGTCGCTCAGGAACGTCACGTCGTCGAAGTAGAACGTGCCGCCGCCGCCCTGCGCGCCGCTGGTGCCGAAGTCGAAGAAGATCGACAGCTTGTCGTAGGTGTAGGACAGATCGAGCGGCGGCGTGCCGGCCGCCGGGTTCGCGAAGTCGAACGTCAGCGTCTCCCACGCGTTCGCGACCGTGGTCAGCGCCTCGGTCTCCGCCGAGCGCGTCGCGTCGGTCGAGTCCTCCACCTTCAGTCGCACCGGGATGCCCGCCCGCGGCGAGTACACCCGCACCGTCATCTGCGTGCTGCTCGCGGTGAACGGAATCACCCCGACCGAGAAGTTCGGGCCGGTCGACACCGTCGTGCCTGCCCACAGCTCGGCGCCGGCCGACTTCACCACCCGCGCCACCGTGTTGCCCGCGTCAGCCGGGTCCGGCACCAGCGTCGAGTCCTCCGCGCCGCCAAAACCCGTCAGCGTGTAAACCACCGCCGGGTCGTTGAAGTCGATGCCGCCGAAATCGCCACCGTTACCGATGCCGCCGCCACCGATGAAGGCCACGTCGTCGAAATAGTAGGTCGCGGCACCGGCTGCCGCACCGCTTGCGCCAAAGTTGAAGAAGATGATCAGGCGGTTGTATTCATAGGCCGTGTTCAGCGGCGGCGTGCCGGGCGCCGGGTTCGCGAAGTCGAAAACCAGCGTTTCCCAGCCATTGGCCACCGTGGTCACCGCCTCGGTTTCCATCGCGCGACTGGCGTCCGATGAATCCTCCACCTTGAGCCGTACCGGGGTGCCTGCGGTCGGCGAGTACACGCGCACCGACATGCGGGTGTTGGCTGCGTCGAACGGGATCGTCCCGACAGTCAGCGGTCCCGCGGTGCCCACGACGGTTCCGGCGAACGTCTCGGCGGTCGCCGCCCTGACCACCCGGGCCACCTTGTTGGCAGCGCCGGTGGGGTCGTCCACGACCTGGGAGTCCTCGGCGCCCGCGAACCCGGTCAAGGTGTACGAGACCGAGGGCGAATCAAAGGTGATCGTGCTGAACGGTGGCGACTCGAAGTAGCCCGCGCCCGCGTACAGGTCGTCATTGCATGCCGGACCTGCCGGGTTGCCACAGAGCGCGTAGCGCGCAACGCGAGACTCGTCCCACAGGCCCCAGCCGTCGTCGATTCCCTTCCAGGCCTCGTCGGTGGCCTCGAACCAGAAGATCATCGACGGACCGCCCGCGGATCCCTGCCACGGCGAATATCCCTGCTGCGGGTTTCCGTAGAGCAGGTCGAAGTACCACTTTGAGTTCACCTCGGTCGCCGCGACCCGCTCGATCTCCGAGGCCGGGTTGGTCTGCACGGCCTTCCAGCCCGTCTCGCCGACCACGATCGGCAGCGAATCACGGATGCTCACCGTGGCGCCCGCGGCGTTCCGGTACCGGTAGGCAGCGACGTCGTTGTACCAGTTCTGCGCGGTCCGCAGAGATTCCTCCATCATGGCCCTGGCGCGGTCCGGCCCGGCCGGGACACCGGTCTGCTGCCAGTCCCAGATCGTGTAGCTGATCGGATAGACGTGAATCGAGACGAAGTCGATCAACGCGAGGATCGTGTCAGGCAGGACCTCGACGCGGTCGCCGCCGCCGGAGGACTTTCCGGCGAAGAACGTCCAGTCGTCGTCCGTCGTGACCGGCTGCGTGACCTGGCTGCGGATCGTCCTGATGTAGCTCTCGAGGCATGCCAGCGGCATGAACTTCGAAAAGAAGGAGGTCTCGTTGCCGACACTGATCGCGACCACGTTCGGATACCTGGAGAGCGTGCTGATCAGGTAGCTGATGTTGCCGTCGTTCTTCGTGTCGCTGCACGAGGTCAGTCCGCCGAGGCTGATTCCGAGGTGAAACTTCATCTCGGGATAATTCTCGGCGGCCAGCCGCAGGATCTTCTCGCTCACCACGTCGGTGGCCGGCGGCTCCGCGCCGAACAGCCTCAGCAGGTCGAAGCCGGCGGTGTGCAGCAGGGCGAGATCCTCGAGCACCTCCGCGTCGCTCGGCACCTCGAAATCCCTGGGCCCTCCCGGTGTCCGGTACGGGCTGTAGTTGACCGCCTTGCCGGTCTGGTAGATCGCCGGCAGGGGTCGGGGCGTGAAGCTGTAGGGCCCGCAGGTCACGGCGATGTCCCTCACGTCGCCCCTGGCGATGCCGGTGCCGTTCGCGACTGTGCAGGTCTGGCCGGCGGGCTGCGTGGCGACGACTACCGTGTAGTCGGCGCCATTGGCGATCGAAAGCGGAAACCTGAACGAGCCGTCGCTGGAGATCGCGAGCCTGTCGCGGCCGTTGTTCCACAGCGCAAGACTGCCGCCGCTGAAGCCCGAGACTGTGCCGCCGACCGTCACAAACTCGCTCTTGTCCTTCCAGTTCTGGCTCGAACCGCATGCTGCGAGCGCAAGAGTCGCGCCGAGAACGGAAAGTCGCCGGATCGAACCCAGTGTCGAGGTGACGGTCCGCATGATGTTCACCGCTTGCCTGCCCTGATTGAAGATGTTGATCGCGCGAGTCGCCGCGAGGCGCCGGGTGCCGGGACAGTTCGCGATGCGAGTCGCCCCTGATCATCAGGGACAGCATCTGGTGTCCGGTAAGCCGACGATTGCCTCATGCCTGTATTCCCCTCGTGGCGGCACGGTCCCGACCGTCGCCGAGTCGCGACGCCGTGGGGCGCAGACTCGGGTGCCGGACTTTTTGAAAGCGCTTGCAGAAACTAGCGAACCCGCGCCACACTTGTCAATGACTGTTCGGTTCTGTATCCGTCGAAGACAATTTCTTGCTGCAGTGCGACACGCCACGCTGGAACAGGAATGCAGGGACGGACATGAGGATTCCGAAGCATGCGTCGATCTGAACTGGAACGCCGCGCCGCCGCGGCTTCGAACGGCTCGGCCGTCACGCTGGAGATGGTCGCAAAAGAGGCCGGCGTATCGCCCAGCACTGTCTCGCGAATCCTGAACGGCACCGCGCGGGTCAAGGAAGCGAAGGTGCGGGCCGTCGAAGCGGCCATCGCGAAACTGCAGTTCATGCCGAACCCCGTGGCTCGCTCGCTGGCTCGCGGCCGGTCGATGAGCATCGGTGTCGTGACCCAGGCGATCGACAGTCCCTTCTATGGCGAGGCACTGGCGGGGATCGAGACGGGTCTCGTGCGCGCCAAGTACTCCGCATTGTTCGTCAGCGGCCACTGGCGCGAGGGCGATGAGCGACGCTGCGTCGCGCACCTGCTCAGCCGTCGGGTCGACGGCATCATCCTGCTCACCAGCTGCCTGCCCGACCAGGAACTCAGGAACCTCTCGCGCAGCGTCCCGCTGGTGATCACCGGCAGGCAGGTCGCCGGAGAACGCATCTACTGCCTGGACACGGACAACACGACCGGCGCACGCCTCGCGACCGATTACCTGATCGGCCAGGGCCACCGCCGCATCGCGTTCATCTCCGGACCGCAGGACCACCCTGACGCGGTTCAGAGGCTCAATGGCTACAAGGCGGCGCTGGCTGCGGCGAAGATCGCCTTCTCAGCCAGGCTGGTCGTGCACGGCGACTACTCGGAGTCCGGGGGCCACTCGGCAATGACGGCGCTGCTCGACTCACGCACCGAGTTCACTGCGGTGTTCGCCGCGAACGACCAGACTGCTTACGGGGCGATGCTGGCACTGCACCGACGCGGCCTCCGGGTACCGGCCGACGTCTCGCTGATCGGCTTCGACGACCTGTCGGCCTCCGCATTCACGATCCCGCCGCTGACGACGGTGCACCGGTCCATCGGCGAGATCGGCGAAAGAGCGGCCGAGGCGATCATCGACCTGATCGACCGGCGCACACCGCTCGCCAGGGTGTCGGCAGCAACGCTCGCGATCCGCGAGTCGACCCGCCCGCTGCGCAGGTGAATTGCGGCGTCGCAGCAACGCAAGCGCCCCGGCCCCGTTTGACACGAGCGACGAGCACCGTGCTAGATTTGGCTTTGAAAGCGCTTTCCGATGTGCTTTCGTTCCCGGGCGCAGCTGCGCCGTGCGAGCGCGCCGCACTGGACCGTGCATTCCACCGGACACTCGAGGCCGGCGTACACGGGCTGTGCTTCAGCCCTTACGTCGGAGACCAGGCACCCGGATCCCGTATCGATGCGGCGCAGATCCGCGCACGGCTCGAGATCCTACGTCCCTATACGCGCTGGGTACGTAGTTTCTCCTGCACTGAGGGCCACGAGCACACGCCGCGCATCGCCCACGAACTCGGCATCCGGACGTTGGCGGGCGCCTGGATCGGCAGGGATCGCGAGCTCAACGAACGCGAAATCGAGGGCCTGATCGAGGTCTGCCGAGCGGGTCATACCGACCTCGTGGCCGTCGGCAATGAAGTGCTGCTGCGCGAGGACCTGCCCGAGCATGAGCTGCTCCGCTATATCGAGCGCGTCCGGCGGGCGCTGCCCGGCGTCCCGGTCGGTTATGTCGACGCGTATTACATGTTCGAGAAGCACCCGCGTATCACCGCCGCGTGCGACGTGTTGCTGGCCAACTGCTATCCGTTCTGGGAGGGCTGCCCTCGCGACCGTGCCATCGAGCACATGCAGGACATGTACCGGCGGACGGTCGCTGTGGCTGCCGGAAAACCTGTCATCGTCAGTGAGACCGGCTGGCCGGACAAGGGCAGCGCCTTTCGGGACGCCGTGCCTTCGACGGAAGGCGCGATTCGCTATTTCGTCGACACTTTCAGCTGGGCGCAGCGGGAAGGCCTGGACCTGTTCTACTTTGCAGCATTCGACGAGACCTGGAAGGCCGGTATCGAGGGCGACGTCGGCGCGTCCTGGGGGCTGTGGGACAAGGCCGGCAGGCCGAAATACCCACTGCACGCGTGACAATTTCCGGGCTGTGAGCTTGCCGGCACCCCGACGAGCCCGTCCTGACAAGCAAGGCCGGCTGGATGCCCCGCTCGCACCGGAGCGGACGACGGTCGGCCGGATGCCGACGATTGCCGCGGGGATGTTGCCGCGCTGCAGCAACGAGGTGCGCGCCGCATTGATTGACAGGACGGACGGGCGCTGTGTAGATTCAGGTTTGAAAGCGCTTTCTTGGCTGAACTGCTGCTGACTGCCGCATCCGCAAGGCCGCTCGCAGTCGCATCGCACAGCGTTGCCGGAGACACCTCATGGAACTCGTCAAGCGGATCGCCCTGCTCACCGTCGCCACCTGCGCCAGCCTGTTCCTGTCAGGGTGCCAGCCTTCTGATCCGAGCAGCCCCAAGGTCGCGCGGCTGTCCTCGGTCGCCGTGACGCCGAACGCGGTGTCGCTGCCGGTCGGCGGCATGCAGGCCCTGCAGACTCGTCGGCAGCTTCACCGACGGCTCCACCTTCGACATCAGCTTCGGCTCGACCTTCGCGTCCGACGCGACGTCGATCGCGACGGTCACTCCCACCGGAGTGGTGACTGGCATCGCGGCCGGCACCGCGACGATCACGGCCACGGACACGGAATCCGGCAAGTCAGCGACCGCGACCGTGACGGTGGCGCCGCTGCGGGTCGTCTCGATTGCGCTCACCCCGCCGGCCAGCAGCCTCGCGCCGGGCGGCAGCCAGCCGCTGACCGTCGTCGGCACCTTCGACAACGCTACGACCGGCAATGTCACCGCCGAATCCACCTTCGTCTCCTCGGACACCGCCGTCGCGACGGTCGACGCCGCGGGACTCGTCACCGCCGTCGCAGCAGGAGCGGCGACGATCACCGCTACGCATACGGCGTCTGCGAACACCGCCGCGGCATTGATCGACGTCAGTGCCGACGGCGGCGAATTCGTCACGATCGACTTCGATACGCCCGGGGTGGTTTACACGCTGACGGGTTTTGGCGGCGCGGAGGACTCGACGCTGGTGCCGGACCCGGCTGAGGCGGGCAACACGGTGGCGCGGGTGGTGAAGTCGGCGGGCGCCGAGCTGTGGGCAGGCACGACGGTGTCGACCGGCCCGAACTTCTCGGTCGGGGTGATTCCGTTCACCGCGAGCAGCACGCAGATGACGGTGCGGGTGTACTCGCCGCGGGCGGGCATCCCGGTGCGACTGAAGGTGGAGGACTCGACCGACGCGACGCGCTCGGCGGAGACCGAGGCGCTGACCACGGTCGCGAACGCGTGGGAGACGCTGACGTTCGACTTCGCGAACCCGGCGGCCGGCACGCCGCCGCTCGATCTGTCCTACACCTACGACAAGCTGTCGATCTTCTTCGACTTCGGCACCAGCGGCGCGCAGGGCGGCGGCGGCACGTTCTACTTCGACGACGTGACGTTCCTGAGCGACGGCGGGCTCTCCGGCAACACCGGCACCTGCCGCGCGCCGTGCATCGATTTTTCGGGCGCGGACGTCAAGTACGCGCCGTTCGAGGGCCTGGTGTCGGCGGCGCAGGCCGACGATCCGGTCGATCCGAGCAACGACGTGGCGAAGTTCGTCAAGGGCCCGACCGGCCAGCCGTGGGCGGGCGCGACGATCTACACGAACGACGCGGACCAGACGGTGGCGGAGTTCGACCTCTCGACGAGCAAGGTGGTGACGCTGCGGGTGTACGCGCCGGCGGCAGGCCTGGTGGTGCGCCTGAAGCTCGAGGATGCGGCGAACGGCGCGGTGTTCCTGGAGCAGGATGCGCTCACCACGAAGGCGAACGCGTGGGAGACGCTGTCGTTCGACTTCGCGAGCGCAGTCAACGGGGTCTACGACCCGGCCAACACCTACAACCGGGTGAGCGTGTTCCCGGTGTTCTCGACCACGGCACCGCCGGCCACGGAGCTGACGTTCTACTTCGACGAGCTCAAGTACACGACGCCGAGCTCGGGCGGGGCCTCGGGCAACACCGGCACCTGCACCGGCGAGGCGTGCCTGGACTTCTCCGAAGACGGCATCGGCTTCGGGCTGTTCGAGAACCAGGGCGGCGGCACGGTGGAGATCACCACCGATCCGAACGATGCCGCCAACGCGGTGGTGAAGTTCGTCAAGAAGCCGGGCGACGGCGATTTCTTCGGCACGACGATCACGGGGCTGGCCGGTCCGGTGGTGCTGACGGCGCAGGAGAAGACCGTCACGCTGCGGGTGTTCTCGCCCGCGGTGGGCACCAACTACCTGCTGAAGCTCGAAGGGGGCTCGGGGCCCGCCACCACCGAGGTGGACGCGGCGAGCACGACGGCCGGTGAGTGGGAGACGCTGAGCTTCGAGATGCCCGACGCCGGCACCTACGGCACGATCGTGCTGTTCCCGAACGGCCGCAGCACGGTCGCCGCCGAGACGACGATGTACATCGACGAGCTGAAGTTCCCCGCGATCGACAGCGGCACGGGTCCGCTGGTGTTTGCCTCCGGCTACGCCTCGGACAACCGCACTGTCGAGGGCGGCGAGTGGGGCTTTTACAGCGGCAACTTCACCAGCTACGCCAACACCTACGCGGGCGGCGGGTTCGTCGACCAGGCCGTCGCCGCCGAGGACTCCTACGTCTACCTGGTGGTCACCACCTCGGCGCCGACCACCGACGGGTTCATGGGCATCTTCACCGCCGCGCCCGGCTCGACGATCGCGGCGCCGAACGCCGGCGTGACGTTGAGCGGCCAGACCCGCCTGGTGATCGAGCTCGGCATGGCGGCGGAGTGGTTCGGGCAGGCGGACAACAAGCAGCTGACCGTGCGCCTGATCGGCAGCGAGCTCTACACCGACGGCTCCGGCGGCTCGTGCCGGATCCTCATCGAGACGCAGCTCACGCCGACCACCGCCGACCTGATCGCCTACAGCATCGAGCTCGGCTCGATGACGCTGGCGCAGCCCTGCAACGGCGGCGGCTTCAACTCCGGGGTCAGCACGCTGGCCGAGGCGCTGGCCCGGCCGATCGGCGAGATCCACGTGCAGGCGGTCTTCCCGCAGGTCAACACCACCGTGCTGGACGCCGCAGGCACCGAGTACCCCACCGGCTTCACCCGCGGCTCAGTCTCGTTCGAGTAGCGCGCGCCCCGGGCGTCGTTCGGGGAGCGGGACAGCGATGCAGACGCGCGAGATGGTCGGCGCCTTCGTGATCGAAGGCGCCGAGACCTGGTACCGGATCGACGGGTACGACAGGCAGCCGCCGTTCCTGATGACGCTCGCTGGCGACAGCGACCTGTGGGCGTTCGTTTCGACGGCGGGTTCACTGGCCGCGGGCCGCAGGGACCCGGACGGCGCCTTCATTCCCTACGAGACAGTGGACAAGATCCACCTGCGCTGGCCGCACACGGGACCGCGCACCTGGATCCTCTGGCATGGTGAGGCGGGCACCGAGCTCTGGGAGCCATTTGCGCCGAGGCTGGGCGCGACTCCGGTGCCGCGCTCGGTCTGGAAGAACCTCTCCGGCACGCGGATCCGCTTTCGCGAGCAGCATCCCTCGGGTGCGCTGAGCTTCGAGTACGAGTGGTTCACGTCCGCCGAGCTCGGGCTGGTGCGCTCGGCCCGCCTGTTCGCCCGCTCGGGCACGGTCGCGGTGCAGGTGCTCGACGGCGTGCTGAACCTGCTCCCACCGGGCGTCGGCGTCACGATGTCGCAGACCATGAGCAGCTTGAGCGACGCCTACAAGTGGAACGAGGCGGCGGCCGGCGGCCGGCTCGGCCTGTATACGCTTTACGCGAAAATCTGGGACCGGGCCGAGCCGAAGGAATCATTCGAGGCTCTGACGGCCTGGCACGCCGGCCTGCCGCCCGATGCGCGCTGCCTGCTGTCGGCGCAGCAGGTGCCGTCATTCTGCCGCGACGGCCGCGTCGAGACCGAGACGCTGACGCGAGGCCGCCCCGGCGCCTTCCTCGTGAACTTCGATGCCAACGTCGATGCCGAGGGCATGCAGTGGCATATCGTGATCGACGGCCCGCGCTCGCAGGTCGAAGTGTTCGAGCTGTGCCGCAAGCTCGAGTCCGGCGGCGGAACGCATGCCGAGATCGTGGCGGCACGGGATCGCAACAGCGAAGGCCTCGACGGGCTGCTGCGCCGCGCCGACGCGTTCCAGGAATCGGCGGACACGATGGCCGCCGCCCATCACCGGGCCAACGTGCTGTTCAACATCATGCGCGGCGGCGTGTTCGTGGACGGCACGCGATTCGACCGCGACGACCTGCTGGCCTTCGCCCGCCAGCGTCACAAGGCCCTCGGCCAGGCGCTCGCGGATGTCGCGGCCGACTGGCCAGACGCCGTCGAGCGCGCCTTCGCGCTCGAGGCCGCCGCACAGGCCCTCGGGAACCAGGGCGAACGGCTGGTGCTCGAGTACCTGCCGCTGACGTTCAGCCGGCGTCACGGTGATCCGAGCCGGCCGTGGAACAAGTTCTCGATCCGCGTGCGCGACGCTGCCGGGCGCCGGGTCGTGAACTACGAGGGCAACTGGCGCGACATCTTCCAGAACTGGGAAGCGCTGGTGCCGAGCGAGCCCGCCTACGTCGACTCGATGATCACCGCGTTCCTCGGTGCGATGTCACCGGACGGCTACAACCCCTATCGGGTCGGCCGCGCCGGCATCGACTGGGAGGTGATCGAGCCCGATCACCCGTGGAGCCACATCGGCTACTGGGGCGACCACCAGGTCATCTACCTGCTCAAGCTGCTCGAGGCCGCGCAGGCGCACGCGCCCGGACTGCTGCAAAGCTACTGGAACCGGGCGCTGTTCAGCTTCGCCGACATCCCATACCGCTTGAAGCCGCACGCAGAGCAGACCGTCACGCCGAAAGACACGCTGCATTTCGACGACGCCGCGCATCGGCGTGCGCAGCAGCGCGCCCGGGAAATCGGCTCCGACGGCCTGCTCGTCTGCGACCAGCGCGGCGAACCGGTGCTGGCGACGCTCGCGGAGAAGCTCGCCACGATCGTGCTGGCCAAGACGGGCAGCCTCGTGCCGGGCGGGGGCCTGTGGCTGCACACCCAGCGGCCCGAATGGAACGATGCCAACAATGCGCTGGTGGGCAATGGACTGTCGGTCGTGACGCTCGCCTACCTGCGGCGTTTCCTCGACTTCCTGGTCAACCTGCCCGGTGCCGAAGAGAGCTTCGCGCTCTGCGCATCGACGCTGGACGCGCTGCACCGGCTCCGCGATCTCGTCTGCTCGACGCCGCTCGCGGTCGTCGATGACGTCGTCGGGCGCAGGACCTTCCTCGACCGGGCCGGTGCCGTGATGGATGACTGGCGCGCCGAAGCCTACAAGGGCGCGGCCGGCAGGTCCCCGGCCGTAGCGCCGCAGGACCTGCTGACCGGCCTGGCGCGCGACCTGCTGCCGTTGATCGACACAACGCTGAGGCATTGCCGTCGCGCAGACGGTCTCTATGACAGCTACAACCTGGTGAACCTGTCCGGCGGACGGGCCGAGGTCGACCGGCTCTATCCGATGCTCGAAGGACAGGTCGCGATACTCTCCTGCGGGCTGCTGTCGCTCGAGGAGTCGGTGACGCTGCTGGATGCGCTGTTCGCGAGTCCGCTGTTCACCGCCGATCGGCAGTCGTTCCTGCTGTACCCCGACCGGCAGCTGCCGGGCTTCCTGGAGAGAAACCGGCTCGACGCCGCCGCGCTGGAACTGCCGGTCGTCAAGGAACTGCTCGCCGCCGGGCGCACGGACCTGCTGCAGACACAGAGCGACGGCACGGTGCGCTTCGCCCCCGCCTTGTCCAACCGCCACGATCTCGAAGCGACCGGAGCGGACCTCGGCGACGCGCTGACGCCGCTGGCCGAGGCCTACGACCGTGTGCTCAGGCACCGCGACTTCACCGGGCGCTCGGGCACGATGTTCGGCTACGAGGGCCTGGGCTGCATCTACTGGCACATGGTCGCCAAGCTGTTGCTGGCGGTCCAGGAGCGAGTCTTCGAGGCCGCCGACCGCCGGTCGCCGGCGTTGCCCGCACTGGTCAGACACTACCGCCGCGTGCGCGACGGCCTCGGTTACCGCAAGAGCGCCGCCGCGTATGGCGCGTTCCCGGCCGATCCCTACAGCCACACGCCGGGCGAGGGCGGCGCGCGGCAGCCCGGCATGACCGGCCAGGTGAAGGAAGAAATCCTGACGCGCTGGGGCGAACTGGGCCTGCGTATGCGGGACGGGCGCGTTTGCTTCGACCCGGTGCTGCTCGACGAGGCGGAGATTCCCGAGGGCCGGGCGCTGACGTTCACCTGGGCGCGCGTGCCCTACACGTATCGTCGCGGGCCAGCCACGCGGATCCGGGTCCTGCGTGAAGGCAGCTGGGTGGATTGCCCGGACCTTGCATTCGACCCTGCCGGCGTGGACGCCGTCGAAGCGGAGATCCAGTTCCCGCGAAGCTGAACAGGGGCCGAGCGCGCGAGGACGAGCGGTAACGCTACCGATCCTCCCGGGTGTGAAACACGCGCAGCACATAGATATCTGCGCCCGCGACTTCGTAACGGACCTCGTACTTGTGCACCAGGACGCGCCGCACGTCCCGCTCGCCGAAGCCGCTCAGCTTTTCACCGAGACGAGGCTGCACCGGTATCCGTCGGACGCGCAGCACCACTGCACGCACGGAACGCGCCGCTGCCGCCGGGTTCACCGGCTCAATGAATTCGTAGATCCTCTGCAAGTCCCCGTAGGCGGCACGGGTCCAACGCAACGCCATGGCTCAACCGGCGCGCTTCGCAGGTACCTTCCGCTTCTTCGCCCTTGTCAGCCCCGCCGCCCAGGCTTCGACCTCTTCGTGCTCGATCACCCGACCGGTGTCCACCTCTTCGAGCGCGGCATTGGTCTCTCGTCGACGATCCTCAGCCAGGCCGACATAGGCTGCGACCGCCTCCTTCACAACCCAACCTCGCGGACGATCGAGCTGCTGAGCGACCTCGTCGAGTTTCTCGGCCAGTTCCTTCGGCAGATGAGCGGTCACGACCCGGGTAGCCACGGCATTGATCTTTCTTAATCAATTTGATTAGGGTCGATTATCCGTCGCCCCACGGCACCAGTCAACGAGGCCCGCCCCTCACGCCGGCGACGTCAGCGGCGAAACGCAGCGCCCTGGAAACACTGACACCCGTCTGTGCTGTGGATGGTCGGGACTACCTGCTCCTCACACCGCAGCTCGCCGGCATCTCAGCCCAGGAACTCGGCCCGGCCATTGCAGATCTCTCGAGCGAACGACAGATCATCATTGCCGCGCTTGATCTGCTCTTCACCGGAATCTGACTCCGTCCCCGCTCAGCCACTGCTCAGACTTCAAGCTTGCCCCGTACAGCTCACTGGTGGCCAGCTTCTGCTTTGGACGCCACCTCGCCACCTTGAAGCGGGCATCGACCCGCCAGCGACCGCGGAACTGCTTCAGCCTCGCGAGGACGACCGAATCCGCCTCAGGTGCCGCGGCCAGCGCGACGCTGAACGTCTCGACGATGCGCGTCGGTTGCGAAAGCGTGCCGCCAACCGCGTCGTCTCCAGTCCCGCTCGCGACGACCGGCACGTTCCGGCAGGGCTGCTCCGCGTAGTGAAGCAGCACGAACAACTCCGGCCCGGGAGGCGGAAGTGCCAGTTGCACAGGCTGCTCGACGCAGATCTCGTTGCCCGCCGGGTCGAGCGCGAAGCCGGGCGCGATCGTGATTCGACTGCCCGCGGCGTCCTGCTCAACGGCGACGTCGAGACCTGCCGCGATCCCCGAGCCGTGCAGCAGACGATTGTGCCGTCGCAATCGGTCGCGCAGGTACTGCTGCTCGGTCTTGAAATCATCGACGCCCAGCAGCATCCCGGTCGTGTAGTTCACGCGCTGCAGGCCGGCTGCGCACTCGTCGCTGTCGCCACCCGGCGCCGGCTCCGCCAGCACACTCGCCCGCTCGGCGATTGTCCGCGCCAGCAGGCGCGCACGGTCATCGAGCGCATCGCTGCGGTACTGCAGATCGGTGATCGCGTGGCAGAGGACCTCCAGCACCGTAATGCCGGGATCGTGCTCGTTCGTGTCGGTCCACTCGGGCGCCACGCGCGCGACGGCACTGCGCAGGTCGCGCGCCAGCGTCTTCCATTGCTTGTCCGTCAGCGGCATGTTGACTCCTTGATCCCTGGGGACAGGGGCTGCGGGGCACCGGATGGCTGGCGTGCTTCGAGCGCCCGGATGAGCGCGCCGTCGAACTCGATGAGCACCTCCTCGAGATGTCCGGGCGATCCGCCGGGCTCAGCCCTTCTTTCCCGCCTTCGCGGCCTTCTCCGCGCGCTTCTCTTCCTTGGTCTTCTGAGGTTTCTTCTTCGTCTCTTTCTTGCGGTCCATTCCCTTCGACATGGTGCGAACTCCTGTGCGTATGGATGAGCTTGCGTCGCTTTGCGACATGCTCATTCTCCGAGTCTGGCCACCCGCTCAGCAAGTGGCGTGCGTTCCGGCAGGAACCGGCGCTGTGGCACGGCCGCAAGGCGGCCGCCGGTGACCCACTTCCCTGTGGAACAACGGCGGCCGCTGTCAGCTGGCTCCCGCCGCGGCTACGGGCAGGGCGTGAGCGGCAGCCTCAGCACCTCGCCATCGCTGGGCGAGGTGCCGCGGTTGGTGAGGTAGGCCGCACCATCCGGGCCGATCGCCACGCCGCCCGGGAAGGTCAGGCCGGTCAGCAGGTCTGAGCGCGCGCCGCCCGGGCACTGGCGCACCAGCCGGCCCTGGCCGAATCCCGGCGGGAACGGCGGCACGCCGCGGATGGCCTCGAGCACGTACAGGGCGCCGCCAGCGTCGAAGGCGATGTCGATGATCGCCGTGAACCCCGCGGCATACGTCTCGATCGAGGAGCCGTCACTCGCGATCCGAAGGACCGGGGCGGTGCCCGCCCAGAACGGTCCGCCGGTCAGCAGGCCGACGTATATGGCACCGTCGGGCCCTTCGGCGACCGTCGTGGGCACGGAGTCCCGACCGTCGGGAATCGTCGGCACGGCGAACACGCTGGTCTGCCGGTTCGCCAGGTTCTCGAACAGTGCGTTGGCGCCGGCATCGGCCACGATCCGGCGGCCGGGCTGCACCAGCAGTCCGTACGGGTTCGAGTCGATCGCGCGGCCCGCCGGGTTGTCGATCGCTTCCTGGCGGGAAACGTCGCCGACGACCTTGAACTGCCCCGAGGGCGTCGCGTGCAGCAAAGTGCCGAGCAAGGCCGCATTGCCGCCCAGCTGCTCTCGAATCACCGGGTTACCCCCGAGGCCGATGAGCACGAAAGGCGCGGTACCCAGGAAGGCGACGTCGGTCGGTCCACCCTCGACGGTGCCGTTCCCAAGCACCAGCGACGGCAGACCGGTCAGGACCCGCTCGAAGGCCTGGGCCGGTGCCGATTCGTTCGGCAGGATTTTCGCGAGACCGCCCGTCTCGCCGTAACAACGGTTGCCGTTGGTGGGGACCGGCGACGGGATGCAGGGCCCGGGGCCACCCCTGCCGGCCTCGGCCACGTACAGCTCGCCGTTCGGGGCGAAGTTGATGCCCCGCGGATTCCATAACCCCGACGCGACCGTCCTCGCGGGTCCCACGTCGGCCAGCGCGCCGAGCGGAACGAGCGACAGGCCCAGCAGCAGTAGCGAGGCTCTCGACCGGACAGCGTAGGTCTTCACGTTTGTTCTCCTTCTGCAGGTTTTTATGTTGCGATGCAATGACCCGCGGCGGCGGCGCCGGCGCAGTCCCGCCCAGCTTTAGCGTGGCGCCGTCCGACTGAACATGTTGCAGCCCTGACCGTTTTCTGATTTGTTAATGACGCGGCCGCCAGGGGGCAGGCTCGCACTCAGGGAACGACATGAAACCGACAGCTCAGATCCGCTTCGACGGTTGGACGCTGCACACGGATTCGGGAGAGCTCGAGAAAGATGGCGCGCGCGTGAGGCTGCAGAGTCAGCCGCTGGCCGTGCTCGAGGAGTTGCTCGCGCGCCCCGGCCAGGTCGTCACCCGTGAGCAGCTGGTCGCCCGGCTGTGGCCGCGCGGTGTCGTCGACTTCGACACGGCACTCAACAGCGCCGTCCGTCGGTTGCGGACGGCTCTCGGGGATCATGCCGATGCCGCGCGCTACATCGAGACGATCCCGAAGCGCGGATATCGCTTCATCGGACAACTGGAGCAGGCGGCCGACGCTCCCCGCAAAGCGCCGCTCGAACCGGTCGTCGCAACCGCCAGGCATATGACGTCGCGGTCGCATTGGCACGCCGTCGTCGCCGGCGCACTCGCAGCCGCAATGTGGCTGCTCGTCGCGACGGCAAGCAAGGTGGAGGAGAACGGCGAAGCATCGGCGGACGCAGGCCTGGGCGTCGAAAGGCCGGCACCGTCCGTCATGCCGGAGACCTTCTCGCGCTACATCATGGCGCGGCACCTGTTGCAGCGCCGCGAGGAAGGGGACCTGGCGCGATCGCTGGAGCAATTCCGGCTGGTGGTGGAGTCCGCTCCGCAGTTCGCCGCCGGCTGGGCAGGCATGGCCAGCGCGTACTGGCTCGAAACCGTGGAGGGACAGCTACCGGACGAGACGGGACTGCCCGCGGTCCGCAACGCCGCCGAGCGCGCACTCGAGGTCGATCCGCGCCATGCCGAGGCCCTGGTGCGACTCGCGAATTTCTGGTCGAGGAGCGGACGACGAGACATCGGTGGGCGACTCCTGGAACAGGCCATTGCCAGTGACCCGGAGCATCCGCTGGTGCTCAGCATGCAGGCGTCGATCGAGGCAGGCGCGGGCAGGCTGGACGAGGCCATCGAGCTGCAGCGTCGGTCCGTCGCGGCTGACCCGCTGTCGAGGGTGAGCCGCCACAGCCTGGCGGTCTGGCTGTATCTTGCCGGCCGGACCGACGAGGCCCGCGACACATTGCTGGAGATCCAGAAGCTCTATCCGTCGGCAAACAATTCGAACGGCCTGCTGAGCAGGACGCTCGTCCTCGAACGCCAGTTCGGGCCGGCCTTGTCCGCCGCACAGAACGCTGCGGAAGGAGAGGACCGCCTCCAGTCGCTGGCATTGGCATACTTCGGACTCGGGGACACCGCGAAGGCCGAAGCCTCGCTGCGCGAAATGCTCGAGCTGCCGCCGATGCCCGACCCCGTTCGGGTCGCGGAAGTGTACGCGTACTCCGGCCAGCCGGACCTCGCCTTCGAGTGGTTGCAGAAGGCGGCAGATGCCGATCAACGTCAGCGGTGCCCTCGCGTTGCTCGGATCGGCTGCTTTCCGCTCGAGATGGCGACGCGGTCGCCCTTCCTCACGCCGCTGCACTCGGACCCCCGCTGGAAATCCTGGACCGAGTCAGCGAACCGCCTGGGCAACATGCCGGCGCCGCCGCGCCGCGGCTGACTGCGTCCTGCGAGCAACCGGCACGCCGACGCCAGTCACCCAAGACTCTCGAGCGAATACCGGCCCGCTAACCGCCAAGGAAGTCGGTCTTGCCGACCGCGAGCCCGTTGTGCCGCAGGATGGCGTAAGCGGTCGTCACATGAAAGAAGAAGTTCGGCAGCACGAAGCTCGAAACATAGCCGCTGCCCGTGAAGTCGATGGCGTGAGGACCGAGCCGCAGCTTGATTTCTCGCTTCTCGGATCCTTCGAAGTCACTCGGGGCAAAGCTCGACAGGTATTCGATCGCCTTCTTCAGGCGCGCATGCACATCCGCGAAGCTCTTCTCCTCGTCGGGCCAGGACGGCACGTCCCGTCCGGTCAGCCGGGCCGCGGCGCCCTTTGCCGTGTCCGTCGCCACCTGGATCTGGAAAATGAACGGGCGCATGTTCGGGTACAGCCGGGCGTGGAGCAGCGTATCGGCATGCAGGTTCTCATCGCCTGCAACGTACTCCTCCGCCTTCGTCACGATGGAGTCCAGGTTGCGCAGCGACCGCAGCATCGTCTCGATTACGAGATCGTGGACCAGGTTGCTCATGACGACGCTCTCCGTAGTGGGGCCCTGGAGCTTACGCGCCGAGACATTGGCCGCATAGCCGGCTGCCACCCAGCTCGGACCACTGGCATCAAGCCGGCCGCTCGACAGGAGTCCGGATCAACTCGACTTCCCGCGGATCCGACCAGGTCCGGGACCAGGGCAGCGCGTGTCGCGCCGTGCGCAACAGGACCCGCCGCAGAATCCCCGGGTCCGACCACAGGAACCGCTGGTACTGGATGCGCTGCGACCTCGTCGGTGATTCGCCGAGACCGAGCAGTACCCGCTGTATCCGGGCCGAGTAACGCAGGAACACGCCGCTGGCCGCCCACAGCGACGCCGTGTGGGTGGCCCAGTCGGAAGGACCGTCCCCGTACAGGTGGCGATAGACGTCGAGTGACACGGACTGGTGCTCGACCTCCTCGACCATGTGCCAGGTCAGCAACCGGCGCACTTCGGGATGCGTGTCGGCGAGGACCTGCGGTGTCGACAGCCCGACGATGGACAGGTCGTGAATCAGGTGCTCGGCGGCGACGATCATCGCGAGTTGCTGCCTGGTATCGCGGCCTGCCATGGCTTCCTGCCAGGCGGTCCGGCCGAGCGCCGTGAACGCAGCGACATCCGCCCCGAATTCGCCCAGTCGCTGGTTGAATGCCGCATGGTGTCGCGAATGCAGCGCTTCCTGCTTGATGAATGCGTCGACATCCTTGCGCAGGGCCGGTTCGGCGAGGTCCTTCAGCGCATGCCTCAGCACCCGGATCGCGGCTGTCTCGAACGTGGGCGCAAGCAGCGACAGCGCATTCCAGAGGTGGCTGACCAACGGGTTGCCTGCGGTGTGCACCGCCGGCACGTCGCTGAAGTCGAATTCGATGTCCATTCGGACCGGAATGTCGATCGGCGTGCTGCGTAGAGGCTTCATTACTGGATTCCCTCGAAAAATAAATCAGGACCGGTCATTTCGCCGGCTTCTGTCGTTGCTCGATGAGCTGCACGATCGTGTCGCCCGTCCTGGCCAGGCGCGCGGTCAGCGCGAGGTCGTCGCCATCGAGGTCGTGCTGCAGGGCCGCCCCCTGCACCAGCGCGATAATCGTCTCGGCGAGGTCGTTCGCATCGCGTAGCGGTCCGGCGCCCGCTTGCAGTGTCTCGGCGATCCTGTCGCGTCCGTGGCGCATCACGGTCGCAAGCGACTCGCGCAGGGCCGGCGTGAGCAGGGCCCCCTCGAGCTGGATCCGCATCAACAGCTTGATCGGGCTCTGGGGAGCCAGGATTTCCTGCCGCCAGATCTCGACCGCCGCGCGGACCTGCTGCCGGACGCCACCACGAGCCCGCACCACCGACACGAGCGCGTCGAGCCATCGCCGCGCCGCGTCCTCTACCACGGCAGCAACGAGACCGTCCTTGCTGCCGAAGTGGTAATAGATGGCCGGCGGCGTCACGCCCGCGCGTTCGCAGAGCGTTTTTATGGTCGCGTTACCGACGCCACCCGCGGCAATGAGGTCCACGGCCGCAATGAAAATCTCGCGGTTCCGGCCCTTGACTTGATCAGTAGCGCTCGTCATATGTAGCGCTCACTATATTGATGCCGCTCACGGTCGTCAAGGCTGCGCGGCTGGTAGGTCTACTGCCGGTCGATTTTCCCCTCTCCCGGATCTCCGTCCCCGCCGGCAGGCACTCGAGCCCTTATTGCGCTCCGTAGAGCTGCCCCGCGATCGACGCGGTCGAATCGGAATCCCCGTCGTGATTCGCCGCAGGCTCGATGCATTTCGCGAACGAGCCTGACACGAGCGCCGCGTACAACCCAACCGCGAGCGCCTCCTCGCCCACCCAGCCCTCGCCGAGCGCGCGATGGGAATCGAACCCGCGCGAGCAACGCCGCTCGTCTCGCCAGTTCAATCACTTGCGAAGAGCGATGTTCCGGCGTGTGATTGACGTGTGACCGCGCGGCGATCCGCCACCCGCCGCGTGGCCACACCTCCGCAACAGATCGCGCAACGTGCCTATGGCACAAATCCAATCTCCCGCTGATGTCGGATCGCGAGCACCCTCACTTCGTCCTGCGGGACGACGAACCGGTACAGCGCGATGTACCCCGTCTGGCCGAAGGAAATCACGAGCTCCCGAATGTCGCCGTGCACGCGCCGCCCAATCAACGGATGCGCGGCCAGGTTTTCGATGGCCGAACGGATAGCACCGGCCGCCGCGATTGCCGCGTCCGGGTTCTCGCTTGCCAGCAACTCGAAGGCGCGCTCGAGGTGGGACAGTACCCGCGCCGAATAGACTACCGTCGCCACGGCTTCGGCCGCGCAGCGTGCTGACCGCGGGCCAGGCGTTCTACCCAGGCATGCACGTCGTCCGCGCGATACACCTCGCCGGTCCGCTCGATCTCCTCGTCGGCCGCCAACGCTTCCTTGACGAGGCTGCGCATCTGCTCCTCGTAGTCGGCATGCCGTTCTACCGCTTCGAGGATGAAGCTATGCGCCGAGCGTCCGGATTGCTTCGCGAGCGCGTGGATGCGCGCGCGCAGTTTAGGTGGCAAGCGAATCGTCGTCGTTTCAGCCATGGGTCAAATCCTGCAGAGCATGCGCGTACTACGTTTGTAGCACTCACGAACTGCGCGCGCAAGCCACGGACGTGACATCTCTGACCGCCCCGCCTGGACCCACGGCCCGGCTGCGGACCCCTCCTCATGCGTTCCCAGCAGGGCGCGCCAGCAACGCCTCACAGCCGGTGCCGGCCAGTATTCCGTCAACTCTCGCGCGATCAGCCTCGTCCAGGCGCGCGTATTCGATGAGCGGCCGCTCCTGGCCGATTTTCCACTTTCCCGGATGTCCGCTTCCGGCGAAGGAAGTCAGCTCCGAGACCGCTACACGCTTCGCTACCTGACCCCACTCTCCCGCTAGTTCCAGCAGCGCCTCGAGCACATCGACCCTGTACACCGCCTCCGCCGGCAGGCACTCGAGCCCGTACCTCGCCGCGTACAGTCCGACCGCGAGGTTAGGCGGCGACATACGTGGCCTCAATACGGCAAGTCATCGGGATGCACACCGACATAATCAGGATCGGGGTCGCGCTCAAAGCGCACGGCTTCGATGTCCGCGCGCCCTAGCAGGAGCGCCTTGCAAATGCGATGCATGCCGTCCATGACTCGACCATCGCGCGAAAGGATCACCGGGTGGGCAAAGTCGCATTCCTGGATGAGGCGGGCGTGCTCTACAACGTCCCGACAGGTCAAACGGGTCGTTCCTTCGCTCGACCAGTAAGCCTCGTCGATTTCGCGAATCGAAGCCAGCGGAACACGTTCACGCGGGAACCCGGCTGACAGTTTCACGAGGCGATCAACGTCCCACGCACGGAGCCCGGCCGGTGACGTGCGGAAATGGTATTGCCTGCGCATGGTGGACGACGACTAACGTCTTGGCGATGAGCGGCGGGCGAAGCCCGTCCGCTTCATCGCGTTGTTGGGCAACCTCACGCGTCCTTCGGGATCCAGGATCGAACCGTCTGATGGTGCTCGGACCACGCGGACCACGCAGCTTCCGCCCATGCCCGAACGCGCTTGGCGTGGCTTTCAGCATCGCGCGCGCCGTGCACGTTGACCACCGTCATGCCCCCCATCGAGGATGGCGGAGGCAACCACTTGAATCGCTCGCTGACCGCGGCCGCAGCGCGCATGGCGCGAATAGCGTACTCAGGTGTTGCCTTCTGCTCAAGAAGCAGGCAAAGGCTGATGAGGTGAACGGCCACCGACTGAATGGTTTGAAGGGACGGTCGACCGGGGTGTTGCACTGCGTAGGTGTCCACCGTTAAACGGTGGGACGCCCAAAAGGCCAGGTCGCTGTACTCCCGAGCAAGGACCTCGCCATAGAGCTGCCAGCATCCCGGCGAGGACTCCATGTACCGGTGCGTCGGTCCATCAATCGCAGGGACGTCGGCGCCACAGCCGATGCAGGCCACCACGCGAAGATCAGTCGTCATCTGCTGTCTGCCCAACTTTGAATTGAACGACATAGATGTCGGTTCAATTCCCCGATGGCGGCATAAAACCGGCGTATGTCCATTAGGTCGGCTCCGATGCCGGTAGCACAATTATCCGGACGGGCGGGCTCACCCAGTTAATCAATCCTGGCCCCATCGGGAGGGTTCGCAAATGCAGACCCACAACGCACCTCCGAATCCCCGTCGTGATTCGCCGCAAGCTCGATGCACTTCGCGAACGAGTGCGAGCACTTTCTCGACCGATGTCTTCCAGGCCACATCCCGCAACGCATCCCGTGTGAGCACCGCCATGGCGCCAGCCGGCAGAAACCCGTCCGGATGCCCGTGCGTGAGTGCGGCCGCTTCAGCCCCCAGTCTGAATGCGTCGCTGCGTTCCGTACCAGTCGAGATACGCCTCGTTTATCTCGCCGGTCACCTGGTTGAGCCCGCTCGCCCGTGTCATGCCCTCGAGCGTGAACAGCGTCATCTGCGTGTCGTCCGACACGACGAGCTCCCCTGCAGCCTCGGCGAGCTGGATGCCCGCTGACCCGTACGCGCTGTCGCCCTGCTTCCCAGGGCACAGCGTGATGCCTACGACGCCGCGTCCCGCCGCCACCTCCGCAATCCGCAACGGATCCGTCTCGCTCGTTCGCTTTCCGCTCGTCACCGTTACCTCCGTGTCCATCCCCAGCGCTCGATCCTGAGCTGCGCGCTTGATCATCAATCGCGACTACAGGGTGTTGGCGCTGAAACAGCCAGGGTGTCGGCCTTGCTGAATCTTGATGTTTCTTTAATCGGCGCGCATTCACGTCGCCATCAGCACCGGCCCGCCCTTCTCCTCCGCCCGCTGATATGCCGGCCGCGCCCGCACACGGTCCCGGTAGGCGACCAGGTGCGGATGACTCCCGGCGTCCGTCGAACGCGACAGCAACGCCTCGACCGGGAAGCTCATCTGGAAATCCGCCATGCTGAGCCGCTCGCCCGCGAACCACGGGTTCCGCCCCAGGTGCTCGTCGATGAACGCCGAGGCCGTCGCCAGGTTCGGGTCCACCAGCTGCGCCTGCACCTTGCCGCTGATCGCCCTCGCGATCGGCTTCGCGAAGAACGGCATCGGCGACGTCGGGATCGTGACGAACACGAGCTTCATCACCAGCCAGTTCATCAGCGAACCTTCCGCGTAATGCATCCAGTACCGGCACTGCCAGTACTCCGGGCTGCCGGGCGGCGGGTTCAGGCCTGCAAGGTCTCCCTGGGCCTGCTGCCCGTACTTCTCTGACAGGTACTCGATGATCACGCCCGACTCGGCGAACACCTGCCCGTCGTCGGTCACCACCGGCGACTTGCCGAGCGGGTGCACCTTCTTGAGCTCCGGCGGCGCGAGCCTGGTCACCGGGTTGCGCCGGTAGATCTTCAGCTCATACGGGACCCCGAGTTCCTCCAGCAACCACAGCACGCGCTGGGAGCGCGAGGTCTCGAGATGGTGCACGGTCAGCATGCGATCCCCCTTCAGTTTCCGCCCGGTACGGTCCGGACTTCGCTCGCAGCTTAGCCCCTCGCCCGCCGATGCAAGGCCCTAACTGCAGGGCACCGTCCAGTTTCGACGCCTGGCTAGTGCCCACCCCGGACCGTGAGTCCCTCCGCCCGCAGCACCTCGGCCAGCCCTTCCTCGATGGCCTCCGCCTGTGCGCGCGGAATCCTGTTGAGGTGCAACACCGGACCCGTGAGCAGCTCGAGCCCACGCTTGAGCACACTCCCCGCGGAGCGTATCCCCGCCTTGTGCTGATCGAAGCGCTCGGCGGGCGAGTACTGCGTCGAGCCCACGTACACCCCGTAGGGATCTCCGGCCCGATCGCCGTAGTCGAGCAGCACGAGGTAGACGTTCGAGCGACCTCTCCCCTCAGCCACGAACCGCCCCGCCACTTCATAGACGAGCGGCAGCCACTCCACGTACCGCATCGGCAGCCAGTCCGGAACGGACTCGGGCGCGGCCCGCCACAGCAATCCCAGCATCCGCTCGATGTTCATCGGCGGCTCGTGCTTCATCCAGAACTCGTGGATGCAGTGCGCGCCGGCCACCCCGTCGCGGTCCCCGAGTGCCTCCTCGAAGCTTCGGAGCAGTTCATCGCGGCCGAGTCCGCGGAACGGCCGGTCCCCCGGGCGTGCCGGTTTCCTGTCCTTATTCGCTTTACTGGCCATTTTTCAGCTGCCGTCGAGCTCCAGAGCACCGCAGCTACCTTACATACCTTCGCCGCGAGCCCTTGCCGCGACGCTTCGGCAGTATGCGTCGCTGCGGCCAGAATCCGACCGTCCGAGCCATGCCCGGAGCGCGTTCATGCCTGCCACGCCGAGCGGCGGCGCGGTCTGGAGAGACCTTAGTCCAATATGTCCCCGAGTCCGAGGTCCTTGCGCGCCTTCAGGACTTCTTCGCGGCACTCGAGCGGATTGATGCGCTTCAACTCGGCCCGCCTGAGATGCTCCAGCGCGTCCTCGCGCTGCTTCCTGGACCACCTGTCCTTGTTGTCGTCGTCCTTGATCTTCTTGCGCAGGCCGTCGACGTCCTGCTGGCACTCCCAGGCAAGCGCGTATATCAACTCCATCTCGGCTGCGCGCAATCCCGTGGTGTAGGCTATCCGCCGAAGTTCACGTTGCTCGGGGAGACCATCATGGCCAGTCGCTACACGGTCCGCTCGAAAGACAGCTTCCGCAAGATCGCCAAGGCGAAATACGGGGACGCCGCGCTTGCCCACGCGCTCGCCTCCCGGCTCGCCTGGGGCAACCCGGCACCGCTCGCAACGAAGATCCGCTGCCACAAGGTCGTGGCTCCCACCATGGTGCAGGTCTTCTCGGCCGTCGAACGCGCAGGCCTCAAGAGCGCCGTGCGCACCTACGGCGGCTGCTATAACTATCGTCCGAAGCGCACGGGCAGCCGGCCCTCGACCCACAGCTGGGGCATCGCGCTGGACTTGAACCCGGGCACCAACGCCATGGGCACCGCCGGTGACATGGACCCGCGCCTGGTCGAACTGTTCCGCGAACACGGCTTCAAATGGGGCGGCGACTGGACCGGCCGCAACAAGGACCCGATGCACTTCCAGTTCTGCACGGGCTACTGACCCGCACCGCTGGGTGTCCGCCTCGGCCCGGCATGTCGATCCTGTCGCCGGGCTCGATCGCGCCCGAGGCTGCCACGGGGCGCGATTGTGTTCGATACCTCGTCAACGATGGGCTGACGCGAGATCCCTTCCAGCAACGGAGCGAACGGCATGCAAATGGTGAATCCCGACCTCTGGAAATACGGCATGACCCTGATCATCGGATCACTGACCGTATTGTTTCTTTGCGGCGCTTATGTCGCTGGAAAGTACTTCCAGTCATCCCCGCAGCGAGCCTCAGAGGACACCAACAACTTCCTGACCAGCCAGGGTGCTGTTCGGTTGGCGACGGTCGGAGCGGTCGCCTTTGTCGTTTGCATTCTGAGCCTGTTCGGCGTGCTGAATGAAGGCGCCATAGCCATTCTCAGCGGAATAACCGGCTACGTGCTGGGAGGCATTCCGGCGCCGACCGCCAAGCCTCCGAAGCGAGATTGAATCGCGGCGGCGCTCGGATACGCCGCCGCTTCCACTCCCGGGGTCCGACGTGCACGCGCTAGCCTGAAACGGCACATGAATCCCTGGCTGCTCGCCGCCGTGTTCGTGCTCGCGCTGGGCGCACTCGCCGCGCTCATTCGTGCGGTCGTAAAAATGCTTCGTGCCGCGCGCCTGAGCGATGTTCCGCTCCGTCCCCGCCAGCAGATCGAATTTCCTGCCGCCGGCAAAATCATCCTCTGCATGGAGGGCAAACGCTTCACACCTCTTTTCCGCAAACTCCGCTTTGGACTTCGTCAGCCGGGTGGCGCCGAGATTACCGGCCGCGGGATCCTGTTTCGAACTGTCGCCGCTGGCCGCTCCCGCGCGCGAGTCACACTCCGGAAATACGATCTGCCGATGGCGGGTCGGTACGAGCTCGCAATTGATGGCCTTGAACCGCAGCACATCGATGCGCCGGAACATTCGGTCGTGTTCATGCGACCGCACCTGGCACGAACGTTCCTGCTGGTCATGGGTATCACGCTCGCGGCGGCGCTTGCGATCTCGAGCCTGGTCTTCTTCCTGCTCATCGTCGTGCCCACGGCCGCAGCCATCGATCCGGGTCGCAGCACGGGGTATGTCCGGTACGACGATTCACGCGTCGACCTGCGTGAGGCCTTCGCCCACTTGCACCGGGGCACGAGCGACGAACCTCTGCAGGCTGCGGAATTGCGCATCGTGCTTTCCGATGGCGAGATTCCACAGGAATCTCTGACGGGCCCGGACACCCGGCGCTTGCTCGAGCTGGCGCGCGCGGGAGAGGTTAAAGGGGTGCTGATCCGCATGAACCCCGGGGATCCCGGAACTCTCACGCTCACCGTGCTCGCACCACCTCGCACAGGCCAGGACACGCTCACTACCCGGCGATCTTCTGACGGCAGCGACGGGATGCTTCGAAACCTTCGCCTCTCACCGCAGCGTGTCAGCGGCGATCTGAATTGTCCGGCGGACTCCGACCTCGCGTGCCTGGCTCATTTCAGCGCCCCACTGTTCACCGACTGAGCCGGCAGACTCCGCAGTGAGAACCTGCACGCGCAACCGGAGGGGTCGTGTCTGGCACTGCCCGCGCTGACGGCAGCCACATCTTCCCTCGTCTCGCCGAACCGCTCGGAGGATGAGGTCGCTGCACGACCTCATCGAGCCGCACTGAGGCGCTGCGCCACTTCGCTTCGCTGTCCTGCTTCGCTGCGGACCCGCCGGCACGTCAGTGTGCCGGCGTTCGCGCGATCAGTGATCGCGCGAGCCACTACGGTGGCGTCCCTCTCTTTGCTTCCAGAACGGAGCGCCTTATTTGACCAGCACCGAGCCCTATCAGTCCGAGCGCCAGCAGCCCCAGCGTCCCCGGCTCCGCCACCGGCCGGACCGCGAAATCGTTCGCGGCCGCCAGGAAGAAGAACCAGTCGTAGGGTCCTCCCGGAGTCAGCTGATCCACCGTCGTGGTCATCCGTACGCCACGAAACGAGAACTGCGATGCGGTCAGGTCCTTGTCCAGCGTGAATCCGATCAGGCAATTGCCACACCCGAATCCCTGCGGGTACACGTACTCCGGGAGCCCGTCGTAGTTGCCCGTGACATCCAGCAGCTCGAAGCGCTGCGTGCTGCGCGTTCCCTGTGCGCCTGGACTCGGGCCGCCGTACTGCAGCTGTACCGTCTCGCTGGCCCCTTCTCCGTCGATCAGGCGGAGGCGCTGCCTGTTGGCGAACCTCACGGTCGTCACGAGCTGATCGCCGACGGCCGAGAACACGAACGGATCCACTGGCAGATATATCCATGCGTGGCGGGTGACGCCGTCCGGTATCAGCGCGTAGGAGAGCTGCGCTAAGTCAATCTCGTAGTCGCGGTAGATCGTCACTGCATGGGCAGAAGCCGTTGAGAGACTCAGCAGCAGCGCCACCGCAATGTGCACCGGAGCCTTCCGCATGGCCGTCTCCCTCTTCCCTGTGCCTTCTCGGCCGGGCACGTGGCCGACTGAACCAGAGTCCCGCAGGTCAGCGCATCGGGGCTTCCCGTAAGCCCACCGGTGAGGACGAAACGGCCCATCGATCCCTCGCCGGCCTGGAGCTGCCCCCTGGGATTCGCATTCTCGGGACCCCCGACGCCCCCTCTTCGCGCTTTGCTGCGGCCGGGACACAACCAGTACGTCACTGCGCTCATCGGCCCACAGCGGATTCGCCAGCTACTACTGACGGAGCCAGGCGAGCGGGTAGATCTAACCGATCCTGGTTGCGCCTTTCGCGGAAGGCGGTAGCCACACCCATGCCCACGAAGCAGCCCTTATGCCGACGACCGGCGGCGACGAAGAGGCGGGACAGGTATATTCCGCCGAGAGCCCAAGTCCGTAACTGACTTCACACACCGGAAGGAAACGCCGATGGCTACATACACGTCCGCCCAGGTTGAGGCAGCGCTGGCCCGTGCGAATGGCCAGGCCTTGACGTCCATCAAGAACGCTGCGAACGCCGGCCTGAGCCCGCAACAGCGCGGTCCGAGCCGCAACTTCGGCAACAATCCGAACGCTGCCTACAAGAACAAGACCGGCCACGCCTACGCGCACGTTGCGACGTTTGCCGAGGGGTCGATAAATCCGACCGTCAGAGGCATGGCCGTCAAGCAGGCCCAGGACAAGTCGCGCTGGCAGGACCGCAGAACCTGCATCGCAGCCACCACCGAGATCATCAATTCAGTCGCGGGACAGCTGATCGTCGATAAGTTCGCGGCAGCGCCGTTCCCGGCAGGCCCACAGCGTATCGGGCCAGGCGTTGCACTGGCGGGCGATTATTACGGCTATGAGAGTGGCAGCAATGCGCTACGGAAGATCAGCAGTGGAACTACCTGCATCTTCATCACAGCCAACGTGCTGTATATCACCACGACCTACCCGGAAACATTTGTAGCGGGTCCGCAGGGCCTGCTCGAGGACGAAGACCTGGACCTTGCTTCGCTGTTTGGCTGACTTGCACCGGCGGTTCCCGGAACTCCACCGAGAACTTCGTCCGCGTTCCCATTGCGCCATCCGCTCGAGTCATGGAGCCTCCGGGAAAGCCGGGGCGGTTCATTCTGCCTATACACTCCTTGCCCATATCGGGGCAGCCCACCGCGCCGACGCCGTCGGCCGACGAACAACCCGCCTGCGCCGCCCAAGGACACGCCCATGCCCGGACCCACCCGCACCCACCTGTCTGATCTGCGCGGCGCCGCCCGCATGGCCTTCGACGCCACGGAAGGCGTCGCCGGGATCGTCGAGAAGATGCACCGCACCATCCAGGTGCGGCCCCTGCCGATCGGACGTGCCGAACCCGGATCCACGCGCGGCATCACGGGCTTCGTGTACCGCAGCATCCAGGGTAGCGTGCGACTGATCGGCCGGGGCATCGACCTCGGCCTCGCGCCGATCGTGGCGCTGCTGCCGGAGGGTGAGTCCACGCCGGTGCGCGACGCGTTCGTCTCGTCCGTGAATGGCGTGTTCGGCGACTACCTCGACCGCACCGGCAACCCGCTCGCGATCGAGATGGGCCTGCGCTACCGCGACCGGCCGCTCGACCTCGACGACCTCCCGGGCACTATCGACAGCGACGGCGACGCGGCACCGGGCGGGCGGATCCTTCTGATGGTGCACGGCCTGTGCCTGAACGAGCGCCACTGGAGACGCGAAGGCCACGACCACGGTGCCGCGCTCGCCGACGAGCTCGGGTACACGCCGCTCTACCTGCGCTACAACACGGGCCAGCACATCGGCCACAACGGGCGCGAGTTCGCAGCGATGCTCGAGAGGCTCATCTCGAGCTGGCCGCGGCCCGTCGAGGAGCTCGTGATCCTCGGGCACAGCATGGGCGGGCTGGTCGCGCGCAGCGCCTGCCACTACGGCCGCAAGGCCGGGCACGGCTGGCTCGAGCACCTCGGGAAGCTCGTCTTCCTCGGCACGCCGCACCACGGCTCGCCGCTCGAGCGCGGCGGCCATCGACTCGACTACGTGCTTGAGGTGAGCCCGTACTCGGCTCCGTTCACCCGCATCGGCAAGGCGCGCAGCGCCGGCATCACCGACCTGCGCCACGGCAGCATCACGACGGACGCGCACGAGGTGGTGCCGCTGCCAGCGGGCGTGAAGTGCTATGCGGCGGCCGCGACGCTCGCGGCCCGACGCAGCGTGCTCGCCGAGCGGCTGGTCGGCGACGGCCTGGTGCCGCTCGACAGCGCGCTCGGCCGCCACGCCGAGCGCGAGCGCACGCTGGCGATCCCGAAGGACCGCCAGTGGGTCGGGTACGGCATGGGGCACCTCGAGCTGCTCAGTCGCGCCGAGGTGTACTCACAGCTGCACGCCTGGCTGCAGGACCGGGGCTAGCGTCGCCGCCGCCCGCGCAGTCTGCTGTGCATGGCGAACACGCGGTGGTAGCGGGTCAGGTGCATGCGCGGCGGCGGAACCAGCACCACCAGCCGGGCGATGAAGTCCAAGGGCTCCACCGACGTCCCCCCCGCCTTCTGTAGCACTCGGGTCTGCACCCTACCTGCCCTGCCCCGACAGGCTCAGTGTGACGCGTGGCAAGCTCAGGGCATGAGCCCGCCCATCACGCGTGGGAGATAGCTCGCGCCCGCTCGAGGGCCCTGCCCACAGCCCGTCCGCTCGGACACGCGGCAAGTCCCGCAACGCTCTGCTTCCTGCGTCGCTGCGGCCCCGCCGGCACGTCAGTGTGCCGGCGTTCGCGCGGCCGCCTGACATTCAGTCAGCCGGCACCAATCTCGCGCTCACCCCTGTGAGCTCGCACGCGTTCCCTACGCGTGACGGTCCTCGCCGACGCCTCTGGTCAGGGCCCAGGGGCGCGAGCGATCAGTCAGCGCAATGCTTGTTCGCGACCAACCCTCGGCAGCATCTCCGGACCGCGGACACGCCGCCTCCCGGAAGCGACGCCCCGACGATGAAGCGCGTGGGCAGGGTCCGCCGCAGCAGACCTATCAACGCAAGACCCGCACGAACGAGCGCGCCTCTGAGGCGCGAGCAGTGATCGCGCGAGGCCGATCCAGGGCCGTCCCCTTCCGAGTTCCCAGCCAAACCACCAGAAGTCGCAACTCTCATCGGGCCTGCCATCCCCACGCACCTCCGACCCACCTACCCCGCAGACGCCACCCACTGGATCGCGAGTACCAGGAGTCCGGCGGCATACAGGGGCCCGAAGATCTGCTTGTTGTATCGGGCGAGCCACTCCGGCAGGTAGATGTCGAAGTTCGCACGACGGTCATCGGTGTACCGGGCCGCCACATCCGTGAGCGGACACCGCCACCCGTTCAGCCACAGCACGACGATCTCCGCCATCACCACGCCCGCGAGCACCGTCGCCGCGCCCGGGCGCGCCTGCCACGCCAGAACCGGTATCGTCACGATGCAGCCCGCAAACACGGCCCACACCGCCGTGTGCGGCAACTTCACCATCCTCAACCTGCGCCTGGCTTCGTTCGACATCCTGCACGCACTACCTGCGACACCACTGCCGCTGCAAAGCGAAAGGGGACGTGCCAACCTACCTCGGCGCTCGATCTCGGACATCCGGAATAGCCACTCACAACCCCGCGTGGCCGAGTGCGTCAACGTGTCCAAGGTGACCGCTCGTACCGTGACCCGCTCGTCACCCATGGTCTGACATTGTTAGAGAGCGCCGGGCTGCTTTCCAATCGTGTAAATCGGCGTACTTTTGCATCCAAGGAAGCACACGTGCCCGGCGCGCTTTGGCCGGTGAGTCCGTGAACCGATGCGCTGCCCTATCGGTGCTGCCCCCAAGGACCGTCTCGAGGCATGACGCCGAGAGCGAGCCCACAGGGGTTAGCTGCTGGACCCTTTCAACTAGGTAATCCCCAATCTTTCAAGTCGGAGCCAATTTCTGAGGGCCGCCTGGGACGCCCTGCACAGCACGTACCGCGAGGACTTGCCTGGCAGCCTTCGCGATCTCATCGAGAAGACCTTGAAGATGCAGGGCAACGCGCCTCGACAATGATCCGCTGTCCAGTCGGCACTGAGCATCGACGCCGACTTGGGGCCGACCGCACTCCCCGCTCAATCCAACCCCGACCCCGCCCTCGAACAGTCCCGCATGACCCGGCACGCCTCGTCCGAAGGGAACAGGCAGCTCCTGCCAACCAGGCGCGGCCCTGTCTGCGTCCGCCGCGGCGCAGTGACCGCGGCTAACCGATGTCGATGATCTGATTCAGCGTTTCGCAGGCCAGGGCAAACGGCTCCTCCGGCACCTTCTTCAACGGGTGCGGCTTCGCCTTGCGGGCGCGCCAGTCGAACGACTTCGGTTGATGCCCGAGAATGTAGCTGCTCGTCCCCTTGGGACCCTTGAGCCTCACGGCGAACGGGTTGGTGTCGTTGTAGGACGCGGTCGTCATCGGCAAACCGATCACGATCCCGGTGCGCTCATTGAATTCGCGCGGCGACAGCACCATCAGCAGATGCCGGTCCCTCATCTCCCGGCCTGCCTGCGGGTTGCAGTCGATCCAGATCATGTCGCGACGATCCGGGCACCAGGCCCTGCGCGCCGCCATCAGACCACCTCGCGTCCGACCCGCCCGCTCGCCATCGCCTCGCCGCCGTGCCGATCCGGATCGAACGCCTCGAGCTTCTGCTGCAGACTGAGCTTCGGTTCGCCAATCGCCCGCACCAGCACATTCGAGTCCTGCGCCGAGACCTCGACCGGCTGCCCAACCTTGAAGCGCGCGGACCGCGCGACCTTCGCGGGGATGCGTACCGCGAGGCTGTTGCCCCATTGCTGTACGGTCAGGATTGCAGTCTTGGCCATGCCGTGCCTCCGATGTTTCAACCAGTATATACACAAGCGACCCACCGTCAAACGGAGGTCAGATCGGCCCGGCCCGTCACCGCACACCCGCAGGAGACGATGTGAAGCACTGCTCATATGCCTGCCGCCGAACTGGCAGACAGCGCGCTGCCCGATCGTCGCAGCATCGAGATCTCCGAGTGCCACAGCTTGTCCCGGCGGACACGCCGTGAAAGCGTCCTTGCTAGCTCGCTCTCGGTCGCAACGCTTCGGCTTCATGCCTTCACTGCGACCCCAGCCCGGACGTCAATGTCCGGGCGTTCGCACCAGTGGTGCTCACCCTGCCTCGAGACGGTCCGCCCAGACAACTCTGGCACTCGGAGATCACCCGCTTGCTAATGAACCGTCCCGCCCGAGGGCGCCGCCTCCACCTCCGCCACCGAGTGACACCCTGTGTCCCGCGCCCGCACCAGCTGCTGCTCGAGCATCAGCAGTGACGTGACGAACGCGGGCACCTCCGGCAGCGCAAGCCCCGCGGCGCAATACCCGAGCGCGCGCTCGAACTCCCCCGCTCGCCGCGCAATGTCCGCGAGCAGCAACTCGTCCCCGCCCACGAGGGATTCCATCGCCTGCTCACCGCTTTCCCGCGCTCGTTCAAAGAGCGCGAGCCCCGCGAGCCGCTGCACCCGCGCCTCCTCCGCCTGCTCTTCATCGTCACACGCCCAGGCCGCGTGCAGTCGCCGCCAGGCCGCGGAGGCGAGATCGCCAGCCGCCTCCTCGAGCAGCGCCCGGCACACGAAACGGTTCGCGAGTCGCGCCCGATCCCCGCGCTCGAGCTCGCTTCGGTAGTCCGCCGAAGCCACGATCCGCCCCGCACCGTCGGCCGCAGCACCGAGCTCCGGCGCAACGTACCCGCACTCTCCGCACTGGTGCACCCAGTACTCCATCGTCGAGCGCTGCATCTCGGGCGGCCGTGTATCGAGGTCCATCGAGCCGAACGCATTCGTGGACCCGAGTTCCATGACCGTCTGCGCCGCACCGCACACCGCGCAGCGCA
>CAVYAL010000002.1:0-557914 GCA_963766505.1 uncultured Gammaproteobacteria bacterium
CTTCCTGCCCGGCCTGCGCGAGTTGTGCGATCGACACGGCATCCTGCTCATCACCGATGAGATCCAGTCCGGCGCCGGGCGCACCGGGGCTATGTGGGCCGTCGAGCACTGGGGCGTGGAGCCGGACATCCTCCTCTCGGCCAAGGGCATCGCCTCCGGCCTGCCACTGTCTGCCGTCGTCGCCCGATCCGAGATCATGGCGGCCTGGGGCAAGGGTGCCCACGGCTCGACCTTCGGGGGCAACCCGGTCGCCTGCGCGGCCGCCCTGGCCACGCTCCGGCTGCTGCAGGACGGGCTCATCGACAACGCCGCCCGCCGCGGGAAGCAGGGGCTCACGGCTCTGCGACGCATCCATGGGCACTACGCGGACGTCGTCACGGCCAGCCGTGGCAAGGGCCTGATGCTCGCGCTCGAGCTGGCCAGCCCGGAGCTTGCCGAGAGGCTGCAGTGGGAGGCCTTCAGGCGCGGACTGCTGGTGCTGGGTGCCGGCAAGCGAGCGGTGCGTGTCTCACCGCCGCTCGTCATCGACGAGGCCACCATGGCCAGCGGGCTCGCCGTCTTCGAGACCGCCATCGAAGCCGTGTCGCTGTTCGCAGCCGGGGACGCGGACGCCGCGTCTGCGATGCACCTGGCGCAGAGACCAGCCGCTCCCTGATCATCGCGGGGTCCCGCAACCCCCCGGGAACACATCGTCCTGGCCCGCTGCCGTTTCCCCGGCGCACCACCTCGGCGGTGAGGTGTACGCCGGTGCGGTTATCGGTGGTTCCCCCCGTACGGTCCGGGTAGTACTCCTAGTACATGCCCGAGGCCGAGTCGTCACCCAGGGAATCCCAGGATCGGCCTGGCAGCACCGCTATCCATCGCCCAGATCCCCGGGGCGGCCGGAAGCGATCAGACAGGAGAACGGCTCCATGCGCATGCGACGTCACCTCGACACCGAGCCTGCCCCACGGTCTCCCATGGTGATCCCGGTCACTTCCCCGGCGGAACGCGAGACCAGCCACGAGCCGCATCGTGGCCAGGCACTCGTCGAGTTCGCCATGATCCTGCCCGTCTTCATCCTGCTCGTGGCCGGCATGTTCGACTTCGGGCTGGGCATCTACTCGGACCTCACGCTCGTCAACGCAGCCCGGGAGGGAGCGCGTCTGGGCGTCATCGACCCCGGCAACACGACCGCCATCGAGGAGCGGGTGCGGGCCATGGCCAGCAACCTCGACCCCTCCAGGCTCAACGTCGAGGTCGTCTGCGAGCGCGTCTCCGGCAGCGGCTTCACGGCCTGCACGAACCCCATGTGGCTGCCCGGCGACGCCACGCGCGTGACGGTCCGCTACGACTACACGGCCTTCTTCCCGCTGCTGTTCGGCACCGAGATCCCGCTCTCGTCCGAAGCGAAGATGCGGATCGAGTAGCCGTGCGCGACCGATCGATGACGAGGCTGACCGACATGCACACGCTCGCCCAGGCTGCCCGCTCCTTCCGCCAGTGGGTGCAGCACGGCTATCTGTCCAGCCGCCCCTTCGACCCTGACGCCGTCGTGGATGAGAGGCCGCGGCACCAGGGCCAGGCACTGGTGCTCTTCACGCTCTTCTTCACTGTGATCCTGGGCATGGCCGCCCTCGTGCTGGACCAGGGCCTTCTGCGCAAGACGAACCTCGACCTCCACAACGCGCTCGACTCAGGCGCCCTCGCTGGTGTCAGCCTCCTCAAGGACGATGCGGCGGCGGCCGAGCAGGTCGCTCGTGAGTATGTCCAGCTGAATTTCCCGGACACACTGCCGGATGCTGACGTCGAGGTCAGCTTCCGCTGCCTCATCGGCGTCCAGGATGGCGCCCCGCGCCTGACGGACGTTCCGGCGGCCTGCGATCCGGGCGCAGGTGCGGCATGGACGGTGGACGGCGACCGTGCCTTTGCCACGTGCGTACCGGCTCGGGGAGATGTCTGCAACGTCATCGTCCTCAAGGGGCCCGCCAAGCGCGACTACCTGTTCGCACCCGCCCTGGGCATCGACAGCGGATCCACCCCCGCTCAGGTGGCCGCAGCGTGCAAGGGTCTCTGCGGCGAGCCACCTGAGGTGCCGCTCGACATCGTCATGATCATCGACCGGACCAGCTCGATGAACGGCGTGGACACGGACAACGCCAGGGCGGCGGCTGACTCGGTCCGCAAGATCCTCGAACCGGAGGATCCAGTGGCTGGGACTCAGCCTGCTGGGTCCCAGCCGGACCGGCCAGACCTGCCGAGCCGAGCACGACTCCGTGATCGGCACGGCCACGACGGCCGACCTGCGCCGCTGGGTGCCCGTCGGCCTGACCGGCAAGGGTGCCACCTTCGGGACTGACTACACCCCCAGCACCAGCGTGATGGCGCACACCATCGGCTGCTTCCGCAACTCCAGCACGGGGACCGATCTCGCCGATCCCGTCCGCATGGCCACCTACGAGCTGGAGACCCACGGTCGCGCGGACGCCACCAAGGCCATCCTCCTCCTCAGTGACGGCCAGCCCAACAACTCCACGAGCTCGACCGTGAGGACGAACAGGCGCTACTGCGAGGAGGCCGCCCAGGCGGCCCAGGCGGCCAAGGCGCGGGGCATCGAGGTCTACACGGTCGGCTTCGGGCTGGATGGCTCGAACGACATCAACTGCGAGGACCCCTCCGGCCCCTGGCAGGGCAGGAAGGCGACCGCGTTGCTGGCCTCGATGGCCACGGACTCCGCCAGCGACGGGGGCTGCCCCGGTACCGAGAACGACGATGGGGACCACTACTTCTGTCTGCCCAAGACGGCCGGGGCCAGCACCGACCTCTCCAAGGTCTTCCAGAAGGCCGTTACGAACCTGGTCTCGCATTCACGACTCGTCAAGATCCCCGAGGATGCCTGAGAGCGCCAGGCGCGGCGGTCCGATCCTGCTCGACCCCCGTCTCCGCGGTTGACGACCCGCGGGAGCCGACCACCACGGCGGTACCACCCTTGTGAGCGGTGGCACCGCCGTGGTGTCACTGCTGGCCCCCGATCGGGCCAGTCCTATAGCCGCGTCAGCGTGATCACGACTACGCCGACCGTGACGCTGCCCACGCCCAGCCACTGACGTGGACTGATGCGCTCGCCCACCGTGTGGGCCAGGAGCGCGGCGATGACCGCGAACTGTGACGAGAATACGGCCGTGACCGCGATGGACTCCCTGGCGCCCCAGGCAAAGGTGTAGACACCGACCACCTCGGCGATCCCCGCGAAGCCCAGGAAGGGCAGCAGCCCACGCTGGCAGCGCAGACCGTCCCGTGATCGTGAGCGGCAGGGTCAGGAAGGCGACGCCGCCGATGCGACCTGCCGCCACCACCCAGCTTGGGGGCACGCCGGCGCTGGCCCGGCCGGCCGCGTAGAGGCCCACGCCGAAGACGAGCGCCGCCGCCACAGCGTAGCCGACGTAACGCGCCCCCTGGCCGGACAGCGCGTCTGCCCCGCCGCCCGGCTGCAGGGCGACCACGAAGACGCCCCCGGCGATGAGGATCAGCATGGCTGCCAGCAACGGCGACGCGGGCTCCCCGGTGAGCACTGCGAGCGCGGCTGCGATGGCGCCCTCGGTGGACACGATCGGTGCCGTGACCGGGACCTTGCCGCCGCTCAGGGCCGTGTAGTTGAGGACCATGCCCACCACGTAGCCAAGACCGGCCAGGGCCAGCCAGGCGAAGTCCTCGACCACGACGGGTTCGGAAGGGGCCTCGAGGATCAGCAGCGGTAACGTCACCACCAGGCCGATGAAGACGACCCAGGCGGTGCTGGACCACGGCCCCAGCACGCGGCTGGCCCGCGCCGCGGCCAGCGTGGCGAGGGCCCACGCGAAGGCGGTGACGAGCCCGCCGACGACCGCGATCATGGCGCCTTCATCGGCTTGAGCGCGGGCCGCTGGTCACAGCAGCGAGCGTACGTGATGCCAGCCATCTGCGGGCAGCGAGCGCCAGCCCGACGTACCCTTGCGGCGTGTCAACGTCACTGTTCCCCAGACCCGGACCGCTCGGATGGCTCACGGCAGGCCTCGCTGCCGTGGTCCTCATGGGCTCGCTGCTGTCGGCCGTGCTCCCCGCTGCCGCCCAGGACGGTCCGGCCATCATCCCCATCCTGGCCTCATCGGAGCTGGCGCAGGGACCGAACCGCTTCCTGTTCAGCCTCACTGACCGGGAGGGCCGACCGCTGGCGGCACCGGACGTGACCGTGCGCTTGCGCTTCTACGATGACGCCGCTGACCCCGACGCGGTCGCCTTCGAGTCTGGATCGCGCTTCCTCTGGGCCATCGAGGACGTCCGTGGACTGTACGCGGCGGATATCGAGTTCCCGCACGCCGGGCGCTGGGGTACGCGGTTCGATACCACCTTCCCCGACGGTCGCAGCGAGACGGTGCGGGCGGACTACGACGTCTGGGAGACGACCAGCACACCGGCCATCGGCGCTCCGGCACCTGCCATCGACACGCCCACGGCCGCGGACGTGGGCGGTGACCTGAGCCTCATCTCCACCGACCCGGAGCCGGTAGAGCGCTTCTACGAACTCTCCATCCTCGACGCCATCGAGGCCGAGGCGCCCGCCATCATCGCCTTCGTCACGCCGGCCTTCTGCCAGTCGGCCACCTGTGGGCCGACGCTGGACAAGGTCAAGGCGGTCGCCGCCGGCCACCCCGAGGTCAATGTCGTCCATGTCGAGCCCTACCTCATGCACGTCAAGGACGGCTACCTCCAGCCGCTCCTGTCCGAGGAGGGCTGGCTGCAGCCGGCCCCGTGGACGACCGCCTGGGGTCTGCGCACGGAGCCGTACGTGGTGGTCATCGATGCGGGCGGGCTGGTGCGCGCCAAGTACGAGGGCGCCATCACCGTCGAGGAGCTGGAGCAGGCCCTCGCGGCGCTGTAGCCGGTCCTCACGGTGCTGCAGCCGGCACCAGCCCGATGCGACCGGGCCGCCGCGGTAGCATGACCTCGTGACGAGCTCGAAGGTGGCGACCATGCGCGATGCCGTCGCCGCGCTCGTGCGTGATGGTGACAGCGTCGCCATCGAGGGCTTCACGCACCTCATCTGTTTCGCGGCCGGCCACGAGATCATCCGTCAGCGCCGCCGCGACCTGACCCTCATCCGCATGACGCCGGACGTCATCTACGACCAGATGATCGGGGCCGGTGTGGCGCGCAAGCTGGTCTTCTCGTGGCTGGGCAACCCAGGCGTGGGCAGCCTGCACGCCATCCGTCGCGTCTCCGAGGGTCCCGAGACGACCCTCGAGCTCGAGGAGTACAGCCACTACGGCATGGTGGGCCGGTACATCGCCGGGGGCACCAACCTGCCCTTCTTCCCGCTGCGCAGCTACTACGAGACGGACCTGCCGGTGGCCAACCCACTGATCCGGCCGCTGCGCTCGCCGTACGGCGACGAAGAGGTCTACGTGGTCCCGCCGCTGCGGCCGGACGTCACCATCGTGCACGCGCAGCGCGCCGATGCCCGCGGGAACACCCAGATGTGGGGCCTGCTGGGTGCCCAGAAGGAAGCCGCCTTCGCCGCCGAACGGGTCATCGTCGTGGTCGAGGAGCTGGTCGAGGAGGCCGTCGTCCGTGCGGACCCCAACCGCACCGTCATCCCCGGCCTCATCGTCGACGCCGTCGTCGTCGAGCCCTACGGCGCCCACCCCTCCTACGCACAGGGACACTACGACCGCGACAACGCCTTCTATGTCGGATGGGACGCCATCAGCCGCGATGCCGCACGCCTGCGCACCTGGCTCGACGAATGGGTCCACGAGCTGCCCGGACGGGCCGAGTACATGGAACGCCTGGGAGCGGAGGTGCGCGAGCGCATCCGGCCCACGGGGCCAGCGCCTGCCGGCCCCATCGACTACGGGGAGTACCGGTGACCACCGCGGCGGAGCAGGCCACCCACAGCCGCAGCGAGATGATGATCGCGGCTGCAGCACGGGAGCTGGCCGGCCAGCGCGTCTGCTTCGTGGGCATCGGGCTGCCCAACATCGCCGTCAACCTGGCTCTCCATACCGTGGCGCCGGACCTGGAGCTCATCTACGAGGCCGGGGCCTACGGCGCCCAGCCCGCCCGGCTGCCGCTCTCGATCGGCGACCCCACCATCGTCAGCGGGGCCATCGCGGCCATGTCCATGGCCGACCTCTTCGGCTACTACCTGCAGGGCGGTCTCGTCGACGTCGGCTTCCTCGGCGCGGCCCAGATCGACCGCTACGGCAACATCAACACCACCGTCATCGGGGACTACGCCGCGCCGCGGACACGCCTGCCGGGCTCGGGCGGTGCCTGCGAGATCGCCATCAACGCGCGCCAGGTCTTCGTGGTCATGCGCCAGTCGACCCGCTCCTTCGTCGAGCACATCGACTTCCGTACCTCGCCCGGCAACCTCGGTGGCAGCGCCGACGCCACGGCCATGCGGAGGACACAGGGCTGGTCAGGTCGCGGTCCCTCGGTGGTGGTCACTGACCTTGGCGTGTACCACTTCGACGACGACGGCGAGATGCGCCTGGACACGCTCCACCCGGGCGCCACACTGGAGGATGTCCATGCCGCGATGGGATGGCGGGTGCGGGTATGCGGCGAGCTCGCCACCACGCCGCCCCCGAGCGCGGAGGAGCTTCGACTCATCCGCGAGGTCCTCGACCCCGCGGGGCACTACACCGGCTGAGGCAGGGTTGGGGCGGCGCCGGGGCGAGCGTCAGCGGCGCATCGGCAGGCGGTCCCGCAGGACCAGGTAGACCCCGATGCCGATCATGGCCAGGGGGATGACCACGGCAAGCCCGAGGTCGAAGGGCAGCGCGTCCGAGACGTCGGCCAGGCCGATGATGCCGAGGATGGAACCCAGGAAGAGTGCCCATGGCCGGCGCGTGCCCTGGACGCTCGCCAGAGCCCAGCCGGCCAGGAACGCCAGGCCGATGGCCAGCGTCGTCCAGCCATCACCGACCAGGATGCCCAGGTCCGCGCCGATGCCTGCCAGGCCCCACGCCGTGAGCACCAGCGCAGGCATCGTGGCACCCACGCTGCGACCGAAGAGCCAGGCGAGCCCCGAAGGCGATGCCCGCAGCCAGGATGATCAGCGAGGCGAAGCTGAGATCGGGGATGAGCATCTCGATGAGCAGGCCGATGCCGAGGACCAGCAGCAGGATGGCGAACCAGGGGAACGGTCGCCGCGACGAGGACCACGAGTAGACGCGCATGGTCGGTGCGTTCCACGGGCCGCGAGGTGGGAAGCCCTGGGGGGGCCCTCCCTGCCGGGTGAGAAGCCTTCCTTGCCGGGTGGCGGCGGTGGCCCGACCGGCCTGGGACCAGGGTGCGGTGATGTCATCGCGCCAATCGTAGCCTGCCTGCGCCGTCAGTCCCGGCAAGCGCCAGCGAATGAGGCTGCATCTGAGTCCGGCCCTGATGCCGTCGACGAACCTTAGCCTGACCCTGCGACTCAGCGCGAAAGGAGTCGCATCATGGGCGATCAGAGGCATCCGGACCCAGCCAGCTACGACTCACTGGTCGATCTGCTCGATGATGCCGCAGCGCGCTACCCGGGCGATCGCCCCGTCCTCAGCCTGCGCACCGATGAGGGCATCAGCGTGGCCTGGTCGCCCGCGGAGCTGCGCCGGCGCGCACGCATCGCAGCCTGGCGGCTCCGCGCCTGGGGCCTGGCGAGCGGCGAGCGGCTGCTGACATGGAGCCCGTCGACGCCCGCCCTGCCGGCTGTCTACTGGGGCGCCATGATGGCGGGAATCGTCTACGTGCCGCTTGACCTTCGCATGACCCCGGCCGTGCTGCGCCGCATCGCGGACCAGGCCGAGACCTCGTACCTGGCCATCGGCACCGGCCTGGATGCGCCGGACCCGGTGGCTGGTGGTCTCGACCACCTGCAGCGGCGGACCGTCGAGGAGTTGACCGCAGAGCCAGCTCCTGGCGACCCGGTCTTCCCGGCCGACTGGGAGATGCAGCTGGATGCCTGGCCCCGGCCGTGCCGCGATGACCTCGTCGAGGTCATCTACACCTCGGGCACCACCAGCCAGCCCAAGGGTGTGCTGCGGACCCACGGTACCTTCCTCTCCATCACCGAGGTGTCCCGCGTGATCCTGCCGCCGCGCCGGCATCGACTCGTCAGCATCCTGCCTCTGTCACACCTGTTCGAGCAGGCCATCACCCTCTTCTACGGGGTCATGATCGGCGCCGAGGTCGTCTACGTACGCTCCCGCAATCCTCGCGTCATCCTCGACGCCATGCGCGAGCTGCGCGTCACCACCATGGTCGTGCCGCCGCAGTTCCTGCAGCTGTTCTGGGTTGCGCTGCTGCGCGAGGTCGAACGGCAGGGCAGACGTGACTCGTTCGAACGGGCACGGCGCCTGGCGCGCCATCTGCCGGTCAAGCTGCGCCGGCTCGTGTTCCGCTCGCTGCTGCGCCAGTTCGGTGGAGAGCTCAGCATGATGGGCACCGCCGGCGCCTGGCTGCCACCGGAACTGCAGCAGTGCTGGGAGGACCTGGGCATCACCATCGTGCAGGGCTACGGCTCCACCGAGGCCGGACTGGCCTCCGGCAACAACGAGCGCGATCACCCCGCGGGCGTGGTCGGACGCACCATCCCGCCGGTCCGGCTCAGGCTCGCGGATGCCGATGCCGAGATCCTCGTCGCAGGTCCCACCGTCAGCCCGGGCTACTGGAAGGACCCCGAAACGACCGCCGCAGCCTTCGATGCCGAAGGCTGGTACCACAGCGGGGACATCGGCCGTTTCGACGACGCTGGTCGCCTGGTCCTGGTCGGTCGCAAGCGGAACATCATCGTCCTGGCCAACGGTCTCAACGTCTTCCCCGAGGACATCGAGATCGTCCTCGCCGAACATGGGCTGGACCAGGCCGTGGTGCTGGAGACGGCCCCTGGGCGCATCGAGGCCGTGGTCATGCCGCCGGGCACCATGCCCCTGCTGGCACCCGGGAGAGGCGGCCAGGGGCCGCGCACGGCCGACGAGGAGGTCGAAGCCCGGGCCCGCATCGACGCCATCGTGCGAGCCGCCAACGCCGATCTGGCACCGCACCAGCGCATCGATGGCTGGCGTCTCTGGCCGGAGCCTGACTTCCCCCGCACGTACATGCTCAAGATCCGGCGCGATCCCGTCCGGGAATGGGCCGGGGCCGCCGTGCCGCTCGCGGTGCGCGAGGAGTGAGCATCCGGTTCGGCGAGTCGCGGCATGCCGATGTGGTGCTAGGGGGTCGGGTCCTCGGGTCCGTGTCGAGCCGGCGCACCCAGCCAGACGCTGCCGTCCGCGAAGTGCTCTGCCTTCCAGATGGGTGCCCGCGCCTTCAGTTCCTCGATGGCGTAGCGACAGGCTGCGAAGGCCTCCTCGCGATGGGGCGACGCCACCGCGATGGCCACGCTGGCCTCCCCGACCGCGACCTCGCCGACACGGTGCAGGATGGCTACACGTCGCACGCCGAAACGCATCTCGATCTCGTCGGCGATCTCGCCCAGGACGGTGAGCACCATGGGTTCGAAGGCCTCGTAGGACAGGCCGGCCACGTGCTGGCCGGCGAAACGCGCGGCTTCGGCCTCCTGACCCGGTGCCGGCGTCCCCGGCGACAGGCGCGTCTGCCCCAGGAAGATGGCCACCGCGCCATCGGCGGGTGTGGCCACGCTGGCGCGCAGCTCATCGAGCACGCCGGCGTCGATGGCAGCCTGGGTCATCTCGAGGCGGCGTCGGCGCTCGCCTGCTCCGGTCGCTACCTCTGTCCCACCGGCCACCGGCGGGATGACGGCCAGCTCGTCGCCGCCGGCCAGGACTTCGGTGGTCTCCACGTAGCGACCGTTGCGGGCGAAGCGAACGCTGGAGCCGGCCGCGGCGAGCACGGGGTGTTCAGCCACCAGGGCCGCCCACGCAGCGGCCACGTCAGCGCCATCAGGCAGGTCGAGCTGGCATGAGCGAAGCCCCGTCTGGATACGTTGCATGGCGAAGAGACGCACTTCGATCTGCATGGCTACACGAGCAACCCTTCGCCGAGCGCCAGCCCGGCGGCCACGATGGTCGAGGCCATGACCACGGCGAACTCGATGTAGAGCAGGCCCGTCGCCGACTCCATCGAGCGCGTCAGCGCCGTACGCCAGGCCATCCACACCAGGACCAGGGGGAACAGCAGACCCACGACCAGGCGCAGCCAGACGAAGACGGCATTGGGCCCGGTGAGCGCCTCGAAGGGCTCCTGGTCGGGAATGCCCGCGGCCAGCCAGACCCCGAAGAGCAGCAACTGGATGGTGAGCGCCCAGAGCAGGATGCGGGTGGTCAGGACCAGTGGCCGCTCGGAGATCCGTGGTGTCACGAGGTACCAGTGGGCCAGCACCACGGCGGCCATGGAACCGCCCGTGACCACGGTCAGCGCCAGCAGCTGGACCAGCACCGACACAGCCAGGGGCGTGCCGTCGGTCCAGCCGTAGGCAGCCAGTCCCATGGCGGCGATACCGGCAACAAGCGCACCGGCGCCGAGCCACAGGGCGCGTCCACCGCGACCGAGGCGCAGGCCCGCCGGGAAGGCGAGCATGACGAAGAGGGCGATGCCGAGTCGTCGTGGCTCGGCGATCGTCACCCCGTCGGTGATGGCCAGCTCGCTCGGGTCCGGTAGGCCCCACTCGATCGCGAGCCAACCCAGCCCGATGACACCGGCCAGGAAGGCGCTGAAGCCCAGGAAGCCAGCGGTCGCGTCGGTCGTCTGACGCAGCCACCAGGTGAGCGCCAGGCTGCCCAGCGCCAGGGAACCCAGCAACACCCAGGTGATGAAGCTGAGGCTCTGCACGATCTGCTGCGTCTCCACGCAGCGGAGTGTAGGGCGCGGGCCACATGCGCGAGGCGCAACGGTCCCCGCCGCCCCGACCGACCCTGACGGACCCGATGGCTCCGACTCGAGCGATTCCTCCCGGCCCCGATCGGCCCCGACTCGAGCAGTTCCTGTCACCTATGCACCGGGGGACTGCAAGACCGGCTGACAGCGTCGCGGCGTGGCCGGTGGACCCGCAGCCGGGCCTGTTGGCGCCCAGCCTGAGCGTGGAGCAGCACCTCCTGGCGCGGCCTGACGCGGGCCGGAGACGCGCCGGCCCCGTCGGTGTCCGTCCAGCAGTCCCCCGGAGACTAGATGACAGGAACGGCCAGCCGGTGGCGCGGCCAGCGGTGGCTGCGGCACGCCACGAGCAGCGGCGGCTCGACGCTGACAGCACCGGCGGCTCGACGCCACGAGTACCGACGGCTCGACGCTGACGCTGGGATCGTTGACACCGGCTGCCCCAGCTACAGACTCTAGGCCGGACTGCCGCCGAATGCGTCAGGGCGGGTTGCCGGTGCACCGTTCCGCCGCGTGGCAGGCGCATTCTCGACGACGAGCGCGCCCGCCGCCAACGCCTCGATGTCCACGCGCTTGAGGCCGAGGTTGTGGCCGGGGCGACCCAGCAGGTAGCCCTGGCCGGTCGTGATGCCGAGCTCCCGCAGTGAGCGCAGCTGCTCGGCCGTCTCGAGGCCTTCGGCGATGGCCACGGCACCCTGTCGTGCCGCCAGCTCCGTGAGCGAGCGCAGCACGTTGCGCGAGGAGTCGTGCTGGGTCCCATCCTGCACCAGGGAGAGATCGATCTTGACGATGTCGAAACGGACCTGCGAGAGCAGCCGCAAGCCGGCGTTCCCAGCCCCGACGTCGTCCGCTGCCAGGCGGACACCGGCATGCTGCAGTGCCGCCGCGTTCCGGCGCAGCCGGTCGAGGTCGCTGATGGCCTCGCGCTCAGTGAGCTCGACCACCACCCGCCCGGGGCTGAGTCGGTAGCGCGCGAGGACCTCCAGCAGCCAGGCCGAGCTGAAGTCCTGGACCTCGAGGGTCTGCGGCGAGAGGTTGATGGTCACGACCTGGTCGACATCGATGTCGACGCTGCCCGCCGCCACGACCTCGAAGCAGGCCAGGTCGAGCTCGACGGTCCGACCCGCTGCGGCGGCTGCGGCGAAGAGCTGTCCTGGGTTCGAGAAGGCCGCCGAGGGCCCCGGTCGGATGAGGCCCTCGAAGCCCAGGACGCTGCCATCCCGCAAGTCGACGATGGGCTGGTACACCGGGGTCAGGCTGCGAGCTCGGATGACGTCGCGGATGGCCGTGATGGCGCCCTGGTCGGCCGACTCGGTCTGCACCTGATCGCGGTCGGCATCGAAGACCCCGACCGTGCCGCGCCCGCTGCGCTTGCAGCGATACAGGGCCGCGTCGGCCTGGCGGAACAGCTCGCCACGATCGGCCGCCAGCAACGGGACGGAGGAGATGCCCCCGGAGAAGGGGATGACACGCTCGCCCGCGGCCGGACGCAGGCAGAAGTGGCGCAGGCGGTTGGCGGCGATGAGGGCCTCGTTGGCGTCGGTGTGCGGGAGGATGACCGCGAACTCGTCCCCGCCGATGCGAAAGGCCCGGTCTCCGTAGCGCAGCGCATCACGGATGCTGTTGGCCATGCCCACCAGGAGACGGTCGCCGGCCGGGTGACCCTCGCCGTCATTGACGACCTTGAGGTCGTCGAGGTCGATGAGCAGCAGCGCTACCGGTACCTTGTGCCGCCGGTACAGCTCCAGCTGGCGGTCCAGCTCCTCCTGGAAGGAGCGGTGGTTGCCGAGCCCGGTCAGGCCGTCGTGGAGCGAGTCCTCGCGAGCCTCCCGGTACAGCACCTCCAGCTGCGACTGCGATCGGGCGAGGTCATCGAACGGCTGCAGGAAGGTGCGCGCGACCACGACCGCGATGAGCAGCACCATGACGGCGAAGCCGACGAGAGCCAGCAACAGGGCCGTGTCGGGCACCGCCTCAGCCAGCGGCCAGACGTGGATGATGCCGAAGTGCGCGCCGTCGTCCAAACGCCACAGCGGTGCCGCGGTGGCCACCCAGCCGGCGGCCTCGAGCGCCTCGGTAGTCCCGGTGTGGCCGTTGACGATGCCGTTGATGCGCACGCGCAGATTGCCCAGTGGACGGGCGCCGGGCAGGCCGGATCCGGTGGCGACCACCTCGGTCCGCGCGCCGGCGACCATCGAGTCGGTGGCCATGTCCACCAGCGCCGCGCTGCTCGCGACAGCGGAGGCGCTGGGCGTCGCCTCGAAGAGTCGGGGCAGGCTGACCGCCATGCTCAACACGCCCGCGTCGCGTCGCGATGTCCCCACCAGCTCCGTCGAGAGGACCAGGCGGCGTGTGCGGTCCGGACCCCACGCGGTCGTCCGCAGCACCTCGCCGGGCGGTGCGGCGATGGTCCGCGCTGCCAGGCTGGACATGACGCAACCGGACGCCGCAGCGGTGCTCGTGATGGTGCCGGGCGCCGGGAGGCCGGGAACCGCCGCCGAGCTGTCCAGCGGCACGGTCGATCCGTCGCTGGCGCGCGTGAGACAGGCACCGACGACGACCGACTGCTCCCCGCCGGCCAGTGCTGCCAGCATCCCGGCTGCGACCTGGCGCTCGTCGGTGCCGCTGATGCCATCGACGAGCCGGTGCAGGCCAGGGTCCGTGGCAACCCCCAGCAGGCGGGTCTCGAGCTCCTGCAGGCCTGCCGTCAGGTCGGCGACGGCGGTGGACGTCTCCCAGGCATGTCGCTCGGGGACCCCGCGTACCGGCACAGCCGTGAAGGTGTTGGTGAGGACGATGACCCCGACCATGGGTAGCACCGCCAGGCCGAGCATGGCCATCCAGAGCCGGACCCGCATGAGGCTGGCGCCGTGACGGGAACGGGCGCGTGGGCGGCCTGTGCTGACCAGTCTGGGTAGAGGCATAGTCCCAGCCGGGGCTGGTCAGGCCATTCAACGATGCCGCGGACCATCCGGGAATGGCCCGAATCGCACACTGCGGCACAGGACCGCTGGCGTCCTGTACCGCGTCCGCTCAGCCGAGCTCGGCCACCAGGGCGCGCAGGGCCCGGCTGCGCTCGAAGGCGGGCAGCCAACGGACGGCCTCGAAGCCCCGCGCGGCAGCCTCGACCGCCTCCTCGGCCTGCCCGTCGGTGGTCAGGTACGTGGCGCCCGCCGGCCGCGCCGGGTGCGTCGGGTCATCGACATCCAGGCGGTCCGACGAGGTCACCCAACGACCAGCCAGATCGGTGGGGTGTGGCTCCTGAAGGGTGCCCCCAGCTCCTCGTTCGTCATGCGCGCCATGGTAGTCACGCGCATCCCAGCCAGCGTCCCGTGGAGACATGCGCCCAGACCGGGTAGGCTGGTAGCGCAGATCACGCAGCAGGAGTGCCACGTGCCCCAGTACTCGAACCCACCGGAGATGGTGGTTGATCCGGCCCGCTCGTATGCGGCCACCATCGAGACGACCGCCGGGACCATGACCGCGGAGCTGTTCGCGGCCGAGGCGCCACGCACGGTGAACAACTTCGTCTTCCTGGCCCAGGAGGGCTTCTACGAGGGCGTCATCTTCCACCGTGTCATCAACGGCTTCATGATCCAGGGTGGCGATCCGACCGGCACCGGTACGGGTGGCCCGGGCTACCGCTTCGCGGATGAGCCAGTGACGCGCCGCTATCTGCGCGGCACGCTGGCCATGGCCAATGCCGGGCCCAACACCAACGGCAGCCAGTTCTTCATCATGCACGCCGACTACGGTTTGCCGCCCAACTACACCATCTTCGGCAAGCTGAGCGCCGGTGAGGACGTCGTGGACGCCATCGCCACCGCACCGACCGGGCCTCAGGATCGCCCGCTGCAGCCGGTCGGCATCACGTCGGTGACGATCGCCGAGGCCTGAGCGGAATGGCCGAGCAGCATCCCCACCAGCCTCCGGGAACCGGCATGGTCACGGAGGTCGCGCGCGACGAATGGCCGGCCTGGTGCCGGCAAGCGAGCGCAGACCTGCGCGGGCATGAGCTGGACCTGCACTTCGCCGACCCTGCGCTGGGCGAGGTCCGCCTCGCGGAGGACCAGCCGCTGGTGGCCATCGAGCACGACGAGGTCGGCCCCAACGCCGCCCTCACCATCAAGTACGGCGACGGTGTGCTACCGCTGCGTCACGTCATCGTCGAGCCGCGCGAACTCCTGGTTGAGCACGATCAGGCCGGCGTGATCCGAGCGGCCACCATCACGGACGCCACCGGCCGGCGGACCTTCCTCGGCCTCGCCTGACCGCGGCGCGCTTGGCGCGACCTACGGGGACGGCGAGGGCAGCAGCACCTTGAGTGCGTCATCGAGCGTCGGCGGCGGCGGCGCCTCGGCGGCGAAGAAGACAAGGTAGACAGCCACCGCCGCCGCGATCGCCGCGAGGACGATCACCACCGCGATAGCCAGCGCCACCGTGCGTCGGTCGAGGCCTCTCCTCTTCGGCTCGGTCGTCGGTGTCGTGCCCATCGGCATCCTCCTCGTGTGCTGTCCGTCTGGCCGCGCAGGCGTACCGCCATCACAGGGCCGGCTCGACGGCCCTCGGGTAGCAGCCCATCACGCGGACCCAGACGCAGACCGAGCGCAGGTCCTCCAGGAACGCCTGCCCTGCCCCATCCTGCGGACAGACGTCGGCATCCAGGTCCACCCAGAAGACGTACTCCCAGGTGCCCTCGCGGCTGGGTCGTGATTTCGAGCTTGGTCATGTTGATGCGATGGTCGGCGATGACCGCCAGCGCGCGCACCAGCGTTCCGGGCTCGTTGCGCACGGAGAACGCCAGCGCGCTGCGCATGCTGCCGTCGGGCGCCGCCGTCGCCGGCCGGGGCAGGCTCGCGCTCTGGGGCATCGCCAGCACCAGGAAGCGCGTGCGGTTGCTGCGCTCGGTCTGGATGTCCGACGCCAGGATGGACAGCCCGAACAGCTCGGCCGCACGCGGTGACAGCACGGCTGCCGAACCGGTCTCCCGTCGGTCGCTGATCATCTTCCCCGATCCCGCGGTGTTGGTGGCCGCCAGCAGCGTCCAGGGGCGAGAGCGCAGGAACGCCTCGGCCTGGCTCAGCGCCTGGATATGCGAGTAGACACGCGCGATGGACTCGATGTCCTGTCCTGGCATCGCGGCCAGGCACAGCCGCACCGGCACGATGACCTCGCCCACGATGACGGCCTCCCCGTCCAGCAGCAGGTCGTAGACCTCGCGCACGCCGCCACCGACGACGTTCTCGATGGGCAGGACGCCGGCAGCCACGTCACCGCTGACCACGGCCCGGCCGACGTCGTCGAACAACGGCACGGGCTGCGCCTGCGCCCCAGGGTAGGCCGCCAGGACGGCGTCCTCGCCGAAGGAGCCGGGCTCGCCGGCGAAGGCAACCACGAGCCGCCTGAGCTCGGACACCGGGTCAGCCCGCCGCTCGGCCGCCGCTCAGCCGCCGGAACCGGCGACGCTGCCCGGGGCGCTGCCCATCCGTGCCTCAGGCTGCTCATCCTCGCTACGGTCGGAACGGCGCTGTGACGCTTCCAGATGGCGTACTCGAAGGAATCGGCCAGGGCGATAGCGGAGGCCGAGATGATGTTGGTCGCCCGAGCCCATCGTCGACCACTCCAGGTCCTCGTCGATGGAGTCGATGATGACCCTGGTGCGGGCGGCCGTGGCGGCCTCGCCATCGATGATGCGGACCTTGTAGTCGACCAGCCGCATCGACTCGAGCTGCGGGAAGAAGGTCCCCAGCGCCTTGCGCAGGGCGGCATCGAGCGCGTTGACCGGCCCGTTGCCATCGGCCGCGGTATGCAGGACCTCGCCATCGACACGGACCTTGACGGTGGCTTCGGCCAGGAAGTCCCGGCCGTCTCGCTGCTCGGAGAGGACGGTGTAGTCGATGATCTCGAAGGGCGGCTGATAGTCGGCGGCCTTGCGCCGGATGAGCAGCTCGAACGAAGCCTCGGCGCCTTCGAAGGCGAGGCCCTGGTTCTCCAGCTCCTTGATGGTCTGGCTCAGGGCCTTCGCATCGACCACGCCCTCGAGCTTGTGCCCGAGCTGCTCGGCGCGGATGCGCGTGTTGGCGCGGCCACCCAGCTCCGAGACCACGAGGCGGCTCTGGTTGCCCACCAGGACCGGGTCGACGTGCTGGTAGCTGCGCTCCACCTTGGCCACGGCGGCTCCGTGGACACCACCCTTGTGGGCGAAGGCGGAGCGACCCACGAAGGGCTGATAGTCGAGGGGCGTGACGTTGGCGATCTCGGCGACGCTCCGGGACAGCGAGGTCAGGTGGCTGATCTCGCCACCTCCGACCGGCAGGAGGGGCAGGTCGGTCTTGAGCGCCAGGTTGGCCATGACGCTGACCATGTTGGCGTTGCCACAGCGCTCGCCGTAGCCGTTGATGGTGGCCTGCACGTGGCGCGCTCCGGCGGCCACCGCGGCCATGGTGTTGGCGACGGCGAGCTCGGCATCGTTGTGGGTGTGGATGCCCCAGGTGACCGCTGGCGCGTCGGGATCCGCGGCCAGTGCGTCGCGCGTGTCCGTGAAGATGCGCACCAGCTCATCGGTCAGCGTGCCGCCGTTGGTGTCGCAGAGCACGAGGTCACGTGCACCGGCCTGGCGGGCCGCCCGGAGGGTCTGCGAGGGCGTAGTCGCGATCGGCCTTGTAGCCATCGAAGAAGTGCTCGGCGTCGTAGACGACCTCGCGACCGCGCTCGTCGGATGAAGGCCACCGACTCGGCGATCATGTCGAGGTTCTGCGTCGAGCGAGGCGCTCAGCACCTCGGTGACGTGCAGGTCCCAGGACTTGCCGAAGATGGTGACCACCGGGGTCTCGGCGGCCACCAGCTCGTAGAGGTTGGGGTCGTTCTCGGCCGCTGTTGGCGCGATGGCGCGTGGAACCGAAGGCGGCCAGCTTGGCGTTGCTCCACGTCATCGTCCGGGCCGCCGCGAAGAACTCGATGTCCTTGGGATTGGAGCCCGGCCAGCCACCCTCGATGTAGGGCATGCCGTACTCGTCGAGCATGCGCGCGATGCGGATCTTGTCCGCCAGCGAGAGCGTGATGTTCTCGCCCTGCGTGCCGTCACGAAGGGTGGTGTCGTAGAGGACGACCGGCGCTCTGCGGTCGGGGCTCGGTTCGGTGCTCACGTCGTCTCTCCGATCGAAGTGCTGCTGTCAGCTACTGCTGCGGACGTGCGCGGCCACGGCCTCGGCGAAGGCAGCCGTGCCGACGCGACGCCAGCCACGTGCCTCGCCGTCGGCGCCCATCAGGTCGGCGGTACGGGTGCCACCGTCCAGCGTGGCGCGAACGGCCGCCTCGATGGCCTCGGCCGCTGCCGGCTGGCCCAGCGACCAGCGCAGCATCATCGCGGCCGAGAGGATGGTCGCCGGTGGGGTTGGCGATGTCCAGACCGGTCTTGGCCGGCGAGGAGCCATGGATGGGCTCATACATGCCGGTCGTGCCGTGGGCCGTCTTGCGCTCGCCCAGCGACGCCGAGGGCAGCATGCCCAGCGAGCCGGCCAGCACGGACGCTTCGTCGGACAGGATGTCGCCGAACATGTTGCCGGTGACGATGACGTCGAAGGAGGCCGGCTTGGTGATGAGCGACATGGCCGTCGAATCGACGAGGCGGTGCTCGAGCTCCACGTCCGGGAACTCGGGCGCGACCTCCTCCACGACCGTGCGCCAGAGGCGGCTGGAGGCGAGCACGTTGGCCTTGTCGACGCTGGTGAGGCGCTTGCGGCGCTGCCGCGCCAGCTCGAAGGCGAGACGCACGATGCGCCGGACCTCCGGCTCGGTGTAGAGCATCGTGTCGTAGGCCTGGCGACCGTCGGGGCCGTCGTGGGTCTCGCTTGGCGGTCGCCGAAGTAGATGCCGCCGGTGAGCTCACGCACGATGATCATGTCCACGCCCTCGATGAGATCGCGGCGCAGCGGCGAGGCCTCCCTGAGCGACGGCTCGACCGCGACCGGGCGCAGGTTGGCGAACAGGCCCAGCACCTTGCGCATCCTGCAGCAGCCCCTGCTCGGGCCGCACCGTGGCCGCCGGGTCGTCCCACTTGGGTCCGCCCACCGCGCCCAGGAGCACGGCATCCGACGCCAGCAGGACGTCGAGGTCCTCGTCGCGGATGGCGGTGCCGTAGGCGTCGATGGCGATGCCGCCGGCCAGCACCTCGGTCCACTCGATGGCGAAGTCGAAGCGCTCGGCAGCGGCCTCGAGGACCACGATCGTCGCGTCGACGATCTCGGGACCGATGCCGTCGCCGGGGATCCTGGCGACCCGGTAGATGCCGGGTCGTCGCCAGGCTCATGGCCGCGCTCCACCGGCGCGCCGCTGGACGGCGTCGTCGCTGGCCTCGTGCCAGAGCAGCTTCTCCAAGCGCCGCCAGGTAGGCCTCCAGGGAGGCCTCGATGATGTTGGTCGAGAGGCCGTGGCCGGTGACCGTGTCGGGCGTGCCCTCCGGGTCGATGGAGCGACGCGCGCGCACCATCACCTGGCCCTGCGCATCCTCACCGCCGGAGACGGCCCGGATCTCGTACTCGGCCAGTCGCGGGAACCAGCCGATGACCGGCTCGACGGCGCGGTCGACGGCCACGAAGAGTGCGTCGACCGGGCCGTTGCCCTCGGCCTCGGCCGGTGACCGCCTGGCCGTTGCACGACCAGCGAGACGTCACCCTGCGAGGCACCGCCCTTGCTGGAGCTGACCGACCAGCCCTCGAGGCGAACCGGTGCAGTCGGCCGACGGCGACCTCGGCCGAGCCGGCCCGGCGACCTGGGCCTCGACCAGCGCGATGAGGTCGGCGTCGGTGACTTCCTTCTTGGCGTCGGCCAGCGCGATGGCCTGGCGGTAGACGCGGTCGAGCACCGTCGCCTTCGAGCTCGATGCCCGAGCTCGCGCAGCTTGCCCTGCAGGCCTCGGCGGCCGGAGAGCTTGCCGACCGAGAGGCGGGAGCCGGCCAGGCCCACCGACTGCGGCGTCATGATCTCGTAGGTCAGCGCGTTCTTGAGCATGCCGTCCTGGTGGATGCCCGATTCGTGGGCGAAGGCGTTGCGACCCACGATGGCCTTGTTGGGCTGGACCGTGAAGCCGGTCAGGTACGAGACCAGCCGGCTGGCATTGCTGATCTGCTCGGTGACCACGCCGGTCCCGCCGACCTGGAACTGCGGTGGGGCGGGTGCGCAGCGCCATGACCACTTCCTCGAGCGAGGCGTTGCCGGCGCGCTCGCCGAGGCCGTTGATGGTGACCTCCACCTGGCGCGCGCCGGCCTGCACGGCGGCCAGCGTGTTGGCGGTGGCGAGCCCCAGGTCGTTGTGGCAGTGGACGGAGACGACGGCGCCCGAGCCGACCCGCTCGACGACCTTGCGGGTGAGCTCGCCGAACTCGGCGGGGATGGCGTAGCCGACCGTGTCGGGGATGTTCACGGTCGTGGCGCCGGCGTCGACGACGGCCTCGTAGACGCGCAGCAGGAAGTCGTGCTCGGTGCGGCTGGCGTCCTCGGCGCTGAACTCGATCTCGGCGTCACGGCCAAGCGTCTCGCGGGCATAGCTGACCCACTTGACCGCAGCCGCGAGGGCTTCCTCGCGGCTCATGCGCAGCTTGTGCACGAGATGGATGTCGCTGGTGGCGATGAAGAGGTGCAGATGCGGCTTCTCGGCCGGCAGCAGCGCCTCCACGCCGCGCTGCGGATCGCCGTCGCGGCAGCGCGCCAGGCCGGCGACGGCGATGCCCCTGGTCTCGGCGGCGATGCGCTGCACGGCCTCGAAGTCACCCGGCGAGGCGGCCGGGAATCCGGCCTCGATGACATCGACCTTGAGGCGCGACCAGCTGGCGGGCGACCTCGAGCTTCTCGCTGACGGTGAGCCCGGCGCCGGGCGCCTGCTCGCCGTCGCGCAGGGTGGTGTCGAAGATGCGTACCGGTACGTCGGCTGCTCATCAGGCTACCCCCTCGGCGGCTTCGCCCTTGGACCTGGGTGACGTCGCTGGTGCGAGGCCTGGGCCTGCCCGGCCGAGACCTCGACCGGGTCGAGCCAGGCCATCTGGGCGCGCAGCCGTGCGCCGACCTGCTTCGATCTGGTGGTCCCGGTCGGCCTGGCGCAGCCGCTCGAACTCGGCGCCACCGGAGTCGTACTCGGCGATCCACTGCTCGGCGAAGCGGCCGCTCTGGATGTCGGACAGGACGTCGCGCATGGTCTGCTTGACGCCCTCGGTGACGCGCGGACCGCTCACGTAGTCGCCGTACTCGGCGGTGTCGCTGACGCTGAAGCGCATGTAGTTGAGCCCGCCGCGGTACATCAGGTCGACGATGAGCTTGAGCTCGTGCATGGTCTCGAAGTAGGCCAGCTCGGGCTGGTAGCCGGCCTCCACGAGCGTCTCGAAGGCGGCCTTGACCATGGCCGAGACACCACCGCACAGGAGCGCCTGCTCGCCGAAGAGGTCGGTCTCGGTCTCCTCGGCGAACGTCGTCTCGAGGATGCCCGCACGCGTGCAGCCGAGGCCGCGGGCGTAGGCCATGACGCGGGCGCGCGCCGTGCCCGAGGGATCCTGCTCGACCGCGAAGAGGGCGGGCACGCCGCCGCCCGACAGGTACACCGAGCGCAGCAGGTGACCGGGTCCCTTGGGCGCGACCATGCCCACATCGACGAAGTCCGGCGGCACGATGCGGCCGAAGCGGATGTTGAAGCCGTGGGCGAACATGAGCAGCTGCCCGGGACGCAGGTGGGGAGCGATGTCGAGCGTCGTAGACGGCCTTCTGCACCGTGTCCGGCACGAGCGATCATGATGACGTCGGCGGCCTTGACCGCGTCGGCGACGTCCATCACCCGCAGCCCCGCATCCTCGGCGATGGCACGGCTCTTGGAACCGGGCGCCAGGCCGACGATGACCTCCACGCCGCTCTCGCTCAGGTTCAGGGCGTGGGCGTGGCCCTGGCTGCCGTAGCCGATGACGGCCACGGTCTGTCCCGCCAGGGCCGCGGGGTCGGCGTCGTTGTCGTAGTACATCCGTGCGGACATGGTGTGGGTCTCCCTCTACCGGATCGGTGTCTGTGCTGGCGCGATGATGGCGGTGGTCACGGTGGTGGTCATGGCGGCGCTGTGGTCAGTCCTCGTTCAGGCTGCTGACGGGCACGGGACCTGCCCGCAGGATGGCCTCGACGTCGATGGCTCCGGAGCCACGACCCAGGGCGATGGTCCCGGTGCGGACCATCTCCTTGATGCCGAAGCCGCCCAGCAGCGCCACCAGCGAGTCGATCTCCTGCTCGGTGCCGCTGTGCTCGACGATGACCGTCTCGGGGCCGACGTCGAGGATGCGGCCCTTGTAGAGCTCGATGATGCGCAGGATCTCGGCGCGCTTCGATTCGGTCGCGCGCACCTTGATGAGCGCCAGTTCGTGCTCCACGACACCGGATTCGGGGAGGTCCTGGACCTTGAGCACGTCGATGAGCCGGTAGAGCTGCTTGGCCATCTGCTCGACGGCGAAATCGTCGCCACGCAGGGTGATGGTCATGCGGCTGATATCCGGCCGCTGGGTGTGACCCACGGCCAGCGATTCGATGTTGAAGTTGCGGCTGCGGACCATGGAGGCGACGCGGTTGAGGACGCCGGGCTGGTTGTTGACGAGCACGACGAGGACGTGGCGGTGCGTCTGGCCGGAGCCCGGGATGTAGCGCTTCTTCTCGACGGTCTTGGCCGGTGCGGCGATGGGATCGTTCATGGCGGCCATCTACTTCTCCTCCCCTGGCTGCTCGGTGCGCCCCAGTCCTCGATGAGGTCCGAGAGCCCCTTGCCGGCCGGCATCATCGGGAAGACGTTCTGGGTCTCGTCGATCTCGAACCACACCAGCGCCGGACCGTCGTGCGCCTGGGCGGCGCGGATGGCGTCATCGACCTGGTCGGGCGTGGTGGCCTTGAAGGTCGGCAGCCCGTAGGCCTCGGCCAGCTTGTCCCACTGTGGCGCCGGGAGGTCCGAGGAGTGGTAGTTGCCGCCGTAGACGATCTCCTGCCACTGCCGGATCATGCCCAGCTTCTTGTTGTCCATGAGGGCGATCTTGACGGGGATGTGGTCGACCGCCACGGTCAGCATCTCCTGGATCGTCATCTGCAACCCGCCGTCGCCGACGACGGCCCAGGTCTCCTTGTCCGGCCGGCCCAGGGCGGCACCCATGGCGGCAGGCAAGGCCGAAACCCATCGTGCCCAGGCCGCCCGACGAGAGGTGGCTGTCGGGTCGCCGGAAGCCGGCATAGCGGGCCAGCCACATCTGGTGCTGGCCGACGTCGGAGACCAGCGTGGCGTCGTGGTCGGTGAGCTCGCCGAGTCCGCGTGATGACGTAGTCGGCGGTCAGGAGGCCCTGCTTCCAGCCGCCCGAGCCGTGCCACGGCGTCGCCTCGGAGTCCTTGCGCCACTCGGCCAGCTCGGCGAGATAGTCAGCCCGGACGGCCGGATCGACCGGCGAGATGGCCCCGATGAGCGCTCGCAGGACGCTGCCGACATCACCCACGATGGGCACGTCGACCGCGACGTTCTTGCCGATCTCGGAGGGATCGATGTCGACATGGATGATGCGGGCGTCGGGCGCGTAGGAGCTGACCGTGCCGGTGACGCGGTCGTCGAAGCGCATGCCCAGGGCGATGAGCAGGTCGGCGGACTGGATGGCCTTGTTGACGTGCTTCCAGCCGTGCATGCCCATGTAGCCGTAGGCGAGCGGGTGCTGCTCGTCCATGGCGCCGACTGCCGAGCAGCGTGTGCGTGACCGGGATCAGGGCCTTCTCGGCGAACTCGCGCAGGTCCTCGCTGGCGTGGGCGATGAGCACGCCGTGGCCGGCCAGGATGACGGGGCGCCTGGCCTGCGCGATCTCCTGGGCGGCCAGCTTGATCTGGCGGGGGTGACCATCGAAGCGCGGCTTGAAGCCGGGCAGGTCGAGCGTGGTCGGGGTGCTGGGCCTGCGTCTCGCCGGTCAGGGCATCCTTGGTGATGTCGACGTGCACCGGGCCTGGTCGGCCGGTGCGGGCGATGTGGAAGGCCTCGGCGATGACGCGAGGGATGTCGTCCGCCTTGCGCACGAGGTAGTTGTGCTTGGTCATCGGCAGGGTGATGCCGCTGATGTCGATCTCCTGGAAGGCGTCCTTGCCGATGAGCGCGCCGGGCACGTTGCCGGTGATGGCGACGATGGGCACCGAGTCGAGCTGGGCGGTGGCGATGCCGGTGACGAGGTTGGTGGCGCCGGGGCCGCTGGTGCCGAGACAGACGCCGACCCGGCCGCTGGCCCGAGCGTAGCCGTCGGCAGCGTGCGCGGCTCCCTGCTCGTGACGGACGAGGACGGTGCGCAGCTCTGGATAGTCGGCCCAGACGTCGTAGAGAGGCAGGATGACGCCGCCGGGGTAGCCGAAGATGACATCGACGCCCTGGCGGATGAGCGCCTCGCAGAGCGCGTCGGCGCCGATGCGCGTGCGGCCAGCGGCTTGCTGTCGCGCAGCATGTCGCTGCGCGCCTTCTCGATGGCCTCGGCCGCGGCCGCCGTGCCCGCGTTGGGCACGTGCCGACCGCGCGTTGCTGCGACCGCGTCACGGCCGGCGTGGCGGCGCCGGGCACGCCCGTGGTCGCGGTGGCTTCGGCGGCCGGGTTCTCGCTCGTCTTCTCGGTGGTCATGACTGCTGCCCTTCCCTGTGCTCGCTGGTCGACCGTTGCGCTGTCTTGCTGGTTCATCGATGTGGTGGCTGCGATGTGGAGGCCGCGATGTGGAGGCCGCCGACACGATAAAGACCCTCGCCGTTCCCGGCGAGGGTCCTGGTGGTTCGACGTCCGTCGCGCCCTGCGGCGCTATCTCCGCCTATCCCCAGACTCCCACCGGGAGCCGGTAATCAGGCCGATAAGCTCGAGGGCGAGGACCTCGAGCTTGCCAAGAAGGGATACCTCTACGTTCTGGGGCAGCCGGACAGCGCACGCGCCGACCATCACCACGGATGGCGATAGCGGCGTATTCGCGCTGTCGGTCTGGCTGACCCATGTGTCGAGGTGCTCCTTTCGCTGGCGGAGACGTGAGCGGACTGTACACGCTCCAGCGGGACCCTGTCCAGCACCGCCCTTCGTCGGGTACCACCGTGGCCGATGGTCCCGGCCTGTGGCGGTGGCCGATGGTCCCGGCCGGTGGTGCGCGGCCTCGACGCGTAGCGGCCACGCACCGAGATGTCGCCCGCAGCGTTCGGTCGAGCGGACGAGTCCCGGGGGTTCGAGTGGCAGCCGCGGGCGCCGGGACCGGCTGTGGCGCCTGCGAGCGCTGCGATCCGGTTCGGTCGAGCGGACGAACCAAGGCCGTCGGCGCCGCCGGACGAGCACGTGGGCCACGAACCGTTCGGTCGAGCGGACGGAGTGGGCAGACTGACCTGCCCGTGGGACTCGCCCCTGGACGTGCTGGGGACGCGATCACTGCGGCATGCTGTCGCTCCGCCTCGTCACCGGACCGAAGTGGCAGCAGTCGCTGGAGCGAAGTGACGGTGAGGTGCCGTCGAGCCGTACGCTCGACGCGGCGACGATCGGACGCATGACCGCACCAGGCCAGACCACGGATCGAGCTCCGCGCCGACTGATGTCGTGCGGCCAGACCGACACGGTCACTGGCGTCGGAGCCTGCGGACAGCGCGGCTGGATGCCGGTCTGAGCCTTCGCCAGGTGGCAGCTGCGGCTGGTGTCAGTCCATCCACGGTGCAGGACATCGAGACAGTCGGACGTCGAGCCGACACTGCGAGGTGCTCGCGCGTCTGTCCACGGCCCTCGGGCTGTCGTCTCAGCATGCGCCTGTACCCCGGCGGCGGTCCGCTCATCCGGGACCATCTGCAGGCTCCCATGATCGGGGAGCTCATCGCGATCGCCCATGCACGCTGGCGACGGACACCGGAGGTGGCCGTCTACCGACCCGTCCGCGGCGTCATCGATCTCGTGCTCGACGCTAGCCCCGAGGGGGCGATCGTCGCGTGCGAGGCACAGTCGCAGCTGCGCCGGATCGAGCAGCAGATCCGCTGGTCGCGAGCCAAGGCCGACGCGCTGGGTCTGGCACGCGACGGCGGCGACAGGCTCGCCCCTCGCCCAGTCAGCCGGCTCCTGCTCCTCCGCTCGACCGCACGGACGCGGGCGGTCGTCGCCCAGTACGCCGATCTCGTCGCGGCCGCCTACCCGGCGCGCGCCATCGATGCCTACGCCGCGCTGACCGGGGAGGCAGCGTGGCCCGGCGATGTGCTCCTGTGGTGCCGGGTCGAGAACGGGCACGCAACGGTCCTCGATCGCCCGCCGCGAGGCATCAGGTCGGGCGCTAGCGTCAGCGGCGGCGCGTGGCATCCGAAGATCGGTCAGCAGCCGTGCCGGGCCGCGAGCCTGCGGCGGCCCAGCCGGCCCGGCGGCGTGCCCAGCGGCCCTGCCGCAGCCCACCGTCCCTGCCGCAGCCCTCTGCTACGCTGCAGCACATGTCCGATACCGCTGCCAACACCGGCGGCGCGACCGCGCCGCGCACCCTCGTCCAGAAGATCTGGGACGACCACGTCGTCCTGCAGGAGCCCGGCGCGCCGACCGTGCTCGGCATCGACCTCCACCTCGTCCACGAGGTCACCAGCCCACAGGCGTTCGAGGGACTGCGCCGCCGTGGCCTCACCGTCCGCCACCCCGAGCGCACCATCGCCACCGCGGACCACTCCACGCCCACGCACGACCGCTCGCTGCCCATCCTCGATCAGCAGGCCAGCTTCCAGCTGGCCAAGCTGCAGGCCAACTGCGAGCAGTTCGGCATCCCGCTCTACGCGCTCGGGTCGAACCGCCAGGGCATCGTCCACGTCATCGGCCCGGAGCTGGGCCTGACGCAGCCCGGCATGACCATCGTCTGCGGCGACTCCCACACCGCCACCCACGGCGCCTTCGGCGCGCTGGCCTTCGGCATCGGCACCAGCGAGGTGGAGATGGTGCTGGCCACCCAGACCCTGCTGCAGCGTGAGCTGCGCACCTACGAGGTCCGCGTGGACGGCCGGCTGGCCCCCGGGCGTCACCTCCAAGGACATCATCCTCAACCTCATCAGCCGCATCGGTGTCGGCGGCGGCACGGGCCACGTCTTCGAGTACACCGGCGAGGGCATCCGCGCGCTGACCATGGAGCAGCGCATGACCATCTGCAACATGTCCATCGAAGGCGGCGCGCGCGCCGGGCTCATCGCCCCCGACGACACCACCTTCGAGTACGTGGCCGGCCGGCCGCATGCCCCCAGGGGCACCGACTTCGACGCCGCGGTGGCACGCTGGCGGACCCTGCCGTCGGATCCCGGGGCGAGCTACGCCAAGTCGATCACCATCGACGCCTCAGCCCTGGAGCCCATGATCACCTACGGCACCAACCCGGGCATGGGCATGGCCATCAGCGACCCCGTCCCCAGCCCGGAGCACGCCACCGACGACTCCGGCCGCCGGACGCTGGAGAAGGCCCTCCACTACATGGACCTGCAGCCGGGCAAGCCGCTCCTGGGCCACAAGGTGGACACCGTCTTCATCGGCTCCTGCACCAACAGCCGCATCAGCGACCTGCGAGCCGCAGCGGCGCTGTTCGAGGGCCGCAAGGTCGCGGACGGCGTCCGCGTCATGGTCGTGCCCGGCTCCCAGACCGTGAAGGCGCAGGCCGAACGCGAGGGCCTGGCTGACATCTTCCGCGCCGCCGGTGCCGACTGGCGCGAAGCCGGCTGCTCCATGTGCATCGCCATGAACGGCGACCAGGGCAGCCCCGGCGAGTACATCATCTCCACGAGCAACCGCAACTTCGAGGGCCGCCAGGGCAAGGGCGCGCGCACCTTCCTGGCCTCGCCACTGACCGCCGCCGCCACGGCGCTCCACGGCGTCATCACTGACCCACGGCCGCTGGTGGAGCGCACCCCTGCAGCTGTGGGAGAGAAGTAGCCATGGCCGACGCATTCAGCACCTTCACCAGCGCGCTCATCCCCCTGCCGGCCGAGAACGTGGACACCGACCAGATCATCCCGGCGCGCTTCCTCAAGACGACCGAGAAGTCGGGGCTGGCCGATGCGCTCTTCTACGACTGGCGCTATGACGAGGAGGGGCAGCCTCGGCCCGACTTCATCATCAACCAGCCGGCCATGCAGGGCCGCCAGGTCCTCCTCGCCGGCGACAACTTCGGCGCCGGCTCGTCCCGCGAGCACGCACCCTGGGCGCTGACCTCGTGGGGCATCCGGGCCATCCTCTCGACCAGCTTCGCCGACATCTTCCGCAACAACGCGCTCAAGAACGGCCTGCTGCCCATCGTCGTCGATGAGGGCACCCACCGTGCGCTCTTCGAGCAGTTCGCCGTCGATCCCGATGCCGAGATCACGGTCGACCTGGAGGCCCAGCTGGTGCACCTGCCGGACGACCAGGACATCGCCTTCGATGTCGATCCCTTCGCGCGCCGCATGCTCCTCGACGGCACCGACGAGATCGGCTGGCTGCTGGCCCGCAGCGAGGCCATCGACGCCTGGGAGGCAGTGCATCCGGCGCGCATCGACACCCGCCCTATCGAGGCTGCCTGACCGTCCGCGGCCTCGACACTCGCCTGGAGGAGACCATGTAGGCGATCGACCAGCCCAACCGACCGCATCGCCCGGCCCACCGCCGACCCGGAGGATCGACCCATGAACCCTGCCCTACGACCGTCCCAGCGACCCAGCCAAGCGCCACTCCGCGACCATCACCGACGGTCCCGATCGCGCCGCGGCCCGGGCCATGCTCAAGGGCATGGGCTTCACCGATGAGGACCTGGCCAGGCCCATCATCGGCGTGGCCACGACCTGGATCGAGACGATGCCCTGCAACCTCAACCAGCGCCGCCTGGCCGAGTTCGTCAAGGCCGGCGTGCGGGCGGCCGGTGGCACGCCCATGGAGTTCAACACCATCGCCATCTCCGATGGCGTGGCCATGGGCACCGAGGGCATGAAGGCCTCGCTGGTCAGCCGCGAGGTGGTGGCCGATTCGATCGAGCTCGTCGCGCGAGGCCATCTCTTCGACGGGCTCGTCGTGCTCAGCGGTTGCGACAAGACCAACCCGGGCGCAGCCATGGCCCTGGCCCGGCTCGACATCCCCAGCGTCATCCTCTACAACGGCACCATCTACCCGGGCACCTACAAGGGTGAGCCCCAGGATGTCGTCAGTGTCTTCGAGGCCATCGGAGCCTACCGCGCCGGCAAGATCAGCCTCGAGGAGCTGTACGAGATCGAGTCGGTGGCCTGCCCGGGTGCTGGCGCCTGCGGCGGCCAGTTCACGGCCAACACCATGAGCATGTGCCTGGAGTTCCTGGGCCTCTCCCCGGCCGGGCTCAACGGCATCCCTGCCGAGGATCCGAGGAAGGACGAGGCCGCCCGCCAGTGTGGCGAGCTGGTCATGGACCTGGTGCGCCGGGACGTGCGACCCAGGAGCATCGTGACCCACGATTCGCTCGAGAACGCCATCGCCGGGGTGGCCGCCACGGGCGGCTCCACCAACGCGGTCCTGCACCTGCTGGCGATCGCCTCGGAGTTCGACGTCCCGCTCCACATCGACGAGTTCGACACCATCGCGGCACGCACGCCGACCATCGGCGACCTGCGCCCGGGCGGCCGCTACTCGGCGTCCGACATCCATGACGCCGGCGGCATCGGCATCGTCATCCGTGAGCTCCTGAAGCGCGACCTCATGCACGGCGCTGCGCAGACCGTGACCGGACAGACCCTCGCCGACATCGCCGCCGCCGTGGTCGAGACACCCGGTCAGGACGTCTTTCGCCCCATCGAGGACCCCATCAAGCCCAGCGGCGGCCTGGCCATCCTGCATGGCTCGCTGGCCCCGGATGGCTGCGTCGTCAAGCTGGCCGGCCACGAGCGGCGCCAGTTCAGCGGTCCGGCCCGCGTCTTCGACTCCGAGAACGCTGCCTTCGATGCCGTCAAGCACCAGCGCATCGCTCCGGGCGATGTGGTCGTGCTGCGCTACGAGGGTCCGGTCGGCGGCCCTGGCATGCAGGAGATGCTGAGCGTGACGGCCGCCATCGTCGGCGAGGGACTGGGCGAATCGATCGCCCTGCTCACGGACGGTCGCTTCAGCGGCGGCACGCGCGGCCTGATGATCGGCCACGTCGCGCCCGAAGGCCGCGCTGGGGGGCCCGATCGCGCTGGTCGAGGAGGGCGACACGATCACCATCGACGTCGACCGTCGCGCCCTCGATCTCGAGGTCGACGAGAGCCACCCTGGCCGCCCGCCGGGCGCGCTGGCAGGCGCCCGCGCCGCGCTACCGCCGGGGCGTGATGGCCAAGTACGCCGCGCTCGTCAGCTCCGCCAGTGAAGGTGCCATCACCCGGCCGCCAGACCAGGGCTGAACCTGGAGCGGGCCGCGACTCCCGACCCGGAGAGCCGGGAGACCGAGCGGCGGCGAGCCGAGTGCTTCGAGCCGGGGCCGGGGCCGGACGCGCGGACTGGGCGTCAGCGCTCGATCTGGGCGCGCAGCGTGTCCGGGCCCGGCGCGTTGTTCTGCCAGGCTTCGGCCAGCACCGAGCTGGTCGGGCTCGTCTTGCGCAGCGCCCCGACCCGAGCCCCGACATGCCCGAAGGAGCTGCTCTGCCAGGTCGCTCCGAGGTCGTCCGACTGGACGCGCTGCGGGGTGATCAGGCCACCCTGGCTGGCCGAGACCTCGACGACGATGCGGGGACCGCTGACATCAGCGGAGTGCACGCGTGAGGGCTGCCTTCCTGGACCCGGTGCTGACGACGAGCGCAGGCTCGTCGAACGTCTCGCCGTCGTCGCCGCTGACCCTCGCCTTGATCTTGCCGGCATCGCTGTAGGCGACGACGACCTTCTGGCCGCGCGAGGCGACCTGCGGCAGCTGCACATCCTTCGCGGCCAGCCGGACCGCGGGCTGCCTGGTGATGGCGGGCGGCTTGCCCTCGGCCGACGAGGAAGCGCTTGATAGCGCAGGGCCCTGCCGTTCCCGGTGGTCCAGGCCACGTGCACCGAATCGGTGCTCGCGTCCACGGAGATACCACCCTTGAGATCCGCGTCGCCCGAGGCCATAGACCTTGCGGAACGACGGTCGTCTCGCCCCGCGGCCTCGAGGCTGCGCAGCATGAGCTTGGCCCGCGGCTTGCCGAAGCTCTGCTCGAGCCAGGCGATGGCCAGCAGCTTCTTGCCGACGCAGGAGACGGACACGCCGCGGACCTTGCGGCTGGACGCCGCATCGGTGAGGTAGACCTGGCCGGGCTTGCCGTTGACGGTCCGGCTGGTCAGGAAGCACATCGCGGTCGGCTGTGTCGTCACCCGGGTAGTTGGCCACGCTGGCCGACCCAGATGCTGCCGGCACAGACTGTCCAGGGAGAGCCCGCGGGTGCCGTCACCGGCCACCCGGAACGTGCGCAGCTGGCCGTTCTTCTTGAGATACGAGCTGCCCCCGTCGGTGCTGTACGTCACGAAGAGCTCGCCGGGCTTGGCGGCCTGGCGCCAGCCGACGGCCACGACGGGGCCGGACGTTGCGCGTCTTGCCGGTCGCGGCGATGTCCTGGACGCGCAGCAGTTCCTCCTGCGCGCAGCGGATCGGGGTTGGCCGGTCCGTACGCCGCCCAACGCCGGGACGGCGGCTGCCATCGCCAGGGTCAGGGCCGCGGCGACGGCGAGCAGGAGTCTTCGCTTGACGACCATGGCGTTCCTCCCAACACGGTCTCGTATGCGCGATGGCCCACCCTCTCGCCGCCAGCCTACCCGAAGGCGGGCAGCCGCGCAGGCGGTGCGGCCGGGTGCAGTCGCCCGGTCCTGTCACCCGTCACCGACGGACGGTCGGACACGCGACCGCCGCGGACTCCGGGGCCGCGAGCGACGGCCGATCCAGCGACACTCCCACGACGTCAGGTCGCTTCAGGTCCCTTGCGCAGGCCACCGCGGCGCGTCATGGCGTGGCTGGCCAGGGCAGCGACGCCCATGGCCACCAGCGCACGCTCGGCCATCGGCATGGGCCGGACCACGGCCAGGAACTGGTCGGCACGGGCACGGTCGACCGTGGCGAGCAGAGCGCGTGCCCTCCGGCGGTCAGGGAAAGCACACGCTGCCGCCGGTCGGCCACCTCTTCGATGCCGCTCCAGGTAGCCACGCGCCACGAGTCCGGCAGACGATGCGGCTGGTGGCCGAGGGCGAGCGCTCCAGCTGCTCGGCCAGGTCAGCCGACGGTGAGGGTCACGGGACCGGCCACGGCGTAGAGTGCGGCCAGCTGCGTGAAGCCCAGTCGAGCGAGCCCAGTTGCTGGGCGAAGCCGATGACCAGCTCGCGCCAGAGGGCGCGCCCCACGGCGATGCGATCGGACAGCATGCGAGGGTTCTGGAGCTCATCGCGGCTGCCTGGACGACCGGTGAGAGCAGCGGATCATCCATCGTGTGCATGATTGCACACGATTCGGCGGCGCGGCGTCGTCGACTGCTAGGGTGCAGGGTGGCGCGTCGTGCGCGCCACGCCGCGCTGGCAGAGCCCGGCGGCGCAGCCGACAGATCGGAGGTATCGATCGTTTGCCGCCTGCCTACATCTACCCGGGCCAGGGCTCACAGTCGGTGGGCATGGGCAGAGCCCTGGCCGCCGCGTCGCCGGAGGCCGCCGCCGTCTGGAGGCGGCTGACGAGGCCCTCGGCGAGCCGCTCTCGCAGGCTGGCCTGGGAGGGCCCGGCCGAACAGCTGGACCTGACCGTCAACGCGCAGCCGGCCCTGCTGGCCGCGTCGATCGCCGCACAGCGCGCGCTCGAGGCCGCGCTCGGCCTGCGGCCCGGCGCGCCTCGCGGCCGCCGGCCTACTACGCCGGCCACTCCATGGGCCAGTACAGCGCCATGGTCGCCGCCGGCGTGCTCGACCTTGGTGACGCCCTCCGCCTCGTCCGCGAGCGCGGTCGCCTCATGCAGGCCTCCTCTGGCGATGGCGCCATGGCCGCCATCATCGGCCTGCCCGACGAGCGCATCGAGGAGCTGGTGGCCATCGGCGGCTGCCGCGGGCATCCTCACCGTGGCCAACCGCAACTCGCCCGGCCAGATCGTCATCAGCGGGCAGCGCGCGGCGGTAGAGGCCGCGGCGGCCGCCGCCAGGGACCTCGGCGCGCGCCGTGGCATGGTGCTGCCGGTCAGCGTGGCCGCGCACTCGCCGCTCATGGCCGAGGCCGCTGCGGGCATGCGCCGCGCCCTGGCCGACGTCGTCTTCGGCGACCCGCGCGGCGCCCCTGCTGGCCAACGCCGATGCCAGCCTGCTGACCGACGGCGAGGCCTGCCGCGCAGGAACTCATCGACCATCTCACCCGGGGCGTCGACTGGGTCACCGCCGTCGGAGCACATGGCTGGCGCCGGCGGCGGACACCTTCGTCGAGGTCGGACCCGGCAAGGTCCTCACCGGCCTCGTCCGTCGCATCGCCGGGGACGCCACCACCATCGCCATCGACGACATCACCACCGAGCGCGGCCTGCGAACTGCCCGCCGAGCATCGACCGCACAGGAGTAGACCCAGCACCATGCGCCGTCCTGACTACGACCGACGCGTGGCCGTCACCGGCCTCGGCATCATCAGCCCCGTCGGCAGTGACATCCCCACCGCCTGGCACAACATCGTCGAGGGCAACACCGGCCTGCAGCGCATCACGCGCTGGGATCCCGAGGTGACCCCCTGCCACGCAGCCGGTGAGGTCAACGACTTCGAGCCCAAGGACTGGATGGACTTCAAGGCCGTCCGTCGCACCGACAAGAACGTCGTCTTCGGCGTGGCCGCGGCCAAGCAGGCGCTGGCCGATTCCGGGCTCGTCATCGACGCCGACAACGCCGAGGACATCGGCGTCATCTTCGGCTCCGGCGTCGGCGGCCCGGCGCTCATGGCCGAGGCCATCAGCACCCTGCGAGACCAAGGGCCCCAAGTCGGTGAGCCCCTTCTTCATCGCCAACATGCTGCCCGACACGGCCTCCGGCCAGATCGCCATCGAGCTCGGCGCCAAGGGCCCCAACATGTGCATCGTGACGGCCTGCTCGACGGGCACCCACAACATCGGCGAGGCCGCCGAGGGCATCCGCCGCGGCGACTACATGGCTGCCATCTGCGGATCGACGGAGACGCCGCTGTACGAGGTCGGCTACATCGGCTTCTCCAACATGCGCGGCATGGGCACGCCGCGTGAGGGTCGGCCGCTCGGCGGACATCTCGCGACCCTTCGACCGCACGCGCGACGGCTTCGTGCTCGGCGAGGGCGCCGGCGCCATGATCGTCGAGGACCTCGAGATGGCCAAGGCCCGCGGCGCCACCATCTACGCGGAGGTCGTGGGCTACGGCAACGCGGCGGATGCCTGGGACCTCATCCAGCCGGTCGAGAAGGGCGACGGCGTGCGCCGAGCCATGGAGATGGCCCTGGAGCGCCACGGTGTGCCGCGCGACGAGATCGACCTCATCAACCCGCACGGCACCTCGACACCGCTGGGCGACCTGCGCGAGGCCGAGGCCATCAAGGCCGTCTTCGCGCGATCGCTACCGCGGAGGTCGCCATCAGCGCCACCAAGTCGATGACCGGCCACCTCATGGGCGCGGCGGGCTGCGGTCGAGGCGGTCTTCACGGTCCTCTCGGTGCATCACCAGGTCGCGCCGGTCACCCTCAACTACCTCGAGCCTGATCCCGAGATCGACCTCGATATCGTGACCACGGCGACTCGCGCGAGATGCGCATCCGCTACGCCATGAGCGACAACATCGGCCTCGGCGGCCACAACGGCGCGGTCATCTTCAAGCGCTACGCCGGCGACTGACGCCGACCGCGGATCCCGGGCCGACGCGAGCCGGTCGACGCGATCGGGCCCGCGCTGGGCTACGATCCACGCAGCCAGCAGCCAGGAGTCGCGAGCACCGTGCCTGAGACCGATCCGTCCCGCCGCGCTGTCGTCACCGGCCTCGGCGCCGTCACCCCCATCGGCAACGACCACCCCACGTTCTGGAGCAACGCCGTGGCCGGGGTCAGTGGCGGCGGCCCCATCACCCACTTCGACGCCTCCGACCTGGACGTGCGCATCGCCGCCGAGGTCAAGGACTTCGACCCGGCAGTGGCCATGAACCCCAAGATGGCCCGGCGCATGAGCCGCTTCATCCACCTGGGCATGGCCGCCGGCAAGGAGGCCATCGCGGACGCCGGCCTGGACTTCTCCGCGTGGACCCCCGAGCAGCGTGACCGCGTGGCCGTGGCCGTCAACACCTCCGGTGGCGGCATCGAGCAGGTCATCGAGGGTCACGACACCATCCGAACCCGGGGGGCGCGCTTCGTCAGCCCCTTCGCCATCCCGGCGCTGTCCGGCTCCATGGCCGCCTGCCAGATCTCCATGGAATACGGCCTGACCGGTCCGGTCATCACCCAGGTCGCCGCCTGTGCCTCCAGCGTCATCTGCTTCCTCGACGGCCTGCGCATGATCCAGCGCGGCGAGGTCGATGTCGTCATCGCCGGCGGCACGGAGGCACCCGCTGCTGAAGATGGGCTTCGCGGCGCTCTCGAACATGGGCGCCCTGTCCAGGCGCAACGACGAACCCGAGAAGGCCTCCCGACCGTTCGACCGTGACCGCGACGGTTTCCTCTTCGGGGAGGGCGCCGGCGTCATCGTGCTGGAGTCGGCCGAGCATGCCCTGCGCCGCGGGGCCACCATCCAGGCCGAGGTCATCGGTGCCGCCCTCACCGCCGATGCCTTCCACATCTCGGCGCCGGAACCCACCGGGCGCGGCGCCGCCATGGCCATGCGCAAGGCCATCGCTGGACGCCGGCATCAGCGTTGACGAGGTGGACTACATCGTCGCGCACGGCACGTCCACGCCGCTCAACGACGTCACCGAGACGCGCGCCATCAAGGCGGCCCTGGGTGAGCATGCCTACCGCACCGCCATCTCCTCACCCAAGTCGATGGTGGGCCATCTCCTCGGCGCGCGCCGGCGCGGTGGCGGCCCTGGTCGGCATCGGGGCCATCCGCGAGGGCGTCATCCCGCCGACCATCAACCTCGACAACCCTGACCTGCCCGAGTGCGATCTCGACTACGTGCCGAAGGTGGCCCGGAAGACACGCGTCGACACGGCCATGGTCAACGGCTTCGGCTTCGGCGGACAGAACGCGGTCGCCGTCTTCCGCCGCTTCGAGGCCTGAACGGGGCCATGCGTCGGGCGCTGGCGCTGGCCATCGCGCTCAGCCTGGCGGCACTCAGCGGCACGCCTGCCGCAGCGCAGTCCGAGACGGCATCGCCGGCTGCCCGCCTGGACGAGGACACCGCCCCGGCCGGTGTCGCGCCCGACATCATCGTGGTCATGGTGGACGACTTCGGCTATCTGCCCGATGAGCGCGTCCTGGAGCGCCTGCCCAACACGCGCCGACTCTGGCTGGATGGGGGCCTGCGCTTCGAGCAGATGTATGACCAGACACCGCTGTGCGGTCCCTCGCGCGCCTCGATGCTGACCGGCAAGAACACGCTCAACCACGGCGTCGTCAGGAACGACCCCCGGCCCCTGGACGACACCGAGACGGTGGCGGTCGCGCTGCAGCAGGCCGGGTATCACACGACCATGGCCGGCAAGTACCTCAACCGCTACGACGGCTCGGTGGTGCCGCCTGGCTGGGACCGGGCGTTCATGCTCAAGTCCGAGACCAGGCCCAGCTTCTGGCTGGACGGGCGGTCGGTCGCCTTCCCGGGCCGCTTCAGCGATGACGTCATCCGCCAGCAGGCGGTCCGCTGGCTGCGTCGCGCCCCGGTCGAACAGCCGCTTCTGGCCTGGGTCTCCGATGGGTGCGCCGCACGTCTGCGAGAGCGACGGGCCGCAGTGCTACGAGCCGGAGGTGATGCCCCGCGACCAGGGCGCACGGGCCTGCGCCTCCATCTCCCGGTTCCGGCCACCCAGCTACACCATCGAGACCAACCCGCTGGAGGTCCGCGCCATGCCGCCCTGGCCCGCCGGCTGGCGCCTGCGCCGCATCTGCGAGTCGCTGCTGGTCGTGGACCGCATGGTCGGGCGAGTTGGTGGCAGCGCAGGCGGAGCGGGAGCGGCCGGCCTGGTTCATCTTCCTGTCCGACAACGGCATGTCCTGGGGCCAGAAGGGCTTCTCGCTCAAGCACACGCCCCCGTCCTCGCGTGTCCCGTTCTACGTGGCCGGCCCGGGCGTGGCGCCCGGCAGCACCCCGGCCCTGACCTCGAAGATCGACATCGCGCCCACCATCGCCGCGCTGGCCGGCCTGGAGCTGCCCTGGGCCGACGGCACGAGCTTCCTGCCACTGCTTCGTGGCGAGCCGTTCGAGGGCCGCAGCGAGCTCCTGGAGGTCATGCCCAGGTCGAGCGACCGCGGTTACGCTGGCTGGGAGGCCCTGCGCACGCCGGAGTACCGCTTCATCCGCTGGGACATCGGCCAGCGCGAGCTCTACGACCTGGTGGCAGACCCCTGGCAGCGCCAGGACCTGGTGACCGAGGAACCCGAGCTGGCGGCTCGCATGGAGGCGCGCCTCGATGAGCTGCTGGCTGCCTCGGCGCCGGAGGTGACGCCCGGCTGATTCAGGTGTCGCGGGGGCGGCCCGGGAAGCCCCGGCCCTCATACGCCTGCAGGCTGGCCAGCAGTCCGGCCGGCATGCGCATGACCTTGCCGGAGACGAGGTCGTAGAAGACCTGCACGGTCGAGCCGTCCGCGACCAGGCGTGCCCTGTCACCGACTGGATCGTCCACGTCGATGCGGTACTCCAGGCTGAAGGACGAGCGCCCCACCCAGCCGACCCGGCACCAGCACGACAGCGCCTCGCCATAGAGCGCCGGCGCCCGGTACGTGATGTGCGCCTCGGCGATGACGAAGGTGCGCCGCTCGGCATCGGGCCCGGTCCCGAAGGGATGGCCCACCACCGCGGTGTAGTAGCCACCGCGAGCCATCTCGAAGTACGACAGGTAGACGGCGTTGTTGACGTGGCCCAGGGCATCGGTATCGCCGTAGCGGATCTCGATGCGGTGGCGATAGCGGAACTCGCCATCGAAGGGCCGGGGCCGGACGGTGCTGCTCACTGCGGCGATGCTAGCGCCCTGGTGCTGGACAGCGCGAGCCCGCTGCGCGGGCCGACGCACAGGCGGCACGGTGCCGTACCGTAGGCTCGATGCCGAACCTGGACGAACAGACCTCCAGTACCTCCATCGAGCGTGGACGGCCCAGCTACTCGTGGCGCTACGGTCAGGACCGGCGGCTGGAGATGGTGCACCGCTTCGTGGACCTTGACGACGCCCGCATCCTCGACGTCGGCTGCGGCATCGGCACCTACGTGCGTCGCTTCCGACAGTACTCGCGACGATGTCCATGGCATCGAGGTGGAGCCCGAGCGCGTGGCCGAGGCCAGCGCCGAGTTGCCCAACATCGTCCTGGCCGTGGGTGAGGCCCTGCCCTACCCCGACGACCACTTCGACCTGGTGTTCTCCAACGAGGTCATCGAGCACGTCGACGACGATCGGGCCACGGCTGCCGAGATGGTGCGCGTGACCAGGCCGGGCGGGATCATCGTCGCCTTCGCGCCCAATCGGCTCTATCCCTTCGAGACCCACGGCGCCTACTTCGGGAAGCGCTACGTCTTCGGCAACATCCCGCTCATCAACTGGCTGCCCGATCCCTGCGCGACCGCTTCGCGCCGCACGTGCGCGCCTACACGCAGCGCGGCCTGCGCGCCCTCTTCGCAGGCCAACCCGTGAGGCTGATCCACCACCGCATCATCTATCCCGGCTTCGACAACATCAGCGCCCGCCACCCGCGACTGGGCAGGCTCCTGCGTCGCGCGCTGTACGTCGCCGAGCACACCCCGCTGCACACCTTCGGGCTGTCGCACTTCCTGGTGCTGCGGAAGGTGGGGCCGATGCCCGCCCGGGCGACGCAGGCTGCTGCGCCGCACGCGGACGCGGACTAGAGGTCTTCGGGCGTCTCCGACGCGACCGGGTCGACCACCCAGGCCTCGACGACCAGCGGCCTGGACCAGTTGCCCGCGAGGTCCCGCCACTGCACGTGGATGGAGCGCGGGCCGGGCTCGGACGAGCCACCGGTCTCCGGGTCCGCGAGCGGGAACTCGATACGCTCCGTCGCCGGGTAGGTCCGGCCGGTGACGAGCTGACCGTCCCCTGCCAGCTCGCCATCGAGGCCGATGCGAGCGAGCAGCAGGCCGCTGCCGTCGACGCTGTCAGAGGCGAAGAGTCGCAGGGCTGCGCTGCCCTCGACGACATCGCGGCCCTCGAGGTCGCCGCGGATCGTCTCGGGATCGAGCGACGCCGAGCCGTTGGGTGGCGCGGTGTCGGCGCGTGGCTGCAGCCGCTCACGCAGCGTCCACCACATCTCCTCACGGCCGGCCTCGTGCCCCAGGGCCCAGATGCCGACCCCGGCCAGCCCCTGCTCGATGGCGAAGTCGATCTTGGTCCCGAAGCTGTCCGGGTCGTCGTACCAGACCTGGCGCCACACCGGCGGGCAGGTCGCGCACTGCCGGCTCGGGTAGGCCGTCCACGCCGACGCCTGATCGGGCTGGTAGCGGCGCCCGGACCGGCCGGCCAGCTCGACCGCCTGTGCGTATGACGGACTGGCCGCACCGTCGATGCCGCGGCCCGAGATGGTCGCCGCGCGGGCCTGGTCGCTGTCGGTCGACCAGGCCTTGCCGTACCACGGCAGCGCCAGCACGAGCTTGTCGCCGGGCACCTGGGCCAGCGCTCGCTTCGACCGTCGTCGCCAGGTCTCCGCTGGCCTGGTCCTGCAGAGGCGCCGTGGAGCCGGCCACCTGGGCATCGTCGGTGCGGTAGTTGTAGCCCATGATGATGGCCAGGTCGGCGGCATCATCGGCCGTCAACCCGGCCAGGTCGTAGCCGGCCAGGCTGGCCACCACGTCGACGCTGAGGTGCAGCTCCGGATCCACCTCGTCCAGCGCCGCTCTGACCTCGCGCACGAAGGTCACGAAGGTGTCGGCGAGATCGTCGGGCATGGGTTCGAAGTCGAGGTTGACGCCGTCGAAGCCGCGCTGGCTCACGAGCCGGGCGATGCGCTCTGCCAGCGCCCGCCGGTCCGCCCTGGAGCCGAGCAGGGCCCGGGTCCGTTCCAGCGTGCCCTCCGTCCAGCCGAAGCGCTGGATGGTGACCACCATCCTGACGCCATCGGCCTGGAGATCCTGCTTGAGCGATGCGAACTCCTCGCTCTCGAGGGCCTTCCAGCCGGGCGGCACGTCACCGGACGGCTTGGCCGAGACGAGCCGGCCGTCGCCCGATGCTTCCACTCCGTGGAAGGCGACCAACGTCAGGAGGTCGCTATCGAGGGCGAGAGCGGCATCCGCGAGCAGCCAGCTGGGCAGGAAGCCCACCACCTCCGCCTCGACAGGCTGGGGTGTCGGCGCCGGCGTGGGAGCGGGCATCGGTGTCACGAGCAGCGGCGGTGACGGAGACGGGCTGACCGGGTCCGCGGCTGCACTGGACGCGGCTGAAGGCTCCGGGGACTGGCCTCGTGCCCGACCTGTCGGTCACGGTGATGCAGGCCGAAGCCACGAGCGGCAGGCTGAGCAGCAGCAGCCAGGCAGCGGCGGCGACCCGGCTTGGCCGCGCTGGACGGAGGTCAGGGCGTTGGCGCATCGTCACCACGGCACCCTACCAAGGATCGGCGTTCCATGGCGCCACCGCGAACGCCATGTCATGGCTCAGGGATGCTCAGCTCGGCAGGGCCGACGGTTCCGCCGCGGGCCGGCTGCTCGCCCGAGGCGGCCCCAGGGGCGGGTCGAGGCGGCGCAGCCGCAGCGAGTTGAGGACGACGCTGACCGAGCTGAAGGCCATCGCCGCGGCCGCCAGCACCGGGTCCAGGCGGATGCCGAAGAACGGGTACAGCACGCCCATGGCCACGGGGATGAGCAGGACGTTGTAGCCGAAGGCCCAGACGAGGTTCTGGCGGATGACGCGGAGGGTCTGACGGGACAGCGCGATGGCCGAGCCGACCAGCCGCGGATCACCGCCGATGAGCGTCACGTCCGATGCCTCCATGGCCACGTCCGTGCCCTGTCCCGATGGCGATGCCCACGTCCGCCTGTGCCAGTGCGGGAGCATCGTTGATGCCGTCGCCGACCATGGCCACGATCTGCCCGTGCGCCTGCAGCTCCCGGACGTGATCGGCCTTGCTCCCCGGCAGCACACCGGCGCTGACGTGCTCGATGCCCACCTGTCGGGCCACTGCGGTCGCCGTGGTGATCGTGTCACCACTGAGCAGCCAGACCTGCACGCCAGCATCGCGCAGCTCACGGACCGCCGCGGCGGCACCGGGCTTGATGGCATCACTGATCTCGATGGCGCCCATGGCCCGGCCGTCGACGGCCACGTAGACCATCGTCCGGGCCGCTGCGCTCGCCTCGGCAGCCTGGCCGCGCAGCGGCGCTGACGTCGATGTCCCGGTCCGTCATCAGGGCCAGGCTGCCGACCAGGACGCTGCGGCCATCCAGCTGGGCGCTGACGCCCTTGCCGGTCAACGCCTCGAACGCCGTCACCTCCCTGACATCGCTGCCGACGCTGCCTGGCCTCCTCAAGGATGGCCGCGGCGAGCGGATGCTCCGAGCCCCGTTCTGCCGAGGCAGCCACGGCGATGACCTCGTCGGCGCTCGTTCCCCCGATGGCATGCACGGCCGTCACCGACGGGCGGCCCTGCGTCAGGGTGCCCGTCTTGTCGAAGACGACGGTGTCGACACGGCCGGCCATCTCGAGGGCGGCACCGCCGCGGATGAGCATGCCGCGCTCCGCGGCACGACCGGTGCCCACCATCACCGCGGTGGGCGTGGCCAGGCCCATGGCGCAGGGACAGGCGATGATGAGCACGCTGATGGCGGCCACCAGGGCCAGCGTCAGCGCGGGATCGGGCCCGAGGGCGAGCCAGGCCACGAAGGTGAGCGCTGCGAGCGCCAGGACGAGCGGCACGAACCAGTCGATGACGCGGTCAGCGACGCGCTGGATGGGCGCCTTGGAGCCCTGTGCCTCCCGGACCATGCGCACGATCTGCCCGAGCACCGTGTCGCGCCCGACATGCGTGGCGCGGAGCACGAAGGAGCCAGTCGTGTTGAGCGTCGCGCCGATGACCTGGTCGTTGACCGCCTTGGTCACCGGTTGCGGCTCGCCGGTCAACATGGACTCGTCCACCAGGGAGCTGCCGCTGCTGACGACCCCGTCGACCGGCACCTTCTCGCCGGGGCGCACGCGCAACAGGTCGCCGGGACGGACCAGCTCGATGGGGATGTCCTCCTCGGCGTCGCCCCGCAGACGGCGGGCGGTACGCGCCTGCAGGCCCACCAGCGCAGCCACGGCCCCGCTGGCCTGGGACTTGGCGCGGGCCTCCATCCAGCGCCCCGTGAGGATGAGGCCGATGATCATGGCCGACGAATCGAAGTAGGTGACCGCTTCGATGCCGGCCTCGATGACGAGCGTGGGGGCGAGCGTGACGACGACGCTGTAGCCCCAGGCAGCCATGGTCCCCAGGGCCACCAGCGTGTCCATGCTGACGGTGCGGTGGCGCGCCTGGCGCACGGCATTGCGCAGGAAGACCCCGCCGGCCCAGAACTGGATGAACGTGGCCGGCACGAGCAGGAGCCAGTTCAACGCCGTCATGTCGATGCCCAGGCCGCCCGGCCAGAGCATGACCACCATGATGGCGGCGGCCACAGCCACCGAGACGACCGCCCTGATGCCGAGCTCACGCTGCTCCCTTGCCCGGGCCGCCGCATCAGGGTCGGCCGCATCGAGCGACAAGGCGTCCGCGTCCGCAGCAGCGCTGCCGGACGACTCGGGGCGGACGTCGTAGCCGGCTCTGGCGATGGCGGCTTCCACCTCCGCGCGGCCGGCGATCGCCGGGTCGATGGACACCGTGGCGCGCTCGGTGGCGAGGTTGACATTGGCCTCGGCCACGCCGTCGGTGGCGCGCAGGAAGCGCTCGATGCGGTTCACGCAGGACGCGCAGGTCATGCCCTCGACGCCGACCGAGATGACGATCGGTGCGGGAGCCGTGACCACGCCGGGGGAAGGCGGATCGAGGGACATCCTGCCCTGAGGATACCAAGGCTCCGTCACGCTACCTCTACGGCGCATCCTGAGGCGGTCACGTCGACAGAGGTCGTCCAGGAGAATCCTCCATCGCTTCATGGCCAGCCGACGGGCTGAGGTCGGCGCCGCCGTGACACGCGGGACCATCGTCGCGTTCCGCCCCCGGCTGCCGGTCACGCATACCGTCGTGGGGCGGCTGCCAGGTCTCGTGGAACGCTCTCCGGACCTCACCGCGCGCGACCTCATCCACGTGGCGACCTGCCTCGAGGAGGGCGTCCACACGGTCATCCGTCCTGACCGAGGCTTCGACAGCGTGCGGGAGGTCCGGCGCCTTGAGCCATCACCGGCGCCTGGCAGGAAGGCCTAGCGGCCCACCGGCTTCATGGCGAACACGCCCACCACCATGTTGACGCAGGGGTCGTGACAGAGCTCCAGGCCGACCTCGCCCCGGTCCACCAGGTCGGCCAGGAAGCCACTCTCCCGAGGCGGCAGGCCGACCCAGAAGCGACCCTCGCGCGTGACCACGGGCTGGACGTCATCGGCCTCGCCGTTGATGTCGAAGCGACGGCGGAGCTCGTGCATGGGCACATAGGGGCGCGACTTGATGAAGCGGCGCAACTGCGCCTGAGTGCAGCCCTGGCCCTGCGAGCCATCGCGGCTGCCATTCGTGTCAGCCATGCGTTCATCTTTCCCCGCCATGCAGGCCAGGGCCGGCACGGCGGTGACGCCGGGGAAGGCGTCGCTCAGCGTCATCATCACGGGCCACCGCACAGCCGCAGTGACCGGTAGCGGGATGATACACCCGGTCCACGAGTGGCCCATCACGGGGACCCTCGCGCCACCGGCGACCTGGACGACCCTCGGATCAGCCCTCGAGGACGAGGAGTTCGCGCGGTGTCTGGTTGAGGGAGCGGCAGCCGTCAGCGGTGCACAGCACGGTGTCCTCGATGCGCACCCCGTACCGACCCTCCAGGTAGATGCCCGGCTCCACGCTGAAGGTGTTGCCGGCCGCGGCGGGCTCCGAGTTGCCGCTGATGACGTAGGGCTCCTCGTGGACCTCCAGCCCGATGCCGTGACCGAGCCGATGCAGGAACTGCTCCCCGTAGCCCCCGGCGGTGATGACGTCACGTGCTGCGGCATCGATCGACTCGAAGCTGACGCCGGGGCGGACGGCGGCCCGACCGGCCTCCTGGGCACGCTCGGTGAGACGGTGGATCTCGACGAAATCGTCAGCCGGGGCACTCCCGTCGCGATCCGCGATCCAGAACGTACGCGTGGTGTCCGAGCAGTAGCCGGCGTTCCGTCCACCGATGTCCAGGAGCAAGGCCTCGCCGCGCCCGATGATGCGTGCGCCCGGCTCGTGATGCGGCGACGCGCTGTTGCGGCCCGGAGGCCACGATGGCGAACTCGGCCGTGTCGTGGCCCTCGTCCACCAGCCGGTCGCGGACCTCACGCGCGACCTCGGCCTCGCTGCGCCCGACCAGCGGCCCTCGCGCCACGGCCTCCATGGTGCGGTCAGCAGCCTCGGCAGCAGCCTGCAGCAGCAGGATCTCCTCGGCATCCTTGATGCGGCGCAGCGGCGCCAGCACGGCCGAGGCAAGCCCCCAGGCAACTCCGCTCGGCCCCGGCTGCAGGACCTGCTGGAGACCCAGCACGAAGGCCGCACGCAGGCCGTCGGAGACGAGGAGCCGCTGAACGGGTCCCGCACTGGCGGAGGCCTGGGCCTCGACGAGTGGCGGCACCAGCCGAAAGGGATCCTCGGTCTCTGCCCAGGTCTGCACGCGCACCGCTCCTGAGGCCAGGCCGGGGGCCAGCTCGGCCGCGCCAAGCTCAAGACGCGGAGCGATGAAGGTGGCCGGGGCGCCCGGGCCGATGATCAGCAGGTTCAAGCGCTCGTGTCCCACGGCCGCGTAGCCGAGCAACCACTCCAGCTCTGGCCCGACACCGATGAGCATGGCCGTGGACCCCTCCCGGGCCAGGGCCTCCTGTGTCAGTCCGAGCCGCTCCACGAACCGGGAGGCGCTGATGGTCGTGCTCATCCCGGTTCCTCACGTGGCGCTGCGGCGGCCAGCCAGCCCTCCACAAGCCGGGTGCCATCCTCGAAGAACTTGCGATACGAGAAGACCCGGCTGGCCCCGGCTTCGAGCGCTCGGCGGCGGGTCAGCTGATCGTCGTGCTGGGCCACCGCCATGACCGGCAGGTGCGCGGCCCGGATGCGCTCGATGGCGGCTACGGCATCGAAACGCCGAGCGGCCACGTCCACGATGGCGCCACCGAGCGAGGGTTCGTCCTCAAGCCCGTGGGCCTCCAGGGCGATGTCCAGCTCAGCGTCACTGCCGAGTGGAACGGCCCGCCCACCAGCCCGGCGGATGGCATCGACGATGCGGGTCGACCACATCAGGTCATCCGCGAGGACCACGATGGCTGGTCTCAGGAGATCGTCCAGGTGTCGCTGGTGAAGAGCAGCTCGCGCAGGTCGCCTTCGCCCTTGTCGGCGCGGACCAGCTCGATCTGTCCGGCCACCAGTTGGTGATGCACGGGTCGCTTGACGCGCCGCAGCACGCCCACCGGCACCGGGTAGTCCGGCCAGAACATGCGCGAGAGGATGTAGGCGAGGGCATCATCGGTCTCGTCGTGCACCGCCAGGTCCGCCTCCGTGACGTCGCCACCGAGCTCCACCACCTCCGGCCGCAGGCCGTTGAGGCGGATGCCCTTGTCGGCCGCCTTGCCGAAGATCGATCGGTTCGCCGTGCCTGAGCTTGAGCATGCGGTCATCACGGACATCCCGGTCGGTGAACTCCCGCCAGGCACCGTCGTTGAAGATGTTGCAGTTCTGCAGCACCTCCACGAAGGCGGAGCCCTTGTGCCGGCCGGCCGCATCGAGCGTCTCCTGGATGTGCTCGGTGTAGGTATCGACGGTGCGGGCCACGAAGGTGGCCTCCGCGGTCAACGCCACCGAGAGGGGTACCACGGGCTGGTCGACCGTGCCTTCAGGCGTGGACTTGGTGCGCTTGCCGAACTCCGAGGTCGGCGAGGCCTGTCCCTTGGTCAGACCGTAGATGCGGTTGTTGAACATCACCACCTTGATGTCCACGTTGCGACGCATCGAATGCAGGATGTGGTTGCCGCCGATGGAGAGCGCGTCACCGTCCCCGGTGATGACCCAGACCATCAGCTCCGGCCGCGCGATCTTGAGGCCCGTCGCCAGCGTGGGCGCGCGACCGTGGATGGAGTGGAAGCCGTACGTGTTCATGTAGTACGGCAGCCGGCCGGAGCAGCCGATGCCGGAGATGAAGACGATGTTCTCGCGCGGATAGCCGAAGTCCGGCATGACCCGCTGCGTCTGGGCCAGGATGGAGTAGTCGCCGCAGCCGGGGCACCAGCGCACCTCCTGGTCGGAGACGAAGTCCTTGCGGGTCAGTGCGATGGGCTCGGAAGCCACGCCCGAGTCGGTGAGTATCAGTCATCGTTCAGCGCTCCTCCTCGGCCAGGAGCAGCTTGCCGGCCTGCTCGACCTCCGGCACCGGCAGGGGCTTGCCACGCACGCGGTTGAGGCCCACTGCATCGACCAGGAAGCGACCCCGGATGATCAGGCGCAGCTGGCCGGTGTTGATCTCGGGGATGAGCACCCGGCGGTAGGCCGCCAGCACCTCGCCGGTGTTGCGCGGGAAGGGAACGAGATGTCGCAGGTGCGCGTGTGCGACGGCATGACCCTGGCGCTGCAGGCGCTCGGTCGCGGTGCGCAGCGAGCCGTACGTGGACCCCCAGCCGAGGATGAGCAGGTCACCACGCTCGGGACCGCTCACCTCGAGGTCGGGGATGTCGTTGGCGATGCCGGCCACCTTCTGGGCACGCAACTCGGTCATGCGCTGGTGGTTGTCGGGGTCGTAGGAGACGGTGCCGATGACGTCGGCCTTCTCCAGCCCGCCGATGCGGTGCTCCAGTCCCGGCGTGCCCGGGATGGCCCAGGGCCGCGCCAGCGTCACCGGATCGCGCTGGTAGGGGTGGAAGGACGACGCATCGGTGTAGTTGGGCACCGAGATGTCGGGCAGGTCGGCGGGCTCCGGGATCCGCCAGGGCTCCGAACCGGTGGCCAGGAAGGCGTCCGAGAGATAGACCACCGGGGTCATGTACTTGAGCGCCAGCCGCCATGCCTCGATGGCGTAGTCGAAGCACTCGGCCGGGGTGGCCGGCGCGACGACCGGCATCGGGGCATCGCCATTGCGGCCGAACATGGCCTGCAGCAGGTCCGCCTGTTCGAGCTTGGTGGGCAGGCCCGTGGACGGGCCACCGCGCTGGACGTTCACGATGACCAGCGGCAGCTCGACCATGACCGCGAGGCCCATGGCCTCGCTCTTGAGGGCGATGCCCGGGGCCTGATGAGGCCGTCAGGCCCAGCACGCCCCCGAAGGAGGCGCCGATGGCCGAGCCGATGGCCGCGATCTCGTCCTCGGCCTGGAAGGTGCGCACACCGAAGTGCTTGTAGGTGGAGAGTTGATGGAGGATGTCACTGGCCGGCGTGATGGGGTAGGAACCGTAGAAGAGGTCGCGCCCGGCCAGCTTGCCGGCAGCCACGAACCCCAGCGACGCGGCTTCGTTGCCGGTGATGTTGCGGTACGTGCCCGGCGGGAGCGTGGCTGGCTTGACCCGGTAGTGGGTGTGGAAGAGCTCGGTGGTCTCGCCGAAGGCGTAGCCGGCCTTGAGGGCGCGCAGGTTGGCCTCGGCGATGACAGGCCGGGCCGCGAACTTCTTCTCGATCCACTCGATGGTCGGCTCCATGGACCGCTCGTAGAGCCAGAACATGAGCCCGAGGGCGAAGAAGTTCTTGGTCAGGTCCACCTGCTTGGTGGTCATGTCAAGGCCTTCGAGAGCACGCGCGTTGAGCTTGCCGACGGGGATCTCGAAGACGTTGTAGTCGTTGAGCGAGCCGTCCGTCAGAGGATTGTCCTGGTAGCCGGCCTTGGCCAGGTTCTGCTTGTTGAAGGCGTCCTCGTTGACGATGATGGCGCCGCCGCGAGGGACGTCGTGGAGGTTGGCCCGCAGCGCCGCCGGGTTCATGGCCACCAGCACGTCCGGCGCGTCCCCCGGGGTGTGGATCTCCGTCGCGGAGAAGCTGATCTGGAAGCCGGAGACGCCCGCCAGCGAGCCCGCCGGGGCACGGATCTCGGCGGGGAAGTCCGGCAGCGTGGCGATGTCGTTGCCGAAGACGGCGGCGGTGCGCGTGAACTGCGAGCCGGTCAGCTGCATCCCGTCGCCTGAATCGCCGGCGAAGCGGATGGTGACACGCTCGAGTTCCTGGATGGGCGGGGCCGGTGGCTGTTCGATCTCTGTGGACACTCGGGGGCGGGGCTCCTGGATCGCGCGAAGCGGCCCGATATGGCCGTCGGTGGCGTGGTCTGCAGTGTAGCGCGATGCGGCTGTTCGGCTCGCCGGACCAAGTAGCATCCGTGGCGGTGACCACGAATGCCCGACCCGACTCGACGCTGCGCTTCTCCACGCAGGCCCTGGGCGTCGTCCTCGTGGTCATCTCTGCGGCCAGCTTCGGGTCCGGAGCGCTGTTCGTCCAGCCGCTCTATGCAGCAGGGATGGAGCCCCTGGAGGTGCTGTCCTGGCGCTTCGCCACGGCGGCCCTGCTGAGCTGGGCCTACCTGCTGGCCATTCGCCGTACGCGCTCGGCCCTGCTGATCGCTGCCGCGGCGGCGCGTCGGCGTGCTGCTCCTGCTGGGTGTGCTGTACGTCGGCAACAGCTACTCCTACATCGCCTCCCTGCAGGTCGTCTCCATCTCCCTGGTCTCGATCATCTCGTACCTCTATCCGGCCATCGTGGCCGTCATGGCACTGCGCCTCGTGCGCCGGCTGGAAGGCCGGCGTGCCTGGCTGGCGCTGGGCATCTCCATGCTCGGCGTGGCCCTTGCCGTGGGCGGCATCCCGGAAGGCACGCTGCCGCCGCTGTGGGGCCTGGCGCTGGCCTTCGCCAACCCCGTCATCTACGCCACCTGGATCGTCTTCCAGGCCCGCCTCGCCGGTGACCGGCCCGTCCGTCGGCATGCAGCCACCGCCGACGGCGAGGCCTCGGCCATGCTCATCCCGCCCGGCGATGCCGAGACCGTCAGCGACATCCCGGACCCGGCGGCAGCAGCGGCGATCATGACCACCGCGACAGCAGCCGTGTACGTGCTACTGGCGTCGCTCACCGGGGCCTCGCTCTCCCCGGCGGTCGTGCCCGGGCAAGCCTGGCTGCCGCTCCTGGGCCTCGGCCTGGTGGCCACCGCCATCGCCATCCAGACCTTCTACGCCGGGGTCAAGCGCGTGGGTGCCGCACGAGCCTCGCTCATCAGCACCGTGGAACCTGTCTACACGATCATCCTGGCCATGATCCTGTTCGACGAGCGGCTCGCGCCTGTCCAGGTGATCGGCGGCCTGCTGGTGCTGTTCGCGGTCATCCTCGCCGAGACCGGGCGTGCCAGCGATGCCGTCCAGCCGAGGCTGCCGGCACCCGATACAGTTGACCGCGGATGGGGCGCTGGCGAGCGCTGACGACGTCGACAGCCAGTGTTCGCGGGGCAGCAGGGAGGACACGATGAGGCTGGTCTCGTACCTGGACGCGGCGGGGGACCGCCTTGGCGTCGAGCACAGCGACGGACGCATCTGGTCGAGCCGATCACTGGGGGCCGGGCTGCCCGGCACCATGGCCGAGCTTGTCGCCGAGGGCGACCCGCCCCTGGCAGCGCCTGCGCTCGGCGGTCCGCTCCGCGGCGGCGGAGCGGTCTGCCCGGCGATGTCGACCCCGCGCAGCGCATCGCGCCGGTGCCGCGCCCGGGAAAGATCGTCGCCGTCGGTCTCAACTACCACGACCATGCCCGTGAGCACGGCCATGGAGCCGCCCGAGTCACCGATGCTCTTCGCCAAGTTCCCCACCGCGGTCATCGGTCCGGGGGCCACGGTCGAGTGGGACCCTCGGCTGACCGACGCCGTGGACCTGGAAGCCGAGCTGGGCGTGGTCATCGGACGGACGGCCCGGCGCGTGAGCGAGGACAGCGCCCTCGACCACGTGCTCGGCTACACCTGCCTGAACGACGTCAGCGCCCGTGACCTGCAGTACGCGGACAAGCAGTTTGTGCGCGCCAAGTCGCTGGACACCTTCTGCCCCATGGGGCCCGTGCTGGTCACCGCGGATGAGCTCGGCGATCCCGGGGCGCTGGCCGTGCGCAGCTACCGCAACGGCGAGCTGATGCAGGATGGCAACACCGCGGACCTCATCTTCAGCGTCCCCTACCTGGTGGCGTTCTGCTCCCGTGCCTTCACCCTGGAGCCCGGCGACGTCATCGCCACCGGCACGCCGGCCGGCGTAGGTTACTTCCGCGAGCCCAAGGTGCTGCTGCACGAGGGCGACGTCATGACCGTCGAGATCGAGGGCATCGGCCGCCTCGAGAACCCCTGCCACGAGGTGCGGCCGGACTGATCGCGGGCCTCACGGCTCGGGTGCCGCGCGACCAGGGAAGAGGGCAGGCACAGCGAAGATGGCAGGCCCAGGCCCTGCTGACCGCGGGCCAGACGACATCGCTATCTGGTCGCGAGCAAGGCCTCCTGGAAGATACCCAGCGCCTCCTCGATCTCGGCGCGATCGACATCGAGCGGCGGGATCCAGCGCATGATGTTGTGGTCCGGACCGCAGGTGAGCAGCAGCAGCCCCTGTTCGGCACACGCGGCACTGAGAGCATCACCCAGATCGCCATCCGGTTCGCGGGTGCCGCGGTCCCTGACCATCTCGACGCCGATCATGAGGCCCGGCCCGCGTAGATCCCCGATGCGCTCATCCTCGGCGGCCAGCGCCTGCAGACCCCGCGTCAGCTCGTCGCCGCGGGCAGCCGCATTGGCGACCAGTCCTTCTTCGCGCATGACCTCCAGCACCGCGATGCCGGCCGCACAGGAGACCGGGTTGCCGCCATAGGTCGAACCGTGGGCGCCCAGACCCCAGCGCTCCTGGAGGTCACGCGACGAGATGATGGCCGCGAGCGGCAGGCCGTTGGCGATGGCCTTTGCCGAGAGCACCACGTCGGGCACGATGCCGGCGTGTTCGAAGGCCCACATCCGCCCGGTACGCCCGTAGCCGGACTGCACCTCATCCATGATGAGCAGGATGCCGTGGCGCGTCGCCAGCTCGCGGAGACCCTGCAGGAAGGACCCCGGCGCGGGGATATAGCCGCCCTCGCCCTGCACCGGCTCGATGATGAAGGCCGCCGTGCGGGAGGGTGGCACGATCGTCGCGAAGAGCCGCTCGAGATGGTCGAGCGCGGACGCGCTGGCGGCCTCCTCGTCGCCGCCGAAGTCACGGTAGGTGTTGGGGAAGGGTGCGACATGCACGTCCGGCAGCAGCGGGTCGTAGCCGCTGCGGTAGTTCAGGCTGGACGAGGTCACGCTGATGGCGCCGAACGTGCGGCCATGGAAGGCACCGCTGAAGGCGATGATGTGGCTGCGGCCGGTGGCGCGACGGGCCAGCTTCAGGGCGCCGTCCACCACCTCCGCCCCGGAGTTGCCGAAGTAGACCGTATCCAGGCCATCAGGCATCTCCTCGACGAGCATCTCTGCCAGCCGCGTCACCGGCTCCAGGTGACCCAGGCCGTTGCAGACGTGCAGGAGCTGGTCGACCTGGGCATGGATGGCAGCGTTGACCCGCGGATGCGCGTGACCCAGCGAGGTCACGGCGATGCCATTGGCGAAGTCGAGGTAGCCGCGGCCGTCGGAATCGAACAGACGGTGACCCTGGCCACGGATCCAGACCTGCTCGAAGTAGCGGCCCAGGACGGGAGAGAGCGTGGCGCTGGATCGATCTCGGATGGAGCGGGCAGTGTCGGTCATGGACCAAGCATAAGCGGGCGGCCCATTCGGGCGTGGGCTCTGCGGAGTCGCGCGGCCTGTCGGCCCGCGGCTGTCGGCGAGCCGCGCAGATCAGTAGCGGCGGTTGCGCAGCTTGTCGAGGTCGAAGCGGGCCGTGTCGGCGATGGCCATCACGGCCATCGTGCCCGCCTGCACCGGGTCACTGACGACGAGATCCGCCGCCGCCGAGACCGACCCGGCCATGTTCAGCGCCACCACCGGGATGCCGATCTCGCGCAGCTCTCGCACGGCCTTGGTGATCTCGCCGCCCATCAGCGAACCGGCGAGCACGAGGATGTGGGCACGCGGCAGGTCCGCCACGGCGCGGACGGCCGCGGCGATGTTCTCCTCGCCCACGAGCGCCATGGTGTCCACCGAGATGCGCTCACCGCGCAGGTTGTGGCGATCGCTCTCGGAGACGGCACCCAGGGCCACCTGGGCCACCTGGGCGCCACCACCGACGACGATGACGCGCTTGCCGAAGATCTGGCCCAGCGTCGGCCGGGCGCCGGCGACCTGGACACCGGGGACCGATTCGGCGATGTGCGTAGCCGTGGCAGCGTCGAGATCGCGCAGCTCGATATCGAAGACCCGCGTGATGTCGGACGGCTCGCCCTTCTTGGTGGCCGGGAAGGTGTTGATGGTCACGACCTCGGCCCCGGCCTCGCGCAGGCGCAGCAGGATCTCGACCAGGTCCGCGTCGTCGGTGGTGCGCAGCTCGATGGCCGAGAAGACGCCGTTCCCCATCGGGGATGGCGAGGTCGGGCAGGTCCGCGTCTCTGCCTGCTTCGGATGTGCTCATGACGGCCGTGACTATGGCACAGAGCGGTGTGGCGTTGCGACCGCGCGCCCGCATGCGGCCAGTCAGGCACCGTTGCTCGACCCATCGGCTCGCGGCCATGTATCGTCAGCGGCCATGACAGCGAGCAGCAGCACGGGCAGCCGCGGGCCCATCCATCGGCGGCCGCGCCGCCATCCGCGTCGGCATCATCGGAGCGGCCGGCTACGTCGGCGGCGAGCTCATCCGCATCCTCGAACGGCACCCGGACGTGCGCATCGCCGGCCTCCAGGGTCGGGATCGCGACCACGAGCCTGTCGCGGTCGCCCATCCCCACCTGGGGCGGACGGGACACCACATCGAGCTCGAGCTGTCCGACGTCGATGCCGTCTTCCTGGCCCTGCCCCATGGCGCATCCGCGGGCGTCGTCCCCGACCTCGTCGAACGCGGGTCTGCGGGTGGTGGACCTCGGTGCCGACTACCGCCTCAGCGACCCCGCCGACTACGAGCGCTGGTACGGCTTCACGCACCCCGCGCCGGAGCTGCTGGCGAAGGCCGTCTACGGACTGCCCGAGCAGCACCGCGCCGAGCTGCTGGCGCTTCAGGACGCCGACGTGGCCATCGTGGGCTCGCCGGGCTGCTACCCCACGACCGCGCTGCTGGGACTCTATCCGCTGGCCCGCGCCGGGCTCATCGCCGATGTCGTCGTCGATGCCAAGAGTGGCGTCTCCGGAGCCGGCCGCGCCCCCAGGGCGGAGTTCGTGTACACGGAGGTCAACGAATCGGTACGTGCCTACAGCCTGACCGGCCACCGCCACATCTCCGAGCTGCTGCAGGAGCTCACAGCCGCCGGCTCGGACGCCCGCGGCCAACCCGGGCGCCGCGACGGTCGGCTTCCTGCCCCACCTGGTGCCGATGCAGCGAGGCATCCTCGCCGCCGGCCATGTCCGGCCCACGCGGGAGATCAGCGCTGCCGACCTGCGCGACCTCTATGACGACGCCTACGCGGACGAGCGCTTCGTGCGAGGTGGTGGCACAGCCGCCGGCCACCAGCCAGGTCCGCGGCAGCAACGACGCGCACGTGCATGTGCACCTCGATGAACGCACCGGCCGCATCGTCGTGATCTCGGTCATCGACAACCTCGTCAAGGGCGCTGCCGGCCAGGCCGTCCAGGCCTTCAACCTCATCCACGGTCTGCCCGAGGCAGCCGGACTCGAGCAGCTCCCGCTGGTCCCGTGAAACCGCTGCCGACGCCGCCCTCGACCCTGCCCGAGGCTCTCCCCGAGGCGCGCCTGCCACGCGGTTTCCTGGCCGCTGCCAGCCGTGCCGGCATCAAGAAGTCCGGCGACCTGGACCTGGGCATCGTCGTCGTCGTCGGAGGCGCCCGCGGCCGTGGCGGCAACGTTCACCACGAACCGGCTGCCGGCGGCACCGGTCGTGCTGAACCGGGAGCACCTCGCGGCGACCGATCCCGCCGGTCATGGTCGGCGCGGCTGGGTCCGGGCCATGCTGGCCACCAGTGGCTGCGCCAACGCGGCCACCGGCGTCGCCGGGATGGCCGACCAGCGCACGCTGGCAGGATGTCTGGCCTCGGCCACCGGCACCGACCCCGACCACGTGCTGACCATGTCCACCGGGCTCATCGGCACGCGCCTCCCGGTCGAGCGCGTCAGCGCCGCGATCGAGGCCAGCGTCGGCGCTGGGCTGGCCGACGGACGACGCCGCCTTCGCGGCGGTGGCCGAAGCCCTGCGCACGACCGACTCCCGCACCAAGGCCGCGGCCGTCACGCTGCCGCTCCCCGCAACGGATGGCGACTCCGTCACGGTCACCATCAGCGGCGTGGCCAAGGGCGTCGGCATGATCCATCCCAACATGGCCACCATGCTCTGCTTCGTCCTCACCGACGCCACCGCGGAGCCGGATACCCTGGAGGAGCTGCTGCGCCCGATCGTGGCACGGACCTGGGACCAGGTCAGCGTCGACGGCGACCAGTCCACCAACGACACCGTGCTGCTGGCCGCCTCCGGGGCGGCGGGCGCCGCACCCCTGCGGCCAGGCACGCCGACGGCCGAGGCGTTCGCGCGCGCCCTGGAGTCCGTGGCCCGCTCGCTGGCCCGCCAGCAGGCCGCCGATGGCGAGGGCGCCACCACGCTCATCACCTGCACCGTCACCGGTGCGCGCGACGATATCGAGGCCCGCGCCGTGGCGCGGTCGGTCATCGGCAGCAGTCTCGTCAAGGCCGCGGTCCATGGCGCCGATTCCAACTGGGGTCGCATCGCCGCCGCGGCTGGCAATGCCGTGGTGGCCTCAGCCGAGGTCCTGGAGGCGTGTCGGGCTCCCGGCGAAGATGGCCCGTGACCGGGCCGGGCAACCGGTCGAGATCGAGGCCGACGATCTCCGCATCGACGTGCAGGGCGTGCCCGTCTTCGCCGGCGCTCCGCTCGCCTTCGACGAAGCCGATCTGCGGACCCGCATGCGCAGTGCCGAGGTGCTCATCCGCGTCGACCTGGGCTCCGGAGAGGGCGCGCGGCGAGGCCTTCGGCTGCGATCTCACGGAGGCCTACGTCAGCGAGAACTCGGAGTACTCGACGTGAGCGCACGCAGCCCCATCGTGGTCAAGCTTGGCGGCACCACCATCGCCGAGCAGCAGGACGTGCTGCGCGAGATCGTCGCAGAGCGCCGGGTGCGCCCGGTGGTGGTCATCCATGGTGGCGGCAAGCGCCTCACCGAGTGGCTCGAGCGCCTCGGCGTGGCCAGCCACTTCGAATCCGGCCGGCGCGTCACCGACGACGCCACCCTGGAGGTCTTCCTGGCGGTGATGGGCGGCGTCGTCAACGCCGAGCTCACCGCGACACTCCTGGGGCTGGGTGCCGACGCCGTGGGCGTGCGCGGCATCGATGGCGGCAGCATCCGCGGATCACGCGCACCCGGGCTCGGTCGCGTCATCGCCGAGCCGGTGGCTGATGCTGCGCTGCTCGAGAGCCTCCTGGCGGCGGGCCGACTGCCCGTGCTCACACCGATGGGGCTCGATCCGGATGGGCTCATCTGCAACGTCAACGCGGACGATGCCGCCGCCGCGGTGAGCGCTGCGCTGGGCGGCGAGCTGCTGCTCCTGACCGACACCGATGGCGTCCGCGGCGCGGACGGGGAGCGCATCATCGAGCTGGCACCCGAGGCCGCCGAGCAGCTCATCGCCGCTGGCGTCATCGCCGGCGGCATGGTGCCCAAGGTGCGCTCAGCACTGCGCGCCCTGGCTCCCGGGTCGCGTGCCGAGCGGGCCATCATCGCTGACGGTCGAACGGCAGCCGCACTGCACCGCGCCCTGCACGAAGGCGCCGGTACCGGGTTCCGCGTCGCTGCGTAGCGGCCACCCGACGACAGCGCGAGGCTGGGGCACGGGCAGCGGCACCGTTCAGGCTGTGCCCGGGTCCACCTCCCACAGGCCACCCAGACGCGTACGCGGCAGGACGATGGAACGGAGGTCCGACCCGAAGGCAACACCGGGGTGACTGCCACTACTGCCGCGCTCGGCCAGCTCGTGCTCGCGGCCCCGCTGCAGTGCGTCGGTGGTCGCCGCGGCCGCCAACGCCGGAACGATCCTGGGCGAGACCAGCGGCTCCGAGCCAAGGTGCGCGACGTCCACGAAGGTGGCCTGGACCGAGGCGTCGGGTCGGCCCAGCAGGTAGCCCTGGCCGGCCCCGATGTCGAGGTCGCGGATGACCTGGAGCTGCTCGCGAGTCTCGACGCCTTCAGCGACCACGTGGGCGTGCTGGCTGAGGGCCAGGTCCCGCAGTGAGCGGAGCACGGCGCGAGCACCCAGCCGCCGTGCGCCGTCGTGGACGAGCGAGAGGTCGATCTTGACGATGTCGAACTGGACCTGCGAGAGGAGGCGCAGCCCCGAGTTGCCGGAGCCCACGTCATCGGCGGCCAGGCGCAGGCCGTACTGCTGGAGGTAGCTGAAGGTGCGCTGCAGGCGCACCAGGTCGGCGACCTCGTCTCGCTCGGTGAGTTCCAGGATGACCCGGCCGGGCGAGATGCCGTTGCGGTAGAGACCTTGCAGCAGCCACCCGGCATCGAAGTCCCTGACCTCGAGCGTGCGCGGTGAGAGGTTCAGGGTCAAGCAGGCGGTCTGGCCCGATGGCCCTGGCGGAGGCCAGGACAGCCTCCACGCAGGCGACATCGAGTTCCACGGTCCGGCCGCTGGCGGCAGCCGCCGCGAACAGGCGGGCCGTGTCAGGCAGGGGGCCTCTGGGGTCCGGGCGGATGAGTCCCTCGAAGCCGAGGATGCGACCGCTGCGCAGGTCCACGATGGGCTGGAACACCGGAGCCAGCAGATGACCGGTGATGACCTCCTGCACGGCGGAGCGGGTGATGTCGGCGATGTTCTCCGGAAGCTGATCGCGTTCGGCGTCGAAGACTTCGACGGCACCACGCCCGTGGCGCTTGGCCCAGTAGAGTGCGGCATCAGCCTGGCGATAGAGCATCTCGTGGTCGCGGCCGAAGGCGGGTACCCCGGAGATGCCGGCCGAGAATGAGCTGGCACGGGTTCCGGATGCCGGTAGCTTGGAGAAGTGCAGGAGTCGTTCGCTGATGGCCACGGCGGTGCCGATGTCCGTGTCCGGTAGCAGCATCGCGAACTCGTCGCCGCCGACGCGATAGAGCTGATCGCCCGGTCGCGTCAACGCACGCATCGACTCCGCCATCGACTGGAGCATCTCATCGCCGGCCGCATGGCCGTCATGATCGTTGACGAGCTTGAGGTCATCGAGGTCGATCAGCACGCAGGCTGGATGGCTGGCCAGTCCGTTCGAAGACGGCCAGCATTCGCAGCAGGTCCTCCTGGAAGGCTCGATGGTTGCCGAGTCCCGTCAAGGCGTCCCGCAGGGAATCCTCACGCGCCTGGCGATACAGGTCGTGGAGACGGGACTTCGATCCCACCACCTCGCCCAGCGGCCGCAGCAGGTAGACGAGCAGGGCGACCGTCGCCCCCAGGCCGCCCACGACGAGGGCGCAGAGCGCCAGCGCCAGCTCACCGGGTATCCCGGCAACGCCCGCCGCGAGGAGTCCGGCGGGGTTCGCGGATGACCTGCCAAGCAGGATCGCGGTGACCGCAACGGCGACCGCCGTGGGGACCAGGACGAGCCCGACGAGGGCTGTCCGGAGGTGCGGGCGACCGGCGCCGGTAGCGTCGGTCAGAGCCGGGGCCTGACCGCTGAGCCGCGACTGAGGGTTCGGCATGGACACTCCGTGGGTGACGGAGTCCTAGTCAACCGCCGCGAGCCGGTCACGGGTACTGGCCCGATACCGCTACGATCGAGCAGGACTGTGCACCGACGCACCGGCCCGACGCGCCCCTCCGCACCGCACCGCTCTGGCCATGGCCACACCGGAGCCACTCCGGGTCACGTACGTATCCCGAACATCCGGAGCGCCGGTTGCATGACTATGCGACAATCGGTATGCACGCGCATGTTAATGCAGGCCAGAGAGCCGCCACTGCGTCGTGTCCCTCGCACATCAAGGGGCGGCTGGCGTGCGCCGGGCGTTGCACCCTGGCATCTGGCGACACTCCTCCCCATCGTGTCAGACTCGATCGATGAGCGCTGGCTTCGGAGGCTGCAGGTGAAGAAGGTCGTGCTCGCCTACTCGGGCGGGCTGGACACGTCGGTCGCGGTCGCATGGCTCAGGGAGCAGTACGGGGCACAGGTCATCACCCTGACCGTCGACCTGGGCGGCGGCTCCATGCCGGAGGGCGTGGCCGCTCGAGCGCTCAGGGCGGGTGCCAGCCGCGCCTACGTCATCGATGGCCGGGAGCGCTTCGTGCGCCAGTTCGTATGGCCCAGCCTGCAGGCCGATGCGCTGTACCAGGGCGTCTACCCGCTGGCCACACCGCTGGCACGCCCGCTCATCGCCCAGCTGCTGGTCGAGGTCGCCGATCGCGAACGCGCGGACGCTGTCGCCCACGGCTGCACCGGGAAGGGCAACGACCAGGTCCGCTTCGACGTCGCCGTCCATGCCCTCGACCCCAGGCTCGAGGTCATCGCCCCGATGCGCGTGGGCATGGGCCTGTCGCGTGAGCAGGAGATCGACTATGCCATCGAGCGTGGCATCGAGATCCCCGTAGGCCGCGATGCACCCTATTCGATCGACGTCAACCTGTGGGGCCGCTCCTGCGAGACCGGCGTCCTCGAGGACCCCTGGGCGACACCACCGCCGGATGCCTATGCCTGGACAGTGGAACCCGGTGCCGCGCCGGACATCCCCACCGAGCTGACCATCGGCTTCGACGGCGGCATCCCGGTCTCGCTCGACGGCCAGCCCGTCGGGCCCGTCGAGCTCATCGAGCGCGTCCAGGCCCTTGGTGGCCGCCACGGCATCGGCCGCATCGACCATGTCGAGGATCGTCTCGTGGGCATCAAGAGCCGCGAGATCTACGAGGCGCCCGCGGCCACCATCCTGCACACCGCCCACGCTGCGCTGGAGACCCTGACGCTCTCCAAGGAGCAGCTGCGCTTCAACCGTATCGTCGCCGACGAGCTGGCCCAGGCGACCTACGATGGCATCTGGTTCAGCGCGCTGCACCGCGACCTGCGTGAGTACGTCCACTCCGCGCAGCGTGTCGTCAACGGCCAGGTGCGCCTGCGCCTTGACCACGGCAATGCCTCGGTCGTGGGCCGTCGCAGCGATGACTCGCTGTACGACCGCACGCTGGCGACCTACGACGAGGATGACGCCTTCGACCATGCCGCAGCTGTCGGCTTCATCCGCATCTTCGGCCTGCCGCTGCGCACGGAGGCTGCACGCCACGACTCGGCCTGGACATGGACGCAGCCGATGCTGGGGGAGCTGCCCGTCTCGGTGACCGACGCCGAGCCGGCGGCGCCTGCCCGGTAGGTCGACATGAAAGCCTGGGGTGGCCGCTTCTCGGCCGAACCGGACGCGGACGCGGCCGCCTTCGGGCGCTCCATCGACAGCGACGCCGAGTTGGCCCTCGATGACATCACTGGTTCCCTGGCTCACGTCGCCGGACTGGCTGCAGCCGGACTCCTGACGGACGAGGAGGCGACGCGCCTCCGTGACGGCCTTCTCGCCATCGAGGTGGACGTGCGAGCGGGGACCATCGCCTGGGATCCAGCCCTCGAGGACATCCACCTCAACATCGAGATGGCGCTGGCAGCCCGCATCGGCCCGGTGGCCGGCAGGCTGCACACCGGCCGCTCGCGCAACGACCAGGTCGCGACCGACCTGCGCCTGTGGCTGAAGCGACGGGCGGTCGACATCGATGCGGCCATCGTCGGACTGGAGCGCGCCCTGGTGGGCCTGGCACAGGCGCACCGCGATGCGGCCATGCCCGGGCACACCCACGTGCAGCCGGCGCAGCCGGTGCTCCTGGCCCACCACTTGCTGGCCTACGTGGAGATGCTGGAGCGCGACCGCGGACGGCTGGCGGATGCCGTCGCGCGGGCCGATCGGTCGCCCCTGGGGTCCGGCGCGCTCGCGGGGGCCGGCTTCCCGCTCGATCGCGAGGCCACGGCGGCTGCGCTCGGGTTCGCAGGCGTGACGAGGAACTCCATCGACGCGGTGGGCGATCGCGATCCGGTAGTGGAGTGCCTCGCCTTCGCGGCCCTGGCGATGGTGCACCTCTCGCGCCTGGCCGAGGAGGTCGTGTGGTGGTCGAACCCCGCGTTCGGGTTCCTGCGACCGGCGGATGCCTTCTCGACCGGGTCCTCGATGATGCCCAACAAGCGCAACCCCGACCCGGCCGAGCTCGTCCGCGGTCGCGCGGCCCGGGTGACCGGCCACCTGGTGGCAGCACTGACCATGCTCAAGGGCCTGCCGGGCGGCTACCAGCGCGATCTCCAGGAAGACAAGCCGCCACTCATCGACGCGCTGGCCGTGCTGGAGTCATCGCTGCGCGTCATGGCGGGCCTGGTGACCACGCTGCAGGTCGACGAGGCTCGCATGCTGGCGGCGGCGACAGCCGGCTACACTACCGCCACCGCCGTGGCTGATGCGCTGGTGGAGCTGGGCGTGCCCTTCCGGGAGGCGCACCACATCGTCGGCTCGCTGGTGGCTCGAGCCGAGGCCTCGGGTGTGGAGCTGACCGACCTGGCCGATGACGACGTGCATGCTGTGCTCAGTGCGTCTCCGGAGGCGACCGCCACAGCGCTGGCGCCCGACGCGGACATCGCAACGCGATTGCGGGAGGCTGCCAGGCTGGAGAGCGCCTTGGCGCGACCCGACGTCATCGGTGGCACAGCTCCGATCCGGGTCCACCACGAGCTGGATGCTGCCGCGAGGCGCCTCGGCCTCGATGACCCGGCCGGCTGAGCGTCAGCTCTCGCCGACGACGTCGATCCGGCGATCGAGGCCGGTGACCCTCGCGAGCCCGGACCCGGTTGCCGCCAGGCGGCTGATCTCGGCCGATCCGGCCGCGGAGAGGCCTCAGCTGCGGCCAGATCGACCGGATCCGTACGCCCGGGAGAGCAGGAATGCCGATCCTGGCCATCCCGCGGCAAGGAGCGGCAGATCTGGCTGTCTGCTCGTCGAGATCGATCGCCACGCGGCAAGGGTGGCGTGAGACGCGGGTCGGGGCGGAGTCGCGGTGGCCGTCAGGTGCGGCATGCCGAGCGAATACGCCAGCGCGACACGAGTCGGGTGTCTAGACCGGTTCGATGCGCTCCCTCGAGACCGTGATCGCGCCACGATCGACGACGATCTCGGCCGGGATGGGGTGCGAGAGGAAGTAGGGCATCGATTTGCTGAAACCGTAGGCTCCGGCATCGAGCACCGCCAGCAGGTCGCCGGGCCGCGGCCGCGGGCCGCGCACGCCGGAGGCCAGATAGTCGAGACCGGTGCACAGCGGGCCGACCACGTCCAGGCGGGCGTCGGCCGGCCGTCCGGCCGCAGTGCCGACCACGACGACGCGCTGATCCTGTTCCACCAGCCTGGGCCGCAGCAGGTGGTGGATGCCGCCGTCGGTGACGGCGATCCAGCGACCCTCGCGCTCCTTGGTGCGGATGACACGACAGATATAGGCGCCCGCAGGCCCGGTCAGCCAGCGTCCTGGCTCCAGCAGCAGACGCGCAGCGCGCAGGGGTTCGCGCTCGAGCCAGGTGGACAGCTCGGCGCGCAGTCCCCGGCCGAGAGCCGCCAGGTCGAGCGGCGCCTCGTCATCGGCATAGGGGATGCCCAGCCCGCCACCGGCATCGAGGAGCTCGACGGCGAGGCCGTGTCGACGCGCCAGAGCCTCCGCACGGCGGGCCAGGCCGGCCACGCCAGCGACGAGGAGCTCGGCGTCGCGCACGTTCGAGGCACCGAAGGCGTGGAAGCCACGCAGCCGGAATGGCCCTCCCGGCGCAGAGCGACCCGCTGGTCCGCAGGTACCCGATGGCCGCCTCGGCCTCCTCGTCGGTGAGCCCGAACTTGGCACTGCCGGCGGCGCCGATGATGGGCCGACCCTCGGCTTCTCCGGTGCTGCTGAGGCGCAGCATGAGGCCCTGGCCCGGGACGGCCGAGCGCTGCCAGCTCGATGACCGCGTCGAGCTCGTCGAGCGACTCGATGGTCAGCGCGCCGATGCCGGCACGCAGCGCTGCCACCAGCTCGGTGTCGGTCTTGCCGGGGCCGGTGAACACGATCCGGTCGGGCGCGAAGCCCGCTCGCAGGACGGCCCGGAGCTCACCGCCCGAGGCCACGTCGGCGCCCAGCCCCGCTGCTCGCCAGCACCGCGAGCACGGCCGGCGATGGATTGGCCTTGACGGCGAAGGCGAGGTCGACCTCGTCTGGCAGCGCTTCGCGCAGCAGGGCCGCCCGCGCACGCAGGGCTTCGCCGTCGTAGACGAAGAGCGGCGTCCCGAAGCGGTGCGCCAGCTCCTCGACATCGAGCGCGGCCATGCTGCCGCCGACCTCGAGGCGGGGGTCAGCGCCTGTGGCAGGCAGCACCAGCTCCGGTGCGCTCACCGCAGCGCGTCCTCAAGGGCGACGCGAGCGCTGGTGCCCTCGTCGCGATACTTGACGATGACCGGGACGGAGAGGCGATGCCCTGGGCGCGCGCCCAGTCCGACGAGGCCGGCCGCGTGCCGGGCACGACGACAGCGCCGGCGGCACGATCAGCGGCGCTCCGGGTGTGCCGCGCAGCTCGCGCTCCTCGCACCAGGTCGATGAGCCGGCTCTGACCGGTCAGGATGACACCGGCGCCGACGACCGCACGCCCGGCCCACGGTGACGCCCTCGTAGAGCCCGCTGCCGCCACCCACGAAGGCGCCATCCTCGACGATGACCGGCCGGGCGCCGGGCGGTTCGAGCACGCCCCCCACCTGGACTCGCGGCCGCGAGGTGGACATCGCGACCGATCTGGGCGCAGGAACCGACGAGGACGTGCGAATCGATCATGCAGCCCTCCCCCACCCAGGCGCCGACGTTGACGAAGGCCGGCGGGATGATGGCCACCCCCGGCGCCAGGTAGGCGCCGCGACGCACGCTCGTGCCGCCGGGGACGATGCGCCAGGGTGCCCCGCTGACCGTGGCGGCCCGTGGCCGCGTCGCTCTCGAGCAGGTCGAGGATGCCCAGCGCGGAGCGATCGCGGCCGGCCACGATGGGGCCGTCGCGTTGCTCGGTCAGGCCCGGCAGCCGGAAGCCCAGCAGGATGCCGGTCTTGACCCACGCCTCCACGCGCCAGCCGCCGGGAGCGGCGGGATCAGGCAGCGGCCGCGCGGACCTGGCCCGCCTCGAGACGCCGGAGCAGCTCGTGCACCAGCCGACGGGCTTCGTCCAGCAGCGCAGCCTGGGCATCACCTGCCGCCGTGGCCCAGTCGGCGGCGGTGGTCTCGATACGCTCCTGGAGCCGCGTCGGGTCGAACGCAGCGTCCGCCCCGCCCTCGGCCGGGCGATCGCCTCGGAGACCTCGCTCACGCGGCCACCCGGGCCGTTTCCCCGACAAGGCCCAGCCCGGCGAGGACCTCGAGCAGCTGGCGCCGCTGCGGGGCCGCCAGGGGCAGCAATGGCTGTCGCAGCTCGTCCTCGATGAGGCCCATCTCCGCCAGGGCCGCCTTGACCGGTACCGGGTTGGGGCTCACGAAGTTGATGCGGAACAGCTCCAGGTACTGCTCATGGATCCGCCGCGCGGCAGCCCAGTCCCCGTCACGTCCGGCGGCGCATAGCGCCACCATCGCCTCGGGCACCTCGTTCGACGCGACCGAGATGACACCATCGCCACCGAGACCGAGCAGCGGCAGCGTCCAGCTGTCATCGCCCGACAGGACGGCGAACCCGCCCGGACGGTCGCGCACGATGGTCATGATCTGCTCCAGGTTCGCCGAGGCCTCCTTGACGGCGATGATGTGCTCGTGCTCTGCGAGGCGCAGCAACGTGTCGGCAGCGATGTTCACACCGGTCCGGCCGGGCACGTTGTAGACCACTACCGGCAGGCCGCCCTCGTCGGCGACCGCGCGATAGTGCGCCTCCAGCATGCGCTGGTCGGGCTTGTTGTAGTAGGGCGCCACGACCAGCGCGGCATCCGCGCCGAGGCTTGCGGCACGCCGGGTGGCGGCGATGGTGGCGCGCGTGTCGTTGCTGCCGGTTCCGGCCACGACGGTGGTGCCACCGGCCGGGCCACCGTGCTCGTGCGGCCTGGACGGTGAGCTCGATGACCCGGGCGCGCTCGTCGCTGCTCAGCGTCGGACTCTCGCCCGTGGTGCCACAGGGCACGAGCCCATCGATGCCAGCCTCGAGCTGCCGCTGCAGCAGCCGCTGCAACGCGGCTTCGTCGAGGTCACCGCTGCGGGTGAACGGGGTGACCAGGGCGGTGAAGGCTCCCTGGAGCCGGGGTGTGGTCGTCATCGTGGTGTTCCTTTCGGTCAGTCGGCCGTTTCGGTCGTTGGGTCGGTCCAGGTCCGGACCAGGCTGGCGAAGTCGGTGATGCCCGTCCGTTCGGGGTGCCCTGCCAGGCTGTCGGCCGCAAGCAGGGCGCCTGCGACGTAGGCGGAGCGGTCTCGCGCCGTGATGCGGATCTCGAGCGACTCACCCGGGCCGTCGAAGCCGACGGTATGCATCCCCGGGTGGCTGCCGGCTCGCAGCGCCACCACCTCCAGCACGTCGGGATCGGCGCGCCGGGCCCCTCGGCCAGGCGCGCCTCGCGCTTGGAGGGCAGGTGCGGCAGGAGTCGCGCCGCGACCGCCAGCGCCGTGCCCGAAGGCCGGTCGGCCTTGCTGCGACGGTGCTGCTCGAACAGGTAGGGGTCGTACTCCGTGAACCGTCCGAAGAGGCGCGCGGCTTCCTCGGCGAGCGCTCCGAAGAGGACTGCGCCGAGGCTGTAGGTGGGTGCCACCACCGCGCGGGCGCCGGCGGCGGTGATGCGATCGCGCAGCATGCGCCCGGATCTCGTCGTCGGGCGTCCAGCCGGTGGTGCCGATGACGAAGGCCTGGCAGCCCGCGTCGAGGGCCAGCTCGACGTTGGCGAGCAGCGTGCTCGCATGACTGAACTCGAAGGCGACGTCCACGCCGCCGAGCCCTGCCGGATCGGGCCTGCCCGGGCCGCGGCCGACGATGGCCACGACCGTGTCACCCCTCGCGGTGAGGGCGCGGCTGATGGCCTGGCCCATGTTGCCGGCGCCGGTGATGAGTGCTCGCATGATGGTCTGGTCCCTCTGTCGTGAGGACCGCCGGCGGGGCTCCGAGCAACCAAAAAGACCGCAGTCACCGTGATCGGCGTCTGCGGCCCTCGGAGCCTGGCCCAGCGGCCCCGAGTCGGTCATCCCGAACGAAGCCGTCTAGGCCCGTGCCTCCCGGCAGGGCCGCCCCGGCTTCTTCTTCAGGACGAGCTGGCGTGTCATAGGTCGCGCAGTGTGACGACCAACGCGCCGCCCGTCAAGCCCGAGATCCCCGCGTGTCGCAGCGCCTCAGTGGCCAGGCACGCAGACTCGCAGTGACCGGGCACGCAGAGGCCGAAGCGAGTAGAGGATGCCAGGCCATCGTGCCATCAAGCTCGACCCTGCAGAGCGGGTCCACGGCGATGTTTGCGTCCAGGCTGCGTGCGGAGCCGCATGGGCGTCAGCCCGTCACGGGCCGGCGAGGCCCTGTCTACGCAGCGCGACGCCCAGCCTCGTCCCGCCACCATGCTTCGAAGGCTGCCAAGTCCGGCGCCACCGACGTCGGCACGTCCCCGGCCTCGTCGGCCAGGACCTCGAGGGTCTTGAGCCCGTTGCCGGTGATGACCAGCACGACCTCTTCGTCGCGCCGCACCGCGCCAGTGGCGATGGCTCGCTGCAGCGCGGCCAGGGTCACGCCACCGGCGGTCTCGGTGAGGATGCCTTCCGTCTCCGCGAGCAGGCGGATGGCAGCGACGGTGTCCACGTCAGGCACGCTCAGGATGGCACCCCCGCTATCGCGTGCCAGCTTCAGGGAGTAGGCACCGTCGGCCGGCGATCCGATGGACAGGGAGCGCACCACGGTCGCGGCTTCTCCACCGGACGCACGAGGTCGGCACCCTGGCTCGCACGCGTCGGCGATGGGCGCGCATCCGGCGGCCTGGCCGCCGATGAAGCGGACGGGTGCCTCGTCGATCAGCCCGACGCTGACGAGCTCACGGAAGCCCCGTGCCAGCTTCGTGTACATCGAGCCCGAGGCCAGCGGTGCCACGACCACGGCGGGTGCGCGCCAGCCCAGCTGCTGGGCGATCTCGAAGGCGATGGTCTTGGAGCCCTCGGCGTAGTAGGGCCGCAGGTTGACGTTAAGGAAGGCCCAGCCCTCCAGCTCGTCCGTGAGCTCGAGGCAGAGCCGGTTGACCTCGTCATAGGAGCCATCGACGGGCACGACCGTGGCGCCGAGCGCGCGGGCCTGGGCGACCTTGGCGGCCTCGAGATCCGCCGGGATGAACACCACCGCGCGCTGGCCACGGGCGGCCGCTGCCGCCGCGACCGACGCGGAGAGGTTCCCGGTCGAGGCACAGGCAAGCGTGTGGAAGCCCCACTCGGCAGCACGCGCCGCGGCCACGGCCACGACGCGGTCCTTGAACGAGAGCGTCGGATTGCGCGAATCGTCCTTCACCCACAGCCGCTCCAGGCCGAGGCGCGCCGCCAGTCGCGGAGCCGGGAGCAGCGGCGAGACGCCCACGCGAAGGCCTCCAGCGGGGACGTTCGAGATCGGCAGGAGCTCGGCGAAGCGCCACATCGGTGTCATCCCGAGCCTCGAGCTGCTCGCGGCTGATGCGCGCACGCACGGCGGCCAGGTCGTAGGTAGCCTCCAGCGGACCGAAGCAGGCGTGGCACACGAACACGGGCCCTTCGGGCGACACCTCCCCGCAGGCACGACAGCGAAGACCCCGGAACCCGGGGCTGAAGTCGGCCCGGCTCGGCGGCGAGCTCCCTTCGGTGCGGAATGGCTCGGGACGGGTAGCGATGGAGATCATCAGGCGGATCCTTTCGATGCAGCGTGGCCGGCAGGCCGAGCACGTGGGCGGACGTGTCCGGGAATCGCGAAGGCCGCGACCTTCGCTACGCGGTCGCGGCCCCGGGGATCCGGCCTGCGGCGGGCAGTCTCTGGGCGCCCGCGCTCAGGCCCCGTCCGATCCCGGCGGGGCCGTGGGCATCGCCATGTCGATACCGTGCGGCTGCATCGTCGGCCGATGATAGCGGCCCTCGGCGCGAAAATGCAAGTACAGCACTACACATATGCACCAGGTCGCCGACGATATCCACTCGCCGAGGCTGAGAGAGCTGCATAGACTGCGGCGTGGACTGTATAGTCGAGCCATGAACACAGGGCCGCGGGAGGACCCCTCGAGCGCGACACGAGGCCGCTCTGGCACGCGCGCCGGCAAGCGCGAACGGCAACGGCTCGAGCTCGAGCTGATCGCCCGCCAGCCGGTCAGCAGCCAGCACCACCTGGTCGATCTCCTCGCCGCACATGGCGTGACCGCCACCCAGGCCACCGTGAGCCGCGATATCAGCGAGCTCGGCCTGGTCAAGGTCTCCAGCGACGGCCACCACGCCTACGCCTCGCCTGTCGCGCTGGGCGCGACCGCCTCGAGCGGCAGTGACGTCCGATTGCGCCGCGTGCTTGCCGATTACCCCGTGCGCGTCGGCCGCTCGGGGCTCACACTGCTGCTCGTGTCGGAGGCAGGGACGGCCGGAGCCATCGGCCAGGCCATCGATGAATCGACATTGCAGGAACAGGAAGGCACCCTGGCAGGAGACAACACCATCCTCGTCCTCTTCGCCGACGAGGCCCGCCTCGAGGCCTGGCTGGCACGGTTCAGGACGCTCCTGCCGGATGTCCCGCTGACGGGGGAGGCACGATGACGAGCAGGGGCGCCGAGCCAGGCAGCAGCGGTGCGCGCGAAGCTCTGAAGATCCTCGTCGTGGACGACGAGCCGGCCATGGTCGGCGCCCTGGGTGCCCTGCTCGGCCAGGCCGGTCACCGCATCATCGCCGCCTACGATGGCGACGAGGCCCTGCGGCGCTATCGGGACGACGAGCCTGACCTCGTGCTGCTCGACCTGGCCATGCCCGGGCTGGACGGCGCCACCGTCTGCCGGCGCATCCGCGAGGTCAGCGACACGCCCATCATCGTGGTCTCCGGGGAGCGCGAGCACGCCGCCACCATCGAGCTGCTCGACCTGGGCGCCGACGACTACGTGCACAAGCCCTTCCGCGCCGATGAGCTGCTGGCCCGGATCCGCGCCGTATCACGTCGGGCGGCCGGCCGCAGCGGCGATCGCGGTCGCGGCGATCCCTCCGGCTACGAACTGGATCGGCGCCGCCACGAGATCCGCTGGCAGGGCACTCCGCTGCCCACCACGGTCACCGAGTTCCGCCTGCTGCGGGCCATGGTCGAACGGCTGGGCGAGGTCGTGCTCCATGACGAGCTGCTCGATGCCGGATGGCCGGATGTGCCCGATCCAGACCCCTTGTGGCTGAAGCCACACCTGGCACGCCTGCGCGAGAAGCTCATGGCGGTCGGCGCCCCGGTCCCGGTGGCAGTGCGAGGCGTGGGCTACCGTCTCGACGCGTAGGCGGAGCTCACCGCACAGCCGGACCACCGTCACCGCCTCGCTACCGAACGTTCACCCCGCGGCCACTACCTCCCCACCGCCCCGTCGCTGACAGGCGTGCGTGCGTTCCGTAGCGTCCTGGACCTGACGCCGCGCCGTGACATGCCCGGCGTCCTGAGCCGGGGCGACCACAGGAGGACAGCACATGGCCATCGACACCGGAAACACGGCCTGGCTACTGATATCGACCGCGCTGGTCATGCTCATGCTGCCGGGCCTGGCGCTGTTCTACGGCGGGCTCGTGCGTGCCAAGAACGTGCTCTCGACGATCATGCACAGCTTCTTCGGCCTGGCCATCGTCACCGTCGTCTGGGTCATCGTCGGCTTCAGCCTTGCCTTCGCCCCGTCGATGGGCGATCTGGGCATCGTGGGCGGCCTGGACTTCGTCCTGTTCCAGGGCGTGGGCATGGAGCCCGTGGAGGGCTTCGGCGGGGCCAGCGGCATCCCCTTCGTCCTCTTCGCCACCTTCCAGATGATGTTCGCGGCCATCACGCCGGCGCTCATCAGCGGCGCCTTCGCTGAGCGCAAGCGCTTCGGCGCCTTCGTGGTCTTCACCATCGCCTGGTCGATCCTCGTCTACTCACCCATGGCGCACATGGTCTGGGGCGGCGGTCTGCTCAGCCAGCTGGGGGCGCTCGACTTCGCGGGCGGCACCGTCGTCCACATCGCCTCGGGCGTCTCGGCCCTCGTCGTGGCCCTGGTGATGGGCAAGCGCGTCGCCGGTCACCACGTCGAACCGCATGACGTGCCCATGACCGTGCTCGGCGCGGGCCTGCTGTGGTTCGGCTGGTTCGGCTTCAACGCTGGCTCCGCGCTGGCTGCCGACGGCCTCGCCGCCCAGGCCCTCATGGTGACGACCGTCGCCGCAGCGGCCGGGACGCTCACCTGGGTCGGCGCCGCCTACGCCAAGGGGCGCAAGGTCAGTGTCGTTGGTGCGGCGGCAGGCGCCGTGGCCGGCCTGGTGGCCATCACTCCGGCGGCCGGGTTCGTGACCGTCGGCGGCGCGCTCGTGCTGGGCCTCGTGGCTGGCGCGGTCTGCTTCGGCGCGACGCTGCTGCGCGATCGCCTGGCCATCGACGACTCGCTCGACGTCTTCGCCGTCCACGGCGTCGGTGGCATGTGGGGTGCCGTCGGCGTGGGCATCTTCGCCGTCGCCTCCATCGGAGGCGTGGCTGGCCTGGTCGAGGGCAACGTCGACCAGCTGCTCATCCAGCTGGCCGCGGTCGGGTTCACCGTCGTCTTCGCCTCGGTCATGACCTTCGTCATCATCAAGGTCATCGACATCGTCCTGGGCCTGCGTGTGGCACAGGATGCCGAGGAAGCCGGCCTGGATATCGCCGTCCACGGAGAGACGGCCTACGTGCCCTGGTCCGGCCAGGCCAGCTGGCGCCTCGCTCAGCGCTGCCACCCCGGTCACCTCGAACGCCTCGCCGGCGGCTGCAGCGGAGGCCTGAGCAGCAGGCGATCGACGACACGCCCCAGTCGCGGCCCGGCAGCCGCTCCTCCTGGTCTGCCGTGCCGCAGCTCCTCCCCCCAAGGCCCGCGAGACCTCCCACTCGCGGGCCGCCTCCTGTTCGGCTACCCCGCAGCACCGACATAGCTGAGCTTCAGCACGAACTGGGAACCCCAGGGTTCGCGCGGTTCGACGCTGAGCTCACCGCCCATGGAGCGGGCGAGATGACGCGCCGCGAACAGTCCGATGCCCGCTCCACGGGGCGAGTCGTCCAGCCGGACGAACGGTTCGAAGATGCGCTCGCGCCAGGCTTCGGGGATGCCCGGCCCAGCGTCGGTGATCGCCAGGTGGGCCCGATCACCCTCCCGCCAGCCGTAGATGTCGATGGTGCCGCTGGCCGGGGCGTACTTGGCGGCGTTCTCGAGCAGGTAGCCGAGCAGACGATGCAGCATCTCCGCCGATGCCAGTGCCACCAGCGGCTGGTCACGGAAGGTCGATGAGAGCGTGTGCTGGCGCAGCATCGGCCGCAGCTCGGTGGTGACCTCGGTCACGACCGCGGCGAGGTCCACCGGCAGCAGCTCGGCCGGCTGGGTGGGCATGACGCGGAGGCTCTCGAGGATGGAATCCACGGTGCGGTCGATGCGATCGACCTGGGCCAGTGCCTCGCGCTCCCAGTCCGCCGCTTCCTCGCCGCCGGGCCGGCGCGCCTGACCACCCAGCAACTCCACGTAGGCACGCACGACCGCCAGCGGGGTCCGCAGCGCGTGCGTGACCACCGCGACCAGGTTGGCGCGAGCCTCGTCGATGGCGCGCAGCGATTCGATCTGGGCCTCCGCCTCGGCCTGCAGGCGGCCCTTCTCGACGAGCGCCGCCAGCAGGCCGGCCAGGGTCTCGAGGAAGCTCAGGCTGGCTGCCGAGAACTCGCGCGGCTCGACGGTCTGCACGTTCAGGACACCGACGACCTGCTCGTCCCACACCAGCGGCACCGAGCACATCGAGGTGAAGCGAGCCTGGTCGACGCCGCGGATCCAGGCGAACCGCGCATCGTGGTTGACGTCCGGGCTGACCACGGTGTTGCGCGTCTGGGCCGCGATGCCGGTGATGCCCTGGCCCATGCGGAGGCGGGCTACCCCCACCGCCTCCTGGTCGAGGCCGTTGGTGGCCGCCAGGGTCAGTCCGCTGCCGTCACGGTCGGTCAGGTACAGCGAACAGACGTCAGCGCGGGCTGCGGCCTTGGCGCGATCGATGACGGTCCCCATCAGCTCGTCCCACGTCCGCGCGGTCGCGGCCAGGCGCGCGACGTCCGCCAGGAAGCCCAGTTCCTCGGTGTGGATGGTGTCCGGACCTGTCCATCCCAAGGCGCGAGAGCTGGCACCAGGACGCTGCGGCATGCGCCGATGGTGGGGCCATGCGTGCTCGCGGTCAAACAGACGGTTCCACGCCGTTCAGGCCGGCTCGTAACCGTATCGCATCCCATCCGTCACCAAGCCGCCGCCGGCGAGGCGGAGGCCGCGCCGCAGCCGGCGTTGACCGTTGCAGCGACGTTCTCTATCGTCGGTCCATCACCCACGAGCCCGGGGCGGTGCGAGGTGGGACCCGGGAGGCTGGGGCTCACCGGTTCGCTGCCCCCTGGGCGAACGACCCCACGAAGGACGGCCCCGATGCACGGACCGCAGTCGAAGACCGGTCTCTACGACCCTCGTTTCGAGCACGACGCCTGTGGCGTCGGTTTCGTGGCCGACCTCAACAACGTCCGTTCGCACGACGTCGTCCAGAAGGGCATCGACATCCTCATCAATCTCGACCACCGCGGTGCCCGCGGCGCGGAGCCGGACAGTGGGGATGGCGCCGGCATCCTGGTGCAGCTCCCGCACGCCTTCTTCCTGCGCGAGTGCTCCGCGCTCGGCATCGCCCTCCCGGAGCCCGGGGACTACGCCATCGGCCAGTGCTTCCTGCCGCGCGACCGTGACACGCACGGGGGCGTGAAGCACGTCTTCGGACGTGCGCTCGACGAGCTGGGCCTGGAGGTGCTGGCCTGGCGGGACGTCCCCACCGACAACAGCAGCCTGGGGGCCACAGCGGTCTCCGGTGAACCGGTCAGCCAGCAGGTCGTCATCGGCCGTCCGGTGAGCTGCCGCACCCAGGCAGAGTTCGAGCGTCGCCTCTTCGTCGCCCGCAAGTACGGGACGCGCATGGTGCGTGAGTCGGTCCGGGGTGCGGAGCAGTTCTACATCTGCTCGATGTCATCGCGGACCATCGTCTACAAGGGCATGCTGACGCCGCAGCAGGTACCAGCCTACTTCCCGGATCTCGCTGATGAGGCGTTCGAATCGGCCCTCGCTCTCATCCACAGCCGCTTCTCCACCAACACGCTGCCGACGTGGCCCCTGGCCCATCCCTTCCGCATGCTGGCGCACAACGGCGAGATCAACACCCTGCGCGGCAACGTCAACTGGATGCGCTCCCGGGAGGCGCTCATCGAGTCCTCGCTCTTCTCCGAGGACGAGATCTCGAAGATGCGGCCCATCACGCAGGAAGGCAGCTCCGACTCGGGCATCCTCGACAACGTCGTGGAGTTCCTGATGCTGGGTGGGCGCAGCCTGCCCCACGTCATGATGATGCTCATCCCCGAGGCCTGGGAGAAGGACCCCGAGATCGACCCGGTGCGCCGGGCCTTCTACGAGTACCACGGCAGCATCATCGAGCCCTGGGATGGACCGGCATCGATCGCCTTCACCGACGGCACGCTCATCGGGGCCACCCTCGACCGCAACGGGCTGCGGCCCTCGCGCTACTGCCTCACCGACGACAACCTGCTCATCATGGCTTCGGAAGCCGGCGTCCTGCCGGTGCCGCCCGAGAAGGTCGTGCTGAAGGGCCGCTTGCAGCCCGGCAAGATGTTCGTGGCCTCGCTGGAGGAAGGACGGATCATCCCCGACGAGGAGATCAAGGCGCGCATCTGTGGCGCCGAACCCTACCAGCAGTGGCTCGACGAGGGCAAGATCCCACTCGGCGAGCTGGAGCCGCCGCGCCAGATCCTGCAGCCGCCTACCCGTCGCGTGCTGACCAGGCAGAAGGCGTTCGGCTACTCGCTCGAGGACCTGCGCATCCTCATGGCACCCATGGCCAGGGACGGCCAGGAGCCGTTGGGCTCGATGGGCAACGACACGCCGCTGGCAGTGCTGTCCTCGAAATCACGCAGCTTCTTCGACTACTTCCACCAGCTCTTCGCGCAGGTCACCAACCCGCCCATCGACCCCATCCGCGAGGACACGGTCATGAGCCTGGTCTCCTTCGTCGGCGGCGAGGGCAACATCCTGGCCTCCGGGCCTGAGCACGCGCGCATCATCGAGCTGCCACACCCGGTGCTCACCAACGAGGACCTGGAGCGCCTGCGCTGGGTGGATCGGCAGCACTTCCAGGCCAAGACCATCTCCACCTGCTTCGCGGCCGGGCCTGGTCGCATGCAGCGCGCGCTCGACCGCCTCCGTCGCGAGGCCGAGGAGTACGTCCTCGATGGCTACGAGGTCATCATCCTCACCGACCGCCCGGTGGACTCCGATCATGCCGCCATCCCGGCGCTTCTGGCGGTCTCCACGGTGCACCACCACCTCATCCGCAAGGGCCTGCGCTCACGCTGCGGCCTCCTCGTGGAGACGGGTGAAGCCCGTGAGGTCCACCACTTCGCCTGTCTGCTGGGCTTCGGTGCCTCTGCCATCAACCCCTATCTGGCGCTCGAGACCATCGAGGACATGCGCCTGCGCGAGCTTCTGCCGCAGAGCCTGGCCGAGCAGGAGGCCCGCGAGCACTACCTCAAGGCCATCGACAAGGGCCTGCTCAAGACGATGTCCAAGATGGGCATCTCGACCATCTCGTCCTACATCGGGGCCCAGATCTTCGAGGCGGTGGGGCTGGCCGACGAGGTCATCGAGGAGCACTTCCCGGGTACCAGCTCACGCATCGGCGGCATCGACGTGCCCACCATCGAGCGGGAAGTGCTGATGCGCCATGCGGCCGCCTACGCGGCCGTGGAGGATGACACGGACCTCGAGCCGGGCGGGCTCTACCAGTGGCGGCTGCGCGGCGAGCGGCACCTCCACGATCCGGAGCGCATCGCCGGGCTGCAGCACGCCGTGCGCAGCAACGACTACGAGCTGTATCGCGAGTACGCACGTCTCGTCGACGACAACGTCGACGCGCCCATCACGCTGCGCCACCTCCTCGAGTTCAGCGACCTCAGCCCGGTGCCGCTCGAGGAGGTCGAGCCGGCCGGCGAGATCGTCAAGCGCTTCGCCACCGGCGCGATGTCCTTCGGCTCCATCTCCTGGGAGGCGCACACCACGCTGGCCATCGCCATGAACCGCCTGGGCGCCCGGTCCAACACCGGCGAGGGCGGTGAGGACCCGGTGCGCTACGAGCCGCTGCCCAACGGAGACAGCATGCGCTCGGCCATCAAGCAGGTGGCCTCCGGCCGCTTCGGCGTGACCTCCAACTACCTCGTCAACGCGGACGAGCTGCAGATCAAGATGGCCCAGGGTGCCAAGCCCGGCGAGGGCGGCCAGATCCCCGGACACAAGGTCGAGAGGCACATCGCCCGGACGCGTCATTCGACGCCGTACGTGGGCCTCATCTCACCGCCACCCCACCACGACATCTACTCCATCGAGGATCTCAAGCAGCTCATCTACGACCTCAAGAACGCCAACCCGCAGGCGCGCATCAGCGTCAAGCTCGTGGCCGAGGTCGGTGTCGGAACCGTCGCCGCCGGCGTCGCCAAGGCCCATGCCGATGCCATCCTCATCTCCGGCCATGACGGCGGCACCGGGGCCTCACCGCTCTCGTCGATCAAGCATGCCGGGCTGCCCTGGGAGCTGGGTCTGGCCGAAGCCCACCAGGTGCTCATGCAGAACCACCTGCGCGACCGTGTCGTGCTCCAGACCGACGGACTGCTGCGCACCGGACGGGACATCGCCGTGGCGACGCTCCTCGGAGCCGAGGAATGGGGCGTGGCGACCGGCGCCCTCATCGCCATGGGCTGCATCATGATGCGCAAGTGCCACCTCAACACCTGTCCGGTGGGCGTGGCTACGCAGGACGAGGAGCTGCGGCAGCTCTTCACCGGCGAGCCGGACCATGTCGTCAACTTCTTCCGTTTCGTCGCCGAGGATCTGCGCGAGCACATGGCCAGGCTCGGCTTCCGCAGCGTGAACGAGATGGTCGGTCGCGTCGACAAGCTGGCGCCCCGGCGTGACGTCAAGCATCCCAAGGCTCGCCAGCTGGATCTCTCGCGCCTGCTCCGTCTCATGCCCGCCACCGATCGCAGCGGCACCTATCACCAGGTGGCGCAGGACCATGGCCTGGACAACGGCGCTGGACAATGAGCTCATCCGCATCGCCGCGCCGGCACTGCAGCGAGGAGAGCCGGTCCAGGCTGCCTTCGAGATCCGCAACGTCCACCGCACGGTGGGCACCATCCTGGGCCAGGAGATCACCCGGCGCACCGGGGAGGCGGGGCTCCCCGAGGACACCATCCGCTTCAAGGCCACCGGGTCGGCGGGTCAGTCCTTCATGGCCTTCGCGCCGAAGGGCCTGACCATCGAGCTCGAGGGCGAGGCCAACGACTACTTCTGCAAGGGCCTCTCCGGCGGCACGGCCATCCTCTACCCGCCGCGAGGGGCGACCTTCGACCCCAACGAGAACGTCATCTGCGGCAACGTCGCCCTCTACGGGGCGACCTCCGGCAAGGCCTTCATCCTGGGCCCGGCCGGCGAGCGCTTCTGCGTCCGCAATTCGGGCGCCAACGTGGTGGTCGAGGGCGTGGGCGACCACGGCTGCGAGTACATGACCGGCGGACGGGTCGTCATCCTGGGGCCAGTCGGCCGGAACTTCGCTGCGGGCATGTCGGGCGGGATCGCGTATCTCTGGGATGACGATGCGCGTTCGCGCTCGCGGGTCAACCTCGACATGGTCGACCTCGAGGAGCTGGCCGATGCCGACGACGTGGCCGAGCTCAGGGCCCTCGTCGAGGAGCACGCCCAGGTGAGCGGGATCCGAGCGCGCCCGGCAGATCCTGGCCAGCTGGGAGCTGCAGGTGCGGCGCTTCATCAAGGTCATGCCGCGCGACTATCGACGGGCACTGGCAGAACTCGCGGCTGAGGCCGCGGTGGCAGCGTAGGGGCGGTCATGGGCAAGGTCACCGGCTTCAAGGAGTTCGCCCGCCAGACCCCGGCCTACGAGCCAGCCGAGGAGCGCATCCGCCACTGGCGGGAGTTCGCGCTGCCCATGGCGCCGGCGGAGCTGCAGCAGCAGGGCGCCCGCTGCATGGACTGCGCGGTGCCCTTCTGCCATGACGGCTGCCCGCTGGGAAACGTCATCCCCGACTTCAATGACCACGTCTACCGCGGCAAGTGGCAGCGCGCGCTGGAGGCCCTCTACGCCACCAACAGCTTCCCCGAGTTCACCGGCCGGGTCTGCCCTGCGCCGTGCGAGTCGGCCTGCGTGCTCGGCATCGACAAGCCACCCGTGGCCATCAAGGCCATCGAGGCCGCCATCATCGAGCGTGCCTTTGCGGAGGGCTGGGCCGCGCCACGCCCACCTCACCAGCGCACCGGGCGGACGGTGGCCATCGTCGGATCCGGCCCGGCCGGGCTGGCTGCCGCCGATCAGCTCGATCGCGCCGGGCACGCGGTGACCGTCTTCGAGCGCGCCGACCGGATCGGTGGCCTGCTCCGCTACGGCATCCCCGACTTCAAGCTGGGCAAGGACGTCCTGGACCGCCGCCTCGAGTCTCCTGCAGGCGGAGGGCGTGGAGTTCCGCACGGGTGTCCATGTCGGCGTGGACTACCCTGCCGCCCAGCTCACGGCGACGTTCGATGCCATCGTGCTGGCGGGCGGTTCTACCGTGCCGCGAGACCTGCCCGTCCCCGGCCGCGACGCGCATGGCGTCGAGTTCGCCATGGCCTTCCTGGCCCAGTCGAACCGCCGCATCGCGGGCGACGTGATCCCTGCGGGAACGGAGGATCCTGGCCAGCGGCAAGGACGTCGTGGTCATCGGCGGCGGTGATACCGGCTCTGACTGCGTGGGCACGTCGATCCGGCAGGGGGCGCGCTCCGTCACCCAGATCGAGATCATGCCCCGGCCGCCGGAGGGGCGCACGGCGGCGACACCGTGGCCGGTGCACCCGGGACCGCGCATGTTCTCCACCTCGAGCTCCCAGGCCGAGGGGGCAGCGCGTGACTGGGCGGTGCTGACGAAGGCCTTCCTGACCGACGACTCCGGCGCCGTGCGAGCCATCCAGGCCGTGCGTGCCGACTGGTCCTCGGGGGCGCCGCAGGAGATGCGCCGGCAGCGAGCACGAGCTGCCGGCCCAGCTGGTGCTGCTGGCCATGGGCTTCCTGCACCCCGAGCATGCCGTCCTCGATGACCTCGGCCTGGACAAGGACGGCCGGGGCAACTGCTCGGCGAGGGGTTATCAGACGCCGCGAGCGGGCGTCTTCGTGGCCGGGGACATGCGGCGCGGGCAGTCGCTCGTGGTCTGGGCCATCACGGAGGGTCGCGAGTGCGCCCGCGCGGTCGACGAGTACCTCACCGGGCGGCCGTCGCTCCTGCCCGCCAGGTCCAGCTCCCGCAGCGACGTGGTGCCGGTGGGCTGACCGGCGCGCCACCGCACGGGCGGTGGCCTGTGGCGCGCCACCGCACAGGCGCGGGCGGTGGCCTGTGCTGCTGTGGGCGGCCGCGATCGCGAGAGCAGCTTCGCCCTGTCCGCATCGCTCGTCTCCTTGGCGCATCGTCTGCGTGACTCGTCGGCATCGGTCTCCTCGTCGGCAGCCGCCATCGGATCTTGGCCAGATGCCAACCCGGGTAGCGCCCGGCCATCATGCCTGGCTCTCCGGCCGGCTCGGGGCCGCGGCCGGGCCCTGTCGCCCGCTCAGGGGCCCAGTTCCACGCTCACGTGCGCTCAGCCCCGTGGCCCCGGCCGCGAGCACGCGGGCCACTGCTGCGACTCGTGCTACCCGGAGTAGCATCTGACCAAGTCGAGAGGGCACTCACTGGGCGGCCGGGTGAGCGCAGCCACGCGCGCATCGTCCGGCCATCATCCGGGAATGCGGCTCGCAGCATGGCTCGGTGTGCATCGACACGACGCAGGTTGGTCCTGCTCCGGCTGACGATCACCCATCGGCTCACCGTCCTCGCCTGCCAGCCCCGCTCCCTCGCGATCCCGAGAGCGAGACGGTGTTTGCGGTCCAGCGTCCCGACAAGCTCGTTGATGTCGACGATCTCCGTCTTCAGCTCGATGACGAGCAGACAGCCGCTGGCGGCATGGAAGGCCAGGATGTCGATCACCCCGCGCTCTCCGTAGACGGAGAACGAGACCTCCGGTGCGATGCAGCCACGCAGGCAGGGCTGCGAACAGGACCGCCACCGACTCCGCCAACCGTGAGTGGCGCACGTTGAGCATGCGATCAAGCGACCCGCCTCGCCAGCGGGCGTACAGATCGACGCGGATGTCGAGGGTGCGCGCCACCTGGCGCAGGGTCGCCAGTGACACCCTATCGAGGTGCCCGCGCTCCAGCAGCGAGACGAACGCGCGTGACACACCAGCCCGGGCGGCGACGTCCGACTGGCGCCAGCGGCGACGCACCCGAACGGCGCGAAAGGCGGCACCGACGCGCAGGTCATCCATCCCGGTAGCGTGACGATCGGCGCTGCACCGGGGCTTCTACCGCACTGCATCGGGGCTTCTGCCGCGCGCTCGCACTGCACGGGCTTCATCGTGGCTTCTCCCGCACCGCAGCGCCATGGGGGCAGCCGTTCGGCGATGATGGACGCATGACCCGCTTCGACACCAGGCTGGCACACCTCGGACGCACCTCCGGGTATCGCCTGCAAGCCGTGAACCCGCCCCTGGTGCGCGCCTCCACGACACTCTTCGAGTCGCTCAGCGAGCTGCGGGAGGCACGCGAGGGCATCGCCTACGAGGCACCGCGCTACGGTCTCTACGGGACGGCCACCACGTTCGAGCTCCAGACGGCCATGGCCGAACTGTGCGACACCGAGTCGTGCATCGCCACCGCCAGCGGCCTCTCGGCCATCGCGGCGGTCCTGGCCGCGCACGCCAGCCCGGCGGCCAAGATCCTCGTCCAGGACGGCATCTACGAGCCGACGCGCGAATTCGTGGAACAGCAGCTGCGCGCCAGGTGCGACGTCGAGGTCTTCACCTCGGTCGCAGACCTGGAGGCGCGCCTCGATGAACGCACCAGCCTGGTGTACATCGAGGTCCCGACCTCGATGACCATGCGCCTGATCGACGTGCGCACGGTCGCCGCGCTGACGGCCCGATTCGACGTGCCGCTGGCGTGCGACTCGACGTGGGGCACACCGCGGTACTTCGATGCCCACGGGCTGGGCGTGGGCATCTCCATCCACGCCGCCACCAAGTACATCGGCGGTCATTCCGACATCATGCTCGGCCTGGTCACGGGCAGCTACGAGAGCCTGGCGACGACGCGCGAGTGGTGCCGCCTCCACGGCTCGACCGCAGCCCCAGACGTGTGCTGGCTGGGTCTTCGCGGGCTGCGGACGCTGAGCGTCCGCATGGAGCGGCACCAGGACAATGCCCTGCGCGTGGCACACTGGCTGGAGCAGCAGCCGCAGGTCGAACGGGTGCTCTACCCGGCTCTGCCTTCCGATCCCGACCATGACCTCTGGCGCGCCCAATTCAGCGGTGCCCCGGGCCTGTTCACCATCGAGCTGCGGCCCTGCGACGACGCGGGCATGGCGCGGTTCGTCGAGTCGCTCGAGCTCTTCGGCCTCGGCGCCAGCTGGGGCGGCTTCGAGAGCCTCGTGCTGCCCGCGCGGCGTCGCCCGCGGCCCGAAGGAGTGACGGCTGCCAAGGCGGAGGTGCCGTCCCACGACGGCCGACTGGTGCGCCTGCACATCGGGCTGGAGGACCCCGACGACCTCATCGCCGATCTGGCGCAGGCGATTCGCCACCTGTGACCTGGCGCAGGCACTCCGCCACCTTTGACCCGATCGACGACGTAGCGCACCGCAGGTACGCGCCGATGCTCGACACGGATCGCTGGCGCTCGGCCGGCGCGAGGGCACGGTGGTAGCCTGACCGGTGAGATCCGATGAACGAGCGTCAGCACGAGTACGACCGTTTCGGCCCCTGGGCCATCGAGATCTCGGACGAGGACCTGCCGCCGCCGCTGTTCAAGCCCTTCCTCGACAGGTCCGAGCCAGCGCTTCTGTCCGTCAAGATCCTCGGCCGGTCGCACGGCGCGATGCGCACCCCGGCATGGACCTGTACGACTACCTGGTCTGCCTGTACGCCGACGACATGCTGGTCCTGCAGCGCGTCGGGCACGCCGTGCGCTCGGACACATTCCCGTATCGCGATGTGCAGCACCTGCGCGTGGACGAGGCCCTGCTGCGCGGCAACCTGCACCTCGCCGTGGCCGGCCGACCCTATGACCTGCCCTATAACACGGTGGGGCAGGATCTCATGTCGCGCATCGTCGACCTGGTCCGGCAGCGCTACGGCGCGCAGGATCCGCAGACCCCGCCGGGGATGCGACCGGCGGTCCACGAAGGCGAACTCAGCTTCCTGTTCGAGCGACTGCTCGCACAGGAAGAGCAGCGCTCGACCGGCATGCGCCTCCTGGCCGTCCAGGGCAGCGCAGCCGTCGCGTCTCGCGGGTCGAGCGCAGCCCGCCGCCTCCTCTTCCGGGTCGCCGACAAGCGGCTTCAGGAGTCGATGCACCTGACCGATGGCCGAGAGCTCAAGATCGTTGGCAGGGGCCAGGCCTACGCCTACCGCTGGCAGGCCATCTACGGTACCGATACCACCTACATCCCGATCGCGAACCTCAGTGGCGCAGCCTGGATCGACGATGCCCCGAACGCCGCCGTCAACCTCGTCCTCAGTACCAGCGGAGGCAGCAGCGTCCACGTCCTCGCCCGCGACAACCCCTCGATCGGGCCCTACGCGGCGTACCTCGCGGCACTGCCCCAGGTGGCGCGGTAGACGCCGCGGGCTCGGGGGCGCACCAGTCCGGCGTAGCGCTACTCGGCCAGGTTGGGAGCCAGCCAGCGCTCGGCTTCGGCGATCGTCCAGCCCTTGCGCCTGGCGTAGTCCTCGAGCTGGTCACGGCCGATGCGGCCAAGGCCGAAGTAGCGCGCCTGCGGATGCCAGAAGTAGTAGCCGCTGACCGAGGCCGCCGGCAGCATGGCCATCGACTCGGTCAGCGAGATGCCGGCCCTGGACTCCGCCTCCAGCAGCCCGAGCAGCGTGCGCTTCTCGGTATGGTCGGGGCAGGCCGGATAGCCCGGTGCCGGTCGGATACCCTGGAACGACTCCTCGATGAGCGAGGCATGGTCAAGACGCTCGTGAGGCGCGTAGCCCCACAGCTCGCGGCGCACCTTCTCGTGCAGGCGCTCGGCGAAGGCCTCCGCCAGCCGGTCAGCCAGGGCGGTGAGCAGGATGGCCGAGTAGTCGTCATGGGCGGCCTCGAAATGCGCCCGTGAACCGGCCAGGCCATGCCCGGTCGTCACCGCGAAGGCGCCCACGAAGTCGGCCACGCCGCTCTCGACCGGGGCCGTGAAGTCGGCCAGCGCCAGGTCCGGGCGGTCGTCGTCCCGGATGACCTGCTGGCGCAGGGTGTGGAGGCGCGCCAGCTCGGTCGCGCGGCCCTCGTCGGCCCAGAGCACGATGTCATCGTCGGGGGTCGATGCGGCGGGCCAGAACCCCACCACCGCGTCGGCCCGCAGCAGGCGCTCCCGGATGATCCGGGCGAGCATCGCCTGCGCGTCGTCGAAGAGCTCCCGGGCCGCTGCACCCACCGCCGGGTCGGAGAGGATCTCCGGGTAGCGGCCGCGCAGTTCCCAGGTGGAGAAGAAGGGCCCCCAGTCGATGACCTCGACCAGGTCCGCGATGGGGTGGTCCGCGAAGGCGCGCACGCCGAGGAACGACGGGCGGACCGGCCTGGGCGCATCCGCGGCGTCCCAGTCGATGCGCATCCGCCTGGCACGTGCCTCCGCCAGCGGGACGCGCCGAGCGGGCGAGGAGCGCCCCTCGTGGATGCGGCGGGCCTCGGCGTACTCGGCGCGCACGCGCTGCACGAAGGCGTCCCGCCCGACCGGATCCAGCAGCGCAGCCGCGACGCCGACCGCGCGTGAGGCGTCATCGACATGCACGACCGGGCCGCTGTAGGCCGGCTCCAGCTTGACCGCGGTGTGGGCCCTGGAGGTGGTGGCGCCACCGATGAGCAGCGGCAGGGTCATGCCCTCACGCTCCATCTCCGTGGCGACCACGCGCATCTCCTCGAGCGAGGGCGTGATCAGACCGGACAGACCGATGAGGTCGGCATCCACCTCCCGGGCCGTCTCGAGGATGCGCGTCCACGGCACCATCACGCCCAGGTCGATGACCTCGTAGTCGTTGCAGCCGAGCACGACCCCGACGATGTTCTTGCCGATGTCGTGGACATCGCCCTTGACGGTGGCCATGACGATCCGGCCGGCCGCTCGCCGCTGGCCGCCACCGCCATCGCCGTCTCCCGTCTCGCCGCGGCTGACCCGTTCGGCCTCGATCCAGGGCACCAGATGCGCCACGGCCTGCTTCATGACCCGGGCGGACTTGACTACCTGGGGCAGGAACATGCGGCCACTGCCGAAGAGGTCGCCGACCACGCCCATGCCTGCCATCAACGGTCCCTCGATGACGTGCAACGGCCGCTCCGCCGCCAGGCGCGCCTCCTCGGTGTCCTCGACGATCCAGTCGCTGATGCCTTCGATGAGGGCGTGGCGGAGGCGCTCCTCGACCGGAGCCTCGCGCCACGCCAGGTCCCGTTCGGTCCCGGTCGCAGCGCTGCGGGCACCCTCGGCGATCTGCAGCAGCCGTTCGGTGGCATCGGGCCGGCGATCCAGCACGAGGTCCTCGACGCGCTCGCGCAGGTCGGGATCGAGGTCATCGATGACCGGTAGCGCGCCGGCGTTGACGATGGCCATGTCCAGCCCCGCCGCGATGGCGTGGTACAGGAAGACCGCATGGATGGCTTCACGCACCGGATCGTTGCCCCGGAAGGAGAAGGAGACGTTGGAGACACCGCCGCTCGTGAGCACGCCGGGCAGCTCGGTCTTGATCCGCTGCACGGCCTCGATGAAGGCCACCGCGTAGCCGGTGTGTTCCTCGATGCCCGTGCCGATGGCGAAGATGTTGGGGTCGAAGATGATGTCCTCTGGATCGAAACCGGCCTGCGCGGTGAGCAGGTCGTAGGCACGCCGCGCGATGTCCACCTTGCGCTCGACCGTCTCGGCCTGACCGGCTTCGTCGAAGGCCATCACCACCACGGCCGCGCCGTAGCGCCGTGCCAGACGCGCCTGGCGCAGGAACTCCGCCTCGCCCTCCTTGAGCGAGATGGAGTTGACGACGGGCCGACCCTGCGCTGCGCGCAGCCCGGCTTCGATGACCGACCACTTCGACGAGTCGAGCATGAAGGGCACCCGGCTGATGTCCGGCTCCACCGCAAGGAGTCTCACGAAGCGCGTCATGGCCGCCTCGGAGTCGAGCATGCCCTCGTCCATGTTGATGTCCAGCACCTGGGCACCGCTCTCCACCTGCTGGCGGGCCACCTCCACGGCTTCGCCGTACTGCCCCTCGCGGATGAGCCGCGCGAAACGGCGCGACCCGGTGACGTTGGTACGCTCGCCGACGTTGACGAAGAGGCTGTCGGGGCCGATGTCCAGCGGCTCCAGGCCGGCCAGGCGGGTGCGCCGCTCGATGACCGGGACCGGCCGGGGGGCGAGACCGCGCACGGCAGCGGCGATGGCGGCGATGTGGTCGGGTCCCGTGCCGCAGCAGCCGCCCACGATGTTGACGACGCCGTCGGCGGCCAGCTCGCCCAGCACCGCGGAGGTGTCGCGGGGCGTCTCCTCGTACTCCCCGAAGGCGTTGGGCAGCCCGGCATTGGGGTACAGCGACAGGAAGGTGTCGGCCAGGCCGGCGAGCTCCTGGGCGTAGGGACGCAGCTGCCTGCCGCCGAGCGCGCAGTTCAGACCGACCGCCAGGGGTCGGGCGTGACGCACGCTGTTCCAGAAGGCCGCCACCGTCTGGCCTGAGAGCGTCCGTCCAGAGAGGTCGGTGATGGTGCCGCTGATGATGAGCGGCAGGCGGTAGCCCAGCTCCTCCCAGAGCGTCTCCACGCCGAAGATGGCCGCCTTGGCGTTGAGCGTATCGAAGACGGTCTCGATGACGAGCAGGTCGGCACCACCGGAGACCAGGCCCCGGGCGGCCTCGTGGTACGCGGCCGCCAATCCCTCGAAGTCGATGTTGCGTGCACCTGGGTCGTTGACGTCCGGCGACAGCGAGGCGGTGCGGTTGGTCGGCCCCAGGGTGCCGGCCACCCAGCGGGGTCGGGGCGCGGCATCGGCGCTCGGCGGCATCGGCCGCCTCGGCTGCATCGGCCGCCTGGCGGGCCAGCCGAGCCGATTCGCGGTTCATCTCCTCGACATACGGCTCCAGCGCGTAGTCGGCCATGGAGATGCGCGTGGCGTTGAAGGTGTTGGTGGTGATGATGTCCGCGCCTGCGGCAAGGTAGCGGGCGTGGATGTCATGCACGACATCGGGCCGGGTCAGCGAGAGCAGGTCGTTGGCACCGCGCAGGTCGCGTGGATGGTCGGCGAAGCGCTGACCCCGGAAATCGGCCTCGGTCAGCTGGTGCGCCTGGAGCATCGTGCCCATGGCGCCGTCGAGCACGAGGATGCGCTCGCGCAGGACCCCGGGCAGGCGCTCGATCCCGCGCACGCCGACGCTCGTCCGGGTCGAGACCGCCACGGGATCCCTGGTGCGCAGTCGTGACCACGATGATGCCCTGCTCTCCTCTGGACCGGCCTGTCGCACCCGGCGTGGCGCGCCCGCGCCGGCATCATACGGTACCCGGGCGAGCTTCCCCGACGGCAGGGGTCCGGTCGAAAAGGTATGTACCAATCAGACCATCCTGCTAGACTCGCTGCGTGGAGGCGCGGTCGTGACCGGAGAACCGCTCTACTCGCTGGTGGCCAGCCGGGCAGAGCAGCTCATCGCCTCCGGCATCTGGCAGGAAGGCGAGCGCTTGCCGCCGGAGCGGCAGCTATGCCGGGACTTCGACGTCTCCCGCTCCACCCTGCGCCAGGCCCTCGGAGAGCTGGAGGAGCGCGGGCTCATCAGCCGGCACCAGGGCCGCGGCACGTTCGTGACCCGCCCGCGCCTGCAGCTCCCTCTCGCGGGTGTCTTCTCCATCCGCGATGCCATGCGGCAGCACGGCATGTCGCTGACCACACGCGTCATCGGCGTCGAGGTCATCGAGGCCAGCCGGCAGCTTGCGAGCGACCTGGGCTGCCTGCCCGGTGACGCCCTCGTCGTCATCGAGCGGCTGCGCAGCGGCGACGGCGAGCCGATGGTGCTGGACACGGCACACCTGCGCGCTGAGCTCTTCCCGGGGCTGGCCGAAGCGGACCTGGAGCACCGTTCCCTGTACGAGATCCTGCGCACGGACTACGGGCGGATGGTGGCCGAGGCCCAGGAGACGCTCGAACCGGTCATCCTCACGCCACGCGAGTGCCAGCTCCTGGGCGTGCCGCCCCATACCACGGCCCTGCTCACCCGGCGCATCACCACCGACACGCATGGCGTGGTGGTGGCGCTGGGTCACGTGCTCCTGCGCGGGGACCGCTCGCGCTACCTCTTCCGGCGCACCGTCGATGGTGCTGGCATCACGGAGCGCCGCCCGGACGACGGCACCCGGGTACCCATCCCTGGCCTACCCACACGAGCCACCGACAGCAGAAGGAGATCCGGGTGACCGCTTCCGATCGCTGGCTGGCGACTGCTCGAGAGGTCCTCGAGCAGGTCGCCACCACCCAGACGCAGGCCATCGACAAGGCCAGCGCCATCTTCGCCGACGCCATCGCAGCAGACGCCCTGGTGCACGTCTTCGGCTCCGGCCACTCGCGCATGAACACCGAGGAGATGTTCCCGCGCATCGGCTCCTACCCGGGCTTCCACCCCATCGCGGAGCTGGCGCTCTCGAACCACGTCGGGGTCGTGGGGCCCAACGGCCTGCGCCAGGCCATGTACCTCGAGAAGGTGCCCGGGTTCGCGCGCATCATCCTGCAGCAGTTCAAGATCCACCCCGGCGACGCCTTCCTCATCTTCAGCTCCACGGGCATCAACGGCACCGTCATCGAGCTGGCCCTGCTGGCCAGGGCGATGGGCCTGCCCGTGGTGGCGGTGACGTCGCTGCAGCACACCGAGGCCACGCCATCTCGCCATCCCTCCGGCCGCAAGCTGGCCGAGATCGCGGACATCACCATCGACAACTGCAGCCCACCCGGCGATGCCGTCACGCAGATCGAGGGCATCCCCTTCAAGGTCGGCCCGGTCAGCTCCATCGGCGCCATCGCCGTCGTCAACGCCCTCAAGACGAGGACCGCCGAGCTGCTCGTGGAACGCGGCGTCATCCCCACCGTCCTGACCAGCCCCCACTTCGTGGGCAGCGCCGTGGGCGAGGAGCAACTCGAGCGTGTCTACGAGGAGTACTTCCGCCGCATCAAGCGCACCTACGACGGCGACGGCGCGCTCGCCGTGCCGGAGTCCTGGGAGGAGGCCTGAACGATGGCCGCTGCGCACAGGCCGGCTGACCAGATGCTCATCTCCCCGCCGCTGCTGGCCAGCGCCGACGTGGTCGTGGTCGGCTCGGGCACCGCGGGTGCCTGTGCCGCCATCGCCGCAGCCAGGGGCGGTGCCGCGGTGCTGCTCATCGAGAAGCAGGGCTTCATGGGCGGTACCAGCACGGCCGTCCTGGACACGTTCTACGGCTTCTACACGCCCGGCAGCAGTGCCATCAAGATCGCCGGCGGCATCTCCGATGACGTGGTCGCCGGGCTGCGCGAGCTGGGCCCCGTGGTGGAGCGGCCCAACACCTACGGTGCCGGCACCGGGGTGACCTATAACGCCGAGCACCTCAAGCTCGTCTGGGAACGCCTCGCCACCGCCGCCGGGGTACGCGTCATGCTGCATGCCTTCCTCCAGGATGCCGTCGTCCGTGACGGCCGCGTGGAGGAGCTGCTGGTGGCCACCAAGGCCGGGCTGGCACGCGTGCGCGGCAGCGTCTGCGTCGATGCCAGCGGCGACGCCGACCTCTGCCACCACGCCGGCTTCGGCTACGAGCTGGCCGGCGCGGAGGCGCCGGCCCAGACGCTGACCACGACCTTCAAGATGGTCAACGTGGACCTGGCCAGGCGCCGGCAGATCAGCACGGCCGAGGTCCATGAGCGCATGGCTGCCGCGGCTGCCTCGGGCGAGTACGACCTGCCCCGCCGTGAGGGCAGCGACCACGTCACGCCCATCGAGGGCATGATCGCGACCGTGATGACCCGGATCCCCTCGTTCCGCGAGCGGGACGGCGTGCTCATCAACGCCACCGATCCGGCGCTGCTGGCGGAGGCGGAGATGGCCGGGCGCCGCCAGGCCGTGGAGTACGCCCGCTTCCTGCGCGACCACGTGCCCGGCTACGAGCACGCCTCGCTGGTCGCGCTGTCCACCCAGATCGGCGTCCGGGAGACCCGGCGCGTCTACGGGGACTACCGCCTCAGTCGCGAGGACGTGCTGGGCGCGCGCCGGTTCGAGGACGAGATCGGGCTCTGCGGTGCCCCCATCGAGGACCACCATCCCGGCGCGGACACGCGCTGGCAGTACCTGCCCGATGGCGAGGTCGTGGGCATCCCCTACCGCACGCTCATCGTGCGCGACGCCGCCAACACCCTGGTCGCGGGACGCTGCTTCTCGGCCACCCACGACGCGCACGCGTCGGTACGCTCCATGGCCCAGACGATGGCCATGGGGCAGGCGGCCGGCACCGCCGCGGCGATGGCCATCGCCGACCGCATCGAACCGCGCGACGTGGACGTCAGCGTCCTCCGGGACCGCCTGCGCCGCGACGGCGCGGTGCTCGAGATGGCGGCCGCACCGTCCCACCCGGAGGCCGAGGTCCCGGCGTGACCAGGCCGGTGGAGTGGTGGCTCGGCTTCGACATCGGCGGCACGCGCAGCAAGGCCGGCGTCGTCACGAAGGACGGGCAGGTCCACCGCACGCACCTCGAGGACACCGGCCACGAGCCCTTCGCCGTCGTCTGGGGGAAGCTGCTCGCCTATGCTGACGCGGCCATCGCCAGGCAGGGCGCGGAGACGCTGCGAGGGGTCGGTGTCGCCGCCCCGGGCGTCGTGGAAGGCACCTTCGGCGTGCGCAACCTGCCCGGCAAGGTCCCCGGCATCGAGGACTTCCCCATGCGCGAGCGACTCGAGGAGCGCCTGGGTGTGCCGGTCCGCTGCGTCAACGATGGCGCCGCGGCCACGCTCGCGGAGTGGCACTTCGGGGCCGCGCGCGGCTACCAGGACGTGGTCGGCCTGACGCTGGGCACCGGTGTCGGCGCCGGCGCCATCATCGGCGGACGCCTGCTGGTCAGCCGCAACCTGGCGGCAGGCGTCTCCTTCGGCCACGCCACCATCGACGTGGCCGGTCGCACCTGCCTGTGCGGCAACATCGGCTGCGCCGAGACCCTCGTCTCCGCCAACGCCGTGGTCGGCCGCATGCGCGACTACGTCGCCCGCAAGGTCCCCTCCTCCATCACCGCTGCGTACGAGCGCGAGCCCGGCCACATCACCTTCCGCACGCTGGTGCAGGGCACAGCAGCCGGCGACCGCGTGGCCAGGGAGATCATGACCGAGTTCTGTCGCGACCTCGGCGCCACCGTCGTGACCGCCATCCACGCCTACGATCCCGAGGTCGTCGTGCTCGCCGGGGGCCCCATGGCGCATGCGGACCACTTCCTGCCGCAGGTCCAGGCCTACGTCGACCGCTACGCCTTCCGCTACCCCAAGGAGCGCATCATCCCCATCCTTCGTGCCGAGCGCTCCGACCATGCCGGCGTGCTCGGCGCTGTCGCCCTCGTCATGCAGGCTGCCGACGATGCCGCCCCCTCGTCATCGGCCGCCGCACCTGACCCAGCCTGAGAGGAGGCCCGCATGCCCTTCGCCCGAACCGTCCTCGGGGACATCAGCCCAGACGAGCTGGGCATCGTCTACGCCCACGAGCATCTCGTCATCCACGGTGGCCGTCCCGTCCAGCTGTTCCCCGACTTCGAGCTGGCCGACGTGGACAAGGCCGTCGCCGAGCTGGCCCCGGTCCAGGCCATGGGCCTGCGCACGGTCGTGGACGCCATGCCCGCCGATTGCGGGCGCGACGTGCTCATGCTGGCCGAGATCGCGCAGCGCAGCGGTGTCAACGTCATCGCGCCATCCGGCCTGCACCACGAGCGCTACTACCACGATCGACACTGGTCGGTGCGCCTCTCCGCCGAGGAGATCGGCGGGCTCTTCGTGGCCGACATCGAGGAGGGCATCGACGAGCTCGACTACAACGGACCCATCGTCAAACGCACGCCGCACAAGGCCGGCGTGATGAAGATCGCCGGCTCGACCGGCGGCCCATCGGCTCGCGACGAGAAGGTCTTCGCGGCCGCCGCCATGGCCCAGCACCAGACGGGCTGTCCCATCCTCACCCACTGCGAGGGTGGCACCGGGGCGCTCGAGCAGGTCGAGCTGCTGGTCAGGCACGGCGGCGACCCGGCCCACATCGTGCTGTCCCACGTCGACAAGATCGTCGACCGGGCCTACCTGCGCGACATCGCCGCCACCGGCGCCCGGGTCGAGTACGACCAGGGCTTCCGCTGGAAGGAGAAGCCCAACGGCACGCTGCAGCTGCTCGAGTGGGCGGCCGAGGACGGCCTGCTGGGCCACATCACGCTGGGCCTGGATGCCGCCCGGCAGGGCTACTGGACGCAGTTCGGTGGCCAGCCCGGCTGGACATACCTGCTCGGCGAGTTCGCCGACCTGATGCGAGAGCGAGGGCTCGGCGACGCCGAGCAGCACATCCTGTTCGTCGAGGCACCGGGTGGCGCCTACACCTTCGGCACTGCACACGCCTGATCGAAGCACTGGGAAGGGATCGGCCATGACACCGCGCGAGCGCATCCTTGCCACACTCGACCACCGGGAGCCCGACCGGGTCCCCATCGACCTGGGGGCGACCCCGGTCACGTCCATCACGAAGACGGCCTACATCCCGCTGCGGGCGCACCTCGGCCTGCCCGAGGAGTCCATCACCATCTACGACGAGGTCCAGCAGCTGCCCTACTGCGGTGAGGACGTGCTGGCCCGCTTCGAGGTGGATACGCGCATGGTCCAGCTGCCCATGGCCCATGTCGGCGGGGTCGAGATCATCGACGATGGCGAGTACTGGGCCATGTGGGACCGCTGGGGCAGCAAGATGCGCATGCCCAAGGACAAGCCCCTCTACTACGACTGGGTGGAGTTCCCCATCACCGAGCCGACGCTGAAGGCCCTGGACGCCTACCGCTGGCCGGAGCCCGACCCGCCGGAGGTGAGCGCCCGGCTGCGCCGGCGAGCCGAGGAGCTCCGCGCCACCACCGACTACGCGCTGGTGGGCTCCGGCGTCATCGGCGGCGGCATCTTCGAGCAGGGCTGCCGGGTGATGGGCATGGAGAGCTTCATGATGGCCATGCTCACGTCCCCAGAGTTCACGGCGCGGCTCGTGGATGGCATCACGGACATCTACATCGAATCGATCGACCGCTACCTGGGCCAGGTCGGCGAGCTCATCGACGTCTTCACGTTCTGGGACGACGTAGCCACCCAGCAGGGCTGGATGATCAGCCCGGAGAGCATACGTGGAGGTCATCAAGCCGCGCCAGAAGCGCCTCATCGAGGCCATCAAGGCTCGCACCGACGCCAAGCTCTTCTACCACGGCTGCGGCGCCGTCTTCGATCTCATCCCGCACCTCATCGAGATCGGGGTGGACATCATCAACCCCGTCCAGGTGAGCGCGGAGGGCATGGATTCGAAGCGTCTCAAGGCGGCCTACGGCAAGGACGTGACCTTCTGGGGCGGTGGCGTGGACACCCAGCGCGTATTGCCCTTCGGCACGCCCGACGAGGTCCGCGATGAGGTCAAGCGGCGCATCGACGACCTCGCGCCGGGCGGTGGCTTCGTCTTCGCCACCGTCCACAACATCCAGGCCTTCGTGCCGCCACAGAACATCGAGGCCGCCTTCGACACGGTGCTGACGTATGGCAGGGCCGGGGGGTGACCAGCCCGGCCGGCCCCGGCGCGGCACCACGGAGGCAGCAGCGCATCCTGGCGCTGACCTGCGAGGTGCTCTCGCGGAGCGTCTACCTCTGCGCCGCCCGCTCCCCGCACGTCGTGGATGTGAGCCTCAACCGTCGTGGCCTCCACGACGATCCGCCGAACCTGCGCACGATCCTGCAGGGGCAGATCGACGAGGTCGGTGCACCGTACGATGCGGTCGTCCTCGCCTACGGACTCTGCGGCGGCGCCATCGCCGGGTTGCGGGCCGGTCGCCATCCCCCTCGTGGTGCCCCGCGCACACGACTGCATCACGCTCTTCCTGGGCTCACGCGACCGCTACAGCGGCGAGTTCCTGGGGCATCCCGGCACCTACTGGTACGTCCAGGACTACCTGGAGCGGACCGACGATGGCAGTGCCTTCGGTGGCGTCGGGGCCGTGTCTGACGCCGCCTCGCGGGCCACCTACCAGGAGTACGTGGAGAAGTACGGCGAGGACAACGCGGTCTACCTCATGGAGGCGCTGGGGGCCTGGAAGTCCCACTACGACCGGGCGGCGTACGTGGACATGGGCGTGGCCCACCCCGAGGCCGCTGCGCTGGCGGAGGATCGGGCGCGGGTCGACGCCGACCAGCGTGGCTGGCAGTTCGAGAAGCTGGCCGGCGAGCTCCTCCTCATCCGCAAGCTCATCGACGGCGACTGGCACGAGCAGGACATGCTCGTCATCGCGCCCGGCGAGCAGCTGGCCATGAGCTACGACGAGCATGTCATCAAGGCGGTCCCGGTGACCGGACGCGAAGCCAGGCCGCCGGGCGGCTGAGCCGCGGGGATGCTGGGTCGCCGCGTTCGATGACCGCCTGGGCTCGGTCAGCCACCGGTCGCGCCTGGTTGCTCCTGGGTGCTCTCGTCATCGTCTGGGGCTGCCACTGGGTGGTGGCCAAGATCGGCCTGGAGAGCATTCCGCCGTTCACCTACGCCATGCTGCGCCTGCTGGTGGCCATCATCGTCCTGGCGGCACTCATGCGAGGGGCGGGGCGGCTGCGCCGACCCGCCCGAGCCGATGTGCCGATCGTCGTTTCCTACGGCCTGCTGGCCATCGCCGCTGGCATCGGCAGCATGAACCTGGCCCTGCCCTTCGTGGAGGCCGGGCGGGCGTCGATCCTCGCCTATACCCTGCCGCTCTGGGTCGTGCCCATCGTGGCCGTCGTCGCCCGGGTGCTGCCCACGCGACCCGAACTGCTCGGCCTGGCCCTCGGCCTCGGTGGTCTCGTGCTGCTCCTGAACCCGGCCGCCATCGACTGGACCTCGCCGCAGGTGCTTGCCGGGAGCGCCCTGCTGCTGCTGGGTGCCATGGCCGGGGCGACAGCGCTCGTCCACGTGCGCGCCCACCGCTGGGAGGGCACCCCCTTCGACGTCCAGATCTGGCAGCTCCTGGTCGCCCTCGTGCCGATGGTCATCCTGGCCATCATCCTGGAGCGCGACCAGCTGGCCGCGATCGACTGGGGGCCTGGCGTGGTCCTGGTGATCCTGTACTCCGGGGCGCTGGCGACCGCCTTCGCCTTCTGGGCCAGTCAGTCGATCGTACGCGCCATCGGGCCCACGACCACCAGCATCGGCTACCTGGCCGTGCCGGTCGTCGGCATCGTCACCGGCATCCTGGTCCTGGGCGAACCGTTCAGCCTGCTGGATCTGCTGGGCCTGCTGGTCACGAGCGCCGGCATCGTGGTGGTCCTGCGAGCGCAGCGCGCCGAGCCAGCCACGCCCGAGCCACCGATCGCGGAGGCGGATCCTGCTCGCCGACGGCGCAGACTTGCCCGTCCAGACCGCCGAACGCCGCTGACCCGGAGGAGCCCGTCACCGCCATCGCCGCGGTCTGGCGGAGAGGGCCGCCGGTGCCGCGCGGCCTGAGCCCTTCGGCTCTGGTGGACCAGTGCGCATGTCCGTCACGCTCGCGGGGCGAGCACTGCTACGGGAGGCTGCCCATGCCCACCATCGATACGGCCGACCTGGCGACACGCAACGAGCGGTCCCTCGAGCGCCTCCGCGCCGCCTACCGCCATGACCCGGTCCAGGCACCGCCGCTCCTGATCGGCGACGTCAACTACTGGATCACCGGCGAGGACCCCGCGCTCATCCCGGAGGACTACTTCGAGCCGGGCGGCTACGCCGCCATGCAGGCGTTCCAGGAAGCCAAGATGGCCGCCCACCTGGCCGCCTACGACGACGTCTACGTGCCCTTCCTGTTCCCCTGGTACGGGACCGTCGTGGTGCCCAGCGCGCTGGGCTGCCCCATCGTCTTCCAGCCCGGCGAGGAACCGGCCGTGGAGGGGCCGGCCATCACGGAGCCCGTAGCGGTCGCCCGCCTCGTGCCCCCCGACCCGGAGCGCGACGGCCTCATGCCCCGGGTGCTCGCCTGCATCGACCACTTCCGGGCCAACTCGGACCTGCCCATCAGCTTCACCGACAACCAGGGCCCGCTGAACATCGCCCTCAACCTGGTCGGTCTCGAGCGGCTCATCATCTGGATGTCGGAGGAGCCCACGGTCGTCCACGAGCTCATGGACTTCTGCACGACCGTGCTCATCGACTGGATCCGGCTGCAGAAGGAGCGTGCCGGGGCGCCCCTTGACGGCGGGGCCTTCCCGCACCTCATCGCGCTGCCTCGCGGCGTCGGCGGGGTGTGGCTCTCGGACGACGACAGCACCGTCTTCTCGCCGCGGCTCTACCGCGAGTTCGTGGTGCCCTACAACAGCCGCGTCCTCTCTACCTTCGGCGGGGGCACTCTGCACTACTGCGGCAACGGCGGCCATCAGCTGGAGAACTACCTCGCGACCGAGAGCCTGGTGGGTATCAACGTCTGGTGCATGGGCGAATTCGAGCAGGTCTTCCGGGCCCAGGAGGTCATGGGCGAGCGCGTCACGATCATGGTCTGCGACTACACGCCCATCGACCCGGAACCCTACTTCGCCGACCTCTTCGCCGGGCTCGACCCGCGCGGCGTCATCGTGGCCACCTATCCGTCGCCCGCCAGCGCGCTCCGCTACGGCACCGGCCAGGTGGAGGCCGTCCAGCGCGACCCCAGCGAGACCGGGCGGCAGGCCTGGGAGACGATGCTGCGCCTGAGCCCCGGGGGAGCGGACCGGTGACACCGCGCCAGCGCTTCGAGGCCGTCTTCCGGGGCCAGCTCCCCGACCGCGTCCCGGTGACACTCTTCATCCAGGACCAGGGCCACTTCATCAACCAGCTGCACCCGGAGACGGACCCCTGGGATTCGCTGGCCATCCAGCTGCAGACCATCGAGTTCCAGCGGCAGCTGGGCGTGGACATCATGGCTCGACTTCTCTTCGGGACCCTGGATCCCTTCCAGTGGATGTTCCTCGGCGGGCTGGACGTCACGCGCTCGACGGATGACTGGCAGGTCGAGACGACCGAGCGGCGAGAGGGTCGAGCCACCGTACGCCAAGCGGTCGTGCACACCCCCGGCGGCAACCTGCACCAGGAGTACACCATCGACGAGATCAGGCCGGGGACGCTGATGTACGCCTGCACCAGGAAGCCCGTGCATGGGCGGGCAGACCTCGAGCTGGTGGCCGCCTACGAGCCGGGCATGCCGCCGGAGTTCCCGGCCCTCGTGGCCGAGCGGGTGGCGCCCATCCGCGATGCCGTCGACGACGATGGCTGGGTCGGCATCTGGGCTCCGCACGGTCCCTTCAACATGGCCTCCCTGCTGGTCGACGAGGACCAGCTCTACGCGCTCTTCTACGAGGATCCCGAGTACTACGCGCGCCTCATGGAGGTCTCGCTGGCGCGGGTCCACGACTACACCCGAGCCGTCGATGCCCCCGGCGTGGACATCCTCTTCATCGGCGGCAACGTCCCCGGCGGCTTCATCGGTCGTCACAACTACGAGCAGCACGTGCTCCCCTGGGAGGCACGCCACATCGCCTGGGCCCAGGCCGAGGGGACGCCGGCGGCCTACCACAACTGCGGCCAGATCCAGGCTCTCGTGGAGTCGTACAAGGGCCTCGGAGTGGCCGCCGTCGAGCCCTTCTCGCCGCCGCCCAAGCTCGGGGATGCCGACCTGGCGCTGTCGAAGGAGCTCGTCGGCGATGCCTACGTCATCATCGCCGGCGTCGACCAGGTCGACGTCATCCAGAAGGGCTCGGTGGAGGACGTACGGCGCGCCACGGCGGAGACGATGCGCATCGGCAAGCCGGGTGGACGGTTCGTCCTCCAGAACGCCGATTTCCTCGAGCACGGCACGCCGCTGGAGAACGTCGAGGCCTTCGTCGAGACCGCCCTGGAGGGTGCCTGGTACTGAGCCGGCGAAGGCGCGCCGCCCTGGGTTCGGACCCTGACGAGAGCCACTCGGCAAGCGCCCGCGAAGGCAAGCGTAAGCCCCGGTTGAGATGCCGTGGGCATCCTGCCCGCATGTCGCACCGGGAACGCCATCGAGATCGCGGCGTCCGGCGGGCCCGGACCAGCCTGGCTGAACCGGGGCGGGAACTGCGGGAGGCGCGCCGCGCCGACGGCCTTCGCCAGATCGATGTCGCACGTGCGGCGGGTGTCTCGGCTTCGTGGGTGAGCCGGGTCGAACGGGGCACCGCCGGCGATGCCGGCCTCCGTGCGCTGTCGTTGATGCTCGCGGTGGTCGGGCTGGACCTCAGCGTACGTGCACATCCCGGTGGCCAGCCCCTCCGCGACCAGGGACACCGCCAGCTGCTGTCGCGAGGCCGCGATCTGCTTCCCCGGGGAGCCCCGTGGCGGACGGAGGTGCAGCTCCCAAGGCCGGGTGACATGCGCGCCTGGGATGCCATGACCCAGCTATGGGGCCTTCGAGTCGGCATCGAGGCCGAGCTCCGGCCCACGGACCTGCAGGCACTCGAGCGGTGGCTTGCGCTCAAGCTCCGCGACGGAGGCGTCGATCGGCTCATCCTGTTCCTGGCGGACACGCGGGCCAACCGCGCCCTGCTGCGAGTGGCCGGCGACGCCCTGCGCGTGATGTTCCCGCTGCAGGGTCGGACTGCCCTGGCGGCCCTCCGATCACCAGCCGATCCGCGCTGCAACCTGCTCCTGCTGGTGTAGGGACGACGGCCGGAGAGCCGTTCCCGCCCCCCATACCCACGACGACCGCCACGGCGGCGGGCTGCGCGTGGCCACGCTCGCCACGGGATCCACGCTCGACAACGCCGGCCCGCTTGCGTGCCAGTCACATATCCGACGCGTGAGACACCGACACGTCGCAGATGTGCGTGGGAGTCAAGCAGACGGTCCGACACGACAATTCACGTGCCTGGCAATACGAAAGGCTGCACTCCGCGGCCCGGCGGGTCGGTTACATGACTCCCGCGCAAGTCGACCGCCCTCGGGCGGGGCCAACGCGCGCAGCACTCCGGTCACGGCTTGCGATGCTCGGCCACCGCATGCAGCACCGCGTCCACGGCTGCTGGCAAGGCCGCCTCCACGATCGGCGTCAAGCCCTCCCCCAGCTCGAGGTCCTCGACCCCGATGCCGATGGCGATGGCCTCCGGGCGGTGGCCGCCGAGCTCGGCGGCGAGGGCCACCAACTCACCACCACCGACGTGATGCGACGAGGCACCCGGCTCGGCCCGTGCGCCGGCATCCGAACGCGGCCCCTCCGGGTCGATGCGGCGAATCGACACCGATCCCGGCAGGGCGTGCAGATCCGCGTCGATGAAGATGACTACCGCGGCCGAGCCGATGTCGAGGGCCAGTTCCGGCGTGAGCTGGTAGGCGGTCAGGACCCTGATTCGGCCGAGGTCCCGGTCGATCGCCAGGCGAGCGTCGCTGGCCAGCAGCTCGGCCGCACGCACGCCCACGCCGTCGTCGCGACGCAGCGTATTGCCATAGCCGATGATGAGCACACCTCGCTCGGCCGCGCTGCCACCAGGGGCGGGACCGGTGGCATCGAGGCTCACGAGCGCATGCGGGTCCCTCGCTTGACGCGGTCCAGGACCTCCCCGTCGGCCGAGAGCAGCTCCACGTCAAGCAGCATGTCGCCGAGCGCGTGGGTGGAGCAGGACAGGCAGGGGTCGTAGCAGCGGATGACGGCCTCGACCCGGTTGAGCATGGGCTCCTCGATCTTGTTGCCCCTGATGTGACGGCGTGCCACCTGCTGCACGGAGCGGTTCATGGCCATGTTGTTGTGGCCGGTGGCGATGACCAGGTTGACCCACTCCACGAGGCCATCGTCGTCCACCTTGTAGTGATGCATGAGCGTGCCGCGCGGCGCCTCGGAGACGCCGATGCCCTCGTTGCGGTTGATGCCGGCCACCGAGCGCACGTGCGTGGACAGGATGTCCGGCCCTCGCAGGATCTGCTCGATCTTCTCGACGGCGTGGAGCGTGTCGATGAGCCGCGCATAGTGGTAGTGGAAGGATGAACCGGCCACGCGGCCGACCCGCCAGCGAAACTTCTGCAGCTCCTCGTCCGCGCGTGGCGTGCCCGTGGCATCGGCCACGTTAAGGCGCGCCAGCGGCCCCACCCGGTAGATGCCGTCGGGGTAGCCCATGGGCTTCCAGTAGGGGGACTTCAGGTAGGACCACGGCTCCACGGCCTCGCCGATGTAGTCGTTGAATCGCTTCGGGTCCAGCCGGTCGGCCAGCTTGTTGTTGTCAGCGTCGACGACGCGCAGCCAGCCGTCGTAGTGGTCCACGTTGCCCTTGCGGTCCACGAGGCCCATGAAGGCGGAGCGGAAGTTGCCGAAGGTGGACGCCTCCTCCTCCCAGCGCATCATGTCCGACTTGTACCAGGCGATGGCCCGCTCGACCTGCGCGATCGCCTCCGGCACGCCGGCCAGGATCTCGTCACGGACCTCCTCGGTGAGCGGGTCGGAGACACCGCCGGGCACGATGCCCGAGGGATGGATGCGCTTGCCGCCCAGCCGCTCGATGATCTGCTGACCCCACTTGCGCAACCCGATGCCGTCATGCGCCAGCTGCGGGTTCTTCTGGGCCACGGCCACGATGTGCCGCAGCGAAGGATCGGCATCGAAGCCGAAGAGCAGGTCCGGCGACGAGAGGTGGAAGAAGGACAGCGCATTCGACTGCACGATCTGGCCCAGGTTGATGAGCCGGCGCAGGTCCGCACCCGTGGGTGGCGGGTCCACGGCGAGGATGTCGTCGACCGCCTTGGCCGAGGCCACCAGGTGGCTGACCGGGCAGATGCCGCAGATGCGGGCCATGATGGCCGGCATCTCGTGGACCGGGCGGCCCTGGACGATGCGCTCGAAGCCACGGAACTGCGTGACGTGGAAATGGGCGTCGGTGACCTCACCGCGCTCATCGAGCTGGATGGTGATCTTGGAGTGGCCCTCGATCCGGGTGACCGGGTCGATGGTGATGGTTCGACTCATGGTGGGGGCTCCAGTCAGCGACCGAACCGCGAACCGGCCGCTTCGGGGACGCGACCGGAGAGCAGGTCATCAAGCAGGGTGTAGATGAGATCGGCGGAGGGTGGGCAGCCGGGCAGGAAGACGTCCACCTTGATGACCCTGTGCACCGGCGTGGACATCGGCAGCAGCGCTGGCACCACCTGCGTGGGCATCTGCGCGTTGATGGTGACGTTCTCGCGGTAGGCGCGGTCCAGCAGCGGTGCCACGCCGATGGGGTTGCGCATGCCCGGGCACGTTGGAGGTCACGGCGCAGTCACCGAAGGCCACGATCGTCTTGGTGCGCTCGCGGACCATCCTGACCTTGTGCAGGTCATCCTCGCTGGAGACGGCTCCCTCGACCAGGCAGACATCCACCTCGTCGGGGTAGTCCTTGAAGTCGACGAGCGGGCTGTAGACGAGGTCCGAGCGGGTGAAGATGTCGAGGATGCGCTCATCCATGTCCAGCAGGGACATGTGGCAGCCGGAGCAGCCGTCCAGCCAGACCGTGGCCACGCGGGGCTTGGTGGGAGTGGCCGTGACCGGCGCCTTCGGTGACGGGGTCATAGCCCGCGCTCCTCTCTGACCACCCTGAGCCAGGGCAGGAAGGGTCGTCTGTCCTTGCTGCCGGCAGCCACCGGCCGGCCCTTCTCGAAGAGCGCGCCGGTGGGGCAGACCTGGACGCACTTGCCGCAGCTGGTGCAGGTGGTGGACTCGCCCCACGGTGCGCCCATGTCCGTCTGGACGCGGGTCTCCAGGCCACGATGCATGATGTCCCAGGTGTGGGCGCCCTCGATCTCGTCGCAGACGCGGACACAGCGCAGGCAGAGGATGCAGCGGTTGTGGTCGATGGCGAAGAACTTGTGGCTGGCGTCGATGTCCACCTTGGGGTTGATGCGAGGCAGGTCGAAGTGCTTGATGCCCAGCTCGTCGGCCATGGACTGGAGCTCGCAGTGGTTGTTGGCGACGCACACGGCGCAGACGTGGTTGCGCTCCATGAACATCATCTCGGTGATGGCCTGGCGGTACTCCAGCAGCGCGTCCGAGTGCGCGATGACCTCCATGCCCTCGGCGATCCTGGTCATGCACGCCGCGGCCAGCTTGGGGGAGCCGACGATCTCGACCATGCACAGGCGGCAGGCGCCGCGGTCGGTGATGCCCTCGAGGTGACAGAGCCCGGGGATGTCGATGCCGTTCTCCTCGGCCACCTCCATGACCGTCTGACCGGCCGTCCCGGCCACGTCCTTGCCGTCGATGGTGAGCGTATAGACGTCAGTCATGCCACGACCTCGGCTGGCTGCTCGATGGGACAGACGCCGGCAGGGCAGACCTTGTCGACGATGTGGGCCATGTACTCATCCCTGAAGTAGCGCAGCGTACTGAAGATGGGATTGGGGGCTCCCTGGCCCAGGCCGCACAGCGACATGCGCTGCACGATGCCGGCCAGCCGTTCCAGCTGCGCGAGGTCATCCACGCTGGCCTGACCTCGCGTGATCTGATCGAGCAGCATGTACATCTGGGTGGTGCCCACGCGGCAGGGCGTGCACTTGCCGCAGATCTCCTCCCGGCAGAAGTCCTGGAAGTACTTGGCCACGTCCACCATGCAGGACGTGTCGTCCATGACGATCATGCCGCCGGAGCCCATGATCGAGCCCAGCTCGATGAGCGACTCGTAGCGACCGGTGTGTCGAGGTGCGCGGCGGGGATGCAGCCGCCGGACGGGCCGCCCGTCTGGACCGCCTTGAAGGGCCGGTCGCCGGTGATGCCGCCGCCGATGTCGTAGATGATCTCCCGCAGGGTCATGCCCATGGGCACCTCGACCAGGCCGGTGTTGACGACACTTGACCGGCCAGGGCGAAGACCTTGGTGCCCTTGGACTTGCCGATGCCGATGGAGGCGTACCTCTCCGGCCCCTCGCGCAGGATGGTAGGCACGCTGGCGAACGATCTCGACGTTGTTGATGAGCGTGGGCTTGCCCCACAGGCCCTCCACCGCCGGGTAGGGCGGCCGCGGCCGGGGCGTGCCGCGACGGCCTTCGACCGAGGCGATCAGCGCCGTCTCCTCGCCGCACACGAAGGCCCCGGCCCCGAGCCGGATCTCCACGTTGAAGCCGAACGAGGTGTCCATGATGTTGTCACCGAGGTAACCGGCCCGCTGCGCCAGGCCGGATGGCCGTGCGCAGCCGGGCCACGGCCAGTGGATACTCGGCGCGGCAGTAGATGTAGCCCTCGTTGGCATGGACCGCGAACGCCGCGATGGCCATGCCCTCGAGCACCCGGTAGGGATCGCTCTCGAGGACGCTGCGGTCCATGAAGGCGCCGGGGTCGCCCTCGTCGGCGTTGCAGATGACGTACTTCTTGTCGCCCGATGCCTTGGCCACGGTGGTCCACTTCAGGCCGGTGGGGTACCCGGCGCCGCCGCGTCCGCGCAGGCCGCTCGCGGAGATCTCGTCGCGCACCTCTGCGGAGGTCATCTCGGAGAGCACCCGGCGGAGGGCCTGGTAGCCGCCGGCGCCGAGGTAGTCGTCCAGGCTCTCGGGGTCCACGATGCCGAAGTTCTCGGTGGCCACGCGGACCTGCTTCTCGAAGAAGGGGCCCTGGGGCCGACGCTCCGCACCCGGCTCGACCGCGGTCAGCGCAGCCACGACGGGCTCGACGGTCTCCGGGCTGACGTGCTCGAAGAGCTGCCCCGTCTCGGCGATCTCGACGAGCGGACCGGCAGCGCAGAGGCCAAGGCAGCCGACACGCTTGACGAGGATGTCGCCGGCGTCGGCGGTCAGGTCGGCCAGGCGGGCCGTGATCTCGGTAGAGCGCCCGGAGATGCAGCTGGCCGCCTCACAGACCCGGGCGGTCGCGCGAGCGCGCCCGGGGCTCTCTCCGATGGTGATGGTGCGGCGCCGTGTGGGGCGTTCCGTGGCCGTGTTCTCGCTCACATCGCCTCCAGTGCTGCCATCAGCTCGTTGGCGTTGGCCTTGCCCTTCATCTCGCCGTCCACGATGACGGCTGGTGCCAGGCTGCAGGCACCGATGCAGCGCGCCGTCAGCAGCGAGATGAGGCCGTCCGCGGTGGTCTCCTTGGGCTTCACCCCGAGCTTGTCGCGGAACTCGTCGAGGATGTCACCGGCACCATTGATGTAGCAGGCCGTGCCGGTGCAGACCACGCAGGTGTGCTCGCCCTGCGGCTTGAGCGTGAAGAAGGAGTAGAAGGTGGCCACACCGAAGACGCGCGAGTGCGGCACCCCCAGGGTATCGCCCACGAAGCGGAGGGCATCAGTATCGAGGAAGCCGAAGGCCTCCTGGGCCGAATGGAGGGCCTCGATCAGGGCCTCCGGACGGTCGCCCATGCGGCGCATCCGCGTGGCCACGATCTTCCAGCGCTTGTCATCGTTGGGCGGGGCTGGCTTGGTGTACGGGATCGGCATGGGGGCCCTTCAGATCGGATGACGGACGGATCGACCCACGATCCAGCCAGTCACCCGGGAAGGGACCTGGCGGGGGTCCACAGGTCGTGCTCGACCATGATAGGAAGGGCGTTCGGCTGCCTGTGGTGCCGCTCGGCCCGTTTCGCGGGGGCCGCGTGGCCACCGCTGGTCCCGTCGGAGGCCATGTGTCCTGTGTGCGGGGGCCGAACCGACTGCAAGGCCCGGCGGAGGGCCGAGTCGGGGACCCGGCGGAGGGCCGACGGGGACCCGGCGGAGAGGCCGGTCCAAGGCCTGGCGACGGCGCCGGTCCGGACGTTGCCGCCTGACGGTCGATCTCGACCGATCAGCAGGGTGGGAGTGCGGTCGGCGGGGCGAGCGTGTCGGCCGCGGCCCTTCTCTTGCCGCGGGACGGCAGCCGGTGCTCGTCCTGACCGGCCGGCGGCAAGAGTGGTGCAGGCGACGGCGGATGTGGCCGCCGGCTTGCCGGCTCACGGCAGACCGGCCACGCCCGGCGTGCAGCCTGGTAATGATCGACCCCGTGGCGGCAAGCCCGTGCCGCGAGCGGGCCATCGGGCTCGCGTGGCGGCCCCGGGCCAAGCGGGCTGGACGAAGAGCGAGAACCGGTCGGTCCGCCGCCTCCGAACCTCACCGACTCGACCGACCCCCCTGTGCTCCCACGTCGCACCGCCGGTCCACCCGGCTGTCGACGTCCTCCGCCGGAGCCCACCATCTCGCCGTAGTGTGGGTGGGCCAGTAGAGGCAGCAGCAACCAGAGGAGCTCAGGAACGAAGATCGAAGAGACCAGGCCCTTCCCGGACCCAGTAGAGTAGATGCCACGACACGGGCATCGAGGGGGGGCCCTGATGCAGATGGGGATGCCCGAGCTGGTCGATGCGGCCAGGCATGGCGACCGGGAGGCCTTCGAGGCGCTGGTCCGTGCCGGCTCGGGGCGTCTCTACGCCATCGCCTACCGCATCCTTCGCGACGCGGACCTCGCGAATGACGCCCTCCAGGAGGCGCTCGTGAGGATCTGGGACGACCTGCCCGCGCTGCGCGACCCCGACCGCTACGACCCCTGGACCTACCGCATCACCTGCCGGGCCTGCTATCGCGTCGCGAAGCGCGAGCGGCGCACGCTCGTGACGACGCTCGTCGAGCCGCTGACCCCGGCGTCGTCAGCGTTCGAATCCGAGATCGCCGATCACGATGAGATGGAGCGCGGCTTCCGGCGCCTGTCACCAGAGCACCGAGCCGTGCTCGTCCTCCACTACTACCTGGGGCTGACGATCGGCGAGGTCGCCGAGGCGCTCCGGATCGCGCCAGGGACCGTGGGCTCCCGCTTGCACTACGCCATGCGCAGCCTGCGGGCGTCGCTGGAGTCGGAAGCACGAAGCACCGAAGCGATGGAGCGATCGCGATGACGCGTGAACAGGACCTCCAGCGCCGCCTGGTCGACTGGCTGACCGATGGGCCGGTCACCTCGCCGACCGAGGTCGTCGACGAAGCCATCGAGCGCACCGTGGGACGACGGCAGCGCCACCCGCTCTGGGGCTGGCTGCTCGAGCCACTGGACCGGGTACGTGCCGGTGACGAGACGCGAGTCGTGGTGCTGGTCCTGGTCCTCGCGCTCACGATGCTGGCGGCCCTGGCCATCGCCGTGCCGTTGGCGGGCGGGACGCGACCGGCGCCGGAGATGGATCCGTCCAGCGTCCTGGCGGTCACCGGGACTATCGAGGTCATCAGCGAGTCGGAGCGCGACGGTGTCTTCGAGCGGCTCGTGCGTGTCGACGTCTCCGATCCTCGGGTGCGTGGCGAGGCACGGCAGGTCATGCACATCGAAGCGGCGCCCGGCGTCGGGCTGCAGCGCTCCACCGGGGTGATGCGCCTGGAGAACGAATGGGGCGCCTGGGAAGGCATCATCCACGGTGTTCGCTACCCCGACGGTTCGGAGCTCGAGTACGGCTGGCTGGAAGGCCACGAGACCTACGAGGGCTTCAGCTACTTCCATTCCACACGAGGCCATCCCGCTGAAACGGGCCGGACGGTCGAGGGGGCCATCTGGCCAGGTGAGCCGCCCTCGGCGCCCGACCCGTCGTTGCTGCCGTGATCCGCACGGGCCCGCGGACACGGCAGGCCCACCGAGCCGAACAGCGGCGCACGTCGATGTCGCCGCGATAGGAGGAGCGATGAGATGCGATCAGCACGAACGTCCTTCGGGATCATCCTGACCTTGTCCCTGCTGGCCCTGCCCATCGGCGCGACGGGCCAGTCATCCGATGCGGCGCCAGTGGACGACAACGAGGCTACCGAGCCCGTGTACGTGACATGGTCTGGTGACTTCGCAGGGTTCCTCGACGTGCCCGGGGAGCCGCAGCAGTTCCCTTGGGGCAGCCGGGAGTACGACGGAAACCGCGCCGTCCAGACCTCCGAGGATCCGCGCATCAGCGGCGACTACACCATCGTGTACCTCGGTGACGGCCCATGGCCGGCCCGGACAGGTGAGTCCAGCCGCTTCACATCACTGGTGCGCATCGAGAACGACGAGGGCGCCTGGCAGGGACCGCTCACCGACGTGTTCCTCCCAGACGGACGTGGGTCCAGTATGGCTGGTTGAAGGGCGAGGGCGCGTACGAGGGCTTGAGCTTCTTCACGAGCTTCCGCGGCGCCGCCGATCGACCGCAGCCACGTCGGCGAGGGCGTGATCTGGCCGGGCGATCCACCGCCTGCGCCGGACGCGGCACTGCTGGAAGCCGCACTGGACCGCTGACCCCACCGCCACGCCACCGGCGCCTCCGCCCCGACGGCGAGGGCGCCGTCGTGCGCCGGAGCGGTCACGAAGTCCACATGGAGCGGGCAACCCGGCCACAGAGGCGCCGCGCTGCCCGCTCCTGAGCAGCCACACCGACGAACGCGAGTTCCTTGGCCCCGCCACACGATCACCGGATGGTGTGGGCCCTCGTCGATGCTGCACCGCTCCGATGACTGACACTTCCGCAATCTGTCGGGCCAGCGGACGGCTAGTTCGGAGCTCCGCTCGCGCCCACCAGCGCGCCGAGCAGCACGAGTGCGTGGGCCTGTCGGCTCATCGCCATCAGCTGAGCCGCGCGCTGACCCTGGGGGTGAGCGCGTACGTGACCCCTCCGTCGTCGGCCACCTCGACCGAGACGAGCCCAGCGATCGCTAGCTCGGCGATCAGCTGGGTGGGGCTTGGTTCGACTTCGGCGGTGGTCGAGGGCTCCGCGGTATCGCCATCGTTGGCGGTGACGTGGGTGCGCACCCTATCTCCTCCTGCACCGCGCGAGACTCGGAGCGCACCAGGTCGGTGTCGCCTCGCATGCCTACTTGTAGCAGGACACGAGCTTCAGCGGTAGTCACCGTATCCCCTCCGGACCGCATTGCACCGCCCGATCGAGGAGGACCGATGGGCCAGGACCCCCCGGACTTCTGCCGATTCGACCGTTTCACGATGAGTGGGCCCGCGCAGTGCGTTCGAGAAGCCCGCACACCATTGCGGCGTAGCGTCGATCGGCACACCGACGGCCCACCCTCCCGACCTTCGACTCTTGAACCCGGTCGTCGCTCTTCAGCATCGCCACACGACAGGCCCGAGGCGCGGGTCCGAGGCCCTCATCCGTTCCGGGCGAGTCAGGATGTCACCAGTCGGGTCATCAGCGCCGTCGTGAAGATCGCCTGCGGGCCGCCCGCGATCACTGCTCCGGCTCAGCCTTCCCCGGACGTTAGGCTCTCGTACTCCTCCACGCTCATCGGGGTCGCCGTGCCGAGCGTGCTCGTGCCGCCGATGGGCGAACTCTGGGACGAGACCAACCAGCTGTCGCCATACCGCAGCAGCGTCAATCCCGAGCTGTAGGTCTGGCCTTCGAACTCGAAGAGCACGAGGCGCTCGGTCAGCTCGTCCGCGCCGTTGGTCGAGGCCAGCGCCGCGGCGGTCTCCAGGTATCCTCGCTCGCCTCGAGGTCGGGGTGCGGGAAGCGCGCGTCCATGACCGTGATGTCCGCCAGGCGCGCCGGATCGACCTGTGCGACGAACGCATCCGTCCAGGCTTTGTCCACGGGCGCCAGCGGGCTGCCATCGATCGTCTCGCCGGAGAGCAGGCCATACGTGAACATGAGCACCTGGCCCAGTGACTCGTCGGTTCGCTGGGCCCGGTTGATGTCCACGTACAAGGGGTACTGGGCCGGTGCCAGCATCAGGTGCGGCATGAAGGCCTTGAGGCGGTCCACAGATTCCGCGAGTCGTAGCCCTCGGCCATCTCGTCGATCGCGCTGACGTCGAGGATGCGACCGGCGTCGGCGGCGGCGACCCCTGCCATGTACTCGCGCACGGCCTCGTCCGGCGTAGCTGAGCCGGTTGCGATGACCGATCCGGTGACGGCGACGAGCAGGGTCGCGGTCAGCACTGTGACCCGTGGGAGCGTCGGATGGCCGATGCGCACAGCTTGTCTCCTCTTGACCTGGCGGGCTGGAAGGGGAGAGCGTACCAAGCGGCCACCATGTCCGCGGCAGCCAGGCAGAACGCGGGACACGGCGGCCCACATGAGTACGCAGCCCGCCGGCGTCCAGTGGCCACGAATGTATGCGTGGACGCCGCGATGCGAGGCGGGCTGGAGCGTACGGCCTGCCCAGATGGGACTCGACGATGGTCGGGTGTCACGCTCGCGAGATCGCCAGGCTGCGGACTCGTCTTCGCCCGATGCGTGAGAGGCCACCCACCATGGCCTGATAGTGACGATCGGCACCGCACGTTCGGTGGTGCCGAGCATCCCGGGGATCCGAACGCTCCCGAACACATCGTTGTTCATCGGCGTCATCGCGCTGACGGGCCTTGATGTCATCGCAGAGCCATGGCGTCATGGAGGCGTGCCCACCAGTACCGCCCGGGAGTGACCGATGGCCATCACCACGACCCGCGAGCAGCGCCGCATCGAGAACCACGAGCGCGCGCTCGCCGCCTACATGGAGCACCACGCCGCGGCGGTGGCGCTACTCAGCCGCATCCAGATCGCCGTCACCAACCACGACCTCGCACCCGACCCCGAGGCCATCACCTGGGGCACCGTCGGCGACATGGAGCGGGCGCGCCACGACCTCCAGGAGATCAGCGACTACCTGTTCGACGAAGGCGAGTACGCATAGGCGATGACGACCACCGCGTACCCGATGGCGGAGCGCTGCCGGCGATGACGGCCCGGGCGCACCTCCGCCTCCGGGCCCTCCACGCCGCCTCCGGGTGTCCCACCTGGGATGCCTGGGAGGAGCCCTTCCGCGACGCCGACGACCGCCGCCGGACCGTGCTCAAGCCGGTCCACGGCTGCCGCGAGCACGGCCTCTGGATCACCGACTGAAGGGAGACCACGATGACCACGACGATGGCGACGTCGGCCAGTGCCGAGTTCGACCGCCTCTTGACGGAGGCCACCGCGATCGCTCACCGCATCCACCACCACCTCGCCGATGGCGAGTGGCCCGCGGGACTCGACTGGGGCGACGTCGGCGACATGGCCGAGACGGTCCGCCGACTGCGGGACGTTTCCGACTTCCTCTTCGCCGAGGGCGAGCACGCCCCGGACGACCACCAGGAAGGAGACCCAGCATGACCACGCCGCGCGACATCCCCGGACCGATCGGCATCGCCGAAGAGCGCGATGCGGGCCCGTGACGCCCTCGCCACCGCACGCGAGGCCTGGGACGCCTGGCAGGACGCCTGGCGCGACCTGATCGACGCGATGCAGCCCGTCGGCATCTCGACCGTCCGCATCGACGCCTACCGCGTCGGGACGGGCTATGACGAGGGCGGTGGCCAGTCGCTCGAGGGCTGGCTCGACGAGATCGAGCAGCAGATCGACGCCACGCGGTAGGAAGGAGACCCGGACCATGACCACGACCCAGATCGCCGCTGCATCGGCTCCGCCCGCTTCGGCATCGAGGCCCATGACGCCGACCCCGGTGACTTCCCCGTCCAGCCCAGCCAGAAGGATGGCCTCGGACGGATGTGCAAGCCCCACTGGCGCGCGTACACGAACGCGCTGCGCAAGGCCGCGCTGGCACGGAAGGCGGAGACGCCGGAACCCGAGCCCGAGGTCGTCGGCCCGGACGAGACTCCCGAGCCGGAGGCGCCAGCACCCCGCAAGACCCGGCGCCCCGGCCAGGCCGAGCCGGGGAGGTCGACGCCGCGTAGCTACCCACACCGCCACACGACGGGCCCCGGGCGCGAGTCCGGGGCCTGCCTCCGTCCGGTCGGGTCAGGACACCACCGGTCGGGTCAGCGGCGCCCTCGGTGGCCCTGTGGCGTGCGCCCGTGGGCGATACATGGCGAGGAGGCGCGAGTCACCTGACGTTCGAGCGTGAAGACATCCATCTGGACGCCGTTTCTCGCAGGCCTTACCATCCCGCGCCAGCACGGTCGCACCGCAGCGGCGTCGATGGCCGCCGGTGGACGGACCGCCATGGGGGGAGAGAGGGAGGTCTCCCATGCCCAGGTCCCGCAGCGTCGTCCTGCCCCTGCTGCTCGCCACCGTCCTGGTGGGCAGCTTCGCACCGGCGAGCCTCGCCCAGGATGACATCACCCCCAGCGCCGGACCAACGCCGACAAGGTCGACGGCAAGGATGCCGTCGGCGCCACGAGCAAGAAGAAGGCCCGCGCCAACAAGCTCGTGGCCACCGATGCCAAGGGCTTCCTGCCCAGCAACATCGTCAAGCCCCTGTGGGGCCTCATCCAGGGCCTCCCTGCCATCCTGGCCGATGGGCAGGTGAGCTGGACCGAGCTTCTGGGCATCCCGGGTGACCTCGCCGATGGCCAGGTCGGTTGGGGGGAGGTGGGCAACAAGCCGGCCGGCTTCGCGGATGGCACGGACGATGCGGGCGTCACTGGCGTCAAGGTCACGCGGGTCGTCGAGCTCGCGAACCTGCCGATCGGCTCCACGACGGGCATCGTGCAAGCCCTCTGCCCGGCGGGATCCGTCGTCGTCGGGGGCGGTTTCTCGTACTTCGGCAACGTGACGGTCGTGTTCTCGTTCGACCTGGATGACGGGTCGGGCTGGAAGGTCGGTGTCGGGAAGCCATCGGCTGAGACCGCGTCCGTCTACTCCATCGCGAAGTGTCTGAGCGTCGAACCCAGTGGGGCGTTCACCACGGCGAAGAAGGGGGTCAAGGCTGCCACCAAGTTCAGGAAGCAGGCGAAGCGCGGCCGGTAGTAGGCGATCGAGCTTGAGGAGCGGAGGAAAGCACATGATCGGACTCTCCTCTCGAGGGCGGGCCAGCAGGGCGGGCGCCCTGGTCGTGGCCCTCATGACCGTGCTCGGGGTCGGCTCGGCCACGTTGGCCTCCTTCCCGGGCCAGCACCATCAGCGGGAACATCGTGCTCGGCAACGGCATCGGCGGCGGCGTCATGAACTCTGTCGGCACCCTGGAGATGAACGACTCCAGCAGTGTGTGCGCGAACCAGGCGGAACGGGGAGCGGGGGTCTTCAGCAGCAGCTACAGCCCGCTCCGCATGTCCGGCTCCAGCCATATCAGCGGCAACACCGCCCGACAGCAGGGCGGCGGGGTCTGGTGCGGTGGCCGATGCAGTGCCAGCGGCGTGACCTGTGCCCCCCAGTCGTACGCCAACGTCTACGACAACAAGCCCGAGGACTGCCATTTCGCAACCCTCTACTAGCCAAGGACGGAAGGGCAGCCGCCGACCTCGCCGAGGACTCACGGGACATCGGCGTCGGGGACACGCCGCGCGACGCCGTCAGGGGCGCTGGGGGAGCCGTACGCGAGCGAGATGGCTGAGGGCGGAGTGCTGGGCAACGACGTGAACCCGTAGCCCCTCTACCACTCTCCTAGGCAGCTCCCGACTGAGGCACCTCTCGTTGATGACAAACAGAGGACCGTAACCAGGATCGACTGAATCTTCCGTGGTGCTGAAACGTCTAGTACTCGTGAACGAAGAGCGCAGCACCTTGACCGGGGCGAGGATGATGGTGGCAGGGGGAACCATGCTGGAGCCCGTCGCCGCTGACCGGGGAGTCAAGCTGGGCCGCAGATGCGCAGCGCGCAGATGCGTTTCGTCACCTCGTGGACGACCAGCTAGACGACAACTACCGGCTGGCCAGCGCCATCCTCGGGAGCCCGACCGACGCACGGGACGCCGTGCACGATGCGTTCATCACCGGCTGGCGACGTTGGTCGAGCCTCCGCGAGACCGATCGCTTCGGCTCCTGGTTCAAGCGCATCGTCGTCAACACCTGCAAGGACCGGCTGCGGAAGGCGGCTCGGCATCAGTCCGTGCCCATCGGTGACGGGCAGGATGCGGCCCAGCAGGATCCTGCCAACGTCGTCCACGACCGCATTCAGATCGAAGCAGGACTGAGGCGGCTGAAGCCGGACGACCGCATCATCCTCGCCCTGCGCTACTACCGAGACCTGAAGATCGAGCAGATCGCGGAGCTCCTCGACGTCCCGCCCGGCACCGCGACGTCACGCCTGCGCAATGCGCACATCCGACTGCGCCGAGTCATCGAGCGGTCCGCACCACAGGGGGTGGCTCGATGAACGAGCACGAGTTGAGCCTCGGCCTGCGGGCCATCCACCAGGAGCGTGCGGACGTGGCAGACGTCGAAGCCGTGCGGCAGCACGTCCTGTCCGCACCCATCGAGGAAGTGCCCCAGCAGCGGTCCTGGTTGCCGCGCATCAAGACAAGGGGGTTCACCATGTTCGCTGCACTGAAGTTCATCGCCGCTGCCGCCATCGTGGCGCTGTTCGGCGGCTTCCTGCTCGCGGGTGTCCTCACGACGCCGCAAGGGGATGAGATGGCCCCGGCGGCAGTGACCGACTCACCCTCGCCGGTGACTGCCACCAGCGAGTTGCTCTTCGAGCTATCGGTCCCGCGCTGGGCTCTCCCGGACGACGTCACCGCTCTGGAGGCCGGGGGCTGGATCCTTGAGGCCGGCACCGATGTCACCGGCGAGCCCCAGGCGAGCCAGGCGAACGAGTCGATGCGCAATCGAGCGATCATGGTCACGAGCGGGACGTTCCTCGTCGAGCCCACGACCGCGGCGCTGCTGTGGCGGGCACCCGGGTCGACGCCGGAGGTCACGCCCGCTGGCCAGGCCGTGACGCTGCATCCCGGCGAGGCCATCTACCTGCCTGCCGTCCCCGCCGACGAGATCGACCCGGAGCGATACCTGCGCGTCGCCAACCCCGGCGCGGAGGACGCCACCGGCCTGACGTTCCACGTGCACGAGGGCCCCACATCAAGTCCGTTCGGCGGCTTCCCATCGGGGCTGCGGTGGGGAACGTGGCGCGGGGACTTGGTCGGCCTGCTGAGCGCGAACGCGACCGAGTGGACCGCTGCGGACGAGGCCCTCTTCCGGCTCACGCGCCATCGTGGCGATCGTGGCGCTACGATCGAGTCGTCCCCTGCTCCTGCGACCGCGGTGTACCTGATCGAGTCGGGCACCGTGGAGTTCACTATGAGCGGATCACACGGTGAGTTCACCGAAGTCTGGAGGGCCGGCAACAAGGTCAGCCCTCTGGCAGTCGATGGTGTCAAGCAGACGCTGACCGTCGTCGGAGATGAGGCAGCCTCGTTCCTGGAGCTGGTCGCCATGCCCCTGGGTGGTCAGAGAACGCCCTAGTGAACGGAGGCCCGTCCCGTGGGGGGCGGGCCTCTTCTTCCGTGGGGGAGGACGCCGCAACTGGTGACCTCCGCCTCTTGCACCGAGTGCTACCGCCGTGGCGTCATACCCAACGAGAGCGGGAGGCTCTGACGCACGGCCCACGCCCTGGCCGCCGGGACCGTGCCGAGCCACTGGCGGACCCGGCCCGCGTGGTGGAGGGGGAACGACATGCGCAAGCTCGCACCTTCGGTTCGATGGCTGACGTTCATCGCACTCGTGCTCACCGGGGTGGCGGCGCTGCTTCGCTTCGTCCCCGGGCCGGAGCCGTGGCCGGACTGGTACCGCCGACTCGTCCGTCGCACCCACCCCATCATGTACCGCCTCGGGCTGGTAGGCGGACGGCATTCGAGCCTCGCTTCGGTCGAGTACGTCGGGCGCAAGAGCGGCATCCTGCGGCAGACGCCCGTCTGGGCCTTCGTCACGGACGACCATGTCGTCGTCGGGCTGCCCTACGGTCGCGGCGTCGACTGGGTACGGAATGTCCTCGCGGGCGGCCATTGCCGCATGCACATCCATGGGCAGGTCTACGAGCTCGATGAGCCCCAGGTGCGTGCATCTGCCGAGCTCTCCGACCTGCCCGGGTGGCGCAAGCGCATGTTCAGCGACTCGATGGAGTACCTGCGGCTGCGCGTCTTCAGTGTCCAGCCGGGGGCGCTCGACTCGGTCAGCCCCATAGGGGCGCCTGCGACACGCCAGCTGGCCGTGAAGCCGGAGGCCGTCGCCAGCGAGGCGCCGCTCGGCTGAGCCTGGCCCCGCGGCACAACCATCAGGACACGCCCGAGAGGAGGTCAGACCCATGCGACTAGCACCGTCCCTGCACCGACTCGGGGAGGCGATCGTCAGCTGCTACCTCCTGAAGGAAGCCGGTGACGTCGCCATCATCGACGCGGGCGTGCCCGCCTACTACAGCGACCTGACGGCCGAGCTCGCGGCCATGGGCCGGACGATCGAGGATGTCGGGGCGCTCGTGCTGACCCACGGCCACGAGGACCACATCGGCTTCGCCGAGCGACTGCGAGTCGACCACGACGTGCCCGTCAGCATCCACGAGCTCGACGCCGCTCTGGCGCGCGGCGAGGTCGGCAATCCGAGCGCCGGCATGGGCGAGCGTAGGCTCCGTTCCCTGCTAGCGGCCCGTCCCGAGAGGGCGGGCCTCCTCTCCTGTCGGAGGATGATCGCGGCTCGCGGCAGTAGGCGTCGATGTCGCCGGCTCGTCGATGGTGCCAAGTGACCGGCGACTCGTGACCTCCGCCTCTTGAGCCATCTGCTAGCCCTCTGGCCTCATACGCAGCAGAGCGGGAGGCGATGAGGCGCGGCCCATGCCCTGGCCGCCGGGACCTCCCGGCGACGCTCGGAGGGGGGAAACCGCCATGTCCCTGTCCCGCATCCTGGTCCCGGCCATCGCCATGGCTATCGTGCTCTCGCTCGGGGTCAGCACCGTCGAAGCATCTCGGACCGGCAGTTGCGCGAGGTCGAGCGCACAGCGATTCCGGGGCCGGGGAGCTGCGGTGGCATGTACACGGCCAACACGATGGCATCGGCCATCGAGGCGCTCGGGCTCAGCCTGGCCAACAGTTCCGCCCAGGAAGCGGTCTCCCGGAACAAGCGACGTGATGCGGAGCAGGCTGGAAAAGCGGTCGTCAAGCTGATCAGGCAGGGCATCCGGCCCTCGGACATCCTCAGTCGCGAGGCCTTCGAGAACGCGATCACCGTGACGATCGCGCTGGCAGGTTCGACGAACGCAGTGTTGCACCTGCTGGCGATCGCGCACTCAGCGGGGGTGGCGCTGGAACTCGACGACTTCACGCGCATCGGTCGGCGCGTGCCCGTTCTTGCGGACTTGAGGCCGAGCGGTCGCTACTCGATGTCGGACCTGATCCGGATCGGCGGAATCCAGCCGCTGATGAAGATGCTGCTCGACGAGGGCCTGCTCCACGGCGACTGCCTGACGGTCACCGGCCGGACCCTCGGGCAGAATCTCAGGCGCGTGCGGCCTTACCCGCAGGGACAGGACATCGTGCGGCCGCTGACGGATCCGTTGAAGCCGGACAGCCACCTGGTGGTGATGTACGGAAACCTGGCCCCGGAGGGCGCGGTCGCCAAGATCAGCGGCAAGGAGGGTTTGCGATTCACGGGGCGGGCCCGGGTGTTCGACGGCGAGGAAGCGACACTGCAGGCAATCCTCGACGGCACCGTGAAGGCGGGCGACGTGGTCATCGTGCGCTATGAGGGCCCCCGCGGCGGGCCTGGCATGCGCGAGATGCTGAGCCCGACGGCTGCGATCATGGGCAAGGGACTCGGCGACAAGGTGGCCATGGTCACGGACGGGCGCTTCTCTGGGGGGAGCCACGGCTTCGTGGTGGGACACGTCTCGCCCGAGGCAGCGATCGGGGGGCCGCTGGCCCTGGTCCAGGACGGCGATTCGATCACGATCGACGCCACTCGCAGCGAGCTCACGCTGGCCGTTCCGCCGCGCGAAATCGAGCGAAGACGGCGCAAGTGGCGGCCACCTGAGCCGTATTCGACTCGTGGCGTGCTGGCCAAGTATGCCGAGCTGGTGAGCAGCGCATCGCTCGGGGCGGTGACGGACCGCAAGCTCGGCTCTGGCGGCTGAAATGTGGCGGGGCCGGCGTGGCCGTGCCCAGGGTCCGCGGACCTTGTCCCGCGCTATTGAGCAGGCGCGCCGGTACCGGTAAAGTGGTCTGGCGCTGGACGACGCGCTGGGGAGTGCGTCGCTTCAGTCCGGTCGGAGACGATGGCAGGCTCTGACGCTAGAAGAAGAGACAGAAGAGACTCAGAATTCAAAGGGAAGGGACGCAGATTTTCCGGCTTGCTCGAGCCCAGCAACTACAGGGTTGCGACCGCGGTGCTCGTCTTGTAGTGTGTGCGCCCCCGACCGGCGCCCGAGAGGTTCGGTCGAGGTGACGTGCTCGTTTGGCCCCGGCGTGGAGGGGATGTGGCGTACTCCTATTCGATAGACGATCCGGCAAAAAACAGCAAGCGGACCCTGGCTTTCGCGCTGGTCGTGCTGATCCACGTGCTGTTCGTCTGGGTGCTGGCCTCCGGGCTGGGTTCCAAGGCGGTAGAGATCGTGATGGGTCCGGTCGAGACCAAGATCATCGACGAGATTCCCGAGGACGACGACGAGCCACCCCCGCCGCCGCCCGAGATCGAGGCGCCGCCGCCATACGTTCCGCCACCCGAGATTTCGATCGACCTGCCCGTCGACAGCGGCCCGACGACCGCGATCACGAATGTGACGTCAGAGCGTCCGACTGCGCCGCCTCCCAAGGCCGCGCCGCCCCCGGCGCCGAAGCCGGTCGAGAAGAAGGTCGTCCGCGTTCCGCCGTCCACGCAGGGCAGGGGTGCGCGCATCACCCAGCCCGAATACCCACCGGCCTCGAGGCGCGCTGGCGAGGCCGGCACGGTCCAGCTGTCGGTCTTCGTCAAGGAAAACGGCCGGGCCGGCGAAGTGAAGATAGTCAAGAGCAGCGGCTTCCCGAAGCTCGACGAAGCCGCGGTACGCGAGGTGCAACGCAACTGGCGCTTCGTGCCGGGCAAGGAAGACGGCAAGCCGGTGGACATGTGGCACACGTTCGCCGTGACGTTCAGACTCGAGGATTGATCGGACACCCGCAGGTCGGCAGTGTCATTCGGCAGAAACTGGCACCCAGAAACAGATTCGTTCGGAGGAAGAGACCCCCATGGCCACTGAAAGCGTAAGCGTCGAAAACCCCTACGGACTCCAGGCCTTGTGGGCCCAGGGGGACTTCATCGCAAAGGGCGTGCTGATCCTGCTGGCCCTGATGTCCGCCTATTCCTGGTTCATCATCTTCACCAAGTGGTGGGAGCAGCGGCGACTGCTGAAGCAGGCGACCGAGGCCGACAAGAATTTCTGGGCGGCTGAGAACATCAAGACCGGCGTCAACAAGCTGACCGGCAAGGGCAACGTCTTCAAGGCGATCGCCTCGGAGGCCATCGACGCCGCCGAGCACCACGACTCGAAGATGACCGGCTCGGTCCCGCTGCACGAGTGGATCGACAACGTGATCGCGCGCGGGGTCGCGCGGATCAGCAGTGCGCTCTCCACGCAGCTTCCGTTCCTCGCGACGACCGGCTCCACGGCGCCGTTCATCGGACTGTTCGGCACGGTGTGGGGCATCTACCACGCGCTGGTCGCGATCGGCGTCGCCGGCCAGGCCAGCATCGACAAGGTGGCGGGCCCGGTGGGTGAGGCGCTGATCATGACCGCGATCGGCCTCGCGGTGGCCGTGCCGGCGGTGCTCGGCTACAACTACCTGCTCGGTCGCAACAAGCAGATCATGGAGCGCGTCAAGCTCTTCGCTGCCGACCTCGAGCAGGTGCTCGTGAGTGGCTCGCGGGTCGAAGGCAACGCGACCAAGGTGATTTCGGGCACCCGCAAGTAATTCCCGGCGCATTCAGCAAGAGGACGCAAGCCCATGGCAATCACCACCAGCGGCGCCCCGAGCGACGAAGACCGGCCGATGTCGGAGATCAACACCACGCCGCTCGTGGACGTGATGCTGGTGCTGCTGATCCTCTTCCTGATCACGATCCCGGTGATCACGCAGTCGGTCAGCGTGGATTTGCCCAAGGCGGCCAACATTCCGACCCAGACGAAGCCGGAGAACATCAACATCGCGGTGGATGCCGAGGGCAACGTCTACTGGAACACCGCAAGGGTGCCGAACAAGGAGGCGCTGCTCGAGCGCATCAAGCAAGTCGCGGTGCTGGACCCGCAGCCGGAGATCCACGTCCGCGGCGACCGCAACACCAAGTACGAGTACGTCGGCCAGGTGATCGTGATGGTCCAGCGCGGCGGCATCCAGAAGGTAGGCTTCATCACGGAGCCGGACCGCGGGCTCGGTCGCTGACGGGCCGTACCGGCACACTCAGGAGTCAGACGAATGTCAATGAGCATTGGCGGCGGCGGCGATGACGAGCCGATGATGGACATCAACATGACGCCGCTGATCGACGTCATGCTGGTGCTGCTGATCATGTTCATCATCACGATCCCGGTGATGACGCACGCCGTGAAGCTCGACATGCCCAGGGCGACCAACGCCCCTTCGCTGTCCGAGCCCGTCGTGATCAACCTGGAAATCGACTTCGACGGCACGGTGCTCTGGAACGGGACGGCGGTTACCGTGGAAGCGCTGGAGGGATACTTCCGGCGCGAGGCAGCAGAGGATCCACAGCCCGAGCTGCACATCAGGCCGAACAAGAGGGTGGACTACGACGTCGTGGCACGGGTCCTGGCCGCGGCGCAGCGCAACGGCATGCGCAAGATCGGCTTCGTCGGCAACGAACAATTCATGTAGGCACGGCTCGGGCGGCAGCAGCGGCTGGCGAGCCTGCCATGCATTCCAGGCTGCCGGGACCAGGCGTCCCGGCGGCTTTTTGATTTACGGGCGTTGCGATGCGCCCAGTGAGGCAGTTCAGATGAACAAGGCGACTTTGGTTCTGGGTGCGGCGCTGGCATTTTCGGGGCCGCTGGTCCTCATTGGCGGCTCGCTGCTGCCGACAGTGGCTGTTGCCCAGCAGAAGATCGGCCCCAAGGTCGGAGTACCGCTCAAGGCTGCGCAGGACGCGGTCAAGGCGAAGAACTGGAAGACGGCCGAGAGCAAGATCAAGGAAGCCAACGCCGTCCAGCCGAAGTCCGCCTACGAGCAGTATGCGATCAACGAACTGCTCTGGTACGTCTACCTGCAGCAGGGACGCAATGCAGACGCCGCCCGGCTGCTCGAACAGCAGATCGGCTCCGGACAGATGTCGGCGGGCGAGCGCACGCAGCGTACCAAGACACTCACACAGCTGTACTTCCGGGCCGGCAACTACGGCAAGGCCACCGAGGCCGGCAACCAGTACCTGAAGTCGGTGCCGGGCGACAAGGACATCCAGCTGCTGGTCGCGCAGGCCTATTACCAGCAGAAGGACTACAAGAGCGCGGCCGCCGCCGGCGAGAAGCTGCTGAAGGCTTCCGGCAAGCCGGACGAGGACACGCTGCAGCTGGTGCTGAGGAGCTACTACGAGCTGGGCGACTCTGACGGCACCTCCCGGACACTCGAGCAGCTGCTCCAGCACTACCCGAGTCCGGATACCTGGAGCCGGGTGCTCGACGGCTACCTGGACCAGACCAAGCACGACCACGAACTCGTGGCGCTGTACCGGCTTTCCGAGGACGTCGGCGCGCTGACCAAGGCTAGCCAGTATGTCGACATGACGCAGGCGCTGGTAATCGGCGGGTTCGGCATCGAGGGCCAGCGGATCATGCAGAAGGGCATCGATGCAGGGCTCTTCAAGGGCGAGGAGCTGACTCGCGCGCAGCGCACGCTGGACGCCGCCAAGCGCAAGGCAGACGCGGAGCGGCAGGCCATCGGCTCGGCGGGGCAGAAGCTGGCCGCGGCGACGACCGGCGAGCAGATGTACGAGATCGGCATGCTCTATTTCAGCGCGGGAGACTATGCGAAAGCCGCCGATGCGTTCGGCAAGGCGGTTTCGAAGGGCGGCCTGAGCGATCTCGACGACGCGAACATGGAGCTCGGAATCGCGCTGGTGCGCGCCGGCAAGAAGGCCGATGCGGTCAAGGCCTTCGATGCGGTCAAGGATCCGAAGTTCGCCGAAGTGGCGCGGCTGTGGAAGCTCAGGGCGCGCTGATCAACGCCGGATCTTTACTGCAACTTTGATACGAAAAAAGGCTCCCGGCCGCAGCCGGGAGCCTTTTTTAATCGGCGCCAGCGGGAAACGATCAGCCGGCCGCGGCTGCCGCGGGCGGCGGCGTCGCCTTGGTCCCGACGTGCAGTTTCCACAGCCGCGCGATTTCGGCCAGTGCCGGGTCCTTGACGGCATCGAAGGCTTCGATCGCCGCCGGATAGTCACCGCTGCGCGCAAGCGCGATGCCCAGCAGCGCATTCGCGTCATCGACGTCGGTCACGCCGCCCTTCGCGAGGCCCTTGCGGAATGCGTCGATGGCCTTCGGATAGTCAGCCACGCTGAAGTACAGCTTTCCGGTCGCCACCATCTCGTTGCCCGTCTTCGCTGCGGCGAGCGCCTGTGCGGCCCCGGGGACTTCCTTGGTGTCCGCGGCGGCCCCTGACTTGGCGCGCTCGAGCGTAGTCTGCGCACGCGTCCTGGCCTCGCCCTGCAACAGATTGGCCGACAACCCCTGCTCGAGAATCCGCTTCGCCTCGGTCGGATAGCCGCCGGTCATCAGCACGCCGGCCATCTCGGTGAATTCCTCGGGCTTGTCCAGCGTGTTCGTGTCGTTCATCAGCCGGTACAGCGCCCTGAGTTCGCGATCACCCTTGGTGCGGAACAGCTGCGTGTTGAGCAGGTCCTCCCAGTACTTCGGCTGCGGGTAGTAGCTTACGAGTTCCTGCAGCGCAGCGACGGTACCGGCCTTGTCGTCCGCCTCGTAGCTCGATTTCAGCGACAGCAGCAGCAGCTGCTCCCTGGGCGCCTGGCCCGCCGGCGTATAGCGCTGGATCGCGGACTTCGTGCCCGCGTAGTCCTTCTTCAGGTAATGGCTCTGTACGACCAGCGTGACCATCTCGGTGTCGCTGGGCGCGCCGGCGAGGTACTTTTCACCGTACTCGATGGCCTTGTCGTAGTTCTCGACCTGGTAGTTGATCTGCGCCAGTGCCTTCATCCGCTGCGGCAGATCCTCCTCGCTCAGGTAACCGGAGTTGACGGCGTTCTCGAGCGCGACGGCCGATTCCGCGTACTGCTTCTTCTGCAGGTGGACGTACCAGCCGAGCTCGTCCACCATGAACGCCTCGTAGGGCGTCTTCGGATCGACCGCACCGGCCTCGGCGATGTGAATCAGCGCCTCGTCCCAGTTCTGCTGGTTCATCGCTTCCTGTGCGGCCTTCAGTGGCGCCTGGACCTTCTTGCTGAGTTTCTCGGCCTTGGCCGCCTGGGCCGTCGCCGGGGCCGTGCCAACGCCCACCACTGCAAGCATGCCGGCGCCCAGCAGCACGGACAGGATCAGTTCCGTCTTCTTCATCGTGTTCCTCGCTCTTCGCGGGTGTGCCCTTAAAGACCGCATATTGTACCGCCCGCGGACCGTATCGGCCGCAACCGGGCGGATCCCCTCGGATGGAGCGGTCCGTCCCCGCCCGACCTCGGCTTCGGCCACGCAACTTGGATGGCGGCGGAGCGGTCGCTATTCTGGTGGCCGATCGCCTCTTTCCGGGGAACGCAATGCAGCCGAGAATCGGCATCGTGGAGGTCGGACCGCGGGACGGCCTCCAGATGGAGCCCGACGTTCTGCCGACGGCGACCAAGGTCGAATTCATCAGGCGGGCGGTCGCGGCGGGAGTCCGCCGGGTAGAGGTCGCGAGCTTCGTCAACCCGAAACGCGTGCCGCAAATGGCGGATGCCGAGGCCGTGCTCACCGCGCTGCCGCGACGCGGGGGCGTGAGCTATATCGGGCTGGTTCTGAACCAAAGGGGATTCGAGCGGGCCGTCGACGCCGGTTGTGACGAGATCGGGATGGCGGTCGCTGCAAGCGACAGCTTCAATCGCAGGAACCAGGGCGCGAGCACCGACGATTCGATTGCCGCCTGGCTCGGGATCGCAGCCGATGCCCGGCGGCGCGGCATCCGATGCCAGGTCACGATTTCCACGGCCTTCGGCTGTCCATTTCAGGGCGAAGTGGCGCCCGAGCGGGTCGTCGAAGTTGCTCGACGTGTGGCCAGTGCCTCGCCGTTCGAAATCACGCTGGCCGACACGATTGGCGTCGCGGTTCCCGCCCAGGTTGCGGCGCTGATCGCAAAGGTGAGCGAGGCGATCCCCAGCGACACCGCGCTGCGCTGTCACTTCCACAACACGCGCAATACCGGGCTGGCCAACGCTTTCGCAGCGGTGCAGGCCGGCGTCAGGACACTCGATGCCAGCCTCGGCGGCATCGGCGGCTGCCCGTTCGCGCCGGGTGCGACAGGCAATATCCCGACCGAGGATCTCCTCTACATGCTGCACCGGTCCGGGTACTCGACCGGCGTGTCGATAGCGGCCGCGATCGAGACTGCGGCCTGGCTGCAGGAGCAGCTGGGGCGGACCGTTCCGGGCATGCTGCTGAAGGCGGGAGATTTCCCGCCGCGGATCGAGGCGCTGCCGACGAGCAGCTGACGATCCGGGTTCACGAGCGGCTTGCACGGAACGCCCGAAGCGGGCAAGGGCCCGCAGTGCTGGTAAAGTGACGCCCTCGTTGTCCTGTCCCGGGAGAAGTCCTTGACCTACGCCGCTATCACTGGATGGGGGAAGTGCCTGCCGCCCTCCGTACTGACCAATGACGACCTGGCGCAGGTGCTGGACACCAACGACGAGTGGATCACCAGCCGGACCGGGATCAAGGAAAGGCGCGTATCGCACGTCTCGCTCGAGGAGCTCGGCTACGTGGCGGCCCGGCGCGCGCTGGCGGCCGCCGGCCTCGACCCGGCCGACCTGGACCTGATCGTCTTCGGAACCTGCAGCTTCGACGACCAGGTTCCGAACCAGGCTTCCGGCCTGCAGGTGCGGCTGGGGGCCAAGAAGGCCGCAGCAATGGACGTGAATACCGCCTGCACGAGTTTCCTGTATTCGCTCAGCAACGCGAACGCGCTGATCAGGACCGGCGTCGTCAGGAACGCGCTGGTACTGGGAGGCGAACTCATAAGTGCCTTCATGGACTGGAGCAACCGCGGTGTCGCCGTGCTGTTCGGCGACGGATGCGCCGCCGTCGTGCTCGAGGCGACGGATCGCGAGGAAGGGCTGCTGGCGGAGAAGCTCGGTTGCGACAGCGACGCCCGCAATACGCTGGTGGTCGAGGGCATGGGCACGCGATATGCGAACTTCACGCGCGTATTCGGCGACACGAACTGGATCTTCGAGGGACAGGAAATCTTCAAACGCGCGGTGATGGGCATGTCCGGCGCCTGCGCCGACGTGCTGGCAAGGCGGGGCCTCACGGCCGACGACGTCGACCTGGTGGTCCCGCACCAGGCGAACCTGCGCATCATCGAGGCAGTCGCCAAGCGGGCTGGCGTGCCGATGGACCGCGTGTTCGTCAACGTGCACCGCTACGGCAACATGTCGGCGGGGACGGTGCCGGTTGCGCTGGTCGAGGCGCTGGAGGAGGGTCGCGTAAAGCCCAACGACACGCTGCTGATGACGGCCTTCGGCGGCGGACTCACATGGTGCGCTCATCTGGTGCGCTGGGGCGAACGGGTGACACCGATCGGCGTCTCTGATGCGGAACTCCCGCCCTGCGACAAGTCCGCGCTCGAGATGGTCCGCGACCTGATCCGGCGGCGGGAGCAGGCCAGGGCACGACTCTCCGCAGCGTAGGGCTGCGATCGAGCGGGTCGCGTGACCGCTCGGGTCGATTGCGATTTCCCGCGCGAACTACCGGGCCCAGCCGGGTGCCATTCATACGGAGCTACGCGTGAGTGCTGAGCGCAAGGCGCTGCTGCAGATCCACTTCTGCGTCGTGCTCTGGGGCTTCACCGCCATCCTCGGCAAGCTGATCAGCCTGAAGGCGCTGGACCTCGTCTGGTGGCGCATGCTGATCGTGGCTCTGGCGGTGCTCGTCTTCCCCGGATTCTGGCGGCAGCTGCGCGCGATGTCCGGGCGGCAGATGGTGATCTTCGCGGGCATCGGCGTCGTCGTCGCACTGCACTGGCTGAGCTTCTATGGCGCGATCAAGCTGTCGAACGCCTCGGTGGCGGCGACCTGCATGGCGGTCGGCCCGATATTCATGGCCTTCGTGGAGCCGTGGATCACGGGCCGTACTTTCGACCGGCGCGAGTTGCTGTTCGGGCTGCTCGCCCTGCCGGGCGTCGTGCTGGTGGTGGGCGGGACGCCCTCCGGCATGCGCCTCGGGATCGTCGCCGGCATCGTCTCGGTGCTGCTGGTGGCGGTTTTCGGATCGCTGAACAAGCGCTACGTCGAGCAGGGTGGCCCGCTGGCGGTGACCGGCCTGGAACTCGGCGCCGGTGCGGTCTTCCTGACCGTCGTGGCCCTGTTCTGGACCGGCGAGGCCGCGGCCATCGCGATGCCGGACGAGAGAGACCTGACGCTGCTGCTGGTGCTCGCGCTGGCCTGCACGCTGTTGCCGTATGCGCTGTCGCTGGTCGCGCTCAGGCACATCAACGCATACAGCGCGCAACTCGCCGTCAGTCTCGAGCCCGTCTACGCGATCCTGCTCGCGGTGCTGCTGCTCGGCGAGCAGCGCGAGCTGACGTTCTCGTTCTACCTCGGCGTGACGATCATCCTGCTGGTCGTGTTCGGCCACGCGCTGACGACGCGCCGCCGAACCGTCTCCTAGCGCCGCGTCCGCGCGCGGCGGATGCGCCATCCGAGCAACAGCGCGAGCGCGAGCGCATAGACCAGCGGCTCACGCCAGTCCGCCTTGACCTGCCACCAGAAATGCCAGACGCCGAGCATCGCCGCCGGGTAGACGAGCCGGTGCAGCTGCTGCCAGCGTCGGCCGAGCCTGCGCATCCAGCCCTTCGTCGAGGTCACGGCGAGTGGCAGCAGCATCAGCAGCGCGGTCGCCCCGATCGTGATGAAGGGCCGCTCGGCGACGTCCTCCACGATGGCCCGCCAGTCGAACCACTTGTCCAGCACCAGCCAGACCAGGAAGTGCAGCGCCAGGTACGTGAATGCGAAAAGGCCCACCATCCGGCGCAATCCCATTATCCACGGCTTGCGTAGCAGCGACGCGAGCGGGGAGACGCACAGCGTCAGCAGCAGTATTCGCAGCCCCCAGAGCCCGAGCGTGTCCATCAGCGCCTCGATCGGATTCGCGCCGAGGCCTGGAACGCCGATCTCGAACAGGCGCAGCAACAGAGAGGCCAGCGGCAGCGACAGCGCGAGGAACAGCAGGGGCTTGATGAACCTGCGTCGCCGCCCACTCCGGGCGATGGACTTCGGCGACGAGCCGGAACGGGAATGACCCGCCGGCTGTGGTCGCATGCCTGCGGCCGGAGATGGAGTGCCTGGCTCGGAGGACGCCGTAAACCCTTCCTGGGGGCTCCGGGCTCGGCATCCATGCCTGCACGGCCTCCGAGCCAGGCACTCCACCCCCGACCGTTGTCATGCGACTTGAGGCGCGTGGCAAGCCAACTGCACGTCAGTAGTGCTTCCGAAGGTCCATGCCGCGATACAGCGACGCGACCTGCGCGGCGTAGCCATTGAACATCAGCGTCGGCTGCCGCGGTGCGAACAGCCCGCTGCCGATGCGTCGCTCGCTGCCCTGGCTCCAGCGCGGATGGTCCACCTCCGGGTTCACGTTGGCGTAGAAGCCGTACTCGTGCGGAGCGGACTTGTTCCAGGCGGTCGGTGGCTGTTGCTCGGTGAGGCGGATTTCGACGATGGACTTGATGCTCTTGAAGCCATACTTCCATGGCACGACCAGCCGCAGCGGCGCGCCGTTCTGGTTCGGCAGCGGCTTGCCGTAGAGTCCGGTGGCGAGCAGCGTGAGCGGGTGCATGGCCTCGTCGATGCGCAGTCCCTCGACGTAGGGCCAGTCGAGCACGGGAAAGCGCTGGCCGGGCATTTCCTTGGGCCGGAGCACCGTCTTGAACGCGACGTACTTTGCCCTGGAGGTGGGCTCGAAGCGCTTGAGAAGTTCACCGAGCGGGAAGCCCAGCCACGGTATGACCATTGACCACGCTTCCACGCAGCGCAGCCGGTAAATGCGTTCCTCGAGAGCGTGTGGCTTCAGCAGGTCTTCGAGATCGTATGTCCCGGGCTTCCCGACCTCTCCGGTCACCGCGACGCTCCAGGGCCGGGGCCGGAAATCGCCCGACCGCCTGGCCGGATCGCTCTTATCTGTTCCGAATTCGTAAAAGTTGTTGTAAGTCGTTATGTCTTCATAGGAATTTGGCTTCAGGTCGTTCGGTGCTGCCGCGTGCACTAGGCCGGGCAGAGACAAGGCGGGTGCGGACGCCAGTGCTGCCAGCACCTGCCGCCGGCTGTAGTAGATCTCCGCTGGCGTGATCTCGGATGGCCGCGGATTGCAGCGGTCTGCAGGGCTTCTCTTCGTCATGCACGACTCCTGCGCATCATATTCTCCCGTCACTGGGGAGTTAGACCGGGCGGGAAGGTTCCTTGTTTCAAGGCCGGTCAAGCGCGAACCGTACCATCGCCGCCATTGCCCTACGCTATCATGCGCGACTTTCGGCAATCAGCCGCCAACCGCAGGATTTATCAGGAGTACATTCGATGAGATTCCCGAGGAGTATTCACGGTACGGCGCCGGGCCGCCACACTCTGGCTGCGGCGATTGCATGCGTGCTGTGCGCGACTGCAGCGCATGCCGAGGACAGTGACGAGCGTTCCTTCGAAATCTACGGTTTTGCGCAGGCTGATTTCATCCAGGACATCGGCGGGCGGCTCGATCCGGACTGGGATGACGCATTCCGTCCCTCGAAGATCTGCCTCGACGGGGCCTGCGGTGGCGACGGGCAGTCGAGCGTGAGCGTCAAGCAGAGCCGCTTCGGCGTGTCCGGCACGATGCCGACCGGCTCGAACACCGCGCCGCTCAGCTTCAAGTTCGAGTTCGACATGTTCGGCGTCGGGTCGGACGCCGGCCAGACGACCTTTCGGCTGCGGCACGCCTACGGCGAATGGGGCTCGCTGCTGGCCGGGCAGACCCACAGCCTGTTCATGGACATCGACGTGTTCCCGAACACGATCGACTACTGGGGCCCCTCCGGCATGGTGTTCTACCGCAACGTGCAGATCCGCTGGACGCCGTGGCGCACGGACAACAGTCGTTTCGCGATTGCCATCGAACGCCCGGGCAATGACATCGATCCGGGCAACGTCCGCCTGACCGAGGGCTTCGAGGGCGCCGAGATCAGCAACGACGAGGAGCTGCCTGACCTGACGGCGCACTGGCGCACGAACGGCGACTGGGGACACGTCCAGGTGGCGGGCATCCTGCGCAAGGTGGGTTACGAATACCGCGGCACGCCGCAAGAGAAGTGGCGCTCCGGCAGCGAGCCCGGCTGGGGCGTCACCGTCAGCACCAACATCAAGGTGCTCGAGCGTGACCGCATCATCGGCCAGGTGGTCTATGGCGAGGGCATCGCGAGCTACATGAACGACGGCGGCATGGACCTCGCCCCTAGGCTCGTGCGGCCGGAGCCGGACCTGAAGGTCAGCGCCGAGACGGTGCCCCTCACCGGTGTCGTCGCGTACTACGACCACTGGTGGAGCGACAAGTGGTCCAGCTCGATCGGCTACAGCTTCACCGAGGTCGACAACACCAACTTCCAGGACCCGGGCGCATTCCACAGGGGGCAGTACGCCTCTACCAACCTGCTTTTCTACCCGGGCGAGAACCTGATGGTGGGCGGCGAACTGATGTGGGGCGAGCGTGAGAACAACGACGGAGCCTCCGACGACGACGTGCGCTTCCAGTTCAGCGTCAAGTACAACTTCGGCACCAGCTTCTGAGCAGGAGAGAAGGAACCATGAGACTCCAGAAAGTATCGATTGCGGCCGTGCTGGCAGTGCTGTCGCTGGCGGCGACGTCTGCGCTCGCCAAGGACATGAGCAAGGGGCTCGGCGACGCCCAGATCAACGCGGCGCTCGATGCGGCCTACGCGCAGTTCAAGGACCTCAAGGAGGGCGCCAACGCCGACTACATCCCGGCGCTCGCGAAGGTGGACTCGAACATCTACGGCATCGCGCTGGTGACCAGCGACGGCCGCGTCTACACCAAGGGTGACGTGGCCTCGGAGGTGTCGATCCAGTCGATCTCCAAGGTGTTCACGATGGCCAAGGTGATCGAGGAGCGGGGCACGGGCGCTATCGCCGACAACATGGGCGTGGATGCCACCGGCCAGGTGTTCAACTCGATCGTCGCGGTCGAGCAGTACAAGGGCTCGGAGATGAACGCGATGGTGAACCCGGGCGCGATCACGGCGACCAGCATGGTCTCGGGCAACTCGCGCGAGGAGATCTGGAACAAGATCCTGGGCTATTACGGCGACTTTGCGGGCCGCCCGCTGTCGGTGAACCAGGAAGTGTTCAAGTCCGAGTCCGAGACCAACCAGCGCAACCAGGCGATCGCGATGCTGATGTACGCCTACGGGCACATCAAGGACGATCCGCTGCGCGCGACCGACATCTACACCGAGCAGTGCTCGGTCAACGTGAACGCGAAGGACCTCGCGACGATGGCCGCGACACTCGCGAACGGCGGCGTGAACCCGGTCACCGGCAAGGTGGTGATGAAGAGCGAGAACGTGCCGGAGGTGCTGGCGGTGATGGCGACGGCGGGCCTGTATGACGACTCGGGCCAGTGGCTGTACAAGACCGGGCTGCCGGCCAAGAGCGGCGTCGGCGGCGGCATCATCGCCGTGTCGCCCGGCAAGTTCGGCATCGCGGTAATCTCCCCGCCGCTCGATGCGGCCGGCAACAGCGTCAAGGCGCAGAAGACCATCGAGGCCGTTTCGAACGCGCTCGGCGGCAATCCATACGCGATCACGCCAGTCGTCGGAAGGAAGTAGTAATTACGGTCGGCAGCAAGGCGTCCGGGCCCGCCAGGGCCCGGACGCCTGTGCATTGCGTCCCGGCCGGCCGCGTCCAGCGCGGGCGGCATGGCCTCAACCGAGGAGTGAAGGATGGACAGTAAACCCGGGTTAATTGACAAGTGTCGCGCGGTGTTCCTGCTGGCACTGGCGATGAGTCTGCCGGCCGGCCTGGCCGCGGCTCAGTCCAGCGGCGCGGCGGGTGCCGGTGACGGATACCTGTTCCACGACTCCCACTTCCACCTTACCAACTACGTCCAGCAGGGCACGCCGATCGGCGAGTACCTCGCGATCATGGGCGACAAGGTCGGTCGCTCGACTTTGTTCGGCATCCCGCTGCAGCAGACCTGGTCGTACGAGAACTCGGGCGACTACGCTCCGACGTATTACCTGCAGTCGGACGCGCCGCTCTACTACTACTCCTTCACCGATGCCTACATCGCCCAGGCCTACCTGTCGCTGCCGGCTGAGCAGCGCGCGCGGCTCGACCCGATGATCACGGGCTTCAATCCGGCGGACATGTATGCGGCCGATCACATTCGCCGCGTGCTCGAGACGTTCCCCGGCGTGTTCACCGGCATCGGCGAGTTCACGATCCACAAGGAATTCGTCTCCTCGAAAGTGGCGGGCGATATCGCGAGCCTGACGGATCCCGCGCTCGACCGGATCCTGGAGTTTGCGGGCGAGGTGGGCCTGGTCGTGATTCTGCACAACGACGTCGATATGCCCTTCGCGAAGGGCGACCAGCTGCCGGTTTTCATGACGCAGCTCAACGCGTTGCTGCGGCGCCATCCGGACACGACGATCATCTGGGCGCACATGGGGCTGGGCCGGGTCGTGCACCCCGTCAAGGTCCAGGCCTCGGCGGGCTCGACGGAGCGCAGCGCAGGGCATTTCGACATGATCGCGGCGGCGATCGCGGACCCGCGGCTCAAGCACGTGTACTTCGACATCTCCTGGGACGAGGTCGCGAAATACGCCGTCGCGTCGCCGGAGGCGGAGCGCAGGACCGCAGAAATGCTGAATCGGCATCCTGAGCGCTTCCTGTTCGGCACGGACAACGTGGCACCGAAGGATCAGGAGACGCAGCTGCGGGTGTTCCACCTGTGGGATCCCGTCTGGCGGCAGCTCACGCCAGAGGCGAGCCACGCCATACGCAAGGGTAACTACGAGCGGATCTTCGACACGGCGCGCGCCCGGGTGCGGGCCTGGGAAGCCGCAAACCTGAGGTGAGTCCGATGCCCAGAAGAGTCACTAACATGGAGCGAACTGCGGTCGCGGTACTGGCGGCAACGCCTCTGCTGGTCGCAGCGGCACAGACGGATCGATCGGTGGAGGAGCGACTCGAGGCGCTCGAGCAACGGCAGGCGCAGCTCGAGGGGCAGTTGCAGGAACGGGACGCACGGATCCGCGAACTCGAACAGCAGCTGCAGGGGCGCACACCGGAGCCTCCGGCTGCGACCGATCCGGTCGCTGGCGTTCCGCCAGCGACAACCGCCGCCGGGGCCATCGCCGCTGCCGGCGAGGCCGAACCGCCGCTGCCGCAACCCGCCGACCACTGGGGTCGCTACGAGCCCGGGAAGGGCATCGTGCTCGCGAGGACGGATGACGCCGAGCTGAACTTCAGCGTCTTCACCTACATCCGCTACCTGAACCAGAAGCAGCTCGAGGACAGTTACACCGACGCGTTCGGGCGCACGAAGGAACTGGACCTGCGGCAGGACGTCCAGTTCCAGAAGGTTACGCTGAATTTCAAGGGCTGGTTGTTCGACCCCGACTTCCGCTACCTGTTCTACACCTGGACGAGCAATACGAGCCAGGGGCAGGACGCGCAAGTGGTGGTGGCGGGCAACCTGAGCTACCGGTTCAACGACGCTTTCAGCCTCGCGGGCGGAATCGGCGCACTGCCGAGCACGCGATCGACCAACTACACGTTCCCGAACTGGCTGAGGGTCGACAACCGGACGATTGCGGACGAATTCTTCCGCGGTTCCTACACGAGCGGCGTGTGGGCGTCGGGTAACCTCACCGACGAGTTGAGCTACCGGGTGATGCTCGGCAACAATCTTAGCCAGCTCGGCGTCGATGCAGGCCAGCTGGACGCCGGCTTGAACACTGTCTCCGGCGCGTTGTGGTGGATGCCGACCACAGGCGAGTACGGGCCCGCGACGGGGTTCGGCGACTTCGAGCACCACGACGAGCTGGCCACGCTGTTCAGCCTGCATTTCACCCGCAGCCGCGAGGATGCGCAGGGACAGCCGGGCGTGAACGACTTCGAGAACAGCCAGATCCGGCTGTCGGACGGCACGCGGATCTTCGAGCCCGACGCGTTCGCAACGCAAGGCCAGATCAAGAAGGCGACTTACCAGATGGCCGCTGCGAGTGGCGGGTTCAAGTACCGTGGCTGGTCGCTGGACGGTGAGTATTACTGGCGCTGGGTGGACGACTTCAAGACCGTCGGTTTAATCCCGGTCGATGACTTGTTCGACCACGGTTTCCAGCTGCAGGGCTCGGTGATGCTGCTGCCGAGATCGTTGCAGGCCTACGCCTCCGGGTCCAAGATCTTCGGTGAGTACGGCAACCCCTACGACCTGGCACTTGGTCTGAACTGGTACCCGATGAGCCGGCGGGAACTGCGGGTGAACCTGCAGGGCCTGTATCTCGATCGCTCACCTGTCGGTTATGCGAGCGTGCCGTTCATCGTCGGCGGTGACGGGTGGGTGTTCACCACCGACGTGATGCTGAGCTTCTGATCGTTCAGGTGGAACGGAGCTCCTGAAGGAGCGCAATCAGTGCCGGCAGCATGCGCCCCGAAGGACCGGCCAGCACCGCGTGCGCCCGGGCGGTCAGGTCCGTCGGATTCGGGTTGACCTCGATCACGCGTGCGCCGGCGAGCATTGCGCTCGTCGCGAGCGCGGCTGCGGGATAGACCAGCGAGGACGTGCCGACCGAGAGAAACACGTCGCAGTCCGCCGCTGCGGCCTCGGACTCGAGCAGGGCAGCCGAGGGGATCATCTCGCCGAACCAGACCACGTCGGGGCGCAGAAGCGCATCGCAGCGGGCGCAGCGCGGCAGGGTCTCGCCGCCGGTGTCGGCACGTCGCTCGCTGGGTAGCTGCTCGCGGGTGCAACGGTCCCGCAGGATGTTGCCGTGGTACTCGATCACGCCCTCGCTGCCAGCGAGCTGGTGCAGGCCGTCGACGTTCTGCGTCACGAGCGTGAGCCGGGGAACGAGGTGCGCCAGCTCGACGAGCGCATGATGTCCAGGGTTCGGCTGCGAACGGCTCACCTGCTCGCGGCGGGATTCGTACCAGCCCCAGACCAGTTCCGGGTCCTGCTCGAAGCCCTCGGGCGTAGCGAGCTGCATCGGATCGTAGTCGGCCCAGAGTCCTTGCTGGGCGTCACGAAAGGTGGGGATCCCGCTTTCAGCCGAGATTCCCGCGCCAGTCAGCACGCAGATATGCCGTGCCTCGCGCAGGATCGTCGCTGCGCGCTCGAGTTGCCGCGCAAGCGGGGCAGGGGAGTATTCCCTCACTATTCCCTATCCCCTGGTCCCTATCCCCTCCCTCTCACGCCGCCTTGCTCGCCCCCGCCAGCTGCCGGACGACGTAGTGCAGGATGCCGCCGTGCTGGTAGTACTCGCGCTCCTTCGGAGTGTCGATGCGCACGCGCGCCTCGAAACTGACCGGCTGGCCCGAGGTCGGCGTGGCGACCACCGTCACCATCCGCGCCGCGCCACCGTTGAGCCCGATGATCTCGTAGCTCTCAGTGCCGTTGAGTCCAAGCGACGCTGCGCTCTCGCCATCCTTGAACTGCAGGGGCAGCACGCCCATGCCGATCAGGTTCGAGCGGTGGATGCGCTCGAAGCTCTCGGCCAGCACGGCCTTCACGCCGAGCAGCATCGTGCCCTTGGCGGCCCAGTCGCGCGACGAGCCGGTGCCGTATTCCTTGCCGGCAATGACCAGCAGCGACGTGCCCTCGGCCTGGTATTTCATCGCGGCGTCGTAGATCGACGTCTGTTCGCCGCTCGGAATGTGCACGGTGACCCCGCCTTCGGTGCCAGGGACCAGCAGGTTACGCAGCCGGATGTTCGCGAACGTGCCGCGCATCATCACCTCGTGGTTGCCGCGGCGGGATCCGTACGAGTTGAAGTCCACCGGCTTCACGCCCTGGTCCATCAGGTACCTCGCTGCCGGGCTGTTCTTCGCGATGTTGCCGGCCGGCGAGATATGGTCGGTCGTCACGGAGTCGCCGAGTAGCGCCAGGACGCGCGCGCCGCGGATGTCCGTGACGGCGGACGGCGCCATCGTCATTCCTATGAAATACGGAGGGTTACGGACATAAGTTGAAGTATCGTCCCACTTATAGATCTCTCCCTCCGGGACCTCGATCGACTGCCAGTGCTCATCCCCTTCGAAGACCTGGGCGTAACTCTTGCGGAACATGCTCCGGTCGATGCACCCTGCCAGTGTCTGCTGAACCTGCTGCGGCGTCGGCCAGACATCCTTCAGGAAGACGGGCTTGCCGTCCGAACCGGTACCGATCGGTTCCGAGTTGAGGTCGAGGTCCATCGTCCCGGCGAGCGCGTAAGCCACGACCAGCGGCGGCGACGCGAGGAAGTTCATCTTGATCTCCGGGTGTACACGGCCCTCGAAGTTCCGGTTACCCGAGAGCACGGAGGTGCCGATCAGGTCCGCGCTGCGTACGCCCTCCGAGATCTCAGGCTTCAGGGGTCCCGAGTTGCCGATGCAGGTCGTGCAGCCGTAGCCCACGACGTAGAAACCAACGCTCTCCAGGTCGGTCAGCAGGCCCGCCTTCTCGAGGTAATCGGTGACCACCCGCGAGCCTGGCGCCAGGCTGGTCTTGACCCAGGGCCGGGACTTGAGGCCGCGTTCGCGGGCCTTGCGGGCCAGCAGGCCTGCGGCGACCAGCACCGCCGGGTTCGACGTATTCGTGCAGCTGGTGATCGCGGCGATCAGCACCGCGCCGTCCTTCAGCTCGAAGTTCTCGGCGCCGGAGCGCACCTGGGCCACGCCGCTTGCACCCGGGTTCTTCTGGTCGCGCTCGGCTGCCATCTTCGCGTGGTGCTGCCGATAGATCGCCTTCGCGCTCCGTAGCGGCACGCGGTCCTGCGGCCGCTTCGGACCCGCAAGGCTGGGCTCGACGGCGGCGAGATCGAGTTCCAGCACGTCGGTGTACTCGGCTTCGCGCTGGCCGTTGTGCCGCCACAGCCCCTGCGCCTTCGCATATGCCTCGACCAGCGCGATCTGCTCCGGCTTCGCGTCCGGTGAGTTCGAGGTAGCGGATGGTCTCCTCGTCGATCGGGAAGATGCCGCAGGTACTGCCGAACTCCGGCGACATGTTCGCAATCGTCGCACGGTCGGCGAGCGGCAGGCCGGCGAGGCCGTCGCCGAAGAACTCGACGAACTTGTCCACCACTCCCTTCTTGCGGAGCATCTCGGTGATCGTGAGCACGAGGTCGGTTGCGGTCGCTCCGGGGGACAGGCTGCCCCTCAATCGAACGCCGATGACCTGCGGGATCAGCATCGTGACCGGCTGCCCGAGCATGGCTGCCTCCGCCTCGATGCCGCCGACGCCCCAGCCCAGTACGCCGAGACCGTTCACCATGGTCGTATGGGAATCCGTGCCGACCAGCGTGTCAGGGAAAGCGCGCTTGACGCCGTCGCGTTCGTCCGCGAACACGACACGCGCCAGGTGCTCGATGTTCACCTGGTGCACGATTCCGGTGTTCGGTGGCACGACCTTGAAATTGCTGAATGCGCTCTGTCCCCAGCGCAGGAACGCGTAACGCTCGCCGTTGCGGGCAAACTCTATCGCGTTGTTCTGGCGCAGCGCGTCGGCCGAGCCGTACTCGTCCACCTGCACCGAGTGATCTATGACGAGTTCCGCAGGCGCGAGCGGATTGATCTCCTGGGGGCTCCCGCCCAGGGCCATCATCGCCTCGCGCATCGTGGCGAGATCGACGATGGCGGGGACCCCGGTGAAGTCCTGCATGATCACGCGCGCCGGCGTGAACGCGATCTCGTGGCTGGGCGTCGCCTTCGGGTCCCACTTGAGCAGGGCCTCGATGTCCTCGCGCGTGACGGTGACGCCGTCTTCGAAGCGCAGCAGGTTCTCGAGAAGGATCTTGAGCGAATAGGGCAGGCGATCGACGTCGTGGCCTTCGATCGCGGGCAGGCTGCAGATCTCGTAGGACTGGCCGCCCACCGCCAGCGACTGGCGGGTCTTGAAACTGTCTCTCATGAATCCTCCGGGATGAGAACGGAGCCGACTGAACCTCGGAATTATACCGGCAGACGGCGGGCTGTTGGCAGAGGGCTCAGCCCGGCGCCGCGTCCAGCTGCAGCGGCGCGCGATTCCCCTCGGACCTGCCGGCCCGCGCGATGATGCCGCCGCCGAGGCAGACCTCGCCGGCGTAGAGGACCGCCGACTGTCCCGGAGTGACGGCGCGCTGGGGCTCTCGCGTTCGCACCAGGCAACGGCCGTCGCTGCCGACGCTGACCTCGCAGTCCTGGTCACGCTGCCGGTACCTCGTCTTGACGGTGCAGCGGAAATGCCCGGCGGGTGCCTCCCCGGCCACCCACTGAGCCGGCTCGGTGAGGATCGTGTCGCTCAGCAGCAGCGGGTGATCGTGCTGCTGGACGACGACGAGCACGTTGCGCTCGAGGTCCTTGGCCGCGACATACCAGGGGGCCTCCGCCGCACCGCGCAGCCCGCCGAGCCCGAGTCCCTGGCGCTGCCCGAGCGTGTAATACATCAGTCCACGGTGCTCGCCGAGACGACGGCCGTCCGGCGTCTCGATCGCTCCGGGCTTCGCGGGCAGGTACTCGGAGAGGAACTCGGCGAACGGGCGCTCGCCGATGAAGCAGATGCCGGTGCTGTCACGCTTGTCGTGCACCGGCAGCGCCCGTTCGTGAGCGATGCGCCTTACGTCGGCCTTGGTGAGCCCGCCCACGGGGAAGATCGACTGCAGCAGCAGGTCTCCCGGAACGGTATGCAGGAAGTACGACTGGTCCTTGTCGCGGTCCCGTCCACGCAGCAGTCGTGCCGTGCTGCCCGCCGGTTCGGTCCGCGCATAGTGTCCGGTCGCGAAGAGCTCGGCCCCGAGTCGCTTCGCGTACTCGAAGCAGACGCCGAACTTGATCTCCCGGTTGCACATCACGTCCGGGTTGGGCGTGCGACCCGCGGCGAGTTCATCTATGAAGTGGCGGAATACCCGTGCCCGGTACTCGGCCGCGAAGTTCGCGGTATGGAGCGGAATGTCCAGCTCCTCGCAGACCCGCCGCGCGTCCTGGAGGTCCGCCGCGGCCGTGCAGTAGCCCCGCTCGTCGTCCTCCCAGTTGCGCATGAAAAGCGCAGCGACCTCGTGGCCGGCGTCCTTCAGCAGCACCGCCGAGACGGCCGAGTCGACACCGCCGGACATGGCCAGGATCACGCGCATCCGGCGATTGTATCGCCATCGACTGCGCGGGCAGCTCCGGGCCCTGGATCGAGGTCAGCCGTGCGCCGCGACCGGCGAGGGCTCGCTGATCAGGTGGCTCAGCAGTCCGCAGGGGTAACGCGCGCCTGCGAGGTAGTCCTCCACGCAGCGCAGTACCAGCGGACTGCGCAGGCGCAGTTGCGCGGCTGCGAGTTCGTCGCGGGTCATCCAGCGCGTGCGCAGAATGCCGTGGTCGAGCGGGCGGGCCGGGTCGTGGGCGGACAATTCGCCGGCAAAAGCGACGCGCAGAAAACTCCGTTTCGTGTGGCCGGGGCGCCAGAGGTAGACGCCGACGACGGCCCGGGGCTCGAAGTCCCAGCCAGTTTCCTCGAGCGTCTCGCGAACCACGGCCTCGAGGAAGGTCTCGCCGTCCTCGAGGTGCCCGGCCGGCTGGTTGATGACGACCCGCCCGCGCACGCGCTCCTCTACGAACAGGAAACGGTCCTCGTGCTGCGCGACGGCCGCGACGGTGACGTCCGGCTTCCAGATCATCTGCGACATTCTATCTATGCGCACCCGCCCGGCACGGCGGAGGCTCAGAAATCGATGGCCGTGGCCCGCAACTCGGGCTGGATCAGGCTGTCGACCCAGACCTCTTCGAAGAAGGCGAGGTGGCGCTTCACTGCCTGGGGATCGTCGTAGTCCACGACACCATCCCAGCGCGCGGCCTGGAGGCGATACGCGACGGCCTTGTCGTCGGCGATCAGGAAGGAGCAGGGATTGTCCCTGTATTCGACGGCGACGTTGCGCAGATCGATGAAGCTGGTCAGCCGGCGGGCCATCTGCATGAAGCGGTTGCCTTCACGGACCGCCCGGGCCGGATCCGAGATCAGCACGCGGACCCGGGCATGCCCCCGTGCCAGGACCAGGCGCTTGACCGGCTCGAGGAAGCAGTCCTGGTCGTAGAGCTGCGGCTCGAGGTCGGGAGTGTAGATGCAGAGATTTCGCCGTGCGCGGTTCGCCAGCTCGGAGACCGCTTCACGGTATTCTTCCAATGTCGTCAGGATGCCTCGCGAGCCCGACACGTCAGTCCCCTGGTCCATTCAAGCCATCAACTTTCAGACGCATGCGCCTGTGCGGTATTCCGACCTCGTCGAACTCCGGCCCCTCGGGGCGGAATCCCAGCCGCTGGTAGAAGCCGACTGCGCTGGCCTGGGCGTTCAAGTGCACCTCATCGAGCCCTGCGTCTCTCGCCAGTCGAATCAGGCAGCGCATGATCGCCGTTCCGATTCCCGTGCCGCGGTATGGCGGAATCACCGCGACGCGACCAATGTTACCGGCCGCATCCACCCTGCCCGTGCCAACCGCGTCACGGTTTCCCATGAACGCAAGCACGTGCTGGCAGGTCGGGTCAGTCGAGTCCCACTCTTCGCGCTCGGGGATGCCCTGCTCCTCGATGAAGACCCGCCGGCGCACTGACTCGATCGCAGGGCGATCGGATTCCCAGCCGGCGCGGCGCAAGCTCAGATGCTGCACTGAAGCTTCGGTGTTCACCGAGGCGTCCCCTTGAACTGTCGTCGGACTTTGCCGGCAGGCGAGTCAGCGCATAACCCGGAATGCTACCTAGGCTGCGAGGCGGACTGCAATGCGCCGGCTGGAATCTCGAACTGAAGTCTTTTGATTCAAGGGCTTATGCTCCTTCAGCGCAGCGTCCGACCGGCTCGGCGCTAGAGCCTGACGGACAGCACCGCGTGGTCCGAGAGGCCGGCGGCGCGACCTTTCGCGGGGGCGGAGAGCACGTGCCGTCCTGCCTTGTACAGGTAACGCGCCTCGTTCACGGTCAGTGCGGGGCTGGTCATGACGTGGTCCACGCGGGTACCGCCCTGGCCATTCCCTGAATGGTAGCTCCACTCGCCCAGGGGCTGTGGCATGCCGAATCCTTCGGCGGTCAGCCGCAGGAAGGAGCGCGCGCAGGGCCGGGTATCCGTATGAGGGTCCGTGTTGAAGTCGCCGACGAAGACCACGCGACGGTCCTTGCCCATGCGGGCGATCGCCTCGACCTGTGACCAGTAGCCACTGCGGTCAGCCGCGGTCAGATACACGGGCGCACGCAGTCCGACGACCTCGATGCCAAGCCCGGGCAGCCGGCGGTGCAGCCAGTTGGTCGAGGCAGCCTCGCTGTAGCCGGGCACCGGCAACAGGTCATCGTCGGCCATGTCGCTGCGGGCAGCCATCAGGACCTGGTTCTGGCGCGATCCCTTCAGCGAGACTGCGACGCTCTCAAAGCCGATGTCCTTGAGGCTGTTCTTGAAGATCGTGTGCTGCGGGCTGTCAACGAACTCGGTGAGCACCAGTACGTCGAGGTCGAGTGTGGCGATGGCGTGCAGCACCGCGGGCGGGATCGATTTCCGTCCGGTGCGGTGGTTGACGTTCCAGGCGGCGAGGTGAAGCGTCCTGCTCATGGCGCCGGTACTGTATCGGGGTACCGTGGCAGGTTCTTGTCACGATCGGCCATTCTCTTGTTCTGACCGGGAGCCCGCCGCTGCCGCGGCCCCCGAGCGCTTGCCAGCCAGGGGTTCAGATCTCGCGTGCCAGGCGCGCCGCATGGCCGATATACGTCGCAGGGCTGAGCTGCTGGAGGCGCTGCCGGGCTTCCTCGGGCAGCGGCAGGCCGGCGATGAACGTCGCCAGCGAATCGGCGTCCACCTTCTGGCCTCGGGTCAGCGACTTGAGTTGCTCGTATGCATCGGGTACCGCGTAGCGTCGCATCACGGTCTGGATCGGCTCGGCGAGGAGCTCCCAGTTCGCTGCGAGATCGTCGGCGAGCCGCTGCCGGTCGACTTCGAGCCTCACCAGGCCCCGCGAGACCGACTGCACGGCGATATCTGCGTGTGCGAGGGCGACGCCGATGTTCCTCTGCACGGTCGAGTCGGTCAGGTCCCGCTGCCAGCGCGATACCGGCAGCTTGTCCGCCATGTGCCGCAGCAGGGCGTTCGAGATACCGAGATTGCCCTCGGCGTTCTCGAAATCTATCGGGTTCACCTTGTGCGGCATCGTGGACGAGCCGACTTCGCCGGCAACGACCTTCTGCCGGAAATAACCGAGCGAGACGTAACCCCAGAAATCCCGGCACAGGTCCAGCAGGATGGTGTTGGTCCTGGCGAGGGCATCGAAGTAGGCCGCCATCCAGTCGTGCGGCTCGATCTGCGTCGTGTAGGGGTTCCACTCGAGGCCCAGCGACTCCACGAATCGCTGCGCCATGACCGGCCAGTCAACGTCCGCATAGGCCGCGAGGTGCGCGTTGTAGTTGCCGACGGCGCCGTTCATCTTGCCGCGGATCGGCACCGCGGCGAAGCTCGCCCGTGCCTGCCTGAGGCGATGCACGAAGACGGCGACTTCCTTGCCCAGCGTGGTCGGAGTCGCGGCCTGGCCATGGGTGCGCGACATCATCGCGTCGTCGGCGTGCATGTGCGCCATGGCCCTCAGTGCTTCCGTCAGCGCATCGAGGTGAGGCAGCAGTACCTGCTCGCGCGCCTCGCGACACATCAGCGCATAGGCGAGGTTGTTGATGTCCTCTGAGGTGCAGCCGAAGTGCACGAATTCGAGCACCGGCCGCCAGCGATCGAGCGAGCCGAGCCGCCGCTTGACCAGGTACTCCACAGCCTTGACGTCGTGGTTCGTCTCGCACTCGATGGCCTTGACCTGCTCGGCATCCGCGTCGGAGAAATCGCTGGCGATTCGCGCCGCGGCCTCGAGGTCCGCGGCCTCGAGCCCGGCGAGTTCGCGGATGTGCCGCTCGCCGGCCAGTGCCTGGAGCCAGGCAGACTCGACGCTGACCCTGGCCTTGATCAAGCCGGACTCGCTGAAGATCCGCCGCAACTCGACGCAGCGACTGGCATAGCGCCCATCCACCGGAGATAGCGCCGTGAGGGTCGTGAGACTCATGCTGAAATACGGGAGGTGGTAGGATCCTGAATCATACCGCAGGGCCCGCCACAGGCGCCTGCCGGGTGCCGCAGCCCCTGGCCCCGGGGGCAGGCGCGGATCCAGGGTCCAGGAGCAACACGCCATGTCGGCAAACGAGTTTCGCGTCGAGCGGGACAGCATGGGAGAGCTGCGTGTGCCCGCAGAGGCGTTGTGGGGCGCGCAGACCCAGCGCGCGCTGCAGAATTTTGCGATCAGCGGCCTGCGGATGCCGCGCGGGTTCATCCGTGCGCTCGGACTCGTGAAATGGGCGGCGGCCGGCGCGAACCTGCAGCTCGGCGAGCTCGACCGCGTGCGAGCCTTCGCGATCCAGAAGGCTGCGCTGGAGGTTGCCGAAGGCCGGCACGACGAGCAGTTCCCGGTGGACGTCTTCCAGACGGGCTCGGGCACCAGCAGCAACATGAATGCAAACGAGGTGATTGCCCGGCTCGCCTCGCGCTACGCCGACGGCATCGCGATCCACGCCAACGACCACGTCAACAGAAGCCAGAGCAGCAACGACGTGATCCCGACCTCGATCCACGTGAGCGCGGCGCTCGGGCTGGCGGAGCGGTTGCTGCCCGCGCTGAAGGAGATGTCCGAGACACTGGGGCGCAAGGCTGCGGACCTCGGGGCTACGGTCAAGACCGGGCGGACGCACCTGATGGACGCGCTGCCGCTGACGCTGCAGCAGGAACTCGGTGGCTGGCGCGCGCAGGTCGAGGACTCGGTCCTGCGACTGCAGTCCACGCGCTCTCGCCTGCACAGCCTCGCGCAGGGCGGCACGGCCGTGGGCACCGGCGTCAATGCGCACCCCGAGTTCGCCGCCCGCTTCGCGGCGATGCTCTCCGGGCAGACGGGCCTCGACTTTCGGCCGAGCCGCGATTTCTTCATGTCGCTCAGCTGCCAGGACACCGCGGTCGAGCTGTCGGGCCAGTTGCGCGTGACGGCCGTGGCGCTGATGAAGATCGCGAATGACCTGCGCTGGATGAACAGCGGCCCGCTGGCCGGCCTGTCGGAAGTATCGCTTGCGGCGCTGCAGCCCGGCAGCAGCATCATGCCCGGCAAGGTGAACCCGGTCGTACCCGAGGCGGTGGCGATGGCAGCGGCTCAGGTGATCGGAAACGACGCGACGATAGCGATTGCGGGGCAGTCCGGCAATTTCCAGCTGAACGTCATGCTCCCGGTCATCGCCTACAACCTGCTGCAGAGCATCGACCTGCTCGCAAACTCCGCTCGCTCGCTGGCGGCCAGCGCCATTGCGGGCTTCGTCGTGAATCGCGCGGCCATCGACGCCGCACTCGAACGCAACCCGATGCTGGTGACCGCGTTGAGTCCGATCGTCGGCTACGAGGCGGCCGCGGCCATTGCCAGAAAGGCCTACGCGGAGCAGCGGCCTGTGCGTGACGTCGCGGCGGAGATGACCGGAATCGAACCCGCGCGACTCGAAAGACTGCTGGATCCGCGGCGCCTGACCCGGGGTGGCATTCCCGGGAAAACGGGCGGGGGTGCCTGAGTGGACCCGAAGCAGTCGGTTTCGGCGCCGATGAGGCCGCTGGTGGAGGCGCGCCTGCGTGGCACGCAGCCGGGAGGAGATCCGCTTGCCGCGGCGCTCGGCAACCACGACGCCGAGCGCCAGGGAGCGCTGCGACGACTTCTCCCCGCACGACTCGCAAGGGCTGCTGTCATGGTTCCGCTGATCGACCGTCCCGAGGGCATGACCGTGCTCCTGACGCGTCGCGCCCGGCACCTGAAGCGGCATGCGGGGCAGGTGAGTTTCCCCGGGGGACGCATCGAGGAGCGGGACAGCGATCCGTGGCAGGCGGCGCTGCGGGAAACCGCAGAAGAGATCGGTTTGCAGCCGCAGTTCGCATCGCTCGCCGGCTACCTGCCCGACCATCTGGTGATCTCGGGCTACGTGGTCACGCCGGTGGTCGCCTGCGTGCGGCCCGGCTTCGAGCTCAGTCTGGACCTGACCGAGGTCGAGGCAGCGTTCGAAGTGCCGCTGCAGTTCATACTCGACCCGGCCAACCGTGTTCAGCGGGAGCGGAGGATCTCGGGCGTCGGCTTCACCAGCTATGAATTTCCCTATGCCGGGCACCAGATATGGGGGGCCACGGCCAGCATGCTCGTGAACCTCTGTCGACTGCTGGAGCAGCCATGAGCGCCGGGCTCGAGCGGCTGCTGGCCATCATGTCGCGGCTGCGCGATCCCTCCGGCGGCTGTCCGTGGGACCGGGAGCAGACCTGGCGGAGCATTGCACCCCACACGATCGAGGAGGCCTACGAGCTGGCGGACGCGATCGAGCGCGAGGATCCCGCCGCGGTGCGGGACGAGCTCGGGGACCTGCTGTTCCAGGTGGTGTTCCAGGCACAGATCGCCCGGGAGCAGGGACTGTTCGACTTCGACGACGTCGCGGCCGGGATCAGCGACAAGCTCGAACGCCGGCATCCGCACGTCTTTGGCCAGCAGCGCATCGCCAGCGCCGAGGAGCAGAGCCGCGCCTGGGAAGCTCACAAGGCAGCGGAGCGCAGCGCGCGCGGCGACGCGACCGGTGTGCTCGACGGAGTCGCGCGGGCGCTGCCGGCCCTGACGCGTGCCGCAAAGCTCGGACGACGGGCCGCGGCGGTGGGTTTCGACTGGAGCAGTGCGGACGCCGTGCTGGACAAGGTGGACGAGGAGGTCGCCGAGAGCCGCCACGCGCTCGGGCATGGCGACCCGGCGAAGCTCCGCGAGGAACTCGGCGACCTGCTGTTCGCGGTCGCGCAGGCCGCGCGCTACTGCGGCCTCGACCCGGAGGAGTCGCTGCGGCAGGCGAACGACAAGTTCGAGCGGCGATTCAGGCACATCGAGGCTGGCCTGGCCAGCCGCGGCCTGTCGCCGCGGCAGGTCGGCATCGACGAACTCGAGGCGCTGTGGATCGAGGCCAAGCAGTCCGGGGGCTGAACCGGCCGGCAAGGTTTGCCTGCGGCTCGAGATCATGAACCCGACGAAGGAGGACATCGGCGCACGGGTCGTGCGGCTGCGGGAGCGGCTCACCGACTGCATGCTGATCGATCGCAGGCGGCTCGAGCAGGCGATCGAGCGCCTGCCGCGCAGGCTCGAGCGCATCGATCCGCAGCGTTTCGGGAAGCTCGAGCAGCAGGTGGAGCGCTCGGCGGCGCGGGCCGACGCGCGGCGGTCGTCTCTGCCGCCGATCGTCTACGACGGGCAGCTGCCGGTCCACCAGCGCCGCGAGGACCTGATCCACTCGATCCAGTCCTCGCAGGTCACGATCGTCGCCGGCGCGACGGGCAGCGGCAAGAGCACGCAGATTCCGAAGATCTGCCTCGAGATCGGTCGGGGATTCACCGGCCAGATCGGCCATACACAACCACGTCGCATCGCTGCGCAGACGCTTGCGAACCGGATCAGCGCCGAGCTCGGCACGTCCTGCGGCGACATCGTGGGCTACCAGGTCCGTTTCCTGGATCGAACGAGTCCACGCACGCTCGTCAAGCTGATGACGGACGGCCTGCTGCTCAGGGAGCTCGAGTCGGACCCGATGCTGCTTCGCTACGACACGCTGATCATCGACGAGGCACATGAGCGCAACCTGAACGTGGACTTCCTGCTGGGCGTCTGCCGGCGGCTGCTGCCGCTGCGACCGGAGCTGCGCGTGATAGTCGCCTCCGCGACGATCGAAACGGAACGCTTCGCCGAGTACTTCGACCGGGCACGGGTCGTCAGCGTCGAGGGCAGAACCTGGCCGGTGGAGATCCGCTACCGGCCGATGCACGAGGAGGACGAGGAGGCGCCGTCGCTTGCGGAATCCGTCGAAAGCGCGCTAGGGGAGCTCGAGAACGATTCGCGTGGCATCACCGGCGACGTGCTGGTGTTCCTGCCCGGAGAGAAGCAGATCGCCGAGGTTCGCGAACAGCTTGCGCGCGCCGGCCGCGCGGACCGGGACGTGTTGCCGCTGTACTCGAGGCTCTCGGCACCGGAGCAGGAGCGGGTGTTCGCCCCTCACGCCAGGCGCCGGGTGATACTCGCGACCAACGTCGCGGAGACCTCGCTGACGATTCCCGGCGTCCGCTTCGTGGTCGATTCCGGGCTCGCGCGCATCAGCCGCTACAGTCCCCGCGCGAAGTTCCAGCGCCTGCCGATCGAGCCTGTGTCACAGGCGAGCGCGGACCAGCGCAAGGGGCGCTGCGGTCGCGAAGGGGAGGGCATCTGCATCCGGCTCTACTCGGAGCAGGACTACGACGCTCGGCCGCAGTTCACGGACCCTGAGATACTGCGGACCAACCTTGCGAGCCTGATCCTGCAGATGGCCGCGCTCTCGCTCGGGGCGCCCGAGGATTTTCCGTTCCTGGACCCTCCGGATGCGCGGCTGCTGAGCGACGGCTATCGATTGCTGGCGGAGCTCGGTGCCGTCGACGGCGAACGCCGCATCACGCGGCTCGGCCGTCAGATGGCCTCACTGCCGGTGGATCCGCGGCTCGCCCGGATCCTGCTCGAAGGAAAACGCAGCGGCTGCCTGTCCCAGCTGCTGGTGATCGCCGCGTTCCTCAGCATCCAGGACCCGCGCGAACGACCCTCGGACCGGACCGAGCAGGCGGACGAGCGGCACGCGAGCTTTGCCGACGAGCGATCCGACTTCATCGCGATCCTGAACCTCTGGGGAGCCTACAGGGCGGCTGCAGCGGGGCCCACCCGGGCGCTGCGTCACTGGTGCAAGGAGAATTTCCTCTCCTATCCGCGGATGCGTGAATGGCTGGACCTGCACTCGCAGCTCAGTGAGCTGACCGGGACCGAGGCCGCCACGCAGGCGCCCGGAGAAGTTCCGCCTTCGGTGCTGCACCAGGCGATCCTGACCGGCTTCCTCGGCGGGATCGGCGTGCTCGACGAAGGGAAGACCTACCTTGGCGCCCGCGATACGCGCTTCGTGATCGCACCGGGCACGCCGCTGCAGCGACGCAACCCGCGCTGGATCGTTGCAGCGAGCCTGGTCGAGACTCACCGGCTCTACGCCCGCACGGTGGCACAGGTGCAGCCTTCGTGGATCGAGTCGGCCGCGGCACACCTGGTCAAGCGCACGTATTCCGATGCCGAGTGGGACGCCGGGCGTGGCATGGGCGTGCTGCGGGAGACCGTCAGTCTCTACGGCAGGATCCTCAGCAGCGGTCGCCGCGTAAGCCTCGGTTCCGTGGACCCGGTCGCCGCCCACAGGATGTTCGTCGAGGAAGGGCTGTTGAGCGCCCGGCCCTGTGTCCAGGCACCCTTCCTGGAGAGAAATGCGAAGCGGCGCGCCGGGATCGAGGCCCTCGAGGCGAAGCTCAGGCGCCGCGACCTGCTGGCCCCGGACGAGCGGCTCGCTGCTTTCTACGCCGAGCGGATCCCGGTAGAGGTGGGCAGCCGTGGTGCCTTCGAGAGGTGGTGGCGCAACCATGGACGCCGGCAGCAGTCGCTGCTGGAAGCCCCCGACGAAGTGCTGCTGGCGCGGCCGTTGCCGCCGATCCACGCAGCCGACTACCCGGACAGCCTGGACGTCGATGGCAACGCGCTCCCGCTCAGCTACGTGTTCGACCCGACCGATCCCGAGGACGGGGTGAGCCTCGACCTGCCGCTGCCGCTGCTGCCGGCGATCGACGCCGAGCGGATCGAGTGGCTGGTACCGGGTCTCCTGCCGGAGAAGGTCACCGCGCTGTTGCGTGGCCTGCCGAAACCGCTGCGGCGTGCGGTCGTTCCAGTTCCCGATGCGACGCAGCGGTTCCTCGCAACGATCGACGAGCCGGGTCCCGGATCGCTGGCAGAACGGCTCGCGACCTTCGTCACCCGGGAGACTGGTACCACCGTCGGCGCCGAGCAGCTGCGCGCTGCGGAACTGCCCCGGCACTTGAGCTTCAACCTGCGGATCCGCGATGCCGAGGGCCGCGTGGTACGTGCCGGGCGGGACCTCGGGGACTTGCGGCAGGCGCTGAAGGGCAGGGGCAGCGCGGCGGCCGCCGCGACCGGCCGCAGCGGGCGCTGGCAACGATCGGGAGTGCGGACCTGGGATTTCGGTGAGCTGCCTGAAGAATGCGTAGTCGAGAGCGGCGGATTGAAGCTCAGGCTCTATCCCGGCATCGAAGACGAGGGCACGTCGGTGCGGCTCGAACTCTACGCGAGCCCCGGGCGGGCGCGGCGGGCGACACGGCGCGGCCTCTTGCGGCTTGCGGCCCTCGCGCTCCCGCAACAACGCGATCTCGTCCTGCGGCATATCGCAGCCGACCGCGAACTGATGCTGCTCGTAGCGGCCGCCGGCCAGGGCCGTGCCTTGATCGAGGCGGCTGCCGACCGCGCAGTCGCAGTGGCGGTACTCGAGAGGGCCGACCAGATGCCGCGCAGCGCGACGCAATTCGATGCGTTGATCGACGCCGGGCGGGCGCGGGTCTACGAGGCCGGCCTGGAGGTCACTCGTGTACTGCGCAATACACTTCTGGCCCACAAGGACCTGAGAGCACTGCTCGGTCAGCTTCAGGCGCCGGCCTCGAGCGCCGCCTGCACCGAGGTCGGCGAGCAGATCGCTCGGCTGCTGGCGCCTGGCTGGCTGAGCGAGACGCCAGAGCCCTGGCTCAGCCAGCTGCCGAAATACCTGCGCGCCGCGGTCCGGCGCCTGGAGCGGTTGCGTGCGGACGCCGATCGGGACCGCAAGCTCGCCGCGCGGGTCACGCCGTTCGTCGCGGCCTGCCGCTTGCTCCGGGACAGCGTGGCTGACGACGAAACGGGCGCTGAGCTCGAGCAGCTGAGATGGATGATCGAGGAGTTCCGCGTCTCGCTGTTCGCACAGGAGCTGCGGACGCTGATGCCGGTCTCGGAGCAGCGGCTCGAGCGCCAGCTCGCGCTGGCCCGGCGCGAGTGCGTAGCCGGCTGAAGGTCCCGCTCAGCCCTTACCGGAACTCATGAAGTGCTTCACGATGTCGATCGGTATGGGGAACACGATCGTCGTCGTGTTCTCGCTGGAGAGGTCGGCCAGCGTCTGCAGATAACGCAACTGTATCGCGGCCGGCTCCTCGCCCAGCGTTGCGGCCGCCTCGACGAGTTGTGCGGCCGCCTGCTTCTCGCCTTCGGCATGGATGATCTTGGCGCGCCGGGTACGCTCTGCCTCGGCCTGCTTCGCCATCGCGCGGATCATGCTCTCGTCGAGGTCGACGTGCTTGATCTCGACGTTCGCAACCTTGATGCCCCAGGCGTCGGTCGCCTGGTCGAGGATGCGCTGGATGTCCGAGTTGAGCTTGTCCCGCTGCGAGAGCATCTCGTCGAGCTCGTGCTGACCGAGCACCGACCGAAGCGTCGTCTGCGCCAGCTGGCTCGTCGCCTCGAAGGGGTTGGCGACCTGGATGATCGCCTTGGCCGGGTCGACGATGCGGAAGTAGACGACTGCGTTGACCTTCACCGAGACGTTGTCGCGCGAGATCACGTCCTGGGTCGGCACGTCGAGCACGACGACCCGCAGGTCCACCTTGACCATGCGCTGGATCAGCGGGATCAGGATGATCAGGCCGGGTCCCTTGACGCCGGTGAACCGGCCGAACGTGAAGATCACGCCTCGTTCGTACTCGTTCAGGATCTTGAAGATCTGCGTCGCCAGCACGATCAGCAGCACGACGACGATTGCCAGCGTGGCGAAATTCAGTCCCAGCATCAGGGGTTCCTCCAGGGGTCAGTCCTTAATCGGTTCTACTTCCAGCGTGAGGCCGTCCACTCTGACGATGCGCAGGCGCTGGCCCTGTCGTACCGGCGCCCGGCTCACCGCGTCCCAGATTTCCCCGTGGACGCGCACGCTGCCTCGTCCCTCGAAGGTCTGCAGCGCCTCGGCTCGCTCGTTGAGCAGGCCTTCCGCGCCGCTGACGACCGGACGGCGCCTCGCCCGTACCGCGAACGAGACGATGGCGAGCAGCACAAGCGCGCCAGCGAAGGCCATCGTGCCGATCACCTGCCACGCAATACCGAAACCGGGCACGTCGTCGTCGAGCAGCATGACAGAGCCGATCACGAAGGCGATGATGCCGCCCAGTCCAAGGGCACCGAACGACGGCACGAAGGTTTCCGCCACTATCAGCACGACTCCGAGCGCGATCAGCGCGAGTCCCGCGTAGTTGACCGAGAGGACCTGGAAAGCGAACAGCGCGAGCAGCAGGCAGATCGCGCCGACGACGCCCGGCACGATGGCGCCGGGGTTGTAGCCCTCCAGCAGCAGCCCGTAGATGCCGATCAGCATCAGCAGGTAGGCAACGTTCGGGTTCGTGAGCAGCGAGAGCAGGTCGGTCCGCCAGTCGGGTTCGACGGTCCTCAGGACCGTGCCCTCGGTTCGCATCTGGACCGAACGGGACTGCAGCTTGACCTCGCGGCCGTCGATCGCCTTCAGCAGCTCGGGCAGGTCGTCCGCAACGAGGTCGATCACGCCCAGCTCCAGCGCCTGGCTGCTCGAGAGGCTGGCCCCTTCGCGTACAGCGGACTCGCCCCAGTCCGCGTTCCGGTCGTACAGTTCGGCCAGGCTGCGGATGTAGGCGACCGCGTCGTTGACGGCCTTGCGCTCCAGCGCGGTGCCCGGCTCCGGCTTGCCCTTGCTGTCCTTTTCGCCTTCGGCCTCGCCCCCGCCAGCGTCACCGTCGCCCGGCGCCGGCGTGCCGCCGGGCCCACCGATCTGCACCGGCGTCGCGGCGCCGAGATTCGTCGCCGGCGCCATCGCCGCGACATGGCTCGCGTAGAGGATGAACGTGCCGGCGCTGGCCGCGCGTGCGCCGCCCGGCGAGACGTAGCCGACGACCGGGATGTCCGAGGCGAGTATGGCCTGGACGATCTCCCGCATCGCGGTGTCGAGTCCGCCTGGCGTGTCGATCGTCAGCACGACGAAGGCGTCGCCCTGCTCGCGGGCCTCCTCGAGGCTATGCTTGACGAAGCTGCTGGTCGCAGGGCCGATCGGCCCCTCGATGGGGATCAGCGCTGCCTTGCCGCCGACCGTTTCGGCGCCGAGTCCGAGCAGCCAGAATCCGGCGATCGCGGTGAGCAAGGCCGCGAAGCTTCGCTGCAGTCCTGATCGTGCTGAGCCCATGACCGAATCATAACAGCGCGCGTGGGGCGCTGAGTCGGTCCTATACTGTGCGTTCATGCTGGCCGCCCGGAAGGGCCCGAGGACATGAGCGAACGAACCTCACGGATTTCGCTGCTGATGCTGGCCGCCGCCGTGCTGCTGCAAGGCGGCAGCGCGGGCACCGCTCGAGCTGCCGAGGAGCCCGCAGCCGACCCGCCGGCGGTGGAATTCCGCGCCCAGCCGGTCCGGCCCGGCCTGTCGGTGCTGCTGGGGGGCGGCGGTAACGTCGCCGTCTGGACGGGCGAGGACGGCACCGTGCTGGTGGACGACAGCCTCGACAGGTTCGCGGCCAGCCTGCTGGAGGCCGTCGCAGAGATTTCGCCTGCGCCGGTCCGGTTCGTGATCAACACGCACTGGCATCCGGACCACACCGGCGCCAACGAGTCCGTTGCGCGCTCGGGCGGCGTCATCCTGGCACACGACAACGTCCGGACCCGGATGAGCGCTACACAGTTCATCGAGGCGCTGCAGAGCGAGTCTGCTGCGGCACCTGCGGCCGCGCTGCCCGTCGTCACGTTCGCGGACGCCGTCAGCCTGCACCTCAATGGTGACCGCCTCGACGCCGTGCACGTTCTCGATGCGCATACGGACGGCGACGTGATTCTGTGGTGGCGGAATGCCAACGTCGTGCACATGGGTGACGTCTGGTCCAACGGAAGATTCCCGTTCATCGACTTGAGCAGCGGTGGGTCGCTGGCCGGCCTCGTCGCGGCGGTCGAACTCGTGCTCGACCGTGCCGACGGGCAGACAGTGATCATTCCGGGCCACGGGCCCGTGGGGACCCACGCGGAGCTTGCCGCCTGGCGCGACATGCTGGTGACGGTCGGTCGCGAGGTCCGGGAGCTCGTCGAGCAGGGCAAGACCGAGGACGAGGTGCTCGCGGCTGGCGTCACCGCGCCCTACGATTCGATCTACGGCCAGTCGGAGTTCATGCCGCCCGAAAAGTTCGTGCGGATCCTCTTCCAGGACCTCGCCGCCCGGCCCGCGCGCTGAGCGTTCAGGGTGCGTCGAGCCTGAAGTCGATGCCCTGCGCGAGGGGCAGCGAGGAACTCCAGTTCACGGTGCAGGTCTGCCTGCGCATGTAGGCCTTCCAGGCATCGGACCCGGACTCCCGTCCGCCGCCGGTATCCTTCTCGCCCCCGAACGCGCCGCCGATCTCCGCGCCGGACGTGCCGATGTTGACGTTGGCGATGCCGCAGTCCGAGCCGCGCGCGGACAGGAACAGCTCGGCGTGCTGAAGGCGGTCGGTGAAGATCGCCGAGGACAGGCCGTGGTCCACCGCGTTGTGCATGGCCAGCGCTTCCTCGAGCGTGCGGAACGGAATCAGGTAGAGGATCGGGCCGAAGGTCTCGGTCCGGACGATTTCCCAGTCCGCCTCGGCCCGCACGATCGTCGGCTCGACGAAGTGGCCAGGCCCCTCGATGCGGCGCCCGCCGGTCAGCACGGTCCCGCCGGAGCCGGCGGCGCTCGACACCGCGGCCTCGAAGCGCCGCACCGCGGAGTCGTCTATCAGCGGGCCCATCAGCGTTCCCTCTGCCAGCGGATCGCCGATGCGCACCTGGCGATAGGCCGCCACCAGGCGTCGTTCGAGCTCCTCTGCGCGCGACTCGTGGACGAACACCCGGCGCGTGCTGGTGCAGCGCTGCCCGGCGGTGCCGACCGCGCCGAACACGATCGCCGGGACAGCGAGCGCGAGATCGGCGAATTCGTCCACGATGATCGCGTTGTTACCGCCGAGCTCGAGCAGGCACTTGCCGAGTCGCCGCGCCACGCGCTCGGAGACGTCGCGGCCCACGGCCGTGGATCCGGTGAACGAGACGAGGTCCACCCGTCGATCCTCGACGAAGCGCGTCGCCAGCGAGGTGCCCGCGTCGATGAACAGCTGGAAGATCCCCGGGAAACCATGCCGCTCCAGCACCCGGTTGCAGACGTGCTGGACCGCGACGGCGCACAGCGGCGTCTTCGGTGACGGCTTCCATACGCTGACGTTGCCGCAGACTGCCGCGAGGAAGGCGTTCCAGGACCAGACCGCCACCGGGAAATTGAACGCGCTGATGATCCCGACCACGCCGAGCGGATGCCACTGCTCGAACATGCGATGGTCCGGACGCTCGGAGTGCATGCTCAGTCCATACAGCATCCGGGACTGGCCGACGGCAAAGTCGGCGATGTCGATCATCTCCTGGACTTCGCCGTCGCCCTCGGCCTTGATCTTGCCCATCTCGAGCGCAACGAGGCTGCCGAGCTCGGGTTTCAACCGCCGCAGCTCCTCGCCGACCAGGCGCACGGCCTCGCCGCGCTTGGGCGCCGGCACCTTGATCCATTCTTGCGCTGCATCCCGCGCAGAGGCGATCACCTGCTCGTACTGGGCAGGCGTCGTGGCAGATACGCTCGCGATCAGTTCGCCGGTCGCCGGGCTGATCGAGTCGATGCGTGTGGCCTTGGGCTCCTCAAGCCAGCCGCCGCGCGACGCCCAGGTGCCGCAGTTCCTGGGCTGCAAGCCCAGTCGTTCCATAAGTTCTTTCATTACAGGGCCTCCTGTGCAACGCGCTGGTGACCGGTCCGGCCTTCCACGACCAGCCGGGACGAGACTTCCTTGGAGCCACCGTCCGCGTAATGGCGACCGAAACGGTTGTCGAGCACGTCCTCGAGCCGGAAGTCTTCCTGGCGGACGAATCCCGCGTAGCGTCCCGGACTCGCGAGCACCAGGTCCACGACCGCAGCGATGCCGGAGGCGGTCGTCACCTGGATCGCGGACCACAGCCGTCCCGCCACGACCTGGGGGTAGATCTTGCTCACGTAGTTCTCCTCGCGCAGTTCCCCGTCCTGGCTTCCCGAGACCGCCACGTACACGATCACCACGTCCTGCAGCGTCTGCGGGACCGCGTTCTCGAGGATGCGCTTCAGCGTCTCGCGATCGTGGTTCAGCTTCAGGTCGTTCATCAGCAGCCGCATCTGGGCGCAGTGCCCGGGGTAGCGCATCGTCTTGTAGTCCATGCTCTGCACGCGCGAGCCGTAGCTGTCCGCCAGCGAGCCCAGGCCGCCCGAAGTGTTGAAGGCCTCGTAGGGCGTGCCGTCGATCTCGATCTCCTCGAGTCCTTCCAGCGGGGCGACCTCCAGTGCCCGGCCGTCGACCACGGCCTCGCAGGGATTCCCGTACTCGTTGATCAGGCCCTCGGTGGACCAGGTCAGCGAGTACTTGAGCACGTTGTTCGGGTGCTGGGGCAGCGCGCCGACACGCAGCTTGACGCTGCGCAGCTCGTCGAAATGGCCGATAAGCGCGTTCGCGGCGATGCTGACGAAACCCGGGGCCAGTCCGCACTGGGGGACGAAGGCCCGGGTGGACCCGGTGGCCAGCTCCCGGACGGCGCGGGTGACTGCGACGTCCTCGGTCAGGTCGAAGTAATGGGCACCGGCATCGCGGGCCGCCTCGGCCACCGCGACGTTGCAGTAATAGGGCAGGCTCGAGATCACGGCATCCACGGGATGCTCCCGCAGATGCCTGGCGAGTGCCTGCGGGTCCCGGGCGTCGAGACCGTGGGCATGCAGCCGGGCCAGCCCGTGCGCGTCCACGACGGCCCGCGCGATCTTCGGGTCCACGTCCGCGACGTGCACCGCGTAGTCGCCGGATTCGCCGAGCAGTCCCGAGATCAGCGCGCCGATCTTGCCCGCGCCGAGAATGAGTACCTTGTGCATCGCATGGGCTCCGTATTGCTTGCCGGGTCCGGGGCGTGCCGGGACCTGGTCATGTATGACAGGGTCGCGATTCTGACGAATGGCGTGCGTCCAGTCACATGGCGTTTCTTTTGCGGTGCAAAGATCCGCGCTAGGATTGATGGATGACCCACCTTCCGCCTCAGCCAGCGTGGTCACCCACGAGCTGGACGACCCGCCCCGCCCGGCAGCAGCCGACCTATCGCGATGCCGACGCGCTCGCCAGGGTCGTCGCCGAGCTGTCGCGACTGCCGCCGATCGTCGTTTCCTGGGAAATCGAGTCGCTGAGGCAGGACATCGCGGAGGCACAGCAGGGCAGGCGATTCCTGCTGCAGGGCGGCGACTGCGCGGAGTCTTTCGCGGACTGCGAGTCGGGGCAGATCGCCAGGCAGCTGAAGATCCTGCTGCAGATGAGCCTGGTGCTGCTGCATGGCCTGAAGAAGCCGATCATCCGGGTGGGTCGCTTCGCGGGCCAGTACGCGAAACCCCGCTCCGACGAGCACGAAACCCGCGAAGGCGTCGCGCTGCCGACCTACCGGGGCGACCTGGTCAACCGGCGCGGGTTCTCGACGGCCGAGCGGGAACCGGACCCCGAGCTGCTGCTGAGGGGCTACGAGCGGGCCGCGCTGACGCTCAACTTCATCCGCGCGCTGGTGGACGGCGGATTCGCGGACCTGCATCACCCCGAGTACTGGGATCTCGGCTTCATGCAGCACTCGCCGCTCAGGGACCGCTACCAGCGGATCGCGGAGTCCATCTCGGACTCGCTCGATTTCTTCGAGGCGATGAGCGGCAGCCACGTGCACGAGGCGAGCCGCGCGCCGTTCTACTCGAGCCACGAGGCGCTGCACCTGCTCTACGAGCAGGCCCAGACGCGCTACATCGAGCGCCAGCAGCGCTGGTACAACCTCTCCACGCACCTGCCCTGGATCGGGATGCGCACGGCCGGGCTGGACGAAGCCCATGTCGAGTACTGCCGCGGAATTTCGAATCCGGTCGGAGTCAAGATAGGGCCGGCCATGGATGCCGCGCTGGTCACAGGGCTGTGCGAAATACTGAATCCCGGCCGCGAGCCGGGACGACTGGTGCTGATTCACCGCATGGGCGCGGACAAGGTCGAATCGCGACTGCCCGCGCTGGTCGAGGCGGTACGGGGCACCGGAATCCCCGTGCTCTGGGTCTGCGACCCGATGCACGGCAACACCGAGACGATCGGTTCCGGCGTCAAGACCCGCCGGTTCGACAAGATCGTCGCCGAGCTGGAAAGCGCCTTCCAGGTTCACAAGGACCTTGGAAGCCACCTGGGCGGCGTCCATTTCGAGCTGACCGGCGAGGATGTCACCGAGTGCACTGGCGGAGCGCGCGGGCTCGCCGATGCGGACCTCGCGCGAGCCTACCGGTCCCAGGTCGACCCGCGGCTCAATTACGAGCAGGCCCTCGAGCTCGCGATGCGGATCGCGAACTACGCGCGTTCCGGCTGATCGGACGGGCCGCCGAGAGGACGCGCTCGGCTTCAGTCAGCGACACTTCGCGCCATTCCCCCGGGCCCAGCCCCTCGACCGTCCACGGCCCGATGCCGGAGCGCACGAGCCGCAGCGTCGGGTGCCCCACGGCTGCGGTCATCCGGCGCACCTGGCGGTTCCGTCCCTCGCGCAGCTGCAACTCGATCCAGGCAGTCGGGATGGCCTTGCGGCTGCGGATCGGCGGGGTTCGTTCCCAGAGCCAGCCCGGAGCCTCGACGCGGCGGACTTCCGCCGGAAGCGTCGCGCCGTCCTTCAGCTGGACACCGTGCCGCAGCCGCTTGAGCGCAGTCTCGTCGGGCTCGCCCTCGACCTGCACGAGGTAGGTCTTCGCAAAAGCGGAGCCGGGCTGGCTGATTCGCGCCTGCCAGGGCCCGAAATCGGTCAGCAGCATCAGGCCCTCGCTGTCGAAGTCCAGCCGGCCGGCGGGGTAGACGCCTCGCAAGGGCAGGAATTCCCGCAGGCAGCGGCGTCCGTTCGTGGCGCTGAACTGGGGCAGCACCTGGAACGGTTTATTGAGCAGTATCAGCCGCATCGTGGAAAATTACGCTTGCCCCGGCCTGCACGCGAAGTCTATTCTCTATTGCATTGCAACATGGCGCCCGGGGCGCGCAGAAGTGCGTTCGGGCGCACACCCAGCCTGGAGTCTGCCTTGAGCAAACAGCCGAAGCTCGACCTTCCCGCGGGCTGCACGGTCGAAGCGGCCCTGCATCCCGGTTTTGAAACGATCCTGACAACAGAGGCGCTCGAGTTCGTCGCTGAACTGGCCCGGAAGTTCGGGCCGCGCGTGGAGGAACTGCTGGTACGTCGCGAGGCGCGACAGCAGCAGATCGATGCCGGCGAACTGCCGGACTTCCTGCCCGAGACCCGCGAGATCCGCGAGAGCGAGTGGCGCGTCACCGCGATCCCGCCGGACCTGAACGACCGCCGCGTCGAGATCACTGGACCGACCGAGAGGAAGATGGTGATCAACGCGCTGAATTCCGGCGCCAAGGTCTTCATGGCGGACTGCGAAGACTCGATGACGCCGAACTGGTTCAACGTCGTCGGCGGGCAGATCAACCTGCGGGATGCCGTCAACCGCAGCATCGAGTTCACGAGCCCGGAGGGCAAGCACTACAAGCTGAAGCCCGAGATCGCGACGCTGATCGTCCGGCCGCGCGGCTGGCATCTCTACGAGAAGCACCTGAAAGTGGACGGCAAGCGGGTGCCGGGCGCGTTCGTGGATTTCGGCTTGTACCTGTTCCACAACCACGCGGCGCTTAAGGCCCGCGGCAGCGGCCCGTACTTCTATCTGCCGAAGACCGAAAGCCACCTCGAGGCAAGGCTCTGGGCCGAGGTGTTCCGCCACAGCGAGGAGCGGCTCGGTCTCGCGCCGCAGACGATCAAGGCGACGCTGCTGATCGAGGTGATCCTCGCGGCGTTCGAGATGGACGAGATCCTCTGGGAGCTGCGCGACTACATCGTCGGGCTCAACTGCGGCCGCTGGGACTACATCTTCAGCTTCATCAAGAAGTTCAGCCGCTACCCGGAGTTCGTGCTGCCGGAGCGCGGGCAGGTCACGATGACCACGCATTTCCTGCGCTCTTACTCGAAGCTGCTGATCAAGACCTGTCATCGCCGGGGCGCGTTCGCGATGGGTGGAATGGCGGCCCAGATCCCGATCAAGGGCGATCCGGAGGCCAACGAGGCGGCGCTCGCGAAGGTGCGGGCCGACAAGGAGCGCGAGGCCGGCGACGGTCACGATGGAACCTGGGTGGCGCATCCCGGGCTCGTGCCGATTGCGATGGAGATTTTCGACAAGTTCATGCCGACGGCTAACCAGCTCGATCGCAAGCTGGCGGACGTCGAGATCACGGCCGCCGACCTGCTCGCAGTCCCGGACGGAACGATCACCGAGGCCGGACTGCGCAACAACATCGAAGTATCGATCCAGTACATGGCGGCCTGGCTCGGCGGCAACGGCTGCGTCCCGATCCACAACCTGATGGAGGATGCCGCGACGGCCGAGATCTCGCGCGCCCAGATCTGGCAGTGGATCCGCCACCCGAAGGGCGTGCTGACGGACGGCCGCAAGATCACCGTCGAGCTGTATCGACAGATCAAGCAGGAAGAGCTGGCGAAGCTCCGCGCGGAGCTCGGCGATGCGGCGTTCGAGGCGGGCAATTTCGAGCGCGCCGCCGAACTGCTGGACGGCATCACGACCGCGGAGAAGTTCGAGACCTTCCTGACGCTGCCTGCCTATGCCGAGATCGACTGAATTCCGACCCACGAGGACCGACAAATGACCAAGAAGGCTGTTGCCGAGCTGCGCAAGGACTGGCAGACGAATTCCCGCTGGAAGGGGATCCACCGCGCTTACAAGGCGGAGGACGTCGTGCGACTGCGGGGCAGCGTGCAGATCGAGTACACGCTCGCGCGGATGGGCGCCGAGAAGCTGTGGCGCCTCGTGACGAACGAGCCTTACGTGAACTGCCTGGGCGCGCTGACGGCCGGCCAGGCGATGCAGCAGGTGAAGGCGGGCGTCAAGGCGATCTACCTCTCCGGCTGGCAGGTCGCCGCCGACAACAACAGCTACATGTCCATGTATCCGGACCAGTCGCTGTACCCGGTGGACTCGGTGCCGAAGGTGGTCGAGCGCATCAACAACACCTTCCAGCGCGCGGACGAGATCCAGCACTCCAAGGGGATCGGCCCCAAGGACCCGGGCTTCATCGACTATTTTGCGCCGATCGTCGCGGATGCCGAGGCCGGCTTCGGCGGCGTGCTCAATGCCTACGAGCTGATGAAGGCGATGATCCGCGCCGGTGCCGCGGGCGTGCACTTCGAGGACCAGCTCGCCTCGGTGAAGAAGTGCGGGCACATGGGCGGCAAGGTGCTGGTGCCTACGCAGGAGGCCGTGCAGAAGCTGGTCGCAGCGCGGCTCGCGGCGGACGTGATGGGCGTGCCGACGATCGTGCTCGCGCGCACCGACGCCGAGGCTGCCGACCTGCTGACCAGTGACGTGGACGAGAACGACAAGCCGTTCCTGACCGGCGAGCGCACGCCCGAGGGATTCTTCAAGACCCGCAACGGCATCGACCAGGCGATCTCCCGCGGACTGGCCTATGCGCCCTACGCCGACATGGTGTGGTGCGAGACCGGCACGCCTGATCTGAAGTTCGCGAAGAAGTTCGCCGAGGCGATCCGCAAGAAGTTCCCGGGCAAGCTGCTGTCCTACAACTGCTCGCCGTCGTTCAACTGGAAGAAGAACCTCGACGACAGGACGATCGCCAAGTTCCAGCGGGAGCTGGGCGCGATGGGCTACAAGTACCAGTTCATCACGCTGGCGGGCATCCACAACATGTGGTTCAACATGTTCGATCTCGCCCAGGAGTACGTGAAGAAGGGCATGACGGCCTACGTCGAGAAGGTGCAGGAGCCGGAGTTCGCGGCGCGCAGCCGTGGCTACACCTTCGTCTCGCACCAGCAGGAGGTCGGCACCGGGTACTTCGACGAGGTCACGCAGGTGATCCAGGGCGGACACTCGTCGGTGACCGCGATGCACGGCTCGACCGAAGAGGAGCAGTTCCAGAGCGCCGGCCGCCGCTGAGCGCGGCGCTGCGGGACACGACGGCCCGGGTGGTCCTGCCGCCCGGGCCGTCGCTTTTTCAGCCCGCCGCCTCTGGTATCCTGCCGGCCCCCGGTCTCAAGAGACGGCCGTTACCGGATCCGGGTGACAGTCCATGCATTACGACAGAATTGTGATTCCGCGCGACGGCGAGCCCGTCACGGTCAATCCAGACCATACGCTGAACGTGCCCGACAACCCGATCGTGCCCTTCATCGAGGGCGACGGCATCGGCATCGACGTGACGCCGGTGATGCGCCGCGTCGTCGATGCGGCGGTCGAGAAGGCCTATGCAGGGTTGCGCAGCATCGAGTGGATGGAGATCTATGCGGGCGAGAAGGCCCTCTCGGTCTATGGCCCGGGCGCCTGGTTCCCCGAGGAGACGCAGCACGCGCTCGAGAAGTTCGTCGTGTCGATCAAGGGGCCGCTCTCGACGCCGGTGGGCGGCGGCATCCGCTCGCTGAACGTCGCGATGCGCCAGAACCTCGACCTCTATGCCTGCGTGCGGCCGATCCGCTACTTCCCCGGCGTCGTGACGCCGATGGCGGATTCGAGCTACGTGGACATGGTGATCTTCCGCGAGAACACCGAGGACATCTATGCCGGGATCGAGTACCCGGCCGGCTCGCAGGAGGTGCAGAAGCTGATCCACTACCTGCAGGTCGAGCTCGGAGCGAAGGGCATCCGTTTCCCGTCGAGCTCCGGCATCGGCATCAAGCCCGTATCGCGGGAGGGCTCGCAGCGGCTCGTCCGCAAGGCGATCCAGTACGCAGTGGACAACGACCGCAGCTCCGTGACGCTGGTCCACAAGGGCAACATCATGAAGTACACGGAGGGCGCGTTCCGCAACTGGGGCTACCAGGTCGCAAAGGACGAGTTCGGCGCGCTCGAGATGGGCGGCGGGCCCTGGATGGCCTTCAACAACCCGGTCACGGGCCACGAGATCGTGGTCAAGGACATGATCGCCGACAACTTCCTGCAGCAGATACTGCTGCGGCCGGAGGATTTCGACGTGATCGCCACGCTGAACCTGAACGGCGACTACATCTCCGATGCGCTCGCCGCGCAGGTGGGCGGCATCGGCATCGCGCCGGGCGCGAACATCGGCGACGGCATCGCGGTGTTCGAGGCCACGCACGGGACGGCGCCGGGCTTCGCGGGCAAGGACCGCGTAAACCCGGGCTCGCTGATCCTCTCCGCGGAGATGATGCTGCGCTACCTGCGCTGGACCGAGGCGGCCGACCTGGTGATGAAGGGCGTCGTGAACACGATAGCCCGCAAGGAGCTGACCTTCGACCTCGCGCGGCTGCGCAAGGCCATACGCGCGCCGAAGCACCGCCACGCGGTCAGCCTGCAGTCGGTGAAGGAGGAACTCGAGGAACTCGTTCCCGGCGCGACGCTGGTCGGTACCTCGGGATTCGGCGAGGCCGTCGTCCGCCACATGGATGACTGAATTCGACCCGAACTGCCGGCGCTGCAGCCGCCTGGCCGGGTTCCTCGATGAGGGCAGGGCGCGTCACCCGGACTACCACTGCGCGCCGGTGGCGCCTTTCGGCGATGCATCGCCCAGGCTGCTGGTCGTCGGGCTCGCACCGGGTTTTCACGGCGCGAACCGTACCGGCCGTCCGTTCACCGGCGACCACGCCGGGCTGCTGCTCTACGAGACGCTGCATCGCTGCGGCTGGGCCAGCGCTTCGGAATCGGTATCGTCCGGGGACGGGCTGGAGCTTCACGGCTGCCGGATCACCAATGCCGTCAAGTGCGTGCCGCCGCAGAACAAGCCGCTGCCCGCCGAGATCGCGCTCTGCAACGACTTTCTCGCCGGCGAGATCGAGCAACTGGGCGCCGGGACGGTCGTGCTGGCGCTGGGCGCCATCGCCCACGCTGCCGTGTTGCGCGCGTTGCGGCTCAAGCCGCGGGCGCTGCCTTTCGCTCACGGCGCCGAATACGAGTTGCCGGGCGGCCGGATGCTGATCGACTCCTACCACTGCAGCCGCTACAACACGCAGACGCGCCGCCTGACGACCGGGATGTTCCGCGCGGTGCTCGAGCGCGCGACCGAGCTTGCGCAACGGTCCTAGAATGGGGCCATGGTAGCGGCCCCGTTCGATCTCGAGGCGTTCCTGGCGGAGCTCCCGCAGCGGCCGGGCGTCTACCGGATGCTGGCCGCGGACGGCGGGATCCTCTACGTCGGCAAGGCGCGGCAGCTCAAGCACCGCGTCACGAGCTACTTCCGCGGGCGCACGCACGACAGCAAGACGCTGGCGATGCTCGGCCAGGTGGATCGCATCGAGGTGACACAGACGGCCTCCGAGACCGAGGCGCTGCTGCTCGAGCAGAACCTGATCAAGCGTCATCGGCCGCGCTACAACGTGCTGCTGAAGGACGACAAGAGTTTTCCGTACATCCATCTTTCGGCGCACGAATATCCGCGGCTCTCGTTCTACCGCGGCTCACGACGGCTGCCCGGTCGCTATTTCGGACCCTACCCGAGCGCACCGGCGACCCGTGAGACCTTGCACCTGCTGCAGAAGCTGTTCCGCGTACGACAGTGCGAGGACACGTTCTTCGCCAATCGCTCGCGGCCTTGCCTGCAGTACCAGATCAGGCGCTGCTCGGGCCCCTGCGTGGGACTCGTGTCGCCGGCCGACTACGCACAGGACGTGCGCGACACCATCGCCGTGCTCGAGGGGCGCAACCTGGACGTGATCCAGGACCTCGGCCGGCGCATGGAGGCCGCCGCCCAGTCGCTCGAGTTCGAGTCGGCGGCCCGCCTGCGGGACCAGATCGCGATGCTGAAGTCCATCCAGGCCACGCAGTCTGTGACCCGGATTTCGGGGCGGGACATCGATGCGGTGGCGATGGCGACGGATGGAGCCGAGCGCTGCATCGCAGTGGTGTTCATCCGCGGCGGGCGCAACCTGGGCAGCAGCAATTACTTCCCGAGCGCCGGCCTCGGCAGCGACGAGGACGTGCTCGGCGCGTTTCTCGCCCAGTACTACCTGGCCCGGGAGGCGCCGCAGGAAATCCTGCTCGACCGGCCGGTCGAGGAGGCCGGATTGCTCGCGGCGACACTGACAGAGCGCGGCGGCCGGACCGTGGCGATCCGGCACCGCGTGCGCGGCACCCGGGCCCGCTGGGTCGAGATGGCGCGCACGAACGCGGAGCTGGGGCTGCGTCTGCGCGCCTCCAACCGCGCCGGGTTGCAGGTGCAGCTCGAGGCGCTGGGCCAGGAGCTGCAGATCGGTCGCACGCCGCTTCGGATCGAGTGCTTCGACGTGAGCCATACCATGGGCGAATCGGCCGTCGCGTCCTGCGTCGTGTTCGGCCCGGAGGGTCCGGTCAAGGCCGACTACCGCCGTTTCAACCTGCGCGAGCTGACCCCCGGGGACGACTATGCAGGCGTCAGGCAGGCCGTCCGGCGCAGGTTCGCGCGAATACTGAAGGGCGAGGCGCCGATGCCGGACCTGCTGCTGATCGATGGCGGGCCGGGTCAGCTGGCCGCCGCGTGCTCGGCGCTGGAGGAACTCGGCGTCGGCGGGGTGGTGACGGTCGGCGTTGCAAAGGGCGCGGACCGGCGCGTCGGACAGGAACGCCTTTTCTTGGTAGGGCAGGAAGCGCCGCTTATACTGCCGGCCGAGTCCGTGGCGCTCAGGCTCATCCAGCGGATCCGGGACGAGGCGCATCGCTTCGCGATCACCGGACACCGGCAGGCGAGCCGCCGGACGCGCCGCGGTTCGGTGCTCGAGGAGATCCCGGGACTCGGCCCGAAGCGTCGCCGGGACCTGCTCAATGCCTTCGGCGGACTGCAGGGCGTAAGGCAGGCCTCGGTGGAGGATCTCGCCAGGGTGCAGGGCATCAGCCGCCAGCTCGCCGAACGAGTATATGAACGGATGAACGCGGGGTCCTGATCCTTGAACCTGAATTCCCTGCCGAACATTCTGACGGTCATCCGGATCGTGGCGGTACCGCTGCTGGTGGCGGTCTTCTACTGGGATCACGGCTGGGCCCACGTGCTCTCGGCGGTGATCTTCATCGCCGCGGCGGTGACCGATTCGCTGGACGGCTACCTGGCCCGGCGGCTCGGTATCACGACGCCGCTCGGGGAATTCCTGGACCCGGTCGCCGACAAGCTGATCGTCGCGACGGCGCTGGTGCTGCTGGCCGCTTATGACACACGCTGGTGGGTGGTGATCACCGCGGCGGTGATCATCGGGCGGGAAATCACGGTTTCGGCGCTGCGCGAGTGGATGGCTCACCTCGGCGCGCGTGCCAAGGTGGCCGTCTCGGGCATGGGCAAGTTCAAGACCATCGTGCAGATGACGGGCCTGAGCATGATGATGTTCCGCCAGGACGTGCTCGGCCTGCCGGTCTATGAGATCGGCCTCGCGCTGCTGGTGATCGCGGCTGCGCTGACGCTCTGGTCGATGGGCAGTTACTGGCGGGCGGCCTGGCCGGAACTGAAGAAAGACCGCGCCGCTTGACAGTAGGGGGCTCCGCCCCGGAAAATTCGCGTTTCCCGAGGACTGCTCGGGTTTGCCCGGGCGGGAATAGCTCAGTTGGTAGAGCACGACCTTGCCAAGGTCGGGGTCGCGAGTTCGAGTCTCGTTTCCCGCTCCAGTTTTCGCCAGGACCCCGGGCAACCCCCGGGGTCCTGCGTTTCAGGGGCTAGGTGGCAGAGTGGTCATGCAGCGGCCTGCAAAGCCGTGTACGCCGGTTCGATTCCGACCCTAGCCTCCATAACATGGACTGCTGGCCCGCCGCGGTTTCGGAGTCGCTCACGACCGCGACCGCGGCCGAGCCGGTGGAAACGGTAACCGCGACCGGGTTGGGCGGGTCACCCTCGAGCTGGAAGTAACCGACCGTCTGCAGGTCCTCGCCGACCCGCAGCGTGCCGGTGCTGCCGAAGCTGCACACCGCACCATCCATGCTGCAGAGCCGGAAACGCGGGGCATCAACCGTCGCCGTGAGTTGCACGCGGCGGTTGTTCGAGGGATTGCTGATCGTCTCGTAGCCGGCCGGCTGCACCAGCGTGACGGTGGTCGTGCCGCCCGCCAGCGGATCGAAGGCCGTGGTCGCATCGAAATCGGAGTCGTTGTTGTTCTGCGTCGCCGAGACGTCGACCGGGCTCACCGTGATCACGCCGACGTTGGTGTCGGAGCTCGTCACGGTCACCGGCACCGTGAGTCCGCCGCGCACCTCCTGGAAGCTGCCGTAAGCCAGCGTGCCGCGCACCAGCCGCACCGCGGAGAGATTGATCGTAGTGTTGGTGGCAAACGCATTGGTCGAGATGTCACCCGGCGGCTGGTAGATCACGAAGCCCGAGGGGTCCGTCTCAACCGTGTAGGTCAGCGGCGCGAAACCCGGCGCCGAGATCGTCACCGTCGTCGCCTGGCCCTGCACCAGGCCCTGCAGCGCGAAGTAGCGGAACTGGTTGGCGCCGGAGATGCCGGCGAAGACGATCGTCTTCTGGCCCTGCCCGGTCTCCGAGGCGCTGACCAGCGCCACCGCTTCGTTCGCGACCGTCACCGTCACGTCCACCGGTGCCGGCGGCGTGCCTTCGAGCTGGAAGTAACCGACCGTCTGCAGGTCCTCGCCGACCCGCAGTGTGCCGGTGCTGCCGTAGCTGCACACCGCGCCATCCATGCTGCAGAGGCGGAAACTCGAGGCATCAACCGTTGCCGTGAGTTGCACGCGGCGGTTGTTCGAGGGATTGCTGATCGTCTCGAAGCCGGTCGGCTGCACCAGCGTCACGGTGGTCGTGCCGCCCGCCAGCGGATCGAAGGCCGTGGTCGCATCGAAATCGGAGTCGCTGTTGTTCTGCGTCGCCGAGACGTCGACGGGGCTCACCGTGATCACGCCGACGTTGGTGTCGGAGCTCGTCACGGTCACCGGCACCGTCAATCCGCCGCGCACCTCCTGGAAGCTGCCGTAAGCCAGCGTGCCGCGCACCAGCCGCACCGCGGAGAGATTGATCGTAGTGTTGGTGGCAAACGCATTGGTCGAGATGTCACCCGGCGGCTGGTAGATCACGAAGCCCGAGGGGTCCGTCTCAACTGTGTAGGTCAGCGGCGCGAAACCCGGCGCCGAGATCGTCACCGTCGTCGCCTGGCCCTGCACCAGGCCCTGCAGCGCGAAGTAGCGGAACTGGTTGGCGCCGGAGATGCCGGCGAAGACGATCGTCTTCTGGCCCTGCCCGGTCTCCGAGGCGCTGACCAGCGCCACCGCTTCGTTCGCGACCGTCACCGTCACGTCCACCGGTGCCGGCGGCGTGCCTTCGAGCTGGAAGTAACCGACCGTCTGCAGGTCCTCGCCGACCCGCAGTGTGCCGGTGCTGCCGTAGCTGCACACCGCGCCATCCATGCTGCAGAGGCGGAAACTCGAGGCATCAACCGTTGCCGTGAGTTGCACGCGGCGGTTGTTCGAGGGATTGCTGATCGTCTCGAAGCCGGTCGGCTGCACCAGCGTCACGGTGGTCGTGCCGCCCGCCAGCGGATCGAAGGCCGTGGTCGCATCGAAATCGGAGTCGCTGTTGTTCTGCGTCGCCGAGACGTCGACGGGGCTCACCGTGATCACGCCGACGTTGGTGTCGGAGCTCGTCACGGTCACCGGCACCGTCAATCCGCCGCGCACCTCCTGGAAGCTGCCGTAAGCCAGCGTGCCGCGCACCAGCCGCACCGCGGAGAGATTGATCGTAGTGTTGGTGGCAAACGCATTGGTCGAGATGTCACCCGGCGGCTGGTAGATCACGAAGCCCGAGGAGATGGTCGAACCGAGGGGGTTCGACAATTCACGAAGAAGGTCTCGTTGGGCTCGAAATCGTGTCGCGTTGATCGTCACGAAATCGTCTGCGAGTCTGCCGGCAGCGAAGTTAAGTGTTCCGCTCGTGGCGACATAGTCACTGCCGCGGTCGCTGTGTCGTCCGCGGTCGCGAAGTCGACCGACAACGGCGCAGAAGAGCCGGTTCGCGGTGACGGCGAAATTCAGTGTCGTCGTGCCGGTGTTGCCTTCGGCAATGCTCGCATCCGCGATCGACAGGCTCACCGGGGCTGCGTCGTCGTTCTGAATGGTGCCGAGTCCTGGGCATCGGCGATCGTCGCGTTGCCGGGTTCTGCAGCGTCAAGAAGAAAGTCTCGTTCGGCTCGAAGTCGTGTCGCGTTCACGTCACGTCGATCGGCGTGTCGTCTGGGAAGTTGATACAGTTGGATGACCTTGCGCTGAGTTGCAGGCGTCCGGGTCCGATTCCGTGGCTCGCGAGCACGACCGACGGGCCGGGCTGGCGCGCCGCCAGGCTGCCATCGTCGAGCAGGGACAGCACGAACGGGAACACATCCCCGCCCGCCGCAGCCGAGAAATCGGAGAAATCCAGAAAGTCGACACCGTCGGTGTCGCCGAGGGCGGTGCCCACGCCGAACGAACCGCTCATGTAACTCAGAAGCGCGGGATCGAAGCTGAGCGTGAAGTCAAACGCGGAGACGAACTCGCCCGCAGCGAAATCGGCCGCGACGATGTCGATGACCACCCGCTCGCCGGACGTGACGCTGGCGCGATCAGCAACCAGGCTGATCGTGATCGCATGCGAAGGGGTCGCGCTGGCGCACAGCAGGAAAAGGGCGACGCATAGTACGCTCGCAAGCCTGGACATCGTTGACCTCCCTTGTCCGTCCGGACCGATGCACGCATCCCACGCAGCGCCCGATGTTGCGGGCGCACAAGCCGTACTCGACGGTCATTGCTTATGTTCAACGGCTATCCGGGTCCGACTCCGCTCGCTACATCTTGTCCTCGAGCGGCAGGTGGGCCAGGAACCAGTCCTCGATCCGCTGCATGTAGGAATCGGCGGGCTGCGACGTGAGCACCACGCCTTCCGATACCCAGACGACCTGGCCACGCTCGTCGATCTTCAGGTGCCAGGCATTCGCCTCGGCGAAGTCCGTCGCGAACGCGGTCCGGACCCGCGCATTCAGCGATTCGCTCTCGACCAGCAGTCCCATCTCGGTGTTGATTCGCAGCGAGCGCGGATCGAGGTTGGCGCTGCCGATGAAGACCTTGTCGTGATCGAACACCAGTGCCTTCGCGTGCAGCGCGAGCGACTTCCTGTCGGCGGGCGGGAACATGTACACGTAGCGGTCGCGCGCGTCGACGCGGACCTCGTGCAGCTCCGCACCGCCTGCAAGCAGCTGCTGGATGTGGTTGCGGTAGGCGCTGTGGGCAGCGAGGTGGTTGTTCGAGCTGATCGAATTGGTGAGTATCCGTACCTCGACGCCGCGTCGCACGGCCCGCTCGATCGTTGCCTCGAGGTCCGGTGACGGTATCAGGTACGCGGACAGGATCAGTATCTCCTCGGTGGCGCCGTCGAACAGCGCGACCAGCTCATTGGCGAGCTGTACGGGCTGGTCGGCTGCCGCGTCGGGACGCTCGGCGGGCGGCTCGTCCACGAACAGCGTCGGTTTGCCCGGCAGCGCATTGCGCAGTTGAGCCTCCCAGCGTCGCTGCAGCAGATCGGGTGTCGGTTCGTTGTGGATCCTGATGTCCGGATCCTTGATTTCGGTCGCCTCGTCCAGGTCCGCATACGACGGCTCGAGATGCGACAGCGCCTCGATCGGAAACGACCAGCGATCGTTCCAGTAGGCGTCGAACGCGGCGTTGATCTCGCGAACGATCGGCCCGCCGACCAGCAGTTCCAGGTCGCGGAAATTGGCCGCCTCGTGCAGTCCGAAGTACTCGTCGGCGAGGTTGCGGCCGCCGACGATCGCGATCCGGTTGTCGGCAACCAGCGCCTTGTTGTGCATGCGGTGATCCAGCCGCTCGAATTCACCGAGATTCAGGAGCTGGCGCGTCACGAGTCCGTCTGAGCGTCGCTTGAACGGGTTGAAGACCCGGTACTCGATGTTCGGATGCGCCTCCAGCGCCAGCAGCAGGCGGTCCTCGGAAGCAAGGAAGGTGTCGTCTACCAGCAGTCGCACCCGGACACCGCGTTCGGCCGCGGCCATCAGGTGCGTGAGCACCATCGAGCCGGCGGTGTCGAAGTCCCACAGGAAGGTCTGCATGTCGATGCTCTCGGTCGCTGCATCGATCGTGAGCAGTCGCCAGTCGAGCGCGCTCGGCCCGTCGTCGAGCAGGACGTGCCAGTCATCGGAGCGTATTGCCTCGAGCGAGTCCCAGAGCGGGGACTCGGCAGGGGCTTGCGCGAATTCATCGGGCGTGTCGATCGGCTCGAGCACCTGGCAGGCACCGAGCACGCCGCTCAGCAGGAGAACGATCAGCCTTCGCATCAGGTCCAGCGTGGGTCCGGAGGTTGGGCGAGAAGCTACCACAGGCCCGGCGGGTGCGGAGGCGGACGGCCGGACTTCTTCAGCATCGTCGGCGGGGCCGACAACAGGGCCTGGTCCTTTCAGTGCGCGCCCTGTGCGTTCTGTTCGCAGGCTTCCTCGAACATGCGCTCGTACCCGGCGGCGAGCGCCTCGAGCGCGGCGGCACAGTCACCCTCGAACGACGAACCGTGCATCACGGCCAGAGTCTTCGGCTTCAGTTCCGCGAGCGAACGCAGCGTCGGCCCCGTAGTCGGAGTCAGCGCCGTACCGCCCGGGAAAATACGCTCCATTTCCAGCGCCGGTCCGACGATGTCGGCTTGCGTCAGCGCGGGGCCGTCGCCCGCATGCGTGAAGAGGTCACCGCAGAACAGCGTCTGCGTGGTTTCCTCGAACATCACGACGGACTCCCAACCGTGCGGCACGTGCGGCGTCGGTATCAACCGGATGCTGCGCCCGCCCAGGTCCAGCGACTCACCCTGCGGAAGTGCGCGGGGCGGGCGATCCGCCAGGTCGTTCAGCGACACCATGCAGCCGACTTCGCCGTGCACGACGACCGCCCGCGGCGCGACCGCGAGCCAGTCGTTCATCGAGCCGCACTCGTCCGCCTCGACGTGTCCGAAGCTGATCCAGCGCAGGCGATCCGGCACGACCGCGCGGCTGGCCGCGTCGACGACCGGGACATACAGACCACGCATGCCGGTGTGAAACAGCAGCGGCTGCTCCGCGTCGACGAGGAACTGGTTGAACGTGAATCCCCCGGGGAGAAGATCCGGGAAGAAGGTCGAGAGCCGGTAGATTCGCGGCCCGATTTCCTGGAGCGAGGTCTGCATCGGTTTCCTCCCGGGCTTTCAAGCAGGGTGGCGCCGAGCGGGGCATCCAGTGCAGGATGCGGCTACCTCCATGGACGCTCGGCAGGCTGCCGATGTTTTTTGTATACGCCGATCGTATTTGGATGGCAACGAGAATCACTCTGCAAGAGGATCGCGCATGAAGACCATCATCGAGCCGTTCCGAATCAAGGTGGTCGAGCCGATCCGCCTCACCACGCCGTCCGAGCGGCGGCGGCTGCTCGAGAAGGCAGGCTGGAACCTGTTCGCGATCCACGCCGACGACGTGATCATCGACCTGCTGACAGACTCCGGCACCAGCGCGATGAGCGCGGAGCAGTGGGCCGCGGTGATGCGCGGCGACGAGTCGTATGCCGGCTCGCCGTCCTACTACCGGTTCGAGACCGCGGTCCGCGAGCTGATGCCGTTCCGCCACATCATCCCGACGCACCAGGGACGGGCGGCGGAGGCGATCCTGTTCTCGATCGTCGGCGGCAAGGGCAAGCTGGTGCCGTCGAACACGCACTTCGACACGACCCGAGGCAACATCGAGGCGACCGGCGCCACGGCGGTGGATCTGGTGACTTCCGCAGCGCACGACCCTCACGAGCCGCATCCGTTCAAGGGAAACATCGACCTCGAGCGCCTCGAGCGCCTGCTGGAAGAGCAGGGCGAGCGGGTACCGCTGGTGATGTTGACCGTGACGAACAACGCGGGCGGCGGGCAGCCGGTCAGCCTCGAGAACATGCGCGCGACTGCGGACATCGCGCGCCGTCACGGCAAGCCGCTGTTCATCGACGGCTGCCGCTTCGCCGAGAATGCCTGGTTCATCAAGTGCCGCGAGCCGGGGCAGGGCGACCGGTCGGTGCCGGACATCGTGCGCGACATGTTCGCGATCGCCGACGGCATGACGATGAGCGCGAAGAAGGACGCGTTCGCGAACATCGGCGGCTGGCTCGCACTGAATGACGACGAGCTGGCCGCGGCGGCCCGCAACCGGTTGATCCTGACCGAGGGCTTCCCGACCTATGGCGGGCTCGCGGGCCGCGATCTCGAGGCCATCGCGGTGGGATTGCACGAGATCATCGACGAGCAGTACCTGCGCTACCGGGTTCGCACCAACGAGTACATCGGCGAGAAGCTATTGCATCTGGGCGTGCCGATCGTCCGGCCCGTGGGCGGGCATGCCGTGTTCGTGGACGCGCGCCGGTTTCTGCCGCACGTGCCGCCGCTCGAGTACCCGGGACAGTCACTGGCCGTCGCGCTCTACGAGCTCGGCGGCATCAGGGCCTGCGAGATCGGCACGGTGATGTTCGGCATGAAGCCGGACGGCACAGAGCAGGCCGCGGACATGGACCTGGTGCGCCTGGCGATGCCGCGCCGCGTCTATACGCAGTCGCACGCCGATTACCTGGTGGAGGTGTTCGAGGAGGTCGTGCGCCGGCGGGACGAGCTGCGTGGCCTGCGGATCGTCTCGCAGCCGGCGCAGCTGCGGCACTTCACCGCGCGGTTCGAGCCGCTGGCCTGACGCCGGCGCGGGTCACTTCGCCGTGTAGCCCCCGTCCACGACGAGTTCCGATCCCGTCATGTAGCTCGACTCGTCCGAGGCCAGGAACAGCACGACATTGGCGATCTCGCTCGGCTCGGCGATTCGCCCGAGCGGTATCCGGGCGATCAGGTCCTGCTGCAACGCGGCGACCTGCTCCGCGGGCAGGGCGCTGAGCGCGTTCTCGACCAGAGGAGTGCCTACGTAGCCTGGATGCACTGAGTTCACGCGGATGCCGTAGCCCTGCTGCGCGCAGTACAGCGCCACCGACTTCGTGAAGATCCGCACGCCGCCCTTGGAGGCGTTGTAGGCGGGGATCATCGGGTCGCCGATGATGCCTTCGATCGAGGAGATGTTGATGATCGATCCGCCGCGTTCCTTCATCGCGCGCACTGCCTCACGCGTCCCGAGGAACACGCCCTCCATGTTCACGGCCTGCGTCCGCCGCCAGCCCTCGAGCGTCTCCTGCTCGATCGGCGCGATCACAGCGACGCCGGCGTTGTTGACCAGCACGTCGAGCCGCCCGTGCCGATCGAGTACCTCGTCGACGATCCGCTTCCAGTCGGCCTCGCTCGCCGCGTCCTGCCGCGCGAACTCGACCTTGAGGCCTGCGGTAGCGAGCCGCGACGCCTGTATTTCGCCTTCCTTCGAATTGACGTCGGTGATCACCACGATCGCGCCTTCGCGAGCGCAGGCCTCGGCGCTCGCGAGACCGATGCCGCTGGCTCCGCCCGTGATCAGTACGACCTTGCCGGCTACCCGTCCGTTCATGATGCAGTGCCTCCGCGCCTTTTCATTCTTTGAAATGCCAGTGTACAGCCCCGGCCGCACGCAGCAGGAAACCCAAGCTCCGGTTGCCGGGACTCCTGGGCGCTCTACCGCTCGTAGGATTCCCGGCGCGCCGCCTCGGACTGCCGGATCAGGTAGCGCTCAGGGTCGTCCCGGAAACGTCGCTTGAGCTCCGGGAGACTGGCGGCGCCGCCATAGCTGACGGCCGAGCAGAGATGCCGGATCATCTCCCGGATGACCGCGCGCGCAGAGCCGCGCAGCGGCACGCTGACCTCCAATTCCCTCGAGCCCGAGCGCCTGCAGGTCGGCGGCGCCTTCGTCCTCGATGTCGAGCCGGTCCTTGATGGCGCCCAGCGAGGCCATGCCGCGCAACACCTTGAAGGGCACCTGTACCGGCTTCTGCGACTCGGGCAGCAGCACGGCCTTCTGCACGACCTCGCCCGGCGTCTCGAGCGTGCCCGCGAAGGCGCTGCCGAGCATCACGGTGTCGCCGCCGAACAGCAGCGCCAGCACGATCGCCCCGTCGCGGTGCATGCCACCGTCGGCGATGATCGGTATCGCGCTGTCCGGCCCGAGCGCCGCGCGGCATTCGACCAGCGCCTGTGCCTGGGGCACGCCGAAGCTGGTGTTGAGGCGCGTCGTGCACCCGCCGCCCGGTCCGATGCCGACCTTGATGGCATTGGCGCCGCGTTCGGCGAGGAAGCGAACGCCCTCTGCGGTCGCGACGTTGCCGGCCACCAGTTCGAAGTCGCCGAAGCGGTTCCGGAAGCCCTCGAGCGCCCGTTCCATCACGACCGAATGGCCGTGAGCGATGTCGATGACGATGACATCGACGCCCGCCTTGATCAGCTCGGCCGCGCGCTCGAGATAATCGCCTCGGGCGCCGATCGCGGCCCCGACCCGGAGTCGTCCCTGCCCGTCGCGGGTGGCGAAGGGCAGCTGCTGCTGCCGGAGCAGGTCCTTGGCGGTAATCAGGCCGAGCAGCCGGCCGTCGGCATCGACCAGCGGCAGCTTCTTGACCTTGTGCCGGACCATCAGCTGCGAGGCGGTACCGGTCGAAGGTACTCCCTCGTGCACGACCAGGCGCTCGCGCGGCGTCATCCGGTCGCTGACGCGGCCGTCGGGACCCACGAAGCGCAGGTCACGCTCGGAAAGCAGGCCGCGCAGCTGCCGGTCGCCGTCGATGACGACCAGTGTGCCGACGCCGGATTCGCGCATCCGGGCGGCGGCGGCGGCCAGCGTATCCCCCGGCGCGATCGTGTACGGATCCGTGATGACCCCGTGCTGCCTGCGCTTGACGATCTCGACCTCGCGGACCTGCGGCTCGATGTCGCCGTCCCGATAACCCCGGTCGATGATCCCGAGGCCACCTTCCTCGGCCTGGACGATGGCCATGTCCGCCCGGGTCACCGTGTCCATGTTCGCGGAGACGATCGGTCGCTTCAGCTCGATGCGCTCGGTGAAGCGGCAACTGAGATCGATTGCCGCAGGATCGCGCCGCTCCACGACGGAGCGCTGCGGGACGAGCAGGAAGTCGTCGAACGTGCAGCCGCGGACCATTGAGAGCAGGGAGCGTCACCCGCTCAGGCTATCGCCCGCCTGCGCGGTGTCGCAACAAGGCTTTCCGCAGTTCCATACGAAGCGGCCCGGCGGGCATTGCGCCCGTCGGGCCTGCTGGCTTTGCCGTGCCATGCCGTACCGCGGATCGGGGCAACCTTGGCTGTAGTGCGCCCGTCGGCGAGTAAGGCAACCCCTTGCGGGTAAGCGCCGGGGTTCCGAGTGGCGGAAAGTTGAGCGAGGTGCTCAGTCTCCGGCTCGGGCCTCCGGTGCCGCAGGTGCCAGCTACCATGCACCGAGAGGACTTGGGGTCTTTTCTACGCCGCGATCGCGGTCCGTGCATCGTGGCCAGCGCGTATTGACGCAGGCCGCCCGCGCGGCTGCCATATGGGAAATTTGGCCGGCCACGGCCGTCCGGTCGCGCCAATGGCCACCGCAGATCCCTTACACTGCGCTCCACGCTCGCTCGCCGGGCGGCCCCGGTGGCGGAACTGGTAGACGCAACGGACTTAAAATCCGTTTCCCGCAAGGGAGTACAGGTTCGATCCCTGTCCGGGGCACCAAGCCAACAAACACAGAGAAATGCAGCGCTTCGTGCGCTCCCGGACGCCCGACGCAAGCCGCTCAAATTGGTCAACTTAATGACCAAGAAACCGGCTCCGGTCACACTCTGGTCACACTGCGACCCCGATTCGCGCTGTATACCGAGCAACCGCGCAGTAACCGGCGCGTAAAGGAAGCGGCCCCGGACGGGATGGCAATCCCGAACGAGGCCTTGCCACCACCAGCAAACGACGTGCTGAAGACGGCTACCATCAATTCTAGAAGCCGCAGGGACAAGCGGGTATGGCTGGCGCAGATTCGCCTCAAGGGCCTGCGAGCGGTATCCCAATAGTTCGATAGCAAAGGAGGTCGCGAAGCCGATCAGCTCGCTTTATCTCGCCGGCCGTCGCCGGCAGCGCGGAACTTGCAACCGACCTCGCGGCGGCATTGGCCGCGCTGCGCGTCACCGAGGCCTCGCCGAACGATGCGCTGCTCGTGGATGCACCGAAGCTCGTGCTCGGCGGCGATGCGGTGCCGCTCGAGGATTCGAGCGGCAAGCGTGGCGAGTGTTCTGTCTGGCGATTGCCGTTGAAGTCGCGATGATTCACGCGGCCGTCGCAGCGCGGCTTGCAGAGCTGCGCCGGGACTTCGGTTCCGAGGCGCGTGTCGAGCTCCTGGCCGAAGCCTCGGACGGCAGCGCGATGCTGCTGGTAGTGCCGGCGGACCCGGCGAGCCGGCGTTGCGGCTGCTGGTGGACCCGGCGAACCTGCTGGAGACAGTCAACTGAGTGTGTGCCGCGGTGATCCCCTGGCCGGCCGGTCGAACCTCCCGCGCCGGTCGACCACGAAGCCTGGGATAACAGGCTGAAGCCGCTCCCAGTGAGCGAAAGTGTGTCGGAATCCTTTACATAATCAAGCAGTCGGAAGGCATGCGTCCATCCTAAGTGATTGATTGTTTGATGCACACGAGCCACTGGCGCGGTTCTTGCTCATGCCTTGACCTGCAGATCGCCAGTACGGCCTAACAAGCAAAAGGGTAGGAGACTCAAATGGACGGACGCAGCGTCGTCTTCGGAGTTAGCGGTGCACTTTTGTCCAGTGTGGCATTAGGCGCCCAGATTCCCATCGATCTCAACACATGGTCAGAGCGCGGCAATGCCGGCAACGGTGTATGGACGGTCGCGGCCGATGGCAGTTCGGTTTTGCAGACGATCAACGGCAATCCAACGTACTTCGTCAGCCCCGGCAATTCCTTGAATACGACGGTGCGGGGGCAGATCACCGTTACGCAGGGCGGAGACGATGATTATGTCGGATTCGTCCTCGGCTACACGGCGCCGACCGGCAATGCGGCTTCGGGCCAAGACAGTCAAGACTACGTGCTGTTCGACTGGAAAGCCGGCAATCAGGTAAGCGGCGGTTATACAGCCCTGGAAGGATTTTCGCTTTCACGAGTCAACGGCAACATTCCGCCGGCAGACTACGCGAAGTACTTCTGGGGGCACACTGACGAGAATGGTGCTCCATTCGACGTCCTGGCGACTCAATTCAGCACGTCACTCGGCTGGGCCGTCGGCGTCACCTATGACTTCTCCATTCTCTACCAGCAGAACCGAATGCGTGTCGACATTGCCGGCGGCAACTTCGGGACGGGGACCACGGTCTTCGACATCGCTGGGGCATTTCCGGATGGTCGCTTCGGCTTCTACAACTACTCGCAGGGCGGCGTACGCTATGCTGGGCTGACCGAAGAAGTAACGCCGCCACTGCCATCGGTCCCCGAACCCGGCACGCTCGCGCTGCTCGGTCTCGGCCTCGCAGGCCTCGGCCTGAGTCGCAAACGCAAAGCGTAGTCACTCCTTCAATGCGACAACGAGCCCGGCTTAGTGCCGGGCTTTTTGTTTCTGAGCGGACCCGCCAGATATTCGCGGCGACCGGCCAGGCGGGGCCGGGCACGCTGGCGGCATTGACTTACACCAACGAAGATGCGGAAGGCCGGCAGGACGTTCCTGCTGCGACTGGTGGCGGAGTACGGACCCAACGAGGCGGCAGAGATCCTGCGCGATCTGGCGGACGAGATCGAAGACCTCGCGTGCCAGTGTGACCACAGTGTGACCGGCGAACCGTCTCCGACGTGCAACGGATATTGCGTCCGTTGCGCCGCGGCTTTCTGCTCACACTCTGGTCACACTGACGCCTGAAATCCGAGAAAAGCTAGCGTTTAGGGCGCCTCGCAGCGTCCTCAAATATCAGTAGTTTAGGAGGACTAATCGCAGGGTTTATGCGCCTGTGGTGAGTCTTAAAATCCGTTTCCCGCAAGGGAGTACAGGTTCGATTCCTGTCCGGGGCACCAGTGCGGGGCACCATGCCGGTAGTGGTCGAGTCGGCACCAACTCGCAGAAGCTCGCGGCGAGGTGCGGTCCAGAAAGAAGGACCCCACCGCAGCGGGGTCCGGTGTAGAGCCTGATCAGTGCAACCCGTTCTGCGTCGCCTGCTCAAATCCGGCTCTGGGAGGCCGAGGCCGAGGAGCGCGAGCGTGCCAAGGCCCGGGACTGACCGGGGTATGGCAGCAGGCAGGTCCCATTGCCGTCATCGGCCTGCACAGAACTCGACGTTCATCACGGCGGTGCTGCTGGTCGTCGGCACGACCGACAAAATATCGTCGAGGACGCCGGGTTGATAATCATGGACACTGCCGATATCCGCCCCTGCGCTGAAGGGTCCCTGGGCGCAAAGGCGGGAGGAAGCAGACAAGCCGTCTCCGTTCCAATTCGGTGCCCTTGACCTTCGTGGCAAGCCAGACCGACGCTTGCCTCAGGGCCGTACCGCATCGCAGCAATTCATGGAGGAAAATTTCTGCCCATGATGTGGAATAAATTACGACATCAGGCTCACAGGGTCGATTGTGCAAACCGCCAAATTCGCGTTGGAGATCTTGGGCGACGCGCCGGTATGGACGTGTTACCAGACGGGCCTAGACGCGGCCGGCAGGACTGCGCCCGGAGTTCCATCAACATCGACCCCGGCCATCGGCGATGCAAGGCAGCGACCGGTTCAGTAACCCTCCCGCTGGATTCGTCCGTTTGACTCCGGCTCGCCGATCGACTCCGGGGATGTCTCGTCCACGATGCCGCCACTTTCGACCCAGAAGATCCTGTCAGCTCGCTGCAGGATCGCGTGGTCGTGCGAGACGACCAGTAATGTTGCCTGGCGTTTGAGCCCTTCGAGGATGTCCAGAAGAGCATCGACACTGGCGGCATCCAGATTGTTCGTTGGCTCGTCGAGTACCAGCAACTGCGGTTCGCGCAGCAGCGCGCGAGCGATCGAGACCCGTTGGCGCTCGCCACCGGACAGGCGGGCACCGCGCTCCCCCGCGAGGAAATCGAGGCCGCCGGGCTTTGACTCTATGAATACCCTGCAGTGCGCGGCGTCAAGCACGTCCCACAACTGCCGTTCCGTCGCCTGAGGCCTGACGCAGAGAAGGTTGTCACGCAGTGATTCATTGAAAAGAAAACTTTCCTGAGGAACGAGAGCGGTCTCCCTGCGCCATTGGATTCGACCGCGCTCATCGAGCGGGACTCCATCCAACAGCAGTCCTCCGGTTCCCGGTGGGAGAAGGCCCGTGGCGATGTCCACGATGGTGCTCTTGCCGGCCCCAGAGTGACCCGCGATGACGGTCAGTTGCCCCTTCTGGATCGTCAGGTTCAGTCTGCTGAGGGCCGGTTCCTGAGAAGAGTGATATCGAAACGTTACGTCGCGAAGCTCAAGCGCCTGGTCCATTCGCAGTTCGACCTCGTCGCTGTCCTGGAGCGGGCTCTCTTCGTGCCGCTCCAGATCTTCCAGAAGCTGCTGATAGTGATGGAAACTCGGTGTCAAGCCGACGAAACGTTGTATCTGGCTCTGAAATTGACCAATTTCCGGGAAGATGCGGATGAACACGAGCAGCAACACGACGAATCGCGCGGGTTCCACTGCGAACCGGCCCAGTCCGACGTAAACGATCGCGGCGAGAAGCAGCACTGCCACGATCTCGAACGCGAGTGAGGAAAGCGCCGACAGCCGGACGAGGCGCACTGCACCCTCGGCCGCGAGACCTGACCGTTCCCTGTAGTCGACGACGAAGCGCTCCGTAAGACCAAGCGAACGGGCAGTGCGCAGTCCCTGCACGTGTTCCAGGAGGTTGTTGATCATGCTGGAACGAATCCGGATCTGCTGGCGACTCAAGACATGGGTTCTTCTGACGATCGGAATCATCAGCAGGGCTGCGAGCGCACCAGAAACGAAAGCAAAGGCCGTCATCTCCCGTGACAGAATCAGAGCTACGGCAAAATAGACGGCAAGGTGCACGGCCCTGGAGAACAGCTGAAACAAGGCGTTCGCCGCCTCCTGAACACGCCGAATCTCCCCTTGCGTGGACTGTATGAACTCTGCAGTACGCAGGCCACTAAGAAAATAGAGTTCCGCACGGGAGAGAGTCACATACAGTCGGTTGCGCAGTGATGCCTGGAAACTTTGCTCGACTTCCACCTGCCATGTCTGCCGGCGCCAGCCGAGAACTGCACGAAGCACAATCACGGCTACAAAAAGGGTCAGTCCGGTGCCGAGCGTGAGACTGATCCCGAGGCGCTCGAACGCCTCGCTGATTCGACGCCAGACCGAATTGTCGTCGCCGCCGGAACCGAAGCCGAGCAACCCGAGCAGCGGCAGTATGAGTAGGAGTCCGACGCCGGTGATACTCGTCAGGACTGTCTCGAGCACCAGCACAGCGAGGAACTTTAGACGGGCTCCTGCGAGGTGCTCGCCTGCAAACCGCGTTAGGCCGGTGAGCGTGCGTCTCTCGGGAAGAGGATTGGACATAAGCTCGAACTCGCCGTTGACGAAGGCAGCGCAAGGGTAAGGTATGGCTACGGTTGGACGGATTCTGCACGAGTCGCCCGGTAATCGCAGGAGCCCGCTGTTGCGGCTATGCTGTCGAACCTCTGTTTCCAGCGCCCGACGGTCCGCCCGCGATGAACCTCCTGATCACCAATGCTCATCAGATCCAGGCGTACGTCATCCTGCGTTGCTTGCGGTCTGACGCCCGGAGGATCGTCATTACCGAAGGTGGCGACGACGCGCTCAATGCCACCGGTTTCGACGGCATGGCAATGTACTCCCGGTTCGTTGACGCTCGGCATAGTGTTCCGCCGTTTGCTGCTGACTGGCTAGCGGGACGGCTCGAGCCCGACAACACAGTCGCGGAAGAGAACTACGTCCAGTGCATCGAGGAGATCTGTCGCCGGGAGAGTATCGACGTGATCTTTCCGTCGCTTGATCCCGAAGTCTACCTGTTCGCAAAAAACAAGCAGCGCTTCGCCCGGCAGGGCATTCTGCTTGTGGTTCCAGACGCAGACGTGCTTCGGATACCCCTCGACAAGAGCTTGACGATGCGGACTGCACAGCGAGTGGGTTTTCCGTGCCCGGTCACCTTCTACCCGGCATCTGTTTCCGACATACCTCAGATTGTCGCTGCCAGCCGGCCGCCCTGGATTGTTAAGCCGCGCTTTACCGCGCATGGGCAGCACATGGCGCTCGCAGCCGACGCATCCTCACTTGAGCAGGCATACATCGAGGTCAGCGAGCACCAGGGCGCGCCGATCATCCAGGAATACATCGAGGGCGATCGACGACAGAACTACTACCTAACCGTCAATCGCGACGGACGGATTCTTTCGCTGCTCAGCCCGCGCGCGACCCGAACGCATCACTGGGGTTCCTATAGGGTATCGACGCGGGCGGCCGTCTCCGCTTCGAGTGCCCCTTACCTCGACGAGATGCGCGCCCTTGTGGGCGAGTTGGGTCTGTGGGGCGGCTACACGTTCCAGACCAAGATCGATCCCCGCGACGGCGTACCCAAGCTCCTTGAGATTAACGCCCGTCTCGGCCAGCACGTCTGGTGGCGTACTGGTCTGGGAGTGAACGAACCGAAAATCTGCCTGCAGATCGCGCGCGGCGAGTCCCCGACAGGAAACCTCAGCTTTCGGGAGGACGTACTGCTGCTGGATCCTTATTTCGACGTGTTCGAGTTCTATCCGCACCTCGTCTCTGCTGTGTTCGAGTTTTTCAAGAGACTGCTGGGCCGTGACAGGTCATCGCAGTCGGGCGTGGCAGGGGCGAGTGAACCGCGAGCGCGGGATCTGTTGCGTATCTATGCAAAGGACTACCTCAATCTCAAGCCCAAGGTCCTGAGCCCGGAGTTCAGCAGCATATGGTCGGACCCGTACCCCTGTCTGCGGGCATACTGGTTCAAGTTCCGACCCGTTACCGCCCGTTACGTGCGGCGCATCCGGGACGCTGTCAGGGGCAGCGCGTCCCGCGCCACTCGATGACAGCATGAAAACTTGTGATTCGCTTCGTAGATCTCGAGCAACCGGCCGGGCGATGAACGACAAATCCGGGCGCGCCTAGAAGAATGCGATCCATTGATTCATCTCGGCTGGCTGCAATGTTGATAATGGAGCGGACTGTTCCGGACCCGGCGCGTATCTGTGCGCTCGCGGTGGTCTTGTCGTTCGCAACGCCCGTGTCCCTGGCCGTGGCCGACGAAGGGTCAACCGCAGCGCATTCACGGCCGGCCGCCGCCCCGCATACACCCCAACCCGGACAGGTTACCCCGTCCGCAACGTTTCCGCTTCCGGAGATCACCGTGACTGCGACGCGGATGGCCGTAGCACCGCCGACGCTGATAGTCCGTGACGTCTCGACAGTGGACCTCGATGCCTACAATGCGCACACCATCGGCGATGGACTCACACCGGTCCCCGGTGTGAACATTCAGTACGGCGGGACTTCCGGCGATGCCCGCGCATGGATTCGCGGCTATCGCGATCGGGATAGCCTCGTGCTTTTCGACGGCATTCCAATCGCCTCCGGCTTCGAAGGAACGATCGACCTGAACGAGATCGCGACCGAGCAGGTCGCGGCAATCACGGTCCTCAAGAGCGCCCCGTCGGTCATTTACGGCACGAATGGCATGGGCGGCGTCATCGACATACTGCCGCGCACGGGAACGGATGCCGCACTGCTGTCGGCGAACTTCGAGGCAGGCACAGATGAGCGAGTTCTCGCACGCGCAAGCACCGGCGGCGGCAAGAAAGAGCTGAGCTACCTGCTGACACTGAGTCACGACAGCGCCGGCAATTACTCGCTGGCGGACGATTACAAGGGCGAGCTCAACCAGCCGGCCGGAGAGCGGGTAAACAGCGACTTTGAGCGGAACAGTGTTTTCGTGTCGCTGGATGCACGGGAGATGCCGCTCGGCCACGTGTCGATGTTCTACAATCTTGCCGATTCCGAGAAGGGCCTGCCGCCGGAAGCGGGCTCGGAGGACCCGGATTTCGAAAGGCTGGACAAGTCCAGGCGGCAGACCATAGGTCTTTCGAACCGCTTGGCGGCGTTCCCGCTGTCTTTCAAGGCCTATTACAATACCTACGAAAGCGAGCTCACGACCTACACCGACGCCAGCTACACGGAGATAGATGAGGTAGAGAAGGCCGAGGACTACTCGTTCGGTTTGAAGCTCTACTGGACCTGGCAGACGCACGAGAATAACACCTTGCTGCTGCACGCTTCCGGCCAGACGGACGTCTTCAAGGGACAGGGTGAGCTCGAGGACGGCAATCGCGCGGAGATTACTACCTGGACGCTGGCAGTCGAGGACCAGTTCGTGATCACCGACACCTTTTCACTGGCGGCCGGAGGCATTTTCAACGTCTTCGACCAGACGCTCCTGGACCAATCCAGCAGCGCATTCAGTCCGCAGATTGCCCTCGCCTGGCAAGTCAGCGGTCCATTGGCCGTGCATGCTTCGGCCGCGCAGCGAACGCGCTTCCCAAAGCTCCGGGAACTGTATCGCCGTCGCTACGGCAACCCCGACCTCGAGGAGCAGACCGCCGAAAACTACGAATTCGGGCTGACCTACGCCCATAGTCCGCAGTACCGCAGCGACTTCGCGATCTTTCGCAGCGATGTTGACGGTCTTATAGAACGCCCGAACCGTGATTCGGGCTATGAGAACCTGGCACCGGTGAGAATCAGCGGCGTGGAGACTTCAACGGGAGGCTGGTTGTCCGAGGCCTTGTATGCGCGTCTCGCATACACCTACGTCAACGCGAAGGAGTCGCTGCCCTCCGGGAGCAGTCGACAGCTGCGCAGCCGTCCAGAGCACACGGCGCAGGTTGAGTTGCGTTACCGTTTTCCGTGGCAGATTCTCTTGGCCATGAACGGCATCTATGTCTCCGGCCTCTATGATCTAGACGACGACGACGTCCATACGGAGTTGGACAGCTATTTTGTCCTCAACCTCAAGGTCTTAAAGGTCGTCACTGACAGACTGGAGGCCTATCTGGCTACGACCAATCTGACGGACGAGGACTACCTGCAGCGGCTGGGAGATCCGCGCGAGGGGCGCGCCGTGCGGGTCGGATTTCAATTCCAGCTCTGACGTATGCGCGGGACGCCAACGCCGGTCCAGCGTCGGAGAGCCTCATGCGGCTTGCTATGTCCCGTGGTTGCAACGCTCACCCTTGTCTGCCTGCCGCCCCTGGCGCTCGGCGCCCGATGCGCCGAGCTGGCGGGAAGCACCGTCCACTGGATCGTCCCGAACAACCCCGGCGGCGGGTACGACGCCTACGCTCGCTTGCTGCAACCGTTTCTCGAGGAGGAGCTCGGCGCGACCATCATCGTAGCCAACCGCTCGGGCGCGGGAGGCGTGGTTGGTGCTTCGCTGATTCGGGACGCGAGGCCTGACGGCAGGACTCTCGGCCTCATCAATGCCTCAGGACTACTCGCCGCGGGCCTCGACCGCGAGGTGCCGGATCCGTCAGAGGATTTCACAGTGCTGGGTCGATTGCTCAGCAACCATACGGTGCTCGTAACCGGCCAGAGTTCCGGCATTGGTCGTCTCGAGAAACTGCTAAGCGTGTCGCGGGAGCGGCCGATCGTCATCGGCGTGCGGGATGCCGGTTCCGCCAGCCTGTTCATTGTGCCCGTGGTTGCCTCGCTGCTCGGGTTCGACTACGAGCTCGTTACGGGGTATGACGGAAATGCAGCCCGGTCGCTGGCAGCCATCCGTGGTGAAGTGGACCTGCTGGTGCAGAATTTCGACTCCGTCCAACGGTTCATTGCCGGCGGCGAACTTATACCGCTGATGCAAGTGGTTGGCGCGGATCCCGGTGCGACACCAGGTCCCAATGCATCTTTGTTGGCCGGCGTTCCCGTGCTCGGGGGCGTAACGGGCGTGGCGCAGCAGCGCGCCCATCTGACAGGCAGAACTCGCGCGCAGGCCATCGAGGAGGCTCGCCTGCTTACCGCTCTCATCGATGCCGGGCGGCTGGTCGTTGCGCCCAGAGGTTTGTCCGAGGATCGGCGCAAGTGCCTCGAAACGGCTCTGTTCAGTGTGCTGTCGAATGCCGAATTCCAGAACGCTGCGGCTCGCGCAAGGCTGACCCTCGAGCCTGCGAATGCGGCCATCGCGCGCGCCGACATCGAGGTGGCCAGTGCCGCGGTCCTGGAGTTTGCCTCGCTGGTGAAAGACGCGATGCGACGGGCTCGCCAGTAGGCGCGTCCGCGGGTTCTCGCGTCTTGGATGCAGCCATTTTCGACGCAGCTATAGAGGGCCTCCGCCTGGTCTTCTCATGGCCATACATTCTATATCCGATAAGTGCGACGCTGGTGGCGATGATGTTCTCGGCTGCCCCGGGCCTGAACAGCTCCACACTCATGGCGCTGGTTATTCCTGTGACCTATGGTTGGGACCCGCTGCACGTCATGCTCGTCTTCGGTGCCCTGGTCGGCGGTGCCACGTTCATGGGGTCGGTGACGGCCATCCTGTTCAACATCCCTGGCAAGGCCTCGAACGCAGTAACGCTACTCGACGGTTATCCAATGACGCGGCAGGGCAGGGCGAAGACCGCCATCGGCTGCGCAGCGGCTGCCTCCGCCATCGGCTCCACCCTGGGCGTGGCGATGCTGATCACCTTGCTGCCAGCCATGCGCCATGCGGCGCTGGCTCTTGGTCCCGCGGAATACCTGATGCTCGCAATCTGGGGGCTCACGACGCTCGCGGCGCTGACCGGCGACTCGCTGGTCAAGGGCCTCGTCGCAGCGGGTATCGGCCTGCAGCTTGCCTTCATCGGACTCGACCCGCGTACGGCCGAAGCCCGCTTCACCTTCGGGCTCGATTATCTTCAGGATGGCCTCAGCCTCGTGCCGGTCCTGCTTGGCTTGTTCGCGCTCGCCGAAGTCATAGACCTCATGGTCAGTGGTCGCGAAACCCTATCCGGCCGGCGCCGTCTGCAGGATCTCACCGGTAGCGTGACGGAAGGCGTCGTAGCTGTAGTGCGTAATTTCGGGTTGTTGTTGCGCTCATCCGTCATCGGTGTCGTCATTGGAGCGATTCCGGGAATCGGCGGTTCGGTTGCTGGCTTCGTAGCATACGGACACGCCAGTCAGACGGCCCGGGACCGATCTCGCTTCGGCGACGGTGACATCCGCGGAGTGCTTGCGCCCGAGGCAGCGGCAGACGCCAAGGATAGCGGTGCGCTTGTGCCGACGCTCGCGCTCGGCATTCCAGGAGGGACCGGCACTGCAATGCTGCTCGGCGCAATGACCTTGCACGGACTCAGCCCCGGGCGAGAACTACTTTCGAGCCAGCTCGTGCTCGTGTTCGTCCTGATCTGGTCGCTCTTCCTGTCGAACTGGCTGACGTCACTGCTAGGGCTGGCGTTTGTTACGCCGATGGCACGGCTGAGTACCATCCGGACTTCGCGTCTTGTTCCGGTGATACTGTCGCTGGCGATGTTGGGTGCTGTGCAGTATCGAGGACAGGCCGCCGATGCCGTTTGTGCCGTGGCGTTCGGCCTTGTAGGTTTCATGATGAAGCGGCATCGCTGGCCACGCGTACCGTTGGTGATCGCGATGTCCCTTGCGCCGCTGTTGGAGACCAATCTACATCTGACCCTGCGACTGCAGGGACTCGGTCGGATCGATTTCTGGTCCCGACCGATCGTTCTCGTGCTGCTTGCGCTGATACTGTTAAACCTTTTCCTGCCATCACTACGGCGGCAATGGCGGACGCTCAGGGCATCGCGCAGGGGAGTTAGGCCGTGACAACGCGTTCGCGAACCCTGAGATTTCTGCGCCGTAGCTGGGACACGATAGCGGTGGGGCTGCTGGTGTCCGGATCGCTGGCGGCGTCCCTCGGGCTGAGTCATGTGGCCGCTTGGATTCCGCGAATGGTCCTGATGATCACGCTGGCGCTGATCATCATTCAACTGGTGATGGAGTTTCGTGAAGTCGGGCCCGTGACCGACTCGCCGCAGCGATTTAGGCTGCCACAGTTGCGGCCGACCGGGCCAGTCGTTGTCGTATCGTGGATCGCTGGATTGATGCTAGCCGTGCTCGTCTTCGGCACTGTTCTCGGCAGCGTGGCGTTCGGCGTGGCCTACCTGCGCTGGCATGCTGGGGAATCATGGCTGACCAGCGGTGTCGTCGCGCTGTTGCTGGGTCTTAGTGTACAGCTGATCTTCGGTCTGCTGCTGCGTGCTGAGCTTCACTCAGGTTGGCTACTGGATCTCTTGTACTAGGTCCGCCGGGGGGGAAGTCAACTATTCCCGATCCAGGTTGATGTGCGTTCCCTTGAGGTCCTCGGTGACCTCGAGCGCGAAGTCCGGACCGTCCTTCTTCTTCACCAGCACGTCCTCGCCGTCGTCCCCCTCGACGTGGTAGCGCGCCGGGTCGAGGCCCGCCTTCAGCGCGTTCTTGACGTCGCGGGCCACGCCGTTCTCGGAGCGCCCGTCCTTGATGGGCACGGAGATCTCGGTCGGCGGCGTGCCGTCCTTGGGCGTAACCCTTACCTGGATGGTGCCGGCGTTATTGGCCCCTTCCTTTATCTGGATCCGCCACTTGTTTGAGTAATGGAGATCGCCTGCGCTCGCGCCGACCTCGAGCGCGAAGTCAGGACCGTCCTTCTTCTTCACCAGCACGTCCTCGCCGTCGTCCCCCTCGACGTGGTAGCGCGCCGGGTCGAGGCCCGCCTTCAGCGCGTTCTTGACGTCGCGGGCGACGCCGTTCTCGGAGCGCCCGTCCTTGATGGGGACGGAGACCTCGGTCGGCGGCGTGCCGTCCTTGGGCGTGACCCTTACCTGGATGGTGCCGGCGTTGTTGGCCCCTTCCTTTATCTGGATCCGCCACTTGTTCGAGTAGTGGAGATCGCCTGCGCTCGCGCCGAGGCTGACCAGGCCGGCCAGCAGCGCGGTGGCGGTTACGGAAAAGGTCCTGCGGAAACTCATGTCCGATTCTCCTGGTAGAGACATTGATCGATCACAGCCGGCGGAGTCTAGGGCAGGCCCGTCCCTGAAGCGAGGCCCCGGCGGTCCCCCCGGGGCGCGGGCGAGCGGTTAGGATGTCCCTCCAGCAGGAGGACCGTGCATGCCTGGCAAGATCCCACGTTCCCGCGAGAACGATTACACGGACGAGGCTGCGACCGCCCGCAGGCATTTCGTCGCAGAGGCGACCGGCGTCGAACTCGAGCATGTCGGCCGCTACTCGATTGACCCGGCCCGGCTCCCGGGGAACGTCGAGCACTTCACCGGCGTGGCCCAGGTGCCGCTCGGCATCGCCGGTCCGCTGCTGGTCCATGGCGAGCACGCCGAGGGCGAGTTCTTCGTGCCGCTCGCGACGACCGAGGGCACGCTGGTCGCTAGCTACAACCGCGGCATGAAGCTGCTGCACGCCGCCGGCGGCGTCAGGACCACGATCTGCGACGACGCGATGCAGCGGGCGCCGGTCTTCATGTTCGACAGCGCGCGCGAAGCACGCGAGTTCGGGCACTGGGTCGCCGGTCAATTCGAGCGCATCCGGGAGCAGGCCGAGGCGACGACCACGGTCGGTCGCCTGCGCAACATCGAGCAGTACGCGGCGAGCCGCTTCCTGTACCTGCGCTTCAACTTCACGACCGGCGACGCGGCCGGCCAGAACATGGTCACGAAGGCCACCAAGGCCGCGTGCGACTGGATCCTCGGCGAGTACCCGGGCATCCGCCGGCACTTCCTCGAGGCCAACATGGCCACCGACAAGAAGGCCTCTCACATGCACCTGCTGCACAGTCGCGGCAAGCGCGTCGTGGCGGAGGCGACGGTCCCGGCCCGGTTGCTGAAGGAGTTCATGAACGCCAGTGCGGAGACTCTGTTCCAGGCGCGCCTTGCGAGCCACCTCGGTGGCTTCATCTCGGGCACGACCAACAACGGCGCGCATTCGGCGAATGCGATCACCGCGATGTTCATCGCCACGGGCCAGGACGTCGCCAATGTCTCGGAGTCGGCAGCAGGCGTCGTGTACGCCGAGGTCACGCCCGACGGCGACTACTATTACTCCATCACGCTGCCGTCGCTGATCGTCGCGACGCACGGCGGCGGTACCGGGCTCGCCACGCAGCGCGAGTGCCTCGAGATGATGGGCTGCTACGGCAGCGGCAAGGTCGGCAAGTTTGCCGAGATCGTGGCGGCCACGGTGCTTTGCGGCGAGTTGTCGCTGGGCTCGGCGATCACCGCCGGCGAATGGGTGTCGAGCCACGAGCGATACGGCCGGAACCGCTGAGCGGGACGCGAAGCCGTGCTGCCGCGTCCGCAGTGCGGCATGGCGAACCAGGCGGCGCCCCCGCAGCAGCACTTGTCCGGAGCGCGGCGTCTTGATTCCGGATCAATCCACGTGGACGCGCGGGTCTACGCAAGCGCCGTTGCTGTGATCGCGGATCGAGTAATCGTATTCTCCGCTCGGTATTCCGGCAGCTTGATGCGGATCACACCGGATGTCCCGGGTCTGATCATTGTCGTCGATCTCCTGTCGTTGATCCGGAAAAACCAGATGTCGTGTGACGTTCTTGGGCAGCGTGGCAGCACCAACTGCGGGCTGGAGGCCTCTTTCTCGCTTCCCGTTCTCATTCTCGATCGGACCGTCTAGAGTCTGATCTTTAGAGTGCTGCCAGGGCTGGCACACACGAACGCGGGGACGACCGTTGGCGTTCCCTGTCCCGTCGAAGGTCACCGTGACTGACAGGATTGTCCTTGTTGGCCTTTTCTTCGCAGTCCTTCGGCAGGGTCGACATCGCGGCACAGTTATCGACCCTTACTTGCTTCGGCGAGGTCCTGCGTCTGCATGACGCAACCCGTTGCAAGCAGCATCGCTGGCAACAGAATCCACAGATTCGTGTTCATCGCGTCTCCTCCTACTGGCTCGTCCCTTCACCGTTGTTATTCCTGCGATCCGGAGATCAGTCCCTCGAACGCAGGGTCCGATGCTAGCTCATTCAGGTACGGCTCGGAAGCGAGCATACGGGGTGGATAGCCGTTATCCAGCGCCTGCCGAAGCGAGTCGAGCGCTGCCTCGCGATCACCGTTCCGGGCCGCAATCAGGCCCGCGTAGTAGTGCCCGTAAGGGTCGTCCGGAGCGATCTCGAGCCCGCGGCGCAGGGCCAGCAGGGCCGCGTCCTTCTCGCCGAGCATCTGCTGCGCCCAGGCGCTGGTGAATAGAGTGTCGACGTTGGTCGGTTCGACCGCGATTCGTCGGGCACTCAGCTCCGCGGCCCGACCGAAAGCCTCCGTGGCCTCGCTACTGCGTCCTGCAAAGTACAGGGCATCGGCGAGGTTGATCCACTTTACCTCCTCCTCCGGGCTGAGCTCCACGGCCTTGCGATGAATCGCAACCGACTTTTCGTAGTCCCCGAGATAGTAGTAGGCGACGCCGAGGTTAGAGTAAGCAGTGCGATACCCCTTTTGCTCGAGGGTTCTCTCAAAGACCTCCTTCCCACCCTCGAAGTCTCCCGCCATCAACAATGCTGCCCCGAGATTCGTCAACGCCTGCTGGTTGTCCGGATCCAGCGCGACCACCTGTCGGTAGGAATCTGCCGCCTCCTCGTATCGGCCCGCCGAAAAGAGGAACGATCCATAGCCATTGATCGTGCGCCAGTTGCCGGGCTGCGTGGCCACGGCCTTCTGCAGCAGTTGCTCCGCAGGTACAGGCTGCTGGCGAAGTGCAAACACGTTTGCGAGTCCGCTCATCGCCCTTACGTCGTTGGCGTTCATATCCAGTGCATCGCGGTAGGCGCGCTCTGCCTCCTCCAGCCGGCCGGTGCGCCTGTACAGTTCGCCGAGCGCCGTGCGTACCATGTACAGTCGCGGAGCGGCGCCCAGCGCGCTGGCGCAGGCACGCTCCGCTTCGGCGATGTCGCCTTCCGAATTGCTCAGCTCGAATCTCGCGACGTGCGCATCGCAGACACCGGCGTGCGCCGCGGCGTACTGGGAGTCGATCCTCAGCGCCTGCACGAAATGCGAAATTGCCTCTGCGATGGATTCCAAAGATCTCGGCCGTTCGAGAATCTCCTTGCCGCGGCGGTAGGACACGTAGGCGTCCAGGTCCGCGGCAACAGGTTCGGCCACGGGCAGTGCAGCACCCTCCTGAGGCATTGCCACGCGCACGTTGGACACCGTGAGCTCGGTGATCTCGTCCCGGATCGCGAAGAAATCCCGGAGCGGCCGGTCGAACTTGCGCGACAGCACGTGGAAGCCCGTGGCGGAGTCGATGAGCTGGACGATGATCCGCATCGCATCGTCCTGGATCTGCACGCTGCCCTCCAGGTAGTAGGCGACTCGAAGCCGCTCGCGCACGCGGGTCGATCCGCTGTTCGGCTCGAGCGTGAACGCGTCACCCCGCGAGGAGACGTACAGTCCGGGCACGCGCGAGAGGGCGGTGATAACGTCGTCAGCGAGACCGTCGGAGAAGACCTGCGTCCGATCGCTGCCGTCGAGGTTCACGAAGCGCAGCACCGCAATGGAATTATCGAGCACCGACGGGAGATACCGGCTCTGGTCGGGCGCGGGCGGCGCCTCGCTGGACTCGGGCAAACCGACCTGGCGGTCGTAGAGGAACACCAGTATCGCGGCGACGGTCATTGCAGCCGCGACCGGCATGTAAGTGCGCGTAAAGCGACGGCGACGATGCTCGGCCGGTGTACGCTGGTCCAGCACCGCACGGCCGTCGCGGAACTCGAGGTACCAGGACAGGACCAGCGCGATCGGGAAGCCCGCCATCACCAGCACCGTCACGAACGTGGCGATCCACGATGGCAGGACCAGCCGGTCCACGACGATGTCGGCCACCTGGATGAGACCCCAGCCCAGCACGAGATACGCGATGCCGGTCGTGATCACGCCGCGGCGCTTGAGGTCCTGGACCAGCCCCGTGACGTCGTCGAGCAGCCCGGCGGCGCCCGGATCGGCCGCGGCTGGCACCGGCTCCGGCGCATCCGCGCCCGAAGTTGCAGCAACGAGTCTCGGGACCTGGATCAGCCGGTAGCCACGGCGCGGCAGCGTCTGTACGAAGCGCGGCTCGCTGGCGTCGTCGCCGAGCGCACGGCGGATGTCCCGGATCGCATGAGCCAGCGCCTCCTGGCTTCCCTGTCCGGCGCCCCACACCTTCTCGAGCAACGACTCCCGCGTAACGAGTTCACCCGCGTCGGAGGCGAGGCACAGCAGGACCTCCATCGCCTTGGGCGGCAGGTGAGCGGACGACGCGCCATCACCGATCCGTCCCGTGGCGGGTTCGACGAGGTGATCGCCGAGATAGAAACCCTGCAGGAGCGCGACGTTCAAACGAGGACCCCTCGTTCCGCATATGAGAAGGGGTTGTCCGCATCCGCCTCTGGTTGACGGAATGCCGGGTCAGTCTAGCGACGCCCGAAGGCTCTCGCCAGCGCCCAACCGGCCCGCAACGTCTCGAGGTCCCGACGCGTACCGACGACGCGGAACGGGGCGAGCGCGGCGGGGTGATTTTCGGGACCATCGATCGGCTGCTGCTAGACTGCCACACGGTGGGCTTCGTGCCGCAGGCGCGCAGCCGCCGTGACGCGATGGGCGAGGAAAGCCGGCTGTGTGCGACACCCTGGTCAGCGTGCTCGAGGACCGCGTGCTGTTCGCGAAGAACAGCGACCGGGACCCGAACGAGGCGCAACTGCTGGACTGGCAGCCCGCGCGCGAGCACGCGGCCGGCGAGCAGCTGCGCTGCACCTGGATCGCAATTCCCCAGGCACGGGCAACCCATGCCGTGTTGCTCAGCCGTCCCTTCTGGATGTGGGGCGCGGAAATCGGCGCCAACGAGTTTGGCGTCGTGATCGGCAACGAGGCCGTGTTCACGCGCGAGCCCTGTGCGACGAGCGGACTCACCGGCATGGACCTGCTGCGCCTCGGACTCGAGCGCGGCGCCACCGCGGAGCAGGCGGTCGAGGTGATCACCACTCTGCTCGAGGCGCACGGGCAGGGCGGAGGCTGCGGGCACGAGCAGCGAGGCTTCCGCTACCACAGCAGCTTCCTGGTTGCTGACCCTCGCAGCGCCTTCGTGCTCGAGACGGTCGGTCGTCGCTGGGAAGCGGAACGGATCACCGGCGCCCGATCGATCTCGAACGGCCTGACGCTGCCGGCACTCGCCGGCGAGGGCGACTGGCTGAAGACTCGCGTGTCGGAATCTCGGACGCGCAGGTCACGGACACAAGCGGCAGCAGATCGTGCCGGAGCAGCAGGCGACCTGATGCGGGCGCTGCGCGATCATGGCGGAGCGGCCGTACCGCGCTACCGGCTGCTGAACGGTGCGATGGGCGCGCCCTGCATGCACGCCGGCGGACTCGCGGCCGCGTCGCAGACGACTGCGTCCTGGGTGTCCGAGCTTCGGCCGGGAGGTTCCCGGCACTGGGTCACCGCCACGGCAGCGCCCTGCATCGGCTTGTTCAAGCCTGTCAGCGTCGACGATCCGCTCGAGCTGGGACCAGCGCCGACCGACCGGGCCGATCCGCTCAGCCTCTGGTGGCGCCACGAGCGTCTGCATCGGGAGGTGCTGCGCGACCCGGTGCGGCTCGGAGCGCTGTTCCTGCCCGAGCGGGACGCCGTCGAGCAGGGCTGGCTTGCGTCACCGCCGGAGCCGGCAGCGGCGTTCGACCAGGGCGACCGGCTGCTCGCCGAGTGGACTTCGCGGGTCGAGGCCGAAACCGTGACCGACACGCGTCCGGGGTGGGTGCGCCGGTACTGGCGCCAGCGCGAAAGCCAGGCCATGGACCAAGGTCGCATTGCACAGCCCGGGGGGCGCCCTTAGCGTCGCTGGTTCTCTTACTCGCCTCGGGGAGATCGCCATGCCCAGCGCTGTCATCGTGTCCGCGGCACGGACCGCAGTAGGCAAATTCGGCGGCAGCCTCGCCGGCATTCCTGCCTCCGAGCTCGGCGCCATCGTCATTCGAGAGGTCGTTGGCCGTGCGAACCTCAATCCCGGGCTCGTGGACGAGGTCATCATGGGCCAGGTGCTCACGGCAGGTTGCGGCCAGAATCCTGCGCGCCAGGCCGTAATTGCTGCTGGTCTTCCCGAGCACGTACCGGGCCTGACCATCAACAAGGTCTGCGGCTCGGGCCTGAAGGCCGTGGCGCTCGCGGCACAGGCGATCGCAGCGGGCGACGCCGAGATCATCGTTGCCGGTGGACAGGAGAACATGAGCATGGCGCCCCACCTGCTGCCGGGGTCGCGGGACGGCTGGCGCATGGGCGATTTCCAGGCGGTGGACAGCATGATCCGCGACGGGCTCTGGGATGCGTTCAACAGCTACCACATGGGCACGACCGCGGAGAACGTCGCGAAGCGGCACGGCATCACGCGGGAGCAGCAGGACCGCTTCGCGGTCGCGAGCCAGAACAAGGCCGAGGCGGCGCAGAAGGCCGGACGGTTCCGTGACGAGATCGTCCCGGTGATGGTGCCGCAGCGCAAGGGCGAGCCGGTGGCCTTCGACCAGGACGAGTTCGTCCGCCATGGAGCCACGCTCGAGGGCGTGAGCGGCGTTCGTCCGGCCTTCGCGAAGGACGGCAGCGTCACCGCCGCAAATGCCTCTGGACTGAACGACGGTGCGGCCGCTGTGCTCGTGATGTCCGAAGCGCGCGCCGCGGCGCTCGGTCTCGAGCCGCTCGCAATGATCCGGGCGCACGCTTCCGCCGGGCTCGATCCTGCCTACATGGGCATGGGCCCGGTGCCGGCCTCGCGCCGGTGCCTGGAGAAGGCCGGCTGGAAGACAGACGACCTCGACCTGATGGAGATCAACGAGGCGTTCGCGGCGCAGGCCTGCGCGGTGAACCAGGAGATGGCCTGGGATCCCGCCCGCATCAACGTGAACGGCGGGGCGATCGCGATCGGTCACCCGATCGGCGCCTCGGGCGCACGGATTCTCGTCACGCTGCTGCATGAGCTGAAGCGGCGCGACGGTCACCGGGGGCTCGCGTCGTTGTGCATCGGCGGCGGAATGGGCGTCGCACTCGCCGTCGAGCGCTGAGGACCGTCGTACTCCTGCCAGCGATGTCTTTGCGCAGGATCTTTCAGACGCTGGGCGACGCGACCGCTCAGCCTCGCCCGATCAGCGTATCGACGATTTCGCGGAACCTCGGCTCGGAGCGCACCTGGTCCAGGTCCGAATCGTGCTCCAGCCATTCGCGGCTGATGTTGCCGACCTTGATCAGGCATTGCTCCAGGCAATCCAGCGCCTTTTCCGTCTCGCCGGCCAGCGCGTAGAAGCAGGTGGCGTTGTAGTGCACGATTGAGTCGCGTGGAGCGGCTTCCATCGATTTCTTCATCCAGCGCTCCGCTTCTTCCTTCTCGCCGAGGCGCAGCAGTGCAAAGGCGCCGAGGTTCCAGGCGCGCACGTCGTCCGGATTGAGCTCGAGTATCCTGCGTGCCCGCTCGAGACCGACGCGGGTGACCTCGATGGCCTTGTCCGGCTCGCCGAGGCTCACGTACAGCTGCGCCTGCAGCAGCATGCTCTGGTAATCCTCGGGCCTCACTCGGGCGGCCCCCTCGAAGAGCTCGAGTGCGCGCCGCAGGTCGCCCTCGTGGACCTTGCTGCGACCGTAGAAGTACCAGGCCTCGTAGTTGCCGCGGTCGAGCTGCAACGCGGTGCGGAACTCGGCATCGGCCTTGTCGTAGTCCATGCTCATGCAGTGTGCGATGCCGCTGGAGACGTGGGACTCGGGCAGGTCGGGGGCCAGCTCCAGTGCACGGGCGCTGCTGCGGAGTGCTTCCTCGCGACTCTCGCGGGCCGCATTGAAGTACATGTACTCGAAGCCGTAGGTGTAGGCGAGCCCGGCCCACGCCTTGCCGAAGCCCGGGTCGATGTCGATCGCGTGCTGGAACATCTGTCGAGCATAGATCGTGTCCTGCGCGCTGTGCCTTGCGAAATAGCTGAGGCCGCGCAGGTAGAAGTCGTAGGCCTTGGGCGATACCCGGACGCCCTGGTCCGCTGGCGTGCGCTTCATGCCCAGGCTCAGCGTACTGGCGATCGATGACGCGATCTCCTCCTGGATCTTGAACACGTCCTCGAGCTTGAAGTCGAAGCTCTGCGACCACAGGTGATAGCCGTCCGCGGTGTTCACCAGCTGGGCGGTGATGCGCATCCGCTCGCCCGACTTGCGGACGCTGCCCTCGAGGACCGCGCCGACCTTCAGCTTGCGGCCGACCTCCTGGATGTCTGCGCTGCGGGCCCCGAAGTGGAACGAAGACATCCGCGAGGCTACGTGCAGGTCTTCGATCTTGGTCAGTGCGTTGAGGATCTCCTCAGCGATGCCTTCGCAGAAATAGCCCTGGTCCTGCTTCTCGCTCATGTCGCCGAACGGCAGCACGGCGATGGACAGACCCCGGTCGTCCGTTGACGCCAGGGGCAACGAGGCGGCAGCGGCTGCCACTGTGTCGGCAGGCTCGGGCGGCCGGTCGCGCTGCAGCCCGTCCGGAGTCAACTCGTAGGCCCAGGCGAGCACCAGCGCGAGCGGAAAGCCGAGAATGGCGAATACGACCAGAAGCGTCACGGCCCATTCCGGCAGCCGCAGCGCTTCGAATATCAGGTCGCCGCCTTCCATGACGGCCCAGGCGACGATTACGTACGCCACCGCGACACGGATGACCTTGCGCTTCTTCAGTTCGCCGAGAAAGGACGAGAACTTCGGGTCGCTCATCTGATTCCCCATTCCCCCTTTCGGCCGGAACCCGCCGTGCCGACTCCGGGTGCCGGGCGGGCCGGCGTAGACGGTTACCAGCGCCAATTGCAGTATATTGGACTCGCGCCCGATCGCATCATGTCGCGAGCGGCGAAGCGAGGATGACCGCAGTTGACTCGAAACTCACCCGGACCGTTGCGCCGCCTCATGCACCCGGTGTCGGCCATTCTGGCCGCGCTGCTCGCTGGTTGCGCGGCGGCGCCGGTGGACCCGTACGGGCAGACGACGTCTCCCACGGTGCTGGTCACACTCGCCGATTCGGGCGTGATCGATCTACGCGCTCCGTATCGTGAGGCGCTCTGCCGCAGGCTCGTGCAGCCTGGACAGCAATGCGACGACGTCCTGCTGCGCCTCGCGGGGGAGGGCGAGTTGCCGGCCACACCGGCCACTGCGATGGCGGACGACCTGGCGCAGCGTTATCGAATTGCGTTCGTCCCGGGTTTCTTCGCCGAGTGCTTCGCGGTCCTCGCGCGCACCTTCTCCGATATCGAGCGGGAGCTTGCGCAGCAGGGATACAGCGTTGTCCACATGGAGGTCTCGGGGCGCCGGAGTAACGCGCACAACGCAGCGGAGCTTGCCAGTCAGTTTTCGGGGCTTGCTCCCGACGCACGACCAATCATCGTCTTTGCACACTCGAAAGGACTGCCCGACATACTCGAGTTCATGCTCCGGTATCCCGGGGACGCGGGGCAGATTGCGGCGGTCGTAAGCGTAGCGGGCGCTGCGAATGGCAGTCCGCTCGCCGACCAGCTTCTCTCGAGCTATATCAAGTTTGTCGCGAGGACGCCGTGGCCGAGTTGCGAAACGGGCGATGGAGCGGAGATCCAGGACCTGCGGCGAGACGTGCGGCTCGAGTGGTGGCGGCGCAATCGAGCAGCGATCAAGGTGCCCGTTTTCTCGCTGGTTGCAGCGCCGCGTCCCGATCGCGTATCGCCGGGAACGCTCAGCACCTACCGCAGCCTGGCCGAGATCGATCCGCGCAACGACGGCAAATTGCTCTGGTACGACCAGGTCGTCCCCGGAGGATACCTGCTCGGTTACGTGAATGCGGACCACTGGACCATCGCGATCCCGGTCGCCGAGGAGCTGCCACCGCTGGCGCCGTGGTTCCCGGACGACGTGCCGAGGACCGCGTTGGTCGAGGCGGCGATCGAACTGGTCAGCCGCACGCTCGACGCGGGCGGGCTGCAATGACCCCTCTGACGCGGCAAGGCTGCTCCACGCGGGCTTTCGAGCAGGCAGGGTCCCCTTTACCATACGACGCGACCTCGGATCGGAGTCACTAGTGGCCGGCGCCAGCTTACTTGCCCTGCTCGACGACATCGCCAGCGTCCTCGACGACGTTGCGCTGATGACCAAGGCCGCGACGAAGAAGACTGCGGGGGTCCTGGGAGATGATCTCGCGCTCAACGCGCAGCAGGTCTCCGGCGTCCGGGCCGACCGCGAACTGCCGGTCGTGTGGGACGTCGCGAAGGGATCGCTGGTCAACAAGGCGATCCTGGTGCCTGCGGCGCTCGCGATCAGCGCGATCGCGCCGTGGGCCATCACACCGCTGCTGATGGCGGGCGGCCTGTACCTGAGTTACGAGGGTTTCGAGAAGATCTGGCACCGGCTGACCCACCGTGAGGACCAGAAGGCTCACCGCGAGGACCTGCGGCAGGCGCTGGTTGATCCCACCGTGGACCTGCGCAAGTTCGAGAAGCAGAAGATCAAGGGCGCGGTGCGCACGGACTTCATCCTCTCCGCGGAGATCATCGTGATCGCGCTCGGCTCGGTCGCGACGGCGACCTTCGGGGTGCGCGTCGCGGTGCTGGTCAGCATCGCGCTGCTGATGACGGTGGGCGTCTACGGCCTGGTCGCGGGTATCGTCAAGCTCGATGACCTGGGCCTGCACCTCGCGGGACGTGAAGGCGAGGGTGCGTGGGCTTCGTTCATGAGGGCGCTCGGGCGCGGCATACTCTGGTTCGCGCCGTGGTTCATGAAGATGCTGACCGTGGTCGGCACCGCGGCGATGTTCCTCGTTGGCGGAGGCATCCTCGCCCACGGGATCCCGTGGATCGAGCACCGTGTGGCTGACCTCGTCGCAGGTGCCTCGGGAGTCGTCGCCGCGCTGGTGCCGATACTGACCGCGCTGGTCGTCGGCCTGCTGGCGGGAGCGGTAACTGCTGCAGTCGTCGGTTTGATCGGCAAATTCCGGTCGCGCGGCAACACAGACACCGCTGAAGACTCGTCGGCCCCGCACTAAGCAGGAGCACTGAAAATGCCGCCGGAATACCTCGCGCCCGGCGTCTATGTCGAAGAGATTCGTCCGGCGCGTCCGCAGTGGATCGAGCCTGTGCCCACCTCCATTGCGGCATTTGTTGGCCGTACGCGACGCGGACCCACCGATGCGCCGACGCTGCTCAGCGAGCTTCGCTGACTTCGAGCGTCTCTACGGCGGGCTCGCCGCCGACTGCCCGCTGAGCCATGCCGTGCAGCAATTCTTCGAGAATGGCGGGACGCAGTGTTACGTCGCGAGGGTCGTTCATCGTGCCGCGAAAGGTTCACCGGACGAGTCTGCGCCGATAACCGACGCCGACCTGGTCGGACCGGGCCTGCAGGCGGCTGGCCGCGGCCTGTGGATGCTGGACGCCGTTGACCTGGTCAACATCCTCTGCATACCGCCGCTTGCGCCCGGCGTGGACGTCGCCGCGCGCAGCTGGGATGTCGCCATCGGGTGGGCGAGGTCCCGACGCGCCTTCCTGATCGTCGATGCTCCGGCGTCCTGGACCACGGTCGCCGAGGCGGCCGCCGCGGTCGGGAATCTTGTTGCGCGAGATCCGAATGCTGCGATCTACTTTCCGCGACTGCTCGCAGCCGTCGGAGCACGCGCTCGCCGGCCGCGTTCGTTCGCGGCCTGCGGCGCAATCGCCGGAGTAATCGCGCGCACTGACCGGGAACGTGGCGTGTGGAAGGCACCGGCCGGCATCGAGGCCAGGCTCAACGGTGTCGCCGGACTGAGCCTGGCAGTCAGCGGACACGAGAATGGCCTGCTGAATCGCCAGGCCGTCAATGTGCTGCGCAGCTTCCCCGTGTACGGGCCGCTGGTCTGGGGCGCGCGCACGCTTGCCGGTTACGACGGCAGCGGTTCCGAGTGGCAGTACATCCCATCGAGGCGCCTCGCGCTGCACATCGAGGAGAGCCTCGACCGCGGCACGCGATGGGCGGTATTCGAAGCGGGCGGGGAGCCGCTATGGGCGAAAATCCGCTCTGCAGTCGGGGATTTCATGCAGAGCCTGTTCCGCGCCGGCGCGTTCCAGGGTGCGACGCCCGGGGACGCCTACTTCGTCAGGTGCGGACCCGACACCACCAGCCAGGCCGATGTTGCCCAGGGAACCACGAACCTGCTCGTCGGCTTTGCAGCGCTGAAGCCGGCGGAGTTCCTGCTGATCCGGCTTGCGATTCGGACGGCCGCAACCGGCAGTTGAGCGGGTTCCTGGTCGAGGAGGGCGCGCTCGCCGGTCGTTGCGAATTCCGCTAGGATCCCCGCACTACAACGCTCAGGGGGAACCGGCCATGAAGTTCGCGGCGAAGGGCCTTCCAATGACCGCTCAGGGCATGGCAGTCGTTTGCGAGATGCTGAACGTCGGAGAACCTGAGATCTGGGCCGTGCTCACCGTCGAGACGCGCGGCTTCGGTTACCTTCTCGACCGACGTCCGCAGATCCTGTTCGAGCGGCACATCTTCAGCAGTCGCACCCGGGGCAAGTACGACAAGAAGTACCCGGACATCTCCGGCAGGGTCGGTGGCTACAAGGGCGGCGCGGCGGAATACGACCGACTCGCCAAGGCGATGAAGTTGAACGAAGAGGAAGCGCTGAAGAGCGCATCCTGGGGCTTGCCGCAGGTGATGGGATTCAACCACCGAGTCGTCAACAAGGCCACGGTCCAGCAGATGGTCGCGGCCATGGTCGAGAGCGAGGATCGCCAGCTCGAGGCGCTCGGCAACTTCATCATGGCCAGCCCCAAGTGCCGGATCGGAATCCAGCGCCGGGACTGGGGCACGTTCGCAGCCTGCTACAACGGTCCGGCCTTCCGCCGCAACGACTACGACAACCGGTTGGCGGCAGCGTTCGAGAAGAACCGGCGCATGCTGCCGGACCTCGGGCTGAGACGGGCGCAGGTGGCGCTGCACTACCTGGGGTTCGACCCCGGCGTAATCGACGGGTTGCGTGGGCGTCGCACGCGCGGGGCGATCACCGACTTCCAGTTGGAGAAGGGCCTGCCTGTCACCGGTGAGCTGGACGAGGAAACCGAGGCCGAACTGCTGGGGGCGGCGTTCGAGGCGTGAACGACGGCCGTTCCTCGATGCCACAGGTTGCAGGCATGAGACTTTCGGTCCGTGCGCTGTCCGTCGCCGCGCTGGCCTGCCTGGGGCTGATCGGCTGCGCTGCGCTGGCTGATGGGGGAGAAGAATCCGTAGCTGCGGCGAACCTGCCGGGCTTCGGGGCAGTTCGCCTGGTCGCTGCGCCGGACCCGGATTCGAGTCCGCCGGCCTCAGCGTTGCTGCTGCTGGACGCAGACGGTGCGGTGGCCTACCGCTTTGCGCCGCCGCCCGGCAGTGGCGAGTTCGCCTTCTACCGGGTGGCGGAGGCCGGGTTCACCGACGTCGATGGTGATGGCGAGGAAGACCTGGTCGCGGTGATCGAATACGTGACCGGCATCGGTCCAGGCGGCGCAGATCCGTTTCCACTGGCCGCGGTGTACCTGCGTCGCGGCGACGCGTTCGAGCCGGACCTGGCGCGCGAAGCCCGGGTCAACGAGCCGCCGGTCTACGAACAGTGGCGCGACCTGGCCACGCTGCTACCGCGGCTCAACGAGGCCCGCTGACCGGCGAACCAGGCGTTCAACTCGTCGCGAGGTGCAGCTTGGCGCGCAGCAGCTCGACCCACTCGCGGCACTTGGCCGGGAGCTTGCGCACCGGCGGGCCTTCGGGCTGCAGCGGCGCATAGGGCAGCAGCAGCATCAGCGCCAGGTAGACGAGGATCATCCCGCCGCCGCTCAGGAACAGGAGCAGCACCGCGAAGATCCGCAGCAGCATGACGTTGAGCCCGAAGTAGCGGGCGAGGCCCTGGCATACGCCACTGATCACGGCCCCTTCGCTCACCTGCTGCAGGGCCCTCGGTGCATCGCGCATCGGCTGGGCGGCAGTGGCACCCGGTACCTGCACGGGTCCGATTTCATCCAGCGCCGGCTCGAGTTCGGCCAGCGTCACGACCGCCTGTTGCGGACTCATGCGGCGGGTGCACTGGTCGGCAACTGCCTGCTCCAGGTCGCCCAGGATTTCCTGCTTGTCAGGATTGCCCTCGAGCGCCCGTGCTGCCTCGGCCATGTACAGCTCGAGACGACCGTACGCCTGCTCCTGGAACTGCAGCGTGCTGCCGTTGAGGCTGACTGTGACCGAAATTCGTTGCATGGCTCAGTGTCCCATATCGGCGATCGTGCGATTGATCCGGCCCCAGTACTCATCGAGCGCGGTGAGCTGCTCCTTGCCGGCCTCGGTCAGGCGGTAGTACTTGCGGGGAGGACCTGCCTCCGACTCCTGCCATTCGTAAAGCACGAGATTCTCGCGCCGCAACTTGCTCAGAAGAGGGTACAGCGTGCCTTCCTGCGTCGCGAACTCCGTGCCCGCCAGGCGGCGCAGGATGTCGGGGACATATACGCTGCGCGCGCCGACGATCTTCAGCACGAGGAACTCGAGCAGGCCCTTGCGGATCGGAGCGAGCTTGGATTCGACAATCATGAGGCTTGCGCAGCTACCTTGGTATGACAAGGTACTGGATCAGGCAATTACCGTCAACACGACGGCCCGCGAAGGGCGGGACGGCGCCCGGCTCAAGCGCTCATTTTCTCGCTTTTGCAGATCGAGCGCTCCGACGCGGGCGTGTCTGCGGCGGTGGACTGAGCCCGGCAGATCCCGCCCCCGGGCTCGTTGCTCACCGGCCTGTCCGCAGTCTCGCCTTGACCTTCGCACCCTTGGCTTCGAGCGACGGCCTGAGCCATTGCTGCAGCCACGGAGCGTAGCCGATCAGTTTTGCGAGTCGCAGCGTGGAGCGCGGCAGCGCCCGTTCACGCTGTCGGTCCAGGCACAGGCCAGCACTGCCTCGGCCACCTCTCGGGCGGAGAGTATCGGCTGCGAGAAGACCAGGTCCGGTACGTGGTCGAGGTCGTCCAGCACGAACGGCGTGGCGATCGGTCCAGGAGAGACGACGCACACCGCAACGCCGGCCTCGCGCATTTCGTCGTTGACCGCAAACGTGAAACCGCGCAGGCCCCACTTGGACGCGCAGTACGGCGACTCGCCGGGCAGCGGCACGTGGCCGGCGATCGAGGCCACGTTGACGACGACGCCCTTCGTGTGTCGCAGTTGCGGCATCGCGAGTCGCGTCAGCAGCATCGGTGCCTTGAGATTCGTGTCGATCACCGTCGCGATCGCCTGCTCGTCGAGCGTATCGAGATTGCCGCGCGCGTTCGCCGCCGCGTTGTTGACCAGCACGTCGATTCGTCCGAAGGCATCGACCGTGCGCTCGACCAGTGCGCGCAGATCGTCCAGCCGGGCCACGTCGGTGGGCACCGCGAGACCTCCGAGTTCCTCGGCAAGCGCTGCGATCTTCTGAGCAGAGCGCGCTGCCAGCACGACCCTTGCCCCGGCGCCTGCGAACAGGCGTGCAGCGGCTTCACCGACGCCTGAAGAGGCGCCGGTAATGACGACGACCTTGCCGGACATTGATTCAGTCATTGCAGCCCCCTGCGGGTTCGTCAGCTAGCGCAGCGCTACGCGCGTGTCGAGCGCGATCCCTGCAAGTTCGTAGCCGCGGCGGAAGTCCTCGACGTGCCGTCGCATCCATGCCTCCGCCTCATCGGGCTTACGCTGGCTGATCGCCTCCAGGATGCAGCGCTGCGCGACCAGGATGCGCGAGCGTCCCTGCGGTACGCGGTCGATCATCCGGCGCAGCGAAGGGGCGAGCAGTCCGGTGACCGGTTCCATCGCCAGCATCAGCACCTTGTTGCCGCTCAATGTGGCCAGCCGCGCGAAGAACTCGGACACGGCCACAACCGCGGCCTCCGAGTTGCGCGCGGACTCGACCGCCCCGATCGTCTGCGCAAGCGGTTCGAGGTCGTCGCTGACCGGATGCTGCGCGGCCAGCGCCGCGGTGCGTGGCGCGATCGCGAGCATCGCCTCCCAGAGCTCGATGAACGTCACCTCGTCCAGGGCGAGCGCGCGTCGCAACCTCGAGGCGGTCTCACTCTGCGCGGGGCGCGTCACGACGAGGCGCTTGCCTCCGCCCGGCCGGCCCACGAGCCCGGCCGATTCGAGCTGCCGCAGCGCCTCGCGCACGGTGGAGCGGTTGACGGCGAACTGTCGGGCGAGCTCCGTCTCGGTGGGCAATGCATCGCCGGGGCGCAGGCTGCGCCTGAGGATTTTCTGCTCGATCACGCTCGAGACCCGGCGGTAGGCCGGTTGCGGCGCGAGTGGTTCGAACAGCGCGTCTGTCGGAGATTCCATGGCGGGAACGGATTGACTGATGGTCGGATTGTCGGACAATATGCCACCCAGCGAAGAGGACAACAAGCAGGAAGGAGCGCAAGGTGCTCGAATTCGACTTTGGACTGGGTGAGGACATCGACCTGCTGCGCGAGACCGTCAGGAGCTTCGCCTCCGAGCAGATCGCGCCACGGGCCGAGCAGATCGACCGCAGCAACGAGTTCCCTCGCGACCTCTGGCCACGGCTCGGCGAGCTGGGGCTGCTCGGTATCACCGTGGAGCCCGAGTGGGGCGGTACGGGCCTCGGCTACCTCGCGCACGTCGTCGCGCTGGAGGAGATCAGCCGCGCCTCCGCCTCGGTTGGATTGTCCTATGGCGCCCATTCGAATCTCTGCGTCAATCAGCTGCGGCGCTGGGGAACCGAGGAGCAGAAGCATCGCTACCTGCCGAAGCTCGTGTCCGGCGAGCACCTCGGCGCGCTGGCGATGAGCGAGACCGGCGCGGGATCGGACGTGATGGGCATGCGGCTGCGAGCGGAACGCCGTGGCGACACCTACGTGCTGAACGGCAACAAGATGTGGATTACCAACGGCCCCGGCGCGGACGTGCTGGTCGTTTACGCGACGCTCGACCCGGAGCTCGGGACCAGGGGCGTCACGGCCTTCCTGATCGAGAAGGGCATGAAGGGCTACAGCACCGCGCAGAAGCTCGACAAGCTCGGCATGCGCGGCTCCGACACCTGCGAGCTGGTGTTCGAGGACTGCGAGGTGCCCGCAGCGAACGTGCTCGGCGAGGTCGGTCGCGGCGCCCGGGTACTGATGAGCGGGCTCGATTACGAGCGCGTCGTGCTGGCGGGTGGTCCGCTCGGCCTGATGCGCGCCTGTCTCGACGCGGTCGTGCCCTACGTCCACGAGCGCAAGCAGTTCGGCCAGCCGATCGGCACCTTCCAGCTGATGCAGGCGAAGCTTGCCGACATGTACACGCTGACCAGCGCCTGCCGCGCCTATGTCTACGCGGTCGCGCGTGCCTGCGACGAAGGTCGCACCACGCGCATGGACGCGGCAGGCTGCATCCTGCTCGCCTCCGAGCAGGCCACCCAGGTCGCACTGCAGGCGATCCAGGCGCTCGGCGGGAACGGCTACATCAACGACTACCCGACCGGGCGGCTGCTCCGGGACGCGAAGCTCTACGAGATCGGCGCCGGCACCAGCGAAATCAGGCGCATGCTGATCGGCCGCGAGATGTTCGCGGCGACGGAGTGAGCCATGGCAATGGGCGGCCTGTACTACGAGGAGTTCAGCGTCGGCATGCGCTTCGATCACGTGCTGCGCCGGACAGTCACCGAAGCCGACAACCTGATCTTCAGTTCGCTGACGCACAACCCCGCCGCGCTGCACCTCGACGAGGAGTACATGAAGGGCACCGAGTTCGGCAGCCGCATCGTCAACAGCTGCTTCACGCTGAGCCTGATGGTCGGCGTCTCGGTGGCCGACACGACGCTCGGCACGACGATCGCGAACCTCGGCTGGGACGAGGTGCGGTTCCCGCTACCGGTTTACCCGGGGGATACGCTGCGCACCGAGACGATCGTGCACGAGATGCGCGCGAGCCGCTCGCGGCCGGAAGCGGGCATCGTGGTCTTCATCCATCGCTGCTTCAACCAGCGTGACCAGGAGGTCGCGGTCTGCAAGCGCACCGCGCTGATGAAGCGCAAGGTCATCCCGGCATGATGCGCTCGATGCTGTTCGTGCCCGGCGATCGCGCCGACCGATTCGGCAAGGCCGTAGCGGCGGGCGCCGACGCGGTGATCTTCGACCTCGAGGACGCGGTGCTGGCAGAGCGGCGGCCGCTCGCCCGTGAGGCCGTCGCCGGGTTCCTCGCGAAAGCGGACCGCTCGGTCCCGCTCTGGGTGCGGATAAACCCGGTCGCGACGGTCGAGGCCCTGCAGGACCTCGTCGCGATCATCGACGCTCGCCCCGACGGGATCGTGCTGCCCAAGGCCCGCAGTGGAGAAGACCTGCGGCGACTCGATCACTGGCTCGAGGCGCTCGAACTGCGCGGCGGGATCCTGCCGGGGAGCACGCCGATCCTGCCACTGATCACCGAGTGCGCGACGGCCGTGCTCAATGCCGCGAGCTTCGCAGCCTGTCCGCCGCGCGTCGTGGGATTCACCTGGGGCGCCGAGGACCTTTCGGCCGACGTGGGCGCGCTCGGCAACCGGGATGCCGAGGGGCGGCTCGAGTTCACTTATGAGCTGGCGCGTTCGACCTGCCTGCTGGTGGCAGCAGCGGCGCAGGTCGCGGCAATCGACACTGTGGACACGGAGATTCGCGACGCGGTGGTCGTCGAGCGCAATGCACGGCTGTCGCGGCGCCACGGGTTCGCCGGGAAGCTCGCGATCCACCCTTCCCAGGTGCCTGCGATTCACGCGGCATTCGCGCCCTCGGCCGGGGAGATCGATGCGGCCGAGCGGGTGCTCGACGCGTTCGCGTCGGCAGCCGGGCAGGGCGCAGTGTCGCTCGATGGCCGCATGCTCGATCGTCCGCACCTGCGCCAGGCGGAACGGGTGCTCGAGCTCGCCGGTCGCCGCGACCGGTCGAAGGAGTAAGCCATGAGCGTGATCGACAGCCGAGTGGACCGCTCAGCGCCCGAGTTCGCGGCCAACGAGACCGTCAACCGCGGCCTCGCGGCGGAACTGCATGCACTGGTGGGCAAGATCCGCGAGGGGGGGTCCGCCGCGGCGCGCGCGCAGCACGAAGGCCGGGACAAGATGTTCGTGCGTGACCGCATCGACCGGTTGATCGATCCGGGCTCGCCGTTTCTCGAGCTCGGGCAGCTGGCCGGCCACGAACTCTATGGCGACTGGATCCCGGCGGGCGGACTGGTCACCGGCATCGGCTGCGTGAACGGCCTCGAGTGCATGATCGTCGGCAACGATGCGACCGTGAAGGGCGGCACCTACTACCCGATCACGGTCAAGAAGCACCTTCGGGCACAGGAAGTCGCACTCGAGAACCGGCTGCCTTGCATCTACCTGGTGGACTCGGGTGGCGCCTTCCTGCCGCGGCAGGATGACGTGTTTCCGGACCGGGAGCATTTCGGGCGCATCTTCTACAACCAGGCCCGCATGTCCGCGCTCGCGATCCCGCAGCTTGCGGTCGTGATGGGCTCGTGCACCGCGGGCGGCGCCTATGTGCCGGCGATGTGCGACGAGTCGATCATCGTGCGCGAGCAGGGGACGATCTTCCTCGGCGGTCCGCCGCTGGTACAGGCGGCGACCGGCGAGCGTGTCGATGCCGAGACGCTCGGCGGCGGTGACGTTCACGCACGCCAGTCCGGCGTCGTCGATCACCTCGCGGACAACGACGCGCATGCGCTGTGGATGGCCCGGAGGCTGGTCGGCAACCTCAATCGCCGCGGCTCGCGTCCACCTCCGGAGCCCGCAAGGTCGCCACGCTACCCGGCCACGGACCTATACGGAATCGTGCCGCGCGATACGCGCCATCCCTACGACGTGCGCGAGGTGATCGCACGGATCGTGGACGCATCCGAGCTCGACGAGTTCAAGGCGCTCTATGGCAGCACGCTGGTCTGCGGCTTCGCGCGCATCGGCGGCTATCCGGTCGGCATCGTGGCGAACAACGGCGTCCTGTTCTCGGAGTCGGCGCTGAAGGGCGCGCACTTCGTGGAACTCTGCAATCGGCGACGCATTCCGCTGCTGTTCCTGCAGAACATCACCGGCTTCATGGTCGGTCGCAAGTACGAGGCGGGCGGCATTGCGCGCGACGGAGCGAAGATGGTCACCGCGGTGGCCTGCGCCTCGGTGCCGAAGCTCACGGTGATCATCGGCGGCTCGTTCGGGGCCGGCAACTACGCGATGTGCGGACGTGCCTACGGCGGGCGATTCCTCTGGAGCTGGCCGAACTCCCGCATCTCGGTGATGGGCGGCGAGCAGGCGGCGACGGTCCTGGCGATCGTCAAGCGCGAGGGCATCGAGCGCCGGGGCGGTGACTGGCCCGAGTCTGAGGAGCAGGGTTTTCGCGAGGAGATCCGCAGCCAGTACGAGACCCAGGGCAATCCGGCGTACGCCAGCGCACGGCTCTGGGACGACGGGGTGCTGGACCCGGTGGACACACGCGAGGTACTGGCGCTGGCACTGGCGGCTGCAAGCTGCCGTGACGACGAGGGCGAGGAGCCCTACGGCATCTTCCGCATGTGAGGACCCCATGATCGAGAGCCTGCTGATCGCGAACCGCGGCGAGATCGCCTGCCGCATCATGCGCACCGCACGCCGGCTCGGCCTGCGCAGCATCGCGGTGTATTCCGAGGCGGACAGGGACTCGTTGCACGTACGGCTCGCGGACGAGGCGATTTACATCGGTCCCGCCCCGGCGCGCGAGAGCTATCTAGATGGGGAGCGCATCCTCGACGCGGCCGCCGAAGCGCGCGCGGCGGCGATACATCCGGGCTACGGCTTTCTCGCCGAGAATGCGGCGTTCGCTGACGCCTGCCGGGCGCGCGGCATCGTGTTCGTTGGACCTCCCGGCGACTCGATCCGCCAGATGGGATCGAAGAGCGAGGCACGGCAGTTGATGGCCCGAGCCGGCGTCCCGGTACTGCCGGGCTACGACGACGAGGACCAGGCCGATGCGCACCTGACCGCCGAGGCATCGCGGCTCGGCTTCCCTTTGCTGATCAAGCCGACCGCCGGAGGCGGCGGCAAGGGCATGCGCGTCGTGCGTGCGCTCGGCGATTTCCCGGAGGCGCTGGCAGGCGCACGGCGCGAGGCGCAGAAGTCCTTCGGCGACGCCCGTGTGCTGCTCGAGCGCTTCGTCGAGCAGGGACGCCATGTCGAGATCCAGGTCTTCGCGGACTCGCTCGGAAATGCCGTGCACCTGTTCGAGCGGGACTGCTCGCTGCAGCGACGGCACCAGAAAGTGATCGAGGAGGCGCCCGCGCCGGGCCTGGACGAGAGCACCCGCAGCAGGATGGGCGAGGCGGCAGTGCGTGCTGCGCAGGCCGTCGCCTACCAGGGCGCCGGTACAGTCGAGTTCCTGTACGACGGCCGGAACTTCTACTTCCTGGAGATGAACACCCGGCTCCAGGTCGAGCACCCGGTGACCGAGATGATCACTGGCCTCGACCTGGTCGAGTGGCAGCTGCGGGTCGCCTCGGGCGAGGCCTTGCCGCTCGGCCAGGAGCAGTTGAGCCGGCGCGGGCATGCGGTCGAGGCGCGGCTCTACGCGGAGGATCCGGACCGGGGCTTCCTGCCGTCGACCGGGCGGCTGCAGACCTTCCGGATGCCGCAGGAATCGGCCGACCTGCGCGTCGATTCCGGTTTCCAGTCAGGTGATGAAGTCAGCGTCCATTACGATCCGCTGCTGGCCAAGATCATCGCCTGGGCGCCCGGGCGACTCGAGGCCATGGACTCACTGCGCTCCGCGCTCGAGCAGTGCGTGGTGGACGGCGTGCGGACCAACGCGCGCTTCCTTTGGGAGATCCTCGGCGCGGAGCCGGTCCGTTCGGGCCGGCTCAGCACGCGCCTGCTCGAGCGCGAGTTGCAGCCCGCAACCGGCGTGCCGGAAGCAGAGCTGCTCGATGCATGGTTGCTTGCAGCCGCGGCCAGCGTGCTGCACCTGCCCGGTGACGCGCGCGGCGTCGCGGACCCGTCCCAGTCGCCGTGGAAGGCGGCGACGGGCTACCGGATCAATTCCCCGCCGGTGATTCGCGTGGCGCTCAGGCTGGGCGAGCAGCGGGAGTGGCTGCAGGTCTCGCGTGAGGCCGGAGGCCTGACCATCGTCCACGGCGGCCGGCCGCATCGCGTGGAGGTGACGCGGGATGCCGCCGGGAGCCTGGTCGGGCGCATCGATGGCCGGCCCGTCGCTGCGCAGTACGCCTTCGATCACGAGAGCCTGACGCTGCGACGACAGTGCCTGCGGTTCGATTTCGTAGCCGATACCGGGGCCGAGCACCGTGTCTCCGCAGAGCACGAGGGGCACATCAGCTCACCGATGCCGGGACACGTGCTCGAATTGCGAGTCAGCGAAGGGCAGCAGGTGGAGGCGGGTGCGGTCGTGCTGGTCCTCGAGGCCATGAAGATGGAGCACTCGCTGACCGCACCCTGGGCCGCACGGGTTTCCGCCGTGAAAGTCAAGGCCGGCGACCGCGTAGAGGAAGGCGTGGATCTGGTCGTGCTCGAGCCGCTGGCGCCGAAATGACTGCGGTATTCCGCAGGACTGGACTCAGTCTGATTTGCTAGACTTCGCGCCGGTTCAGTCGCCCCATCGGCCGCGTGGGGGCGGCGCTGTGTAGGTGGGTATCGGAGGATCGATGGGGCCCGACGCGGCCGTGCTCGAAGCCCGGGCAATCAACGTCTGGCGTGGAGAACGGCACATCCTGCGGGACGTGTCGTTCGAAGTGCATCCCGGTGTCTTCATGAAGCTGACCGGTCCGAACGGCGTCGGAAAGACGACGCTGATCCGGGTCGTCTGCGGCCTGTTGCCCGCCGAGAGCGGGGAAATCCTCTGGCGGGGCAAGACCGTGCGCAGCGCTAGCGAGCAATTCCACACCGAACTGGCCTATCTCGGGCATCCGAATGCGCTCAAGGCCGACCTCACTGCGCGCGAGAACCTCCGGTTCCTGGCGGGTCTGCGACAGTCGCTCGAGGACTCGGACATCGACCGCGCGCTCGACCGCGTTGGAATCCTCTCGCGCGGCGACCTGGTGGCCCGGTCGCTTTCCGCCGGCCAGAAGCGCCGGCTTGCACTGGCCCGCCTGCTGCTCGCCAACGCAAGGCTCTGGATCCTGGACGAGCCGGCCACGAATCTCGATGTCGCGGGCGTGGCGCTGGTAGAGGACCTGATAGCAGAGCAGGTGGCCGGGGACGGCCTCGTGCTGGCGGCGGCCCACCAGCGCCTGCTCGACGACTCCCCGATCACGCGACGGCTGGAACTCAGCTAGTGCAGCGCGCGAACATCTCGGAAGCCGCGGCGCTGGTGTTCAAGCGCGATCTCACGCTGGCGCTGCGGCGCTGGGACGAGGTGACGCAGCCGCTGATTTTTTATCTCGTGGTCACGACGCTTTTTCCGCTCGCGACCACGCCGGACCTCGCGCAGTTGCGCACGATCTCCGGCGGCGTCGTATGGGTTGCCGCGCTGCTGTCATCTCTGCTCGCGCTGGAATCGCTGTTCCGCTCGGACGTAGAGGACGGCACGATGGAACAGTGGGTGCTTTCGGGCCAGCCGCTGGCCTGGCTGCTGCTCTCCAAGGTCGCGGCGCACTGGATTCTCACCGGGCTCCCGCTGGTGCTGATTTCGCCCGTCGTAGGAACGGCGCTCGGCCTGCCGTTCGACGCCTGGGGCACGCTGGTGCTGTCGCTGCTGCTCGGCACTGCGACGCTCAGCGTGCTGGGCGGCATCGGCGCGGCGCTGACAGTCGGCGTCCGGCGCGGCAGCGTGCTGCTGTCGCTGCTCGTGCTGCCGCTGGCGATGCCGTTGCTGATCTTCGGCGCGCGCGCGGTGGCGATGCAGATGGACGGGGATTCCCCGGCCGGTCCGCTACAGTTGCTGGCCGCGATATTTTTCCTGGCGCTGAGCCTCGGGCCGCTGGCAATGTCCGCGGCGATCCGGATCAGCGTCGAAAGCTGAACTGCCCATGGCGATCATGCGAATGAAGAGGATACATGTGGACCTGGTTGCATAAATTCGCCTCTCCTCCCCATGCCTATCGGCTGCTCGGCCGGCTGGCGCCCTGGTTCGGCTGGCCGGCCCTGGTCCTGATCCTGCTCGCGACCTGGTGGGGACTCGTGCGGGCGCCGGCCGATTACCAGCAGGGCGACGCGTTCCGGATCCTCTACGTGCACGCGCCGAGCGCGTGGATGTCGATGTTCATCTACGTGGTGATGGCCGTGGCCGCCGGCATCGGACTGATCTGGCGCATCAAGCTGGCACATGCGGCGGCAGCGGCGAGCGCCGCGGTCGGCGCGTCGTTCACGTTCCTGGCACTTGCGACCGGGTCGATCTGGGGCAAACCCATGTGGGGGACCTGGTGGGTCTGGGATGCGCGGCTGACCTCGGAGCTGATCCTGCTGTTCCTGTACTTCGGCTACATGGCGTTGCGGGCGTCCTTCGATGACCCGCAGCGCGCGGACCGGGCAAGCGCGGTGCTGGCCATCGTGGGCGTGATCAACGTGCCGATCATCCACTACTCGGTGGAGTGGTGGACGACGCTGCACCAGCCGGCCAGCGTCACGAAGCTCGACAAGCCGTCCATCGCTATCGAGATGCTCTATCCGCTGTTCATGATGATCGTCGGTTTCCAGCTTTATTACGGGTGGTTGCTGTGCCGCCGGCTGCGGGCCGAGATCCTGCGCCGTGAGCGCAACGCGACGTGGCTAAAGGAAGGTCTATAAAACATGGACTTACAGAGCTTTCTTAATATGGGTGGTTATGCGGAATTTGTTTGGTCCGCTTATGGTCTAACCGCCGTGGTGCTGATTGCGAACTGGTGGGCCGCGCGTCGGCGCGAGGCCGAGGAACTCGCCAGCGCCCGGCGACGTACACAACAGCTGAAGGAGTCCCGTACATGACACCGCGACAGAAGCGCATGACCACGGTGGCAGTGATCCTGGCCGGAGTCGGCATCGCCACGGCCTTCGCATTGCAGGCCTTCCAGAAGAACCTGCTGTATTACTACAGCCCCACGCAGATCCAGGCCGGCGAGGCGCCGGACGCACGCACGTTCCGGGTAGGCGGGCTGGTCGAAGGTGGCAGCTTCAGCCGCCAGACCGGCAGCCTCGAGGCGAAGTTCACGCTCACCGACTACCAGAACAAGGTCAAGGTGAGCTACACGGGCGTCCTTCCCGACCTTTTCCGCGAGGGACAGGGCATCATTGCGCGCGGCCGGCTGGGCCCGGACGGGACCTTCGTCGCCGAGGAAGTGCTCGCGAAGCACGACGAGAACTACATGCCACCCGAGGTCGCCGACAGCCTGAAGCCGCACGCCGAGGCGGCCAGCGCGATGGGCCAGGGCAGCACCTGAACAGACGCTCCGGGAGAATTCCATGGTCATCGAGCTCGGACTCTTCGCGCTGGTCATCGCACTGCTGCTCACCGCAGCACAGGCGTTTCTCGGGCTCGCGGGCGCCCACGTAGGAAACCACCGCTGGATGGCCGCCGCGCGACCGGCCGTCACCGGCCAGTGGGTGTTCGTCGCGCTGTCGTTCGCCGTACTGAGCTGGGCGTTCTACAAGAACGACTTCTCTGTCCTGTACGTCGCCAGCAACTCGAACTCGGAGCTGCCCACGTTCTACCGTTTTGCCGCGGTGTGGGGCGCGCACGAGGGATCGCTGCTGCTCTGGGCGCTGGCTCTGTCGACCTGGTCGGTCGCGGTCGGGGCGCTGAGCCGGAGCTTGCCGGAGACGTTCGCCGCTCGCGTGATCGGCGTGCTAGGAATCGTCAGCATCGGATTCCTGTCTTTCATCCTGTTCACGTCGAATCCCTTCGAGCGCCTGGTGCCCGCAGCGGTCGACGGGCGTGACCTGAATCCGCTGCTGCAGGACCCGGCGCTGGCGATCCATCCCCCGATGCTCTACATCGGCTACGTCGGCTTTGCCGTCGCGTTCGCCTTCGCCGTGGCTGCGTTGCTCGAGGGCAGGCTGGACGAGAAGTGGGCGCGCTGGGCGCGCCCCTGGACGACGCTCTCCTGGGTATTCCTGACCGTCGGCATCGCGCTCGGCAGCTGGTGGGCGTACTACGAGCTCGGCTGGGGCGGCTGGTGGTTCTGGGATCCGGTCGAGAACGCTTCCTTCATGCCCTGGCTGGTGGGCACTGCGCTGATCCATTCGCTGGCGGTGACCGAGAAGCGGGGGCTCTTCAAGAGCTGGACGCTGCTGCTCGCGATCACCGCGTTCTCGCTGAGCCTGCTCGGCACCTTCCTGGTGCGCTCGGGGGTGCTCGTTTCGGTGCACGCGTTCGCGAGCGACCCCAGCCGTGGCCTGTTCATACTCGCCTTCCTCGGCGTGTGCATCGGCGGCTCGCTGGCGCTGTTCGCCTGGCGCGGCCCGGCGCTGCGCGCCAAGGGTGGCTTCGACACGGTCTCCAGGGAGTCGTTCCTGCTGCTGAACAACGTGCTGCTGCTGGTGGCCGCGGCGCTGATCCTGATCGGCACGCTGTACCCGCTGTTCCTCGACGCCCTCAACCTCGGCAAGATCTCGGTCGGCCCGCCGTACTTCAATACGGTGTTCCTGATCCCGACGCTGCCGCTGCTGTTCCTGCTCGCCTTCGGCATGCACTCGACCTGGAAGAAGTGGCGCTTTGCAGACATCAAGACGCCGCTGCTGGTGATGTTCGGCGTTGCGCTCGCGGTCGGGATCGTGGTGCCGGTCGTGGCCTACGGTGGCTTCCACGTGATGTCCGCGGTCGGCCTGACCGCCGGGCTCTGGGTGATTCTCTCCGCGCTCTACGAGCCTTTCCAGCGGCTGAGAAGAAAGCAATCGCTGTCGCGGGGCGTGCTGGGCATGACGCTCGCGCACATCGGCGTCGGGCTCTTCGCGATCGGTGTGACGGTGACGCAGATGTACCGGATCGAGAAGGACATCGCTTTGAAGCCCGGCGAATCCGTGACGATGCAGGGCTACGATTTCGCGTTCAACAGCACGAGGATGGTCAAGGGCCCGAATTACGACGCGGTCGAGGCCGAAGTCGTGATCACCCGCGAGGGTCGCGAGGTCGCGACCCTGCATCCGCAGAAGCGGGTCTATCGCGTCCAGCGCAGCCCGATGACCGAGTCGGGAATCGAAGTGGACTGGAATCGCGATCTTTTCGTCGCGATGGGTGAGGACCTCGGTGGCGGCGCCTGGAGCATGCGCATCCAGTACAAGCCGATGGTCCGGTTCATCTGGTTCGGTGCGCTGGTGATGGCCATCGGAGGGCTCGTCGCGGTGAGCGACCGGCGCTACCGTACCGGTCGCGTCACCTCCGACCAGAAGGTTCCCGGGCGCGGCGCGGTTGCCGCGCGCTGAGTCGGGAGGCAGTCATGGCCAAGTTCATCGTCCCGCTCGTGCTGTTCCTGCTGATGGGCATCTTCCTGTACGTGGGGCTGCAGCGCGACCCCAGGTACGTGCCTTCGCCGCTGATCGGCAAGCCCGCGCCGGAGTTCACGCTGCCGAGCCTCCAGGATCCCGCCTACACAGTGTCCAGCAGCGAGCTGGACGGGCGTCCCTGGTTGCTGAACGTCTGGGGCACCTGGTGCGGCGGCTGTCGCCAGGAGCACGACGTACTGCTCGAGATCGCCCGGCAGAATGCCGTCCCGGTGGTCGGACTGAACTGGAAGGACGAGGACAACGCTGCGAAGAAGTGGCTGCGCGACCTCGGCAACCCTTACGCGGTGGTGGCCGTCGACCGGGAGGGTCGCACGGCAGTCGACTGGGGTGTCTACGGGGCGCCTGAGACCTTCCTGATCGGGTCGGATGGAACCGTCCTCTACAAGCACATCGCGCCGATGACGATGGAAATCTGGCAGACCGAGTTCCTGCCACGGATCGCTGCGTCTCAGCCCGGCAGCGGTTCCTCGACATGATGCGGACGATACAGGCCCTGCTGGCGATGGTGCTGCTGGCCCTCTCGGTGCAGGCGCCGGCCATAGATGCAGAACGCGCCTTCGATGACCCGGTGCTGCAGCAGCGCTACGAGAACATCAACCGCGAGCTGCGCTGCCTCGTCTGCCAGAACCAGACGATCGCTGATTCAAACGCCGGCCTCGCCTCCGACCTTCGGCGCGAGGTGCGCGACCTGATCGCGGCGGGCAAGACCGACGACGAGATCCGCGAGTTCATGATCGAGCGCTACGGGGACTTCGTCCTCTACCGTCCACGCATGACGGCTCAGAACCTGCTGCTGTGGGCCGCGCCGATCCTGCTGCTGGTGTTCGGCGTGATCGCGGCGCTGCGCGTGATCAGGCGGCGCGCGGCGGAAGCGGATGACGATTCCGTGGAGACGGAGGCAGATTCAAAGTGACCGAATTCCTTGTACTGTGCGGCGCCATGCTCGTTGCGGCGCTGCTGATGCTGCTGCGGCCCCTGGTTCGGGGAGCGCCGGCGAAAAGCGATGGCGAGACCTCGCGCCCGTCGACCGGGGCCGCCGTGGCACTGGCGCTGGTTCTTCCGCTGGCTGCCGCGGCGGTGTATGCGCTGGTGTCCAACTATCCATGGCAGGATCCGCGACTGCTGGGCGCCGGCGCCGCAACCGCTCACCAGCAGGGAGCGGGTTCGATGGACGAAGTGACGGAGAAGCTCGAGGCGAGGCTCGCGCAGAATCCGGAGGACCTCGAGGGCTGGCAGATGCTCGCGCGTACCTACCTGGTGACCGGCCAGGCCGCGAAGGCTGCGAACGCTCTCGAGCGCGCACTCGCGCTGGCGGGTGGCGACAACCCGGATCTCGAGCTCGACCTTGCTGAAGCGCTGGTCGTTTCCGCAGACCCGTCGGTCCAGGACAGGGCCAAGGGGATCGTGGACGCGGCGCTCGAAGCCGACGCGGACAATGGCAAGGCGCTCTGGTACTCCGGGGTGATTGCGCTGCGGTCAGGGGACGAGGAAACGGCCCGGCAGCGCTGGATCCGCATGAGTGAGCAGGATCTGCCCGAGGAGATCCGCGCAATGGTCAACGAGCAGCTGGCGGCGCTGGGCGTCGAGGCGCCCGGTGCGGCACCGGCGGCCGCGCGCGGTCCGATGGTGGCCGCGGCTACCCCGTCGGCGGCGCCGGATGCCGCCCCGGCCACGGGGCGCATGCTCAATGTCTCGGTCAGCGTGGATCCTGCGCTGGCCTCTCAGCTACGCCCCGGTACGCCACTGTTCGTGAGCGCCCGACAGCCCGGCATTCCCGGGCCACCGCTGGCCGCGGTCCGGCTGACCACCGACGTGCTGCCGGTCACGGTGACGCTGAGCGACGCCAATTCGATGATCGAGGGGCGTAACCTGTCCTCGGTCGAGGACGTGGAGATCGTCGCGAGGGTCGCGCTGGGGGGCAGCGTCATGACGAGCAGCGGAGACCTGATCGGAAACGTGACTCACGCCAGGGGATCAGCGCCGGACCTGACTGTCGTGATCGACCAGGTGGCGCCGTAGACCCGTGGCGAACACGCTGCACCTGAGTTACTCAGGTCTCCCGTCGCAGTGGATCAGCTATCCCCAGGTCCTCGGGCGAAAGCGTCCACCCGTCACGTCGGTAAAGGACCCGCCTCTAATGCAGGCCCGGGCGCGGGGCGTGCCATTGCGGGCAGCGCAGCTGGCACGCTACGCGAGCGTCTGCGGGTTCACTGAAGGCTCGGGCGTTCCCTGCACGTTTCTTCACGTGCTGGCGATGCCGCTGCACCTGAAGATATTCGCTACCCCGACCTTCCCGCTGCGCCCGATGGGCCTGATCCACCTTTCGAACATAATAGAGGTGCTGTCCGAGCCGCGGGCCGGTGACCTGCTGGACGTCGAAGTGAACGCGCGGAACTACCGCGAGACCGACGCCGGACTTGCATTCGACATGGATACGCTGGTCACCGGTCGAAACGAGGAACTGTGGCGGGAGACCTGCGTGTTCCTTTCGCGCTGGCCCGAGTCTGCCGATCGGCCCGCGGGGCGGCCGCCGCGCCCGCCGAAGGCACCCAGGGATGCGACGGTGCTGTCCCAGTTCGAGGTGACGCTGCACAAGGTCTGGGACTACGCCCGCGTAGCGAGCGACTACAACCCCATCCACCTGAGCGAACGGGCCGCGCGCTACTTCGGGCTGCGTGGTGCGATCGCGCACGGCATGTGGTCGCTGGCGCGAAGTCTCGCGCAGCCTCCGATGCCCGCCTACGGGCCCGGAACCCGGATCGATGCCCAGTTCCTGACGCCGGTGCAGCTGCCTGGAAAGGTGGCCATCAAGGAATGGCGGGAGGAGGGGCAGGTGAAGCGGGCGCTTTGCGACGTCCGGACCGGCCGCGTGCACATGTACGCCTGCTGGGCGGCGTAGCGATCCCAACGGAAAAGGCCCCGGAAGAACCGGGGCCTTTGCCTGGTACGCTTCGGGTTCGGCCGGGCTTACTGGGGCTTGACGAACAGCGCGTCGTCCACCCGCTTCACGCCGTCCACGCCCTGGGCGATCTTGATTGCGCGGGCCTTCATGCCCTCGCCGGTCACGAAGCCACCGAGCTGCACGATGCCGCCACGGGCCTCGACGTTGATCTGCCCGCTCTTCACGTCACTCGCATCCACCAGCGCGGCCTTCACCTTGCCGACCAGCACCGTGTCGTCGAGCTTGGTGCCCATCGAGGTGGACTCGTGCACGGCGATCTCGTTGCGGACCTTCTGGACGTTCGAGGTTTCTTTCGCAGCCTTGCCGGCCAGATCCTTGGCAGCCTGGGTCGTCACGAAGCCGCTCAGCAGCACGACGCCCTTGTAGACCTCGACGTTCACGTCGGTGGCGGGCACGCCTTCGGTGGCCACCAGCTTCGCCTTCACCGAGGCGGCGATCGTATTGTCGTCGACGACGTCTCCGGCGCTCTTCTGGGCATGGGCCGGGGCCACGGCTGCCAGCGCGAAAGCGGCCATCGCCGCGAGGATCCTTAACTTCATTAGCACTGCTCCTGCAGGGGGTGAAATCCCGCAAACCGGCGGGTCGGGCCGGACAGTCTATGATATTCGGCTGGCGGGCAGCCAGCCTTTCGGCTCGCCGACGAGAGTACCCGTTGCGGAAAGTGCGCCTCGGTGGGCCGCCTGCCTTGCGGTAAATTGACTCTGAAATACGGGATTATTTGCCGGACCGAGGAGGAAGCTCATGCCACTCGTCTCGATGCGTCAGCTGCTCGACCACGCAGCGGAGAACGACTACGGCCTCCCTGCCTTCAACGTGAACAACCTGGAGCAGGTGCGCGCGATCATGGAGGCCGCCGACGAGGTAGACAGCCCCGTGATCATGCAGGGCTCGGCGGGAGCCCGCAAATATGCAGGGGAGGCCTTTCTACGCCACCTGATCCTCGCCGCAGTCGAGGCCTATCCACACGTGCCGGTGGTCATGCACCAGGACCATGGGCAGTCGCCCGCCGTCTGCATGAGCGCGATACGCTCCGGATTCACCAGCGTGATGATGGACGGCTCGCTGCGGGAGGACGGCAAGACCCCGTCGACCTACGAGTACAATGTGGAAACCTCGCGCAAGGTCGTGGATTTCTCCCACGCGATAGGCGTGACGGTCGAGGCCGAGCTGGGCGTGCTCGGCTCGCTCGAGACCATGCGCGGCGACAAGGAGGACGGCCATGGTGCCGAGGGCACGATGACGCGTGAGCAGCTGCTCACGGATCCCGACCAGGCGGCGGATTTCGTCAAGCGGACCCAGTGTGACGCGCTTGCGATCGCAATCGGCACGTCCCACGGGGCATACAAGTTCACGCGCAAGCCAACGGGCGACATCCTCGCGATCGAGCGCATCAAGGAGATCCACGCGCGGATTCCGAACACGCACCTGGTGATGCACGGCTCCTCGAGCGTGCCCCAGGAGTGGCTCGAGATCATCCGCAAGTACGGCGGCGAGATGAAGGAGACCTACGGCGTACCGGTAGAGGAGATCGTCACCGGTATCAGGCACGGCGTGCGCAAGGTGAACATCGACACGGACATCCGTCTCGCGATGACCGGCGCGATGCGGCGTCACATGGCTGAAAAGCCATCGGAGTTCGATCCGCGCAAGTTCCTGGCAGAAGCCCAGAAAGCCGCGAAGGCGATCTGCAAGGCCCGCTACGAGGCTTTCGGCAGCGCAGGCCAGGCCTCGAAGATCAAGCCGCTGACGCTCGAGCAGATGGCCGAGCGCTATCGGAAAGGCGAACTCAACCAGATCGTCAACTGAGGCTGGCGGAAGCGGCGGGCACGACTTCCTGCCGCGCCGGCCGCTGCTGCAGCGAGGCGAATGCCCGATGGCTGGACTCTTCTCGCAACTCGACTTCCGCCGCGGCGCCCCGAGCCGCAACCGGCTGATGCTGGCGCCGCTGACGAATCTCCAGAGCCACGACGACGGGCGGCTCTCGGAGCATGAGCTGCGCTGGCTCGAGCTGCGGGCGGAAGGCGGCTTTGGAATCACGATGAGCTGCGCTGCGTATGTGCATCCGCAGGGACGGGGCTTCGCCGGTCAGCTCGGAATCTCCGGAGACCAGCATGACGAAGGGCTCGCACGGCTCGCCGGCTCGCTTCGTCGTTCAGGAAGCCTGGCACTGGTGCAGCTTTACCACGGTGGCATGCGTTCGCCCGCGGAGCTGACCGGGTCACAGCCGGTCAGTGCATCCGATGACGCGGAGACCGGCGCGCGGGCGCTCGCGACCGAGGAGGTGGAAGGGATCGAGGAGGACTTCCTGCAGGCCGCGCTTCGGGCCGAGCGCGCCGGATTCAACGGCGTCGAGTTGCACGGCGCCCACGGCTACCTGTTGTGCCAGTTCCTGAGTCCGGGCCTGAACAGGCGGCAGGACCGTTATGGAGGCTCTCTCGAGAACCGCTCGCGGCTGCTCACGAACATCATCGACCGGATCCGCGGGCGCTGCGGACCGGACTTCCTGCTCGGTGCACGATTGTCGCCGGAGCGCTTCGGAATGCGCCTCGCCGAGGTACGCGAACTCGCCGCGCGGCTCATGCGGGATGGGAAAGTGGATTTCCTCGATCTCTCGCTCTGGGACGTGTTCAAGGAGCCGGAGGAGGAGGAATTCAAAGGTCGGAGCCTGATGTCCTGCTTCACGGAGCTCGATCGTGGCGGGGTCAGGCTCGGAGTCGCAGGCAAGATCGTGAGCGGACCCGCAGCACGCCACTGCCTCGACTCAGGCGCAGACTTTGTCGTGGTCGGGCGCGCCGCGATCCTGCACCACGACTTTCCCGAGCGGGTCCGGGCAGATCCGGACTTCGAGGCGATCTCGCTTCCCGTGACCGCCGAGTACCTGCGTGACGAGGGCCTCAGCCCGCCATTCATCCAGTACATGAGGAACTGGAAAGGCTTCGTCGCCGAAGAACCGTCCGCATGAACGGCCGTCGCGTCGGGACGAGGGCGCTGGCCTGCCTGCCGCGTCGCATCGCCGGCATCGCCATGCTGATGGCGCTCGCGGCCTGCGCAACCGGGCCGTCACCGGAGCCGGCTCCGGCTTTCGACGTCCTGATCCGCAACGGCACGGTGTACGACGGCAGTGGCGGGCCGGGCGTCCGTGCAGACCTGGGACTGAGCGGCGATCGTGTCGCGGCAGTGGGTAGTCTGGACCATGCCGTGGCGCCGCTGGTGCTCGATGCGGCAGGACTCGCCGTCGCACCGGGCTTCATCAACGTGCTGTCCTGGGCCAACGTGACGCTGCTGCACGACGGACGCGGAATGAGCGACCTGATGCAGGGCGTCACGCTCGAAATCTTCGGCGAGGGCGAATCCGGCGGACCGCTGAACGAAGCGATGAAGGCCGAGCTGCTGCGGCAGCAGGGCGACATCCGCTACGACATCGAATGGACGACGCTGGGCGAATACCTCGATACGCTCGAGCGCCGGGGTGTCTCGCTGAACGTTGCGTCGTTCGTCGGGGCGACCACGGTGCGCATGCACGTGCTCGGCGAGCAGGACCGCCGCCCGGACGCGACGGAACTCGCCCGCATGCGGGAACTCGTCCGCGAGGCCATGCGGGAGGGTGCGCTCGGCGTCGGCAGCTCGCTGATCTATGCGCCTGCGTTCTTCGCCGACACCGCCGAGCTCGTGGCGCTGGCGATCGCGGCGGCGGAATTCGGCGGCGGTTACGTATCGCACATACGTAACGAGAGCGCCCGGCTCGAGCAGGCGCTCGATGAGTTCATCGGCATCGTCCGCGCAGCCGGCGTGCATGGGGAGGTCTATCACCTGAAGGCGGCCGGCGAGGACAACTGGCCGAAGATGAGCCGCGCCGTGGAGCGGATCGCCATGGCTCGCGCCGAGGGTCTCGCGGTCACCGCGAACATGTACACCTACACCGCGGGCGCCACCGGACTCGACGCCGCGATGCCGATCTGGGTGCAGGAGGGCGGGCTCGACGCCTGGATCGCGCGCCTGCAGGATCCAGTGCTGCGTCGCAGGGTGGTCGAAGACATGCGCGACCCGCCGCAAGGCGAGGAGAACCTGTTCCGCACTGCGGGAAGCCCGGAGCGGGTGAAGCTGGTCGGCTTCAGGAGCGAGCGCCTGAAACCGCTGACCGGCCTGACGCTCGCCGAGGTCATGGCTCGGAGGGGCACCAGTGCAGAGGACACGATCATCGACCTCGTGATCGAAGACCGCTCGCGGGTCGAGACCGTGTATTTCCTGATGAGCGAGCAGAACGTCCGGCTGGGGCTCCTGCAGCCCTGGGTGAGCCTCGGCTCGGACGCTGCGGCCCTCGCGCCGGAAGGTGTCTTCCTGCGCAGGAGCACGCACCCCAGGGCCTACGGCAACTTCGCGCGGCTGCTCGGCAAATACGTCAGGGAGGAGGGATTGCTGCCGCTCGAGGAGGCGATCCGGCGGCTGACGCGGCTTCCGGCCGATAACTGGAAGCTGCAGGGTCGCGGTTGCCTCGATCCGGGCTGCTATGCCGATGTCGTAATCTTCGATCCGACGACGATCGGGGACCGGGCGACTTTCGACGAGCCGCAGCAGTACGCCACGGGCGTGCGCGATGTGCTCGTCAATGGCGTGCCAGTGCTGCGTGAGGGCACGCACACAGGCGCGTATCCGGGCCGGGTGGTGCGTGGGCCTGGCTGGACCGGGCCCCGACCGGCTGGAGCCGATCCGCAGGCCCGGAAGTAGCCCCGGAATCCCGGCAGGATCGACGCCGCGTCTCCCGCGGCGCCATGTCGTAGAATCACCGCAAGTCGGTACTGGTACAAAGGCATGCAGGCTGAAGAAATCTTTCGCGACCTCAAGGCCAAGCTCAGCGACGTGCTCCCCGAGGCGGAGATCCTGCTCAAGTCAGAGGTTGCGGCCGAGGTGCTGCGCCTCAAGCAGCAGCGCGATGCCGTGATTCTCGGCCACAACTACATGGAGCCGGCACTGTTCCATTCCGTCCCGGACTTCCAGGGCGACTCGCTGGAACTGAGCCGCCGTGCGGCGGAGACGGACAAGCCCGTGATCGTCTTCTGCGGCGTGCGATTCATGGCTGAGACCGCCAAGATCCTCAATCCAGGCAAGACCGTGCTGCTGCCGACCGACCGGGGTGGCTGCTCGCTGGCCGAGAGCATCACGGCCGAGGACGTGCGGGCCTTGCGGCGCGCCTATCCGGGCGTGCCCATCGTCACCTATATCAACACCTATGCGGACGTTAAGGCCGAGTGCGACATCTGCTGCACCTCGAGCAACGCCGCTGCAGTGGTCGAGTCGCTGAAGTCCGACACGGTGATCTTCCTGCCGGACGAGTATCTCGCGCGCAACGTCGCGCGCGAGACGGGCCGTCACATCATCGTGCCGACCGTGATGCCGAAGCCCGGCGCAGCAAAGCACGGCGGCGAGGTCGAAAACGTCATGATCGGCTGGCGAGGGCGCTGCGAGGTGCACGAGCTGTTCACGCCGCAGGACGTGGACTCGGTACGCAAGCAGTTCCCGGACGTGGTCGTGCTGGCCCACCCCGAGTGCAGCCCGGAGGTGGTCGAGAAGGCCGATTACTCCGGCAGCACGACGGCGATGATCAGGTACGTCGAGCGCTCCAAGGCCAGGCGCTTCCTGGTGCTGACCGAGTGTTCGATGGGCGACAACATCATGGCCGAGAATCCGGACAAGGAAATGCTGCGGCTGTGCAGTCACCGCTGTCCGCACATGCACGAGATCACGCTGGAGCAGACGCGTGACTCGCTCAAGTTCATGCGCTGGGAGATCGACGTCCCGGAACCGATCCGCGTGCGCGCACTCCGCGCCGTGGAGCGAATGCTCGAAGTCGGCCCGAAAATCGATTGAGCGACCCGATCCACAGCGATGTCCTGATCCTGGGCTGCGGCATCGCCGGCGGCACCGCAGCACTCGAGCTGGCGGACGCCGGTCTCGACGTGCTGATCGTCACGCGGGCAACGGAGCCGGGCGACTCGAACACGGACTGGGCTCAGGGCGGCATCATCTACAAGGGGCGCGACGATTCGCCGGAACTCCTCGCGACCGACATCGTGAATGCCGGCGCAGGCCTGTGCCACGAGCAGGCGGTCAGGACACTGGCGGAGGAGGGGCCCTCGCTGGTCGAGCGCATCCTGATCGACAGGCTCCAGGTGCCGTTTGACCGCACCAGCGACGGCGACTATGCGCTCGGCCGCGAAGGGGGTCACTCGATACCGCGGATCCTCCATTCTGCCGACGCGACCGGGCGGGCGATCGAGGACGCGCTGATCGGCCAGCTGCAGCGACACCCGCGCATACGGCTGCTGACCAACCACACGGCGGTGGACCTGCTGACGCCGGCCCATCACGGCGGCGACCGCCGCGCCATCTACGACCCGCTCTCCTGCGTCGGTGCCTACGTGCTCGACCAGCAGTCGGCCACGATACTGCGCTGTTTCGCCCGGGCCACGGTGCTCGCGACCGGCGGCCTGGGCCAGATCTTCCTGCGTACGACGAACCCGATCGGATCGCGTGGCGACGGCCTCGCGATGGCTTACCGGGCGGGTGCGCGGGTGATCAACACGGAGTACGTGCAGTTTCACCCGACGGCCTTCTATCACCGCAACGCTCCGTGCTTCCTGATCACGGAGGCAGTCCGCGGCGCAGGTGCCCGGCTGGTGGATGAGCGGGGCCGGACCTTCATGGAGCGTTACGATCCCGAGTGGAAAGATCTCGCGCCCCGCGACGTCGTGGCGCGCAGCATTCACTCGGAACTGCTGAGCCGGGGCGTGTCGAACGTATACCTCGACCTGGCCTCGTACATCCCCGCCGAGCGCATCCGCTCCGGGTTTCCGGAGATGTACAGGAGCTGCCTCGCCTTCGGCATCGACATCACGCGCGACCCGGTCCCCGTCGTGCCGGCGGCGCACTATGCCTGCGGCGGCGTCTGGGTCGACGAGTCCGGGCAGAGCACCGTCGAGAGGCTATACGCAGTCGGCGAAGTCTCCTGCACCGGACTGCATGGAGCCAATCGGCTCGCGAGCACGTCGCTGCTCGAGGGACTCGTGTGGGGTCATCGCTCGGCGCAGCACATCGCCGCCGTGCTCGCCGAGGATCCGGGCAACGGCTTCGATGACATTCCTCCCTGGCAGCCGACCGGGCTGGAGATGCCGGACCCCGCCCTGATCGCCCAGGACATGGTCTCGATCAAGCACATCATGTGGAACTACGTGGGCCTGGTGCGAACGACACGGCGCCTGGCCCGGGCCATCGAGGACCTGCGCAACCTGGAACTGGAAATCGAACGCTTTTATCGCGCGGCTGCGCTGACCGACGAGCTGATCGGGCTGCGCAACGCAGCCCGGGTAGCGCTGATCGTCACGCTGGCCGCATGGGAGAACAAGGAAAGTCGCGGTTGTCACTACCGCGAGTGACCGAAACACGAGGAGTGCCGTGCGTGACGTCCATCACCGATGAACAGATGAGCGAACTTCGCGAGAGCTTCGCGCACAACGACCCGGACGGTAACGGGCGGATCAGTCTCGATGAGTTCATGCGGCTGCTCGAGGATCTCGACGCAGGCGTCTCCGCGAGCGAGGCGCGTCGCGGGTTCCGTGAAATCGACTCGGACCACGACGGCGGGATCGAGTTCGACGAGTTCGTGGCCTGGTGGACCAGCCCCTGAGCCGCGGCTGCGCATCCTGCCACCGTGCCCGTCCAGTCGCTCTTCCCGACGCTCGTCTATGTCGCCCCCTTCAAGGCGTCGGGGTGGCAGGCGCTCAATGAACGCCTGCGCGCCGAGTGCCTGCAGCTGCGCGAGGACGACGCGGCGGGACTTGCCTGGTCGAAGCAGCGGTACCCTGGCGGGTTCACCTCTTACGGCTCCCAGAGCCGCATGCACACGATTTCGCCCACGTTTGCGGCGCTCGAGCGCGGCATCGACCGCCACGTCGCCCGGTACGCGCGCTCGCTGGAACTCGACCTCGAGGGTCGACAGCTCGGCATGACGGACTGCTGGGTGAACATCATGCCGCGCGGGGTGGCCCACGGCCTGCACCTGCATCCGCTTTCGACGATCAGCGGAACCTACTACGTGCAGGTGCCGCGGGGCTCGCCGGGACTCAAGTTCGAGGACCCGCGGCTGGATCGCTACATGGCGTCGCCGCCGCGCAAGGCCGATTGCCGCAACAGCAACCGCCCATGGGTCACGGTTCCGGCACGCGCAGGTCAGCTGGTGCTGTTCGAGAGCTGGCTCAGGCACGAGGTGCTCCCGAACAGCGCGGCTGCCGAGCGCGTCAGCATCAGCTTCAACTACAACTGGTTCTGAGGCTGATGGACCCCTGTGTTCTCTATGGTCGTCCAGGATGGGGCTCGGCGATCGTCGAGGCGCAACTCAGCCTGCTCGATGTGCCGTTCGAGTTCGTCGAGATCGGCGACCTGTTCGTCTCCGGCGAAGCCCGTGAGTCGCTGGCCCGCGTGAATCCGGTCGCGCAGCTGCCGACGCTGGTGCTCGCAGACGGCCGCGTGATGACGGAGAGCGCGGCGATCACGCTGTACCTCGCGGACGCGACCGGCCGGACCGATCTTGTGCCGACGGCTGGCGAGTACACCAGGCCCGCGTTCCTTCGCTGGCTAGTGTTCCTGGTCGCCAACATCTATCCGACCTTCACCTACGCCGACGATCCGCAGCGCTTCGTGAAGGACGCCGCTGCGGCGCGGGACTTCCGCGCAGCGGTCGATGCCTACGCGCAGCACTTGTGGCGGGTGGTGGAGGCGGAGGCAGGCGCGCCCTGGTTCCTGGGACAGAGATTCTCCGCGCTGGACATCTATGTGGCCGTGATGACGCGCTGGCGCCCGCGGCGACCGTGGTTCGCCGCGCACGCGCCCCGGCTGCACGCGATCGGGGAGCGCTGCGAGGCGGATCCCCGTTTGCAGAGCGTATGGGAGCGCAACCTCGCAGCGCTCGAGCTGTCCTGATCCGCAGCCCCGGGACGGGATTTCGGGCACAAAACCAGGCTGCCGCAGCCCCGAACGCAAGCAAGGCGTGCCGTAACGTGATTGAATGATGCACAGGCCCGGAGGGCCAGGGTACGCGCGCGGCGTGCCATTCGATCACAGGGGGCGAAGTCATGAGCCGAGCATTCGTCAAGGAACTGGACGGCATGGAGACCGAGGCGCTGCCGGAGCTGGTCGTCAGCCCGCATCGCAACTTCGTGACCACCGAAGGGCTGGCTCTGATCGAGCGGCGACTGCGTGAGCTGAACAGCGAGCTGGCCACGGTCAAGGCCGGGGGCGATCCGGCCGCGATCTCCCGCGTGGAGCGCGACCTCCGCTACTGGAATCATCGTCGCTCGAGCGCGGAGGTGGTTGAGGCGCCTGCAAACCCTGAGACCGTGCGCTTCGGGTGCTGGGTCGAGCTGCGGGAAGAGTCCGGCAGGACGTCGCGTTTCCGCATCGTCGGAGAAGACGAGTCGGATCCCAGCCGCGGCCTGATCTCCTACGTTTCTCCTCTCGCGCGATTCCTGCTCGGGAAGTCTGCCGGGGACTTCGTGGAGTTCAAGGGCGGCGACGCCGAGATCGTCTCGATCGGCTGAGACACCCGGCATTCCGACGTCGATTCCGTGCTGGCGAACCGGCTTCGGACAGCCGGCGCTTTTTGCCATAATGTCTCTCGGAGAACTCCACTGCGCATCGGATGACGCAAGCGGGGCTCGGTCAATCGACGTAGACTGGCGCATTGAACGCGGTCGTCGACCGCCCGGTGCGACCATCAGCCGGCGGGGCGGAGGAGGCTCGAGGCGTTCGGCTTGCTCTGCTCGACACCTGACATTAGCCTGACGCATTGGGCCGACCATCGGCGGGGATTCACGAATGACCGAGCTCGAACTGCTGCTGGAGAAGTTCAGCAGCGGCCAGTTGTCGCTCGCCGAGCTCGAGTCGGCCCTGAAGGACGCACGCGCCGGGTCCGATGTCGCCGACGGTGAAATCGGCCGGGTCGTGGCGGAATTCGTCGCCGCGGGGAAGATCTCCGCGGAGCTGGCGGACACGCTGGCCGGTTCGGCTCCGGCCGAGGCTCCGGATCACGGTGGAACGCTGTTCCGCGGCAGCAACGCCTCACGGCCGCACCCGGGCATCGGCGTCGCCCGTTCGACCCCGGGGGACTCATCCGGCCATGATTCGTCAGGATGGCGACGGTGGGCTACGGCCGAGCACGCCGAAGGAGCGGTAAAGGTCGGTACCGTGCTGCGCGGCAGGTTCGTGATCGAGGAGGTCATCGGCGAAGGCGGGATGGGGCTCGTATTCCGGGCGCGGGACCTTCGTCGCGAAGAGGCGCACGATCGCAATCCGTTCGTGGCCATCAAGATGCTGGGCGAGGACTTCAAGGGTCATCCTGATTCGCTGATCGCGCTGCAGCGTGAAGCCCGCCGGATGCAGCAGCTGTCCCATCCGAACATCGCTTCGGTGCACGACTTCGATCGCGACGGCTCGCACGTGTTCCTGGTCATGGAGCTGCTCGAGGGCGAATCGCTCGACCGCATGCTGGAGCGAAATGCCGGGGCCGGCCTGCCGCTGGAACAGGTCCAGTCGATCGTCAGCGGCGTCGCCGGCGCATTGCGCCATGCCCACACCAAGAGCTTCGTGCATTCCGACCTCAAGCCGGGCAACGTCTTCGTCACGCGCGACGGCGAAGTCAAGGTGATCGACTTCGGGATCGCGCGGATCGCGAAGGACACGACCAAGGTCGGTGACGGGGTTCAGACTCTGTTCGATGCGGGCAGTCTCGGTGCCTGGACGAACGCCTATGCCAGTCCGGAGCAGATGATGGGCAGCGCCGAGCCCGACCCGCGCGATGACGTGTATGCGCTCGGCCTCGTCGCGTACGAAATGCTGACGGGCAAGCACCCGTTCCAGCGCAAGTCAGCCGTCGAAGCCCGCTTCAACGAGTTGAAGCTCGAGCCGGTGGCAGCCCTGTCCGACGAGCAGAACGCGGTCCTTGCTTCTACGCTCGACTTCGACAGGGCGCGGCGGCTCGCGAACCCGCTGGACCTGGCGGGGGCGCTCAAGCCACCAGACGAGGAGAAGATCTACGCCTCGAACCGCATCGGTGCGCCCATGAGAGCTCCATCGGCAGCCGCCGAGGAGCCACATCGCCACCGCTGGAGGATCGCAGCGTTGTCGCTCGTCGGCGTTGCCTGGCTGGCCTTCATGCTGATGTACTGGTTCGGCAGGCAACCCGCGGAAACGGCGGATGATTCCGAGGCGATCGCACTCGAGGCGGCCGGCGGCGCCAAAGGCATCGTCAACTCGGAACCGGAGGCTGCGACGGACGCCGTCGAGGTAGACGCGCAGGCGGCGGCAGGCCCCGGTGCGACACCGAGCGTCGGCCGTCAGGCGCGCGAGGCGACAGAGCCGGCTGACCCGGTACCAGAGTCGGCGCCAGCGGGCGAAGCGCCAGCCGCGGCCGTTGCGGCCGCTCCTGCGCAGCCGGCACCCGAGCAAACGGCTGCGGCGGCTCCGGCGAACGAGCCGGCCGCCAAGAGCGGTTCCGGCGGCTCGTCGCGCCCGGCACTGTACCGCTGGGTGGACGCGACCGGCGCCGTGCAGTTCGGCGAAAATCCCCCGCCGGAGTACGCAGATTCTGCCGTGAAGGTGATGGATCTCTAGCATGAACCCGATCGGCTCCAGAGTGCCCGGACCGGCCCCTTGCCGCAGCCTCGCAATGCTCGCGGCAGTGATGTCCTTGCTGGTTTCGATGCCGACTGCAGGCCAGGAACTTCCGGTATCGGTACAGGCGAGCCTGCTCAAGGAGCAGGTCATCGATGCGCTGAAGAGTGGCAATCTCGACGAGCTCTTCGTGGCGATGGACGAATTTCGCGACGTCCAGACGGAGGGAGGGACCACGATCCCCGCGGGGCTGTATTTCGCCGAGGCCGAAGCAGCGCGTTCGAGCAAGGACATCGTACGGGCGCGCCGGGCTTACGAGGATTATCTCCGGGTCGCAACGCCGGAGGACGCAGCTTACAAGGCGGCGCTGCGCTCCTATGGCGAACTGCGCAAGAGCGTCCCGGACCTGATCTGGGAGACCATCGGCGGAATGATTCCGGTGCGACCGGGCTCGTTCATGATGGGCGACGTCTCGGGTAGCGGTGACGACTCAGAGCGACCCGTACACGAAGTCCGTATCGAGCCGTTCTCGGTCGGGCTCAAAGAGGTGACCCGCGCGCAGTTCAACGCCTTCATGCTGGCCACTGGCTACGAGATGCAGCCGGCGGACATCGGCGGTGACGAGATGTGCGACCTGGACCTCGTGGACTGGAACTCTCCGGGCTTCGAGCAATCGGACGAGCATCCCGTCGTCTGCGTCAACTGGCTGGACGCGCAGGCTTTCATACGCTGGCTGAACGAACAGTCCGATCTGCGTTTCCGGCTGCCGGGCGAAGCCGAATGGGAATATGCGGCGCGGGCGGGCACGACGACCGACTACTGGTATGGCGAGGAGTTCGACCCCGGTCGGGAAAACGTCGGCGGTGCGGCAGGAAAGGACCGATGGGAGGCCGGCACCGCGCCGGTTGGTCAGTTTCCGCCGAACCCTTACGGCCTTCACGACATGCTCGGCAACGTGTCCGAGTGGCTCGAGGAATGCTCCAGCGAAAACTACCAGGATGCCTCTGGCGAAGGTTCGGCGCGGCGGCAGGGACCCTGCGACGAACGCGGCGTCCGCGGCGGCAACTGGCTGAGCGACGGCCAGCAGTCACGGGTCTCGAATCGCCTGGAACGCCAATCCGTATTCCGGGCCACGTACCTGGGATTCCGGCTCGCGCTGGGACCCTGACCACGCCGGTCAACGCTCGCATACCGCCGTGACAACCTTGTTGCAGTAGAAGTTGTGCATCGCAGCAGACCGAGCCCGCTCGCCGGTCCGGCCGTCGCCGCGGTTGACATTCGCGGCAAATAGGCCAATCTTCTCGCAGCAAAACCAGAAAGCGGGAAGCGTCAGGGGTCGAGGGGTCGCTGTGGCTAGCGTCGGTCATGCCGGCGCTGCGGCGGCATCATCCGGCATCTCACAATAAATATCTGAACGGGTGCAGGACGGTTGGATCCGATCGTAGAAAATCTCAAAGCGCCAATCTCCGACGAGCAGCCCTGCGGGGAGGACCTCGAGGACTCGCAGCTGCTGGCAGCCTTCGATGCCTACAGGGTCTTCGGGCAACTCACGCCGCTGGGCGAGGACACGGACTGGCGCGGGATTCGCGACAAGGCGCTGGAAGGTCTCGCGCGCAGCAAGGACCTTCGCTTGCTCACGCATCTCTGCGCTGCCACGCTCAGGATCGATGGCCTGCAGCGGTTCTGCGACCTGCTGCAGGTGGCGTCGCGATGGTTCATCGACTATCCGGACGCAGCTCTTTCCGCGCGTCGACGAGGACGCAATCCTGCGCAGGAACGCGTTGAACTGCCTCTCGGATCGCATGGCGATCCTCGACGCGGTGCGTCGGCAGCCGTTCGTCTCCAATGCCCAGCTCGGTTCGTTCTCTCTGCGCCAGTTCGAGATCGCGACCGGAAAGCAGCCACCAAGCGAGGCGGACGGCGAGCCGCCTACCGAGTCGCACCTGAACGCGGCGCTGGCCGCCGCCGAAGACGAAGAGCTGGCCGCAATGGAATCGAGCCTCGCTGCAGGCGTCGCCGCGCTGCGTGAAATCGAGAAGGCCATGCGCGATGCGCACGGTATCGAGGAGGCTCCCGACTTCGAACCCCTGCTGGCGCCGCTCGAGCAGATCCATCGTCTGCTTGCCGCGCAGATCGCGGCGCGGGCGGCCCACGCAGCGTCGCTCACATCTGACGACGTCGCTGGCACAGAGTCTGGTGCATCAGTCGTGATCGGTGTCGGTAGCATCCGTTCGCGGGAAGACGCAGTGCGGGCATTGGATGCCGTGACCGAGTTCTTCCGCAGGAACGAGCCCTCGAGCCCGGTTCCCCTTTTCGTGGAACGTGCCAAGCGACTGGTCGCCAAGGACTTTCTCGAGGTACTGGCCGACATGGCGCCCGACGCCCTCGCCCAGGCGAAGCGCGCGGGCGGTATAAAGGACGATGCGTAGCCTGGCCGGGCGGACCTGGCCAATCAGAAACATTCAGGAGGAGAGACCGTGGCAAAGCAGAGCAGTCAGAAGTTCATCGGGCGGAACCGCGCACCGCGCGTTCAGATCGAGTACGACGTCGAGTTGTACGGCGCCCAGAAGAAGGTGCAGGTTCCCTTCGTAATGGGCGTCATGTCAGACCTGAGCGGTGACGCGAAGGAACCCCTGCCTGGCATCGACGAGCGCAAGTTCCTGAACTTCGACGTCGACAACTTCGACGAACGCATGAAGTCCATGAAGCCGCGTGTGGCCTTCAGCGTGCCGAATACGCTTACCGGTGAGGGCAACATGCAGGTCGACATCACGTTCGAGAGCATGGACGACTTCTCGCCGGCCGCGGTTGCGCGGAAGGTGGATGCGCTCAACCAGTTGCTCGAGGCCCGGTCGCAGCTGTCGAACCTGATCACGTACATGGACGGCAAGGCCGGGGCAGAGGAACTCATTGCCAAGGTCCTGAACGACCCGGCACTGCTGAAGTCGCTCGCCGCACAGCCGAAGCCTGACGATTCGGGCGAAGGCGCCTAACCATTTCCCCCGGGGTGTTTACCAATGGCTGAAAAGCAAGAGCAAGTTGCACAGGCTGCGGTCCAGGAAGCCGACCAGTTCGCCGCCCTGCTGCAGAAGGAATTCAAGCCGAAGACGGACCGCGCGCGAGCGGAGGTCGAGAATGCAGTCCGCACTCTCGCCGAGCAGGCGCTGCGGGAAACGACCGTCGTCTCCGACGACGTCATCGGCACCGTCAAGGCAATCATCGCCGAGATCGACAAGAAACTGTCAGATCAGATCAACGTGATCATGCACAGCGAGCGATTCCAGCAGGTCGAGAGCGCGTGGCGCGGCCTTCATTATCTCGTCAATAACAGCGAAACAGACGAGATGCTGAAGATCCGCGTGATGAATATCTCGAAGAAGGATCTCGCGAAGACCCTCAAGAAATACAAGGGCACGGCCTGGGACCAGAGTCCGCTGTTCAAGAAGCTGTACGAAGAGGAATACGGCCAGCTGGGCGGTGAGCCGTACGGCAGCCTCGTTGGCGACTACTATTTCGACCATACGCCAGGCGACGTCGAACTGCTCGGGCAGATGGCGCAGATCGCGGCCGCGGCCCACGCGCCTTTCCTGGCAGCCGCCTCACCGGGGTCGATGGGCATGGAGTCGTGGCAGGAACTCGCGAATCCCCGCGACCTGTCCAAGATCTTCTCTTCGCCCGAATACGCGGGCTGGCGTTCGCTGCGTGAGTCGGACGACGCCAAGTACGTCGGCCTCGCCATGCCGCGGTTCCTGGCCAGGGTGCCCTACGGAGCCAAGACGAGCCCGGTCGAGGAATTCGAGTTCGAGGAAGAGACCGGCGGCGGTGATCACAGCAGGTACACCTGGGCCAATGCGGCCTATGCGATGGCGGTGAACATCAATCGTGCCTTCAAGCAGTACGGCTGGTGCACCGCGATTCGCGGCGTCGAGTCGGGCGGCGCAGTCGAGGAATTGCCGGTTCACACGTTTCCAAGTGACGACGGTGGGGTAGACATGAAGTGCCCGACCGAGATCGCTATCAGCGACCGTCGCGAGGCCGAACTGGCGAACTGCGGCTTCATGCCGCTGATCCACCGCAAGAACACCGACGTGGCCGCCTTCATCGGCGCGCAATCGCTGCAGAAGCCAGCCGAATACTCTGATCCGGACGCCACTGCAAATGCACGCCTGTCGGCGCGCCTGCCTTACCTCTTCGCCAGCTGCCGTTTCGCCCACTACCTCAAGTGCATGGTCCGTGACAAGGTCGGTTCCTTCAAGGAGCGCGAGGACATGCAGCGCTACCTGCACAACTGGGTGCAGCAATACGTGCTCGGCGATCCTTCACGTGCCGGCGATGAGATGAAGGCAAAGAAACCGCTGGCTGGAGCGGAAGTGGTAGTCGAGGAGATCGAAGGGAACCCCGGCTACTACTCGGCGAAGTTCTATCTGCGCCCGCACTATCAGCTCGAGGGCGTGAACGTGACGTTGAGCCTGACTTCCAAGCTGCCTTCGGCCAAGGCGGCGTGATCCAGGCCTTCGCAGTCCGACAGACCAACAAACGCAACCAAAAATCAGTTTAGGAGAGTCTCATGGCAATGGACATGTTTCTGGACCTCGGGAAGATCGCAGGTGAGTCAGTGGACAAGACGCACGCCGGCAAAATCGACGTCCTGGCGTGGTCGTGGGGAATGTCGCAGAGCGGCACGTTCCACACAGCGTCGGGTGGTGGCGCAGGAAAGGCGAATTTCCAGGACATCTCGTTCACGAAGTACATCGACAAGGCTTCCTGCGCCCTGATGTCATGTGTTGCCACCGGTGAGCACATCCCGAAGGCCAAGCTGATCGTCCGCAAGGCCGGTGGCTCAGGGCCTCTCGAGTACTTCCTGCTCACCATGGAGAAGTGCCTGGTGTCCAGCTACAGCACTGGGGGCAGCGGTGGCGAGGATCGCTTGACGGAAAACGTCTCGCTCAATTTCGCCAAGTTCGAGATCGAGTACCTGGTTCAGAAAGAAGACGGCACCGGCGAAAAGGCCGGCAACCTCAGCTTTGACATCGCGGCGAACGCGCTCTAGGGGTTCTACGGACTGTGCCCTGGTGACGCCGTGCACCGTCGCCAATTCGTTTGCGACGGTGCATGGCTGTTCCCACACGGACACGAGGTATGCTCGATGAATGCCGAGTCAGCAGAAGCCGCATTCAAGGCAGGCGACCTCGCGGGGGCACTGCAGAATCTCCAGCAGGGCGTGCGACAGGATCCGTCGAACGCAAAGCTGCGGGTGTTCCTCGCGCAGCTGCTGATGCTGCAGGGAGATTGGGATCGCGCGGTCACCCAGCTGAAAGTGATCGGCGACATCGATGCGGGTGCCTTGCCGATGACCCACGCCTACAGCACGGCGATCCAGTGCGAGAGGGTACGGGCGGACGTGTTCGCCGGCACTCGAGGACCCTTGCTGTTCGGCGAGCCCGAGCCCTGGATTGCGCAGTTGATGCAGAGCCTGGCTTTGCTGGGCCAGGGCAGTCTGCAGCAGGCCTCTGCCCTCCGTGCGCAGGCCTTCGCGGCGGCGCCGGCGACGGCCGGGACCCTGAACGGAGCCCCGTTCGAGTGGATCGCGGACGCTGATTCGCGGCTTGGTCCGATTCTCGAGGTGCTGCTGAACGGGGCCTACTACTGGGTGCCCTTGAACAGGATTTCGCACATCTCGATCGAGCCGCCGGCCGATGCGCGTGACCTGGTCTGGTTACCGGCGCAGTTTCGGTGGATCAACGGTGGCGAAGCCATGGGCCTGATTCCGGTGCGCTATCCGGGGTCGGAAAAGAGCGCGGACGCCGCCATCCTGCTCGCCCGCAAGACCGAGTGGCTGCCCGCAGGGGATGACGCGTTCATCGGTCTCGGACAACGGGTGCTGACCACGGACGGTCCGGAGATCGGTCTGCTCGAGCTCAGGGACCTCCAGCTCCAGCACGCCGGGTAAGGCACGCGTCGTGGCAATCCGGACCCGCCTTCGAGGAATGCCATGGCGGAAATGAGCTTGAAGGACCGCCTCCAGCCCGCGCTGCTGGATCGCCTCACCGACGACGAGCGGGTCGTTACCCGCTACCGGGTAACGCTCGACGCGGCCAGGCTGAACGAGCATCGCGTAACGGAAAAGGAAGTGGAACGGGCGCTCAGCCTGCAGGGGATGCGCCGGGTGCGTGAATCGACTGCAACAAAGTCCGGAGCGACGGTGCAGGAATACCTCGCCGCGGGCGGCGGGTCACGCACGGTCGCGCCCAAGTCATTGCGAGTGCGCCGCGCCGATGAGTCGATGGTTCCGCTGACCAGCCTGGGGGAGGTGGAGGCCACGACCGGCGTCAACTCGCAACTCGAATCGCCCGACCGGCGTGCGATGTCCATGTCGCGGCTGCGTGAAGCGGTTCTGCGCGACCTGCGCTGGCTGTTCAATGCCTCGGGCATCGACGACGTCGTTGACCTCGAGCCCTACGCCGAGGTCCGGCGCTCCGTATTGAACTACGGTCTGCGCTCGCTGGCTGGCAGGCCCGTCTCCTCGGTCGACCCGCTCGAGGTCTCCAGGCGCATGCGCGATACCGTCAGCTTTTTCGAACCGAGGCTGAGCCACGTCAAGGTCACGCCCGAGAAGGGCGACGATGCGTCGCCGGGCATGACACTGACTTTCCTGGTCGAGGCCGAGCTTTGGGGCCAGCCGGTAGCTCAGCACCTGTCGCTTCGCACGAGCATTGACGTAGAGACCGGCGACGTCGCGGTCACCGATCGGGCGGGCAGGCAGTAGGCGCAGGATGGACACGCGTCTCCTGCAGTACTACAACCGCGAACTCCAGTACATCCGGGAGATGGGCGCGGAATTCGCCGAGGCCTACCCGCGCATAGCCGCCCGGCTCGGCATGGACGGCATCGACTGCGCCGATCCCTACGTCGAGCGGCTGATCGAGTCATTCGCATTCCTGGCGGCGCGAGTTCAACTCAAGCTCGACGCCCGGCATCCGGACTTCACGCAGCACCTGATGGAGATGGTGTATCCGGGCTTCCTGGCACCTGTGCCGTCGAGCGCGGTCGTCGAACTGGTTCCGACGCTGGCCGAGAGCAGCCTCAAGGAAGGCTTCGAGGTACCCAGGGATAGCACGTTCAGGGCGCCGGCTACGACCGGTGGCGCCGTCGCTTGTGAGTTCCGCAGCGCTCACGCGGTCACGCTTTGGCCACTGTCAGTGACCGACGCGAAGTACATCGTCGGCACGAGTTCGTTCGTTTCACCCGGACTGCGGCTCGACCCACGTTGTCGGGGCGCCATCCGCGTTGATCTTCGAACCGAGGCGGGCATCTCCCTCCCGGACCTGCCCGTCGATTCGCTCACGTTCTTCATCTACGCGACCGCCGACCTGGCCGGGAAGATCTACGAGCAGGTGCTGGCTAATGGCGTGGGAGTCGTCGTACGGTCGAAGGGGTCATCCCGGTCGGTGCTCTTGCCGGCAGGTTCAGTGCGAGCCGTCGGCTTCGATGACCATGAGGCCATGTTCCCGACGTCCCCTCGAGGCTTCGAGGGCTACCGGCTGTTGCGGGAGTATTTCGCGTTTCCCGACCGCTTCCTGTTTTTTGCAGTAGATGGACTCCGCGAGGCCTTCGCCAGCGCCGAGGGCGACGAGGCAGAGATTTTCCTGCTCGTCGATCGCAGCGTCCCTGATATCGAGAATGCGCTGGACGCGTCGCAATTCCGGCTCCACTGCACCCCGATTGTCAACCTGTTCCCTCGTTCGCTCGATCGGGTCCATGTGTCGGCGCATGAAACCGAGCACCACCTTGTGCCAGACCTGAGCCGGCCGATGGACTTCGAGGTGTTCGCCATTGAACGGATGCGCGGGATCGGATCGGGCGGAGAGTCGTTGGTCGAGATCACGCCGATGTACGCGACGGACCATCGAAGCGGCGAGGTCGACACTCACGCCTATTACACCATCCAGCGTCGCGCGCGACTCGCTTCACAGCAGCAGCAGCGCAGTGGCTCACGGACCAGCTACCTCGGTTCGGAGTGCTTCGTGTCGATCGTGGACTCGCGCCAGCGGGAGCTTTCAGGCGAGATCCGGCAGCTGGATGTCAGCGCGCTCTGCACCAACCGAGACCTGCCCATCGGACTGAGCTTCGGCAAGTCGAAGCTCGAGTTCGAGATGGACGGCGGAGCGCCAATCGAGACGGTTCGCTGTCTCGCCGGACCCACTTCACCGCGTCCCTCGCCCGCGTTCGGCGACACGGCCTGGCGACTGATCGGCCAGCTTTCTCTGAACTACCTGTCGATGTCGGATGTCGATCCGGAACGGGGTGCTGAAATGCTCAGGCACCTGCTGGGACTCTACGTGGACCCGAACGATCCTGTTGCCGTCCGGCAGGTGGATGGCGTGCGTCATGTCAGTCACCAACCGGTCGTGCGCCGCATACCGGGCGGCGGTCCGATCACCTACGGAAGAGGCGTCCAGATCACGGTCACGTTTGACGAATCGACTTTCGAAGGTCTTGGGGCGCTGCGGCTCGGTACGGTCCTGGAGCGGTTTTTCACGCGCCACGTGTCGATCAATTCATTCGTCGAAACCCGGCTGCGGTCCGCCGCGCGCGGGGAGATCAAGCAATGGCCGGCACGGACGGGTTCGCGTCACATCATCTAGAAGCGCTGCGGCAGCTCAGGGAGGAGCCGTATCGCTTCGAGCTGTTCGCGGCATTGCGCATGCTCGAGAGGATCGACCGGGCGCGCCCCCGGTTGGGCGAGGCGCGCCGACCGCTGGATGAATCGGTTCGAATCGGGCAGCCTCCGCACCTGACCTTTGCGCCGAGCGACATCGCCACGGCGGCAACAATGGCGGGCGGGCGCCTGCGACTCGAGCAATTCGGCTTCGGCATCTTCGGCCCCAACGGCGCGCTGCCGTTCCACCTGACGGAGCACGCGTTCGAGCGACGACGCCATCACGAAGACGGGGCCGTAAGCGACTTCATAAATCTGTTCCAGCACCGCCTGGCGACGCTGTTCTACCGGGCCTGGGCCGATTCGGACCCGGCGGCGAGTCACGCCCGGCCTGACGATGACGATTTCGCCCGTTTCCTGGGCGCGCTGATCGGTTTTCTTGACGAGACGGCCTTGCGGCGCGACTCGATTCCGGATGGTGCGAAGTTGTTCCGGGCCGGCCTGCTCGCGTCCGCGAGCCGCTCCGCCGATGGCCTCGAGACGCTGCTGACCGACTACTTCGGCCAGAAGATCGCGATACGGCAGTTCGTTGGAGGCTGGCTGCGAGTTCCCAGCGAACTGCATACGCGCCTGGCGGGCGAGTACGCCGTGCTGGGCGGGACGGCGACGCTGGGGTCGGAATCCTGGCAGTGCCAGAACCGGTTCGAGGTCGTCGTCGGACCGCTGCGGTTCGAGGACTTCATGCGGTTTCTGCCCGGCTCGAGAGCGCTTCGGTCGCTGTCGGACCTGATACGGCTGTACACCTCGGGCGAGTGGTCCTGGCAGCTGCGCCTGCTGGTCGATGCCGGCCAGGCTCAAGGTGTCTCGCTCGGCCGGGCAGGTCGCCTGGGCTGGACCAGCTGGCTCGGCTGCAGGCAGGGCATCGCGGACGACGTGGTGCTGCACGAGGAGCAGGCCGTAGCGGCCTGAACTCCAGCAATGGGGAACGGCGGGACATCGGCGAACCCTCGACAACTAGAAATATACAGATGGAGACACAGACATGAGTGATATCAGCCGCGTCGCCTTGTTCGGCAAGCTGAACAACGTCGGCTACAAGGCGATCGAGGGCGCGACCGTCTTCTGCAAGTTGCGTGGCAATCCCTACGTGGAGGTCGTGCACTGGCTGCACCAGATCCTGCAGCTCCAGAACTCGGACCTGCACTGCATCGTCAAGGCGTTCTCAATCGATCCGGGCCGGCTGGCAGGGGACATCACCGAGACGCTGGATCGTCTGCCCCGTGGTGCGACTTCGATCTCGGACCTCTCGCCGCACATCGAGGACTCCGTCGAGCGGGCCTGGGTCTGGGCCACGCTCAAGTACGGCGACACGCAGGTGCGCACCGGGTATCTCGTGATCGCGATGCTGAAGACCCCGTCGCTCAGGAACCTGCTGAGCGGAATTTCACGGGAGTTCGACAAGATCAAGCCTGACCAGCTCGCCGACGACTACGAGAAGATCTGTGCGAGCTCGCCAGAGGCGAGTCTCGGCGCCAGCGACGGCACGCATTTCGGCGGACAGGCGGCTCCTGGAGAGGCGAGCGGAGCCATGCCGCCTGCGCAGATGGGCAAGCAGGAGGCACTGAAGAAGTTCACGGTCGACCTCACGGAGCAGGCCCGCAGCGGCAAGCTCGATCCCATCGTCGGGCGAGACGAGGAGATCCGGCAGATCATCGACATCCTGATGCGCCGCCGGCAGAACAACCCGCTGCTGACCGGCGAGGCCGGCGTCGGCAAGACCGCAGTCGTTGAGGGCTTTGCGCTGAAGATCGCCTCCGGCGACGTGCCGCCACCGCTGCGCGACGTTACGCTGCGCGCGCTCGACGTCGGCCTGCTGCAGGCCGGAGCCAGCATGAAGGGCGAATTCGAGCAGCGCCTGCGCCAGGTCATCGAGGAGGTCCAGGCCTCGCCGAAGCCGATCATCATGTTCATCGACGAGGCGCACACGCTGGTCGGCGCAGGCGGGGCAGCGGGCACAGGTGATGCCGCCAACCTGCTGAAACCGGCGCTTGCCCGTGGCACGCTCCGCACGGTCGCCGCGACGACCTGGGCCGAGTACAAGAAGCACATCGAGAAGGATCCGGCGCTGACTCGTCGCTTCCAGGTCGTCCAGGTGCATGAGCCGAGCGAGGAAAAGGCGATCCTGATGATGCGCGGGCTCACCTCGACGATGGAAAAGCACCACAAGGTTCAGGTGCTGGACGAGGCGCTCGAGGCCTCGGTGCGCCTGTCGCATCGCTACATCCCGGCCCGGCAGCTGCCGGACAAGTCGGTGAGCCTGCTCGATACGGCCTGCGCGCGGGTCGCTATCAGCCAGCACGCCGTGCCCGCGCAAGTGGACGACACGCGCCGGCGCATCGAGGCGCTGGAGAACGAACTCGCCATCATCGGTCGCGAGAAAGCCGTCGGAGTCGACACCGTCGAGCGTGAGGCCCTGGCCACCGAGAAGCTTGCGGCAGAGCGAGACAGGCTGCAGGACCTCGAGGCGCGCTGGAGCAGCGAGAAGTCTCTGGTGGACAAGATCCTCGAGATCCGCAGCAGGCTCCGCAGCGCGAGCGGCAAGGTCGAGGGCACGGACAGTGCCCTGGAGGCGGCGGCGGACGAGGAAGCCAGGTCCACGGCTGTCCAGACCGCCGAGGGGGCTGTGCCGGCCCCGGGACCGGGCGCGTTGACGGACGCAGAGCGAGCGGCGCTGCTCGGGGAACTGCAGGGCCTGCAGGTGGAATTGCAGTCACTGCAGGGTGAGCGACCACTGATCCTGCCGACCGTCGATCACCAGGCCGTGGCCTCGGTCGTAGAGGACTGGACCGGCATTCCGGTGGGCCGGATGGTCAAGAACGAGGTCGAGGCGATCCTGAAGCTCGCCGACACGCTCGAGCAACGGATCATCGGCCAGCGCCATGCGCTCGACATGATCGCGCGCCGCATCCAGACCTCCCGCGCGCGGCTCGACAACCCGAACAAGCCGATCGGCGTCTTCATGCTTGCCGGCACCTCGGGTGTCGGCAAGACCGAGACGGCGCTCGCGCTCGCCGAGGTGCTCTACGGCGGCGAGCAGAACGTCATCACGATCAACATGAGCGAATACCAGGAGGCCCACACTGTCTCCTCGCTGAAGGGCGCACCTCCTGGTTACGTCGGGTACGGCGAGGGCGGCGTGCTGACCGAAGCGGTGCGACGGCGTCCCTACTCGGTGGTACTGCTCGACGAGGTCGAGAAGGCCCACCCGGATGTCCATGAGATCTTCTTCCAGGTCTTCGACAAGGGCTGGATGGAGGACGGCGAGGGCCGGATCATCGACTTCAAGAACACGCTGATCCTGCTCACCACCAACGCCGGTACCGAGCTCATCACAAACCTGTGCAAGGATCCGGAGCTGATGCCCGACGCCGAGGGCATCGCGAAGGCACTCCGCGAGCCGTTGCTGAAGGTGTTTCCGCCCGCGCTGCTCGGGCGGCTGGTCGTCATTCCGTATTACCCGCTCAATGACGAGATGATCGGCGCGATCGCGCGCCTGCAGCTCGGTCGCATCGAGCGGCGGATTCGCGACAACCACAAGGTGCCGTTCACCTACGACGACGAGGTCGTGCAGCTGATCGCGAGTCGCTGCACCGAGCTCGAGAGCGGAGGGCGCATGATCGACGCGATCCTCACTAACACCGTACTGCCCAGGCTGAGCGAGGAATTCCTGAAGCGCATGATGGAAGGCAGGCCGATCGAGCGGGTGCACGTGCGTGTCGAAGCCGGTGACTTTGGCTACGTGATCGAGTGAGCTCGTAGCAGGTGCAGGGGTTCGTCGCCGCTGCACACATCAAGGAAAACTACATGCCAGTTTCCGACCGCGACTCAGGCATCGTCACCGAGTACATCGCAAGCCTGGAAAAGGCCTGCATGGCCTTGAACACGTTCCTGTTCATCTGGTGGAAGCTGCACATGCACACGGTCGGCGTAAAGGACGAGCACGGTTCGTCCTGCGCCACGCCGCTCAATACCTGGCTTCTGAACAAGCTCAACGAAGCCTGCGGACGGGCCGGTAACCCCGTCTTCAACGAGGCCATTCCCGGTACCGGCCAGTGCAAGCGCGCGTAGACCGGCATTGTTTCAAATATGCGACCTGACAAGGAGGGCGCACGGTGAAGACTCCGATAGGGGAACACTTGTGGCTGTGGTCGCACGGCGATCCAGGTAACGCATCAGCGCTGATCATCAGTGCGCACGGTGCAGTGCTGGCGGACTCGTTCACTCCACCGCCAGGCAGCCGGCTGGTCTTCTATGCACCACCTGAACATGCGCTGATCGATCCGGACCTCAGAGAAGTCGCGGCCGGCAACGTCGTCGCCAAGGAGGTAGTCGAGGCTGGCGCTTCCAGGAACTATGCTCTCACGAAGTTCCAGGGCAAGAAGCACGGCAGCGAAGACGAATCCTATGATCGGATCGAGAAGGTACTCAAGGGCTATTTCAGTGAAGGCGGGAAGCCCCCAAACGTTGAAATCCTGACGGTTCGAAGCCGTATGGATCCCAGGCTCCTGTCGAGGCGACGCGCCGACCACGGATCGCATGGCGTCACATTGGCGACCAGTCTGGAGCAGTTGCAGGTCAAGGGTTTCACCTACCCGGAGGTCCGCTGCTCCTTCTGCCGCGGCACCACGAACCCTTTCGACAAGCGAGCATTCTCACCCTACAACCCCACTATGGGATCGAAGCCGAGATACGAAAGGTAGAGGCCGTCACATGACTGCCATCGAGAAGGCCTCATCCGGCAACCCATTTGTAGCAAAAATTGCGAGATCGGTCGGGCGCTACTGACTAGGTGCGGGCAGGTATCTTGCCGAAATCCGGCAGCGGCTTCTCGAACTCGAAACCGAACAGCCCCGGGTCCTCGCCGATGACCGCAGCGGCAAAGATCAGGAACACGTAGTCGCGCGTCTCCTTCGGGATATCGCCCTGTGCGAGCAGCGCCCAGAAATTCCGGTCACGCGGGTTCTCGTTCATTGCGCGGATGCGCTTCTTCACGCGAGTCGGCCCCCAGTTGTACGAGGCCAGCACCAGCAGCCCCGATGCCTGAGCTTCCCCGCGATAGAGGTCGCCGAGGTAGCGCGCCGCCGCTCGAGTCGCCGCCGACGGATCGAAGCGCTGGTCGGCGGGATCGAAACGGGGGAGTTCCAGCAGCGGGCCGGTCTGCAGGCCGTACTGGCTCGCGGTGGCCGGCATCAGCTGCCACAGGCCCTTCGCAATGCCGAAGCGCGTCGTGGGCCCCACTGCATCGGCGCGCAGGTCGCTTTCCTGCAGCGCCACGTAGAAGAACTGCGGCGGAAGGTGCTGTTCCAGCATACTGCGAGTGATCACCGGGACCAGTTCCTGCTCGCGGGCTTGTTGAAGCGCGTTAGCAAGTCGCTGGTCCGCACGCCAGACGTCGATGTAGCGCTTGACCTCGGTTACGAACCCTTTCGGCATCGCAAGTTCGCACTCACCGAAGACACGTGCCATCCGGAAGATCAGGCGGTCCTCGGGCGACAGCTCGCCCTCTGCGATACCGAGTTCCTCGAGAAACGCGTCGTACTGGCTCGCCATTTCGGCCAGCTGTGCGCGAGCTGCGTCGGCCTGCTGCGCCAGAGTCCCATCGCCGCTCGCCTCGACCTGCGTCTCGAGGCGAGTAAGCTGCAGTTCCATCGTCTTCATGTTGTAGAAGAGCTGCTCGGCAAGTCCCCGCGTGCGCTGCAGCTGCGAGTACTGATAGATGCCGATGCCGACCGCGAGCAGCAGCAGCCCGAGCACGACCGCGATCGCCGACCGGTAACGGCGCGTCTGCCTGCGCTTCACGGTGCTGAACGCACGACGAACCATCATCGTGCGGTCCCCGGCGGGCGCCTTGGAGTCCGCATCGAAGTAATGCGCGGCCACTTCCTCGAGCGAGCGGGGCGCCTGACGGGTCGCCGTTCCCGGCTGCATCAGTCCGTCGTGGTTCAGGACGAGATCGGGCCCTTTCGCGCCAAGTTTCAGGCTGCAGCGCGCCGGCAGCAGCGCTTCCTGGACGCGTCCCCCGTCGAGGTAAGTCCCGTTGCTGCTTCCGAGGTCGCGAACGAACCACTGGTCACCAACGCGAAAGATCTCTGCGTGAATGCGGCTCACGCCCTGGTCGTCGACCCGCAGATCGCAGCCCGGATCCCGGCCGATGCGGACCGTGTCGGTGAACTCGCGCTCGTGGGTTTCTGCGCCGAGCAGGATGCGGATCCCGGCACCCCGGCCGCCAGGGGACTGCCGCGCAACAGGCTGCGCGTCGAGGTGCAGGACCGTGCGCTCGACAGCCGACTCCCCGGTCCGTCCGCCACCTCGATCGGGCTGCCGCTGGCGGTCAGGCCCCTCGAGTTCCAGCCGGACCGTCAGCGGCGGGTCGGTGAACCGGAGCATCGCGCTCCGGGGTAACGGCCCGCTCTGGACCTGCGCTCCGTCGAGAAACATCCCGTCGCCGCCGCCGAGATCCCGCAGCCACCATTGGCCGTCGCGCAGGAAGACGGCCGCAAGCGTGCGGCTCATTTGCCCATCGTCCACCTGCAGCTCGCCGCGCGCGTCGTAACCGATGCAGAACGGGGTCGTGAAACGGACCCTGCGTGGGCTGTCCGCTGCGATCCAGCTGACCGCCACAGCCGCTGGCGTGTTCACGCGAGCCCGGCCAGCGCGAGCGGTGGCTCCGAGATCGAGTTGAGACCCAGAATCCGGACCGCGTTTCGATCACAGTGGCTGAGCAGTGGGATCATCCCGCGTCGCTGCAATTCCTCGCCGACCCGGACGGGCAATTGGAACTCGGCGCAAGGCAGCAGCCGACGCTCGCCATCAACGTCCCGTACGCATGCCGGCAGATCCTCGATATCGATCGGTCCGGCCGGGTTCATCCCCGCTTGCTCGTCCAGGAACCGCTTTGCCATTGCCAGTCCGCAGGCCAGCGCAGGGTTACCCCAGAGGTAGTCCTCGTGCCTGGTCGCCGCCGACAGTTCTTCGAAATCGAAATTGTCGATGCCGTCGGTGTTTCTCCCGTAGGGAAGGCGCAGCAGGATCCGGGGCAACGCCAGTCCGAGCCAGCGGGCGAGCGGGCTGCGCCTAAGCGCGTTCCAGCGCTCCTCGACTGCAGCGTCCGTGAATGCCCACTTGCGCGGCTCGCTGTCGGCGTCGAGCGTCCCGCAGCCGACCAGCGCGGGTTCGGCCGCGGCCAGGAAGGGTCCCCCGGCGCATGACGCCAGCCGGGCCAGGTGTCCGAGCAGCGCAATGTCGTCCTGGTCCGCGGCGAAGGCGAAATTACCGAGCAGGACTGACCATGGTGGACCTTCAATACCTCCCTGGCTGCGCTCGACGATGAGCCGGTACGCCGCGGAATCCTCGAGCCGGCCTTCACTGATCTCCAGGTCCGCGAGCAGTTCGTCCTTGCTGACGTCGGCGACCCACAGCTGCACCTCATTGCCAAGCTCGACGGAATCCACTATTCGGCGCAGTCCGCGCCAGGCCGCCTCGAGCGCCTGGAAATCGGGCTCGTGGAGCAGCGCCTGCATCAGTTCCGTTGCCGAGGCATCGAGCGCCGAGACGTACGGATCCGGCGCCCGCGTGAAGCCGGGCTTGATATGCGGCTCCACCAGCCTGCGGACCAGGTCATCCACGACCCTTCGGGCGGGTGCCCCGGCTCCTGTCGCAACAGGCGGAGCGCCGATCAATCTCTCGAGCAGACTCGACTGATCCTCTGCAGCGCCGGGCGCAGCGGTCGGCAGCCTCTGATTCGTACCTGCCGGCTGCGCGTGACTCTCCATCAGCCGGGCGGCTTCCGCATCGAAGGTCGCGGGATCCAGCAGCCGCTCCCGGCTGAGGCGCAGTGCGCGGAATGGTTCCAGGGAACCGTAGAGCCGGTCGGGGTGAAAGTCCTCGAGTGAATCAAAGCTCAGGTGCAGCGGCGAGGTATGCATGCCTATGGGCCCGAGCGATAGTCCGGGCGCCACAGCCCGGAAGACAGAGTCGAAGCTGTCCAGATCCACGGCAAGGACACGGCGATCGGCCACGTCGCGCGCAGTCTCGATTCCCCGACTGCGACGACCGCTGAAATCACCGAGGACCAGGATCCGCATGGTGTCGCTGCGTCGCAGCATCGGACGGTGCGTGCCTTCGGACGCACCGAGTTCGATCTCGAAACTGATTCGACCTGGCATGCGAGTGCCCGTCCCCCGGTAATCCGGTGTTGGAGTTGTCGGCGGATTGTAGACCGCGTCGGGTGCCGCGCCGAGGTTAAACTGACGGCCGCGGCACATGCGTGCCGCATCGAGGAGCCCGTGCATGAGTTCGCCCGATCCGATGCTGTTGAAGGCCATCACCGCGCACCAGGCAGGGCGGATTGCGGAGGCGAAGGTCATGTACGAGCGTGTCCTTCGCCGTCGTCCGCACGACCCCGATGCGCTCAATTTCCTCGGCATGCTCGAGTTCAAGCAGGGCTCGAAGGCGCGCGGCATGGATCTGCTGCAAAAATCCGTGAGGAGCTCGCCCGGCAATCCCCACGCCTGGATCAACCTGGGCAACATGCTGTTGAGCGTCGGTGAGTCCGAACAGGCCGCAGCGGCCTACGAGCGTGCGACCGAACTGGCCCCCGGAATGTGGCAGGCCTGGTTCAATCGCGCGACCTGCCTGCGGCGGCTGCGGCGGCTCGAGGACGCCGTCGAGTGCCTGAAAACGGCCATCAGCCTCAAGCCGGAGCACGACATGGCTTACGAGCGGCTCGGCATGATCCTCTATCGCGCCGGGAAGATGGACGAACTGGCCGAACTCTACGGCGACTGGCTGAAGTACAACCCGGATAACCCGACCGCGCGGCACATGTACGCGGCCGTCACGGGCGGAGCCGTGCCGGAGCGCGCCAGCGACGACTATGTGCGAAACACGTTCGACGGGTTCGCCGAGACGTTCGACGAGAACCTGCAGGATCTCGGCTATCGCGCGCCGCAGCTGCTGGCCGACGCGCTGGAGCGTCACCTCGTGGGGAGTGGCGATCGCGACAAGCTGGACATCCTGGACGCGGGCGCCGGCACCGGCCTGTGCGGTCCGCTGCTGCGCGCTCGGGCCAGAACGCTGACAGGGGTCGACCTCTCGCCCGGAATGCTGCAGAAGGCGCGGGCGCGCCGCTGCTACGATGAACTGGTCGCGAGCGAGCTGTGCGAGTTCATGCGCGGGCGGCCGCAGTCCTTTGACGCCGTGCTGTCGGCCGACACCCTCGTGTACTTCGGGGCGCTCGAGGAGGCGCTTGCCGCCGCATGGTCGTGCCTGCGTCCGGGTGGTCTGCTGACCTTCACCGTCGAGCGCCTGGATACGACCGACGATGCCGAACACTACCGGATGGGCGCTCACGGGCGATACATGCACGGGGAGCGGTATCTCGCGCGAGCCCTCGAGTGCGCGCGGTTCCGCGTGCAGGAGATGTCGTCCGCAGTGCTCCGTGTGGAACTGGGCACGGACGTACAGGGAATCGTGGTCGTCGCGGCGCGTGCCCCGGACGATCCGCCGCTGCCGGAGTGAGCCGGCCCCGCCTCAGGATCCTGGAGAGCGCAGGCTCGAGGACGTGATTGTCCGCGCCGTAGCCGCCGCCCGGACCTCGAGCCGCAGCACCGGCGCCGTCTCGTAAAGCAGGACTTCGCTGCTCGCCGGGAGCGGCGCCCGGGAGACCAGGCGCTGGTTCAGCATCGTCCCGTTGCGACTGCCGAGGTCGCTGATCCACCAGTGGCCCTCGCTGTAACGAACCTCGGCGTGGCGCCTGCTGATCAGCGGGTCATCGAGCTGCAGCTCGCAGGACTCGTCACGACCGATCTTGAAGTCGCGATGGAAGATCCTCTCGTGCGGGCCGCTCGCATCCTCCCAGCAGACGCGCACCGTGCCCTGGCTGCCGAACAACACGGTCGTGTTGTCGCCCTTGCGGGGCAGCGCAGGGGAGGGATCGGCAGATTCGCCGGCCTCGTCCCGCACGATTCCCTCGGGCGTGATCTCGTAGGCCCAGGCGAGCGCGACGGCCAGCGGCAGGCCGAGCACGGCAAACAGCACGAACACACGGACCGACCACTCTGGCGCCCCGAACGCCGGCAGCAGCTCCGCCGCGCCCATCGAAGCGCCCCAGGCGGTCACCGCATACACGGAAGCGACCTTGAATACGCTGCGTCGCTTCAATTCCGCGAGCAGCGCGTGGAGCTGGGAAACCTTCCGCGGCACGGTTCGAGTCATCAGGGTCCAGTGAATCGACGCAAGGCGGAAATTACCATACCGCCTGCCGACAGCCCCGGCTCTGCCTGCTGCACCGCAACAAACCGCAATTCCCCGGTCCCGCCGATGCCGGGAAGGGCAGCCTGCCCCCGCGCAAGATGACAGCGGCCAGACAGACCCCCAAAGTGTTGATGGATCAGTATGTTTCCTGCTATTACTGCCGGGCCACGCGAGGAACAGGATTACAAGAATGGCTCGTGCAAAGGTGGTCGACTACGACTACTACCAATTCCTGCGCATGTTGCAGCGCGCCGGCAACGCCGGCAGCAGGATCGAGAAGTCTGACTCCCGCTGGGCAGACTACGTGCGGGAGAACAAGATCAATGAAGTCGCCGCGACAGCGATTGCGCGCCAGAAATTCGAGAATGCGACTCCGGTGATCATCGCCGAGGGCAGCGACACGGACGGCCTTTATTTCTATTCGAAGGACGATGAGGCCTGCCTTCGCCTGATGGCGCTGGAATAGCTCGCTCGCCGTAGTACAGTGTCGGACGGCGGACTGCAGGCACCGGGCGAAAGGCGGGGCCAGGGCGGCCGCAGAAGAAGTTCGCCCGTCGAGCGGGCGGCAAAAACACGACAGTCCGGTTGATTCCCAGGGGCCGGCAGATTGCAGAGGGAGCCACATGCCCGCGACCGATGACAATCGACCGATCAAGCTGTCGACTCCCTTCGGCAAGAACGTGCTTCTGTTCTCGCAGCTCTCGAGCGTCGAACGCCTCGGCCAGCCCTTCAATATTGAACTCAGCGTGCTGAGCGAACAGGGCGACCTCGACCCCGACGCGATCCTCGGCCGGCCCGTGTCGGTTTCCTGGCCGCTGCCCTCAGGTGGAGGAGAGCGCTTCTTTCACGGGCTCGTGAGCGACTTCTCGCAGCTGAGCTACGGCCTGAGGCAGCACGAGTACCAGCTGTCCCTGCGGCCATGGTTCTGGTTCCTGAGCAGGACGGCCGATTGCCGCGTCTTCCAGGACATGACGGTCCAGGAAATCTTCGAGAAGCTGGTCAAGGAGAAAGGCTTCTCGGACTTCCGCTTCGCCCTGAAGAACACGTACAAGAAGCTCGCCTACTGCGTCCAGTATCGCGAGACGGCCTTCAATTTCCTGAGCCGCCTGCTCGAGCAGGAGGGCATCTATTATTTCTTCGAGCACTCCGCTCAGAAGCACACGATGGTCCTGGTGGACGACTCGGGGTCGCACAAGAGCCAGCAGGGATACGACTCAGTACCTTACTTTCCACCGACGACGGCGCACTCGCAGCGAGAACGGGATCACCTGACGTCCTGGAGCTACCTCAAGACGGTGCAGCCGGGCGCCTACGCGACGAGCGACTTCGATTTCAAGAAGCCCTCGACATCATTGCTCAAGACGCACACGGTCAAGAGCGGCCATGCACATGGCGACCTGGAGATCTTCGACTATCCTGCCGAACTGCCGTCCAGGAAGGACATGGACGCGACGGCGCTGGAAGCGACCGAGTCGGCGCGCATCGCCAGGATGCGGCTCGAGGAACTGCAGGCCGGACATTTCGTGGCGCGCGGGCAGGGCAACGCGATGGGGCTCGCTGCCGGCGCATTGTTCTCGCTCACCGAGTATCCCGCGCGCCGATCTGAACAGGAAATACCTGATCGTGGCGGCCAACTGCTCGCTGGCTGCGAACCCGCACGAGACGGGCGCGGAGGGCGGCGCGGATTTCCACGTGGACGTCGAGGCGATCGACTCGAGGACACAGTTCAGACCGCCACGTGTCACGCCGAAGCCGGTCGTGCAGGGGGCGCAGACCGCCACTGTCGTCGGCAAGAAGGGCGAAGAGATCGACACCGACGAGTTCGGGCGGGTGAAGGTCCAGTTCCACTGGGACCGGAAGGGCAGGAGCGACGAGCAGAGTTCCTGCCGGGTGCGCGTGGCACAGGTCTGGGCGGGCCAGGAATGGGGCGCGATGCACATACCCCGGATCGGGCAGGAGGTGATCGTAAGCTTCCTCGAGGGCGATCCGGACCGGCCGATCATCACGGGCCGGGTCTACAACGGCGAGCACAAGCCGCCGTACAAGCTGCCGGACAATGCCACGCAGAGCGGCATCAAGACGCGCAGCAGCAAGGGTGGGAGCGCGAAGACGTTCAACGAGATCCGCTTCGAGGACAAGAAGGGCGAGGAGAAGCTGCATCGTCCATGCGGAAAAGGACTTCACGGTGGACGTCGAGAACGATGCAACCTGGAGAGTAGGCCTCAACGAGGACTCCCCGGCCAGGAGCGAGAAAGGGGCCGCGAAGTTCGAGGTCGGCAAGACCGTGCTGATCGATGCCGGCGACGAGATCACGCTCGTAACGGGCAATTCGAAGATCGTGATGAAAAAGAACGGCGACATCACCGTGACCTGCAAGAACCTGACGATCAAGGCGAGCGACACGATCAATATGAAGGCCAGCAAGGCCGTGCAGATCGAAGGACAACAGCAGGTCGGCATCAAGAGCCTCAAGGTCGGGGTCGATGGCACGACGAACGTGGACGTGAAGAGCCTGAATGTCGCGGTCAAGGGCGACGTCTCTGCCAAGATCGAGGGCACCATGCTGGACCTCTCGGCCAATGCGATCGCGTCATTGAAGGGCGCGTTGACCAAGATCGGATGAGGCGAGACTGATGTTGAAAGCGCTGGACGTGAACTCCGACGTGTCGTCCGAGGTGCTGGCATCGCTGGGCGGGCTGAGCAATGAGGCCCGTAGCCGCCTCGATCCATCGGTCAACGTCCGGGCCTTTCTCGACTCGCTGCGCAGCGAAGGGCGACTCGAGGACGCGGTACGCGTGTTGACGCAGGTGTTGCCCCGGCAATACGCACTGGCCTGGGGCTGCGAGTGCTGGCAGGCCGTTCATGCGGGAATCGAGCCCGATCCTTCCGACAAGAGTGCGCTCGCGGCGGCGCTGCGCTGGCTCAAGGAGCCGACGGAAGAAAATCGCCTGGCCGCCGTCGAGCTGGCGGACCGTCTGGCGTATCGATCGTCGGCGGCGTGGCTCGCGGCCGCGGCCGGCTGGTGCGGAGGCAGCATGTTGCCTGCCGGACAACCCGAAGTGCCGCCACCACCTACGCTGTCCAGCGATGCGGTCCGCAGTGCCGTATTCCTCGCGGCAGCTGAAGACGCGGCCAATTTCGAGGCCAGGCTGGCCGAATTCGTGGATCGTGCCGTGTCGACATTCGGCTCCGGGTCGCAGTGAGTACTCGGCACCCCATGAAGCCAGCCGCGAGGATCACCGACATGCACACCTGTCCGATGGTGACGCCGGGCGTGCCGCCGATCCCGCACGTCGGCGGTCCCATCGTGAGTCCGGGGGGACCGACTGTGCTGATCGGGGGTTTACCTTCCGCCACGGTGGGTTCGCAGTGCGTCTGCGTGGGCCCGCCCGACGTCGTGATGATGGGATCGACGACGGTGCTGATCTGCAACAAGCCGGCGGCGCGGATGGGCGACCCGACTGCGCATGGCGGGGTAATCGTTGCAGGATGCCCGACCGTGTTGATTGGTGGATGAGCCGACCGGATCCGGGCGGCTGGAGTCATTGAGCGATGTTTCTGGTTCTCGAAATTACCAGTTCGAATGCCGCGGTCTTCGGAGCCGCGTCCAGGGCCGTCTTTTCGGTCAAGGGTGGAACGATCGGTCGCCGGGCCGGCAACGACTGGGTGCTGCCGGACCCGCACGTATCCAGCCGGCATGCGCGCGTCAGGTCGGTCGGAGGCACGTTTTTCCTCGAGGACACCGAGAGCGCCAACGGGGTCACCGTCAACGGCAGCAAGCTTCATCCGGGCGAGCCATTCCCGCTGAAGGAAGGGGACTCCATTTTCATCGACCCGTTCGAGATATCCGTGCGGATATCGGTCACGATGCCTGGGGCGCAGACGCAGGTTCAGCCCAGAGCTCCGTCCAGCGGATCGGCGGGTCAGTTCGAGATCGGCGGCCCCGCCGGGACGCAGTCTCCGTCCGAACTGCCCTCGGTCGACGACCTGCTCGGCAACACACCGACGCCGGCTCAGTCGCCCGCGGTTCAGGGCTCCGCTGAGGGGCCGGGTCTTGCCGACATCGTCGGCGCCGATGCCGGCGCAATCCCCGCCGACTTCAATCCGTTGCTGGACTCACCGGCCGCGCGCGCGCCCGCGGCACCCCGGCCTTCCGGCCAGGACCTGCTCGGCAAGCCGGTGATCGGTGATGCGATGAACATCCCGCCACCCGTGCCGGCCGCGCCTCCGGCAGGCAGCCGGATCATTCCGACCAACTGGGAAGGCGGTGATGAACCCTCGGAACCGCCCTCGGAGGCAGCCTTGCCGGCAGCGGCACTCGCGCCTCCGTCGCCGCAAAGACGGTCCGCTGCGCAGGCGGCGCCTGCCGCATCCGCCATCAGCGGCGACTTTGCGGCCCTGCTGCGCGGTGCCGGCCTGCAGGAGGAAGCCCTGTCTCCAGAAGTGCTCGCCCAGCTTGGACAGGTCCTGCGCGTCGTAGTGGACGGCCTGATGGTCGTATTGCGGGCCCGGGGCGAGATAAAGAACGAGTTCCGGCTGCAGCAGACGACCTTCAAGCCCCGGGAGAACAACCCGCTGAAGTTCTCGGCCAACGTGGAGGACGCGCTGCACAACCTGCTGGTCAAGCGCAACCCGGCCTACCTGGACACGCCAGCTGCGTTCGAAGACGCGTTCGCGGACGTCCGCTCGCATCAGCTGGCGATGCTGGCCGGCATGCGGGCGGCCTTCGAATACATGCTGGGCCGATTCGACCCGCAGGCCCTTCGAGCACAGTTCGACGCAAAGCCCGGACGCAAGGTATCGCTCGGCTTCGGCGCCGGCGGCCGGTACTGGGACAGCTTCGAGGAGTACTACAAGGAACTCACCAGCGACGCGGACGACTGCTTCCGGAGGCTGTTCGGCGACCAGTTCGCGCGCTCGTACGAGGAGCAGCTCAAGCAGCTGCGTGCGTCCGGACGACCGATGGATCCGCAGACGTGAGAGCGGCGGCGGGAGCACTACGGGAGCAACAGGTGCTGATTCAGTATCCGAAGTCGCGACCAGCCGCCCTCGTGGTGATCGGCTGCATCTTGCTCGCGGCGGGCTGCGGCAAGCCCACCGTGATCGAGCCGCCACGTCCGGTCAATGTCGCGATCGAAGTGGGCGCATCGCCTGCGGCGAACCCGGACGCTGGCGGCCGGCCCTCGCCGACTGCAGTGCGCGTCTACCAGCTGGCCGACGGAGCCGCGTTCGCCGAAGCGGACCTGAACTCGCTCTGGACGGCCGAGGCGACGCTGCTCGGGGCGACCCTGATCGCTCGACAGGAGTTCCTGGTCGCACCGGGCGCGACCGAGCAGGCGAAGCTGACGCTGGACCCGGCGACGCGGCTGATCGGCGTGGCGGCAGCCTTCCGGGACTTTCGCAGTGCGACCTGGCGGGTCACGAAGACGCTCCCACAGGGCGCTTCAGCGCCGACAGAATTCACCCTGAACATTTCGCTTGAGGCCAGGTCGCTCAGTGCGGACCTGCAGCCTCGGGTCACGGCCGAGGTGCAGAAGTGACGATAAACAACAAGGTCATCTGGACGGAGGGACTGTTTCTCCGGCCCCAGCATTTCCAGCAGCAGGACCGCCACATGGAACGATACGTGGACCTGCGCAGTTCGGTCCTGCGTGCGAACGGGTGGGGCTTCACCGAACTGGAGTTCGAGCGTGACCTGCTTGCGACCGGCAAACTCGCGCTGCGGCGCGCGAGGGGCGTACTGCCCGACGGCACTCCGTTCTGCATGCCGGATGACGACCCGCTCCCTCCAGCGCTTGAAGTGCCGGTCAACACGCGGGAGAGCAAGGTCTTCCTTGGCGTGCCGTTGCGGCGCCCCGGTGCGATGGAAATTGCGCAACCAGGTGCCACTGGAGAAATCACGCGCATGCTCCGGCAGGAACTCGAGGTCCGCGACAACTGCGGTGTCTCGGACGACCCGGCGCTGATCGAGGTTGCAGGACTCAATGCCCGCCTGCTGATGGAAAACGGACCGCTCGACGAGTTCGCCTGCATTCCGATGGCACGGATCGTCGAGGTCCGGGCGGACAGGCAGGTGGTGCTCGATGACAACTTCATCCCGACCGTTGCGAAGGCGGCTGCGGCGACTCGCCTGGCGTCTTTTCTGCGGGAGCTCGATGGGCTGCTGCACCAGCGCGGCGAGGCCATCGGCGGGCGGGTCACGGCGGGTGGCCGAGGCGCGACGGCCGAGGTCGCCGACTACCTGATGCTGCAGGCAATCAATCGCTTCGAGCCGGTGGCTGCGCACCTGGCGCAGAGTGGCCACGTTCACCCGGAGGACCTGTTCTGCTTCGCGGCCTCGCTGGCCGGCGAGCTGTCGACCTACACTTTGGCGGCCAAGCGGCCAGCGGCGCTGGAGCCGTACCGGCACGATGATCTGCGCGCAAGCTTCGAACCGCTGTTCGGGGCCGTACGCAGCGTCCTGAGCGCGGTGCTCGAGCAGTCCGCAGTCTCGATTCCGCTGGAAACCAAGCGATTCGGTATCCGGGTCGGAGTCGTACGCGATCGCTCGCTGCTCGACTCGGCGGTCTTCGTGCTGGCCGCGCGCGCTGACCTGCCGAGCGAGGAATTCAAGCGGATGTTCGTCTCGCAGGTCAAGGTCGGGCCGGTCGAGCGAATTGCGGACCTGGTGAACCTCGGCCTGCCCGGCATAGTGCAGCGCGCGATGCCCACGCCCCCGAGGCAGGTGCCTTACCACGCCGGGTTCCAGTATTTCGAAATGGAACAATCCGGCGAGCTCTGGCGTCAGCTTCACACCTCGGGCGGCATCGCCATCCATGCAGCCGGCGAGTTTCCGGGGCTGCAGATGGAACTCTGGGCGATCCGCGGGTAGCAGCCATGAGCAACGGGAACAGCGGGGGTCCGCCGGGCGATCGAACCGTCATCAAGCCGCGCCCGGGGGCCGGCCGACCGAGCGCGCCTGCAGGCACACCACCGCAGGCCCCACCGACTCCTACGCCATCACCGGGCGCCGCTGCGGGCGGCGCTGGGCCTGCCGCGGCCGGCAGCTGGCAGCGGGAAATGCCACGCATCGAGTTCGCGCAGGCCGGGCTCGACCCGCTGTTCCATGCGGCCGGTCCGCTGCTGCTGCTAGCCGGGCGACTTCGACATTCGACACAGGCGGCCGACACGGCACACCTGCGGCAACAGCTGGTGCGCGAAGTGCGTGGTTTCGAGGAAAAGGCGCGCAACGGCGGCGTTCCGGCAGACCAGATTGCAGCGGCCAGATACGCGCTCTGCGCGACGCTCGATGAAGCGATCCTGAGCACGCCCTGGGGTTCCAACAGCGACTGGGGCTCACAACCGCTGCTGGTGATCTTCCACCGCGAGACCTGGGGTGGCGAGAAATTCTTCCAGCTGCTCGAGCGTACCCAGGCCGATCCACGGCAGTATGCCGGCCTGCTGGAAGTGCTGTACGCCTGCCTGAGCCTCGGCTTCGCCGGCAAGTTCGCGCTGGATCCGCAGGGCCAGATGCAGCGCGATCGGCTGCAGCACGAGTTGTACGAGCGCATCCGGTCGCTCAGGGGACAGCCGCCGCCCGCACTGTCCGAGCACTGGGAAGGGGTACAGGACCGTACGAACCCGCTGCTGCGTTTCGTGCCGCTGTGGGTGGTCGCTGCCGCCGGCCTGGCGGTCCTCGCCGGCGTCTACCTCTATTACAGGGCGCAGCTCGCGAATCGCGCCGAACCCGTCTACGCCGCGCTGTCGCAGGTCGGCGTGCAGAGCTTCGCCGCCTCCGCGCCCGCGCCTGTTCCGGCGGTTGCACCGCAGACGACGCTGAAGCGCCTGCTTGCGAGCGAGGAGCAGCAGGGCGCGCTCGAGGTGGCGGAGGATGGTGCGCGCTCGACGGTCACGATACTGGGCACCGACCTGTTCGCATCCGGCAGCGCGCGGCTCAACCCACAGTACCTCTCGACGCTCGCCGCAATCGGGGCGGCATTGAACGAGCTGCCGGGCCCCGTGCTCGTCGTCGGCCACACCGATGACCAGCCGATACGATCCTTCAAGTACCAGAACAACTACGAACTTTCCGCGGACCGCGCGGCGGCGGTAGTCGCCGAACTCGAGGCCACGTTGAACGAACCTGCACGCCTGCGCTCGACCGGCGTCGGCGCGTCCCAGCCGAGGTTCCTGCCGCCGGAGACGCCGGAAAACCGTGCGCGTAACCGGCGGGTGGAGATCGTTCACATTGCCGGCGGGACGGTCGGGCCATGAAGAAACTGCTGCTGAACCGCTGGTTCCTCGGGACCATTGGCATCGCGCTGCTGGCGCTCGTCCTTTGGTTCCTGGGACCGTATTTCGCATTCGGGGACTATCGCCCGCTCGCAAGCGTGCTCGGTCGCGTGATCGCGATCCTGGTGCTCTTCACGGTGTGGATCGCCGTCCTGCAGTGGCAATACCTGCGCGCGCTGCGCGCAAGTCGCAAGCTCGCGAGCGAGGTCGCAGAGCAGGTCGATGCACCGGCCGTAGAGCAGAAGAAGCCTGCGGAACCGGCGGACGCGGCGCAGCTGCGACAGCGATTCGACGATGCGATCGCCAGGCTCCGGAAGGACCGCAAGGGGCGGGGCGGCCTCTACACGCTGCCGTGGTACGTGATCATCGGCCCCCCGGGCTCGGGCAAGACCACGGCGCTGGTGAATTCGGGACTGCGTTTTCCGATGGAACAGGAGCACGGAAAACGCGCCGTCCAGGGCATCGGCGGAACCCGCAACTGCGACTGGTGGTTCACGGACGAGGCGATCCTGCTGGATACCGCCGGCCGGTACACCACGCAGGATTCGGACCAGATCGCCGACGGCGCGGGCTGGGCGCAGTTCCTCCAGCTGCTGAAACGTCACCGCCGTCGCCAGCCGATCAACGGCGTCCTGGTGGCCTACAGCGCATCGGACCTGCTGACCCGCTCGGAGCAGGAATTCGACGGGGACATCAATGCGATCCGGCAACGCATCGACGAACTGAACCGCAATCTTGGCATCTCCATGCCGGTCTACCTGCTGGTCACCAAGGCCGACCTGATCGCGGGGTTCCGGGAGTTTTTCGACGACCTCGATGCGGCCGGCCGCGCCCAGGTCTGGGGCGTGACTTTTCCGCTAGAGGACAGCCAATCCGGCCGGGCACTCGGCAGCGTGGGACCGGAATTCGACGCGCTGACCGACCGGCTCAATCGCGGCCTGCTGGGCCGGTTGCAGCTGGAGCGGGATCCCCGGCGCCGCTCCATGCTGTTCGCGTTCCCGCAGCAGTTCAGCGCGCTGAAGCCCCGGCTCGAGAAGCTCGTGGGCGAGACCTTCGGCGGCACCGGGTTCGACCGCCGGTCGTTCCTCAGGGGTGTCTATTTCACCAGCGGCACGCAGGAAGGTACGCCGATCGATCGGCTGCTGGGCTCCTTGTCCCAGTCGCTGGGCATCTCGACGGACTCCCGCCAGCTGGTCGGCGAAAAAGGTCGCGCGTATTTCATCGAGCGACTGCTGAAGGAGGTCGTACTGCAGGAATCCGGGCTCGCAGGTTCGGATCGCAAGGCGACGCTTCGCAAGGCGACGCTGCACCTGGCGGCCTACGGCGCTGTCGCCGCCCTGGTGGTCGCAGGGCTGATCGCGATGACGGTCAGCTACCGGAAGAACCTCGCCTACCTCGGGGACGTGGAGGCAGCGGCAAGCCGACTGTCAGAGGCTGGCGCCGCTCCGGCCGGCGGCGGACCCGCCGACATCACGCAGTGGCTGCCGCGACTCGATGCGGTGCGTGCCGTCGTGGACTCGGCGGAGCAGGGCGGTCGCGCTGCGCCCTGGTCGATGCGATCCGGCTTGTACCAGGGTCGTGCCGCAAGCGCGGCGGCCCGCCAGGCGTATGCACGCGAACTGAACGCGTCGCTGGTTCCCCAGCTCGGACAGTCCTTCGCCGACCGTATCAACGAGCTCTCGGCAGATCCTGACAAGCTCTACGAGTACCTGAAGGCATACCTGATGCTGGGCGAACCGGAACGTCTCGATCCCGGGCAGATGATGTTCCTCGCGCGGCATGAGTGGGACCGGGCCTACGCAGATCGCCCGGAAATACGCGAGTCACTTGCGGCGCACCTCGAGGCGCTGCTGGCCGACGAGCGGCTCAATCCACTGACGCTCGATGAGGCGCTGGTTGCCAGGGCGAGGAACTCCCTGCGCGCGGCAACTCCGGCATCGCTCGCCTACAGCCGCCTCAAGCTGCTTTTCACCGGCGACCAGTACAAGCCCTTGCGGCTCGACCGGGAGGTCCAGGGGATCGAGTCCGTTTTCAGGCGGCGCAGTGGCCGGAGCCTGTCGGAACCCTTCCCGGCGCTGTACACGAAGGAGGTGTTCCGCGAAATAAGCGGCACCGGGACCGCCGAGATCGCCAAGCGACTTCAAGGGGACTCATGGGTGTTCGGCGACGACGAATCGGTCAGGGAGGCATCAGGGCGGCTCATCTACGACGTGCTCGCGCTGTACGAATCCGACTACATCGATGCCTGGGACGAATTGCTTGCCGACCTGGTGCGGGTGCCGCTCGGAGCGGATCCGCAGGAGGCCAGCCGCATTCTGGGGATACTCGGCAGCGGCGGCTCCCCGCTCAAGGTGCTGCTGTCGATCGTCAGCGACAATACCCAGCTGAGCCAGGCCGAGGACGCAGCGGGCGGTGCCTCCGTCGCGGAGAAGCTGGCCGACAAGGCTGCAGGCAAGGCAGCCCAGTCGTCGCTCGGGAAGATCCTGATGGACGACGCTGCGGCAGGAGCCACCGCAGCATCGAAAAAGCCCGGCGAACTCGTGACCGAGCACTTCGCGGACCTGCACAGGCTGCTCGAAGGACCGCCCGGCCAGGCGCCGATCGACCGCACGGTCGGCCTGCTCGGCCAGATGTCGCAGTGCCTCGGGCGCATGGGAGACGCAGTCGGCACGGCGGGCGCTGCCCAGTCGCTGACCTCGGGCGGATGCTCGGACCTCGCGCGCGCGCTGGAGATCGAGGCGGGCCAGCTTCCGGCGGGGGCGGCCGGCGTGGTCGGATCGCTGGCCGGCGAAACCCAGGCCGTCGTGCGCCAGCAGGCGAAGGGGGAACTCGCCGACCTGTACAAGAGCCAGGTCGTCGCGGAATGTGAAGCTATCGTAAACGGGCGTTACCCGTTCAGTCCTCGCGCAGGCGTCGACGTGCCAGTTGCGGACTTCGCCCGGTTGTTCGGGGCCGGCGGCGTTTTCGATGCCTTCTTCAACTCGCAGCTGGCTCCGTTCGTCGACACCAGCGGCCAGCGCTGGCGCTGGCGGGAGGCCGCGGGCGGCTCGCTGGGACTCCCGGGCAGCATCCTGGCGCAGTTCGAGATGGTGAACAGGATCCGGCAGCAGTTCTTCCGGCCCGGCGGCGTCGAACCGGAACTGCGCTTCACGATTTCGCCGGAATACCTGGACGCGAGCGCCCGGAAGTTCACGCTGGAGCTCAACGGTCAGCGGCTCGAGTACAGTCATGGGCCGCAGCAGCGCTGGGCTGGCAAGTGGCCGAGCGAAGCCAGCGAGCAGGTCGTCGTATCGTTCGACACGGGGACCGGTCCGGGTCCGAGCCGCGTCTACCAGGGACCTTGGGCCGTGTTCCGCTTCATCGACGATTCCGCCTTGTCGCCGCAGACGGACACCCGTTTCCTGCTGACCGTGTCGGCCGGTGGTCAGACGGCACGGTTGCTGCTGGACGCCAGTTCGATCAGGAATCCCTTTGCCGACCCTCTGCTCGGCAGGTTCAAGTGCCGTGGCTGAGCGATGAGCACGGCAATTCCTGTCGGCTTCTACGGCAAGCTGCCGATGCTCGGTGATTTCGTCGGTCGGCGGGTTCCCGAAAGGATCGTCGAGGCCTGGGATGGCTGGCTGCAGCGGGCCGTCGCAGCGAGCCAGGCGTCGCTCGGAGAGCGATGGCTGGAGCTGTACCTGACGGCGCCGATGTGGCGCTTTTTCGCCCACCGGGGCGTATTGGCCGAGCAGGCGGTCGCCGGCGTGATGTTCCCGAGCGTGGACCGGGTCGGGCGTTATTTTCCGTTCACGGTCTTCGCCTCGCTGCCCGACGATGCGGTCGGTCTGATCGTCGCGGATCGATGCGCGGGCTGGTTCGAACGGGTCGAGGACCTGGTGCTGGCGCAGCTGGAAGAGGAAAACAGGGGCGTCGAGGATTTCGAGCAGGCGCTTTCGGCCACCGGCGCGATACTCGAGTCGGCGCTTGCAGCCGTTTCGCGCTCCAGCTGGCGAACCGGTTTTCCCGAGCTGAACGGCGCGAGCCCGGACCACCTCCACCTGCCGCTGGGCCAGCAGCTCGATGTCGGACCAACGGCACTGACGTGGCTGGAGCAGTCGCTGGTTCGCTCCGCCGGCACGCCGGTGTACTGGTGGAGCGGTGGATCGAACGTGGTGAGTCCTTGCTGGCTCGTTACCCGGGGCCTGCCCGATCCGCTCGCATTCAGCTCGATGCTGGCCGGCGACTGGCACGAGTGGCCATGGACCTCGTGCGAAACTCAGGCTGCAGATGCAGTGCCCGCTTCTCCTCTGCACATGGAGTCGGCCGGCTCGACGCATCCGGGCAAGCTGCGCGACGAAAACCAGGACGCGTTCGTCAGTCGCCCCGAGGAGGGGCTCTGGGCGGTCGCGGACGGGATGGGAGGACATGCGGAAGGGCAGGTCGCCAGCCAGATGGTGCGTGATGCACTGACGAACGTCCCGCCCCGAGCCTCGCTTGCCGAATCGATCACGGCGGTCAAGGATGCTCTCGCAGAGGTGAACGAATACCTGCACTCGATGTCGCTGCGCCGCGTCAACCCCGTGGTGAGCGGCACGACCGTGGTCGCGATGCTCGTGCGCGGCACGCGCGGGGTCTGCCTCTGGGCCGGCGACAGCCGGCTCTACCGGCTGCGCGACGCGGCGCTGGAGCAGCTCACCGCGGACCACAGCGAAGCAGAGGAGGCAGCAGAAGCGGCACAGGCCCCGAGATCGAACGTGATCACTCGTGCGATCGGTGGTCGCGACGGGCTGGAACTCGACCAGCTCAGCTTCGATGTGCGGCTCGGAGACCGGTTCCTGCTCTGCAGCGACGGACTCTACAGGGACGTCCCGCCGGCCAGGATAGGTGAATTGCTGCACCACGGCGATTCGACCACGACCGCCGGCACCCTGATAGAGCACGCGCTGCGTGGCGAGGCGGCCGACAACATCACTGTGGTCGTGGTGGACGCCCAGCCGAGTGCCGTCTGAAACCGGCCCTTCTCCGATGACCGCGATGAACTCGCAGCAGCTGATCGAACTTCTTCGCGCCGTGCTGCGCGGAGAGGCACAGGTGGATGAACTGGTCGCCGAGGTCGAGCGGGCCCTCGGCAGCGGGCGCCAGGACACGGCAGGGTTCCTCGAGGAACTCGAAGCCTCGTATGGGCGCAACGAAGTCCGGTACGACCTCTACCTGCACTTGAAGGATCGGCTGATCCAGCGCGCCGCGTCCCCGCCCGAGGGCGCCACGGTACTGCGGCAGGCGGCCGACGCCACATCGTCGGCGGAGCGCACGATCCTCCGACCCGCGGCCACCGGCCCGTCGGCGCGCGCAGCTGCCAGTCGACCGCGGAGTGTCCCTGCAGGAAGCCCGGTCACCGGCGCGGGATGGGAGGATGTCGACGGCTGGACGTCGGGTGTCGAGCAGCCGCTCGAGCCCGGTGTCGTCGTCAAGAGCCGGTTCGTGCTGGAGCAGAGAATCGGCGAAGGCGGCATGGGCGTCGTCTTCAAGGCGAAGGACCTGCGCAAGGAGGAGGCGCAGGACCGCGATCCTTCCGTAGCGATCAAGTTCCTGAGTTCCGAATTCCGCAAGCATCCCGAGGCGCTCAAGGCACTGCAGCGGGAGACACGGCGCGCGCAGACGCTGGCACATCCGAACATCGTCACCGTCTACGATTTCGATCGCGACGGCACGCTGATCTTCATGACGATGGAGTTTCTCGGCGGCGAGCCGCTCGATCGCTTCATCCAACGTCATCCGCAGGGCGTCCGGTTCAAGGAGGCCTGGCCGATCATCGAGGGAGCAGGCCGGGCACTGATGTACGCGCACGAGCAGGGCGTCGTGCATGCGGACTTCAAGCCGGGAAACGTCTTCGTCGCGGACGGCACGAAGGGCCGTCAGGTCAAGGTGCTGGATTTCGGAATCGCACGCGCGCTCGTGTCGCCCGGAGACGGACCTGCCGAGGGCACGAGATTCGACGCGGGCTCACTCGGTGCGCTGACGCCGGGCTACGCGAGCCCCGAGATGCTTCTCGGCGAGGACCCTGACCCGCGTGACGATGTATACGCGCTGGCCTGCGTCGCGTACGAAGTGCTCACCGGCAGGCATCCGTTCGACGGTGTCACCGCCGTCCGGGCCGCGCATGAAGGCTTGAAGGTCAAGCGAACGCCGGGCATGCGCCGGCGCCAGTTCAAGGCGCTGGTCCGCGGACTTGCCTTCAAGCGTACGGATCGGACACCGAGTGTCGAGAACTTCCTGGACGAGATGGCGGGCCCGCTCGGGGTCAAGGGCCGGGAGATGCGCCGGGCCATCGTGTCGACGGGCTTCACAGCCGTTGCCGTCACTGCGATCGGAATCGCGCTCTGGATGTTCATGAGGCCTGACCCGGACGAGATTTTCGTCCGCAACCTGATGAAGGATGCGAAGACGCGAATCGAACAGCTGCAGTCCACGGCGACCGGCATGCCCTACGAACCTGACCTGCAGGCACGGGATTCCTTCATCAGTCAGGGTAACGATTACATCTATCTCGCGCAGCAGCCGTTCGATCCCGGCCTGCTGTCGGAAGGCGTATCGAGCGCGTACGGCGCCTTCAAGGCAGCGCTCGAGATCGATCCGTCGAGCCGGGAGGCCGCCGAGGGGATACTCCAGATCGTCCATCTCTACGAGACCGAGGCGGAACGCGCACTCGAAGCAGGGTACTTCGAGAAAGCAGCCCAGCTGGCCGCTTACGGACTGAAGGTCGCCCCCGGCCGCGACTCGCTGGAGCAGATACGGGTCGAGGCAGAGCGGCAGATTCCGGTCAAAGACGCCAGCCGCGGCGATGGCGGACCAGGCTGACGACGGTCCGGCTGTCCTTGCGCAAGTCCGCCTATCCGCGAGTCGCCGTCGTCCTTTGCGTCGGACTGATGGCGGGATGCAGCTCTGCGCCCCAGCGTATCGACGAGCAGGCTCGACTGCTCGGCTACACCCGTACGGTCATGCAGGGCGACGCTTATGCACACGTCGTGTATGCGAAGCCTGCGCAGGCGGTCGGCGGGCCGCTCCACGTATACATCGAGGGCGACGGCCAGCCGTACCTCCAGCGAAGCATCGTGGCTGCGGATCCGACGCCCCGGCGACCCGTCATGCTGCAGCTGATGGCGCTGGACGCCGAGACCGCCGTGTACGTGGGCAGGCCGTGTTACTTCGGGCTGGCGACGACGCCGCCGTGCACACCACTAGCCTGGACTGTCGATCGGTTCAGTGCCCGGGCCATCGACAGCATGGCCGAGGTCATCGAGCGACTGCAGGTCGAAGGCCGGCACGAAGTCATCGCACTGTTCGGCCACAGCGGTGGCGGAACGATGGCCGTATTACTCGCGCGACGGCTGCCCGGCGCGACGCGGGTCGTGACGCTGGCGGGAAACCTGGACATCGATGCCTGGAGCGAGCTGCACGGCTACAGTCCCTTGCGTGGATCGCTGAATCCAGTCAGCGAAGGTCCCGCTGCCGGGGCGGATCGATCAGCTGCACCTCGCCGGCGAGCTCGACCGGAACGTTCCGCCGCAGCTCATCGCGGATGCGGCGGATCTACTCGGTGCACCCGGCATACGAATCCTGGCGGGTGTCGGGCATGCATGCTGCTGGGACGGGGAGTGGCCGGACATCATCGCCAGCCACTCCCTGTCGCCGGATTGAATCTAGCGGAACTGGTAGCGCAGGCCCACCGTGATCAGGCTGTAGTCGATCGAGTCCAGGCTCGAGACGCTTTCGTAATCCACGAAGCCCGCGACGCCATTTGCGAACACGGCCGAGGCGCCGATCGCCCAGCGGTAGAAGGACGTGTCGGGCTTGTCTGAAGTCACGCGCGCCGTTGTTTCGGGAGTGCGGAACGGGTCCGAGACGTACTGGATGGAGAACCTAGTGCGGCCGTCCTCCTGCTCACTGACATAGACGGCCCGCGCGTATGGAGAAACGATGCCCCAGCTCATGCTGGCTGCGTAACTCACGTCGAAGCCGGCCTGCAGCTGCAGCGACTCGGCGCTCTGGTCCTGGTAACGGAGGTTCAGCTCAGGATTGTTGCCGCCTTTCTCCGAGAAACCATCCACGTCCACGTCCACGTAGCTGATGGCCGCGATGGGCCCGAACTGCCAGCCGCCGGAAGTGAACACATAGCCCAGACTCAGGCCTGCATACAGCGAATTGCTGTCCGTGCTGCCACGCGCCGTGTGGTCGATCGAGTCCGTCTCGCCCGGAGTGCTGGTCTGCGTGATGTCGTAGCGCACCCGTCTCAGCGAGTCGTAGCTGGCGGAGCCATAGCTCAGGATCCCGTCGACATAGAAACTCTGACCGAACCATGATCCGAACACGGATCCGGTCAATCCGTCGCCGGACAGCGAACCACCGTCGTCGTAGTCAGTGCTGCTGTCAGCGTAGGAAAGCGCCAGGCCGCCGACAAAGCTGTCGGAGAACCGATAGTCAACGCCACCGGTAATTGCCCACAGGTCGAAGTCGTAGGCAGCCTCATTAGCGGTTCGCGACTTGTCGCCGGACCCGAAACTGCCGTTGACGAATACGCCGAGCCGACCGTCCATGTAGCCCACATCGCCATCGCCGGCTGCCCCGCCGTTCTGCAACAGGCTCACGACCGGGTCCGAAGCGTTGCTGGCCATTGCGATGCCGCCCGTGGCCGACCTGAGGCTGGCCAGGCGCGAGGCGATATTCGAGAAGTTGGTCCGATTGAAATTGATGGAATTGGCCTTGGGGGCGTTCAGTTCCTCGGAGGTGATGGCCTGCAGCGCGTCACCCTGCTCGGTCGGGTCGCTGGCGCGCACGACCCGGCCGCAACGGTCGAGAAGCTGCTGTTCCATCTCCGTCAGACCATCCGGCTCGGCTCGCTTGCGGACGAGGCTCGGGCACAGGGCAGGGTCCTCCGCTGCCGGTAGCGACGTATTCCTGATTGCGAGCGCCATCGACGACTGGTTTGCGTTCAGGTCAGCGGCCGTAGCGGTCTGTGGCGCCAGGACCGCCGCAACGACGGCCGCCCCGAGGCGAGTGCATGGACAGTCGACTGGCAATCCGGCCTGGGTTCCTCCGCCTGAGCTGATGCATCGTCAAGTCTCCTCTCGTCCGTCGTCTTGATTGTCGATGGTAACGCCCGCCGTGCGAGCTACCCCCGATGCTTGTTCTTCGTCCCGGTCCTGCGCCGCTTCACGCAGCGGAGCCTGCCAGCAGCCCGCCTGCTGCTGGTAACCAGGTGCCCGCAGCATACACGCACGCGACTGTCTTTTGCTCGCGCGCGTCGGAGCGTGCAGTGTGCGGTGCAGCAAGAAGTCTCGGACTCACAGGCTGCCCTGATGGCCGGTAGCCTCTCGGCGCCACTGCTTGTGACAGAAGTCCCCGGGGTATAGTCTGCCCCGGACATGCTGACCGCGATCGAGCGAGCGGCAGCACCGACCAGCCCAACGAGTGAACAGGCAGCCGCTGCGACCAGCGCGGCGCTGTCTTTTGGCAGGAGAGTCGCCATGGCAAGCATGCGGTCATGTGCAGGTTCGATCAGTAAGGGGCCGTTGCTGCTCGCGCTGGGCGTCGCGGCGACGACGCTGGCGGCTGGGTTCCCGGCGCGCCCGGCAGCCGCCGAGCGACCCGGCGCGCTCCCGCAGGACCCGAATCGCGTGCTCGTCGTCGATTGCCTGCTGCCCGGACAGGTACGCAAGCTCGGCGGCCAGATGACCTACCTGGCACCGCGACGCCCCATCAAGACGACGGCGTCGGACTGCGAGATCCGCGGCGGAGAGTACGTGGCGTACGATCGCGCGAATTACCAGACCGCGCTGCAGGTCTGGATGCCTCAGGCTGAGTCGGGCGATGCCGAGGCACAGACCTACGTCGGTGAAATCTTCGAGCGGGGACTCGGACGTCCGTCCGACTACGGCGAAGCGGCCCGGTGGTATGAAAAAGCGGCGCAGCAGGGCTACGCCCGGGCACAGATCAACCTGGCCTACCTCTACGAGCAGGGTCTCGGAGTCCCGGCCGATCCGTTAAAGGCGCTCAACCTGTACCGGCAGGGCTCGGGCATCACGGACGACGCACTGACCTACGCGTCCGAAGTGACGGCGGTTCGCAGCGAGATGCAGGCGACCATCGACGACCTGACGTCGCAGCTCGAGCAGCAGAATTCGCGGGTGGCCGAGCTCAAGAGCGAGCTGGACTCCAGCCAGTCGCAACTCTCGGCGCAGCGTGCCGCCCTTGCGTCCGCGAGAGCCGAGGCCAGGAACCTCGGCGAGCAGGTCGCCGAGCTCAAGTCGCAGGATGTCGCGGATCCCACCCGGATCGCGGAGTTGAAGCGCCTCGAGGCAGAGCTCAACACCCGCGAGCAGCGACTGGCCGTCGAGGAGCAGAACGTGGCGAGCCTCGAGGCAGCCGCTGCGACGCAGCGCGCGGCGCTGGCCGATCAGCTCAAATCAGCCGCCGAGAAGGACCTCGCGCTGCGCAACCAGCTGGCGGACGTGACGCAGTCGCGCAACGAGCTGCAGCAGCAGCTCGTGCAGACCCAGCGCAAGCTGCTCGATACGGAACAGCAGGTCGCACGGCTTAGGGTGGACCTGACCAGCGAACGGGCCCGGATCACGGCCGACAAGGCCGACCTGGCGCGCCAGAGCGCCTCGGCTGCAACGTCGGGCAGCGCCGAGCGTGCAAAGATGCAGGCCGAGATCGAAGCCAGGGAGCGCCGCCTGGCCGGGCAGCAGGAACAGATCGACAAGCTGCTCGCGCAGCAGCGCCAGTACACGGCCGAACTCGAGAAACTGCGTAGCGAGCAACGCACGGGAAGCCAGGCACAGCAGGCGCAGCTCGCATCGACGCGCTCGGAACTGGCGACGACGCAGCGCCGGCTGCTCGACACCGAGCAGCGGGTAGCCGACCTCACCGCGCAGCTCGAGGCCGAGCGCCGTCAGATCGCGCTGGAACGCGACCAGTTGAACCGCCGCGCGGCGGCAGCCGGAGCCACGAAGCAGGCAGAGATCGACGCACTGAAGGGTCAGCTCGCCGACCGCGAGCGCAGGCTGGGTGACCAGGAGAAGCTGATCGCGGCGCTGAAGGTCGATTCGCAGCGCGACCAGGCACGCATCCGGCAGCTCGAGGCGATGCCCGTCCAGCAGGTGGCGGTGCGCAGCACCACGGCGGCGAAGCCGATGCCGGCGTCGCTGCCGCCGGTGCCCAAGCGCAACATTCCGCCGGAACTCACCCGGGGCACCTATCACGCGCTGATCATCGGCAACAACAACTACCAGAACATGCCGAAGTTGCGCACGGCCGTCGGCGATGCGGAAGCGCTCGATGACGTGCTGCGAACGCGCTACGGCTTCAAGACCCGGGTGCTGGTCGATGCAAGCCGGGCCGAGATTCTCAATGCCCTGAACGACTACACCCGGCCGAAATCGGGATGGACGCTGGCGGAGGACGACAAGCTGCTGATCTACTACGCGGGCCACGGCGAGCTCGACCGGACCAGCAATCGGGGGTACTGGCTGCCGGTCAACGCGCAGCGCGACAGCAACACCGAGTGGATCTCCGACGACATGATATCGGGCACGCTCAACATCATTCCCGCGCGCCACGTCATGGTGGTGGCCGACACCTGCTACGCAGGCACGCTGACACGCAGCACCGGCGTGACTTACCGGAGCTCGGCGGACGAAGCTGCCCAGATGAAGGTGCTGGTCTACAAGGCGAGAAATCGCTCGCGGACAGTTCTGGCGGCGGGTGGTGACAGCCCGGTGGCGGACTCCGCCGGTGGCGATCACAGCATCTTCGCCGAAGCGATTCTCGCGGTCCTGGCGAAGAACGATCGCGTGCTGGACGGGCAGGCCCTGTACAACGCGATCTACGACGATGTACGTCGGCAGAGCGAGAAGCTGGGACTGCCGCAGGATCCCCGCTACGACCAGATCCGTGGCGCGGGGCACCGCAACGGCGAGTTCCTGTTCATTCCGTCGGCCTGACCCTTACGCGAGGCCGGCGTCAGTCGGGCAGCGCGATCCCTTCGCTCATGCCGCGACAGCCTGCTCAGCCGGAGCCGACGTGCGGATCAGGTGGTCGAACGCCGCGAGTGCGGCCTTGGAGCCCTCGCCCATCGCGATGACGATCTGCTTGTAGGGCGTCGTGGTCGCGTCGCCCGCCGCAAAGACGCCGGCCATCGACGTCTGACCGCGCGCATCCACCTCGATCTCGCCGCGAGGCGTGAGCGCGATGCTGCCCGCCAGCCATTCGGTGTTCGGCAGCAGCCCGATCTGCACGAAAACACCCTCGAGCTCGACGCGATGCATTTCGCCGGAGCGCCGATCGCGGTAGCTGAGGCCGGTCACGCGGCCGTCACTGCCGTGCACCTCGGTGGTCTGTGCAGAGACGATCACGCGAACGTTGGGGAGGCTCCGGAGCTTTCGCTGCAGCACCTCGTCGGCCCGCAGGCGGCCGTCGTACTCGATCAATGTGACCTGCGAGACGAGGCCCGCAAGATCGATGGCTGCCTCGACCCCCGAGTTTCCGCCGCCGATCACGGCCACGCGCTTGCCCTTGAACAGCGGTCCGTCGCAGTGCGGGCAATACGCCACGCCACGCCCGCGGTACTCGCGCTCGCCCGGGACGTTCATCTCGCGCCAGCGTGCGCCGGTCGACAGGATGACGCTGCGGCTGCGCAGGCTCGCGCCGTTCGCAAGCTCCACGGTCAGCAGGCCGTCGGCGTCCGCAGGCTGCAGCGAGACCGCGCGCTGCAGGTCCATGACGTCGACCTCGTAGCTGCTGACATGGCTCTCCAGCGCCGCAGCGAGCTTCGGGCCCTCCGTCTGCGGGACTGAAATGAAATTCTCGATGCCGAGCGTGTCGAGCAGCTGCCCCCCGAAGCGCTCGGCGACGACACCCGTGCGAACGCCCTTGCGCGCCGCGTATACCGCGGCGGACGCGCCGGCCGGACCGCCACCGACGACCAGCACGTCGAAAGGGGGCTTCGCCGCGAGTTTCCCGGCCTCGCGCGAGCCAGCGTCCTTGTCGAGCTTCGCGAGGATCTCCGCGATGCTCATCCGGCCCTGGCCGAACGGCTCCCCGTTCAGGTAGACCGAGGGCACGGCCATGATCTGCCTTTGTTCGACTTCCTGCTGGAACAGCGCGCCGTCGATCATCGTGCAGCGTACCCGCGGGTTCCGCACCGCCATCATGTTCAACGCCTGCACGACCTCGGGGCAGTTCTGACAGCTGAGCGAGATGTACACCTCGAACTCGAGGTCCTGCTCGATCGAGTCGACCTGTTCGATGATGGAGGCGTCGGCCTTGGGCGGATGACCACCGGCCTGCAGCAGTGCAAGCACCAGCGAGGTGAACTCGTGACCCATCGGCACTCCGGCGAAGCGGATGCCCATCTGGGCACCGACGCGGCTCACGCTGAACGAGGGCACGCGGACCGAGCCATCGGGCTCACGCTGCTCGAGCGTGATCAGGCTGGACAGCGTTGCGATCTCGCTCAGCAGCTCGCGCATTTCCCGCGCCGCGTCGCTCTCGTCCAGCGTCGCGACGATTTCTACCGGCTCGGTCAGGCGCGCCAGGTAAGCCTGCAGCTGCTGCTTCAGCGTGGCATCGAGCATGGGTCGGGTACTCCTTGACGTTGCGGCTAGGGCGTCTGCCCCGTCCGGCAATCCGGGACGGGGCAGACGGTGCGCAGGGGGTCGGACTCAGATCTTGCCGACCAGGTCGAGCGAGGGGGCCAGCGTCTTCTCGCCAGGGGTCCACTTCGCGGGGCAGACCTCGCCCGGGTGCGCGGCGATGTACTGTGCCGCCTGCACCTTGCGCAGCAGTTCCCTGGCGTCGCGGCCGATGCCGAGGTCGTTGATCTCGGCGACCTTGATCACGCCCTCCGGGTTGACGACGAAGGTGCCGCGCAGCGCGAGCCCCTCGTCCTCTATCAGCACGCCGAAGTTCCGGCTGATCGCGTGCGTCGGGTCTCCGATCATCGGGTATCGGATCTTCCTGATCGTGTCGGAGGCGTCGTGCCAGGCCTTGTGCGTGAAGTGGGTGTCCGTGGACACGCCGTAGATCTCGACGCCGAGCTTCTGGAACTCGGAGTAGAGGTCGGCTACGTCACCGAGCTCCGTCGGGCAGACGAAGGTGAAGTCGGCCGGGTAGAAGAAGAAGACGGACCACTTTCCCTTCAGGTCCGCGTCCGTGACCTGCACGAATTCGCCGTCGTGGAAAGCGGTGGCCGTGAAGGGCTTGATCGTGCTGTTGATGATCGGGCTCATTTGCGTGACTCCGTTGTGAGACGTGAAACTTGAGTACGCAAACGATAGCGGCGGCCGATCGATAGGGCCAATGGATAGTTCTTCTAGCAGCGATAGATGCTGCCTCTCAGCACTGCCCCGCGTCCAGCCGCTCGGACTGCAGCGCCATTCGCATTCGCACCAGGTCCCGATCCTCGGGATCCGGCAGCGTCTCGAAGCCCAGCGCGCGCGCGAGCCCCTGCATCCGGCGATTCTCGGCGAATGAGACGCCCTCGATGATCCGTACGCCGCGCTCCCGCGCGATCCGGACCAGCCGCCCAAGCAGTTCCTGGGCAAGGCCGGTACCTCGCCAGGCATCCCCGACCACGATGGCGAAGTCGCAGGAATGCCCGTCAGGGGCGACCGAATAGCGCGCGACACCGACCTGCCGGGGCCCGTGAGGCAGTTCCAGCACCGCGATCAGCGCCATTTCGCGCAGGTAGTCGATCTGCGTGAACTCCGTGAGCATCTCGTCCGTGAGCTCGTCCAGTTCATAGAGAAACCGCTGGTAGCGCGATTCGCCCGAGAGGCCCTCCAGGAATTCGACTTCCAGTGGCGCGTCCTCTGCACGGATCGGCCTGATCATCACGACCACGCCATTCGCGAGCACTACCGGCTGGCTGAGGCTTGCAGGGTAACCGCCGGCCGCTTGTGGACTGGATTCCATGAACTCTCGTCTCCGCGCAGATGCATGCGACAACGCAAGTAGAGCAATTCTGACATGAGCAATGCTGCGACGCAGCATTGATTTTCCGGTATTTGCCGTAGATGAGTCATTGCCCGGAGATCCATTCAATTGGGCGACTTTAGATGCGGATAAAGCCTTATCAGACCAATGCGCCGCTTTTGGCGACATATCGGCACGGCGATCGAGCTTCGGTCCGAGGCCTCGTGGCGCTCGGCTCCCCAGGCTCCTTAGTAGTCGTGCCTCACGATGTCCCGGGCCCGCCGGCAGATTTCGCGCCCGTAGTCGGTCCACTGGCCCTGGCCCCAGTACCGGTAGCAGCTCGTCTGGGAAGCGAGCAGGTGCAGCAGTGCGTTGCGGTACCGGCCTTCGCCGGTGGGCAGCTGCCGGCGCGTCACCCGCTCGTGAAAAAGGGCGCTCGCTTCCTCCATCGGGCCAAGCACGTTCTGATAGCCCTGAACCCAGCTCAGCTCACTGGTCCAGCTGCCGCCGTCCATGTGGAAGCGATCGTCCTCGCGGCGCAGCACCTCGATGACCTGCTGCAGGCGCCCGACGCCATCACCCGGTTTCATGTTCGCCCAGATGCGGCCATGGAACAGCGGCTGGATCTCCGGGAGGTCGTGCCCGCGGATGCCCTGGACGTGGAGATGCTCCAGGTATTCAGTCGCGTTCAGCAGCGGAACATCGCTGTGCGAAGCCTCCCGCACGACCTCGAAATACTTGGACGGGAACTCGTTCATCATCACGCCGCCGTTCTCGCCATCGGCGATCTGTGTCACCAGCGGCGGCACGGGTCGCCCGGCGAGCTCGGCCCGCTCCAGGCTCCTGGCCTCGTACCAGGGCTGCATCTGCCCGACCAGCTTGCTGTCGGAGCCCTGCGTCTTGACGATCGCGATGATGCTGGCCGTCTCGCCAGCCGCGTTGCGGCAGACGAGCCGGTGGGGCAGGTGGGGTCGGCGGGGCGACGCGCCGGTGGCCGGCTCCTCCACCGTATGTTCCTGGACGAGCAGCCAGCGGTAGCCGCAGTCCCGCAACGTCCGGACGAACTCGTAAGCGACCTCGGGATGGTTCGGCAGCGCCATCTCGGACGGAGAAAAACCTCGCACCCGGGCCAGCGCCTCGAGCCCGAACATCGCTGCGAAATGATGCTGCCAGGCCCTTACATGCAGCCGGAAGTCCTGTACCGGAGTCGAAGGTGCGACCGCGTGGCCCCAGGGCGCGCCCAGCCACTCGACGGCGCGGCGATACTGCGGTTCGCAGGTCACCCGTCGCAGGCTCTCGATCACGTCGTCCGCGCCCATCAGGCGCAGCCCGTGCAGCAGCGTTCCCGAGTACTCGAGCATGACCCGCGGCTGCAGGCCCTCCGCCAGCAGTTCCGGGATGAATTCGCCCATCCTCGCGTAGCAGCGGCGGAAAGCGGCGGCGTTGTGGTTGTCGCCGACATCCGGGTGCTCGGACATGTACTGGAGGTTGCCGATCAATGCGGCCGAGCGGAGGTCCGTGCCGCCGGCCGGCACGAGTGGCTGGTGCATGTGCAGCGCGATCGCACAGGCGCTTCGAATCCCCTCGAAGGGAATGCGGCTCTCCGCCAGGAACACCGGCTGCTCCTGCGCCTCGGCGATGGCCCGCTCGATCAGCTCCTGCGAACCGCTCAGGTTCGGCAGTCCGTCGATGTACTCCGGGATCGAAGGCTTCACGAGTCCTGCTGGTGCCGGATGAACTCGTACACGCCGAGATAATGCTGCGCCGGGTGATTCCAGGAGTAGTCCCAGCTCATACCCTGTGTCACGAGATCCCGGAACAGCGCGGGCTCGCCATGCCACAGTCCGAGCGCGCGATCCAGCGCGGACTCGAGACCCCGGTTGTCGGCATGCTCGAAAACGAAACCATTGCGCTCATGGCGCGGCCGCTCGGAAAAGTCCCAGTCGAACACCGTGTCCTTGAGGCCGCCGACGGCCCGCACGACCGGCACCGTGCCATAGCGCAACGCGATCATCTGCGACAGTCCGCAAGGCTCGTAGAGGCTCGGCATCACCAGCAGGTCCGCTCCGGCGTAGATCAGGTGGGCCAGGTCCTCGTCGTAGCCGATCTCGAGGTGACAGTCCGGGTCGTCGTTGAGCCTGCAGCGCAGCTGCCAGAAGTCCTCGTTGATCCCGTGCTCGGAGCCCGATCCCAGCAGCACGAACTGCGCTTCATGCTGCAACGAATGGAAGATCGCGTGGCGTATCAGGTGCAGGCCTTTCTGCGCATCGAGGCGCCCGACATAGGCGACGATCGGGCGGGCCGCGTCGCGCAACAGCAGCCGCTCGCGCAGGGCGCGGGTGTTGCCGGCCTTCTTCCCGACGCTCGATCGGCTGAAATGGCTGGGGATGTGCGGATCGAGTTCGGGATTCCACATCTCGTAGTCGAGGCCGTTCAGGATGCCGCCGAACTTGTCCTGGTGCAGGTGCAGCGTGTGCCCGAGGCCGAACCCTACGTCGCTGTGCCTCACCTCCCAGGCATGGTGCGGGGAGACGGTGGTCACGAAGTTCGAGTACAGGATCGCGCCGCGGGTGATGTTGATCGCGTGATGATCGAGGTCGTCCCCCATCCGGTCGGGTGCACCGAAATACTCGGGCCGGCCCAGCCCGGTTACCTGCAGGATGACAGGCCCCGTGATGCCCTGGTGCCGGAAGTTGTGAATCGTGTGGCACGCGCGCAGGTCGGCGAGCCCCGCGCCGGCGTAGAGCTCGTAGAGCAGGACCGGGACGAGGCCGGTATGCCAGTCGTGCGTGTGCAGCACGTCCGGACGCTTGCCGGCCTGCAGCAGGTACTCGAGTGCCGCCTTGCTGAAGAACGCGAAGCGCTCCGCGTCGTCGGCGAAACCGTAATACGTTCCACGGTTGAAAAACTGCTGCTGGCAATGCGGCTCGATGAAGAAACACCTGCGACCGTGGACGAAGCCGAACCACACCGTGCAGCGGATCGCGCCACCGTCCCAGGGCACCCACAGGTCGCGGTAGCTGATCTCCAGGCCACGGACCTGGTCCGCCCGCATGCAGTCGTACTTCGGCAGGATGATCTCGACCGCGTGCCCCCGCAGCTCGAGTTCGCGGCTCAGGCCGTAGACGACGTCGGCGAGGCCGCCGACCTTGGCGGCCGGCGCACATTCGGATGCGATCATTACGATGTACATGTGACCTTTGCCGTCCTGATGAGCTGCGCAGGGCCCGCTCCGGACTCTGACTGGCGGGATGTCGATCCCATTGTGCCTCGTTTGACTCGACCGGTCTGCGCCGCACGCGGGGGAATGCGCATGGCGTTGCGAGGACGAGCTTGGCGGTTTAACTTTAGAGTCCGGCTCGTGCGGCAGGGAAGGCCCCGGCAATTCGAAGCCGTTGTACGTCAGGGAGGAGAACGAAGTTGAGTCGAACAGCATCCTCATTGCCGGGCCGGTTGCTCTTGCTCCTGACGGGGCTGTCGTCCGGAGCCCTGTTCGCGGCAGACCCACAGGCGCCGCCGCCAGCTTCGGCGTTCGCGCAGTCGTCGGAGTTCCGGTTCGTGACGCTGTCGCCGGACGGCAGCACGTTGGCGGTCGATCGCGACACGCCGTCCGGCGCCAAGGTCATGATGTTCCGTGTCGGCAGCAGTGACCCGCTGCGAGTGATGGGCATGGCAGCATCGGATACGTTGCGGGGCCTGGGCTGGGCGGATGAGAAGACCCTGCTGGTCGAGCTGAGCACCACGCTGCGCGAAGCACGGCTGCCTGAGGTTCGCGGGACCTGGGAATTCTGGCGCACGCTGGCGGCGGGACTCGACGACCGTCCGCCCCGGATGCTGCTGATGGACGATCCTGATCGCCAGTGGGTTTCCGGCGCCGAGATGGTGGCCGTCCGCCCCAACGTGCCCGGTACCGTGTTCATGGCGACCTGGGACTTCACCGCCACGCGATTTCGGCAGTCCGTCGGGACTCGGCTCGCGGATGAGCGCGGGGATTCGGGCTGGATCAACACGCTCTTCGCGGTCGATACGGACAACGGAAAGGGCCGGGTCATCGAGCAGGGCACCGCATACACCGCGAGCTGGCTGGTTGACGAGCAGGGAGCGCCCCTGGCTCGTTCCGAGTGGAACGCGCAGAGCCGGGAGTTCTCGGTGCTGCTGAAGAAGGACCGAGGCTGGCAGACCGTTTACCGGCAGGCGGGCCAGGATGAACTCAGGCTGGCCGGGGTCACGGCGGATCGGAAGTCGCTGGTGCTGATCGGCGAGAACGGCACGGATCGTTCAAGGGCATGGGCCATGCCGATCGACAATCCCGATGCGCCGGGCGAACTGTTCGAGGAGCCGAACGGCGAGGTCGAGGGCGCACTGCGTGATCCGGCGACCGGAGTCGTGCTGGGATTCCAGACGGGCGGCCTGCGCCCCGGCGTGCACTGGATCGATCCGGTGCGAGCGCGAGAGCAGCGTGCGCTGGAAAAGGCCTATCCGGGAAAGCGTGTGGACGTGATCGACCGATCGGCCGACGGGAGTCGCGCGCTGGTACGGGTCGAGGCTGCCAGTTTTCCACCGGTGTACTACCTGGTCGACTTTGCCGCGAAGAAGGCGGACCTGGTCGGCGGGAATTATCCAGCGCTCGAAGGCGTTGCGCTCGGCGAAGTCCGCGCGCTCAGTTTCCCGGCCCGGGACGGCGCGCAGATCCCAGCCTATCTGACGCTGCCGGCAGCGCGGACGGAGGGCAGGCGGGCGGGCGTGATCCTGCCGCATGGCGGACCGGCGTCACGGGATTCCGGCGGATTCGACTGGTGGGCGCAGTTCCTGGCGACGCGGGGCTACGTCGTGCTCCAGCCGCAGTTTCGCGGTTCAACGGGATTCGGAAGGGACTTCCGGCTGGCCGGTTACCGGGAGTGGGGCGGTCGCATGCAGGACGACCTGAGCGACGGGGTCCGTTACCTGGTTGAGTCCGGTCTGGTCGATCCGGGGAGAATCTGCATCGTCGGCGGCAGCTACGGTGGCTATGCGGCTCTCGCCGGCGCGACGCTGACGCCGGACCTGTACGCGTGCGCCGTCAGCGTGAACGGCGTGTCGGACCTGCCGCAGATGCTCGGCGACGTGTCCCGTCGCCAGGGCGAGCAGTCCGACTCGATCGCCTACTGGCGAGAGCACATCGGCAGCGCGAGCGATCCGGGCGTTGCGGCTCGTTCGCCAGCACGCCATGCGGCTGCGGCGAAAGCGCCGATCCTGCTGCTGCACGGGACTGACGACACGGTGGTCCCGTCCAGCCAGTCTGAAACGATGGCAAGGGCACTCAAGGAAGCGGGCAAGGCCCACCGCTACGTGAAGCTGGCAGGCGAGGATCACTGGCTCTCGAGCGGCACCACACGAACACAGGTGCTGGAACTGATCGAAGCATTCCTCGCAGAGCACTGCTGCAAGGTCGAGGCCGCCTCCGTACCGGGAAATGCCGCAGCGGCAGAGTGAGTTATCCGTATTTCCTCGACGGTCGGATCCGCGCCAAAGTAGCGGCGCTTGAACGCATTTCCCCCCTGATTGGCCCCGCTAGCCGGGGCCTTCCTTTTTCGGCCGTGTGAACGTCCACGCTCCGGAACCTGGCGCGCAGGACGATCTGAAACCCGCGCCGCCACCCGGTTATCAGTTCAGAACTTGAGGCTGGTGATCCCAGCCCCTTCCGGTGTATGTTCCGCCGGCCGCGCGAATGAGGCTGGGCGCCTCTCGCGACGCAGGGGGAAATGTCGATGAATCGCAAGACGTCTGTCGTGCTGTTTGCAGTGCTTGCTGGTTGGGCGGCTTCGGCCACGGCGCAGGATCCGGGCAACGGGCGGCCCTTCTGGGTGGGCGACAAGCAGTGGCCCAGCCAGCGGGTGTTCGTCGAAAGCGGCGCGCGATGCGCGACCAGGCCGCTGTCGGATCTCGAGCGTGCGACGGTGGAGGAGAAGATCGGGCCGCTGATCGCCGCCCGGGCACAGCAGCTCGGCCGTCAGAATCCGGACAAGGGCAAGCCCGGTGGCGGTGGTGGCGGCGGCGGTGGTGGCGGCGGCGTCACAGGTGGAGTCGTCAACGTCTATTTCCACGTCATCCACTCCGGCAACACCGGAAAGCTGAGCTCAGGCGACATCAACGCGCAGATGAGCATCCTCAATGCGGCCTTTGCCAGCACCGGATGGAGCTTCAATCTCGTCGCAACCGACTACACGGACAGCAGCGCCTGGTTCGCGATGACCCCGGGATCCTCGGCGGAGGCGAGCGCAAAGGCAGCGCTCCGTCAGGGCAGCGCGGACGATCTCAATATCTACACGGCAAACCCGAGCGGCGGGTATCTCGGCTGGGCGACTTTCCCATCGTCTTATGCGTCCAGGCCGAGCGAGGACGGCGTCGTGCTTCTGTACAGCTCGCTGCCGGGCGGCAGCGCAGCACCCTACAACGAGGGCGACACCGGCACGCACGAGGTCGGACACTGGATGGGGCTCTACCACACCTTCCAGGGTGGCTGTTCCAAGACCGGCGACAGCGTCGCGGACACCGCGGCCGAGCGCTCGGCGGCCTACGGCTGCCCGACCGGGCGGGACACCTGCTCGGCTGCGGGGCCGGACCCGATCGAGAACTTCATGGACTACACGGACGACTACTGCATGGTCCGGTTCAGCAAGGGACAGGACGAGCGCATGGACGCGATGTTCTCCGCGTACCGTTACAACAAGTAGCCGCGCTGCCGGCGGGGGACTACTGCCTGAGGTCCGCAGACAGACCGCGGTATGCTAGGCGGAGTCCCCTCGGAGCGCGCAGATGTCGGACGACGCAACAGCACCCTGGCGGAAGACCGCGTGCATCATCTGCGCGCTCAACTGTGGGCTGGAGGTGCAGACCTCTGGCCGGCGCATCACGAAGATTCGCGGCGACGACGCGCATCCGGTCTCGAAGGGTTACGTCTGCGAGAAGTCGCAACGCCTCGATTACTACCAGAACGGAGCCGACCGGATCAGCTCGCCGATGAGGCGCCGCAGCGACGGGAGCTTTGAACCCGTCGACTGGGACACGGCGATCCGGGAAGTCGCTGCGCGACTGGCCGCAATCAGGGACCGCCACGGTGGCGAGAGCATCCTGTACTACGGCGGTGCGAACCAGGGCAGCCACCTGGGCGGGACCTACGCCGACAGCACGCAGAAGGCGCTGGGCGTCCGGTACCGCTCGAATGCGCTGGCACAGGAGAAGACAGGCGAGTTCTGGGTCGCCGGGAAGATGCTCGGCACCGGCGTGCACGGCGACTTCGAGCACTGCGAGGTGGCGGTTTTCGTCGGCAAGAACCCGTGGCACTCGCATGGCATAGCGCGCACGCGCGTCGTGCTGCGCGAGATCCAGAAGGACCCGAAGCGCAGCCTGATCGTGATCGACCCCCGTCGCAGCGAGACTGCCGAGCTGGCCGACATCCACCTGGCGACACGCCCGGGCACGGACGCCTGGTGCCTTGCCGCGCTGTCCGCGATCCTCGTGCAGGAGCAGCGGGTTGCCAGCGACTGGATTGCGGAGCACACGAGCGGATACGAGCAGATCGAGCCGGTGCTGCGGAAGATCGACGTGGCGCGCTATGCGGAAATCTGCGGCGTGGAGGAGAGCCTGCTGCGGCAGGCGGCGCGACGGATCGCCGATGCCCGCAGCGTCTCGATGATGGAAGACCTCGGCGTGCAGATGAACGTCAATTCCACGTTGAACAGCTACCTGCAGCGGCTGGTGTGGCTGCTGACCGGGCACTACGGCCGCGAGGGGACCAGCAACGCGTTCGTGCCCCTGCTGTCATTGTCGAAGCTCAGCAAGGGCGAGGGCGCGAGCCGCGGACGCGGGAGCGCCGCGCGTCCCGCCCGGCGAAGTCCCGTGGTCGGCGCGAAGATCATCATCGGGCTCGTACCCTGCAACGTGATCCCGGAGGAGATCCTGACCGATCACCCTGGGCGCTACCGTGCGATGTGGATCGAGTGCGCAAACCCGGTGCATTCGCTCGCGGACAGCCAGCGCATGAGGCAGGCCCTGCGCGCGCTCGAATTCTCCGTCGTCGTGGACGTGGCGATGACGGAGACGGCGCGCGAGGCGGACTACGTGCTGCCGGCCAGCAGCCAGTTCGAGAAGCCCGAAGCGACGTTCTTCAACCTCGAATTCCCTCGCAACGGCTTCCAGTTGCGCCCGCCGCTGTTCGCGCCGCTGCCCGGAACGCTCACCGAGGCGGAGATCCACGCCAGGCTCATCGAGGCGCTCGGCGAACTCAGCGAGCGTGACTACGCACCGCTGCGGCGCGCTGCGCGCCTCGGCCGGATGGCCTTTTCGCTGGCCTTTGCCTGGAAGGCCGCACGAAATCCCCGGATCGCGCGCCATGCCTCGGTTGCGCTCTACCGTACGCTCGGACCGACGTTGCCCGCTGGAATGGCGTCCGCGGCCTCGCTCTGGGGTGTCGCGCAGTTGTTCCTGCGAGCCCAGCCGCAGGCGGCGGCGAAGGCTGGATTCGGCGGACCGCCGCTGCTGGCCGGCAACCGCCTGTTCGACGCGATCCTGTCGAATCCCTCGGGACTGATTTTCGCGGTCAGTGACTACGAGCAGAGCTGGCGGGCGATCGGTCTGCCGGATCACCGCATCAACCTCTATCTTGCCGAGCTGATTCCGGAACTCGAACGTCTCGATCGCGAAGTTCCGTCCCGCGACGAGGAGTATCCCTGGGTGCTCTCGGCGGGAGAACGCCGCAGCGACACCAGCAACACGCTGGTGCGCGACGCGAGCTGGCATCGCAAGGGCCGGTTCGGGACGCTGCGACTGAGTCCCGCGGACGCCGCGAAGCTGGGCTGCTCGAGCGGCGATACGCTGCGGCTGGCGACGCGGCGCGGCAGCACGGAAGTCGTCGCCGAAATCACTGAGACGATGCAGCCGGGGCACATCTCGCTGCCGAACGGGCAGGGACTCGATTACCCGGCTGCGGACGGCTCGTTGCGCCGCGCCGGAGTGGCGCCGAACGAGCTGACGGACCTGACGCAGCGGGATTTCCTCGCGGGAACTCCCTGGCACAAGCACGTTCCTGCGCGCCTGGAACGGCTCAATCCCGTGACTGCTGATCACGCCACGACGGAGTGATCGTCACAAACACCAGCTCTGACAGCGGAGACGACCATGCCAGCAGACAAGCCAATGCAGCGAGCGAGCGACTTCGATCCCGAGGTGCTGCTGGTCTTTGACCAGTACGTGCACGGCGACATCGACCGACGCACTTTCCTCGAGAGGGTGGGGAAGTTCGCCGTCGGCTCCGTAACCGCCGCGGCCCTGCTGGGTGCGCTCAGTCCGCGGTTTGCCGAGGCGCAGCAGGTTGCACCGACCGACCCGCGCCTCGATGGGCGTTTCGTCGAATACGACTCGCCCAAGGGCTACGGAAAGGCACGCGGCTACCTGGTCAGGCCGGCCAAGGCCGACGGGCCGCTGCCGCTCGTGCTGGTCGTGCACGAGAACCGCGGGCTCAATCCACACATCGAGGATGTCGCGAGGCGCATCGCGCTGGAGAACTTCGTGGCACTGGCGCCCGATGCACTGTTTCCGCTCGGTGGTTACCCGGGTGACGAGGATCGCGCCCGCGCGCTGTTCAAGGATCTCGAGCAGCCCAAGGCATTCGAGGACTTCATCGCCGCGACCGGCTACCTGCGTTCCCAGCCCGGCACGAACGGACGTCTTGGGGTGGTCGGTTTCTGCTATGGCGGCGCGATCGCAAACCGGCTCGCCACCGCACTGCCCGACCTTGCGGCAGCCGTGCCGTTCTACGGCAGCGCGCCGCCACTCGAGTCGGTAGGCGCCATCAAGGCCGAACTGCTGCTGCATTTCGCCGCCAACGACGAGCGGGTCAACGCGAGCTGGCCACCGTACGAGGCGGCGCTGAAGACCGCGGGCGTGAAGCACACCGCGCACTTCTATCCGGACACGCAGCACGGCTTCCACAACGACACGACGCCGCGCTACGACCCCGAGGCCGCCGGCCTCGCCTGGCGTCGCACGGTGGAGTTCTTCGAGCGCGTCCTGCGGAGCTAGGCGGGCACGCCGGCGCGCCTGTTCGGCGGTTACAACCCGGATTTGTGATGTATTTCACGAGTTTCGACGGCCTGTGAAGCCGTTTCAAGTCTTGTGCACGAATCCGCGGAGCAGGAAGCTGTACCTGCGGTCCTAACGGACATGGCTCCGGGCAAAAGCGCGTTTCGGCTGCGCTGGCGCCCGACCCTCGTTGACGGGACTTCGCGCTCAGGGACGGCGCGGATGATACGGGAGTAGGCACCGATGCTGAACATGGATCCGACCAGGTCGCGCAGGACGCTCGAGGCCCTGGAACAGGCGACCCGCGACCACGCCGAGTGGCACGAGAACCTGCTGCGGTCGATCGTCTGCAGGTTGCCGATCGACCCGAAGGAACTCGGTACGCACGCGCAGCTCAATTGCCGCCTCGGCCAGTGGTACTACGAACGGGCGCCGGCCGAACTATGGGGACAGCCCGCGTTCGCCGCGATCGGGACCGAGCACGAGCGCCTGCACCGGACGGCAGCGCGGCTGCTTCGCGAGGTCGCGGACGGTGTGCCGATCACACGCGGGAAGTTCGACGAACTGGTCGCCGGGAGCGCCCGGCTGCGACAAGCGCTAGACAACCTGAAGAGGCAGATCCAGGGTCAGTTGCGAAACCTCGACTCGCTGACCGGGGCCTGCGGTCGCTCAGACATGCTGCCCGAGTTGCACCAGTGGCACGACCTGGCAAAGCGCGGTGTGCAGACCTGCTGCATCGTCTTCATGGACGTGGACCACCTCAAGGAAATCAACGACACCTACGGTCATCCGATGGGTGACCAGATGCTGGCCGAGACCGTTCGATACCTGCGCAGGCATTTGCGGCCCTACGACAAGGTGTATCGCTACGGCGGCGACGAATTCCTGATCGCGCTGCCCGGCGCGGATCTCGACCTCGGCCGCGCGGCGATCAAGCGCGTTTGCGACGGGCTCGCCAGCGCACCGCTGGTCCGCACTCCCGATGGCATCGAGCTTCATGCGACCGTTTCGTTCGGACTGGCGCTGCTGGACCCCGGCGTCAGCGTGGAGCAATCCATCGAGCGGGCCGACCAGGCGCTGCTGCTCGCGAAAGCCGCCGGGCGCAACCGGGCAATCTGCTGGGACGAGTCGGTCACGACCAGCACGCGCATGAGGCGGCTCGACATCGCCAGTTTCGAGGCGTCGATGAGCGAGGACGACACTGACCTCGACTGACGCTGACTGCGTTCGATACGCCGGCCGGCCCCGACCGATGCCGACGAACCTGCCCTCCGTTGCTGCCTCTTGAGGCAGAATCGACCTCGAAGCGACTCGACAGGGGGCAGATCGATGCATCGCAACGCGCAAGCGCGTCAGGCCCTGCTGCAGATCATTGCGGCGACCGGACTTGCGGCCTGCGGAGGCGGCGGTGGATCCGGCAGTGGCCCCACGCTGCCGCCCGAACTATCGGTCCCACCGGTCTTTACGACACCCACGGCCGTGCGCGTCTCCGAGGCCACGCCGTTCGCGGCCGGCTGCCTGGCCGTGCCCGAGGGCTCGGTAATCCACGCGAACGCAGAAGTCGAGCCACACCTGGCGATGGATCCCGCGGACCCGAATCACCTGGTCGCTGCATGGCAGCAGGACCGGCTCTCGGACGGAGGCGCGCGTGGACTCGTGACCGCCGTCTCGGTGGACGGCGGTACGAGCTGGAGCGGCCACCAGGCGGCGCCGTTCTCGGTCTGCGCAGGCGGTGAGTTCGCGCGGACCTCGGATCCCTGGGTCAGCATCGGCGGCGGCACGGTCGTGCAGGTCGGCATCGCCTTCACCGGCAGCGCGCTCACATCCGGTGCGCGCAGCGCCGTGCTCGCGGCGAGGTCCGTCGATGGCGGATTCAGCTGGGGCCCGAGCATCGTGCTGGCCGACGACGACGGTTCGCAGTATTTCCACGACAAGGAGAGCGTCACGATAGATCCCACCGACGCTCGCTACGTGTACGCGGTCTGGGATCGCCTGGACCCGGAGGGCTGGGGACCGACATTGCTCGCCCGCTCCACGGACGGCGGAATCAGCTGGGCAGCTCCGCAAGTGATCTACGACCCCGGTGGTGCAGGGCGGCAGACCATCGGCAACGTCGTGGTCGTCGCGCCCGATGGCGCAGTCTTCAACTTCTTCACGGAGCTCGTACCCGCGCCGGATGATCCGAGTCGGACCGTCGGATACCTTGCAGTGATCCGCTCGGACGACAAGGGGCTCAACTGGTCCGAGCCGGTGCGCATCACCGAGATCCTGCCGGTGGGCACCCGGATCCCCTCATCGCCGCAGATCGCAGTTCGCGCGGGCGAGATCCTCGGGACGTTCGCGGTGGACCCGATCGACGGCACGCTGTATGCGGCCTGGCAGGACTCGCGCTTCACCGGAGGCAGGCACGATGCGATCGCACTGGCTTGGTCCGGCGATGGCGGTGCGAGCTGGAGCCCCCCACTGCGGATCAACCCGGATCCGTCGGTGCCGGCTTTCACGCCGACGCTGGCCGCCTTGCAGGACGGAACGATCGGAGTCGCTTACTACGATTTCCGTCAATCCGGCACCGGCACGTTCCAGCCGACCGAACTGTGGCTCGCGACTTCGCGCGATCGCGTGACCTGGCGCGAGAAGCGCCTGGCCGGGAACTTCGACATGCTGAATGCGCCGTTTGCGGGCGGACTGTTCGTCGGCGACTACCAGGGCCTGACCGGATACGGCTCGACCTTCGTCACGCTGTACTCGCGCGTGAACAACGGCGACACGCAGAACCGGACAGACACGTTCGCGGATCGGATAGATTCAGGCGCTGGAGTCCCTTCGGCGATCGGGGTTCCGGACGCTGCACGCAAGGCAAGCGTCATCGACTGGAGCGAGCAAGCGCAGCAACGGGTGGGCCGCCACCTGGCCCAGGTGCAGGAATCCCGCCGTCGGCAGTGGCAGCGGTGGCTCGAGTCGAATGCACCGCAATGAAAGACTAGCTGCCGGCACACGGCGTCGGATGTGCAAGTATCTGTCGGCCAGCTCAGAGGACGGCAGCTTTGGCTTGCGGTAATCTCACCGACTCTAGCGGACCCGGGGCGGGAGATAGCTGCGATGGAGCTGGCTGGCGAAGCTTTTCTTCTGCATGTACAGGCATTGCTCGCAGACGTTGCGGAAAATCAGCCCATCGTCATGCTGAATCGGGCGTGCTGCTGGTTCGATATCCGTCGAAGCAGGCGTTCCTGGAGATGATTCAGAATCCGGACTACCAGGCCATCACGATTCACCGCAAGGCAGCCCTGGAGGATTCCAGGCTGATTGCGACGACGTCGGCGCAGTAGCGGAGTCCGACTGCGAGGCGGCGGTTGCGATAAGAGATCTGACGAAGTCCGCGATCAATTAACTAAGAAATCTCGCAAAAGGGTCTGCGCAGGGATGGCGTCACGTCGATTGATGTGGCCGATTGGATCAAGAGGATGGCTTCTCGCGTCAGTCCTGCTGTCAGCCGTGGGCGCTGCGGGACAGGGGAACCCGAAGACCGAGTGCTGTGACGGGTCGCCCGTCCTGTCCACTTATGTCGGCACGGGCGAGCCCGGGATTGTTGCGGAAGGAGAGCAGCACTACCGCGCCGCGATTGCCGAACCTTACGGTCTGGCCTGCGACGCTGCTGGCAACCTGTATTTTTCAGACTACGAGAACAACCGCGTCGGTCGGGTGGACGCAGCAACAGGCGCGGTAACCACACTGGCCGACGTCTCGGCGCCGCAGGGCCTGGCGCTGGACCGTCAAGGCTCCTTGTACGTCGGAACCATGCTGGGCGAGGTCTGGCGGGTCGATCTCGCCACAGGGCGAGCCGAACTCGCCGCTGGCGGGGGGACGCTCCAGGAAGAGAGCGGGGATGCGAAGTCGCTGGCGCTCGGCGCACCCACTGGCGTTGCGGTCGACGAAGCCGGGGCGCTTTACATTGCTGATTCGAACCTGCACGCGGTATTCCGGATGGATCCGCGCACGAGTCGGCTCGAGGTCGTAGCGGGCCAGCGCGGAATTCCGGGATTCTCGGGCGACGGCGGCAGCGCGACCGATGCGCTGTTGAACGGTCCGAGCGCGCTGGCCGTCGATAGGGACGGCATGCTCTACCTCGCCGACGCTGACAATCATGTCATTCGCGTCATCAACCCGGCCGACGGATCGATACGTACGCTGACGGGCACGCCAGGCGAAAAAGGACACTCCGGCGACGGCGCCGCGGATGGGATTCGCTTCAACTGGCCGCAGGACCTGCAGTTCAATGGTTCTCGGGCGCTGCTGATCGCCGACGTGCTGAACCACCGGGTGCGCGAGCTCGACCTTGCAACCGGCGTCGTTCGAACGATCGCCGGGACCGGCCCGGGCGAATACGGAGCGGACAACGTCGTGGCTGTCGATGCGACGCTGCCCACCCCAGTCGGCATCGCAGTGGGTCCGGCTGGCGAGATCTTCGTGTCCTCCCCTCGGGCGCAGAGGATTTTCCGGATCGGTGCAGCGTTCACAGTCCCGCCGCCCTGGTACCTGTCGCCGTGGACATGGCTCGCTGCGCTGGTCGCGCTCGGATCACTGCTCTACGGCTCGTCCGAGCTGCGTGCGTACCAGCTGCGAGCCCGCGGCCGAGCGCTCGAGGCCGAGGTCGAGCAAAGAACCCGAGTGCTGGCCGAGCAGCAGGCGACGGTTGCCCGCCAGGCCGGTCGGCTCCATCGGCTCGCCGCCACCCGGCAGCAACTGCTCACGCGAATCTCCGCGGAGTTCAAGGCACCACTCGAGGAAATCCGACAGACCATCGGGCCATCGCGCGAGTTGACCGTCACGCCGATGCAGCGTGAGTACCTCGATGTCGTCGAGCGGAACGCGAACCGGCTGCTCCGGCTCGTCGATCACATGCGTGGGCTGGCCGGAATCGAGCGAAGGGCGGACGAGGATTCCGGGCCTGTTGCGGCGCTGCCGGTCATCCAGGGGCTGCTCGACTCGTTCGAGCCGGTCGCCGCAGAGCACGGCGTCGACCTGGTCCGCGGTCGGCTGGACGACCTGGCCCTGCAGAGCTCGGCCGAGGCGTTCGAGAGCATTTCAGTCAACCTGGTTTCCAACGCGATCAAGTACACGCCGGCCGGCGGCTCGGTCACCGTGAATCTCGAGGCGCAGCCGGGCAAGGGCGTACTGACTGTCACCGATACCGGGCGCGGGATAGGGCGGGACGACCAGCAACGGATCTTCCAGCCCTTCGAACGGGCACATGACGAGGGGGAACGTATCCCAGGCTCCGGCCTCGGGCTCGCGATCGTGCGCGAGCAGGCGGAGGCCTGCGGCGGACGCGTGGAGCTCGAAAGCGAGCCGGGACGCGGCTCGACGTTTCGTGTCTATTTGCCGCTGGCGGCGCAGCGGAGGGAGGCCGGCGTACGCAGCAGTCATCGCACGGCAAGGCTGGCGGAGCGTGAAGCTATAGCGATGCAGACCGGCGCTGCACGAACCGTCGAAGCGCATCAGGCGACGGGTCCTGTCGCCACCGTGCTGGTGGTCGAGGACAACCCGGACATGCGCCGCTACATCACCGGTGTGCTGGCGGCACAGTTCCGCTGCCTGGAGTCCGACGACGGGCACGAGGCGTTCGCGGTCATCCTGGGGGAAATGCCGGACGTCGTCGTCAGTGACGTGATGCTGCCCGGACAGGACGGCTTTGCACTCTGCCGCAGCATCAGGCACGACGAACGCAGCTGCCACATACCCATCGTGCTGCTGACGGCGCTGGGCGACAGCGATCACAGGTTGTCGGGCTTCGCCGAGCTGGCAGATGAGTACCTCGCGAAACCATTCAGCGAGCAGGAACTGCTGCTTCGGGTCCGCAACCTGATGGACCTGCGTGCGCTGCTGCAGCGGCGCTATGCACGCGACCTGCGCTTCGAGCGCAGCCTGCCCGAGGGCCTGGGCGAGCGCGACAGGGCTTTCCTCGCGAAGCTCGGCCACCTGCTCGACGCACGGCACCGCGATCCGACTCTGGAGCTGCACTCGATGGCTTCGGCGCTCGCGGTCAGCGAACGCCAGCTGCAGCGCAAGCTGAAGGCGCTGACCGGACTGACACCGGGAGAGTGCCTGCGTGACTATCGTCTGCAGAGAGCGCTCGAGCGGCTCGTGGACGGGGCGCGTACCGGGGAGGTCGCGGCCGAGAGCGGTTTCGTTTCGCTCACCCATTTCTCGGCCTGCTTCCGCGCGCGGTTCGGCTACCCGCCGAGCGAGGCCCGTGAACGCGCCAGGAGGCGGGCTTCAGGTGCGGTAGCGGCGGTGAGTGGCGCAGCGCCATGATGCGCTGCCGGTTCGTACTCTCGGTGGTCGTGCTCGGTCTCGGTCTCGGTGCCGAGGCCTCCGAGCCGGTCGTTTCCACGTTCGCCGGGAACGGCAAGCGCAGCCTCGAAGGCGACGGTGGCGATCGTCGCGCTGCGTCGCTCAGCCACCCTGTCGCCATGGCGTGGGCGGACGCCGAGAACCTGCTCTATCTCGACACGGGCCGGGACGACGGCGGTCGAATCCGACGGATAGACCTGTCGAGCGGTGTCATAGAGACCGTCGCTGGTGGCGGCACGAAGACGCCGGATTCAGTGCCGGCACGAGCCGCCAAGCTGTCCGATAGCCCGGTTAGCCTGGCGGTAGATTCGATAGGAAATCTCTACATCGGATACAACGCCAGCGGACGGGTGGACCGGGTGGACGCAGGGACCGGCCGCATCGCCCTGTATGCGGGCGGTGGCGAGTCACTCGAGGACGGCATCGAACCGAAGCAGTTGGCACTGAAGCGGTCTTTCGGAGTGCGGGTGGACCCTGACGACAACGTCTACATCGCGGACGGCGATCTGAACGCTGTCTTTCGAATCGATGCCAGCACCCAGCGAGTGACGAGAATTGCAGGCACGCCAGGGCAGCCTGGATTTGCGGGCGACGGAGGCGCCGCCACTTCGGCATTGCTGAGGCTTCCGACCGACATCGGGTGGGACGGCGAGCGCAACCTTTACATCGCAGACCGTGACAACCATGTGATCCGCAGGGTCGATGCGGATACGGGGACGATCAGCACGCTGGCCGGCGTCGCTGGCTCGCCCGGATTCTCGGGCGATGGCGGACTGGCGGGGTCCGCGCAGTTCCGTTATCCCCAGAACCTGCTGGTCGAGGGTCGGCAAGTGCTGGTCGCAGACCGGATGAATCACCGCATCCGACGCATCGATCTCGACACGGGCCTGGTAACGACCGTCGCGGGCAGTCATCGTCCCGGGTATGCGGGCGAAAACGTGCCGGCACTCGCGGCCGGGCTGTTCGAGCCGACTTTCATGCTGCGGGACTCCGGCGGTGACCTCCTGGTGGTGGCGGTCAGAGCGCGCCGGATCTACCTGGTCGGCGACCCGGTTCATCTGCCGGTGCCGTGGTGGCGCAGCCGTTGGGCGATTGCAGGCTACCTGGCGTGCCTCGCGTTGCTCGTTACAACGGTCGTGCGGATACGCACCCGCAGGCTGCGGGCAAGAAACGACGAGCTCGAAGCACTGGTTGGGCAACGGGCCAGCGCGCTGGAAGAGCAGCAGGGGGTGATGAAGCAGCAGACGATCGAGCTGGCCGCCCTGATCGAGAGCAGGGACCGGATGCTCGCCAGGCTTTCGCACGAGTTCCGCACGCCGCTCACGGTGATACTTGGACCGATTTCGCGGCTGCTCGAGAAGGCACCGGACGGGATGTTCAGGGAGAGCCTGCCGGTGATCGAGCACGGTGCCGGCCGATTGCTGCGCCTGGTCGAGCAGACGCTGAGCCTGGCGCGGCTGAGCCACGGGCAGGCCGGACCGCCGAGCCCCGTGGCCGCAGCGGCCATCGTGCGGCGGGTCGTTGCGTCCTTCGGCTCGCGCGCTTCCCAGTCAGGAGTGGATCTTGCGCCCGGGAGGGTGCAGGACCTCATCGTGCAGGCAAACGCCGAGGCGCTCGAGGGCATCCTGCTCAACCTGGTTTCCAACGCCGTCAAGTTCACGCCTGCGGGCGGTCGGGTGCGCGTGGTGCTCCAGGATGCCGATGGCGCCGCGGAATTCCTGGTCGAGGACACCGGCTGCGGCATTGCATCGGAGCGGCTCGGGCAACTTTTCGAGCCGTCTGTTGCCGGCACCACGGTTGCGGACCGGGAGGCGGAGGTCGGACTTGGGCTTGCGCTGGTGGGACAGCTGGTCGAGGCACAGGGTGGTTCGGTCAGCGTCGAGAGCGAACCCGGGGTGGGCTCGCGGTTTCGGATTCGCCTGCCGCTCGCGGCTGCGGGACCGGCCGGGATGGAACCGGCCCCTGGGCCGAGTGTGGACGCCGAGGCCGCAGAGCCCCTGCAATCGGATCCGCCGGGTTGGGACGCGACCGTGCTGGTGATCGAGGACAACGACGACATGCGTGCGTACCTCGGCGAGCTTCTGGCACCTCGTTACCACTGCCTGCTGGCGGCCGATGGCGAGCAGGGCCTGCGCCTGGCCACGGAGGAATCGCCCGACCTCGTAGTATCCGACGTGATGTTGCCCGGACAGGACGGCTACCAGGTCTGCCGTGCCCTGAAGAGTGATGAACGCACGAGCCACATCCCGGTGATCCTGCTGACGGCGCTCGATGGGGAACAGGACAAGCTCAAGGGGCTCGGGGAACGAGCGGATGACTACCTGACCAAGCCGTTCGACGAGGACGAACTCAAGCGGCGCATCCAGAACCTGCTCGAGATTCGCAACCTGTTGCAGCGACGTTACGCGCGCGAGCTGCGCTTTGATCAGCACCCGCCGGCGGAACTGAACGAGCGCGACCAGAGGTTCCTTGCAAAGCTGTCGTCGGCTACCGCGGCGCGGCACGGTGATCCGGAGTTCGGTCCGCCTCTGCTGGCGCGCGCGCTGGCCGTGAGCGAGCGGCAATTGCAACGGAAACTGAAGGCGCTTACTGGACTCACGCCGGCGGAGTACGTCCGGGGCTACCGGCTGCAGCAGGCGCTCGAGCGGCTGCAGGCCGGGGAGCGCCCGAGCGAGGTGGCCTACGCAGTCGGGTTCGGCTCCCAGGCCTATTTCAGCACCTGCTTCAAGGCGCAGTTCGGGTACACGCCGGGAGAGGCCCGGGAGAGGAGGGCGGCAGAGCCGGAAATGACGGCTTGATGACAGCGGCCAGGCGGGTCTGGGCGAGCTTGCCGCTGGGCCGAAAGATCTTGTCGCCAGGCCGAAAGCGCCCACGGTCCCCGGGCGGCTACCGTTGCCCACAGATAGGGCACGGGGAGGCGCCATGAGGGAATACGGATCTCCGCTGGATCGCGATTGGGAGGGAGTCGGGATCCGACCCGTCGCGCCCCATCTTGGTGCGGACGCCCGGGACGCCGCCGAAACCCGGCGGTCCATTCGGGGTGGCAAAGGAGCTTCTGAACCAGTTCGAGCCCGGTCCCGCCGCGCAGCGCGCCCGGCCGACATATCCGGCGCCGCACTCCAGATCCTCGAGAAGCTGAACCGCGGTGTGCTGGTGATAGACGATCACGGCACGGTCCTGTTCATGAACGACGCGGCCGAGTTGATGTTCAAGAAGAACAGCGGCCTGCTGCTGCGGGGTCGAGGCCTGGCGTTCGAGCGGAGCACGGACCATGCGGCGCTCGAGCAGTTCCTGGAGCGAGGCTGCAGCACTCCGGACTGCCCCAGCCTGGTCCTGGCCGTGGACGGCAAGAAGCTGGCAAGTCCATACCGCGTACTCGTGAGCCCACTGTCGGACGGGACCTCCGGCAACGGTCGCGCGGCACGCTACTCGGTGTTCGTCTATGAGCCGAATGGTGGGCAGAAGCCGTTGCCCGCGGCAATGCTCAGGAATCTCTACGGACTGACCCCGGCCGAGGCTCGACTCGTGAACGCGCTGTTCAAGGGACTCGCGCTTGGACCGGCCGCGAAATCCTGCGGCGTAAGCATCAACACGGCGAAGTCGACGTTGAAGAGCGTGTTTGCAAAATGCGCCGTCGGCAGTCGCGCGGAGTTGCTGCTACTGCTGTCTCTCGGGCCGAGAACGCTTTGAGCGGTGGAAAGACGTAAGGGAAAACGACACACCCGTTTGGGGGGTGCGCGAATGCATGGCTGAAGCGTAGAAGACGACCGCGGAAGAAAACTCTGAGTTTGCAAGGAGCGCCGACGATGACGACAAACGATAACACCTCAATCCGTGCGGGACTCATGGCTCTTGGCGCCGCACTTATAGTGGGTCTGCCCAGCACCGCACGGGCGTCGCTCGAAGCGTACGACGTCGAGTTCGTCACGAACGATCTGTACATCGTCAATTGCCAGACCGCGCAGTGCCAGGCCATTGCACTAAATGATGCGGGAAAGGTGGCGTTCGTACGATTTCAGCGAAACCCTGTATGGACTGTTTCGTCTTACGAGGGCAGCTGGTCGGTCATTCTACGAGAACCCGACGGAACAGAGAATGTCGCAGCCCAGTGGATCGTGGATGCCAACAGCACTGGCGCCCGAGCTGAACCGGCGCCGGGCAGTGGTTGCAGTCTCGGGTTGAGCCTGAGCCAGTCGGGGCTCGTCTCGTTCAATGTCGGGTTCTACGACGACGACGACGAATTCCTCCGGCCATCGGAATGCGGGACGGTGGTCATCGAACCGGGCGTCGGCGTGATCGGCGAGATTCGCCAGAGCTATGCGACCGGCCGCGGGTTCCGTCAAATTCAAGCCGGTCTTTCGGACAATGGGCAGGTGGCCGGTTGTGCCAATCTAACGCCCAGTGAGGCAGGGATCGGGATCTCCGACGGCACAAACGAATTTCTGCTTGGAACCGCGCAGTTCGTTGGCAACATCAGCGGTTGTCCCTCCACGTACATCAATAACGCTGGTCTTGCCGCCACTTTCTATGCCGGGTGGGGCTTCTCCGACGGTCGAGCTCGCCTCCTGCGCTATGACCCGTACGCGAACCCGGTGGCATCGCTGCAGATAGTGCAGCAGCCACTGAACGGCGCAATTGATCTGCATGCGATCACCATGAACGATGCGGGCGCGGTGGCGATACAGCAGGCGGCGTTCCAAGCCGGTTCAACCGGTCGGATCCTGGTCGGGAATGCCGATGGCACAACGAATTTGGTGGGAACCGCAGGCGTCGGATTCTATTCCGAAGTGACGAACTTCGCTGCGGGAGCCAAAACTGCGCTGATCGTCAACGACTTCAACCGTGTGTTGATGACGGTGCAGAAAGCTTCGGGCACTGGCGGACTCTGGGTCGGTGATGCGTCTGGCCAGCCACCATTTGTTGTCGTGGAATCATCAGGAGGGTTCAACGTTGAACTGATGGACGGAAGGATCGTGCTACTGAATACAGATGACCTGTTTGCAGTCCCCTCACAAGGGTTCAACGATAAAGGGCAGATACTCATCCGAGCGAGCTATGTTGACGTCGATTTCGCCACGAAGTACGGACTGTTCCTCGCAACCCCAGTCCCGGGAGTCGAGCCGGGACGGCCGATCCTGCCTGCACCCGAGAACGTACTGCCAGGTGGCGGATTCAGGTTTTTTGGGCCTTGTAACCTTGGCCGCATCCCAAACACGACCGGTTGCCCGCGTCCGATCTCGTTCGACCCGCCAGTGTCGGTGGGCTATGAGTACACGATGGCGCAGGATTCGAGCACGCGGTTCGGGTCCGTGCTGATTCCGGCCGCGCTGCCGGGTGGCGACAAGAATTTCGCGGTGGAATTTGATGGCCAGTCGTTCCCGATTGAAGCCGGCACGGCGTTCTTCTTCACGAACCATGTTGCCGGTGGTGTCGCTCAGTTTCGCGTGATCGGAATCGATCCGGCGGAGGGTCTGGATCCGGCAGACGGGACGGCGTTCGTGACGACCCTCACGTTAATCGACAACGGAGCCGAAGCGTATGACTTCACGATGATCCCCATCGTCGAAGACACGACTGACACGGATGGGGATGGGGTAGGGGACTCCCTCGACAACTGTCCGACGACGCCGAATGGGAACCAGCTCGACACAGACGGCGACGGCGTGGGTGACGCCTGCGACAACTGCCCGGACGTGGCGAACCCGGGGCAAGAAGACGAGGACAACGACGGAGTCGGGGACGCATGCGACATCATTCAGGACACCACGCCGCCGGTAATCACGCCAAGCATCAGCGGTACGCTCGGCAACAATGGCTGGTACGTCAATGACGTGATGGTGTCCTGGACAGTGGAAGACCCGGAGTCCCCGATAAGTACCAGCAGCGGCTGCGGGCCGACGACCGTGGATGCCGATACCACCGGGGCAACCCTGAGCTGCCAGGCGACCAGTGACGGCGGTACCAGCACCCAAAGCGTCGTCGTAAAGAGGGATGCAACCAGGCCGACGCTGAGCTTCGGAGCGGCCGCTCCGGTCGCGAATGGCAGTGGATGGCACAAGACGGACGTATCGTTCGGCTACACAGCCAGTGACGCGACGTCGGGCGTGGCGTCGGCGACGCCAGGGAGTCCAGTAGTGGTAGGTGGCGAAGGCACTGGACTCACTGGGTCCGTCACGGTCACGGACAATGCTGGAAACAGCGACTCGTTTACCACGGTGGGCGTCAACATCGACCGTACGCCGCCGAACGTCACCATTGACACGCCTTCCAGCGGCTCTAGCTATCTGGTTGGTGACCCGGTTCTTGCGAGCTACAACTGCAGCGATTCACAGTCGGGTATCGCGAGTTGCACCGGGCCGGTGGTGAGCGGCGATGCGGTGGACACGTCGACCAGCGGTTCGTTCGGGTTCACGGTTGATGCCACGGATCGGGCCGGAAATACGGCTAGCGATACGAACGACTACTCGATCGCGGCACCGGGCTACAGCTTCGGCGGGTTCTTCGCACCGATCGACAATCTGCCGGTTACAAATACAGTGAAGGCGGGTCGCGCCGTCCCGGTGAAGTGGAGTCTGGTCGACAGCAATGGCGCCTATGTGTCGGACGTGGGTTCCTTCAAGTCGCTGACCTCGCGGCAGGTGGCCTGCGACAGTGGTTCGGTGAGCAGTCCGGTAGAGGAAACGACGACAGCAGGAAGCTCAGGACTCAGATATGACACGCTGACGAACCAGTTCACATACACATGGAAGACGTCGAAAGGCTGGGCCGGGACCTGCCGAATGATGGCGCTGGGACTCACGGATGGGCAGGCGCAGGCGGCACTTTTCAGGTTCGAATGATCCACTGCGAATACTCCGCAGGACCGGGAGCGGCCAGGGAAGGCTGCTCCCTTCTCGAAATCTCGAAACGCACCAGGGAGTCTGGGACCATGAAGGACGTTGCAAAGACAATGCTCTTCGCGAGCATCACTGTCAGCGCGATCACGCTGTTCGGTGCGGATGCTGTCGATGCCGCGGTCGTGGAGGGCACGTTCACGGCCGTTGTTACGGCAGCGTCAGATCCGGGACAGGCCTCGTTCGGCAGGGATCCGGCGGACTGGGTGGGACGGAACGTACAGGGCACGTTCTCGTACGACATTGACACGCCGAATGTGCTCGAGGAGACGCCGGCGGCCAATGTGTGGAATTACTACGATCCGGCGCGCAACACCCGCTGGGTGTATGTCACGGCGACGATCGACGGAGTGACCTTTACCACGTCGCCCCGGGATCCGGACCCCACAGGGACCATTGGCGGCATCGTCGGGATCTGGGACGGCTCTTTCGGGGGCCGTGACTGGTACGGCGTTCAGGACGCCTATCTCAGTTTCGCCGGACGCTCAGTGGTCGGCTTAAATGTGTTCGGGCCCAACACGCTCTTCACCTACTCGGGTAGCGGCGGCGCTGTCGAATTCGACTTCGATCCAACCGATCCGGCAGTGCTGGGAGAGGGCATAGTGGAAGACCTGGCCGTCGTCGGCGGCGCTGCCGTTCGTTCGGGACTGATACGTTTCCAGTTGACCGAACTCAGCTTCGGGCAATCTACCGCGGCGTTGGTAGCGGAGCTGCTTGCCGCCGTGACCGGGCAAGGACCCGGCAATAGCCTGGCGGAAAAGATGATGACGGTACAGGCCTACGTTGCAGCCGGTGACAACGTAGCCGCCTGCGAGATGCTCCGTGCGTTCACGAACCAGGTGCACGCGCAGAGCGGCAAGCAACTCTCAACGGAAGAGGCTGGGCAGTTCCTGAACGATGCGGACGAGCTGAGATTACGGCTCGGGTGTAACTGACCGGCACCAGGCACGGATCAGACGCAGGGCAGGGCGCGGGACGCTCGACCGGCTGCTAATCGGAATCTCCCGGTTCGTCGCAATGGTCGGTGCCGGACTGCCCGACTGGATCGTCGGTCCGGTCCTTTCGCCACTCCCACGGTGGAATGACGTACGGGTCCGCCCACAGGCCAACCTTGCGAGCACGGGCCTCGGTTTCGTCGAAGGCATAGGCGAGGCGGTCCTGCTCGGACTGCTCGTGTTCGTATGCCTCGTAATGCCAGGCGAGGCCCACAGTCAGCTGGGCGCGGCCTACGTCGAGCGTCTTCGGGCAGGGCTCTCCCGTATTTGCGCAGGGTAACGACTGCGGTGTCACCCAGACCATTGCGACGAGTCGGCCACAGGAATCGCGATTGACGGGCTCGATGCGAACGTCCTTGTCCGCGACCATCCGCAGGAGGGACTGCCTCGATCTATCGCCGAAGGGCTGCGTCCTCTCCGGAGCGGCAATGCCGACCAGTCGGATCTCGTGCTGCACCTGGCCCGAATCGCTTACGGTGATCGTGTCGCCGTCGATGACGTCGATGACGCGCGCCTCAAAGGGCTGGGTATCGCCTGCCAACGCAGGCACAGCAGGCCAGAGCAGGCCCAGGAGCAATGGCAGCGCCTTTCGGTGCACTCGGGCCATCATAGCGCCCGGGCGAACAGGTTCACGTCCGAGTCCGGAACACCGGAATAGCGAATCGGGCGCTCGTTAACGAAGCGGAGCTTGGCGAGCACCCGCGCGGACGCGGTGTTCTCGGGATGCACCATGGCCACAAGGCGATCCAGGCACAGCTTCGAGCGGGCGAACTCGATCGAGGCCGCACCCGCTTCGGTCGCGAGGCCGAGTCCCCAGTACTCCGGGAAGAACCGGTAGCCCAGCTCGTTCTCGGCGATCTCGGGGACGTACTTGATGCCACTGAAGCCGATCACTTCGGAAGTCGGCTGCCACACGCAAGCAAACCGTCCATAGCCGTAGGTCTGGTAGTCGCTGAACGGAGCCGCCTGCATGAACTCACGCGCAGCGTCGCGCGACGCGATCGGGCTGGCTTGGGCATAGCGGATCACTTCAGGTCGCGAGCACAACTGGTAGAACGGCTCGAGGTCCTCGAGCGTGAAGCGCCGCAGGGTCAGGCGGGCCGTGTGGATGACGGTATTCATCACCGGGCCATTTTGCTCGAAAATACGAGCTGCGGTAATACCAGTCGAGCAAAGTGGCGGCCCCGGGGAGGTTGCATGAAGCGCAGCGGCAAGCTGGATGATCCATCGATCGATGCGCTGTACGGACTCGAGCCTGTCATCGAGCCCGGCGATTCAGGCGTGTCCGGACCCACGGAGTTCGTCGCAGTGCAATGCCCCTACTGTGGTGAGCGGTTCGACTCGGTAGTCGACCTGTCGGCCGGGTCGTTCAGCTACGTCGAGGACTGCCAGGTCTGCTGTCAGCCGATCGAGCTGGCGGGTGAAATCGACGACGCAGGCGAACTCAGGGACCTGAGAACGAATCGGACCGGTTGAGTCGAAACGGCCGGCGACGCTGCCCTATTGGGCTGCGGTTTGCCGGCCTGGGCCCGACGCCGCGGCGCGTCAGTGACCGAGTGCGGGGTAGTCGCTGTAGCCCTCGGCGTCGGCCGTGTAGAAAAATTCCTCGCGCGGCGCTGCGAGGCTCGCACCGGTCTTGAAGCGCTCGACCAGGTCCGGATTCGCGATGAAAGGCCGACCGAACACCGCGAGCTGGATGAGGCCGCTGTCGAGCAGCCGCGTTGCGGTCTCAGCAGTGAGGTTGCCCGCTGCGATCAGCGTTCCTTTGACGTGCGGGCGGAGCGCGGGGAGGATCGCGCCCGGATCGCCGGCGTTGTTGAGCTGCGGACTGAACGCGTCGGGCAGCATGACGTGCACGTATGCCATGTCCGACGTGGGCAATGCGTCGAGCAGTGCGCGGTGGGTCTCGAGCGGATCAGCGTCGATCAGATCGTTGAACATGTGGCCCGGGGATAAGCGTATGGCGGTGCGGGCGACACCGATGGCGGCGGCAACCGCTTCGACGACCTCGACGACGAAACGGATGCGGCCCTGCACGGAAGTGCCGTAGCCGTCGCTGCGCAGGTTGGTGTTCGAGGCCAGGAACTGGTTCAGCAGGTAACCGTTTGCGGAGTGCAACTCGACGCCGTCGAAGCCGGCGGCGATGGCATTGCGCGCAGCCGCGACGAATTCCTCGACGAGCGCCGGCAGTTCGCTCGTCTCCAGCGCACGCGGCGTTGGGTAGTCCTGCAGTTGCTGCTGGTCGGTCCACATCTGCCCAGCGGGCTTCACGGCCGAGGGTGCGACCGGTGCATCCGGAATCTGCCGGTTCAGGGGATGGGCAATACGGCCGCAGTGCATGATCTGCAGGAACATCCGGGCACCCCGAGCGTGAACCGCGTCCGTGACGCTCTTCCAGGCGGCGACCTGCTCCGGCGTGTGGATGCCGGGAGTCCGGCAGTAGCCCTGGCCGGCGAAGCTCGGCTGGGTGCCCTCGGTGATGATGAGCCCTGCGCCGGCGCGCTGCGCGTAGTAGTCGCGCACGAAGGGCTTCGGCACGCCCATCGCGTCGGCCCGGTTGCGGGTGAGCGGTGCCATTACTACGCGGTTCTGCAGTGGCAGGCCGTTGAGGTTGGTCGGATCGAACAGGGTGCTCACTGCGCGGACTCCAGATTGCCAGGGCAACGCCCGCTCGAAATGGCGGGCTGAAGTCGCCGAGTTCGACGCCGCCGCCAGCACGGATTCAGGGATGCCCGACGCAGGGCTGAGCGGAGGAGGGTGGCCGAGGCCGATGCCGCGGTTTCCGTGTGCAGCCCGTCCTCGCGCGAGATTGCATGGCTAAATACCAGTCGCGCGGTATGCTGCGAAGTGAAGCGGTACGAGGGCAAGAGCATGAGCGAACTGGACGAGCTGGCGCAGCGGCTGCCGACCCAGGTGAGTCTCGACGAGCTGGAGGTGCCCGAGGCGACGTCAGCGCAGCTTCGTGCGCTCGCAGACAGCGTGCGTGGGGCCGGCCAGGCGAAGGAGCTGCGGGGCTTCGCTGCCGGTGCGCCGGGTGGAACCCGTGCGGCGGGACTCTTCGCAGGCGGCAGTGGTACCGGGAAGACGATGGCGGCGCAGGCGCTCGCGCGCGAGCTCGGTGCCGCGCTCTACCGGGTGGATCTCGCGGCAGTCGCGAGCAAGTACATCGGCGAGACGGAGAAGAACCTGGACCGAATCTTCCGCAAGGCCGAGGGCTCCGGTGCAGTCCTGCTGTTCGATGAAGCCGACGCGCTGTTCGGCAAGCGCAGCGAGGTCAAGGACAGCCACGATCGCCACGCGAACATCGAAGTGAGCTACCTGTTGCAGCGCATCGAGGCGTTCGGTGGCGTGGTGATCCTGAGCACCAACAGCAAGTCGGCGATCGACGAGGCCTTCCTGCGCAGGCTCCGATTCGTGATCGAGTTTCCGGGGCCGCGGTGATGTTTCGCCGAGTGAGGTACAGCGTGACTCGTGCGTTCGTCACGTTCGCCGCAATTGTCGTTGCGGGGTGCGTATCGGTTCCGGACCGGGGGATGCCCGTCGGCGTTCCAGCGCCGCCCGTTCGGCTGATCGCGGCCGGGGACCTCGAGTTGCCGGGGGGCTGCGAGTTTCTGGATGGGGTGCTGTACCGCAGTGAGTTCGTGGTGCAGGGCGATGGTCGCGTCGTCGACATACGGCCGGGTCCTGCGCCCGCGTGTCTGCAGGCGGCGCTCGCCGACTGGCTCGGCAGCTTCCAGTACGCTCCGCCCGGAGAGGCTGTTGCGACGACGTTCGACTGGATGGCGGTCACAGCCAGGCGCAGCGACTGACGCGGCAGGGACCTCGCTGGTGTGCGAGCAGCAGGGGATGAAGGGCCTCAAGGAGGCCAAGGAGCTGGTGGACGGTTACGTAGCGATGCACCCGGAGATCGAGGTGCAGCTCGAGCAGCGGCGAGCGCTCGGAAAGCGAAACTGGCTCGCGTGGATCGTGTTCCTGGGGCTGCTGGCCCTGTTCGCGGTCCAGTGTCGTTCGTTAAGGGCCGGAGAGCGGCCGTTCCGCTCTCCGGATCTCCCTGTGGGCGCTGCTACCTGCCTGTAGCGCGGATGATGACCTTCTCCGCCGGGAATGCATCGATCGCCAGCCGGCTGCGCAGATTGGCGATAGAAGAAGTTCCGATCAGTCCGGTCTGCGTGACTTCAAGCCGACCCGGTGTGCCCTCCGGCACCCCGAATTCGGCGCGCAGTGGGCCGCTCGCCCTTGCGCGAAGCGAGATGACCTCCCATGCCTGCCCTGGCTCCGGGCAGGCTTCCAGTTGATTGACGTCCGGCAACGGTGCACCGGGCGCCGTATTCTTGAGCTTCACCTGGATCAGCGCGTCGCCCAAGCTTAGTGGCTGAAAGCCTCCGACCGTGCCATAGCCGAACAGCGGATTGAACTCGGCATCGAATGCACGCATGTAGGCGTTGCTCGCATGCATGACGATCCTGACGTCCGCGAGGCCGCTGGGCAGTGCGCTCTCGGACACGGAGCCGTCCACCACGGTGCCGAATTCTCCTTCGTCGAATTGGCCGAGAGAATCTACGAGGGCAGTGAGGCCCGTCTTCGGGTCGGTCCAGAACAGAAAGAATGTGAAAGCGAAGCCGCCGTCATCGCACGCCGGGCCGCCGTAGTAGCTGGCATCACAGTCAAGGCCCTGGTCGTTGAAGACCGCGCACCAGGTCGACTGGCGCGACGTGAAATCCGCAATCGGTCTCTGATCTGCACTGGCGGGCACCGCTGCCGCAAGCAGGACGAGCGCCACCGCACCCTTCATTGACCACCTGTTCACGAATGTCCCCCTTTTCATGATCGTCTCCTTGAATCACCGATGTCCTTGCGGGTCTTCTCTGTACGCGACCGGCGACTCGCCGGTTGCCGGCCGGATTTATGAGCTTCGGCCACGGGCTGGCACAGATAGGGCTTTCCCTTAATCCGAACGGGTGATACGTGCGGCTTCGTTGGGGACGCATCCGAAGTTTGCAGTTGCCGCGTGCAGCAGGTGCGCCGACCGGCCGGGATCGACAACGCGAGCAGGGCTGAAAACGTGGGTTGCGAATAAGGGCGTCACGATGAAGAAAAGGTCGGAGTCGATTTCCTTCAGTCGGGCAGCGAATTCCACGCCCCGATTCAGCACGCCGAAAAAGGACAGGGTCAGTATCCCGGTACCGAAAACGTAGAGAAAGGACACGACCAGCGCCTGGAACGTGCTGAGGCGTCTGCCGACGAAATAGGCGGTCGCAAGGTATGCGAAATTGACGGTTCCATCGTAATCAAATCATCCGTTCAGGTGATTGATCGACCGAGGTTGCGGGCGTAGAAGCCACAGCAAGAGTACCGAGCCTGCCAGCAGAGGCTCGGCCGAACAGAACAACACAGGGGGTCGTCGTGGCAATTCGCCACACGGATGCCGGCCCGCCCGGAAGGGAGGCTGTCCTGTTGCCGGACCACGGGACCTTCCGGAACCACTGGCGTTTGCTGCCGGCACTACACGCAACCATTCTCACCACAGAGTGGGACAATCAACTCTGCATCGATCCCGACACGAACTACTCGGTGGACGAGTTGCGGGCTATAGCGACGTCCAGCGTGGATGCGTTCACAGATATCGAGGTGCAGGTCGACGGCATCCCGGTCGAGGACGTAGCGGCGTACCGAACAGTTACGCCTGAGTTCTATGCGACCACTGCCGAGCAGTTCTGCGAAGAGCCGGCCGGCACGTACGGACCGATGGTGGCCGACGGCTACGCACTCCTGCTCGCGCCGCTATCCGTTGGTGTGCACACCATCCACTTGTCTGGTGTGATTGTTACGGACCCCTCTGCCCCGTCCCAGAACCTCGATGTAGACATCACGTGGTACATCACTGTCGTGCCGCATCGGAAGTAGCAGGCGCGCGCCAAATCTACAAGGTGCGCGGTCCCAGCGACAGCAGCTGCAGTAGTTCCCCCTGGGAGTGCACCTCGCACTTCAGGAAGATGTGATGGAGCTGGGTCTTGGCAGTGTTGATGGACACGCATAACTGATCGGCAGCGTCCTCCAGCGACTCACCGGTGAAGAGCAGGAGCGTAAGGGCTGCCTCTGCGTCGCTAAGATTGTAGAGGTCGGTAAGAATCCTCCTCGAGACGCGGCGACCCGTGTGAGGCTCGTAGATCATGAGCACGTGTCGAATTTCGGATGTGCCACTGTCGCGGGTCACGGTGGCTGACAGGGAACTGAGCAGTAAACGATAGGGGCCACGACCCGCCCCGGCGTCGACGCGCATGACGGCTGAACAGTCGGTGAGTGTCTCCGAGGAAGAGCGAGTCAACTCAAGCGACCGACTCAAGAATGACTGCAGCCGCGCCTGGGCGTGAGGCTCGTTGAAAACGAGGTGCCCGTCCACTACAGCCATTGCGGGGGTGGACTGAATCAGGCGAAGCGCGGCGCCATTTGCGAAGTGAACACGTCGATCCTGATCGAAGATCAGGATTCCGCGATTCAGCTTGTCGAGTACCGCCTCGGCGGCGCGATCACCCCGCGGATGGGAATTGAGACCCTTAGCATCATCAGGCTGGCTGTCGAATTTAGGCTGAACATCGTTCCCGGAAGGCGGCACCGGCCGAGGATCCCTGTCCATCGTCTCGCTCCCTCTCTATTGCACCTGCACGCCGCGTAGGGCATCTGGCGATCAACTTCCTGTCTAACAATGATCGGGCAGGCACGCAGCGTCTATCGCAGAGTCTGTAAAGACTGTCAATGCGGGCCTCTAGCGTAGATCCTTGGCCAGGCGTCAACCCGGACGAGTGAAACCCTGTCCGGGGCGCCCGCTCTGATTCCTATCGCAATCAAATCACCCGTTCAGGTGATTGATCGACCGAGGTCGCGGGCGTAGAAGCCATGGCAAGAGCACCGAGCCTGCCAGGGGGGCTCGGCCGAACAGAAGAACACAGGGGGTCGTCGTGGCAGTTCGCCACACGGATGCCGACCCGCCCGGTAGGGAGGCCGTCCTGTTGCCGGACCACTGGACCTTCCGGAACCACTGGCGTTTGCTGCCAACGGTGTTGCCGGTGCCGTTGCGCCTGATGAGCGCGCGACCGGCGCGCGGCAGGTTGACTTCTCTCGATGACCGGCATGAGCGGGGGACCCACGGTCCGGGATTCCCCGCCGCCAGTGCCGCGGGCGTTCGGCGACCGCTCGGCGGCGATGAAATCCGGGGGACCGACGACTTTTGTTGCGTCAACGGATGAAACGCACGACCCGTGCGAAGGAGAAGCAGATGAACGCACGACCTCCGAGGATGGGTGTACCGACACGCGGCTTCACGCGGCGCGAGTTCCTGGGTGCCAGCGCGCTCGGTAGTGCCGCGCTGCTCGGCGGTGGCTGGTCCGCCGGGCTCGGTGCGGCGCCGCGACGGGTGCTGGGATTCTCGGGCGATGGCGAGCCGTGGATGGATGCCACCATTCCGCAGCTGCAGGCGATGATGCAGACGGGCCAGCTCACCAGCCGATCACTGACGCAAGGCTACCTTGCGCGAATCGCCAGCCTGAACCCGCTGCTGCATGCGGTCATCGAGACCAACCCGCAAGCCGTGTCGATCGCGGTCCAGCGGGACAATGAGCGACGTGCCGGGCGACTGCGCGGGCCGCTGCACGGCATCCCCGTGATCCTCAAGGACAACATCGCCACCGGGGATAGCATGCAGACGACGGCCGGCTCGCTCGCGCTGGTTAACAGTCGCGTGCCGTCAGATGCGCCGCTCGTGGCCCGGTTGCGCGCGGCCGGCGCCGTCATCCTGGGCAAGGCGAACCTCTCGGAGTGGGCGAATTTCCGCGGCTTCGGTTCCTCCGACGGCTGGAGTGCGCGCGGAGGTTTCACGCGCTGCGCCTACCAGTTCGGCAACAGTCCGCTCGGATCGAGCGCGGGTTCGGCGGTCGCACCGCCCGCGAACCTGTGCGCGGTGGCCGTCGGCACCGAGACCGACGGGTCAATCCTGGCGCCGTCGGATCACAACTCCGCGTTCGGGCTCAAGCCTACCGTGGGCCTGATCTCCGGGGAGGGCATCATCCCGATCGCCCGCAGCCAGGACACGGCCGGGCCGATGACGCGCAACGTGACCGACGCGGCTCTGACGCTCGGCGCGATGGCGACGGGCAACCGGGACTACAGCGGCGCCCTCGTGCGCGGCGCACTCAACGGCGCGCGGATCGGCGTCGACTGGAAGTATTTCCTCGACCCATTCTGGGGGAATCCGGACACTTTCCCGTGGATGCAGCAAGTGCTGGCGGCGCTGCAGGACCTCGGCGCCACGCTGGTGGATGTCGAGACCGACCCGTCGTTCCTGCTCGAGCTGGATGAGCTGACTGTGCTCCTGTACGAGTTCAAGGTGCAGATCGCCGAGTACCTCTCGACGCTGCGCCACGCCGAGGCCCGCACGCTCGGCGACCTGATCGCCTTCAACAACAGCCACTGCTGGCAGGAGATGAAGTACTTCGGCCAGGAGCTGTTCGAGTGGGCCGAGACGACCAGCGGCGACCTCACCGATCCGGAGTACACGGAGGCACGGGCGCGCTGCATCCTGGGGGCCCGCGTCAACGGCATCGACGCCGCCCTCAACTCGACTGACCCGCCACTCGACGTGCTGGTCGCTCCCACGTGGGCCTGGCTCTATTCGTTCGCCGCCGTGGCCGGCTACCCGAGCACCTCGCTCCCAGTCGGCTTCTACGCCGACGGCAGCCCGATCGGCTTTTGCATGGTGGGCAGCGCCTGGCAGGAGCACAAGCTGCTCGCATTCAACTACGACCTCGAGCAGGAGCTGAATGCCCAGCGGCCGCCGCAGTTCCTCGGCACGGTGCCGGACGAGCCGCCGGACGCCGGGTTCTGCAGTGGCAAGCCGAAGATGCACGGGGGCACCGGCAAGATCCACTGGAGGAGCAAGCGGATCATCTAGCTCGCGAAGCTGGCGCGCGCGGGGAAATCGCGGCGGGCGCACTGGTTCGAGACCTGGCCCGAGACGGCAGGGAAGCCCAGGGGGTGACGGACTCGAACCAGTGGCGGCCCGCGATGCTGCGGTCGTCGAGTCAACGGAAACACGGGGCTGAAGGCTGCAAACGTCTTTGCCGTGAAGACCGTGACGCAGCGAAGCCAACGTCGGCTCTCCAGTCGGCGATGCTCAGGTTCCGGGTACGCGCTCGAAGCCGAGGTTGGCCGGGGCGTCCTGAACGATCGACGGCGGAGTGTAACCCTGCTTTGGCTTCAGCTGGTTGTCCTTGTAGAGCGTCGTCGACATCGTGCCCACCGGTACGGGCAGAAAATGCACGCTGTCCACGTCCAAGCGACCCGTGCCCACGAGGAACACGCCGTATACCAGCGTGGCGGCGTCTTCGGGCACGTCCATCACGATCTCGTACAAGGACCAACCGGTCGTGCCGGTCACAAAACGGTGTTCCATGTTGTCCAATGCCAGGACGCGGTCGACGGCGTCGATGCGCAGCCACAGATTGGCCGATTCGGCGTTCTCGGTCCTGATCCATGCACGCATCGCCACACGCCCTCCGCGCAAGGCATCGGCGACGTGAGAGGCCTGGAGGACGCCGCCGAAGGCGCCCTTGGTGGGCGTACCGATCGATCGCACCGAGATGCCGTAGTGGCCTTCGAACGCTGCATCTTCGGTCTGCTGCGCCTCGTATTGCGAAGCGAAGGTGTTTCGAATCTTGAACCACTGCGCGGCCACTTCCTGGGGTGGCGGAAGGGTTTGCGCGTTTGCCGGCAGCCCTGCGGCCAGTGCCGCGATCGGCAGTAGCCATACCTGGCGGCGAAGAATGGCGGCCATCCGCTGAGGCTTGATCGTGTTCATCGTGCAACTCCTTTTGTATGTTGTGTGAGGCCGACTCAGACGCACCACGCAGCGGACCGCCGACTTCTGTCTACGGCGCAGCGGGTTGGCAGGGGTTCGAGCGCGACGCAGATGCGACGAGCGTGGCAGTGCAGCAATCGATCGAGGCCATGGTGTTTCGCGGCGCAGACTCAGCTGCTAAGCAGCAGGCGGCAGACCCCCAACATTCTGCTGACATGTACGCTCATTCACTGCGCTGGGGAATCACCTGACCGGGTGATTCTGCACGCGCATATTGCGGTGGCGCGTGACCGAGGATTGCGGCAGTTCCTCGAAGCGTCGAATACCGCGTTCCGGGGACTCCTGTCTCGCTGCCGACCCGCCAGTACCGTTACGCTCCTCTGTCCTGCTCCGCTGAGGATCTGCCACGCCGTCCATGGCGCGGCGTTCGCTGCATGCAGCTCACCCAAGCGCTGGCGTTCGTCGTTGCGTGTCCAATAAGAAAGCCGGCTTCTTCTGCGCCGGCCGTAGTGTGGGGCAGGGGTCAGTGGGTGTAGCCGTGGGAGCGCAGCTGCCCGAGCGTGACGACGTCGAGGGCCGCGTTTGTGCTCGTTCGGGCGGGGTTCGGTTGCGTCAGTTGAGCAGCCGCTCGACGGCGCGGATCAGTTCAGGGGACTCCGGGGTAACGCCGCTGTCGAAGCGCTTTATGACATTGCCGTCGGCACTCACCAGGTACTTGTTGAAGTTCCAGGAAGGCTCGCCGGCACGACGGTTGAGTTCGCGGAACACCGGATTGGCCTCGGCGCCGCTGACCGCGGAGGGCGCGAGCATCGTGAAGGTGACGCCGTAGTTCACGTAGCAGATGTCCGCGGTCTTCGCCTCGTCCTTTGCCTCCTGCCTGAAGTCGTTGGACGGGAAGCCGACCACAACCAGGCCCTTGTCCTGAAACTTCTTGTGCAGCGACTCGAGTCCCTTGAACTGCGGCGTGTAACCGCAGTGGCTCGCGGTGTTGACGATCAGCAGCGCACGGCCGGGCGGTAACGCACAAAGGTTCACCGTCTGCGAGGAGTGCAGCCGGTCAAAGTCGTGGTTCAGGAAGGCCGGGCAGTCGGCGGCGCGCCCCGTGCCGGGCAGGAGCAGCATGACGGCTGTGGCGAGGGCGGCGCTTGCGGGTGCGAAGACGTTGCGGGCCATGGGCGTGGTTCCGGGTCGGAGCGATCTAGGAATTCGGTTCGTCGCGGACGGCCGATCGGATCCGGCCGGGCGCGGCTTCAGCAGGGGAAGGTCAGCGGATCGGTGCTGAGTTCGCGCCGATCCAGGTGGCGAGTTGCTCTTCGGTGAGGTCGCCGGCGGCCAGGGACTGAATGGTTTCGACGGCGTCGGTTTCTTCGGCGGTCAAGGCCATGCCGTTAATGCGCAAAAACACGTCGACGATCGCGAGTGCAATCCGCTTGTTGCCGTCCGGGAAGCAGTGGCCACGGGCGAGTGCGAAGCCGTAGGCCGCGGCGAGTCGTGGAAGCGACGGTGGTGATTCCGAGTACGCGAACAGATTCTGAGGCCTGCCGAGGGCAGCCTCCAGGTCGCCGGTTCGCGGTGGGCCCGACCGCCCGCCATGTTCGGCGATCAGCTCAGCCTGGATTGCAGTCACCGCTCGCAGCGGAATCCAGCGAGGATCTGCCATCCTGTGCTCTCTACGGTTCCGTTACTTCGCGAGCGCCCGCAAGGCGTTGCGGTACTTCCGCCGCGTCTCTTCAAAGGCCTCCATCGCGGCATCGAATTCCGGGTCGTACGGCGTTAGGTGCAATCCGTCCCGGTCGACCACGTAGTGCAACGTGTCGTCCTCGCCGACGTGCAGCCTGTCTGCGGCTTCCTTGGGCAGGATCAGTCCGAGCGAGTTGCCGATTTTCCGGACCTTGAGTGTGGCGGCCATCGTTGTTTGCCTGCTGCTTGCCGGAGGCCAGTTTAACTTGTGTTATAACGTCTCGCCAGTCGGGGTCCAGCTGTTATTTGACTTAATATACATTATGCGTACTCCCGCATGTCTGCGAGTTCCACAGCATTGCTCCTCAACTCTGCGCCGGGTTGGCGCAGTGCGAATACTGAGGGCGGGATGCAGTGACTCCTCTGATCGGCGCGGACCATGACTCGACCACGATGACGTCAGCTACGGTGCGAAGCGGGACTGCGGTCACAGCCGCGCACAAGTCATTCCCGCGAGACTGGCAAGGGTGAACTGGCGCACCGTCGCTTGGATCGTCCTGGCAATGGCCGCTCTGTCGCAGGGCTGGCGGCAGTGGGAACGGCGCGGCATTCAACCGGCCGATGGCATACTTGCGCCGTCCGAACCATTACAGACAGACGTCGAGGACGCGCGCGAGATCACGCTCGGCCGCTGGACGCTTACGCCCCGCGCGCGTTACGAGGTTACCGCGCGAGTTCTCGGTCGTGAGGACTATCGCTTCGATTTAATTGCGGATCTCGCGCCTACGGATCTCGCGCTGGGCTGGGGCCCCATGTCAGACAGTCGGGTGCTTCGGTCGCTCGACATCTCGCAAAGTGCGCGGTTCTATTCGTGGCGACCGGCTGAAGCGGAGATGCCGATCTCTGAGCGCGAGGTGACCAATCACAGTGCCAACACGCACGTGATTCCTGCGAGCCCACTCATACTTTCGAGACTGGAGCGGCTGCGATCGGCGGGACAGGTCGTGCATCTTAAAGGGCTGCTGGTGGACGGTGTGCGCGACGACGGTGCTGCAGTCCGCACGTCACTCACACGCAGTGATTCCGGGGCGGGGGCCTGTGAGTTCCTGCTGGTACAGCAGATCGAAATCCAGTGACAGTCCCGGACCTGGCGCTGAACTCGGCGTTGCCGGTTCGCCAGCGTTCAAATGCAGGTGTTCTGCAGTCCCAAGAAGATGGTGGCAGACGCAGCCGTCAGAGAGGTAATCTGCGCGTCCGGACTGCTTGATCAGGGCGGCCCTCGTGCCACACGGGGTCCGTCGACGACGCGGCACACAATCAACACGGCAAGGGAGACGGGCGTGAGGAAATACGGCGCTGAGTTCTTTGGAACCTTCTGGCTGGTGTTAGGCGGGTGTGGCAGCGCGGTGCTGGCCGCTGCGTTCCCGGATGTGGGTATCGGTCTTCTCGGCGTTTCACTCGCTTTCGGGTTGACGGTCCTGACGATGGCATTCGCCATAGGGCACATATCCGGCTGCCATCTCAATCCAGCGGTGTCAGTGGGCCTCTGGGCCGGCGGTCGTTTTCCAGCAAGCGAGCTCCTGCCCTACATCGTTGCACAGGTCCTGGGCGGGGTCGTCGCAGGTGGGGTGCTGTACGTCATCGCCAGCGGCCAGGCCGGCTTCGATGTGTCCGCAGGATTTGCTTCGAACGGCTACGGCGCGCACTCGCCGGGCGGGTACAGTTTGCTGGCCGCACTCGTGACAGAAGTTGTCATGACCATGATGTTCCTGGTCGTCATTCTCGGCGCCACGGATAAGCGTGCACCGCAGGGTTTTGCGCCGATCGCGATCGGCCTGTGCCTGACGCTCATCCACCTGATCAGCATTCCGGTTACGAATACCTCAGTGAATCCTGCTCGCAGTACTGGGGTTGCCGTGTTTGTCGGCGACTGGGCAGTCGCACAGCTCTGGCTGTTCTGGTTGGCCCCGATTCTCGGCGGCATGCTCGGCGCTGTGGTCTACCGTTTGATCGGCAGGGAGGAGAACTAGCCTCGCAAGTTCCGGCGAGGCGCGGCGGCGAGTTCCATCATCCCTCCCCTCCTCCGGTCCGCGCGGGGGCCGTTGCGGTTGCCGGCTGATTTCAACGTGGCGGGGTGCAGGGCTGACCCTCGTATTCCCAGCGTTGCTGAGCATACTCACGGCCATTCCACCGAAGCACCGGGAAACAGAAGCCCGGACCTCCGATGCTGAGATCCGGCCATCCGTCGCGGCCCTTTGTGCCGAGCACTTCAAGCATTCCGGTCCCCGACCCCATCAGCTTCCAGCGCGCGTCGGCCTGTCGGCTGAGCAGCGAGTAACTCTGCCCCGCATTGCCGTAGCAGTAGGCGCTACCTTCGATGATCACGACCTCCGGTCGGCCATCACCGTTCAGGTCTGCCACCTTGTCGATCGAGCCGGGGCTGTAACCCGGCGTACCGGGATCGTCACAGGCGCGCCATTCATTGCCGCGCTGCTTGAATCCGGCGGCCTGGAATGCCGCGCTCGTCTCAACGGCAGACAGCCCGGACGATCCGCCCGGCGCTGTTGCAACCGTCGCCGCCGCTGCCGAGGGCTCGACCACGGGCGCGGAGGGAGCCGCAGGCGACGTCGACGCGCCAGTTGCAGCCGCCGGGACGAGCGAGACTGCGTCCAGGCCATTGCTGTTGTCGTTCCTCGGGTCGCGGTTCACGAAGGCCAGGGTCATCGTGCTGCCGGTCGCAGTCACCTGCATCTTGAACAACCCCCAGCCCTGTTGACCGGGAATGAACTGATCATTGCGGGCAAGGCCCAACGACTGACCGTCGACGAAGACTTCGACGATGCTGACGCTGCCGAACCCGCCGGCGGACACATTGCCCACCCAGAACGCGAGGTCGTAGACCTGGCCGGGCGTGCTCTGCACGGTCTGTTGCACGCCGATGCCCGTGCTGGCACTGGGCCCGGTTAGGTCCAACCACTGCCTGCCTTCACGCGCGACGAAGCGAACACCGGCGTTCGTGTAGTTGCCGCTGATCGGCGAAACTCCGCCGGCTGGGCCGATCACCTGCCAGCCAGGGAAAGATTGCCCAGGCCCGTAGGTAACGTATCCACCCTCTCGCACGACGGGCTCCTCGAACCCACCGTTCACGATGAGGCTTCCTGTTGGACCGCTGGTTTGCTTGGCCAGCGCGTTCAGCACGTCGGCGATCTTCTTCAACCCTTTGTCCGCAGCCATGACTCCGCCCGGTACGACCAGCCATGAAGCCAAGGCGACCATGCAGACTATTGTTGTGCGCATTGTCATGCCCCCGTTCCTTTGCCTGGATGTCGGAAATCCGGGCGGTCGCCCGGCGCAGTACTGAAGGGTTTGTCGGTCAGCAAGGGACAAAGTGATGTGCGCCGGGTCGGCGCGACTATGACACCCATCGACGCAGTCGCCGCGGTGCACATGGACAGTCCCCCTGACGTCCGTTCTTTTGATTGGTCTCGTTGCGGAACTTACGCCGGTGCTGAACGAGGAGCAAGACTTATGTCGAATGCACTACGGGTAGCAGCTGAGTTGGGGGTTGCGGGCAGGCATGGCACCAAGGAATTGCTGCAGTGCGGTTCGACTCGTTCGCAGAGGTGTGTCGATGTGGCGGGGTCGCTGCCACGCGTTCAGCAAGTACCGAGCAGACCATCTCCGCTACATTATCTTCGGTTCCGTCAATTGCAGGATGCAGCAGATGAGCAAGCCTGTATGGGTACTCTCGGCGATGATTCTCGGTATCGGGTTGGGCTCCGCCTGGCTTGCGCAGCAGTGGGCCGAGGAGCGCGAGCACGCGGTGGCGCTGCAGGTGAGGATCACGGAGCTCGAGACGCAGCTGGCGAGATCGGCCGAGGCGCAGGAGCGGTCCGGGACCGGCGAAGTGCAGAATCCAGCATCGGCAGCCCCTGCGACTCATGACGCGGTTGATGCGCCTGACCACGACTGGCCACCGTCCGGGCCACTGTCCGAGGAGATAATTGCTGCGGATCGGGCGTACAGCGAGCAGGAGCGGGCACTGTACGAGGACCCGGAGTTCCGTGAAGCGTCGTTGAAGGAGACCACCGCGCGTTTCAGACAACGCTTTGCGGCTCTCCGCTCGGAACTCGGTCTGCCACCCGAGGAGTTCGAACGGGTCGTCGAGGCGCTGGCGAAGGCTGAACTGCAGCAGCGCATTTACGAGAACGACGAAAAGATCGCACGGACGCCTGCGACCTACGAGTCGTTCGACCTGGCTTCGTCGCGCTGGCACGCAGAACGCTGGCGGGCAATCGACCTTACGCTTCGAGGACGCGCTCGGCGACGCCCGCTACCGGCAGTGGATCGAATACCAGCGCAGCCGTCCGGCGCGCGAGCAGCTAACCGAGCTGCAGGCTACGCTCGAATCCTCCGGCTCACCGCTGACATCCGAGCAGCAACAGGCATTGATGCCGATACTGCGCGAGGCGGACGAGCGCAGCGCCGCGCGGCTCGCGGCGCTGGGAATCGGTCCAGAGCGGCCAGGTCGTATCACCGACATGGATGGAAAGCTGCGCCGTCAGGAGACGACGATCGAAATCAGGGCCGAAGTCAACCGGTCAACCACCGCAGCGGCTGCGGAGATCCTGACGCCGGCCCAGCACGAGGCGTTAGTCGCGAATCTCGAGCGGGAACTGGAACAGCAGCGGGCGCTGCTGCTGATCGAGCGTCGGACGCTGGAGGCTTTCAGCGGGCCGTGATTGCGCGGTCAGTGCTGCGCCGGCAGCCGCAGGACCAGCGAGCATTCAGGCTCAGGGTAGCTGGTCGTGAAGTTGTATTTGCGTTGCAGGGCGTCGTCTGACCAGCGGAGATTGCGCACCGTCGGGAAATTGAAGCACAGATTCGGTTTCTGGCCGCCATAGAGCACGACGCGTGCCAGTGTTTCGTCGTTCGGGTGCTCGAAGCGCGAGTTGTCGGTGCTCACGATGTAGTGACGAGCGCGAACGGCTCCAAGCAGCTCCGGCACCAGGTTCGCCCGGCTGCCGTGGTGGCTCAGCTTGAAGGCATCGACCTCGAGTGGCAGTGCGCAGCCGCGCTTCCGGGCGAGCGCGAGCAGGGCTGACCCGAGTACCGTGGAGAAAGAATCCGCGGCGAGCAGCACGGAGGCACCCTGGTGTTCGAGCAGGATGGCGATACTCGAGCCGTTGGCGGCGGAGCGGTCCTTCGTCGACTTGTGGGCAGCGAGCGCCTCTAGATCCGGAAACTCCGCGCCGCGCTCGAGCTCAGGCACCGTGTTCGATCGCTTCTCGAGCAGCTTCTCGAGTTCGCGGTCCCAGACGGTTGCGAGTCGGGCGAGGCGCTTCGGGGTCGGTGAGAGCAGCGTGATCTGCGGATAACCGGGTCTCGAGGGCAGCTCGACGAACTCTCCGTCGCCCGGTGTGACGACGGGTCCGCCTGCAAATGCCGTGTTCCAGCGAAGCTGCTGCTCGGGTGCACCGAGGATCGCGGCGAGGCTCTCTCCCTCCGCTACGCCACGCTCGAGATGATGGCGGCCGTTGAACCAGACATCCTTGAAAACCAGCCCCAGATCGGCAGCCGCGAACATCAGTCCGGCTGCGCCGATGTGGTCGTGGTCGATGTGACTGACGATCGCGAGGTCGATGGGGCGAGTGCCGTCGGCAGCCGCAGGCAAGGCAGCGAGCCGGTCGCGAACGGTCGGCCAGGTCTCGTCGGGCCCGGTGTCTATCAGCACATGCCAGGTCCCATCCGGTACCGGACAGCTGATGAGCAGGCAGTCCCCGTAGCCGACCGGCAGCGACTCAACGGTGATCGCAGCGCCGGGTTCGCGGGTGGTCACAACAGTCTCCAGCCGCCGTCACCCAGCACGATCCACGGACCCCACGCACTCGGATGCGCGGATACCGCCATACGCGTGGCGCGCTGGGCGTAGCGGGTTGCCGCGGCCACATCCAGCGGCCCCCCGCTACCCGCTGCGTGACCGAGCAAGGCGGCATAGAAATTCTGCATCAGATGGGCCGTCGCGGTATCCCCAACGCGCCACAGGGACATCACGAGCGTACGTGCGCCCGCCTGCATGAATGCGCGTCCAAGTCCGAGGATGCCATCGGCCGTCGCGCGCCCGAGTCCGCTCTGGCAGGCGGCGAGCACGACCAGCGCCCCGTCGAGCTGCAGCTCGGCGATCTCGTCGGGCAGCAACAGGCCGTCGTCCGGCGACTGTGGCGTGAGAAAGAGCGGTGACGACGATGCCTGCTGGCGCACGGTGGCGTGGCAGGCGAGGTGCAGCAGTCTGGCGCCCCGCGCCCGCTCGCGGAAGGCGGCCTCCGTGGCCTCCCCGCCGAGCAGCATGTCCGTTTCGAGGCCGGCGTCCTTCAGAGCCGCCGCGATACTCCGGGCTTCCTCTGCCGCGCCGGGCAGCGCACCCAGCGCCAGTTCGGGCGCTGTGGCCGGGTCGCCAACGATTACCGCGCGGCCCGGCGGCTCGTGCGCGGCGGCGAGCGTTGCGAGGGTGGCGAGCGACGGAAGCATCGAAAGCGGATGGCGATCCACCAGTGATGCGCCGCTCGCTTCCGTCAGCACAGGGAACGGGATCACCGCGAGTTCACGATACGGCACGATGACGAGCGGCTCATCCGGTTCGAGGAGCGGCAGCACGTCGGCGAGCACTGCATCGTGCAGGCGTCTTCGCAGGCGATCCAGTTCGGCGTCCGCCTCCTCGACCGAGTCATCGTCGGTCAATGCAGCGGCGAGGTCCTCGACGTCCTGCTCGGGCAGCTCTCCTCGGGCTGCGCGAGCGGACACGACGATTCCGAGCTCTGCGCGCAGAGCGTCGGTGAGTTCCGCGATCTCGGTCATGCTCGCAGAGGCCTGCAGCGCCGTGACGTTCACCTGGCTGCCATCAGGCCGCGCAAGGATTGCGATCAGCCGGTCGGCATTGGGGTGGAGCACCAGTGCGGTGCGACCAGCGCTTGCGACGAGGTCTGCCAGCACGGGCCCGCTGGCGGGTGGCGGTACCCCGGCCCCGGCGAGCTGAGCCTGCGCGACCTCGGCGACATAGCCGACCTGCTCGTCAAGGCCCGCATCCGGCCCTGGCGGTGGCGGGAGTTTGCCCTGGCTGGAGCCAAGCCCCTGCTCCGCCGGCTTCCGGGTGGCATGGACGAGCGAGCGGGCACGATGGCGATCGGCGGTGGCGAGTGCGCCGAGCGCGTCGTCGGCATCGAGCCGGCGCTGGACCAGCGTTGCCGCCATCTCGCGATGACGGTCCGCATCGTCGAACCCGATCCGGTCGGCTGCGTCGCCGATGCGCAGACGCAGGACATCGAGCACCGCCTCGGCAGCCTCGGTCGTAGCGAGGGCGCGCTTGCGATCAATCGGGTCGAGCAGGGCCGCGGCGACGAACAGCAGGCGCAGGACGTCAGGTCCGATGGGCTGGTCGGCGGTCGCCGCCGCGAGGCCGGCGCGCACCTGCTCGAGCGCCTCGGTGGCATCGCCGGCCCGTTGCAGCACGACGGCGAGGTTCAGGTGATGCGTGCTGGCTGCGTCGTCGTGGGTCGCCGCCAGGGCCTGGCGAGCTTCGGCCACCGCCTCGTCGTGGCGGCCCTCGAGCGCGAGGAACTGCGAGCGCAGAGAGCGCGCTGCACGCTCGAGGCGCTCGTTCCCGGCCTGCGCTGCGGCAGCGATCGCCCGCTCGACGATGGGCAGGGTTCCCTCGAGCTGTCGTCGTGTGTGGCGCAGCCAGGCCTGGTTCAGGCAGATCTGCGCCCGCAAGGCGCCCTCCTCGCCCAGCTGGTCGAGCCGATGCTCGGCTTCCTCCAGCAGTTGCGAGGCTTCATCCAGCGAAGGCTCGTCGCCGAGCGCCAGCAGCGCAGCGGCGTGGCCGTTCAGTGCAAGCACCAGACCCCTCTCACGCTCCGGCGAAGGCGAAAGGACGGCGAGCTGTCGCGCCGCGAGCAGCCAGTTGCCGCTCATGACGCGGTCTGGCGCCAGGTTCGCCTCGGCACGGGCGGCGATCAGCAGGCCGCCAGCGGACACCAGATGGTCGAGCGCGGCTGTCTTCAGGACGGCATTGTGGAGCTCGAGCTGTTGCTTGGGATCCGTCACGCCCTTGGCGGAAAGAATCGCGGCGGCATCGGGTGAGAGCTCGCCTGTCATCCGGCCGGCCATTGCAACGGCGCTCATGGCTTCTTCGAATGCAAGCGTTGCCCAGGGTCCGCCGATGTTTGGCTTGCTGCCCTTCAGGACGCCCTGCAGTTCGCCCAGCAGCAGCCGGGAACGCAGCAGGCAGGCGTAGAACGGGTTTTTCGGTGGTTCGGTGCCAGTCGCCTCGCCATGCAGCTTCAGGGCGTCGGCAAGCAGCCGGTCGACCTGCTGAATCTGGGCCGGAGCACTGGCCGCCGGTATCCTGGGCAGCGTCGTGCGGCATCGGTAAAGCGTCTGGGTGGCCTGGTGAAGAAAGAGCGCCGAGCCGGCCACGCGCGCCTGTGCGAGCGCCGCTTCCGCATCTGCGATGGCCGCGGGCACTTCCGGTACCGGCCGGCCGCTCAGGCTGTGGATCCAGGTCTGCTGCGCAATGTGCCGGGCCTGGTTCAGGAACCCGGCCGACTGCTCGCGGTTACCGCTCATGAAGGCCTGCTGTGCCTGCTTCATCGCCGCGACGAACTCGGATTGCGGGCGCAAATCGCCGAGACGGCGGTTGGCCGGCACGTCGAGCGTACGCACGGCCTCGAGGAGTTCAGAGGTGGCGAGCGGACCGCCGAGGTCTACGCCGACCTGCTCGATGACGACATCGAAGCGCGGTCCCCGGACGATGGCCCAGCGTTGCGAGGGACGGCCCTCCTGACCAGGGCGCTCGACGAGCAGCCAGGGCCCGTCGCGACGCTCGATGCGCGTCGCCTCCTCTGGCAGCTGCTTTCTGACGGTCGCTTCCCATTCGTCGTCGGTGGCCGCTGCGTTGGTATGAGAATGCCGCAGCCGCACGAATATCTGGCGGTCGGTCGGTGCCTGCCAGTCCAGGAAGACGAGGTCACTCAGTGAAGAGGAGACCGGGTCGAAAGCCCAGCCTGGCGGGAGGGACACGCTCAAGGTACCGGTAGGGTCGAGAAACATCGGCTACTCCTGATTCATCCTCTCCAGCATAACGGTACCCCGATTGCAGCGGGTCGCAAGATGCGATGCAGCATAGGCACGAGCGCAAGCGCGCGCTCCCTCCAGGCCGTGTAGTCAGTCAGCCGGCCAGCTGTTATCGTGAAAACCACGAGAGACGAGCGGAATCGATCAAATGAATCTTCGACCGCGGTTCAACTGGGTTCGACCATTCATGATCGTTGTTCTGATAGTCACCGTACCGCCTCTGCTGTACTGGTTCGGCTACGTGAACCGCAGTGTCGACGCCGCCGTCCGGCAGTTCAATACGACTACATCTGCAATCGCCTCATCGCTGGCGGCCAGGCTGCGTGCTCACGAGCAGATCGCGATGACCGCTGACGGTCTGCCGAACGATCAGCCGCGCCTGCAATATCTTCAGTCCGTCACCCAGGTCAAGCCATCCCCGCCAGTCGAACCTACTCCCGAATACCACCTCAGCCTTGCAGACGATGAGCGTGGACTGCTGCTTACGGTAAGAGCGGAGCAAGGCGCCCCGCCCACTTCGGTCAGCATCGGCTTGCCGAACTTGATTCCATGGGACGTGGTGGAGGCCGAGTTCGACGGCCTGCTGCTGTTGTCCAGTGACGGACGGCTGCTGGCTCAGGATCGTCGCTTGCCCGAGCAGGCCCGAGGACTTCCTGTTCGCTTCAACAGAGACGACAGACCCGTCAATCTCACAGATCACTTCCGAATCGACGGAAAGCCAATTGGAAGCGCCGACGACGCCGGAAGCGCGGGCAGTCCATCGGGAGCGAAGAGGTGGCGGTCGCCGCTCGACTTCTCGGAGTTCGTCTCCACCGACATTGCCGGCAAGCGGTACCTGGCGTTTGTACAGCCGCTGCGCGTCTACACCTACACGATCGGGACAACTCAAGGTGTCGTTGGCTATACGCGCAGCGGAGCGCTCGACCTCGTCATGGTTGGGCTCGTCGACGAGGAACGACTGCGAAGTCAGGCGATCGCATTGTCTCCGCAGCGTCTGGTCGAAGGGGTTTCACTCGTCACCCTCGGCCTGCTTCTGGTGCCGTTCCTCAAGCTGCGGTTCATCGGAGTCCAGGAGCGCATGCGAGCGCGCGACGTGTGGGTAATGATGGCGTCGATGCTCGGACTGAGCGCCGTCGTGGTCCTTCTCGTCCTCGGTGGTTTTGCCACGAGCAGCGTCTTCAGCGGTTTTGACGAGAGCATGCGCAAGCTGCACGACTCGATTACCCAGAACGCCAGCGTGGAAGTGGACTCTGCAATCGAGCAACTCAAGGCGGCCCCGAAGCTGTGGGCGGAGAGCAGCAAGCCAGCTTCGTCGGTCCAGGGAGCGAGCGAGGGTCAAACCGCGAACAGGCGTGGTAGCGCACTACTGCTGCCAGCCGAACTCGTTCCTTATCCGCTGTTCGATACGGTGTTTGCGGCCGGAGACGATGGCAATCAGATCTGGAAGCTGATGCCACAGACCATACCAACCGGGCTGGTTCCAGTCGGCGGCCGTGACTATTTCCGTGACGCTGTCAAATACGAGCTGGCGGGCGACTGCGAGCGAACGGCCAGTCAGTTCATCGTGTCGATGACCAGCGGCCGGGAGCAGATGGCGTTCGCACGCAGTGCCAGGTGCCTGACCGCTGAATTTCACGAGCTGCCCGATCCCGACAGTCTGGATCGCGTTCTCGCGCTTTCGACTGCGTTGTGGTCGGTTTCAGACACAGTGGTGTCGGCGCCCTACGAATACGTGCTAGTCGGCCGCGACGGCACCGTTACCTTTCGAAATGCAAAAGGACCGTATCTGGGCGAGAGGTTCTTCGAGCAGGTGCGCGGTGGATCCACGCTGGCACCAATTGAGCTGGAGGACACAGCGAGCTTTGAAGAGGCTTCGGCCGGCCATGAACCAGGCACCTACTCGTACCGGTGGCGGAATTACCGCATGCTGGCTGGCGAGGTGCCGGACCTGGAGATGACCCTCGTCAGCTTCTACGACACGGAGAATGCACGGGGCCTGGTCACCCGGGCATTTGCGGTGGCGGCGATCTTCGGAATCCTGGCAGTGATGTCATCGCTGATTGGTGCAGCACTAGCGAAGGCGTTATGGGGCCAGTCCTCGCACGAGTGGCTGTGGCCAACCGTTGATGACACCGGCCGATATCTCGTCGGCATCGTTACCTGCGCACTTTCCGTAGTCCTGGTCGTCCTGGTGCGCGCCGGACTGCCTGCAGGCTGGTTTGCGCTCGTGATCGTGGTCGTACCCGGGGTGGTCACCCTGCTTTGTGGGTCGCCGCTGTGGTTCGGTTACCGTCTTTCCTGGAGCCTCTGGAAGGACGGTCCCTCGGTCGCGACACACAAGGTGTCCTACTGCGCATTCCTGCTGAGCATGCTGCTGGCGCTGGTTGCTGTACCCACCTTGCTGGCGTTCGATGACGCCCTGCGGTTCTATGCGTCGGTGTACCAGCGCGCGTCAGCGGTGCAGTGGGTCCGGGATTTCAACAAAGAGCGACAAGGAGTCGAGAAGGCATATGCGCTCGTCGCGGATGTGGATGATCAGGGGAACTCGCCTCGCGTGTGCCAGTTCGACGACCGGCTCTGCGCCAATGAAGCCAACTTTGCACAGGTGCTCCAAGACAGAGAGCGATATGGCTGGTATCGGGAGTGTCCGTCTCCTTTGTCGTCGCGCGGATATGCAGATAGTACGTGCGAGAGCGTCCTGACGCCGGAACACGAGTCGCCGTGGAGCTTTACCGGATTCATTGCAGGGCCCCTGGCGGGACTCGGCGATGCCGGACCCGCTCTGCGCGAAGCGATTGAACTGGGTGCGAGAGGTCCTGCGCGTGCGAATGCACGTCCGTTCGAAGGCTGGAGCGGCACTGCCTGGCTCTGGTGGGTCTGGACCGCGGCCGGGCTGGCCTTGCTGATATTCCTGGTTCGGTCAATCGCAGTTCATGTGCTTGGGCTCGGCTGGCGGAATAAAAGGGTCCTGGATGCGTCTCGGGACATCGAGCCGAGGCCGGGGATGCGGTGGCTGCTCATCAGGCCAACCAGACCGTGTCTCGAAAGGATCGGTCGGCAGGCGACCCGCACGGTGGACCTGCGGCACTTCAGGGAGACGGAATTCACTGGGATCAATGCGCCGCAGCCGCAGGAGGTGCTGTTGGTGACGCATCTCGAGGTGGCTTTGGAGGATCCGAAGCTGCGCGATGCGCTGTTCAAGCTGGCGGCCGGGCCTGCGGAGGGGTGCCTGATCTTCTGCTCCGAGATCGACCCACTTTACTACGTGACGCAGCGGGCTCGCGAAACGCTGGACTCAAAGCTGGCCGCGGCGGCGGGAACGCAGACTGTGGCGGCGACGCTGGCGGCAGACTACGCGGCACGGGAGATGCAGCGGGCACGTTGGGCGTCCGTGCTATCGGATTTCGAGAAGATCCGGATGAACCCACCCGACTTCCCGCCTCTCGGGGAGCACCTGCCTCTGAAAACCCAGCGGATTCTGAGGTCGGAATGCAGCAGCAGCGAGCGGCTGATCGAAATCGCCCGACGCCTGGCCAACAGTGTGGATCTCCCGAAGTACCGGGAAGATGAAATCATCGGATTTGTCCTGGATGCGGCGGAACCGTACTACCGATCCATCTGGGAGCTTTGTTCGCAGGACGAGCGGCTGGTTCTGATTCAACTGGCAGAGGAAGGGGTGGTCAACCCGAAGCGGTTCGACATCGTTCGACGACTCCACAACCGCGGACTCGTGGTCGTTGAGCCCCGCTTCGATCTGATGAACCGCAGTTTCCGCCAGTTCGTCGGCAGCGTAGAGAGCCCTGAGCGCGTCAAGGAGTGGGAACAAACGTCCGCGGGATTGAGCTGGAAGCGGTTCAGTATCCCTCTGTACACACTGGCAGCTGTCGTGGTGGCTATTCTCCTGTTCACCCAGCAGGATCTATTCTCGCAGATGCTCGGGATCGCGACCGGCGCGGCGGGGGCGCTCAATTCGCTGCGAAGCCTGGGACTCATGGCAAAGGCTACCGGCGTTGAAGCCAAGCCGACAGTGAAAGTCTGAGACGGGTACAAGCAGAGGGTTCCGAGGACGGCTCGCAACTGAGGGGTTGTACCTATAGTATCCCGCGAACCCTGCGCAGGCCGGAGCGGCAGCGCTTCCCCGATGTCAGTACGGCTTTTCGCCGGTCACGTTGCCGACCGGCTGGTAATTGCAGACCCAGACCTGCGAGAAGTCCTCGCAAGTGGCCTTTGCGCAGCCGACTTCCTGGCTGTCGCGCCAGACCACCTGTGTGTAATGACCGCAGCTATTGCCGGCCGGAGCGTTGCAGGTGCTGGTGGCGTAGTCGTACCACTGCTTCTCGCTGCCCCAGCTGCCGACCGCGTCGGCTTCGCTGACGGACTTCAGGCTGTTCTGCCAGATCCAGTTGCCGTCGGCGTCCTTGGCGTTGGCGGTCATCAGCGGGCCCGCCCAGTACAGATTCTCGCCGGAGCCGCTGTGCTTCATCCTGCAGGCATTCCCGGTCTTCAGTTCCGCGGCCCATTTCTCGGCGCGCTGCTGCAGCGTCTCCGACCAGCGGATTTCGGGGACGCCAACCTCGCTGCGCCATTGGTTGTGGGCGGCAAGTATCGAGGACGCATCAACGGCGTCGGCATGGGCCGATGGGAGGCTCAATGAAAAGGCCACGACGAGCACGGGCTTGAGATTCACTTGGAGTCCGCTCCTTTAAAGGTTTAGCAACAGGCCGCCGTCGGTCGGTTCGAGCACATTGTACTTCGAGCGATCGGGCGGGAAGGACGAAGTGAACTGCTTGAGCCGCTTGCTGTGATAGTTCCAGCCGATGACCGGTCGGCGATCGCCTCGGGCGCCGCCCAGGATGACCCGCGCGAGCGCGGCATCGTCGGGGTGGCGAAAACGGACGCCGTTCGAGGACACGAGCCACAGCGGGCAGTCGAGAGCCTTGACCAGGCTCTTGGTCACGTTGCCCTTGCTGCCGTGGTGGGGAAGCTTGCAGGCGTCGAGCCGGTAGGGCTTTTCCGCGATCTGCTCAAAACCTTCGGTCAGTACATCGGGATGTGCATCCGCGGCGAACAGGATTCGCTTGCCCTGGTATTCCATGACGAACGCGATGCTCGAGCCGTTCGCGGCGGAGGTGTCGCTCGAGCTGCGGTCGCCCGCAAGGTCGGCAAGCGTCCCGCCCAGGAGACCGGGCGCCACGACCGGCGGTTCTTCCTCGGCCTCGAGACCGGGTCGCAGGCCAGCGGCTTCAACGACTTCCTTCCAGACCGCCTGCAGCCGAACCAGTTTCTGGGGTGTAGGCGAGAGCACCAGCGCCGTGGCGCCGCCGGGCAGATCTCGCGACACGGGCTGCTTGACGACCACCGGGCCACCGACGCGGGAGTCGATCGGGTGCGGCCAGCCGGGATTCCAGTCGAGCTTCAGGTCCACGATCTGCTCAGTGAGCTTCTCGCCCTGGATAGGCCCGAGCAGCCCGGCCGCCCGGTCGAGATGCACGTAGCCGTTGAACCAGATCGCCTTGATCATGCCGGCGATCGCGGGCTCATCGAGCAGCTTCAGTGCACCGCCGATGTGGTCGTTGTCGATGTGAGTCACGACGAACAGATCGATGACGCCACCGGCGGCCCGCAGCGCATCGAGCCGCTCGATTACCGTATCGGAAGTCTTGGCCTGGCCGGCATCGATCAGGATGTGGTGTTGCGGGGTATCACCGCTGCCGTAGGACACCAGGATCGCATCACCGTAGCCCGCAGGGAGTAGTTCAATTCGCAGCATCAGACAGTCAACTCCACGTCAGCATCGCCAGTCGCGCTCAGCGCAAGCGCCATCAGGTCGCCCTTCGCTATCGTCTCACGCCGCGCTGCCAGCATCACGGCACCGAAACGATGGGTCCCGGATCGCTGCAGGTGAGCCTTCAGCAGCGGCATGAACCGCTCGAGGAAATCGGCGACGCCCTTGCCGGGAATCGGGGAGAGCGCCGAGAGGACAATCTCGGCTCGCGCGTTGTGCAGGTTCACCACCAGGTCCGTGAAGCCCGCGGTGAGCGTGTTCGTATCGCAGCCGAGTGCCAGCACGACGGGCCCGGGCTCCTGCCGCCCCGGATTGACCGAGGCGTCGTTGATCCGGTGAATCAGCCGTACGTCGCCGTTCAGCTCGAGTTCGGTGCTGAGCTCGTCCCCGTCCTCCGGTTCGATCGTGTGGGTCACGAGCACCACGAGCCGCGGATACCCGGCGGCAACCGTGTCGAGCTTCTGCCAGGAATCGGCGACCGCGGGAGACGCGACGACCGAGGCCAGGGCGCTCTTGATCCTGGCGGAGGACGTTGCGTCGACTTCATCGGCCTTGACCGAGATGCCGACGACCGATGAGCTCATCGGACTCACCTGGCGGTCCTGTCCCCGCATCTGGCTCGAGCGGCCCGGCACGTGGCGGCGGCGCTCGATGATCTTGCTTGTTGCCCAGAAGCCGTATGGGCAGACCACGTCAGCACTGCCGCGGGAATGGCAGTTCCCGTCGCAGCGGCTGGCTCCGGCAAGTGCTTCGGGGCATACCGGCACCTCGGTGTCGCTTGCCGGCATCGGATGCGTGTACACGAGCTCGATCGGAACGTCGCTCTTCGAGAAGGCATTCACGTGGATCCAATCGTCGTTCTCGTGATACCCGCCCGTACCTCCGGCGAGTCGGTCGTAGAGGATGCGGCCGCGGACCGCGAGCCGGGTCAGCGCCTGGCTCGCATCGGCGAGCGTGGAAGGCGGACTGAGGAACGCGGCATACAGTTCGCGCCGCAGGCCCCTGGTCGCCTGTTCGATCTGCTTCTCGCCGACATCGCCCACGGCGACGTCGAGGTCGATCACGGCTGGTTCGCCGCTTGGCCCATCGATGATCGTGAGGCTGGCGTCGGCAGCGGGACGGTCGTTCACTGTCTCCGCGGGCTCATTGACGTCGACCGAGAGCTCGAATGGCGCGCCCTGCAGGGTCAGGCTCTGGATGACGCGCCTCTGGTAGGCAACCTCGACGTATACGGCGAACTGGGTTGCGGCGGCCGGTACGGTGAAACTGACCGGCGTCGTCCAGTCCGAATCGCCGTGCGCCGGCAGTGTCAGGGACCGCTTGCTGCGTTCACCGCCGACGATGATCGAGACGTCGAGGTCCACGTCCTGCCCCGGGGTGGGACTTTCGAAAGCCACTCCGGAACGAACGGCGCCGGCGATTTGAGCCGCAGCGATGCAGACCTGGATGTCGTGCTCGGCGCCGGGCACGAAGCGATCGGTGACCGCTTTGTCGGCTCCGGGCGCTGCCGCGCAGCGTACGAGCGCCTGCACACGTCGATCGTCGGGCGGCGCCGGCTTCTTCGGTGGGGCAGCCGCCGCGGCGAAGGTCCGGTCGAGTGTGGTATCCAACCCGAACGACTCGAGCCTGCGCACTTCGTTCGCGACGCGGGTCGCGCCCTGCGATTCGGCGTGGAAGGGTTCGTTGTGGACCACGCTCTCGAACTGGGCGGTCGGGGAGCCGAAGGCGTGCACCGACGAGCTGCGGCTGCGGAACTCCTCCTCGACCTCGAGCGCCCACTGCCGGACGGCGGTCCAGTTAAGCAGCGTCGCGTTGGCTGCAATCAACGAAGGCGGTATCACCACGCGCAGCGCGACATCGAGCGGCTGGTCATGGGCCATTTCCGCAAGCACGAAGTCGAACCAGCCGATGTCGCTGGTCGGCACTGCGGCGAGGATTCCTACATGGAAGCTCGAGTGCGCCTCCTCGATCAGTTCCTCGGCGCTTCGGCTGTCGCCGACCACGATCACACAGCCCGCCTCCGTCGGCCCCTCGGGTGACTCCGGGTCCACGAGCAGCAGGTCGAACGGTCCTGGATCGCCCACAACGGCAGGCCGGGCATCGAAGAGCCTCTTGTACTGGGAGTGAGCGAGCTGGTTGGACCACTCGGCGTGCCTCGGTCCGAGAGCGATTCCGACCCTGAGCGGCCAGCGCCAGCAGAATCGGAAAGCGTCGGGCCCGTCCAGCGTCGGGACGAGCAGGTACGCGCCAATTCGATCGAGCGCCTGGAGACGACGAACGTCCTCGAAGCAGGACACCTGCACCCGCAGCACGGGGTGACCCCAGGTCGGGGGCGGCGGTGGACAGGCCAGGTTCCAGGCAGAACGTACGGCGCGGACCGTCTCGTCGCTCAGCTCGGCGCTCGGAGTACGCCAGCGGGGAACCCGGCCGAGCCGCTCCCAGCTCGGCCTCGCAAGTTCTTCCGGCGTCAGCGGCTGCGAAACCCAGAGTGCGGCTGGGGTCAGTAGCTCGCGGAGTCGATGAGCCGCAATCTCGGCGCTGAGTCCGTCAACCAGGTCGCCGCTTCCTTCGAGCAGGCCGGCGGCGACCAGGAATGCCGGATCCGATCGGTCCTCTGGGGCTGTGGCCGAGCTATCGTCGTGGGACGCCATCGAGGTTCCTGCCTGCTGTCGCTGGGTTGGCTCGCGCCTATTTTTTGCGAGACGGTGCACTGCTCCGGCGGCGAAGTCCGCGGGCGGGAGCCGCAGCGGGCGGCGGCGGGAACTTCACCTGCCGCACGAAGGCATTGCGGTAATCGGTCAGCCGAGAGGCAATCGCGTCGCGCTGCTCAGCCAGTGCGGCCTCGTAGATGGTCGCCTTGCCGGCCGCGTACTTGAGACGAGTCGAGCTCGACGTGCTCTTGAAGAACAGCACCTGCGTCAGCTTCGAGCGGGCCTTCAGGTGGAAGGCGACCAGCGCGACCTGCAGCAGTCCGTCCGGGGCGATCTCGGCCGTCGCGACCTGGAAACGGGCAGACTTCTCCACCTTGCTCTGCTGGTCGAACAGCGTGATCCAGGGACTGTTCTCGTTCATCGACTGCAGCGCCTCGAGCGCGGTCTTCACGACCAGCACCGCCGCGGCCTGCGGGCCCATCAACGCCGCTATCACCTTGATGACGGCCTGGTGCGCCTCGGCGTTACGGGCCCTGAAGTCGTAGTCCTCGAACTGGGTGTCGCTCTGCGCCCAGCCGAGCGCGGTAAGCGCACGGAAGTAGGCGTCGTACCAGTCCATGACTTCGCTGCGCTTGCCGACCTCGCCGCTGGCCGCGAGCTGCGCAAAGAGCGTGCAGTTGATCAGGTCCTCGCGGGTCACTACCGGTACTTTCTCGGCGGCGACGATGAGGCCGGAACCGACCACCAGCGACTGTGCCTCGCTGGCCTTCAGCTGGATCGGCGGCAAGTCGGTCAGCGCCATGGCCTTCGCGGGGCGCGGCGGTGCGCTCGGGAATCTCGCACCCTTGACATAGGAACGGGTCACGGCGGGGGTGATGATGGTCATTTGCCTGTCTCCCGGTGATGTGGTCTGAGCTGCAGCGAATGGCGGTCGCGGATCAGCGCCGCGACGACCTTGCCTTGGTCTTCGCAGCGGTCTTGCGCTTCGGAGCCTTCTTCGCTGCTTTCTTCGCGGGCTTTCTGCTCGCGACGCTTTTCTTCTTCGACGCAGCCTGCCTCTTCGGGGCCGGCTTCTTCTTCCGCCTGGTCGGCTTCGCCTTGATGCGGGGGTAGATCAGCGCGATGAACTCCCGGTCCCAGGAATCGATGTCTGTGCCGCCCAGTATGGGCTCGCCGTCCTTCGTGATCGCGCCAGGAAGCTGGTAGCACATGATCGATCGAGCATCGGAAGATGCGGTGCCGATCAAGGAGCTCTCCTCGAGCGGAGTGAGCACCTGCAGCTTCACGTCTTCCGCGGACCAGCCCTGGGTTCGTCCGAAGTAATCGATGGCCTTGCGTACGTCGATTTTCGCTACCAGTGCCTTGCGCATATGCTCGTGAGGGAAACCGAGAGTGTGGCCCGCCTCGTGACGAACGACGCGCTTGTACTCGGACTCCGCGGTGCTCATCGTGAAGCTGTCGAGGTTCATCGTCGGCTCGTCCTTGTCGATCAGCAGGACATCGGTGCCGAGGTAGGACCAGTGACCGTTGCCCGGCTGGCGGGCGATCCGGACCTGCGGGTCGGTCCGGGCCTGCACGAAGGTCACGTTGGCGGTCCCGCCCCAGGCGTTCATGTGATCGAGGATGCGCTTGCGCAGCTCGGCGGATGGGTTGTCCATGAAGCCGACGGTCAGGCGTACACCTTTCGGGCCCCAGTATTTCGTGGTCAGCACGGCCAGGTGTGCCTTGGTGGGCACGAAGCCGGGCATGATCCGGGTCAGGCGGTGGATCGGCGCGCGGTTCACCGGGTTGATGATCGCGGCGGCGTCGGCGGCCTTCTCCCATTGCTCCGGAGGCAGCCGCTTAGGGATGCAGACGGCGCGGGTTTCCATGCGTGGGCTCCTGTGCGTATTGCTTCTGTTTGACACGGGTATGGCTGACGAATTGCGACCGGCTAGAGCTTCATGGTCACTGCCCGGCGCAGTTCGTCGGGGGCAAACTCCTGGGTGTTGACGAGGTCGCTCTCCTCGTGCAACGCGCGCAACAGCGAGCGGCGCGGCACCTCGGACTTCCGCGAGGGATCGCCCCGAACGCCCTCGCGAGTCGACAGCAGCGTGACCAGCCGTTGCTGCTGCCGCGTACCGCCCGCGTTCCGGAACGACTGCCAGAGCAGTTTCGGGGTGGCGCTCCGGCTGCCGTGGTCGGCGACCTTGTAGAGGTTCACGCGCGAGAGTTTCTCGAGGACCGCGGGCTTCTCGAGCGCATAGGACCACTCGTCGTGCTGGGCGTCGCCCGGGAACAGCAGCAGCGTGTCCCCCGCCTCGAACAGCAGCATCACGCTCGAGTCGTTCAGCGTCGAGTCGATCATCCGGACCGTCGAGACCAGCGAAGCGGCCTGCTCGCGCATCGCATAGTAGCGGAACCAGCCCGCCGAGCGCGGCAGGCGGCCGGTCGGGTGGCCCGGAAAAAGCGGCGGCGCGGCGGCGGAGTGACTTGCCTGGGTAGCGCCCATCCGCTGCCAGAAGCGAAGCGATGCGTCCGAGTGCTCGTCGGCGCCCGGGGCGGGCCGCGAGCGCCGGGACAGTGCCTGCTCGGCGGTTGGTGGCCCCAGCACCGTGGTGCGTACGCCGGGCAGGATGCGTCCGAGGCCGGCATTACTGCCGAAGTGCACGTAGCGGTTCGTCGCCATCGAGCGCAGGTTCTCGATCGCATCCTCGTTCGGAGTGTTCTTCTGCGCGACGGCGCGAAGCTGCTCGCGGATCGTGCGGAACCGCTCGCCGCGCAGCAGGCCGGCCGCATCTCCCACCTGCGCTGCAACGCGCTGCATTTCGCCGAGGCTGCGTGCGAACCCCCTGCGCCCGGCAGAGGCGGTGCCGGCGGTTGCGCTGCGCTCTTCGGTCCAGGGACGGATCACGAGTTCCGGCGCAAGCGACCGGATGATCTCCCCGGGGCCTCGACCACGCTGGCGGGCGAAGCCGTTCAAGTGGTCCTGGTGGCGATGCGTATTCACCACCGCGTGGAGTCTGCCGCCACAGTCCTCGCCGATCGCGGCGGCAACGGCATTGAGGTAAGGGCCCTTGACCGTCTTGCCCTGTGGCAGCGCAGCGCTGCCGAAATCGATCAGCACGTGGCGGTCGCTGCGCGCGTAATGAAAGCTGAGCAGAATGCAGTCGCCGAAACCCACGTCGTAGACGCGGACGGTGACGCCGTGCGGGGCCCGAGCAGCCACGGCTACCAGCGCTCCTCGGGGTGACCGACTGCCCCCAGCATGCGGCGGCGATGCAGCCCGGCAAAGTGGGTCCGGTCGTCGTCTTCGCGATTGAAAGCACCCTGTTCGAAGAGGCTCTGCAGGCGCGCGCTCTGCTTCTCGCTGCGGATCCCGGTGCCGATGTGGAACTTGACGCGGCCGAAGTCGTCGAAGACGAGCGTGCCTCCGCCGTAGAGCGGCAGGAAGGTCTGGCCCGAGAGCCCCTGCGGTTTCTTGATGCCGAGCTTTCCGAGTTCGCCTGCGAACACGCGCATGCTCTGTACATATTCGACCACTGTCTCGCGCAGCACCAGCCCGTCATTGCTGACGCGAACCACTGGATGCACCGCGGTCACGCGGGTGAACGCCTCCGGGTCGATCCTGAGCGCATCGCGGTTCTCCCAGATGAAGCGGTAGAGCGTGTCCGGGTCGTAACGCAGCGACTCGAAGTGCAGTCCCTCGTAACAGAGCCGATCGGCGCAATCGGGCGGGCTCCACGCGCCGTCCGCCCGCCCGGAGTTCGCCGGCAGGATGCCGAAGTCCTCGAACGACTCGCGCAGCATGTCGCGGTAATGGAAGCGCGAATCGTCCGGGTAGAGCTGCATGTCGGCGGTCAGCAGCGCCGAGAGGTAATCCCCGAAAGTGAGGTCCACCGGCGGCAGATAGTCGAGCGCACGGATCGCAACGCGCAGCACCTGGCGCGCGGCCCTCGCAGCCTCCTCCGCCACGACCGCGCGATTGAGCGGCAGATTGCGGTCGGTTCCGAGCGGCCCCAGCCGAGCACACCAGATCCGCAGAAACGCCTGCGTCACCGCGGCGACCAGGATCTCGCCGCGGGTGTGAGGTTCCTTGAACGCCGGATGCCCGAGCCACACCGGCGAGGGCTCCCAGGTGATCGAGTGGCGCAGCGCGTCACCGCGCACGAATGCGTGCTCCCGGCCGAACTGCTCGGCCAGCTTGAACAGGACGCTGTCCTTCAGCGAATCGTAGTCGAGATCCTTGCTCTTGATCAGGTTCGAACGGTTCGCGATCGGCGCGAGACCGAGCTCCACCCACTCACTGGACTGAAGCACCGAGAACAGTGCCACCAGGTCTGCGAAGGCCTCATGCATTGCAGCCTGGTCGACGTGCGAGGGCCGCAGGTAGTGCTTGCGGAGCCCGTCGAGAATCGCGTGCGTAGCCTCGTGGGCGACGATGTCATGAGACAGGCAGGTGAATACGGTCTGGCCCCGCTCGCCCGCGAAGTAACCGAAGGAAAGACTCTCGGACTGTCTCGAGTAGTAGGCGTTCGCGTCGGCGAACGCATGCGGCGCGACCTTCAGGTGATGCGCCGGCGAGTCGAAGCCCCACGAGACGGGCCGGCCGAGCGCGGCCTGGAAATGGCCGAGCGTCGCCATCGTGATCGCGTAGACGTTCTGCTGGTGGAAGTGAGGATCCGCTACCAGGCGGTCGATGTCGGTGACATCCGCGTAGGGATCGTCGTAGAGGGCCTTGTGCCGCGGCTTGTAGTACGTGTCGCGGGCCGCGTCGATATCGATCACGTGGATCCGGTGCCCCTTCGGTCCCGGTTCCAGTCGCTCGGCCGGAACTGTGACGCGCGTGGTGAGCGCGCTGCCCTTCGGCCCCAGCACGGCCGGGTCCTGCGCCAGCACGGTCCAGCTCCGGGTCGGCACGTCCTGCGCGACCGGGTCGAAGGCCTCGCGGCGGCGCCGGCGGGGTTTTCGGGCCATCGTCAGCCGACTCCAACTTCCGGATAAGGAAAGTCGGCAGGTGCCGGCCAGTCGGTGCTCAGGTAGCTGCGAAGCGCCGCGTCGCAGATCGCGTAGCCCCAGTTGATCAGCCGCTTCTGGGTCTTTGCGTCCTTCTCGCCGAGATCGGTACTGATCGCGGCAATCTTGCGGGTCTTGTCATGGGGACAGGGAAGCTTCCCCTGGGCCGGGAACTTCGAGATATCCGCGTCGATGGCCCAGAAGGCGCCACGGCGCTCGCCAGCCACCAGCGAATTGAGCAGCAGGCGCTTGCGCAGCGAGCGCACCTGGTTGTCAACCACGTCGATGACACGCTTGCCGAGGCCGGCCCAGTTGGTCGGTACGTCGTCGTCGGCCTTGAACGGGGCGCCGGCATCGCTGACCAGCAGCGTCCGGTAACGCTTGTAGGCTGTCTCGAGCCCCAGGTTGTCGTAGACGCCGCCGTCGGCGAGCTGCACCTGCGTCGTGAATGGCGGGCGCTGCAGGTTGTCCTCACCGGGCGCGCCGGTGTTGGGCACGAAATCGGATTCGTCGAACTTGAACACGGCCGGCGCAAGCATCGGTGGAAACGCCGAGGAAGCGCCCACCGCCTGCGCGATCGTGACCTTGTCGGTGCGGATGCTCTTGCCGACCTTCCAGTCGCGCATATACGGAGACATGAAGCGCCAGAGTGCGCCGGACTGCAGGTTCGAGGCGTTGATGACCCAGCGGGGATCAGCCGGCAGCTGGTTCAGCTTGGCCTTCTTGAAGAGGTGCTTGTCGTAGGCAGCCGCGACGTGCTCGTTCACGGATCCCGGGAAGATGATGTCGCCGAGCACGCGGACGATGCCCTCGGCGCTGTCCGAAGCGAGGGTCTTGCCCGCGAGCTTGCGGATCGGGGTCACGACCTCCTCGACGTAGCTCTCGAGCAGCTGGTCAGTATTGAACCGCAGCCGCGACCACTTCAACCCCAGCATCGCGGAGATGATCGAGCCGCCGGAGACGCTCGAGATGCGCTTGAACGTACCTATTGCTGCCGACTGGCCATCCGGCAGTTTCGCCGTGTGGTTGATCGGGCTCAGGAGCTCGAGCTCGATCAGGCGCCAGAGCACGCCGGTGTGAAAAAGCATGGCCCGGTAGCCGCCGCCCGAGAGACATACGGCGATGTGATCCTCGACGCGCTTGCGCGCATCGGACGGCAGAAGCACGACCGGGGAAACGAGATTCGTGGTCTCCGGCATGACGGGATCCCCTCCTTTCGCGAGCTGGCTCGCTGGAGCGCGGTGCGCGGAGTCCGCGATCGTGGCGCAACGCGCTACTCTCGAGCCAGATTATGTTCAGCTCGCTCCTCCGACGAAAACTACGCCAATCGCGTTCGGAATCAAGTTGCAGTGCAAAAGGAAGTTGCTCCGCGCGGCTGGCGTACGGAGGCGAGATGCGAAGACAGGAGAAGCGGAGAGCGGATTGCAGGAAGGATCGTCATCAAGCTGACTGACGCCCTGCCGCGGCAGCGGCGATTACGTTGCGGGTACACGGTCCCCGGCAGAACCGCCTAGAACGAGGAACCTGGCTCGGCGAGGAAAGCCAGTTCCTCAGGAGTGGACTCGCGGCCGAGAATGGCGTTGCGGTGCGGGTACCGGCCGAAGCGCCGCACTACTGCAGCATGCTTTTCCGCCCATTCCAGCGGTCCGCCGTTGCCGGTCTCGGCGGCGAGCTGGCCAAACAGCTCGAGCGAGCGTTTCTGCATCCCCCAATCCTCTGAGTGCTCGAACGGGAGGTACAGGAACCAGCGCTCGAAGAAGTCGAGGTGTCGGTCAAAGCCACGAGCGACGGAATCCTCGGCGGCGGCGAGAGCCAGCGTATCGCCGGCGAAGGCCTGCGGCGTATCCCGGTAGATGTTCCGCGGGAACTGATCGAGCAGCAGGACGCGCGCAAGCGCGCCATGCGGTGTTGCGCTCCAGTCCACGAACCCACCCGCCAGGGCGGCAGCAACGGCTTCACCGAAGCGATCGCGAATTACCGCGTCAAACGCAAGGTCCTTCCGGAACCAGGCCTCCCGGCTCGAATGCGGTGGAGGCCCGAACCAGAAATCGAGGACCTCGTCAGGTGCTGTGGTCGTTTTCATCGATGCCGATGATGCCATCAAAAGCAAATGCATCAACACGAGCCACAGTACGATCAGGCGGTCTTATGATTGCGCCAGGTCAAAAGGGGCCGCACTACCAGATGCCTGGGCGAGTATTGGAGATTCGTGAAGACGACCTGTCGGGCGAAGAGACGCGCGAACTTTTACGGCTGCACCTTGCGGGCATGCACGCAAACTCACCCGCCGGGAGCGTATTCGCCCTGGACCTGTCCGGTCTCCAGGCCCCCGGCGTTACGGTCTGGACAGCGTGGAGCCGGAATGCGATCGCTGGAATCGCGGCTCTGAAGGAACTCAACGACGGCACGGGCGAGATCAAGTCGATGCGCACGCACCCGACGTATCTGCGTCGAGGAGTCGCCGCGGCACTGCTCGAGAACATCATCGAGGTCGCCCGGGCGCGCGGAATGACGCGACTCAGCCTCGAGACGGGGAGCGGACCTGGGTTCGAGCCGGCGCTGGAACTGTATCGGCGCAGGGGGTTCGTCGACGGCGAGGCTTTCGGCGGGTACCAGCGCAGCGAATTCAACCAGTTCCTGCACCTGGCACTGTGAACGCATCACTCACCATCGAGCAACTGCGCCGGTACGCCGTCGCGCGCACGCTGTTTCGGCCGACGACGCTCGGTCGGGCGGTCCGCCGGCTGGGATTCGTTCAGGCCGATCCGATTCGTGCACCGGCGCGCGCCCAGGACCTCACGTTGCGTCACCGGGTCACCGCTTATCGCGCGGGCGATCTCGAGCGCCGGTATCCGGCACTGGCGCTGGAGGAGGACTTCTTCGTCAACTACGGGTTCCTGCCGCGAGAGCACAGCGACCTGATGCATCCTCGAATCGCGCAGCGCAGGTGGTCGAATCGGCGGTGTCGGCAGGCGCTGGCGGTCCTCGCATTCGTCCGGGAGCGCGGTGCGGTGCATCCGCGCGAAGTCGATGCCGAGTTCGCCCACGGCAGGACGACCAACTGGTTCGGCGGCTCATCGAGGGCCAGCACCCAGTTGCTGGACGAGATGCATTACCGCGGAATGCTGCGCGTGGTGCGACGCGACAGCGGAACGCGGGTGTATGGCGTGCGAGACGGCCTCGGTGCGAAGCTCGTGGACGATGACGCGATCGCCGGCAGAATGGACGCGCTCGTCAACCTGGTGGTGCAGAAGTACGCTCCCCTGCCCTCGCGCAGCCTCGGCTACTACCTGAGCCTGCTCGGCAACGGCGTGCCGCAGTGGCGAACGTGGCGGAGCGACGCGCTGGCGCGCGCGAGGCGCCGGCTGGGTCACTCGCGGGTCTACTCGGAGGACTGGTACTGGCCCGCGACCGACAATCCCGCGTCGCGCCGCTGGCAGCCCGACGACGAGGTGCGGCTGCTGACGCCGTTCGATCCGATCGTTCACGACCGCCGTCGATTCGAGCTGTTCTGGGGTTGGCGCTACCGGTTCGAGGCCTATACGCCGGCGCCCAGGAGACAGCTTGGGTATTACGCCCTGCCGGTGCTGTGGCAAGACCGGGTCGTGGGCTGGGGAAATCTAGTGGTCGAGCAAGGGCAGCTACGCAGCTCGTTCGGCTACAGCGGGGGTGTCGAGCCGAGCGACCCTGCGTTTCGAGCCGGACTCGGGGCCGAACTCGAACGGATGCGCGTGTTTCTGGGGCTCGAAGGCGCCTCGGCGCCCCTAACCGCTGCGGGTAGGCGTAGTCTGCCGGCACCGGCCGGAGAACCGGCAGCCGATTCAAGACCAACGCCATGAAGCACGCCCCCACCGAGCCGACCGTCGCCGCCTTCGCGGACCTGGAGCTGAGTCCGGCCATCCTCGAAGCACTCAAGGAGGTCGGCTACGAATCGCCGTCGCCGATCCAGGCCGCGACCATTCCAGTGCTGCTGGCCGGGCACGACATGCTGGGTCAGGCCCAGACCGGCACCGGCAAGACCGCCGCGTTCGCGCTGCCACTGCTGAGCCAAATCCAGGTCCGCAGCGGCCCGCCGCAGGTCATCGTGCTGGTTCCGACCCGGGAACTCGCGATCCAGGTCGCCGAGGCGTTCCAGCGCTACGCGTCGAAGATGAAGGGCTTCCACGTGCTGCCGATCTACGGTGGACAGAGCTACACGCCGCAGCTGGTGAGCCTGAAGCGCGGCGCACACGTGGTCGTCGGCACGCCCGGCCGCGTGATGGACCACATCAAGCGCGGCACGCTGGACCTCAGTGGCGTCACCTGGCTGGTGCTCGACGAGGCCGACGAGATGCTGCAGATGGGGTTCGTCGACGACATCGAATGGATCCTCGAGCAGACGCCTGCCACGCGCAAGGTTGCGCTGTTCTCCGCCACGCTGCCGACTCCGATCCGGCGCATTGCGCAGAAGCACCTGCGCGACCCGGTCGAGGTCACGATCACCAGCAAGACCACGACCGCAGCGAACATACGCCAGCGTTACTGGATCGTGAGCGGCGTGCACAAGCTCGATGCGCTGACGCGCATCCTCGAGGCGGAGCCCTTCGACGGCATGCTGATCTTCACGCGCACCAAGCAGTCGACCGTCGAACTGGAGGGTCGGCTCGAAGCGCGGGGCTTTGCAGTGGCTGCGCTGAACGGCGACATGCAGCAGAAGGATCGCGAACGCACGGTGGCGCGCCTGAAGGGCGGACAGATCGACATCCTGGTGGCAACGGACGTGGCTGCGCGAGGCCTCGACGTCGAGCGCATCAGTCACGTCGTGAATTACGACGTGCCCTACGACACCGAGTCCTACGTACACCGCATCGGCCGGACTGGACGCGCGGGACGCAAGGGCGAGGCGATCCTGTTCATCACCCCGCGCGAGCGGAACATGCTGCGCTACATCGAACGGGCGACGCGCTCGCCGCTCGAGCCGATGGAACTGCCTACCGTGGCGGACGTGAACGAACAGCGCGTGGCCCGCTTCCGGCAGCGCATCACCGAGGCCATCGCTGCTGGCCAGGGCGAGCCATTCCGCAGCCTGATCGAGGAGTTCGAGCGCGAGCACAACCTGCCGGCCATCGAGATCGCAGCAGCGCTCGCGAGCCTGTGGCACGGGGGCAGCCCGCTGCTTCTCAAGGATCGCTCCGGCGTGGCCGGCGACGAGCGTGACGGCATCGAGGTGCAGACGAAGGCTGCCAGACCGACGCCCGGACGACTGGCCGAAGAGGACACCGACACGTTCCGAATCGAAGTCGGTTACGCGCACGGCGTGAAGCCCGGCAACATCGTCGGCGCAATCGTCAACGTCGCGGGGCTCGAAGGCCGGCAGATCGGGCACGTGGATATCCGCGATGACCACACGTTCGTCGGGTTGCCGAAGGGCCTGCCGGACGCAGTGCTGAAGGAGCTCGCCAAGACGCGCGTGGCCGGGCAGATGCTGCGCATCAGTCCGGCTTCGCACGTGCCGCCGAAACCGCTGCGCAAGCCACCGAAGCGGCCGCAACGGAAGGCACCCGCGAAGCGAAAGCGGACGACGTGAGCTGCGCCCGGACCACGGCTAGCCCTGGCATAGAAGTTCCGATGACGCGCCTGCTGGCAAAGAGGGTCTGGACATCGGCACGGCGCCGGTACAGTCTGCCTGCCCGGCAACGATACCGAGATCCCGAGGACGCAATGCGATTCAAGCGACAGTTCACCTCCGTCTGCGCCGCCGCACTGGCACTGGCCGTGATCGCGATCGCGCCGACGGCGATCGCCCGGGACAACCCTGCCCGCGACAAGGTGGTTGCTGCGATCGCAGCCGACAAGCCACAGGCCGTCGAGCGACTGCGAGCCTGGATCGCGCTGCCGACCATCGCCAACATGGGCGTGAACACTCCTCAGGGCGCCGAATACATGCGCCAGCTGGCGCTGGATGCCGGGTTCCAGCAGGCACGCATCGTCGAGACGGGAGGCGTCCCCGGCGTCTTTGCCACGCTCGACGCGGGGGCGAAGCACACGCTGACCGTCTACTTCATGTACGACGTCAAGCATTACGACCCGACTGAGTGGTCCTCACCGCCGCTCGAAGGCAGGATCGTCGAGCGGCCTGGCGAGGGCACGGCGCTGGTCGGCCGCGGCGCGGTCAACCAGAAAGGCCCGCAGATGGCGCTGCTGACGGCGCTGCATGGCTTCAAGGAGGCCGGGGTCAAGCTGCCGGTGAACCTGGTGCTGGTAGCCGAGGGCGAGGAGGAAATCGGTTCCACGAACTTCCCGAGGATGCTGGCCGACCCCGAGGTCAGGTCGGCGGTGCAGCGCTCGGTCGGCGTGATGATGCCGTCGGTCGGCCAGTCGCGCGACGGCTCAGTCTCGCTGGACCTGGGTGCCAAGGGCGTGGTCGAGATCCAGCTCGTTTCCAGCGGTGAGCGCTGGGGCCGCGGCCCGGCCAAGGACATTCACTCGAGCCAGATGGCCCGCGTCGACAACCCGGCCTGGCGCCTGGTCAAGGCGCTCGACACCCTGGTAGCGGAAGACGGTTTCACGCCGGCGATCGACGGCTGGTTCGAGAATGTCCGGCCGCTCACGCCACGCCAGAAGGAGCTGATCGCGGCGGATCTGCCGATGGACGAAGAGAGCTACAAGAAGCTGCTCGGCGTGCAGCGCTGGATCAAGGACGAGGACTTCCTCACCAGCGCCTACCGGCTGGCCTCGCAGCCCACGGTCAACATCCAGGGGCTCGTGAGCGGCTACATCGGCCCCGGCGGCAAGACGGTGCTCCCGGGTCGCGCCGAGGCCAAGCTCGACTTGCGCCTGGTTCCCGACATGACGAAGGAAGAAGCAGTCGCGAAGCTCAATGCACATCTCGCGAAGCGGGGCTTCGACGACATCGAGGTGATCGTCAGCGGTGGCTACAGCCCGACCGAGTCGCCTGAGGACAGCATCATCATCCGGGCCGGGGCCGCGGTGCTGCAGAAGGCCGGCATCGAGTACAGCCTGTTCCCGCGACGCGCCGGCAGCTGGCCGGGCGTGGTGTTCACCGGCCCGCCGCTCGAAATGGCGGCGGGACACTTCGGCATCGGCCGCGGCGGCGGAGCGCATGCTCCGGACGAGTGGCTGCTGATAGAGAGCAGTGACCCGAAGGTCGCGGGGTTCCAGCAGCAGGCCGTCGCGTTCGCTGACTATCTTTTCGGGGTCGCGCACACTGCAGCGAACCGCAACTGAGCGGGCGGCGCCGCGTCACGATGCACAGCCGCAGCGTGCTGCCGGGCTAGCCGGTCGAGTCTCGGAGTACGTCCAGCACGCTGAATACCTCTACCCGTGGCTCCCCTTCGGTCCGATAGGCTTCAGCGATCGTCTCTCTCAGCTTCGAATCTCGGTAAGCCGCAAGGGCTCCAGTCGAGTCCCAGAGATAAAGCCCTCCGTATTCGCCCGTTACGGAATCCTGCAGGTAGTACTTCTGCTTCAGTCCCTCGAGTGCCCTGAACTCGTCCATGCGGCTGCTCATGACCTGCCGGACCTCGTCTAACGAAAGCGGTGACTTGAACCTGACCAGCACTGCCAGCGTTGGGTTGGACATCAGCTGCGAAACTCCTCAGTGTGTTGTTTGCCTTCGTCCCCGATTTCGTCCCAGGCGGCCTTCGAGCCGACCCAGATGTGGTGGATGACGGTCAGCGCGTCACCGCCGTGGGTAATGGAACCGGCCGGGACGAACATTCTCTTCGGGTCATTCTCACCAGGCACGCGAGAGCCGCATATTCTGCAGAACCACGTCTGCCAGTGGGTATCGGGCTTGTTCCACGTGGCAATGTGCTCCTCGCCCTGTATCCACCTGAAGTTCTGCTTCGGAACGAGGACTACGGCGATGCCGTTGCTGCCGGTGGACCGGCGACAGATCGAGCAGTGACACACGAAGACGCCCCAAAGCTCCCCTTCGGTCTCGTACTTGACGGCGCCGCAGTTGCACTCGCCCATGGCCATCCGGTGTTCCTCTGTGCCGATGATCGGGCAACGTCGCCCGAGGCGGCACCGTAGCAGCCCGGCGGTTCTCTGCAAAACCCCGGCCCCATGCCGGGGTCTTTATCTGTGGTGCCAGATCACCAGGTCTGGCGATCGAACTGCAACAGCAAACCCAGCAGCACGGCGGCACACATCAGGACGGCAGCGATTTCCATGACCCGACTCCTTTGCTCGTTCAGGCTCGACACGACTCGATCATGATCATGAGATGCCACGGCGGGGGACAAGGTTGCCTGGCCGGGAGCCGGGCTGATAAAAGTGTGCGCCAGGCCGGACCTGGCCATTCGTCACCGAAATCGAGGTGCGTCCCGATGCAGCTGGTTGGCATGTTCGATTCACCCTATGTACGGCGGGTTGCGGTCACGCTGAAGCACCTCGAACTGCCGTTCGAGCACCTTGACTGGTCGGTCGGCAGCGATTTCGAGCGGATCCGCGAGCTGAGCCCGCTGGGCCGGGTACCGGTGCTCGTCGCCGACGACGGCACCGTGCTGGTCGATTCGGCCGCCATCCTCGACGCACTCGATGACTGGGTGGGACCGGCACGTGCGTTAATTGCCGGCAAACGGGCCAGCGCGCCGGGAGGCGCTGCGACTGGTCTCGCTCGCGACGGGCGCCGGGGAAAAGGCCCGGGACGTGCTGTACGAGCGCATGGTGCGTCCCGCCGAGAAATACCATGAGCCATGGGTGGCGCGATGCCGCGAGCAGATGCATGGCGCTCTCGGGCTCATCGAGGCGAGCTGCCGGAAGCGCGGACCGGACGCCTGGCTGGTTGATCATCGCCTGACGCAGGCCGACATCTCCGTGGCCTGCATCGCGACATTTCTCGACGATGCACTGGGACTGTTCGGCGGCGATCCGCCCTACCCCGCCTTGCAGGCACACGTCGAGCGCTGCGAGGCGTTGCCGGCGTTTCGCTCAACCCGGATGCGCTGGTTTGCGGCGGAGATGCAGGCCTAGCCCGACCCGGTAACGAGCGATCCGACTCTTTCGATGCGCGGCAGAATCACGCGGAACTGTGCGTTCCGTCGCAGGATCGTTCGTTGGCAGTCAAATGGCGGCCAAATGACGTCCGGTTCGTGTAGATAGGCCAGTCCGGGCCGGGAGAGGCGAATTATGAACACGTTCGTGCACCGCACGCAGCTACGTCTGCTGCTGATGGGAATGCTGGTTGGACGGGCGCCGAAGGTGCGGCGGCTGCGCCAGGTATTGAAAATCTAGCTGCGCCCTGCCCGCTGCAGGTGCACGGCGCGGGCGTGTCTCAGTCCAGCAGCGAAATCGGTGCCAGGCCCTCGATATAGAGCGTGCCGTCTTCGATCCGCACATGCTGCTCGTTCCTGACCTGATGGTCGAAACGGTAGACGATTTCCGCGGTTCCGCCGGTCAGCGCACGGTCCCAATCGGCAGCCTTCTGGACCACGGCCTCACGGCGTTCGCGCCAGGCCGCTAGCGTGCGCCCATCGTACCGCTGCTCCAGCCACTGCCCTGCAATACGGGGCGACACGATCGTCGCGGTCGCGTTGTTGCCACCGAAGCCCTTGGCATTGAGGAAGGACGCGTCCCAGTCCCCCGCAGGCCGCCCATAGGCCTGCGATGACAACCGCAAGTGTGTGCGCTCCACGTCGGCAGCAACCTCGTCGATCGTCGCGATACCGGGCAGGATGCCGTGCTCGAATACGCCCAGGCTCGATACGAGCTGGTCGCCCCCAGCCGCTGCCATCGTGTGACCCACGAAACACTTTATCGCCGCCACGGGCCAATCCTCGATCCCGTAGGCCGCCGCGACCCTGTTCAGGATCTGGGACTCGGAGGTACGGTTCTGCGGGGTCCCTGTTCCGTGTGCCTGCACGAAACTACGCAGACGTACCGATTCCTCGCCGATATCCCGGCACGCGCGGGCCACGGCCTTGGCCACGGTGATGTAGTTGCCGACGCCCGGCGAGGAAATCGATTTCTTGAAGCCGTCCGCATGGACCTGGACGTCCGTCACCACACCGTGGACGACCGCACCGACCTCGACGGCCAGCGCATCGTCGAGCAGCACGACGAACTGTCCGCCTTCGGCGATCGTGAACCCGCAGTTCTCGGCGAACGGCCGGCATGCCCGCCTAAGATCCGGCTCGGTTGCGTTGCGATGACGATCCAGCTCCAGCAGGGCCTGGTCTGTTCCCAGCGCCCCCATCGTCGAGAGCCCTTCGATCACGTCCGGACACAGTGGCGCCTCGGCGCCTCCGACCAGCGCGATACGCGAGCGGCCGGATTCGATGTCGAGCATGCCGTGCCGGAGGTTGTAGAGGAATGTCGCGCAAGCGCCCATGTTGTGCCCGGTCTGGCCGACGCTGCCGAGTACGTAGGCATTGACGAAATCGGCAGGCATCTCGGCCAGTCCCATCGGTACCTGCTTCGAGGTCGGGCGCTGGCCGCGGTAGCGGGCTCCTAGCAGGCCGCCGCTGCCCTCCTGGTCGAGCTGCCCCATCGCGCTTCCCGCGTACACGCTGACGCGGTCCGGGGGCACGTGCTCCATCAAGGTACGCCAGTCGATGCCCAGCGACCCGAGCGCGTCGTTCGCGGCAAACAGCGCAATCTGGACGGCCCTCGGGTGACCGCGGCCCGGGTAGAGCGCCTTCGGATCGAAACCGGTAGGCAGCTGGCCAGCGGCGCGGACGTCGAGTTCCCGTGGCACGGGCAGCAGGACGTCCGCGTCCTCCGGCACCTCGATGCGAACACGACCCGCAACACTCTCGGTGACCCGCCAGCCGGCCGGAAGACGGCTCGGCAGGTCTCGCTGCGAGAGAACGAACGAGACAGGCCCGCGCTCCGGCGTCATGCGTGCACGGCAATTCCAGGTTGCGGTCGCCGGATCGAAAAAAACCGGTTCCAGGCCCCGTATCAGCGTGTGCTCGAGGATATAGCGACGCATCTCCGCATCGATCGGCCCCTCGACATTCATCAGGCCGGCCAGGCTTTGAATCGTCTCGTCGCGACGTCCGGGATCCAGCGTGTCGAGGACAGTCCGCAAATAGCCCCTGTGGGCCGAGCTTCTGCCAGCAGCGTTGACGCCGCCAAAGCCCGCTATGACTGCCAGGGGTTTCATTGCCAGGTTACCGTTCGACGATTCGAGCGAGCGAAGCTGCATTCTAACGTCACGGGGGCGACGCAGCGCAGCGTTGAAAGCCTGCAGAGCGCTTTCGCACGGGCTTGCCGGCAAGTCGTGAGACAATCCGGGTGCCCCTCGTGGAGACGCTGATGCAGTCGGTCATGTCAGTCGTCGTAACAGCGGCGCTGATCTACATCGGTCTCTGTGCCTGGATGTACGTGACGCAGCGATCGCAGATCTACTATCCGACGCCCGAGTCGGATCATCGGGGCGCGCAAGTCCTGTGGCTCCAGAGCGGGACGCAGCGGATCAAGGTATGGAAGGTGCCGCGGCCGGGACCGAAGGCGCTGCTCTATTTCGGTGGCAACGCCGAGGACGTTGCCGGGAACATCGACGGCTTCGTGGCCACCTTTCCCGAACACTCGCTCTACCTGGTGAACTACCGGGGATTCGGCGGAAGCTCCGGGCGGCCTACCGAGCCCGGGCTCGCGGCGGATGCGCTCGCCGTGTACGAGCAGGCACGCACCGAGCATCGGGATATCGCCGTAATGGGGCGAAGTCTCGGGAGCGCGGTAGCCATGTCCCTGGCGAGTCGGCGTCCGGTCTCGAAACTGGTCCTGGTGACAGCCTACGACAGCCTCGTGAATGTGGCCAAGGCCCACGTTCGCTGGCTCCCGGTCGGTCTGCTGCTCCGGGACCGGTATGACTCAGCTTCGCTGGCCCCGAAGGTCACTTCACCGGTGCTGGTCGTGATCGCCGGGCAGGACGAGATCATTCCGCGGGCGCGCTCGGAGGCGCTGTTAGCCGCCTTTCCGCCCGGGACGGTGCAGGTCAAAGTCGTTCCGGGAACGATGCACAACACGCTGGATCTGTCGCCTGAGTATCTCGGGTCCGTGGCGGCCTTCCTCAGGGAATAGCGCTGGACCTGCAGGGACTGACGACAACGCCGTCAGTCGTCTTGCGAGACAAGGCACACGTCCCAGCACTCAACTCTGGACGCGTACGCGGTTCAATTCCCGCCGAGTTTGTGATTCCCTACGGCATGGCTGGCGTCCATGCAGCCCCGCTCTCTGCGCTACGCAGGTCCATGACGATCGCGGCGCTGGTGATGGCCGGCGAGGCGGTCTTCTTCCTGCCGTACATCATCACCCGTGTCTTCCGCCCGACCTTCCTCGAGGTCTTTGGCGTCACGAACCTCGAACTGGGCCTTGCGTTCTCGGCCTACGGGCTGGTCGCGATGATCGGTTACGCGATCGGTGGACCGATTGCAGACCGGTTTTCCGCTCGCGCGCTGATGAGTGTCGCGCTGGTGTCGACGGCTGCAGGCGGGCTGTACATGGCAACGATACCGCCGCTGCGCGGGCTGACGCTGCTGTACGCGTTCTGGGGGCTGACCTCGATCCTGCTCTTCTGGGCTGCGCTGATTCGCGCCACCCGCGAGTGGGGCGGCGAATCCCGTCTCGGCAGCGCCTTCGGATTGCTCGACGGCGGCCGCGGCCTGTTCGCGGCGCTTGCGGGTGCGGCCGCCTTCGCCCTGTTCGCGGCCTTGCTGCCCGATGTCGAGGGCGCGACGCCCGGACAGCGACGCGAGGCCTTGCGACAGGTCATCCTGCTCTTCACCGGCGCGGTGTTTGCGGTCGCTGTCCTGGTCTGGATCGCGCTGCCATCAGGTCAGCACTCGGAGGCCCAGCGGGACGCGAAGTTCACTCTTCGCTCCGCGGTACGAGTGGCGGCGATGCCAACCCTCTGGCTGCAAGCACTGATCATCGTCTGTGCCTACGTGGGCTACAAGGCCATCGACGACGTCTCGCTGTATGCCCGTGAAGTCATGGGGTTCGACGAACTGCGTGCCGCCGGCGTTGGAACGGCCGTACTGTGGTTGCGGCCGATATCCTGCATTGCGGCCGGGTGGCTGGCCGACCGCAGCAGCGTCACCGCAATGTCGGCCCTCAGCTTCGCACTGGTGCTGCTCGGAAGCATCGTGCTGGCGGCGGGCGGATTGCCGGCTGCCGGCGTGGCTGCATTCCTGTTCGTCGTGGCCGCTTCCGCATCGGGCATTTATGCGCTGCGCGGACTGTACTTCGCCATCATGGGCGAGGCGAAGATACCGCTCAGCTACACCGGCACCGCCGTAGGCATCGTCTCGACCATTGGTTACACGCCCGACGTGTTCAGTGGTCCCTTGATGGGCTATCTGCTGGATCGCTCCCCCGGCCCGCCGGGGCACCATCACTGGTTCTGGGTGGTTGCAGCATTCTCGTTGGTCGGGCTGCTCGCCACGCTGGGGCTGCGAAAGTTGACTGCACGCTGAATTGGCTATATTCAGGTCGCAGGGAGGCTCGCAATCAAGTCGGGCCAGTGAATAACACCGAGGGGAGAACGATGCGAATCAATATTATGTCTCATCGGCCGGGAATCGGTTTTCGAGCATTGCTCGCGACGCTCGTCGTCGCGCTGGCGGGGTTCACTGCCGGTGCCCTTGCATCGAGTCATACCAACGGAGGTGCGCCGCTGCCCGTGGTATTCGTCCATGGCCAGTCCGGATCCGCACAACAGTTCGAGACGCAGGCGCAGCGGTTCACCAGCAACGGCTATCCGCAACACCTGCTGTATGCATTCGAGTACGACACGAGTTCGCCACTGAACCCGCTGTCGGATCTCGACGCGTTTCTCGACATGGTGCTCGCCGAGACGGGTGCGGAGAAGGTGTACGCGATCGGTCACTCGCGCGGGACGACCGTCTGGACCGGCTACCTGGAGGATCCGTCCTTCCAGGGCGCCGGGAAGGTCGCGAAGTACGTCAACATCGACGGGCGGACTCTGGCGAACCTGCCGGGCGGCGTGCCGACGATCGGAATCTGGGGTGAATGGAACACCGCCGACAGCGGCTATAACCGCCGCGGCAACACCAATGCGCAGATCGGGCCGGATCCCGCCGACAACTTCTACTTCGGCACCAAGTCCCACACTGAAACGACCACTTCGGCCGAGGCGTTCGGCGTGATGTACGAGTTCCTGACCGGCCATGCGCCGGCCACGACTGACGTCGTGCCAGAGCCTCCCGGACAGGTGACGGTCGCCGGACGCGCCGTGATCTTCCCTGCCAATGTCGGCTATCCGGGAGCCACCGTCGAAGTCTGGCGCGTGGATCCGGCGACCGGCCATCGGATCGGCAGCCGTCCGCACGCGACGTTTCCGATCGATGCGAGCGGCGACTTCGGACCGCTGAAACTGAACGGACTCAAGCACTACGAAATGGCCGTCGTGAGGCCGGGTACACCCGAGACGACCCACCACTTCTACTTCGAGCCGTTCAGCCGGAGCGATCACTTCGTGCGCCTGAACACCAGCCTGCCGAACCAGGGCCTCGAGGCCTTCGTGCCGAACGACGCGGCTCGTACGAACCTCGTGATCACCCGGCAGCGCGAATTCTGGGGCGACCAGGGCGCATCCAGCGACCAGCTTCGGATCGATGGACTGAACATCCTGCAGGCGAACACGAGTCCACGAACTGGTGTCAACCTCGCCGTGTTTGCGCACGACGACGGGCTCGACGGTGCGACCGACCTCGATAAGGGCGAGTTGTTCCCGTTCAACCTGCTCACGTTCCTGACCGCGGTAGACGTCGCGATCCAGGCGTCGCCGGATGCAAGCGGGAGCGTGGCGGTCAGCGACAATCCGCGTGGCTCCGGACGCGTGACGATCGTGAACGTCCCGAACTGGCCGTCCGACATTCACCGGATTACCGTCCAGTTCCGCGACGACGATCAGCAGGTGGAGCGGTTCACCGACCCGGCACTCGGCCCGCGCGGTCGTTGATTCCGGACACTACAGCGACAGCGGCGCCACGCGGGCCGCTGTCGCTGCGTACGGCTATGCGTCGGCCACCTTGAGCACCAGCTTGCCGGTGTTCTCGCCCTTGAACAGCTTCAGCAGCGTGTCCGGGAAGGTCTCCAGGCCCTCGACGACGTCCTCCCGTGTCTTGAGCTGTCCGCTCGCCAGCCATCCCGCCATTTCGCGCGCGGCATCCCCATAGCGGCTCGCGTAGTCGAAAACCACCATGCCGGTCATCGAGGCGCGGTTGACCAGCAAGGACAGGTAATTGCTCGGACCCTGGATCTTCGCCTCGTTGTACTGCGAGATGGCACCGCAGACGACGATCCGGGCGTGCATCGCGAGCTGTGTCAGCACGGCATCGAGGATCTCGCCTCCGACGTTGTCGAAATACACGTCGACCCCTTTCGGGCAATGCCTCTTCAGCTCGACCTTCACGTCCTCGTGCTTGTAGTCGATCGCCGCGTCGAATCCGATCGAGCGCAGGTACTCGCACTTTTCTGGTCCGCCCGCGATGCCGACTACGCGACATCCCTTGATCCTGGCGATCTGGCCGACGACCTGCCCGACGGCTCCGGCAGCGCCTGAAACGACCACGGTGTCGCCCTGCTTCGGCCGCCCCACGTCGAGCAGCCCGAAGTAAGCGGTCATGCCTGGCATGCCCAGTGTTCCGAGGTAGACCGGCAGCGGGACCAGCCTCGGGTCCACCTTCGTGAGGTTCTTGCCCTTCGCGACAGCGTATTGCTGCACGCCCAGCACACCGACGACATGATCCCCGACTGCGACGTCAGGATCGTTCGACGCCAGCACGCGCCCCACGGCTCCGGCGCGCATCACTTCGCCGATCCCGACCGGTGCAATGTACGATTTGCCTTCGTTCATCCAGCCGCGCATCGCCGGATCGAGCGATATATAGAGGATTTTCACCAGTACCTCGCCCTCGCCGGGCTGCGCGACCGGTGCTTCGGTGTACTCGAAGTCGCTGCGCTGGACCATGCCGACCGGACGACGGGCCAGTCGGAACTGGTGATTCACGAGTGCGTTCATTGCAGCGTCTCCATCGGTGCAAACGCCAAGCATAGCGGTTTACCCACCACAGCGGCGGCCGGGGTCGGCGGCGGACCGACGGTCCGCCGCCTCGTCCGTCACTTGATCCGCGTAACGGTGACGACAGCCACCGGATTGCGCCAGTCGTAGCTCGCCCGGCTCAGGTCGGCCATGCCATGTGTACCCGGATGGACGTGCACGTAGCCTTCACCGTCATCGGGCGATAGGCCGGCTCCGCCGCACTGGGGTCCGGGGATATTGCTGCAGAGCTCGTCGTTGAATTCGCTGCCGGCATCGTAGCCGGTTGCGGTGTAGCTGCGGCTGCCCTGCGCCGGCAGCGCAACTGCATCGATCGCGTAGAAACCATCGTTGGTCGGCAGCAGCATCGCCGCCAGGCTCAGGCGGTCCTGGCTCGGGCGGCCGCGGATCATGAACGAGGTGCTCGATCCCGGGCCGAGCAAGCCACCGGCCACTGCCGTCGCGCTGACGTCGCGCCCCTGCGAGTCCAGCACGGCCTGCAGCGGACCGACATCGCCGGACTCGGCGAGCGTAGCGAGTTCCGCGCTCGCGGCTGCGCCAAACTCGAAAAACCGCAGGCCCGGTGCGTGGGTCGCGGCGAGGGTTGGTGTGAAATAGACGCCCGAGGTGACGTTGGTCACGCGTACCTCATAGAGGGCTGGGATGCGCCCGTCCGCTACTGCAGCCGGACCGGCAAGCAACATGCCGACCGCGGCGGCGGCCAATGTCTTCGTGTGCATACTGTAGTCTCCTGCGATGGTCAGGTCTCTGGGGGTAACTCCGTGCTCAGTCAGCACGGTCATTACAGGAGACCTTCGGTATGCACCGATTATTTCAGTGAGCGTCGTCGCTCACGGCAGGGGCGGCTTCACCTCCAGGATCTTCAGCGCGAATAGCTTGTCGTCCGGCCAGTTCTCGTTGGTACGCTGGGTCGCCCAAAGGTACTGGCCGTCCCAGCTCATGTCCCAGGTGCCTTCGGAGGCCGGGTAGATCCAGCCGACGATGTTTCCCTGCACATCCACTTTCATCAGCTTGCCAGCCGGGATCCAGAAGTGGGAGCCGTCCCAGGCGATGCCGCCGGCGTTGCCGCCCATCTTGACGTCGATCGTGTCGATCAGGACTCCGTTGGTCGTCATCCGATAGATTTTCGGCGAGGTCCAGCCCATCACGTTCAGATAGGTACCGTCCCATGTCACGCCCTTGCAGCCGCCGGCCGGATCGGGCGTCGGATAGCTGGCCAGTTCGATGCCCGTGGCCGGATCGATCCTGGAGATGCGCTTCTCGGCGAAATCCACGATCCACAGGTGTGTGCCGTCCCAGGTCATTCCCCACGGCTGCGAACCGGGCGCATCGAACTGCTGCAGCACTGCGCCGGTCACCGGATCGAGCCGATAGACCTTGCCGTTCACAGTGGCCGTCCAGAGGTGTGTACCATCCCAGGTGACCGACCAGGTCAGCCCGAGGCCTGCCCCGATCTTGCGGACGATCTGCCGTGTTTCGTCGTCCGGGTACACATACATGTAACGGTCGAGCAGCGGATCGCTCGGTATATAACCCAGAGCCTGGCTCATGTCGGGCTCGAAGCCGATGTCAACCGATGACGGCGGGAAATAGCCCGTGTTGACCACGCTGTAGCTGCCCTGGATGTCACCGGCTGCATTGCCATGGCTGACGAAATTGCTGACGGTCACGAGGTTCGTGCCCTGGCCCTGGCCCAGTCCGAACGCCGCGTTGTCATAGGAGGCGACGCCGTAGGCACGCAGCGTGCCGTTGTCGTCAACCGAGAGACCGTGGGCGCCGTTGTCGTGCACCAGGGATTCACGAATTTCCATCTCGGATGCGTCGACGTGGATCCCGCTGGTGCCGTTGCGCCAGACTTCGCAATTCTGCATGTCGATGCTGTTGAACTGCTCCGCGGCGAGCCCGTTGTAGCCGTTCTCGACGAGATTACAGCCGTCCATTGTGGCCGTGCTGGAGGACTCGAAGTAAATGCCCTCCCAGTTGTTCCAGCGGAACACGCTGTTGCGGATCTCCACGTTCTGTCCGGACCAGATATTGAGGCCCTGCTGTGCGAATTCAAATACGGCATGACTGAACCGCACCGGACCGGTGGGGTTCAACACACGCAGCATTGACCAGTCGCCGTTTTGCGGGACTTCGGCGTCTGAACTGAAATAGATCGGAGCCTCGGCATTGCCCTCGGCGACGATCCCACCTTTGACGATGAAGTGAAGTCTGTTCTCAGGATTGCGGTAGCCGCGGTAGTGCGCCATCTCGACCCGCGTACCCGGCAGTATCGTCAGCACAGCGTTCGGCAATACCGTTACAGGCCCCTGCACCTGAACGTCGCCGGACCACACGGTATCGCTGCCGATCTCCCCGCCGAACGACTGCACGAGTCGCAGCGTGATCGCGGCTCCCGGTGCACCTCGCATCTCGACCACGAGCAGGTTTTCGCCACCGTGCAGACTCACTGCCCGCTCGAGGGGACCGGTGTCCCGGTCAATCCTGGCCAGTGGCAGCAGCCGCTCCCCGTTCACCTCGATCAGGACGATGTTCTGCGCGGCGGCGTCATACGCCGTGCCGTCCCTCGCGGCGAGGAACAGCGTCGCCTCGCCTGCGGTCGCGATGAACGGGATCTCTATGCTCTCGGGCGCCGCGGCAGTGCGCTCGAAAGCGCGGTCGACAAGGGTGACTTCGACGTTGGCCGAAGAAGTAGCCCAGGCGAAGCAGAGCATGACGGAGGCAAGGAATCGGACCGAGTTTCTCATGGGTGCGTCCTCGTTGAGTCCGGTGCCGGTCTGCGACCGCTGCGACACGGCTGCACCCGGCGAACAGATCGTCCACGAGGAGTGATCAGGCAGGTCCAAACAGGAGCGCGAGCGATTGGCCCGTGATACCCATCACCAGCCTCGCGGTTCCGACACCCTTTACCTTACCGCCCCAGAAACGGAGCACAATTCGGGCTTGTCGCAGACCAGCCGGTCATCCTGACGGGCCGCGGAGCGATTCTTCGACCGCGTTCCGCGGACGGTGCCCAGTCAATCGTACACGCGGCCAGGCTCCAGAATCCGGGCTCGATGGGCGCCGGGAGGGTCGCGCAGATCGTCTTCGCTCCGCTGCGGAAGCTGCAGGTTCGGATCCGGAGCCAGAATGCGCCAGGACTGCAGCGGATTTGCGACCGCATAGGCAATCGCGCCGAGACCCTGAGGTATCAGACGCTGCTCGGCAGCTGCGCCGGGCACACGCCCCCAGACGATGATTTCCTCGAGCTCTTCAGGCAATGGAGTCGCGAGCCGGGCAGCATCCACGTAGCGGCTGATGTCCCCGATCGAGAGGTCCAGCGGCTCATGCTTCGCGGGTGGGTTCCCCGCCGAAGATTTAGCGACTCCGCCCTCCAGGGCGTCGGCACCCGCGCCCGGGGCTGCCGTGAACAGCAGCACTGCAATCCCGGCCAGTCGAACCACAGGCAGCGACTCCCTGGAGCTACCAGGGAATCGGATTGCCCTTGAAATCATAGAAGCGGCCGTTGTCGGCCGGCCCGAGCTTCTCTATCACGGCGACCAGGCCACGGACGCTCTCCTCGGGCGAATAGGTCGCGCCAGGACCACCCATGTCGGTCCGCACCCAGCCCGGGTGCAGCACGACGCAGACGAAGCCTTCCGTGGCGAGTTCCGCGCTCATGGTCTTGTTGACCTGGTTCAGCGCCGCCTTGCTGGATCGGTAGGCATACCAGCGGCCGTTCGAGTTCTCGATGCTGCCGAGCTGCGAGGACATCGACGCGATGGTCTTGCGCTTGCCCTTGCGCAGGTTGGGCAACAGCGCCTGCACGACGCGCAGCGGCCCGAGCGTATTGACGGCCAGGGTACGCTCCATCATCTGGAAATCGACCTTGTCGAGGCTCACGTCGCTGCGGTCGAAGATGCCCGCGTTGTTGACCAGGATGTCGATCGCGATTCCGTCGAGGCGCTTCGCGAGGCCCACGACGCTGGCAGGGTCCGTCACGTCGAGCTGCTCGACCCGGTCCGCAACCTCTGACAGTTCCTTTGCGTCGGTGGGATCACGTGCCGTGCCGATGACCTGATAACCCCTGGCTGCGAACTGTCGGGCATACTCCAGCCCGATACCGCGATTGGCCCCGGTTACCAGCACCGTCGTAGTGTCTGCAGCGTATGTCATGCCGGACATCATGCCGCAGATGATCGCCAGGACGATGGCCAGGAATCTCATCATTGACTCTCCCGCAGCGGTTCAGTGGTTGGTTGTGCCGCCTGGAGCGAGGGGTCCTCGGGGCGTACGTGTCGCAGCACCTCGTTGGACAGCCTCAGCCCGGCTAATCAATACTTGCAGACGGTCCAGTTGGAGGCAAACCCGGGCGGCCGGGCCGATACGCAATGGGTGACTATATTCTCCTTGGCCTCGTCGCCGCATATTTTGCCTGGCGGCTTCTTTCCTCCGTCCTGGTGCGCCGTCGCCTGCCGAAGCTGCTCGAAGGCGGCGCGCAGCTGGTCGACGTGCGCGGGCCCGGAGAGTTTGCCGGTGGACACGCGCCGGGCAGCGTCAACATTCCGTTGCAGGAGATCGCCGAGCGTGCCGGCGAGCTAGACGCTGAGCGCCCGGTCGTCGTCTGCTGCGCCTCGGGCACGCGCAGCGCGATCGCGGCCCATCGGCTGCGAAGGCATGGGTTCAAGCGCGTGATCAACGCCGGCTCGTGGCGGACGCTGGCCTGAACCTGACGTCGGCGGTAACGACCGGAGGCCAGGCGGCCTAGCGTATCTCCACGTCCCGGCCGTCGACGCGCACCGTTGCGACCAACTGCGCGCGGCTGCCAGGCTCTGCGCTCAGCTCCACCGCCAAGGCTCCGAACGCAGAGCGGACCGCCGCCGGGTCCGGATGCTCGACCCTCAGATCGCGCAGTTGCCCGGCGACGGGAAGCGAAGCGGCGGGGTGCGGGGTCGTTCCCCAGGCGATCAGGAATGGTACGGCCCCATCGAGCGGCATCGCATACGGATCGGTGACTTTCCACGACACCACGGCACCGTCGGGTCGCACGCGGCTTCCCTGCTGTACCTCTCCCAGTGCCAGTCCGGCCTTCCGTGCCGCCGCCGCCCGCATCTCGATCGCCTCGTCACGCAGCACCCAGGTCACGAGCCGCGGGTGCTCCAGCCGGTCGAGCCCGAAGAGCCTGCCCCTCGGCGGGCCGGCCAGAGCAGGGTCCGGCGCGATGATCTCGATGTAGGTCTGCGGGCCGAGCCCGAGCAGTGCATTGCGGGTGCCGAAATCCGGGTGACGACCGCCCGGGACTGCTCGATGGCCGAGCAGCCGCTCCATCTCACGGATTCCCTGGTCTAGATCCGGTGCGGCGTAGATCAGGTGATCGACTGCGGCGTAACGGTCAATGTCCACCAGCATGCCCCCTGCCCTTGCGGGCCGCTGCCGCTTCAGTTCCCCTGCTTCTCTGTGACTCGGGCCGGCTCCGACCGCACGTGCACCTCGCGCTGCGGGAACGGTATCGAGATCCCGGCCTGGTCAAAGCGCTCCTTGACCTGGCGGGTGATGTCCCAGTACACGGCCCAGTAGTCCGACGTCTTGGTCCACGGCCGGCAGATGAAATTGACCGACGAATCGGCCAGTTCATTGAGCTTGATGACCGGCTCCGGATCCTTAAGCACGAGCGGGTGCGCCGCCACGACCTCCTCGAGGATCCGGGCCGCCTGGTCCTCGTCGTCGTCGTAGCCGATCCCGAACACGAGGTCCACCCGGCGCGTATCGCTGACGTTGATGTTGGTGATGATGCTGCCCCAGACGTTGCTGTTCGGCACGACGATTACCTGGTTGTCGCCGGTGAGCAGCGTCGTCGATACCAGGTTCATGGCCTGGACCTTGCCGGTCACGCCACCGACCGTCACGACGTTGCCGACGTCGAAGGGCCGGTAGATCATGATCATCAACCCGGCCGCGAAGTTGCTGAGCGTGCTCTGCATCGCGAAGGCTGCGACGAAGCTCGCTCCGCCGAGCAGCGTCAGCAGCGGGGTCATCCGTAAGCCGAGCCATGAGAGCACCGTCAGGATTCCGATCACCATCGTCGCCCAGAACACCGCCCTGACCAGGAAACGGTCCAGCAGCGTCGAGAACTTGTCATAGCGCAGGACCGCGCGGTGCACCAGCCGCGAGGCGAGCTTGGCCAGCGTCCAGATCACGAGCAGGGACAGCGCAAAGATCAAGACCTGCCAGGCGACCCGGATTCCCCCGTCCTTCGAGAACAGCCATTCCTTCGCCGACGTGAGCAGCGTGCCGCGATCGGTCGCCTTGAACTCGTCCGCCCGCAGCGCCGTCACGAACTTGCGGTGGCTCGCGATCGCCTCGGCATCGCCTCCCTTCGCTTCCCAGGAAGCCAGTACCAGCTCGAATCCCTTGAAAACCGTGCGGCGGGATTCGTTGAGCGCGACGAGCTCGGACTGCAGGGCCTCGACTCGGGCCGCATCGCCGGCCGCCTCGTTGATCGCGATCTTGTGCTCGACGATCTCGGAAGTGCGCGCCTGGATCTCCGCGATCCAGCCGTCGGCCTCCTTGGCGAGTTCCCCGGTCGTCATCGGCAGCAGCCTGAGCGAGACGACATCCGCAGGAGCCTCTACCGGTATCGCGGTATTCGACTTGCGGGAATTCCGCGGCTCGACCGCGAGCGGTGCAGCTTCGCGCGTCTCGACCGACGCATCGGTGGTATTGCTGTCGGCCTGCTGCGCGCTGGCCGGCGTGTACGTCAACCCAAGCAGGCAGGAGATCAGGATCGGCGACAAGTAGCGGCTGATTTCGAAGGGCATGTCTCGATGGGACCCGGTTGTTCGACGATGGGGGCGCACGATATCGGCTGCTGTATTCCACGGCAACCCGCGCAGCAGCTGGAACAGCGCCCAGTGTATAGTTCCACTCCATATGAAGAGCTCGACGACCGGCCGCAGCAGGCGGACCACCCGGCGCGCCGGGACGCCTGCGTCTTCGACCCATGCAGCCGAGCTCGCTGCCGCGAGCGCTCCTCTGCGCATGCGCGACCTGGTGCGCGAAAGCGGGCTGCCACGCGAGACCATTCACTTCTACAAGCAGCAGGGCCTGCTGCCCGCCCCTGTCGAGACAGGCCGCAACACCGCGCTGTACACGCAGGCGCACGTCGATCGGCTGCGACGCATCCGCGAACTGCAGGAGCGTCACTTCCTGCCGCTCAAGGCGATCCGGGCGGTGCTCGACGACACCGTCGAGGAAGGCTTCACTCCGGAACAGGAGGATCTCGTCCGGCGGGTTCGTGGCACGCTGGCCGGCTGGGCGAACGCCCAGCAGCGGCCGACCGTGGAAATCTCGGATTTCGTCCCGCAGCGGGTCTCACGTCGCGAGTTGCGCGAGCTGGCGGGTGCCGGGCTGATCGCGGTCGAGCGCGACTCGGGTGTCGACAAGGTGTCGGAAGACGATGCGGTGATCCTCGAGTGCTGGGCACGCTTCAAGGAGGTTGGCATAGGACCGGCCCAGGGCTTCAGTCCCGCCGAGCTGCGCCTGTACCAGGACTCGATGGAGCAGCTGGTCTCCCGGGAGGCACGGCTGGCCCTGCGGACATACACGGGCGCCCGACCGGAGGAACTCTCCCGCGTCGTCGAGCAGGTCGGCCCGGTGATCGCACGGTTGCTGGGCGCGATGCACCGCAAGCAGATGAGGCGCTTTCTCGCCGAGGTTGGCGGCGGTCGCTAGGACCGGACGTTGCCCGGGATTGCGGCACGACGGGTGCCTGTCTGGTGGGCTTGTGGCTACGCCTTAAAGTGTATAGTGTATATACACACTCTCGGGAGGCCGACAGTCTGCGATGGTAACGGCCGCTCAATTCCTGCGGGGCTGGTTCAACGAACCGCCGCCGCCTTTCGAAATCCGGCAGCCGAGCGCCCGCTGGTCGACGACCCGGCCACGTGAGTCACTGCATCGGCTGCGGATCGCCGAGGTCATCGAGGAGACCCCCTCGACGAAGACGTTCATGCTCGAGGCACCCGAGGGGGGCGCGCCGGGCTTCTCCTACCTGGCCGGCCAGCACCTGACGATCGTCATCGACATAGACGGCCGCACCGAGCGACGCTGCTACTCCTTCTCGTCATCCCCGGCAGCCACCGGCCTGCCGTCGATCACGGTGAAGCGAATGCCGGGCGGGCGGGTCTCCCGCCACCTGCACGAGCGGCTGCAAGCCGGCGACACGATCGTCGCGACGGAGCCGGCGGGCGCCTTCACGCTGCAGGTCGATCCCTCTGCATCACGACACTTCGTAATGATTGCCGGCGGCGTCGGCATCACGCCGCTGGTCAGTCTGGTCGAAACCGTGCTGCGACTGGAGCCCGAAAGCCGTCTCACCCTCCTCTGCGGCAACCGCGATTCGCTGGAGATCATCTTCCGCCAGCGACTCGACACGCTGGTGGCGCAATTCGGAAACCGTCTCAAATTGCGGCATGCGCTGGACGAGGCCCCGGAGGGCTGGGACGGACTGCGGGGCGCACTCGATGGGCAGCTGGTGCAGCATGCGCTTGGATCCTGCGATGCGGATGCCTACTTCGTCTGTGGACCCGAACCGATGATGCAGAGCGTCTGCAGCGCACTCGAATCGGCGGGCGTACCCCGGCAGAGGATCCGAACCGAGCGCTTCGCATACGCGTCGGCGGCGGCAACCCGGATCCCGGAGCACGACGGCGAGATCACGTTCGCCGCCAGCGGCCGCCGCATCCGGGCCAAGCCCGGCCAGACCATACTGCAGGCCGGCCTCGAGGCCGGCCTCGAACTGCCCTACAGCTGCACGATGGGCGGCTGCGGCGCCTGCAAGCTGCGGCGCAGCGCGGGCACCGTCGTGATGAGCGAGCCCAACTGCCTGAGTGACTCGGAGCGCGAGGCCGGCTACCTGCTCGCCTGCTGCTCATACGCCGATGCCGCCGTAGTGATCGAGGATCGTTGAGAGGGCCATTTCCCATGCTTCCAGATCGCGCGCTCGAGACCGTACCCAGCCCCGCACGCCGGCGGATCCAGGACGTGTTCGATGCCATGAAGATGGCGACACGCGTCGAGAACAAGAAGGTGCTGGTAGACCTGGCCCCGTCGGTGGCGCGCGGGTTTCTGCTCAAGGAAGGCAAGCAAGGCGAGCCGGTCGGCATGCGCGCGGCCCACGACGCCTGGTTCGACTTCCGCTACCAGGGCGACTACCCGGAGATGTACGAACTGTACCGCCGGGCGGTGCAGAACCAGTGGGACGGCGACAGCCAGCTCGACTGGTCCACCGACGTCGATCCGCGCAATCCCGAAGTCCCGCTCTTCCCGATCGAGCTCGTACCGCTCGCTGGCCTCGCCGAGCACGGCATCCGGCTCAACCAGGCCGAGCAGATGCGCTTCATCCACGACTTCTCGTCCTGGCTGCTGAGCCAGTTCATGCATGGCGAGCAGGGAGCGCTGTACGCCTCCGCACAGGTGACCGAGAGCGTGCGCTGGGTGGACGGCAAGTTCTACGGCGCAACCCAGGTCATGGACGAGGCACGCCACCTCGAGGTGTTCCTGCGTTACCTGGAGACCAAGCTAGGCAAGCTGTACCAGGTCAACGACAACCTGTTCACGATCATGGATGCGCTGATGCGCGACTCGCGCTGGGACATGAAGTTCCTCGGCATGCAGATCATGATCGAGGGGCTGGCGCTCGGCGCCTTCAGCATGATGTACCAGTCCACCCGGGAGCCGCTGCTGAAGGAATTGCTGCGCTACGTGATCCAGGACGAGGCGCGTCACGTGCACTATGGCGTGCTCGCGTTGAAGCGGCACTTCGCCGAGCTGTCCGGAAGCGAGTTGCGCGAGCGCGAAGACTGGACCTTCGAGGTCGCCTGCCTGATGCGCGACCGGTTCCTCGCCCACGAAATCCACGACGAATGGTTCGGCGGTCGCCTCAAGCGTTCGGACTGGGACCGGATCATCTCGAGTTCACCGTTCATGCAGGACTTCAGGCAGATCATGTTCAAGCGCCTGGTGCCGAACCTCGAATACATCGGCATCTTCTCGCCGCGCATCCGCGAGCACTACGACAAGGTGGGCCTTACGCGCTACGCCGGCGGCCGGAACGCGTCCGAACTGACCGCGGAGGACCTGCTCGCCGCGTGACCCGACGGGGCCACGAACCCGCCGTGCTCGGCCTCGACCAGCTCAGCGAAGCGAATCGTCGTGTGGTCCTCGAGGTACGCGCCCATCACCTGCAGTCCGACTGGAGCCCCGAGCGCATCGAAGCGACCCGTCGGGAAGACCGTCGCCGGCAGTCCCGCAAACGAGGCGAGAGCCGGCAAGGCGCTCAAGCGATAGTACGGCATCGGCTCGCCATTCACCTCGAGAACTCGATCATAGAAGTAGTCGTCGTCATGCGCGAATGCATTGCTGCTGCAGACGGGTGAAAGCACTACGTCGACCTCGCTGAATACGCGCTCCCACTGCGACTTGCAGCGCTCCGTGCGCTCGAGCAGCGAGATCATCAGTCCGGCATCCGCCTCGAGGCCGTCCGCAACCGCATCGAGAAACGGATCGCCATACCCGCGCATCTTCCGAGCGGCCTTGCTGCGCCGCTCGGGCGGGAAGTCTCCGGCGAGGATGCACTGCAGCAATGCGAGGTAGTCGTGGTAGTACTCCCGCAGGTCACCCAAGTGTGGCCGGACGTCGAGATCACGGACTGTCGCACCGCGCGATCCGAGCAGTGCACAGAGCTCCTCCTGCGCGCCCAGGATGCTGTCGTCCACCGGCAGCCACGCGGGCAGCCCGAGCACCCCGACACGGCAGTCGGCGAATCGATCGAAGCGCGGCTGCGGAAGTTCGAGGTCCCAGCCCTTCCCTTCCAGACCGTCGGCACGCTGCATCGTGCCGAGCAGCGCTGCGAGGTCGCCGGCACTGCGTGTCAGCGGGCCCTGCACACCGAGTACCTGGCCCGGATTCGGGACATTGCCGCGCGGGAAATGTCCGCTGCGCGGCAGCGCCGTCAGGCTCGGCTTGTGCCCGAACAGTCCGCAGAATGCAGCCGGAATTCGGATCGAGCCGCCGATGTCGCTGCCGAGCTCGGCCGCGGACAGGCCGGCCGCGACGGCCGCGGCACCGCCACCGGTGCTGCCCCCCGGCGTCAGCTGCGGATTCCACGGGTTGTTTGTCCGACCAAAGATGGGATTGTCCGCCTGCCAGTCTGCATTGCCGACGGGAACGTTGGTCTTACCCAGCAGCAGCGATCCCGCCTCCCGCAGGCTGCGAACATTCGGCGCGTCCTCGGCCGCAATTGCGGCCGCAGGCTCCAGCATTCCGCCGGTCGAAGGCAGGCCGCGGAGGTCGATGCCGTCCTTTACGGTCACCGGAAGGCCGCAAAGCGACCCGGGTTCACGGCCGGAACGCACCGCCGCGTCGATCGCACGGGCCTGCTGCAGCGCCGACTCGTCATCCGTGCTGACGATCGCGTTGAGGCCATCATTGAACGCGACGCGACGCTCGACGTAGAGCTCGAGCCACTCGGAGGCTGTCGACGTCCCCGCGCGTATCGAGTCGATGATCTGAGTGGCAGCCGCGTACGGATTCATGCCTGAGGACTCATGGCACCGTTGCGATCACCCTCAGAGCTGGGACTCGATCGGGAACACTCGCGCGAGCCAGGCCTGGAAGCGGCGACCGGCCGACGCCTGCGGCTCCGAGTCGAAAGTCTCCGACCCGTCAGACCAGATCAGGTCGCCCTGCTGCAACTTGACCTTCCAGGCACGGTCCCCGGAGGACTGCTGCTCGAAGATCCGGATGAACTCCCGGGCCAGGGACTCGTCGTACACCAGCACGCCCTGCTCGCAATTCAACGAGGTCGAGCGGGGGTCCAGGTTGTAACTGCCGACGAACAGCGCCCGCGTGTCCACGGCCAGTGCCTTGGTGTGCAGGCTGGCGCCACTCGAACCGAAGAAACTGCCGTGGTTTCCGGAACCGGGCAGAGGCTTCAACTCCCACAGTGAAACCCCACCCTTGAGCAGATCCTTGCGGTACTGCGAGTAGCCGCCATGAACGGCGGCTACATCGTTCGCGGCCAGCGAGTTCGTCAGGATCAGGACCTGGGTCCCCGACCTTGCTTCCTCGACGAGCGCGTGCGTGCCCTGCTTACCAGGAACGAAGTACGGCGAAATGATGGTCAGGGCCTGCTCCGCGTCCCCCAGCACCGGCACCAGGCTGCCGAGCACGTCCGACTGCTGGCCCGGTTCCCGCAGCGCCTTGAGCGGGTCGTCCGAGATGAAGCTGTAGTTGCCGCTCCAGGTCATCGGCCAGTCCCCGCCGACGAGTCGCCGCACGGAGTCGTCGCGCAACAGCAGCTCCGCGAAGGGACTGCCGCGAATCTCGCCCTCGGAAGTGTCGAGGTTCTCGCGCAGGCGCCCAAGTGCCTGCTCGGTGACACCCTCCGGGCTCAGCAGCGAGATCGGATAGGCCGCCCGCGAGTTCCAGTACTTGTCGAAGGACGCTGAAGCATCGCGGACGACCGGCCCGACCATCGCGAAGTCCAGGTCCACGAAGTTGACCTCTTCGCCGGCGCCGAAATACTCGTCCCCGAGATTGCGGCCGCCGACCACGGCGATCCGGTTGTCGGCGATCCAGGTCTTGTTGTGCATGCGGTGGTTCAGCCGCTTGGAGTCGGCCATCAGGTCGCCGATCATCGCGAAGGTGCCTTTGCGCGACGGAAGCGGATTGAACATCCGCACTTCGATGTTCGGGTGAGCATCGAGCGCCGCGAAGCCGAAGTTCATGCCGCGGGCGTCCATGTCGTCAACCAGCAATCGCACGCGAACGCCCCGGTCGGCTGCGGACAGCAGAAGGTAGCCCAGGTGCCGGCCGGTCAGGTCCGGATGCCAGATGTAGGTCTGCACGTCAAGGCTGCGGCCCGCGATCTTCGCGGTGTTCGCGCGCAGCGCGAACGCCTCCGTCCCGGCACTCACCAGGCGGAATCCGGACTGGCCGGGATGGCGCGCCTCAGTCGACCCGACGACCTCGTCGAGCACCGTGCCGCTGGCAACAGGGACAGCTGGCTCTACCGGCAACTGCGGAAGCTCTGGCAGCTGTGCGCAAGCCGACAGCAGCAGCGCCATCGTCGCTGCAAATGTTCGCAAGGAGACTCTCATCCTGACCCCTAAAGACGGTAATTGTCGGCCGGCGACTCTAGCACCGGGAACACGAGAGAATTCATCGGCCTGCATCGAGTACCTTGCTCAGTGTGCTGATTGCATTTCCTCGATGGCGGCGTATATTCCAGCCGTAGCTGCCTGATTCTTATCCTGTTTCAGGTAAGGCCGGCGGGATACTTCACTCGAAATATCAATCGTAATTACCTGAATAAAATACGGATTCAGGGGGGACGAAATGACCGAGATCTGGCAACGGTTCCGCGAGGCGTCTGTGCTGCTTGCCGGGCACGGCCCCGTCAAGCAGCGGCTGATGCACGCCTACCTCCAGCATCTCGCGGAAGCGGACCCGGACGAGTTGATACCAGAGGTACAGGGCGACTTCGAGCGACTGGTCAGGGCGCTCACCTCCGCCCGGGCCTGCGGAGTGCGCGGCTCCGTCGAAGCCAGCGTGCTGAAGATGAGCGAAGCTGAGGCGGGTCGTCATGGCGCCAGCATCGTGATCATGTTCGCAACCCTCTCCTCGCGCTCGACGCGCGCCCAAGCCGGTCGCCCGGCTACGCAGCTGCGCGCGGTATCGAACGAGGACTGATCGGCTCAGTCGAGCTTGAACTCGATCACGTCGAAGCGCGTCGTTTCTTCGTGACGCGCCTGGCGCTTGATCGCATCCACGAGCTGCCGCTGGTCCCAGGGAACAAGCTCGTCCGCCAGTTCCTGGACCGCTGGCGCGATCGTGTCGCTGCCCCCGAAAGGTTCGAGCACGATTACCGGCTTGTCGAAGGCCTTGGCGCAATGCTGCTGGAACTCGGCGAGGTCCCGGTTTTGCCGATACAGCGTCGCCGGGATGATGACCAGCTCGGCCTCGTTGATCTGCCTGCGCAGCTCGTCGCGCTCGGCCTCCCGGTCGCCCGCGGGTCGCCGGTCAGGCGCGCTGGTGTTCAGGTAGAAGAAATTGGTCGCGCTCTCCAGGTACTCGAAGATCCGGTGATAATCCTCGTCCTCGCCCCACAGATGAGCGACGAAAAGGCGGACCGGGTTTTTCTGCGACACGCTGCTCATGGCACCTCCATCGGCTGCTGCGGGTCGATTCGTCCGGGAGTTTAGCTCAGGTTGCGCGTACCGGATTGCGACCTGGACCTATACTATCGCGCCTCATGCGCCTGATGCTCTACAACATCCGCTATGCGACCGGAACCGGCGCGGCCTTCCATCTGCCGGTCCCCGGGGCCGGCTATCTGCGCAGCAATCCCCGAGTGCTCGAAGGGATCATCCGCTTCATCAAGTCGGAGGATCCCGACATCGTCGGCCTGATCGAGGTGGACACGGGCTCGATCCGCACCGGCCGGGTCAACCAGGCCGAGGTGATCGCAGAATCGCTGGGCCACTACTCGACCTACCAGTGCAAGTATGGCGTCACCTCGATCAACACGCTGGTCCCGATCGTAAACAAGCAGGCGAACGCCTTCCTGGCGGCGCCCCGGGTGCATGGCGAACGATTCCATTACTTCGACACCGGAATCAAGCGGCTGATCATCGAGCTGGAGCTCGATGAGCTCTGCGTGTTCCTGGTGCACCTGTCGCTCAAGTTCCGTCACCGCCACGCGCAGCTTCGCCACCTGTTCCAGCTGGTCAAGCAGACGCCGAAGCCGGTCATGATCGCCGGCGACTTCAATACGTTCTGGGGTGAGCACGAGATGGCGCTGTTCATGGAGGCTGCAGGCCTCACGAGTGCCAACCGCGACAGGATTCCGTCCTATCCGGCGCGGCGCCCCCGCATGGAGCTCGACTTCATACTGCACTCCCGCGGCATCGAGATCGAATCGCTGCGAGTGCCGGAGGTCACCTTTTCCGATCACAGGCCTCTGGTCTGCGATTTCGAAGTGAGCGGCCAGCCGGTCGCCACCTGACATTCAATACGAGACTGCCTGATGACTGAGGAAACCCGCGTCGACGACCGGCAGTGGTCGCTCGAGCAGGACGCCGACGGGATCGCCTGGCTGGTGTTCGACAAGCCCGGGGCGAGCGCGAACTCGCTCTCCCGCGCGGCGATGGAAGAACTCGACGCGAGACTCGTCGAGATCGAGCGAATGGCGCCCGTGGGCCTCGTGATCGCATCGGCGAAAAGCGGCTTCATCGCCGGAGCCGACGTGAAGGAATTCGGCCAGGTGAGCTCGCCCGAGGAGGCGGTGCCGTACGTGCGCGCAGCGCACGCGATCCTCGACCGTCTCGAGCGTCTCGACTGTCCGACGGTTGCGTCGATCAACGGCTACTGTCTCGGCGGAGGACTGGAGCTCGCGCTCGCCTGCCGTTACCGGGTCTGTGCCGACGACGCCTCGGTCGTACTCGGCGTGCCCGAGGTGCTGCTCGGGATCCATCCCGGTTTCGGCGGGACGGTCCGCCTGGTGCGGCTGATCGGCGTCAGCGCGGCCATGGACATGATGCTGACGGGGCGGAACCTGCGCCCGGAGAAAGCGCTGCGGATCGGCCTCGTCGACAGCGTGGTACCCGCGGCGAAGTTGAATGAGGCTGCCGCCAGCCTGGTGCGCGCCCGCCCCCGCCCTGCCCAGCCGCCGCTGCGCGAGCGCCTGCTGTCGGCGGCGCCGCTTCGAGGATTCATCGCGAACAAGGTCCGCCAGCAGGTGGCCCGCCGCGCCCGGCCGGAGCACTACCCGGCGCCACTATGCCATCGTCGAGCTGTGGCGGAAGCACGGCGCGAACCCGCGCACTGCCTACGAGGCGGAGGCGCAATCCGTCGCACGGCTGGTCTGCACGCAGACCTCCCGTAACCTCGTGCGGGTGTTCTTCCTGCAGGAACGACTGAAGTCGCTGGGTGGCTCCTCGGTGCCGCGCTCGGGCCACGTCCACGTCGTGGGAGCAGGCGTCATGGGCGGAGACATCGCAGCCTGGTGCGCGCTGCGTGGCTTCACGGTGACGCTGCAGGATCGAACCGCGGACCTGGTCCGGCCGGCCATCGAGCGGGCCCGGGCGTTGTTCGAGAAGCGCGAGCGCAAGCCCGGACAGGCCGCGGCCTGGGGCGAACGGCTGCGGCCCGACGTCGAAGGCGCCGGCATCTCCGACGCGGACGCCGTGATCGAGGCGATCATCGAGGACGCGGACGCCAAGCGGGCCCTGTACGCCGAGCTCGAACCGCGCATGAAACCCGAAGCGCTGCTCGCGACCAATACCTCGAGCATCGCGCTGGAGTCGCTGAACGATGTACTGGCTGATCCCGGCCGCCTCGTCGGGCTGCACTTCTTCAATCCCGTCGCGCAGATGCCGCTGGTGGAGGTCGTCGAGTCGTCGCAGACCACCTCTGCGGTGCGCGCCGCCGCGCTGGCATTCGCCCGCGGCGTGGACAAGCTGCCGCTGCCGTGTCGCAGTGCTCCGGGCTTCCTGGTGAACCGCGTGCTGATGCCGTACCTGACGGAAGCGATGCTCGCCGCGGAGCAAGGTATCCCGCTTGCGCTGATCGACCAGCGGGCAGAGGAGTTCGGCATGCCCATCGGCCCGATCGAGCTGGCCGATACCGTCGGGCTGGACGTCTGCCTGCACGTGGGGAGAATTCTCGCGGACGCCTCAGGGCGACCGCCACCCGAAGCGCTCGTGCCGCTGGTCGAGGCAGGCAGCCTCGGTCGCAAGAGCGGCAAGGGGCTCTACGAGTGGCAGGCGGGCAAAGCCGTCAAGCCGCCCGCCGGTTCCGCGGCCATGCCCGAGGACCTCGCGGACCGGCTGCTGCTGCCCATGGTCAACGAGGCCGTTGCGGTCCTTCGCGAAGGCGTGGTCGCCGACGAGGACCTGGTGGACGCGGGCGTGATCTTCGGCTCCGGGTTCGCCCCGTTCCGCGGCGGGCCGCTGCGGTACGCGAGGGAGCGCGGCTGCGCCGAGGTCGTCGCCCGGCTTCAGGAACTCGAAGCAGTTCACGGTCCGCGCTTCCGCCCTGACCCTGGCTGGGAGCAATTCGGCGGCGGGGGCCTATGATACGATCGAGCGTTAAATGAGCGACCAACCCAACCCTGTCGACCTGCGCCTGCTCAAGACCTTCTCGCCTTTCGACGGCATGAAGAAGGACAACCTCCATGCCTTGTCGCGGAAGACCGCGGTCAGGGACATGGGGCAGGGACGACTGCTCTTCAAGGAAGGCGATACCGACAAGCGCACGATCTATGTCGTGTCCGGCATCGTCGAGTACATGTCGGAAGGCCGTGTCATCGGCTCGGTCAAGGGCGGCACGCCCGATGCCCGCCACCCGCTCGCGCCTGTGCTGCCGCGACGCTGCACGGCCAGGGTCGCCTCGGAACACGTCAAGTACATCGCGATCGACAGCGACCTGCTCGACGTGCTGCTCACCTGGGACCAGACCGGCAGCTACGAGGTCGAGGAACTGCAGTCCGGCAACGGCGGCGAGGCTGGCGACTGGATGACGCTGCTGCTGCAGAGCCGCGCCTTTCACCAGATCCCGCCGGCCAATCTGCAGGCCGTGTTCCTCAGGATGCAGCGGGTCAACTACACCGCCGGAGACACCGTGATCCGGCAGGGCGACGAGGGCGATTACTTCTACGCGATCGTCGAGGGACGGGCGGGAGTCACCCGCGACACTCCGCTGAACCGCGACGGTATCCGGCTCGCGGAACTCGGCATGGGGGACACCTTCGGCGAGGACGCGTTGATCTCCGGCGCGAAGCGCAATGCCACGGTCACGATGCTGACCGACGGCGTGCTGATGCGCCTGACGAAGGACGATTTCCTCGAACTGCTGAAGGAGCCGATGCTCAGGTGGGTGGACTTCGATGAGGCGAGCCGGATCGTGGCCGACGGCGGCAAGTGGCTCGACGTACGCCTGCCGAGCGAGTTCGAGCACTGTCATTTCGACGATGCGCTCAACATCCCGCTGTATTTCGTACGACTGAAGCTCAAGTCGCTCGATCCTTCGGTTTCCTACGTCGTGTGTTGCGACAATGGCCGGCGCAGCTCCGCCGCTGCCTACACGCTCAATGAGCGGGGATTCTCGAGCTACGTGCTCAAGGGCGGCATCGCCGAGACCGATCTCGCCGAGGCCCTGATCAGCACCAGCGACTAGGCGTGGGGTGCTCGCGCAAGCCGCGATTCGGGTGTCCGGCGGACCCGGTCCGTTCCGGATTACGGCCGTGCGGCGACTGATCGGCAGCATACCCGGTGCCCGCAGGGCCCGGTCCTTTCTAAGGGCGCTGCAGCCATGGAACCCATTCCTGCGGTTCGCGCCTCCCGGACACTTCTACTCTCCGCTGCCTGACCCGCGGGAGATCCGTCGGGACCGCGAGCGGCTGTTCGACCGGAGCCGAAGGGAAATCCCGGGGATCCGACTTGCTCCCGAACGCCAGCTCGCGCTGGTCGGTGAGTTGTCGGCGTATTGCCAGGACCTGCCCTACCCTGCCACGCGAACCTCCGACCGGAGGTACTTCTACGAGAACGAATGGTTCGGGCGCGGCTCGGCGGTCGTGCTCTATTGCATGCTGCGGCATCTGCAGCCGGCCCGGGTCCTCGAGATCGGCTCGGGGTTTTCCTCCGCCGCGATGCTCGACGCGAACGACCTGAGTTTCGACGGCCGGATCGCATTCACGTTCGTTGAACCAAACCCGGCCCGCCTGTTCGAACTGCTGACCGAAGACGATCGGCGCAGGCACGAGGTCATCGTCGATACCGTCCAGCGCGTGTCGCTCGATCGCTTCGATGCACTCGAGGCCGGCGACTTTCTCTTCGTGGATTCCTCGCACGTGGCCCGCATCGGCAGCGACGTCGGGCACCTGCTGACCGAAGTCCTGCCGCGGCTCAAGCCGGGCGTCGTCGTGCATTTCCACGACATCTACTGGCCGTTCGAGTACCCGGAGAAATGGGTGCTCGACGGCTGCGCCTGGAACGAGGCCTATGTGCTCAGGGCCTTCCTGCAGTTCAACGAGACCTTCGAGATCCTGCTTTTCAATTCCTACCTCGCCGAGCACCACCGGGAACACGTGGCGGAAGCCCTGCCGGGCTTCATCCCGAAGTCGGGCAGCAGCCTGTGGCTGCGCAGGACGGCCCAGGGATGCCTCGCCGTTTAGATACGTGCCGGTCCCCGCGCGCAGGCTGCCAGCAGTCCGGCCAGCAGCCACCGGCGGGCCAAACTCTGGCAGGACGACTCTAGCGGCTGCGGTTCTCCACGATCCGCTCGAGCAGCGTGGCGCGCGTAACGTCGGCCCAGAAGAGCCCACCCGTCACCGTCCAGGCAATCCCGTACCACACGTCGTCCGTGCCCGACCAGCGGCGGATCTTGACCGTGTACGTTTCACCGGGATTGCCGACGAACTCGGCCACCTCGTAGCTGTTGTCCCAGGAGCCGCTGTAGCCGACCTGGACGCCGCGGCTGTCGAAGACCTGCAGGTCGAGGTCCACGGAGAGCACCGATCCGAGCAGCAACTCGATCCCGAAGATCGACAGCGTGCGAATCCTGCTGTCCCATGCAAGCGCGATCTTGACCTTGCGGGGTCGGAGCCGGCCGCTAGGGACGGTGACGAAATGCGAGAAAGTTGTCCGCCTGTTACTGCCTATGTCGTCGCCGCGCAGCGTTCCGACGTCCCACCCCCGGGAGGAGCCCGCCGCATTGCGTCGGCGGCGCTGTTTCGCGATCTGAGTTCCTTCGAGCGCATCGACGGCGCCGGTCCCGTCGGCCGCGTCGACGTTCGCGAGAACGTCTTGCCACCATGTGTCGCCCGAGACGTTTCGCTTCGCCGCGGCGAGCAGGATCGCGCGACAACCTTCCGGCCAGGACTTCAGCGTCGAGTCGACGTTCTGAATCAATGCCGCACAACCCGCTACGGCCGGCGAGGCCATACTCGTGCCGCTCATGGTCAGGCCAACCGTGGTCACAGAGGTTCCGTTGGCGGCGATCTCCGGAAGTTCACGATCACCGTGCGTGCTGGACGGGTTGCGGAACACGGAGTCACCCGCCATCGCCGCCGCGTCGTCGTCGTGGTTACCGACCACCAGGCCGTTGTAGCCCTTGTGGTTGACATACTCGCTGCTCGGCGGCGTGATGCCGTCGGAGTCACCGTTCCAGTAGTTGCCGGCTGCCTGCACGATGGTTGGATACGGCCAGCGCAGCGCCAACCAGTCCTTGTAGATGTCGTCGTAGGACATCGTCGCCGATCCGGGTTCGCTCGAGCGGTGAAAGCTCTGACTGATCACCGTGCAGCCCTTGTCCAGTGCAGCCCAGCGCAGAGCGTCGAGATCCTTGTCGTTGGCGGAATGCAGCGAGCACGACGGCGCATGGCCGTGCGGCGCACCCTTCTCGACGTTCTTGACGATCCCGTGGGTGTGACGGGAATGCTGCGACGTGGAAGCACCCGACGACTTGAACGAAGCAGCGATTGACAGCATGCTGGTGTCATCCGGCGCGCTTTCCCACACCGCCACCTTGACGCCGGAGCCCTTGAATCCCAGCGCGTGCACGTCGTCGGAGTTCGCGATCGCGATGGAGTCGGACAGATCCTCGATTCCCTCGCGTTCGCGAAGGAACACGCCTACGACATCGCGATCCTTCGCAAGCGCCTCGATTTCGGCGCGGGTCAGATCCGCATAGACCACCGGTGCAACCGGGTCCGGCTCCAGTTCATGCCCTGGATAAGCCTCGGCGAGGCGGGAAGCAAATGACCGTACGCTGCCACGGATAGCCCGGAGCTGCGCCTGAGCCTGTCGGGTCGGTCGCCGCGTTTCGCCCTTCTCCTTCTTCTCCCCGAGCGCAGTTGCCTCGTCCGAGCGGAGCCAGAACGCGACCGGCAGCCTCTTGCGCGGGCCGGTCCTCTCGATCTGCGCGTGCAACGTCTCGTGCAGTTTGCCGAATCGCTTGACGCGGGCTCTGAGAAGGCGCTGGAAAATCCGGTCGGCATCCACGGCTCGTCCCGACTGGTCGAATGCGAGATCTACGGGCGCGCCGCTCTTACGGTTGGAGGCCTTCATCAGTTCGATGAACCGCCCGTCCGGCCGCCGATTCGACGGGAGTCGCTCGGTGCCGAACTCGGCGATGCGCAGTCTCGACAGGCTTTCGACGCGGAGCGTCGACGGAACCTTGGCAACAGAGTCGGTGACGAAGAACGGGACCGACAGCGTCTCGGGGATCGCCCGGCCCTTGTCAGTCAGGAGTCCGCCGACCAGCAGCAGGTGGTGTCCCGGCGCGAGATCCTCCTCGGACGACCATGTTGCCACCCGGCCACGCCGGGACACCCTGACGTTGCCACGCACGCCACGGACGACGATTCCACCCTGTGCCGAGCGCCGATCGAGTGCCCGCCGTGCTTCGACGACGATGGAGGCTCCGGGAAACAGGACTTCATTGGCCGTCACATTGACAGCAAGTTCTCTGCGCCTGGGCATGGTGTGCTCTCCTGTTTCGGGAACCGCACGCGCCGAAAGCGGCGTGGACCATTGGTTGCAGAACTGCGAGGTCGAGAATCACGCTACGCTCCTGCGACGCGTTATGTCAATTTGCGTCGCAGCACGGGTCCCTGCTGTCTGAACTCCTGCCACAGGTATTTCAGAGGTGATGCTTGCGGCGCACAGTCGCCCGCCGCCGCCAGCCGCGAGCGGAGCGGACGCCCGGGGCAACCTGGTCGCCCGGATCGGAGCGGCACTACATCGTGTGGGTCGGCTTGTCCCCGCCGAGCGCTCCGGCGAGATACGACTCGATCTTGCGCTGCGTCGCGCCGCGGTCCTGCTCGCTGAACTGCACGCCGATGCCGGCGGTGCGCTTGCCTTGGGCGCCCTTCGGCGTCATCCAGATGACCCGGCCGGCCACCGGCAGCTTCTCGTCCTCGCCCATCAGGTTCAGCAGCATGAACACCTCGTCGCCGAGGCGGTAGTTGCTGCTGGTCGGAATGAACAGGCCGCCGTTCTTCACGAACGGCATATAGGCCAGGTACAGCGCGCTCTTGTCCTTGATGGTGAGCGTGAGCAGCCCTGGTTTGTTCGGTTGCCGGGTCACGGGACCCATCAGTTCACTCCTTTGCGCCCGAAACATCTGCCCGCCTCCACCAGCAGGGCCTCGACGAGCAGCTGCGGCGCGGCCGAGCCCCCCAGCAGCCGGCGCGCCTCTCGGATTCGGTCCACCCAGCGGAACGCCGCGCTTATGTTCACTGTGGCGCCAGCCCTTTGCAAGGCTGGACCCCCGGGAAGCGTGAGCTCCGTCGCATCCACGGTTCGCAGCCGGATGATCTGACCGGCCCAGTGCTCGAGCCAGTCGAGTCGTACCGGCAGGCCCTCACCGAGCATCTCGCCCGCCGTCGCGGTCACTTCCGCGCGCCCCGACAGGAAATCCTCGAGCAGCCCCGTCATCTGCGCCTGCAGTTCCGCGAAGTGCGGTGCGAGCTCCAGCGCGCGGAGCGGCGCACCGCCGGCCAGCTGCAGCAGTTCTGGCTGCACTCCTCCCGGCAGCTCGCGAGCCAGCCAGTCGAGCGCGGACTTCTCGTCCGGCCGACGTACCTCGATGCGCTGGCAGCGGCTCCTGAGCGTCGGCAGCAGCTCGGAGGGACGTGCGGTCACGAGCACCAGCAAAGTTCGCGCCGCCGGCTCCTCGAGTGTCTTCAGCAGCGCGTTCTGCGCGTTCCTGGTCATCGAATCTGCCGGCGACACGATTGCGATGCGGTAACCGCGACGCATGCTGGTCATGCCGAGCTGTTCCGTCGCATCCCTCACCTGGTCGACCGAGATCGTCCGTCGATCCTCCTCCGGGCGTATCCAGTGCAGGTCCGGGTGTGAACCCGCCCGGTTCAGCGCGCAGTCCGGGCAGTCGCCGCAGGCCTCGAGCCGATCTCCGCGACCGCCGCAAAGCAGCGCCGCCGCCACGGCTCCGGCGAGGCGCTGCTTGCCGACCCCGACGGGACCGTGAACCAGCAGCGCGTGCGGCAGGCGCGATGCATCCACGGCAGCCTGCAGCTTCTGGCGCGCGGCATCGTGCCAGTCGAGAAAACCGCCGACGGTCACCGCGGGGGCTGCCTGGCTCACTGCACTCATGTCGATGCTGCCACCACCGGCTCGACACCATGCCGGATCGTTGCCTCGACGCGCTCTGGCGTACCTGTCGCGTCCACCACCAGGAAGCGTTGCGGCTCGAGTCGTGCCCGCTCGAGGTAACAATCGCGGACGCGCTCGAAGAACTCGTGGCGCTCAGCCTCGAAGCGGTCAGGCTGCTGATCGCCGTTCCGTGCTCCAGCCCGTGCCAACCCCGTTTCGACCGGCGCATCGAGCAGGATCGTCAGGTCAGGCCAGAGCCCGGGATGCACGATGTCGACCAGCGCGTCGATCTGGGCCGCCGGGATGCCGCGGCCGCCACCCTGGTACGCGTAGGTCGCGTCGGTAAACCGGTCGCATAGCACCCAGGCGCCACGTTCGATGGCCGGACGAACCAGGTTCGCGAGGTGCGTCGCGCGGGCGGCGAACATCAGCAGCAACTCGCAGGTCTGCGGCATCGGTTCTGCGCCCCGCTCGAGCAGCAGCTCCCGGAGCCGCTCGGCCCGGCCGGTTCCACCCGGCTCGCGCGTCACGATCACCTCGAGCCCGCGCTGGGTCAGCGAGGCCGCGAGCCGTTTCAGCTGCGTGGACTTGCCGACGCCCTCCACACCCTCGAACGTGATGAACCTGCCCGGCAATTCAGCGCTCCGCGCCGCGACGGCGATAACGTGCAAGATACTCGGCCACGGCCCGGTTGTGTTCAGCGAGCGTCTTCGAGAAACGGTGACTGCCGTCCGGCAGGCCCGTCGCCACGAAATACAGCTCGCCGCGCTCATCCGGCTGCACCGCGGCGCGCAATGCGGCGGCCCCCGGAGCCGCGATCGGCGTAGGTGGAAGCCCGGCGCGCGTGTAGGTGTTGTAGGGACCGTCACGCTGCAGGTCCGCACGCCGCAGGTTGCCGTCGAACGATTCCCCGAGACCGTAAATGACGGTCGGGTCGGTCTGCAGCAGCATGCCGCGACGCAGGCGCTGTGTGAACACGCCTGCGATGCGCGGCCGCTCCGAGGCCAGCGCCGTCTCCTTCTCCACGATCGAGGCGAGAATCAGCGCCTGGTACTCGCTGTCGATCGGCAGATCCTCCGCACGGCCCCGCCACGCCGCCTGCAACTCCTGCTGCATCCGCACGCGTGCCCTGCGCAGCAGCTCGAGGTCCGTGGTCCCGCGCTCGAAGAAATACGTGTCCGGGAAGAACAGGCCCTCAGGATGCCGGTCCGGCTCACCGAGCTCCCGCATCAGCTCAGCGTCGCTGCGGCCGGCCATCACGTGCTCGAGCAGCGGCTCGCGCTCCAGCGCCCGGCGCAGCTCGCGGAATGTCCAGCCTTCGACGATCGTCACCGAGTGCTGTACGACGACCCCGGCCTGCAATTGCTCGAGCAGCGTGCGCGGCGTCGTGCCGGACCGCAGCTCGTATTCGCCAGCGCGCACCCTGGCATCTGCGCCGGTCAGCCGCGCGTACACGCTGAACAGCTGTGGATGGGTGAGGACGCCGCGCGCAGCGAGGTCGTCGGCGGTCGCCGCGAGAGCCTGGCCGCGCGGGACCTCGAGAGACAGCGCGGCCCCGTCGATCGCCAGCGGAGTGTCGAGCCAGCGCTGCAGGCCCTGGTAGGCCAGGACCAGCCCGGCGATCGCGAGCACGGACAGCACCAACAGGGCGCGCAGCACCCTCATGAGACCTGCGCACCGAGTCGTTCGCGCAGCAGACCCGCGAGCGCGCCGCCGGCCCACTCACCGATTCCCTCGATCTTCGCGACGGAGCGGATACCGCGCGTGGCGCTGGTGAGGAAGATCTCTTCCGCGTCGCGGAGGTCATCGAGGCTCAGCGCAGCAGCGCGCGTTTCGATTCCCAGCGACGGTGCCTCGCTGATCACGATCCCGCGCATGATGCCGGCAACCCCGCAGTCGACGATCTCCGGCGTCAGCAGGCGGCCACCGCGGGCAATGAACAGATTGGCCGCGGTCGCGCAGACGACCCGCCCGTCCTGGGACAGCATGAGTCCCTCGGCGACCTCGGGATCGTCCCATTCCGCGCAGGCGAGCACCTGCTCGAGCCGGTTCAGGTGCTTCAGGCCCGCGAGCTGCGGATTGCTGCCCAGGCGGGTTTCGCAGATGCGCAGCGTGAGTCCGTCCGACCCTGCCGGCGGCGGCTTAAAGGCAGAGCACGCCACGATCCGCGTGACCATGACCTCGACCGGCGGACGATAGCCGCGCGGACCGGGTCCGCGCGTCAGAATCAGCTTGACGACGCCGCGGTCCAGACCCTCGAGCACCTTGCGGCAGTCCGCCGCGAGCAGCTCGGGCGCAGGCAGTGGAATGCCGAGCCGCCCGCAGCCTTCGGACAGGCGTTGCATGTGTCGGCCGAAGTGACGGATCGAGCCGCCTGCGGCCAGCATCGTCTCGAACAGGCCGTCGCCGTACTGCAGGCCGCGGTCATCTGCGGATATGCTCGAGCTGTCCACTCCGTTGACGAGACGTTGCCCTATCATCGGGCCTGCTCCAGCGCGGCGAGCAGCCCCCGCGCCTTTGCCCGGGTCTCTTCCAGCTCCGGCCCGGGACGGGAGTCCGCGACGATGCCACCACCGGTGCGGAACGTCGCCTGGCCGGCACTGACCATCAGCGTGCGGATCAGGATGTTCAGGTCGAGCGAGCCATCCAGCCCGAGGTAACCCATCGAACCTGTATACGCGTCGCGGGGCGCCGGCTCCAGTTCGGCGAGCAGTTCCATGCAGCGTACCTTGGGACAACCGGTGATCGTTCCGCCAGGAAAGACCGCCGCGATGGCTTCGCCCGGAGTCACCTCCGAGCGCAGCTCGCCGCGGACGTTCGAGACGATGTGGTGTACGTGCGCATAGGTCTCGATCGTCATCAGCTCGTCGACCCGCACCGTGCCCGCCTTGCAGACGCGGCCGAGATCGTTGCGCTCGAGGTCCACCAGCATGATGTGCTCCGCACGCTCCTTTTCATTCAGCCGGAGTTCCGCCTTCAGCGACGCGTCTGACTCGGCATCCTGCCCGCGCGGCCGGGTACCTGCGATCGGTCGCGTGCTGGCCACCCCGTCCAAAATGCGCAGCAGCCGCTCAGGCGAGGAACTCAGCACGGAGAATCCGGGCAGCCGCGCGATCCCTGCGAACGGTGCCGGATTCGCCACCCGCAGTCGCCGGTACAGGTCGACCTCGGTCACGTCCGGAAGCAACCTCGCCGACCAGGCCCGTGAAAGGTTGACCTGGTAAACGTCCCCGCGACCGATCGCGGCGAGCGCCTGCTGTACTCCGGCGAGGAACACGGCCGGGTCCTCCTCCCGCAGATCTTCGACCAGCGCGGGTGGCGCCGGACCACCTGCTGCCCCGCCCGGCGCCTGATGGCCACCGCGCGACAGCGCGGCGATGTCCTCCGAGGCCTGCCGGCGAAGCCGGGGCTCCCAACCGTCTTCGGCGGAAAACCACAGCAGGCCAGTGTCACGATCGCGGACCAGCGCACCCCGGACCCGCCAGGCAAGGGCCTGCGGATGCGGGGAACGATGCAGGTCCAGCCGCGGCTCGATCTCCCCGGCGAGTTCATAGGCGAGATAGACAAACCAGCCGCCCGAGAAAATCCCACCCGGGCCCGGAGCTGAATTTCTCTCCTCGTGCCACCAGTCGTCCAGTGCGTCGAGGAAACCCTTGCCGGGCACCTCGTTGCCGTCGAGCATAAGCCTGCCGTCGCCATGCTTCAGCAGCTGGACTTCCGGCAGCGCCAGCAGCACGTCGTAGCGGCCCAGTGATTCGCCGCCGCCGACACTTTCCAGCAGGACCGGGTAGCGCTCGGGGCGGGCTTCGTGCAGATCCAGCAGAACCGACGGCGGCGTGGCAGCGGTCGATTGCAGCGGCGTGGCGGCGGGGAGCCACATACCGGAGCGACCTGGACGCCGCCGATCAGGACAGGCTGCGGAACAGCAGGCTGCCGTTCGTCCCGCCGAAGCCGAAGGAGTTCGAAAGGCCGGCATTGACGACGGCCTGGCGCGCGCTGCCCGGAACGAAATCCAGGTCGCACCCTGGATCAGGGTTTTCGAGGTTGATCGTCGGGGGCAGGATCCCGTCCCGGATCGCCAGGATCGTGAATATCGCCTCGACGGCCCCGGCCGCACCGAGCAGGTGGCCGGTCATCGACTTGGTCGAACTGACCGCGATGCGTCGCGCATGATCACCGAATGCGCGCTTGATCGCCGTCGTCTCGGCTCGATCACCGAGCTCGGTGGAGGTCGCGTGCGCGTTGATGTACTGGACGTCCTCGGGTGACATGCCCGCATCCCTGAGCGCCGCCACCATCGCGAGGCGCGCACCCTCGCCATCCTCCGGGGGCGCCGTGACGTGGTAGGCGTCGCCGCTCATGCCGAATCCGACGAGCTCGGCGTAGATCGGCGCGCCCCGGGCCCTGGCATGCTCGTATTCCTCCAGCATCAGCGCACCGGCGCCTTCCGACATGACGAAGCCGTCCCGCTCGCGGTCCCAGGGCCTGCTGGCCCGGGCGGGCTCCTCGTTGCGCGTGGAGAGCGCGCGTGCCTGGCAGAAACTACCGAGCCCGAGCGGCGTGAACGCCATCTCCGCGCCGCCCGCGACCATTGCATCGGCGTCGCCATGCTGGATGCAGCGCGCTGCGATGCCGATCGAATGGGTCGAGGTCGTGCAGGCGGTCACCAGCCCGAGGTTCGGGCCCTTGAGCCCGAAGTGAATCGACACCTGGCCCGCAGCTGCGTTGATGATGCTGCCGGGAATGAAGAACGGCGAGATCTTGCGCGGCGACTTCGCCTCGAGCCACTTGGCGCAGTTCTCCTCGATGGTCTGCATGCCGCCGATGCCCGCGCCGATCGCGACGCCGACGCGCGGCGCATTCGCATCGTCCACCTCGATCCCGGATTCGCGGATTGCCTGGGCGGCCGCCGCAAACGCGAACGGCACGAAGGGATCGAACTTGCGCAGGTCCTTCGGCGCCATGTACTGCTCGGGCTCGAAGCCCTGGGCTTCGCCGCCGATGCGCACCGGGAACGCGCTGACGTCCATCTTGGTGATCGGGCCGATGCCGCTGCGGCCGTTGACGATGCCGTCCCAGGCCGCGGCAACGTTGCTGCCGAGAGGGGATACGATGCCAAGTCCGGTGACGACGACTCTGCGCTTCGTCAAGCTGGGCTCCCCTGGCAGACCCTTCCAGTCGTTGTGTCGCACCGCCTTCCGTGGCGGTTACGAATACATGCAGTGTCAGGCCTGGCTGCGACGCTCGTTGATGTAGTCGATGGCCTGCTGAACCGTCGTGATCTTCTCGGCGTCCTCGTCCGGGATCTCCGTCTCGAACTCTTCCTCGAGCGCCATCACCAGTTCCACCGTGTCGAGCGAATCGGCACCGAGGTCGTCGACGAACGAGGAGTCGTTGGTGACCTCCTCCTCTTTCACCCCCAGCTGCTCGGCGACGATTGCCTTGACCCGCTGTTCGATACTGCTCATGTGTAGTTGTTCCTCTGTGGAGAACATTGCCGGTCGGCCCCCAGGCCCCCGACATGGGGCGCGTATTCTAGTTGAAGCCCGTCACCGGGGTCCAACAGGCAAGAAAATGCGGTCAAATCATATACATGCCGCCATTGACATGCAGGGTTTCGCCTGTCACGTAGCCGGCCTCGGGCGAGGCGAGGAACGCAACTGCGTGGGCCACGTCCTCGGCCGAGCCGAGCCGGCCGAGCGGCACCTGGCGTTTCAGGGCTTCGCGTTGCTCATCGCCCAGCGCCTCGGTCATGTCCGTGACTATGAAGCCCGGGGCAACGGCATTGACCGTGATGCCGCGGGATCCGACCTCCCGGGCCAGGCTCTTCGTGAAGCCGATCATGCCGGCCTTCGCCGCCGCGTAGTTCGCCTGCCCGGCGTTGCCCATGACGCCGACAACTGAGGTGATGTTGATGATCCGCCCGCGCCGGGCCTTCATCATCCCGCGCAGCACGGCCTTGCTGGTCCGGTAGATCGAGCTCAGATCCGTCTCGATCACGGTCGCCCAGTCCTCGGCACTCATGCGCAGCAGCAGACCGTCACGGGTGACGCCGGCATTGTTGACCAGGATGGTCGGCGTTCCTTCGTTCGCTTCGATTTCCTTGAAGCAGGCTTCGACCGATTCGGGTCGGGACACGTCGAGGACCACGGCCCGGCCCTGAAGACCTGCCTCACCCAGGTAAGCCGTGATGGTGGCGGCGCCGGCCTCGCTGGTGGCCGTGCCTACGACGCGAGCACCACGCCGCCCGAGTTCGAGTGCGATGGCCCGGCCTATGCCGCGTGTTGCACCAGTGACGAGCGCGACTTCGTTTTCAAGCATCTATGGACTCCTGGCTGGCGGCGAGCACCCTGGCCAGCGATTCGGGATCGTCGACCGCGAGCAGCGTGAGCCCGGGATCACGCGCGACGCGCCGGTTGAGCGAGGTGAGCACCCTGCCCGGCCCGCACTCGACAATGGTCGTCACGCCGCTCGCGAGCATCGCGCGCACCGTGTCCGCCCAGCGCACGGGCTTGTACAGCTGCTCCTTCAACGCGACGCGGATCCCTTCCGGGTCCGCATGCCGGCGTACGTCGACGGTGTAGACATCCGGCACCAGCGGACGGCGCAGCTCCGTCGTCGCGAGCTTCCCGGCGAGCCTCTCGGCGGCACCCCTCATCAGGCTGCTGTGCGAGGGCACGCTCACCGGCAACAGTACCGCGCGCTTTGCACCGCGACCCTTGGCAACCTCGATGGCTCGCGCCACGGCGGTCGCGTGGCCGGCGATGACCACCTGGCCCGGAGCATTGAAATTGACGGCCTCGACGACCTCGCTGCCGGCTGCCTCCGCGCAGGCCGCCTCGACTTCTGCATCGTCGAGCCCGAGCACGGCCGCCATCGCCCCCTGCCCGATCGGCACGGCCTGCTGCATCAGCTGGCCGCGTTGACGCACCAGGTCCACCGCAACGCGGAAATCGAGTGCCTCCGAGCAGACCAGTGCCGAATATTCCCCGAGGCTGTGGCCGGCCATGGCCGCCGCCCGGAGTTGCCGGTGGCTCTGCAACGCACGCCAGGTCGCGACGCCGGCCGCTAGCATGGCCGGCTGGGTCTTCTCGGTAACCGCGAGCTCCGAGTCGGGACCCTGCTGGCACAGGGCCCAGAGGTCGTAACCGAGCACCTCGGAGGCCTCGGCGAACGTCGCTTCGACCACCGGTTCCGAGCGGGCCAGCTCGCCCAGCATCCCGGTCGACTGGGAGCCCTGTCCCGGAAACACAAAGGCGGTGGACATCTTCAAGTTCCTGCTCTTGACCGGCGGGGACCCGGACCTTTCGGGCGGATTATAGCGGTCGCGCCCGTTCCGGCCGGGCGCGGAGGATCGCGAGCCCGCTGAGCAGCCCGCCTATCGCTCCATAGGCGTGCGCCTCGTGGATGACCGGCAGGCTGATGGTACCGCCGGTGAACGGTAACGGACCCGCGAAATACTCCCATGCCAGCTTCGCCGCAAACAGCGCAGCGACTGACAGCGTGAGCCAGTCCGCGTCCCGCCTGAGCCAGGCGGCCAGCCCGGCCGCCATGCAGCCATGGAGCGTGCCGGAGAAGCCGACGTACCAGCCGACCTGCGGTTCCAGCCAGAGGAAACCTATGTCAACGGCCGCTGTCGAAGCCAGCAGGATCAGCAGCCATTGGAGATTCGTGTATTCACGGCCGAACAGCCACCATACGAGCAGCACGCCACCGAGGTTCCAGCCGAGGTGAACGAGGTCCCCGTGCACCAGATGCCCGGTCAGCAGGCGCCACCATTCGCCGGCCAGCACCGCAGCCCGGTCGTAGCGCAGCGCCTGCTGCAGCTCGCTACCGGCCAGATGGAGCACGACCAGCAGCGTGACGACGATCGCCGGCGTCATCCATTGCGTAGCCTTCGTCACCTGAACCCCGCTGGAGGTGGCGCACGATGGCGCCACAGCTTCATTTGCTATTATCCGCAGACTTTACCCGGAACACCTCAACTACCGCGATGAACCCTGAACCGCATGCCCTGAACGCATTCCCCGGCCGTCGCCGGAGCGCCCCGCGCCGCTCGCCGGCGGGTTTCACCCTGATCGAGATCATGGTGGTAGTCGTCATTCTCGGCATCCTCGCAGCGCTCGTTGCGCCGAACGTGATCCGCAGGATCGACGACGCCCGGGTCACCAAGGCGCAGCAGGACATCCGGGCCTACGAGACCGCATTGAACCTCTACCGGATGGACAACTTCCGCTACCCGACGACCGACCAGGGACTCAGGGCGCTGGTCGAGAAGCCTACCGACCCGAACGTACGCAACTGGAAGCAGGGCGGCTACATCGATGGCCTGAAGAAGGATCCGTGGGGCAATGACTACATCTACATCGCCCCCGGCACTCACGGCGAATACGATCTCTACACCCTCGGTGCCGACGGTACGCCTGGCGGCGAGGGTCCCGATGCCGACGTCACGAACTGGAACATCGAGTAGGGGTCCGGCGCGCTCGCGCTCCGCGACCGCCTCGGGCTTCACGCTGCTCGAGCTGCTGGTCGTCATAGTCATCATCGGCATCATCACCAGCATGGCGGTCGTTTCCGTCCGCGTGCTCGGCGGCGATCACCAGCTCGACGAGGAAGCGCGCAGGTTGCGTGCCGTCCTCTCGCAGGCGCGCGAGGACGCGATGCTCGAAGGCCGTGACGTCGGCGTCCGCCTGGACGAGGCGGGCTACGACTTCGTGCGCTTTGACGGACGCAGGAACGCCTGGGACCTGGTCATCGATGACCCGCTGCTGAGGGAGCGTCGGCTGCCCGAGGGCCTGCGCGTCGGGCTGCGACTGGAGGACCGGGAGCTGCGGCTGAAACTGAGGGCCGTCCCGACCGTCGAGCAGCAGCCGCTGCCGCAGGTCATGCTGCTCGCATCCGGCGATCTCGTGCCTTTCGAGATCCTGCTGCGGCGCGATGGCAGCGACCAGGAGCGCGTGATCCAGGGCCTGGTGGACGGCACGATCCAGGTCCGCTCGAGCGACGAAGATGAAGCCTGAAGCCCAGCTGCAGCGATTCGAGCCAGCGTCCTCTGCGGGCGCAGCGGGGTTCACGCTGATCGAGGTGCTCGCGGCACTGGTGATCGTCGCGCTCGGCATGCTGGGCGTCATCGAGGCCGTGACGCAGAACGCCAGGAACGGCAGCTACCTGCGCGAGAAGACGCTCGCGCACTGGATCGCGATGAACGTGATCACGGAACGGCGGCTGCAGCCCTCGCCGCCCGACATCGCAGAGACCTCCGACGAGATCGAGTACGCCGGCGAACGCTGGCGGTGGACGCTGCGCGTCTCCGAAACGCCGGTCGAGAGCATGCGCCGGATGGACGTCTTCGTGCGCCCGGCCGACGCGCCGGAGGACGAAGCGCTGGCCACGTTGACGGGCTTCTACGGAGCCGCGATCGGCGCCGCCGGCGGCGGCGTGCTGGACTGGAATGGCGTGCCGCCGGGCACGGGCCAGCCCGGCGAGGACGTCGAGGAGGAAGGCCAGGACGGGAACGACGGCGGGGACGACACTCCGCCCGTTGAGCCGCAGCCCTCGCCCGAGCGCCCGGATGACGAGGACGACGAGGCGCCCACGCAATGAAAGCTCATCTGCGGCAAATGCGAGGCTTCACGCTGATGGAGCTGCTGGTCGCGATGGCCATCTTCGCGATCATCGGCTCGCTCGCGCTGAGCGGATACACGGAACTGCAGAAACAATCGGAGTACGCAGAGCAGCGACTCGCGCGCGTGCGCGAGGTCCAGCGTGCAGTGCAGGCCATAGCACAGGACCTTGGGCAACTCGAGCCGCGGCCGGTTCGCGAACCACTCGGCGAGTCCTATGTGCCGGCCGTCTACGCAGGTGTTTCCGTGGACTACAGGCTCGAGTTCACTCGTTCGGGCTGGAGCAACACGGCCGGCATCGAGCGTCCGACGCTGCAGCGCGTCGGTTATCGCCTCGACCAGGAAGGACTGTGGCGCGACCACTGGCCGGTGCTCGACCGGACGCTCTCGGTCGAGCCGGTGCGGCGCAAGCTGCTCGGACAGGTGAGGTCCATCCGGCTGCGGTTTCTCGACGGCAGTCGCGAATGGGTCGAGCGATGGCCCGCCGAGGTCGCAGCCGGCACGCCCGACCTGCGCTCGCGGCCGGCGGCGGTGGAGATCACGCTGGAACTCGAGGACTGGGGCGAGATCACGCGACTGATCGAGGTTGCCGGATGAGCACCCGCACCGGTTCGCGGCGATTTCCCGGCGGGCAGCGCGGCGTCGCACTGATCACCGCAGTGCTGATGGTCGCGCTGGCCACGATCCTCGCGGTCGAGGTCAGTTTCCGGGGATTCCTCGACCAGCGTCGTGCTGCGACGCTGTTCGGGCTGGACCAGGGCCTGCAGATCGCGCTCGGAGCGGAAGCCTGGGCAGCGGACTTCCTGCGGCGCGATGCGCAGGAATCGCAGACCGATCACCTGGGAGAGGTCTGGGCGCAGCCGCTGCCGCCATTGCCCATCGAGGGTGGCACGGTCGAGGGGCGCATCGACGACCAGCAGGGACGATTCAACCTGAACAACCTGCGCTTCCACGATGGCACCGTGAACGAGCAGGCGATCCGTCAGCTCGAGCGCCTGCTCGGCTGGCTGGAAATTGAGCCCACCTGGGCGGCGACGATCGCCGACTGGGTGGACGAGGATACCCAGCCGGGCTTCCCGGACGGCGCGGAAGACAGCGTCTACACCGGGCAGATGCCGCCTCATCTTGCCGCGAACATGCCGGTGACCCGGGCGAGCGAGCTGATGGTCATGCCGGGATTCGGGCTCGAGCGCTACCTGAAGCTCATGCCCTTCGTCACGGCGCTGCCCGTCGGAACACCGCTCAACGTCTGCACGGCGCCGGGCATCGTGCTCGATTCGTTTCTCGAGGACGTGCGCGAGTTCGGCCTGATGGATCCCGAGGACCTCGCCAACCGCCGCCAGGAAGGCTGTTTTCCGACCCTGCAGGACCTGCGGGGCGCGATGGGCGACCCGGCCTACGAGCAACTCAAGAACTCGTTCACGGAATCGAGTGGCTACTTCCGCGCATCTGTGTGGGTGACTATTGGCACCACCCAGTTCACCTTGTACAGTCTGATGGTGCGAAGCAACACCGGTGCCGTGCGACCTTACCTGCGCAGCTTCGGCAGCGAGTAATCCGAGGGGCGATGTCAGAAACGCTGGTGATACGCCTGCGGACCGCGGAGGATGCGCCGGCATCCTGGGTCGTCGTCGATGCCGACGGCGCGCGGCTCGGACCCGTGCAGAACGGCCCGCTCGCCGATGCGGCCGTTGATTGCGCAGGACGCAAGGTGCTGTTGCTGGTCCCGGGAAGCGAGGTCACGCTGGCCGAGCCAGAGCTGCCGGTGCGCGGCGGCGCGCGCCTGGCACAAGCCGTGCCGTTCGCACTGGAGGAACAGCTCGCTTCCGACATAGACCTGCTGCATTTCGCGGTCGGTGCGCGCGGCGCGCGCAGTGGCACGCCGGTCGCAGTCGTCTCCCGCACGAGCATGGACCGCTGGCGCAGCGCCTGGGAATCGGCGGGTATCCGCCCGGATGCCTGCTTCGCCGACACGACGCTGCTCCCGCTCGCCCCGAACGGCAGCGTGCTGCTGCTGGACGAGGGGAACCTGCTCGTTCGAAGGGCCGAGTCGATGCCCTTTGCGCTCGAGGTCGAGCCGCTCGCCGCCGCGCTCGAACTGGCGCTCGCCGACGTCGAGGCGGGCGACCGGCACGTGGTTTTCTATGCGAACCCTGGTGACTACGAGGCTCACCGCGAGCTGATCGAGGGATTGCGCGATCGGGTCGAGACGCTGCAGGTGAAGCTGATGCCCGATGGCGCGCTGCCGCTGCTCGCGGCGCAGGCGCTCAGCAATGCACCAGTGAATCTCGCCCAGGGAGCCTATGCGCCCCCGTCGGCGATCGGCGGCCAGCTGCGCGCATGGCGCCTGCCGCTCTCGCTGGCCGCGGCCGTACTGGTTGCGTTCCTGGTGCAGCAGGGGTTCGCGCTGTGGCAGTTGTCGCGCGCCGAGAAGCAACTCGATGCCGAGATTGCCGAGGTGTTCGCGCAGGTGCTGCCGGGTCAGCCGATCGTCGATGCGCGCGCCCAGATGGAAGGTCTGCTCGGAGCAGGCGCCCGGGCCCCGGGGACGCTGCTGCCGGCTGTCGCGGTGCTGGCATCGGCGGTCGCCGAGGTGCCCAACGCCCGCATCGAGGCACTCAGTTTCAGGGGAAATGCGCTCGACCTGCGATTGGTTGCGCCATCGGTCGAGGCGCTGGACGGAATCAAGCAGGCCATGGGCCGTAGTGGCGTGGACGCCGAGCTGCAGTCCGCCACTCCCCGCGGCGAGGTCGTCGAGGGACGCATGCAGCTCAAGCTGGGTGCGGCATGAACGTTCGCGCATGGCTGGCGGGCCTCTCCACCCGCGAACGAAACCTCGTGTACCTGGCAGCCGCGCTGCTTGCGGCGGCACTGGTCTACCTGCTGCTCGTCATGCCGCTCAACGGAATGCATCGGCGTCTCGAATCCCGGGTGGAACGCAAGAGCGCTGATCTTGCCTGGATGAGGCAGGCAGCCCCGCAGGTTGCGGCCGCCGCTGCCGCTGGAACGGCGCCGGCAAGCGCGGAGTCGCTGGTGGTGCTCGTCGACCGCAGCGCACGTGCGGCCGGTCTCGGCGGTGCGGTGCGAGACCAGAGCCCGAATGGCGCGCGAGGTCTGCGGCTGCGTCTCGAGGCAGCCCCGTTCGACGTGCTGGTCGCCTGGCTTGCGACGCTGCGCGAGCAGCACGGAGTGGAAGTCGAATCAGCGTCGGTCGATTCGACGCCCGCCCCCGGCCTGGTCAACGCGAGCATCACGCTCACCCACCCTGGCGCCGCCGGCTGATTCCCGGTCGCTCGTGAACATGCGACCGTGAAAGCTCGTCGCTGGATCATCGTGCTCGGCGTCGGCGCGGCGCTCGTGTTCGCGGTGGCGACGCTGCCAGCCAGCCTGTTCGCGGGGCGGATCGAGAAATACGGCCTGCAGGTGTCCAGCCTCTACGGCACGGTCTGGAGCGGTGCCGCGCTGGGTCTCGGCGTGCAGGGGCGCACCGTCGGGGACCTGCGATGGACGATTTCCCCGCTGCGCCTTCTGACCGGACGCCTGGCTGGCCACGCCATTCTCACGCGCCCCGACGGCGGGCTCGAGACCGACTTCGTGGCCAGTCTCGCCGGTACGGTTGCGCTGTCGAATGCGAACGCGAGCCTGCCGCTGTCTGCATTCGAGGCGCTGCCGCTCGGCTTTCCGCCGGGCTGGCGGGGACACTTGACCGCACGCGTCGAGGAAGTGGTCATCGAGTCGGGCTGGCCTCAGGCGGCCCGCGGCGAGATCGAACTCGATGCGCTCACGGCCCCTCCCCCGCGCAACGCGAACGTCGGCAGCTATCTCGTCATACTGCCCGATCCGGGCTCGAGCACAGCGGACGGAGAAATCACCGCAGCGGTCACGGACAAGGAAGGCCCGTTGTCAGTCCAGGGCCGGCTCAGCGTCTCCGCGGACAGGAGTTTCCTGCTCGAGGGTACGCTCGCCGCGCGCGGCAGCACGCCCCGGGGACTCGAGCGATCGCTGCAGCTGCTGGGCCCTGCGGACGAATCGGGACGGCGACCGTTCAGCGTTAGCGGCACGCTCTAGCGATCGGCCGCCTCGTGCCGTTCGGACCGCGGCAGCCACTCGCGCCAGGCGCGCAGCAAGGGAAAATAGAGCCCAACCTTCACAGGCTCGGGACCGAGACGCGAGACGAGCGCCGCATAGCGCTCCAGCTGCTCCCGGTAGCGCTGCTGCTCATTGTCCAGGAACGCCTCCAGCGCGGCGCCCTCGTGGGTGCTGGTCTTGTAGTCCACGACCCAGCGTGTGCCGTCGGAGTCGATGAAGGTGCGGTCGATGACCACGCTGACAATCTCTCCGTCCAGCAGCCCGCCGAGTGCAAGCTCGCTCGCGGCCTCGCGGTGCGAGCCGTCCAGCAACCAGCGTCCGCGCGGATCCTCGAGCGCGAGCGCGACAGCCGTGCAGCAGCGCTCGATCGCCTCGTCCCGCAACCTCGCCGGCACGCCCAGCTCGGCGAGCTCCCAGGCATAGCGCCCTCGCAGCCGGAGGTCTTGCGGGCCCGGAAAATCTCCGCCCTGTGCGATCCGCTGCAGTTCCCGGTGCACGAGCGTGCCGACATACCGGGCCGTATGCGTGGCCCAGTCGAAGACGACGGGTGCAACCTCGCCGGCGCTGCGTGTGGAGCGGACCTCGATGACGGGGCCCGTCCGGGCCTGAGGCGGCTGCCACGCAGCGGGCAGGCGACGCAGCGGCGGGTCCCGGGGAGCGACAGGCGCGACCTCGCCCTCGATCGAGCCTGTTTCCGCCAGTCGCTGCTCGTACTGCGATCCTACCGCCGGCCAAAGCATCCCGAGCGCGAGATTCTCGCCGGGCGGCAGCAAAGACTGGCTGCCGTGCTCCTCCTTCAGACGGCAGCTGCCGAGCAAGTGCAGCCAGCGCTCCGCGCGCGTCGCTGCGACGTAGAGCAGCCGGCGCCGCTCCTGCTGCAGCCGCTCGGCTTCGACCCGGCCGAGCCAGGCATGCAGCACATTGGCCTCTGCGCCCGACTGAGCGAGCGGTGCGACGACCAGACCAGCGCCGCCCACCTCCGGAAGCTTCATCCAATGCAGCAGGCGCCCTCGATCCCTGCCCGGCGCACGGTCGAGGCCGGGCAGTATGACGGTGTCGAACTGCAGGCCCTTGGCCTTGTGGATGGTCATCAGCTCGACACGGACCTCAGGCCGCGCCGGCGATGGCGCGTAGAGCTCCTCGAGCGCTTCGGCCAGTGCGGCAAGCCGGATCGGCTGATCCCGACCGTCACTGAGCTCGGCCAGCTCGTCCAGGTAGCCTTGGGCCTCCTCGAGACTCCTGCGGTCCTCCACGCTCGCCGGACCGCCTAGCGCGATCCAGGCCCGCTCGACCGAATCGCGCAGCCCGAGCCGGCGCAGCCCGCGAAGCGTATCCTCCATCACCCGCAGCGTGCGCTGGACGCGCTGCTGCGCGGACTCGGGCAGGCGCGCGAGCCTCGCCGGGTCGCGCAGCTGGTCGATCACAGCCGCCTCCTCCGTGCCCCCCGCCACCGCATGCAGATCCTCGAGCGTGAGGCCACACCAGGGTGCACGCAGTACCGCGAGCCAGGCCGCGCGATCCGCCGGATGCACCAGCGCGCGCGTGACTGACAGCAGGTCGAGCACCGCCGGCCGCTCACCGAGCGGGTCCACGTCGGTTGCCTGAAAGGCGACACCGGAGCGCGTCAGTTCGGTCACGATGTCGACCAGGTGACTGCGAGCCTGCACGAGCACGGCGATCCGCGCCGTGGGGTCCTCGTGCAACCGCCCGGTGATGATTTCGACGACCCGGCGCGCCTCGAGCTCGCGGCTGCGACGGAACAGCGGATGAACTCGCACGCCGCCGTCCGCGCCTGCACCGTCGGAAGAGGTCGAGGGCGCGAAGCAGACGGCGCCCTTCAGCGCATCGTCCTGCGCGGGCAGCACCTGGCTGAACGCCTGGTTGAACCAGGCGACGAGCGGCCCGGTCGACCGGAAATTGACGCCGAGGCTCAACGACTCGAGTTCCAGCTCGCCGAGACCGTGGTCGCGTACTTCAAGGAACAGGCCGACCTCCGCGTTGCGGAACCTGTAGATCGACTGCATCGGGTCGCCCACCAGGAACAGCGTGCGTCCGTCATCGCGCTGCCAGCCGGCGGTCAAGGCGCGCAGCAGCGCCACCTGGGACTCGGACGTGTCCTGGAACTCGTCCACGAGCACATGCCTGAGCCGCGCATCCAGCGCGAGCGCCGTGTCCGTTGGCGCGTCCGGCGTTCCGAGCGCCTCGCGAGCCGCTTGCGCGAAACGCGGATAGTCAGCAACGCGGCGTTCCGAAAACACGAGCTCGAGCTCTGCGGCCGCCAGTCGCAGCACGGTGAGCAGGGCGTTCAGTACCCGCCATTCCTCCTCGTCGTACTCGGGCTGCGGCAGTTTGCGCACGGCGTGCAGGTCGCGGCAGAGCGATGGGCGCCCGGAGAGTGCCGAAGCCAGCTCGAGGGCTTCCTGCTTCAGGACCCTGCCAGCCGCACCCGGCGGCACTCCGAGCTTCACGTTGTAGGCCTTGCGAGCTTCGCCTGCCGTGGTCAACAGGAACTCCGCGAGCGCACGCCAGCATGCGAGGTCACGTTGCTGCGGCGCCGGCGCAGCGTCGAGTCCGGCACAACCGGCCAGCACTGAGTCGGCGGCCGATCCAGCGAGGTTTCCGGCCGCTTCGCTGACCAGTTGCGTCGCTCGCTCGAGCAGACCCGGCGGGAAGGCGGCGTGCAGCGACTGCAGGTGACCTTCCACCAGCGAGCGACGTGCCGATTCCAGCAGCGAGCGCAGCTCGGCCTGCACGTTCGCATCCGATTCGCCGACCGGCAGCTCCGGCAACCAGGACTCCCGACGGGCCAGCATCTCGACCACGAGTTCGACGAACTGCGACACGCGGTTGTCCACGTGCACCAGCACCTCTGCAACCGCCCGCCCATGGGCCGTCTCTACCGGCGGAAGATGCTGCAGCAGCCCCTCGGCCGCCTGGCGGTACAGCTCGCGGCTGTCCTCCATCACCTCGAGGCCGCCTCCCAACCCCGACAGCACGGGCAGGCGACGGGCGAGCCCGAGGTTCAGCGCATCGATGGTCTGGATGCGCAGGCGGTTCGGATTCTCGATCAGGTTCCAGTCCCTGGCGCGATCAGTCGCCAACGCGCGCGCCGCAAGCTCGAGTGTCCGCGGCTGCCACTTGCGGTCGGTCGAACCGGGCGTTGCGACCTCCCGCATCGCGCCGAGAATCCTGCCGCGCATCTCCGCAGCCGCCTTGCGGGTAAACGTGATCGCCAGCACCGATTCCGGTTCGTCGACGGTTGCGAGCAACCCAAGGAAGCGCTGGGTCAGCAACTCCGTCTTGCCGGAGCCCGCCGGCGCCTGGACTATGAAGCTGCGGCTGACGTCGAGCGCGCGCTCCCTTGCAGCGGCATCTGCACGGCTGAGCTCACTCATCGTCGACGACCGTTGCGCCGACCGGAGTCTCCGCGACCCGGCACAACGCCGGCAGCGGGCAACGACGACAGGCCTCGCTCCTGTCGAAGGCGAGTCGCGCCTCGCCTTCGCGGAACTCCACTGCGAGCGCCGTGAGCCGCTCCCGCCAGGCTGCCAGCATCCCGTCCCAGCTCGCGAACTCCCGCAGCACTCCCCTGCCGCCAGGCGTATCGAGTCCCGGAAACACGTCGCTCGAGCTTGCGACGCCGGCGTACCCGGTGCCGCCACTGCGCACCCGTCCGAATGCGACGGCCGACACCCGTGCGGCGCCGAGAGCTTCCAGGTACAGCGGCAGCTGCGGGAGCCGGGGACGTTCGCCGACCCAGGCGCGGGGCTCCGCGTCGGCACCGGTCTTGTAGTCGATCACGGCCAGGCTGCCATCCACGAGCCGGTCCACCCGGTCGGGTCGAAGCCGAAGCGGCAGCCCGCCGATTTCCAGTACCACGTCCTCCTCGACGTGCTGCACGTCGAATCCGCTGCGCGCCTCGTCTGCGGCGAGCAGCTCGAGTATCCGCAGCTCGAGCCAGGCGGCTTCGATCGCCAGCAGGCTGCGTCCGACGTCGTCTGCATCGCGGAGCCGCGGCGCGAAGCAATGATCGGTGGCAGCACGGATCAGCGACCTGCGCTCGACGTCGGGCATGCCGGCCAGACGCGCGTGGCTGCCGAGCGCGCGCCACACGTCGGCCAGCGTGTCGTGCACCAGCCGGCCGCGCGAGGCGCTGTCGAGCCCCGGCGCAGGCTCCTCGACCGGCCTCGCGCCGAGTCGCAACTCCGCCTGGGCACGGAATGGACAGGCAGCCTGGAGTTCGAGCACGCGAGCTCCGCCCCGGAGCGTCCCGTTGCCGGTCCAGGCGGGCATTCGTCCATCCACGAGCAGCTCCAGACGGGGCCGTGCGTCAAACAGCGTGGCAACGGCGTCCGGCGTGGGCCAGCGCGGAACCTGTTCCAGCAACGGGGTTTCCGCGAGCAGTGCGCTCGGCAGCAGCGGTGCATCGCGGTCGAAAGCCGGCACGCTGAGGATGACCTCAGGGGCGCTGCCGGTCAGGGCGTCGAGACGGCGGCGCGCCGTCGCATGCGCCAGCGCGGGACTCGCGCCTGGAATCCCGCATCGCAGCTGCCAGCTTCGCGGCAGGAAGGGATCCGGGGCGGACGGTCCAGGCCAGTGATCTGCATCGAGGCCACAGATCCAGAGCCCATCGAAGCTCATGCCGACGCAGGTCTCGGGATCGATCACCAGCAACGGCGCGCCCTGCTCCTCCGGTTCGAACAGCACGCGCTCGGCCAGCTCGCGCAGTGCCGCCAGCGCCGAGTTCCGCGAGAGCGCTCCGAGCACCTCGTCGCTCGCCCCGAATTCTGCCAGCAGTCCCTGCCAGCGCTGGCAGCCCTGGTGTTCGCTGCTGTCGAGGTCCTCGCCGGGCCAGCCGAGCGCGCCGAGCAGGTCGTGGAATCGCTGTGACCACGCGCTCGCAGGATCCCGTGTCGGCCAGTCCTCGACCTGCTCCAGGCCACGGCGGATCAGCGTCGCCAGCATCGGGCAGTCGCGCTGGTCCGCGAGCCCAGCCAGCATCGCCAGCGGGACACCGTTGCGCCCATGCCGTCGCAGATGCGCGTCGAGCCGGGCCCTGGCGATGCCCTCGCTCGCCGCCGCATCGCAGTAGTCGCTGCGCAGCAATCGCTCGCCACTGGCCGCCTCGTCGGCTCGCAGGAACGACTGCAGCAGGCCGAGCGCCGCCGCCACCGGCGGCTGCGCCGCCAGCGGGCGGGCGCAGGCAAGGTCGAAGCAGCCGCTGCGCGCGACATGGATGTCGTCCCTGGCCTCGGCGGGTTCGAAGACCCGCTCGAGGCTGCGGCGGACCTGCTCGCGCCGCAGCCTCAGGTCGGGTACGACGATCGCGAGTCGCCGTCCACGTACGCCGTCGAGTTCGCTCGCAGCCCACCGTGCCGCGGCCTCGATTTCCGCTGTGCGGTCGTCGCAGCGCACCCAGCCGACGGATTGGTTCCCGGTCGGCGCCTCGCCGACGACGACGCCGACCTGCGCCGTAAGAAGCCGCTCGAGGAATGCCTGCTGCTCCGGGGTGTAGCAATCGAATCCCCAGAACCTGAGCCGAGCGCCAGCCGCCTCGGTACTGACCGCGACGGCAGCCTGTGCAGGATCCATCCAGGCGCCGGAATTCAGCCAGTCACGGTAGGCGTAGACCCACTCCTGGAACGCCAGCCCTTCGCGGCCATCAGCGTCCGCCAGTGCCTCGAGCGGGATCAGGTACTCGTGCATCAGGCGCCAGGACCGGTACGCGCTGCGTCCCAGGCCGGCCGGCGCAAGCAGTTCCTGCGAGGCCGAATGCCGCCTCACGGCTCGCTCCCACCACATCTCCGCCGCGACGGGCGGCAGCCAGCGTCGATCCAGTCGACCGGCCTCGCGGTCCAGCCGGAACATCCGGGCGAGCAGCTCGCTCCAGGTCAGTATCGAAGGCGTACGCCAGACCTGCAGCCCGCTCGCCGCGCAGCGATCATTCCAGCCGGACTCGAGGTGATGGGCCAGGCGCCGCGTCGGCACCACCACCGTTTCGTCTGGTTCCAGGTCGTCCATCTCCTGGACCATATCTATAAAGGACAAATACTTAGATGACTATTCTCGAACCAATCAAGTCTTCGCCGTCCGTTCGACCACCCTGAGGTCGGGCCCGGTCCGGCTCGTCGGTGCCTGCCCGGAGGCATAGGCCTCGAGTACCTCCTCCATTCGCTGGAACACGTCGGCGAGCGCCTCTGGTTCCGGCAGGTTCGTGATCCGGAAGTGGTTCCGGTAGGGAACATTGAAGCTCGAGCCCGGCGCCACGAGGACGTGCTTGTGCTCCAGCAGGTCGAGCGCGAACTGCTGGTCGTCGAACTGCGGCAAGCTGTCCTGCCGGACACCCACGAAGGCATACATCGCGCCCATCGGCGGACTGAGCGTCAGGAAGCGACTGCGGCGCACGGCCTCGAGGATCGCCTTGCGCGATTCGTACAGTCGACCACCCGACGCGGTCAGGTCCCGGATGCTCTGGTAGCCCCCGATCGCGGTCTGCACGGCCCATTGGCCCGGCACGTTGCTGCACAGCCGCAGCGAACTGAGCAGTTCGAGTCCGGCCAGGTACTCCCGCGAGCCCTCGAGGTCGCCGGAGAAGGCGGCCCAGCCTACCCGGTACCCGCAGGCACGGTAGACCTTCGACAGTCCGCTCATCGTGCAGCAGAGCGTACTGTGGACCAGCGTCGCCATCGGCACGAACTGCGCGCCGTCGTAACACATGTGATCGTAGATCTCGTCCGCCAGCACGAGCAGGTGATGCTTCTCGGCGATCTGCGCGATCGCCTCCAGCACTTCGCGCGGATACACGGCCCCGGTCGGGTTGTTCGGGTTGATCACGACGATCGCGCGGGTGCGCTTGGTGATCAGTGACTCGAGTTCGACGGGATCCGGCACGAAGCCATGCTCCGGACGGCAGGGATAGTGCACGGCACGGCCCCGGTTCAGGTTCACGGCAGCGGTCCACAGTGGATAGTCCGGGCTCGGAACCAGCACCTCCTCGTCCGCCGCGAGCAGCGCCCGCAGCGTCAGGTCGATCAGCTCACTGACTCCGTTGCCGATGAACACCTCGTCGGCCGAGGTGCCGCGCACGCCGCGGTCCTGCTGCTGCATCACGACCGCCTCGCGCGCGGGGAAGATGCCCTTCTGGTGGCAGTAGCCCTCGGCGGAGCGAAGGTTCTCGATCATCGCGAGCCGCATCGTCTCCGGCGTACGGAAACCGAATGCCCCCGGGTTTCCGATGTTCAGCGAGATGATGTCGTAACCCATGCGCTCCATTTCGTAGGCGCGCCGCGCGAGCTGGCCACGGATCTCGTAGCGAACCGTTCCCAGGCTCGGACTCGGTCGGATCTTGCGGGTGGACATACGTGTGCTCGTTGACCTGCAACCGGTCAATTATGAACCGCCGCGGCACGGCTGCAAAACGACGTCGTTCAGAGAATCACGCCCCGTCGCCGCAGCTCGGCGAGCCTCGACTCGGGCATGCCCAGATGCTCTCGGAGCACATCGTCGGTATCTGCGCCCAGCAGCGGCGGCGCCTGTCCGTATGCGATCGGCGTGCGCGAGAACCGCAACGGATTGCCGACACCGGGCGCGCTTCCCGCCAGCGGGTGCGGCAGCTCGATGCGCAGCCCACGGTGCTGGATCTGCGGCTCTAGGAAGACCTCGGCGAGATTATTGATCGGCCCACAGGGCACATCTGCGCTGCGCAGCAGATCGAGCCAGGTCGTGGTCGCACGCTCCCGCAGCCGCCCGGCGAGCAACGGCACGAGCCGCCCGCGGTTTGCGACGCGCTGCTGGTTGCTGCGGAAGTCGGCGTGGTCCGGCAGCCCGTCGAGCTCGAGCACCGAGCAGAACCTGCGGAACTGCGCATCGTTTCCGACCGCCACCATGATGTGGCCATCCGCCGTGCGGAAGGACTGGTAGGGAACGATGTTCGGGTGGGCCGTGCCCTGCCTGCCCGGCGGGCGACCGGTCAGCAGGTAGTTGAGGTTCTGGTTTGCGAGCCATGCGACCTGCGAGTCGAGCAGCGCAAGGTCGATGTATTGACCACGACCTGAGCTCACGCGCTCGAACAGCGCCGCGAGGATCGCCGTCACCGCATACATGCCGCACATCAGGTCGGCGACCGCGACGCCGACCTTCTGCGGTCCACCGCCCGGCTCATCGTCGGCCGGGCCGGTGATGCTCATCAGGCCGCCCATGGCCTGGATCATCGCGTCGTAGCCGATCCCGCCCGCCTGCGGTCCGTCCTGGCCGAACCCGGAGATGGACAGGTACACGAGACGCGGGTTGAGCGGTTCGAGGTCGCTCCATGCGAGCCGGTAACGCGCGAGCCCACCGACCTTGAAGTTCTCCATCAGCACGTCGGCCTTCGCGGCCAGTTCCCGGACCAGCGCCTGCCCCTCGGGCTCGCTCAAGTCGATCGCCGCCGATCGCTTGCCGCGGTTCGTGGACAGGTAGTAAGCCGACTCGGTCGTGTCGTTGCCGGCGGGATCCTTCAGGTAAGGGGGGCCCCAGTGGCGCGTATCGTCGCCGCCATCCGGCCGCTCGACCTTGATCACTTCGGCACCGAGGTCGGCGAGCAGCTGCGTCGCCCAGGGACCCGCGAGGATACGGGTCAGGTCGAGCACGAGGATGCCCGCCAGCGGCCCGGACATCGCCACTAAGCCCCGCGCATCGAAGGTCCTGCGCTCAAAGGCCCAGGAAGATGATGCCGAGTCCGCAGACGCTCAAGGCCGCGCCCGCCAGCGCGTGCGAGTAGCGGTGCAGCGAGCTGCCGGGCAGGCGGCGCAGTCCCGCCCCGGCGAAGTAGACGACCGAGACCATCGTCCCGATCGTCGCGATTCCGAAGGCCATCACGACGGCAACCACGCCTGCGGCGCTCTGCTGGAAAGCCGGGTACATCAGCACCGGGATCAGCGGCTCGCACGGACCGAGCACGAAGATCACGAACAGCGCCCAGGGCGTGATGCTGGTCGCATTGCCTGCATCGACGTGCGGGTGCGCATGATCGCCGTGGTGGCCGTGCGAGTGACTGTGCACGAGCCCGCCGGCGTGCACATGGGGATGGAAATGCGGACGCGCGCGCCAGGCCCTGCGCAGCCCCCAGGCCATGTAGGCCAGCCCGAACCCGGTCAGCAGCCAGGCCGCGACGTCCCCGCGCAAGCCCTCGAGCCATTCCAGCTTCGCCAGCGACACGCCGGCCGCGATGCCGACCAGACCGATCAAGACTGAACCGAGCACGTGTCCGATGCCGCAGAGCGACGTGACCCAGAGCGTTCGCCGGGTGGTCCAGCCTCGCGCCGAGGACAAGGCCACGAACGGCAGGTAGTGGTCGGGTCCGAGCAGCGTGTGGATAACGCCGATCGAGGCCGCAGTCATCATCAGGAAACCGAGGTCGGATTCCATTGCGTCCGCTCGTTGGGCAAGCCCAGTGCCGAAACCGGGGCAAGGTAATCACGGGCCCCGATTGCTGACAAGCACGGCAAAGACCTATGGCGCTGAGGAGATTCGCGCGACGGATGCCGCGCTGCGGAGCAGTTCCCGGGTGTAGGCCTGCGCCGGGCGCCGGAACACCTGCTCGATCGGCCCGCTCTCGACCAGCCGGCCTGCCCTGAGCACCAGTACGTCCTCGCAGACCAGTCTCGCCACCGCGAGATTGTGGGTGATAAACATGAGAGACATTTCAGATTCAGATCGTATCTGATTGATTAAATTTATTATTTGAGCCTGTACGGATACGTCCAGCGCGCTGGTCGCTTCGTCGCAGATCAGCAGCCTCGGGTTCACCATCGTGGCTCGGGCGATCGCCACGCGCTGGCACTGCCCGCCACTCAACTCATGCGGGTATCGCCTGCGCAGCGAGGTGTCCAGCCCCACGCGCGCCAGCGCCTGATCGACCGCCTCCGTGACGGCAGGCCCCGCCGTCGTCGCACGGCGTGATTGAAGCGCCTCGAGCAGCGACTTCTCGACCGTCATGCGCGGGTCCAGGCTGCCGACCGGGTCCTGGAAGACGATCTGCGATTCCCGGCGGATCTCGCGCAGACGCCGGTGCCCGGCCGAATGGACGGATTCACCGAACCAGCGCACCGCGCCGGAGCTGGGCCTGACGAGCCCGAGGATGGCGCGGGCCAGCGTCGACTTGCCACTGCCGGACTCCCCGACCACGGCGAGCGACCGCCCCTGCTCGAGCCCGAAACTCACCTGCTGCAGCGCTGCGGTCCCTGGCGGCCGCGCCCGGCTGCGGCGCGCGGGATAATCCACGCAAAGCAAGTCGACCTCGAGCATCACGGGCTTCATCGCAGCGGATCCCAGTCGTCGGCACGATGGCAGGCAACGGCCCGGATCCCCTCCCGCCAGCGCAGTTCAGGCCGCGTTTCGCGGCAGACCGCGCGGCGCTCGTTGCAGCGCGGCTCGAATGCACAGCCGGTCTCGATCTCGCCCGGGCGCGGCGGGTGCCCTTCGATCCAGGCGAGCCGGCGTCCCGTCGGGTCGTCCAGACGGGGCACCGCGGCCAGCAGGGCCCGGGTGTAGGGGTGCGCCGGCGCCGCCAGAACCTCACCCGCGGCGCCTGCCTCGACCACCCGGCCCGCGTACATGACTGCGAGCTGGTCGGCGATCCCTGCGGCGACCCCCAGGTCGTGGGTGATCAGCACGATCGCGAGTCCCTGGTCCCGCAGATCGCGCAGCAGCCCGAGCACCTGCGCCTGGATCGTGACATCGAGCGCGGTCGTCGGCTCGTCGGCAATCAGCAGCTTCGGCCGTGCCATCAGCGCCATCGCGATCACGGCGCGCTGGCGCATGCCGCCGGAGAACTCGTGAGGGTACTGCTCGATGCGACGGCGGGGGTCCGGGATGCCGACCTGCGCCAGGACTTCGAGCGCCCTGGCCTCGGCCTCGCCCCGCGAGGCAAGCCCGTGGGCGGTCAGTACCTCGCTCAGCTGCTCCCCGATCGTGAGCTGCGGGGTCAGCGCGTTCATCGGGTCCTGGAATACCGTCACGATCCGAGTGCCGCGCAGCGCGTTGAGCTCCGGCTCCGCGGCTCCGATCAGCTCGTGCCCCTCGAAGCAGGCTGATCCAGTAGTCCGCCCGTTCGCAGCGAGCAGGTCGAGGCAGGCGAGGAAGGTCTGGCTCTTGCCCGAGCCGGATTCGCCGACCACGGCGAGGCACTGTCCGGCACGAACCTCGAGCGAGACCGAATGCACCGCGCGGATCGGGCCGGCCGGCAGCTCGAAATCCACGCAGAGATCGCGCAGCTCGAGCAGCGGAACGTCGCGCTCAGCGCTGTCGCGGGTCGAGCGCATCACGCAGTCCGTCTCCGAGGAAATTCAGGCACAGCAGCAGGAGCGCGAGCACCGCCGACGGCACGAGCAGCATCCAGGGCGAGGACTCCATCTCGATCGCGCCCTCGGCTACCAGCCGGCCGAGGCTCGTCAAGGGTTCCTGGACGCCGAGACCGAGGAAGCTGAGGAAACTCTCGAACAGGATCACCTGCGGCACGGTCAGCGTGGCGTACACGACGACCGTCCCCAGGACGTTCGGCACGATGTGCGTCGCGATCACACGGTGGACAGGCAACCCGAGCACGATCGCTGCCTCCACGAACCCGTGGTTGCGAAGCGCGAGTGCCTGCCCGCGTACGATGCGGGCCATCGTCAGCCAGCCCACGGCCCCGATGGCGAGGAAGATCAGCAGGAGGCTACGGCCGAAGAACACCGTCAGGATGATGACGAAGAACATGTAGGGAAGCGCGTAGAGGACATCGACGAAGCGCATCATCCACTCGTCCACGCGTCCGCCCAGATAGCCGGCTGTCGCGCCCCACAGCACGCCGATCAACAGGCTCACCGCCGTGGCCGAGAGCGCCACCAGCAGCGACACCTGGGTGCCCTTCCAGGTACGCACGAACAGGTCCCGGCCGTTGCTGTCGGTGCCGAAGTAGTGGTGATTCGCGAGCGAAGGCGGCGAGGCGAGCGGGCTCAGGCTCCAGTCCACCTCGTCCAGTGCATATGGGCTCGCGAACGGGCCGAGAAACGCCAGCAGCACCAGCGCGACGAGCAGGCCTGCGGCAGCCAGCGCAGCACGGTTCCGGCGCAGGCGACGGCCCGCATCGGCCCAGAGTCCGGCTCCGATCGCTGCCGCGGCCTCAGCCATGGCGGATCCTCGGGTCGAGCCACCCGTAGAGCACGTCCACCGCGAGGTTCAGCAGCAGGATCAGCGCCGCGTAGAAGATCACCATGCCCATCACCAGCGTGTAGTCGCGGTTGATCGCACCCTGCACGAAATAACGGCCGACGCCCGGCAGCCCGAAGACCTGCTCGACGACGAGCGAGCCCGTGAGCAGCGCCGCGGTCGCCGGGCCGAGGAAACTCAGCACGGGCAGCAGCGTCGGCTTGAGCGCGTGACGGCGCAGGATATGGCCCGGCGCGAGTCCCTTGGCACGGGCGGTGCGGATGAACGGCGACTGCAGGACCTCGAGCAGGCTGCCGCGGGCGAGTCGCGCCAGGTAGGCGATGAACGGCAACGCCAGCGTCACGACCGGGAGCACGAGGTAGCGCAGGCTGCCCGCCTCCCAGCCAGCGACCGGCAGCCACTGGAGCCGCACGCCGAACACGAGTGCCAGCACGGGCGCGACCACGAAGCTCGGCACCGCGATGCCGACCAGTGCGAGTGCCATGACCGCGTGATCGACCATCCCGTTCTGTCGCAACGCGGCCAGCATGCCGAGCGGGATGCCGACCGCGAGTGCCAGCAGCAACGCCAGGCCGCCGACCGTCAGCGTCACCGGCAGACCGCGCGCAATCAGCTCCGAGACACGGAAATCCCGGTACTTGAACGAGGGCCCGAGGTCACCACGCAGCAGACCTGCCAGGTAATTGCGAAACTGTACGATGACGGGCTTGTCGAGCCCGTAGGCCGCCTCGAGGTTGGCATGGATCTCGGGCGGTATCGCCTGTTCCTCGTCGAAGGGCCCGCCCGGCGCGACCCTCATCAGGAAGAACGCCGCGGCGATGATCACCAGCAGCGTCGGAATGGCGCTGAGCAGCCTGCGGACCGCGAATCGCAGCATCTTGCGCGTGCCGCTCAGTCGCGGCCGAGCAGCTTGCGGAACGCGGCTTCATCGACCACCCGTACACCGAGTTCCTTCGCCTTGTCGAGCTTCGAGCCAGGTTCGGCGCCGACCACCAGCAGCGTCGTCCGGCGTGAGACGGAATCCGTGACCGTAGCGCCGGCAAGACGCGCCGCCTCGCGCGCCTGATCGCGGGTCATCGACTCGAGCGTCCCGGTGACCACCAGCGTTTCGCCATCGAGCGGCCCGCCCCTGGCCGCGCGGCGCGGGCTCACCGCCGGCCACTCGATTCCGGCCTCGAGCAGCCGCTCGATGACTTTGCGGTTGCGCGGTTCGTCGAAGAAGTCGCGCACGTGGGCCGCGACGACCGGTCCAACGTCGGGCACTTCCTCGATCTCGGCGATGCCGGCCTGCGTGATATTCGTCAGCTCACCGAAGTGCTCAGCCAGTGCACGCGCCGTCGCCTCGCCCACGTCGCGGATGCCCAGCGCGAACAGGAAACGAGGCAACGTGGTCCGCTTGCTCTTCTCCAGCGCCCGGACCAGCTTGGCCGCGGATTTCTCGCCCATGCGCTCGAGCGCAGCGAGTTCCTCCTCTGTCAGCGTGTAGAGGTCCGCGGGAGTCTCGACCCGCCCGGCCTCGACGAGCTGCTCGATCAACTTCTCACCGAGCCCCTCGATGTCCATCGCGCGCCGCGAGGCGAAGTGCCGAAGTGACTCGCGGCGCTGTGCGCCGCAGACCAGCCCGCCGCTGCAGCGCGCAACCGCCTCGCCCTCGGCGCGGGTCACGTGGGACCCGCAGACCGGGCAGCGCTCGGGCAGCCCGACCACCCGCGCGTCACGGGGCCGCTGCTCGGGAATCACGCGCACGACTTCCGGGATCACGTCGCCCGCGCGCCGGATCACGACCGTGTCGCCGATGCGGACGTCCTTGCGCGCGATCTCGTCCATGTTGTGCAGCGTCGCGTTGCTGACCGTGACCCCGCCGACGAACACCGGCTCGAGGCGCGCAACCGGCGTGAGCGCCCCGGTCCGCCCCACCTGGAACTCGACGTCGCGAACCACGGTGGTCTCCTCCTCGGCGGCGAACTTGTGCGCGACCGCCCAGCGCGGAGCGCGCGCCACGTGGCCCAGTTCCTTCTGCCAGTCGAGGCGGTCCACCTTGTAGACGACGCCATCGATGGCGTAATCGAGCGAGCGGCGCTTGCGGTCCATGCGCTCGTGATAGTCGAGGCAGCCCTTGACGCCATGCACGACGCTCAGCTCCGGCGCGCACCGAAGCCCGATTTCCCTCAGCGCCTCGAGCACGGCGTTGTGAGTCCGCGGCATCGACCAGCCACTGGTCGCGCCGAGTCCGTAGAAAAGCACGTCCAGCGACCGGCTCGCCGTCACGGCTGGGTCGAGCTGGCGCAGGCTGCCGGCCGCGGCATTGCGCGGATTCGCGAACGTCTTCTCGCCCCGCTGCTCCGCGCGGCGGTTGAGTTCCTCGAACGAGCTGCGCGTCATGTAGACCTCGCCACGCACCTCGAGCAGCTCGGGCGGACGGCGCGTGCGCAACCGCAGCGGAGCCGAACGGACGGCCCGGACATTGGCCGTGACATCTTCGCCCCGCGACCCGTCGCCCCGCGTGGCCGCCTGGACCATGTGACCCTGCTGGTACCGGATGCTGATGGCGAGGCCGTCGATCTTGGGCTCCGCGGCATAGTCGACCTGCTCGACGTCGAGCCGCTCCCGGATGCGCCGGTCGAAATCGATCACGTCCTGCTCACTGAACGCGTTCTCAAGCGACAGCATCGGTACGTCATGTTGTACTTCGGCGAACTCGCGGGACACCGCCCCTCCCACCCGCTGGGTAGGCGAGTCGGGCGTCACGAGCTCCGGATTCGAGCGCTCCAGCTCCTGAAGTTCCCGCATCAGCGCGTCGAAGCGCGCATCGGAGATCTCCGGATCGTCGAGCACGTAGTAACGGTAGTTGTGGTGCTCGATCTGCTCGCGCAGCTCTTCGATTCTCTTCGAGGCGCCGGCTGCGGCCATTGGTCGCGTTCCGCTCAGTGACCCGGGCGGTCCGCGAGTTCGCGCTCGAGCGCAGCCAGTTCATCACGCAGGCCGGCCGCCCGCTGTGCGCTCAGCCAGGCACCGCGCTCGTCCTGCAGGCTGCCTCCGAGCCGGGCGGCGAGGGACCGCGCAGCCGCCAGCATCCCGTCGAAGATCTGCACGGCCGGCAGCGGTCCCGGGACGACCGCGAAGACCGCGATGCCCGGGTACGCCCCCTCGCGGATCGTCGCCATGTCGAAGGTGCCCGGCTCGAGCAGGTTGGCCAGGCTGAACAAGGGCCGGCCCTGTTCATCGAGCTTGTGGAAGATGTCGAAATGCCCGAATTCCATTCCTTCCGCCTCTAGTGCCTCGAGCAACTGCACACCGCTGAAGCGGGTCGGCAGCGGCGCCGTCACGCGCAGCGCCACGATCTTCTGCCGTGGCCTGGCCGCGCCGCTTGGCTGCGGCGGACCCTCCTCGTTGGTCGCTGGCCGGGCAGACTTCGACTCGGGCTCTGGCTGAGCCCCTGCCTGAGGCGGGGGAGGCGTCGGTGCAGCCGCCGCGGACTCCTCGACCCTCGGGATCCTGGCGGGCTCCTCGTCGCGGTCGATTCCCGCGCCCAGCGTCGGCTCGCGCCGCGCGATGGACTCGCGACGCCTCGAACTCGCAGGTTTCGACCGGACTTCCGCTGCCGCGTCCCCGGCGACCTGATCCCCACCCCCCGCGAGCATCGCCGTTTTGCCTTGCTCTGCCGGCGCGCGGTCCTCGGCGACGGACGTTTCCCTGCGCCGCATTGCGCCGCGCAGCGCGTCGGCCATTGCCGCACGCCCCGCTTCCGGGGTCGCCGAGCGCCGCTCGGAACGCCGGCCCCAAAGGTAGATTCCGACGAGCAGCACCGCGCCCGCGATCAGCAGTATCCAGCGCAGCTCGCTCATCTTGGCCGGGCGCTCATCACACGGCGGCCATTCGAACCGCTTCGTCCACGTCCACGGCGACGAGTCTCGAGACTCCCGCCTCCTGCATCGTGACGCCGAGCAGCTGATCGGCCAGTTCCATGGTCGCCTTGTTGTGAGTGACGAATACGAACTGCACCCGCCCGGACATGTCCTTCACTATCTCGCAGAAACGGCCGACGTTGGCGTCGTCCAGCGGCGCATCCACCTCGTCGAGCAGGCAGAACGGCGCCGGGTTCAGCTCGAAGATCGAGAAGATCAGCGCGACTGCGGTGAGGGCCTTCTCGCCCCCGGAGAGCTGGCTGATCGAGCTGTTACGCTTGCCCGGCGGGCGCGCCATGATGCCGACACCCGCCTCGAGCACGTCGTCGCCGGTCAGCTCCAGGTAAGCGTGCCCGCCGCCGAACAGCCGAGGAAACTTGTCCTTCAGCCCGGCGTTGACCCGGTCGAAAGTATCCTGGAAGCGGCTGCGGGTCTCGCGGTCGATCTTCCTGATGGCGTCCTCGAGCGTCGAGAGCGCGTCCGTCAGGTCGGCGAACTGGCGGTCGAGATACTCCTTGCGCTCCGACTGTTCGCGGAATTCATCGATTGCGGCGAGGTTGACCTGGCCGAGGCGCTCGATCTTGCCAGCCGTATCCGTCAGCCGCTGCTCCCACTCCGCGACGTTGGCTTCCTCGACGAGTCCGGCCGTCACCTCGGCCAGCTCGAGCCGCGTCTGGGCAAACTGCTCGAGCAGCGAGTCGCGACGTACCGTCAGCTCCTGTACCGAGAACCGGGCATTGTCCAGCAGGTCGCGCGCCTCCTGTACCGAAGTCTCGGCAGCGGCTCTCTGCTGATCGAGTTCCCGCAGTTCCGCATCGAGCGACTCCATCCCGGCGCGTGCCCTGGCGAGCTCGTCCTCCACCGCGACGCGCCTCTCCAGCGAGACCTCGAGGCCGCTGCGCAGCTCGCTCTCCGCCTGTTCGCCGGAGGCGAGCTGCGACTCGAGCTCCGCATGACGCGCCGAGTACTGCGCCAGCTGAGATTCGAGCCGCGAGACCGCCGCGACCAGCGAGTCGCGTGCCGCGCGCCGCGATTCCACCAGTATCGCGGCCTCGCGTGCCAGGTTGCGCTCGCGCTCGGCCTTCTCGCGCGACTCGGCGAGGCGGCCGCGAAGCGCCTCGCGCTCCGCCTCGAGCGTCCGGCGACGATCGTCGAGGTCGGTCATCGTCGCGACCGCCTCCTCCAGGCGTCCTCGCGCGGCCCGGCTGCCCGCATTGGCCACATCGAGCGCCCCCTCGAGCTCGGCGAGCTCGCCCGTGAGCTGCTCGAGCCTGGCCGAGCGTTGCTCCGCGCGTGCGCGCAGCCCGTCCAGGTGCGAACGCAGGTCCATGTGCGCCATGCCGGCGGCGGAAATCCGGGTCTGGCCCTCCGCCAGTCCATCCTCCAGTTCCTGGATGCGCGCTCTGAGCGCAGACAGGTCCTGCTCCAGGCCTTCCTGCCGGCGCTGCAGCCGCTCGAGCTCGGCGTGCCCGTCGCGAAGCAGCTGCTCCCGCTCCAGCACGCCCTGGTGCGCGTCCTGGTCGCGGCTCACTCTGAGCCAGTCCGGCCCGATCCAGATGCCGTCGCGCGTCACGACCGACTGTCCCGCGCGCAACGTCGAGCGCAGCGCGAGCGCCTCGTCGAGGCTGTCTACCGCATGGATGCCTTCGAAGAACGCATCGATACCCGCGGGCCCGGCAACACGCGTCCGCAGCAGGTGCGGCGCGGCATTCTCGCCCGAGGGAATGCGGGCTCCGGCGAAGAAGCTCACGGTCCCTGCGGAAAGGCTGCCCAGCATCGCAGCCACGTCGTCGATCGAATCGACGCAGACGGCCTCGAGGTAGGAACCGAGCACCGTCTCGACGGCACGCTCCCAGCCGGAATCCACCGACAGCTGCTGCGCGAGACGCAGACTCGCCCCAAGACCCTGCGAGGAAAGCCAGTCCACGACCTGGCCCTCCCCCTGGCCCAGCGCAGCGCGCTGCAGCGCTTCCAGCGACACGATCCGGCCTTCGAGTGCCTGCGTTTCACGTCGCGCGGCCAGCGCGGACTCGGCGAGCTCGCGTTCCCTGGCACGCTGCTGTTGCAGCGTGCCGGCGAGCTGCGAGACGTGCTCCTTGGCAGCCTCGTGCTCGGCAAGCGATCGAGCCGCGGAACGCTCCGTCTCGGCCAGTGTCGCCGCGACATCGGCCGCCGACAAGGCCGCGTGCTCGTGGCTGGCGCGGTCTCTTTGCGTCACCAGGCGGTGCAACTGGCTGTCGAGTTCCTCGATGCGGGCCCGCTCCGCCTCGGTCGCCGAAGACGCCGCACGCAGCGACTGGTTGAACGCCTCCCAGCGCTCCTGCCAGCCCTGCATCGCCTCCTCTGCGTCCCGCAGCGCCGCAGCCGACGCGTGCTCGCTCGAGCGCGCCGAGTCGAGTCCCGGCCCGAGTTCGGCGAGCGCCGCCTCGAGAGAGCTCGCCTGCTCCCGGTCACGGGACAGGTGCAGCTCGGACTCCTGCTGGCCGCGGCCAATCTGCTCGAGTTCCTCCCGCTGTCGCCGCCTGATTTCCCGGGCGTGCTCGATGCCTTGTTCGGCACGCGATATCTCGGCGCCGATTTCGTAATACCGCCCCTGCACCTCGGAGAGCACCTCGGCCTGGGCGTCGTGCCGCTGGCGGGTTCGCTCGATCGCGGCCTCGACCGAGCGCTGCCCGGCGACGGCCCCCTGCAGCGCAGTGTCCCGCTCGGCCAGGATGGTACGCCGTGCCCCGGATTCGCTCTCCACCTCGCGCAGTCGAAGCGCGAACAGCTCGGCCTGCAGCGTGCGCTCCTCCTGCTTCAGCGCCTGGTAACGCCGCGCAGTCGCCGCCTGCCGCTGAAGGTGCCGGATCTGCTTCTCCACTTCGTCGCGCAGGTCGCCGAGCCGCGCCAGGTTCTCGCGCGTGTGACCGATCCGATTCTCGGTCTCCCGGCGCCTTTCCTTGTACTTCGATATTCCGGCCGCCTCCTCGAGGAAGGCCCGCATGTCGTCCGCCCTGGCCTCGATGATGCGGGAAATCATGTTCTGCTCGATGATCGCGTAGCTGCGCGAGCCGAGACCCGTGCCGAGGAACAGCTGGGTGATGTCCTTGCGGCGGCAGCGCGCCCCGTTCAGGAAATACGACGACGTGCCATCGCGGGATACGACGCGCTTCAGCGCGACCTCAGCGTAGCCCGCGTACTCGCCGCCGAGCTTGCCGTCCGAGTTGTCGAAGACGAGCTCGACCGAGGCGTTGCCGACCGGCTTGCGTGAACTCGAGCCGTTGAAGATCACGTCCGCCATCGAGTCGCTGCGCAGGTTCTTCGCGGAGATCTCCCCCATCACCCAGCGGACGGCATCTATGATGTTCGACTTGCCGCAGCCGTTCGGCCCCACGACGCCCACGAGGTTGCTCGGAAACTGGACCATGGTGGGGTCCACGAATGACTTGAAACCGGCCAGCTTGATCTTGGTCAGGCGCATTGCTAGTCCATCGAAGGGGGCGGGAGAGTCCAGCCCGGGAGTTTAAAAGAAAGTGAACCGGCTCACAGCACCGTCCACGGGGCATGGCCGTGGCAGCGGGCCCTGCATGAGAGCGTCCGGAACCGGTGGACCCGCGCGCGTCGGTCTGTATAATCCCGCGTCCTTCAAGGAGAGCCCGGAGTAGGAAATGCCCGCCAAGAAACCGTCTGCCAAGGCAAGCAAGGCCGCGAAGACAGTTTCTCCGAAGCCCGCGGCGCGCACGGCAGCCAAGACCAAGGCTAAGCCGAAGGCGAAGGCTGCAACCAGGGCGACGAAGGCCAAGGTGGCGACGCCGCCCAAGGCGACGAAGACGCCTCGCAAGGCGGCTGCGCCTGCCTCAAAGGCCAAGCGCAAGGCGCCGCGACGTGCAGCCGAGCCCGTTGTGGCGGCCGATGCGCTGCTGGAAGCTGCTGAGGCCGAGGCCGAGGCCCTCGAAGCCGGAATGAGCCTGTTGTCCGGCCCTCGCAATGTGCAGCCCTACGTGGCGCGCAAGGGCGAGGAGTACATGAGCAAGGAGCAGCTCGACCACTTCCGCAACATCCTGTTGACCTGGAAGCAGGACCTGATGCAGGAGGTCGACCGCACGATGCTGCACATGAAGGACGAGGCGGCCAACTTCCCCGATCCGAACGACCGGGCGACGCAGGAGTCGGAGTTCAGCCTGGAGTTGCGCACGCGCGACCGGGAGCGCAAGCTCATCCGCAAGATCGACGAGGCGCTCAAGCGCATCGACGACGGCAGCTACGGCTTCTGCCTCGAGACGGGCGAGCCGATCGGCGTGAAGCGACTGGAGGCGCGGCCGGTGGCCACGCTCAGCGTCGAGGCTCAGGAACGGCGTGAGCGGCGCGAGAAGCAGTTCGGCGACCGCGACGACTGGTATCGCTGAGCCCGAGGCGCGGTATCGGGGGCGGTTCGCGCCCTCCCCGACCGGTCCCCTGCATTTTGGTTCGCTGGTTGCCGCGCTCGGCAGCTTCCTCGACGCGCGCGCACATGCCGGTGAATGGCTGTTGCGCATCGAGGATCTCGACCCCCCACGCGAAGTGCCGGGCGCCGCGGATGCGATCATCCGTGCGCTGGACCTGCTCGGGCTCCACTGGGACGGGCCGGTTCTCTTCCAGAGCACGAGATCCGAAGCCTACGAGGCAGCGATCGACCGGCTGGCAGTGATGGGACTGACTCGCCGCTGCGGCTGCAGTCGCTCGGCATTGTCGGCCCTGCGTCAGAACCGCGACCGCTCGCGCGGCGAGGAGTTGTACCATCCGCCCGAATGCGTGCTGCCGCTTCCGCTGGCGGGCAAGGCCCATTCACTGCGCCTGCATGCTCCTGACGAGTGGCTGGAGTTCCGCGATCGCAGCCAGGGCCCGCAGCGCGACAACCTGGCCCGCAGTCTGGGTGACTTCGTGTTGAGACGGCGCGACGGGCTGTTCGCCTATCAGCTCGCGGTGGTCGTGGACGACGCCGCACAGGGAATCACGCAGGTCGTGCGGGGTGCGGACCTGCTCCCGAGCACGATCCGGCAGATCGCCCTGCAGCGGGCGCTGGGCCTCCCAGAGCCCGGATACATGCATCTCCCACTTGCCGTGGGCGCTGATGGGCTTAAGCTCTCGAAGTCGGACGACGCGCCGGGGCTCGCGCTCGCCAGGCCGGGTGCCCGGCTGGTCGCCGCGCTGGAGTTCCTGCGCCAGGGACCGCCCGGCGGGCTGGAGCACGCGCACCCTGCGGAGGTGCTCGGGTGGGCTGTCCGGAACTGGCGACCCGAGCGTTTCGCGGGCCTTGCCTCGCAGCGGGTCGACCGACGCGTACTGGGGAGCGAAGAAGGAGCGTCATGACGACAAAGACGAAAGGCAAGAAAGCGAAGCGCGCACAGTCCGGCACGTCCGGAAAGGAAGAGCCCCGGGTCATCCGCAAGTACCCCAATCGCCGGCTCTACGACACCGTGGAGAGCCGCTACGTGACGCTCGCCGACGTCCGGCGCCTGGTGATCGAGCGCGTGGACTTCGTAGTGCTCGACCGCAAGACGCAGCAGGACATCACGCGCAACATTCTGCTGCAGGTGATCGCCGAGCAGGAAGGCACGGGAGGTGAAGCCCTGATGAGCAGGGACTTCCTCTCGCAGGTGATCCGCAGCTACGGGACCGGTCTGCAGGACTTCGTGGGCCGTTACCTGGACGAGAGCATCAAGCACTTCGCCCGCGAGCAGCGCGAGCTACGGGACAAGTTCAAGAACGTGGTCGGCCTCGATCCGCTGGAATCGGTGACCAACCTCGCGCAGAAGAACTATCAGCGCTGGAAGGCGCTTCAGGAAGAAGTCTTCAGTCGCCTGCCGGGCCCGTGGAGCCGCGGCGACAAGGACTGAGCACAGGAGACAATCAAAGGGGACAGATTTATTTTCGTCGCAACGACAAAATCTGTCCCCTTTTGTTAGCGGCTATTCCTCGACGTTCCGCATCGACAGGCGCACGCGACCCTGGCGGTCGACCTCGAGCACCTTGACGCGCACGTTGTCGCCTTCCTTGAGCTTGTCGCTGACGCGCTCGACGCGCTCATCGGAGATCTGAGAGATGTGCACCAGGCCGTCCTTGCCCGGGAGAATCTGCACGAAGGCGCCGAAATCCATCAGCCTGACGACCTTGCCCTCGTAGATGCGCCCGACCTCGACATCCGAAGTGATCAGCTCGATGCGGCGCTGGGCTTCCCGGCCCGCCGTGCCGTTGACCGAGGCAATCTTGACGGTGCCGTCGTTCTCTATGTCGATCGTCGTGCCGGTCTCCTCGGTGATCGCGCGGATCACCGCGCCACCCTTGCCGATCACCTCGCGGATCTTCTCCGGATCGATCTTCATCGTGATGATGGTCGGCGCCCATTCAGACATCTGCGGACGCGGCGCGCTGATCACCTTGGCCATCTCGCCGAGGATGTGCAGCCGTGCCCTGTTCGCCTGCTCGAGCGCAACCTTCATGATCTCCGGCGTAATGCCCTCGATCTTGATGTCCATCTGCAGCGCAGTCACGCCGTCGGCCGTGCCGGCGACCTTGAAGTCCATGTCGCCGAGGTGATCCTCGTCGCCGAGGATGTCCGTGAGCACCTGGTAACGGCCGCCCTCGAGCACGAGGCCCATCGCGACACCAGCGACCGGCGCCTTGATCGGCACGCCCGCATCCATCAGCGAAAGGCTCGTGCCGCAGACGGACGCCATCGAGCTGGAGCCGTTGGACTCCAGCACTTCCGAAACGACGCGGATGACGTACGGAAACTGCGTCATGTCCGGCATCACGGCGCTGACGCCGCGACGCGCGAGGTTACCGTGGCCGATCTCGCGGCGCTTCGGCGAGCCCATCATGCCCGTCTCACCCACCGAGAACGGCGGGAAGTTGTAATGGAGCATGAACGGCTCGCGGCGTTCGCCTGCGAGCGCATCGATGATCTGCGCGTCGCGCCCGGTGCCGAGCGTGGTCGTGACCAGGGCCTGGGTCTCGCCGCGCGTGAACAGCGCCGAGCCGTGCGTCCGCGGCAGCAGGCCGGTCTGCACCGTGATCGGGCGCACCGTCTGCATGTCGCGTCCGTCGATGCGGGGCTCGCCCGCGAGCACGCGGCGACGGACCAGGTTGTACTCGAGCGTGCCGAGTTCCGCGGCCACCTTCTTCGGCTCGAACTGCGGCGCGTCGCCGCCCGCGAGCTCGGCGAGCACCGCCTGCTTGATCTCGCCGAGGCGGCCGTAGCGCAGCTGCTTCTCGGTGATCTTGTACGCCTCGCCGAGGTCTGCCTCGACCAGCTTTGCGACGGCGGCCTCGAGCGCGGCGTTCGGCTCCGGCGCCTTCCAGTCCCAGGCCGGCTTGCCGGCCTCGGCCGCGAGTTCCTTGATGGCCGCGATCGCGACCTGCATCTGCTCGTGGCCGAAGACGACGGCACCGAGCATCACGTCCTCGGACAGCATCTTGGCCTCGGACTCGACCATCAGCACCGCGTCCGCGGTACCGGCGACGACCAGGTCGAGCAGCGAGTCCTGCAGCTGCTGGCCCGTGGGGTTGAGCACGTACGCGCCCTCCCGGTAGCCAACCTTCGCGGCGCCGATCGGTCCGCCGAAGGGGATACCCGACAGCGCGAGTGCGGCCGAAGCGCCCAGCATGGCCGGAATGTCGGAATCGATCTCCGGATCGAGCGACAGCACCGTGGCGACCACCTGCACCTCGTTGCGGAAGCCCTCCGGGAACAGCGGCCGGATGGGCCGGTCGATGAGCCGGCAGGTCAGCGTTTCCTTCTCGGAGGGACGCCCCTCGCGCTTGAAGAACCCGCCCGGGATCCGCCCGGCCGCGTAGGTCTTCTCGACGTAGTTGACGGTGAGCGGGAAGAAGTCCTTGCCGCTGTCGCCGTTCTTGTTGCCGACCGCGGTGACGAGCACCACGGTGTCGCCCATCGACACGAGGGCAGAGCCGTCGGCCTGGCGGGCCATTCGCCCCGTTTCGATCGTTACCGAATGGGCGCCGTACTGAAAGGTTTTCTTGTGGACGTTCACGATGATGTCCAGTGCTTGGAAGCGTTCGGGAATCGGAAAAGACTCCGGCCCGCGATGCGGGCCGGAGGGATGAGTCGCGTCAGCGTCGCAGGCCGAGCCGGCTGACCACTTCCTGGTAGCGGCTGGGATCGGAGGCCTTGAGGTAGTCGAGCAGCTTGCGCCGCTGCGTGACCATCTTCAGCAGGCCGCGACGCGACGAATGGTCGCCCTTGTGCGCGCTGAAATGCTCGCCGAGTTCACTGATGCGCGCGGAAAGCAGCGCAATCTGTACTTCCGGCGAACCGGTGTCATTGGTGCCGCGACTGAAGTCGCCGACGATCTCGCTCTTGCGCTCGGTGGACAGTGCCATCGGTGATGTGACCTCGAAACCTTGTAACCCTTTGAACTGAGCCGCGCATTCTACCTTTTCAATGCGGGCCGGCTCAAGTCCGATGCGCCACCGGTCAACCGGCCCCGGCTACGAACAGGCGCTGGACGCGCAGTCGACCGGCCCGCCGCTGCACGAGCCCGAGAAACAGGCCGTGCGGATCGTAAGCCCGCAGCAGGTCGCCGTCGTCGCCCGCCGCGGACTCTGGTGCGTCCAGCGTCCGTCCCTGGCGAAGGTGCAACGCGGCCGTCGCGTCGAGGTCCAGGCGGCCCAGGTGCACGAAGGCCCGGTCCACCGGCAGCAGCCAGGCGGGCGCGCTCGCCGCCGGATGCTCCGCCCACTCCCGTATTGCATCCATCCCGACCATGGGCTCGTGCTCGAACGGCGCCACCCAGAGCCGCCGCAGTGCTCCGAGGTGCCCGACCGTGCCGAGTCGCCGCGCGATCTCCTCCCCGAGGACCCGGACGTAGGTGCCCTTGGAGCAGACCACCTCGAAATCCAGCGTGCCGGGCCCGAGCGCGGCGAGTTCGAGACGCTCGATCACTATCGAACGGGCCTCCCGCGGCACCTCGAGTCCCTGGCGCGCGAGTTCGTAGAGCGGCCGTCCCTGCCGCTTCAGCGCCGAGTACATCGGCGGGGTCTGTAGCTGCGGGCCCTGCAGGTCGAGCAGTGCCGCCGCGACGGCGCCCTCGCTCAGCTCCGGCACCGGCGCTTCCGCCACCACGCTGCCCTCGGCGTCGCCGGTATCGGTCGCTTGTCCGAGCAGAAGCCGCGCCCGGTAGGCCTTGCTGGACCCGAGCAGCTGTCCGCAGGCCTTGGTCGCCTGGCCGAAGCAAAGCGGGAGCATCCCGGTAGCGAGTGGATCGAGCGTGCCCGCGTGGCCGGCCTTCGCCGCACGAAGCAGGCGCCGTACGCTCTGCAGCGCAGGCGTGGAACCGAGCCCTGCCGGCTTGTCGAGCAGCACGATGCCGTCCACCGCCCGCCAGCCGGGGCGCTCACGTGCCGGCGCGGCCATGTCCGTCACCGGTTTTCGTCGTCGGCTGGGTCCTCGTCCCCGGCGTGTCGGGCGACGTCCTCCTTGACGGCCTGGTTGATCAGGTCCTCGAGGCGGTGACTGCGCTCGAGTTCCTCGTCCGGCTGGAAGTGCAGCTCCGGCGCGACTCTCAGCCGCAGGGACCGGCCGAGCGGCCCGCGCAGGTAGGCGGCCGCCTCGTCCAGGATCGCCCGCTGCTCGGGGTCGTGGGTATCGCCCGTCAGCAGCGAGTAATGGACCCAGGCATGCGTGAGGTCCGGCGACACGCGCACGTGCGTGATCGTCACCGGCTTGAGGCGCGGGTCACGCACCTCGCGGCGGAGCAGGTCCGCCAGGGTGCGCTGGACCTGCTCGGCCACGCGGCGCGCACGGGGAAACTCGCGCGGCATCTTCGCTACGCGCCGCGCGCGACCTCCACTCGTGCATAGCACTCGATCTGGTCGCCGTCGCGGATGTCGTTGTAGTTGCGTACGCCGATACCGCACTCGGTGCCCGCCCGGACCTCGTTCACGTCGTCCTTGAAGCGCCGCAGCGAATCGAGTTCGCCCTCGTGGATCACGACGTTGTCGCGCAGCACGCGAACCGGGTTGCCACGCTTGATCACGCCCTCGACCACCAGGCAGCCGGCAACGGTTCCGAAGCCGCTGGCCCGGAACACCTGGCGCACCTCGGCCAGTCCCACGATCTGCTCCTTGACCTCCGGCTTGATCATGCCGCTGACGATCTGCTTGACGTCGTCGATCGCCTCGTAGATCACGCTGTAGTAGCGCACGTCCACGCCGGTTTCCTTGATCGCCGCGCGGGCCGCCCCGTCGGCACGAACGTTGAAACCGATGATGCGCGCCCTCGACGCTGCGGCGAGCGTGACATCCGACTCGGTGATTCCACCGACACCGCTCGCGACGATCTTGACGTCGACCTCCTCGGTCGCCACCTTGCTGAGCGCGTCGCGCAGCGCCTCGGCACTGCCCTGGACGTCCGCCTTGACGATGATCGAGACCACCTCGGCCGTCGGCTCGCCCATCTGCGAGAACACGTCGCCCGCCCGCTTCGCCTCCTTGGCGAGGCGTACGTCTCGGAACTTGCCCTGCCTGTACAGCGCCACTTCGCGGGCCTTGCGCTCGCTCTCGACCGCCATCAGGTCGTCGCCTGCGTTCGGGGCGTTGGACAGGCCGAGCACCTGCACCGGCACGGCCGGACCTGCCGACTCGACCTGCGAGCCCGTCGCGTCGAACAGCGCCCGCACCCTGCCGAACTCCTGTCCGGCAATGATCGGGTCGCCGGCACGCAGCGTGCCTCGCTTGATCAGTACCGTCGCAACCGCGCCGCGGCCCTTCTCGATGCTCGACTCGAGCACAACGCCGGCCGCGAGTCCCTGCTCCGGAGCCTTCAGGTCCATGACCTCGGCCTGCAGCAGGATGGACTCGAGCAACTCGTCGATGCCCTCGCCGCTGCGCGCGGAGACGTTCACGAACATCGTATCTCCGCCCCAGGCCTCCGGTATCACGTTCTGCTTGCCGAGATCGTTGCGGACGCGGTCGAGATCGGCGTCGGGCTTGTCGATCTTGTTGACCGCGACGACGATCGGCACTTCCGCGGCACGCGCGTGCTGGATCGCCTCGATGGTCTGCGGCATGACGCTGTCGTCCGCCGCGACGACCAGCACGACGATGTCGGTCACGTGGGCGCCGCGGGCGCGCATCGACGTGAACGCCGCGTGGCCCGGGGTGTCGATGAAAGTGATCAGGCCCTTCGGCGTCTCCACCTGGTAGGCGCCGATGTGCTGTGTGATGCCGCCCGCCTCGCCCGCAGCCACCTTGGTGCGGCGGATGTAATCGAGCAGCGACGTCTTGCCGTGGTCGACGTGACCCATGATGGTCACCACCGGCGGTCGCGGCAGCATCTCGACGTCCGCGGCCTCGGCCTGCAGCTGGTCCTCGAGGCTGGTCTCGCTGAGTCGCAGCGCGGTGTGCCCGAATTCCTCGACGACGAGCTGGGCCGTGTCCTGGTCGATCGGCTGGTTGATCGTCGCCATCACGCCCATCTTCATCATCGTCTTGATGACTTCGTTCGCCTTGACGGCCATCCGGTTGGCCAGCTCGCCGACCGTGATCGTCTCGGGGATCTGCACTTCGCGCTTGACGGGCGTAGTAGGCAGCTCGAAGCCGTGCTTCGCGTCGACGCTCACATGGACGGTCCGCCGCGTCCGGCTCGCCTGCTGGCGCTTCTTGAAACGCGCGCTGGCATCGGCCCCGACGTGCAGTTCCTTGCGACCGTACTTGGTGCCCTTGCGCGCCTCCTCCTTCTTCGGCGGGGCGGGCTTGACGACCTTCGGCGGCTCGACCGCGGCGCGCTCCGGCTCCTGCCGCTCGCGGGCCTGCTTCTCCTGCTCGCGGAGCTCGGCCTGGCGACGCGCTTCCTCCTCGGCCTGTTGCCGGGCAGTCTCGTCGGCCTGGCGCTGCGCCTCGGCCTCGAGCCGGTCCCGCTCGCGCTGCTCGGCCTCGCGCCGCTCCACCTCGGCCTGCTCGGCTTCCCGCCGGGCGGCTTCCTCGGCCTGCCGCTGCTTGTCGAGTTCTTCCTGCCGGTTGCGCGCCTCTTCCTCGAGCACGGTCCGGTTCAGGTAGGTCTTGCGCCGGCGCACCTCGACGTTGACGGTGCGTGCCCGACCCTGGCCGGCGGCGAGCTTGAGCTCCTGCTGAGACTTGCGCTTCAGCGTGATCTTCCGCGGGGCTGCCGCATCCTGTTCCCGTCCATGCGCGCGACGCAGGTGCGAGAGCAACTCGAGCTTCGCCTCGTCGCTGATCACGTCGTCCACGCCGGAGACCTTGATGCCAGCCTCGTCGAGCTGCGTGAGAAGCCGGTCCACGGGGACCTTCAGCACCTCGGCGAACTGGCTGACCGTTACTTCCGCCATGCGATTCCTCCGGCTCAGGCCTGCCCGGCCTGCTCGGCCTGTTCGGCCTGCTCGAACCAGTGCTTGCGGGCCGCGAGTATCAGCTCGCCGGCACGCGCAGGTTCGAGGTTGGGAATTTCCGCGAGGTCGTCCACCGACTGCTCGGCGAGGTCCTCTCGGGTCGTGATGCCGTGCCGGGCGAGCTCGCCGGCCAGCGCATCGTCCATGCCCTCTACGTCGAGGAGGTCCTCGGAGGGCGCCGCCGTTTCGATGATCTCCTCGCTGGCGATCGCCTGCGTAAGCAGCACGTCGCGCGCGCGGTTACGCAGTTCGATCACGATGTCCTCCTCGAATTCCTCGATGGCCTCGAGCTCGGACTGGGGCACGTAGGCGATTTCCTCGATGCTCGAGAAACCCTCGCCTACCAGTATCGTCGCCACGTCCTCGTCCACGTCGAGCGCGCGCATGAACATCGCGCGCAACTCCTGCTGCTCGGCCTCGCTCTTCTCCTCGGCGGCCTCCTCGCTCATGATGTTGAGCCGCCAGCCCGTGAGCTCGCTCGCCAGACGGATGTTCTGTCCGCCGCGGCCGATCGCCTGGGACAGCTTGTCCTCGGCCACCGCGATGTCCATGCTGTGTGCTTCCTCGTCGACGACGATGCCGCTCACCTCGGCAGGTGCCATCGCGTTTACGACGAACTGCGCCGCGTTCTCATCGAACGGAATGATGTCGACCCGCTCCCCCGCGATCTCGTTGGAGACCGCCTGGACGCGCGAGCCGCGCATGCCGACGCAGGCGCCCACCGGGTCGATCCGGGCATCGTTGCTGCGGACCGCGATCTTGGCGCGGGCGCCGGGGTCACGGGCCGCGCCGAGGATGTTGATCAGGCCCTGGCCGACCTCGGGAACCTCGAGCTTGAAAAGCTCGATCAGGAACTCCGGCGCGGTCCTGCTCAGGAACAACTGCGGCCCACGCGGCTCGGACCGCACTTCCTTCAGGAACGCCTTGATCCGGTCCTGGGTGCGTACCGGCTCCCTGGGGATCATGTGCTCGCGCGGGATGAAGCCCTCGGCGTTGCCGCCGAGATCGACGAAGATGCCGTTGCGGTCCACTCGCTTCACGATCCCGGATACGAGCTGACCGACGCGATCCTTGTACTGCTCGACGACCTGTGCACGCTCCGCTTCGCGAACCTTCTGCACGATCACCTGCTTCGCGGTCTGGGCACCGATCCGGCCGAAGGCCACCGACTCCAGCGGCTCTTCGACGTAGCCGTCGACCTCCGCCTCCGGCGAGACATCGAGCGCGTCTTCCAGTCGCAGCTCCCGCTCCGGGAACTCGAGCTCGGTCGAGTCATCGGCGAATACCTTCCAGCGCCGGAAAGTGTCGTAGTCCCCGGTCTTGCGGTTGATCGCGACGCGGACGTCGATGTCATCGCCGTATTTCTTGCGGGTAGCCGAAGCCAGCGCGGCCTCGAGCGCCTCGAAGATGATCTCCTTCTCGACGCCTTTCTCGTTCGAGACGGCGTCCACGACCATCAGGATTTCCTTGTTCATCCTCTCCATACCCCCCGCATGACGGGACTCAAGACTCAGGCGCGAGATGCGCCTTGCGTATGCCTGCAATCGGCAGGCTGTAGCGCCGGCCGTCCACTTCTATCTCCACACACCGTTCGTCCGCCGCAAGCAGCGGGCCGGTGAAGCGCCGCCGCCCGTCGACCGGTTCGCGCAGCTCCACGAACGCCGTCTCGCCGACGAACGCGGCAAAATGCTCAGGCCTCGACAGCGGCCGATCGATCCCCGGCGAGGACACCTCCAGCGTGTACTGGCCCGGTACCGGATCCGTGGCGTCGAGCAGGTCGCTGACGGCACGGCTCACGCGCTCGCAATCGTCGAGGGCAATGCCCTCCTTCGAGTCGATGTACAGGCGCACCAGCGCATGTCCCCTTCGGGGCGAATACTCGAGCTCCCAGAGCTCGTAGCCCATCCCCTCGACCAGGGGACGGACCAACCCGGTCAGTGTGTCCCTGAGCATCCGACCGTCCTTGCGCCAAACGCACAAACAAAAAATGGGCCGGCGGCCCATTCGTTCAGTCGCGCGACCCGCATGTATGCCGGCCGCGCAAATGAAAAATCCCCACCGAGGGGGATTTTCCGCCGAATCTCCCACCGCGCCGACCACCTCCGATGAGGCCCGCCGGACCGGCGTACCGCGCGTGCCGGGCCCTAAATCCCGATCACGTCGCTCCCGTGGCGCCGGATTCTATAACAGGGTCGTCCGCTGCGCCAGCCTGCGAGCGCGCCATCAGCCGGGCGCGTAGAGCCCGCCCGTGCTCTCGAGCCAGTCGGCGACCCGGTCGGCGAGCGCCGGAAGATCGCCACCAGAGACGTCGAGTTCGAGGAACGGGAGCTTCGAGCTGGCCACCGCGCTGCGGATCCGTTCCTGTTCCTCGATGAAGTCCGCGGGATCACCGTACTGCGCCGGATTTCCGGACACACGCAGCCGCGCCTCGAGCGCGGGGCCGAACGTCGCGGGACTGCGCACGCAGAGCACGTGCCGGAAGCCGAGCGGGAGCAGGCGCTGCTCGAGCCAGTCGAAATCGTAGCGCCGGCCGAACGCGCGTTGCTGGTGCACCTGCGTCGAGACGTGGAAGCGGTCGACGATCCACGAGTAGTAGCGCAGCAGCTCGAACAGCCGGGCCCAGGTCGCATAGGTTTCCATGGCCATCGATTCTTCAGCCTGCTCGAAATTGATCAGGCCCCGACCCCATGGAACGTTCGTGAATCCACACCATTCCGCCGATACGAGCGGCGAGTGGTAGCGGTAGCGACGCTGCCCCACCAGGCGCGGATGCTCGTTGAGCAGGAAGGCGAGGTCCGTCTTGTGCGTCAGCCGGGTGCCCTCGAGGATGATCTTCGGGCACAGCTTCATCGGCTCAGCCCATCAGCGCGGCGATGCTCTCCGCCACGTAATCCACGTTGGTTTCGCTGAGGCCGGCCACGTTCATGCGCCCGTCGGGCGGCACGTAGACGTGGCGCTCGTCCCTGAGGCGGGCGATCGCAGCCGGGCCGAGCCCGAGCAGCGAGAACATGCCCACCTGTCGCTCCAGCCAGGAAAAATCCTTCCCCGGTGACGCCGCCTCGAGCCTTGCGGCCAGCATCGAGCGCAGCGACCTCATCCGCGCCACCATGGCCGCGAGGTCCTCTTCCCATTCCCGCCGCAGGCCCGGGATCCCCGAGGACACGGGCGACGACGGCGGCCCCGTGGTCCGGTGGCATCGAGTACATGCGTCGCGCCGTGCGCGCCTGGTGTGACGCGACTGCAGCCGCGCTGCTGCGGTTCGCGGCCAGCACAGCCAGTGCGCCGGTGCGCTCACGATACATGCCGAAGTTCTTCGAGCAGGAGACCGCCAGCAGCAGCTCGGGCACGCGGTCCGCCAGCAGCCGCAAGCCTGCGACGTCTGCTGCCAGGTCCTCACCGAAGCCCTGGTAGGCCAGGTCCACGAAGGGCACCAGCCCCCGCGCGGGCAGAAGCTCGGCCAGCACGCCCCAATGCTCGGGCGAGAGGTCCGCACCAGTGGGATTGTGGCAGCAGGCATGGATCAGGACGACCGAGCGGGCGGGCAGCTTCGACAGGCGCTCGACCATGCGTTCGAAGTCGACGCCGCGGCTGCGGGCGTCGTAATAGGGATACGCCTCCAGCGCCAGCCCGCTGCTGCCGAGCAGGGGCTGGTGGTTGGCCCAGGTCGGATCGCTGACGTGCACGACCGCCTCCGGCCGCGCCGCCCGTATCAGCTCGGCGCCGACGCGCAGCGCGCCGCAGCCGCCCACGGTCTGGATCACCGCGAGCCGCTCGCGCTGCTGCCGGGCGACCGGCCCGAGCGCCAGCGCAGTGATGTGCTCGTTGAACTCCTGGTTCCCGGCCGGGCCCACGTAGGCCTTGGTCTGCTGCTCTGCGACCAGCGCGGCTTCGGCCTGCCTGACCGCGTCGAAAATCGGCGTGCGTCCGCTGTCGTCCCGGTATACGCCGACACCGAGGTCCACCTTGAGCGGCGAGTTGTCCGCGCGGAAGGCCGCCGTGACCCCGAGAATCGGATCCGGGGGCAGCTGGTCCAGGGCCTCGAAGATCTCGCTCATCGTTTCCTCCCTTCATGCGGGAGGATGCATCCTCACCACCCGCTGGTCGATTGCCCCGAAAATGCTCGCTCCGTCCCGGTCGATCATCTCGACACGGACCCGGTCGCCGAACGCGAGAAACGGCGTCAACGGCCTGCCGTGCTCGATCTGCTCGAGCATGCGCCGCTCGGCGAGACAGGACGATCCTCTCGAGCGATCGTAGTTCGAAACCGTGCCCGAGCCGATGATGGTACCGGCACCGAGGCGCCGGGTGCGGGCCACGTGCTCGATCAGTCGCGGGAAATCGAAGGTCATGTCGATACCGGCCTCGGGACGGCCGAGCAACTGCCCGTTCACATGCGAGACCAATGGCAGGTTCACCTTGCCGCCGTCCCAGTGCTGACCCAGCTCGTCGGGCGTGACGGCGACCGGCGAGAAACTGGTCGCAGGCTTCGACTGGTAGAACCCGAAGCCCTTGGCCAGCTCAGCTGGTATCAGGTTGCGCAGCGACCAGTCGTTGACCAGCATCAGCAGCCTGATGTGCGCCCCGGCGCGATCGGCAGTCGTGCCCATCGGCACGTCGCCGGTCACCACTGCGACCTCGGCCTCGAGATCGATGCCGAAGTCCTCGCTCGGGACCGGCACGTCCGCAGTGGGCGGAAGAAAATCGTCCGAGCCACCCTGGTACACGAGCGGGTCCGTCCAGAAGCTGGGCGGCATCTCGGCGCCGCGCGCCTTGCGTACGAGCTCGACGTGGTTGACGTAGGCCGAGCCGTCCACCCAGTGATAGGCCCGGGGCAGCGGCGCGAGCACGCGCCTGGAGTCGAACGGGAAGCTGCCCGGGACGCTGCCGGACTCGTGCGCCGCGGCGGTTTCCTCCAGACGGGGCCGCAGCGCCGGCCAGTCGTCCAGCGCGGCCTGCAGCGTCGGTGCGAGCTGCGGGACTGCCACGGCGCGCGACAGGTCGCGATTGACGATCAGCAGCTGCCCGTCGCGTGTTCCGTTTGCAAGGCTGGCGAGTTTCATCAGGTCCTCATCTCCGCTCGACGGGCTTCCAGCTGTCCACGTAGGCGAGCCATTCCACCCCCGTCGCCTCCTCCGCCACCTCGAGCGGGTCACGTGTATCGATCATCACCGCGTACTCGTCGGTGCCGGGTTTCGCCTGCTGGAACATCCGCGCGAGGGCCTTCGGGTGGGGTCCGTGCGTGAAGCCTCCCGGATGAAACGTGAGCATGCCCGGGTGGATGTTGTCGCGGCTGAAGAAGTCGCCCGCGTGGTAGAAGATCACCTCGTCGTAGTCGTCGTTGTTGTGGAAGAACGGCACCTTCAGCGCACCGGGATCGGACTCGAACGGCCGGGGCGCGAACGTGCACACCACGAAGCGGTCGGACAGGAAGGTCGTGTGTGCAGACGGCGGCAGGTGATAACGGTGGCTCATCAGCGGCCGCAGGTCGCGCACGTTCAGGCGCAGCACCGAGAGTTCCCCGTGCCAGCCGACCGCATCCAGCGGGTTGAACGGATAGGTGATCACCGAGACGGCGTTGCGTCGCTTGACCTCGACCTGCCACTCCCGTGAGTCATCCTGCTGCGCGAGGAAGGCCTCGTCGATGCGGGGCGTGTCGAGGATCGCCGGGTCGAAGATCGCGTGGTTGCCGACCAGCCCCTTCTCCGGGATCGTATAGGAGGCGTTGGTCGCCTCGATCATCAGCAGCTCCACCGGCGCCGCGCAGTCGATCCGCCACATCGTGCCGCGCGGCAGGACCAGGTAGTCGCCGGCCTCGATGCCGAGCCGTCCGAAATCGCAGTACAGCTCCCCGCTGCCCGAGTGGACGAACAGCAGCTCGTCGCCATCGGCATTGCGCGCAAGGCTGCTCCATGCGGCCCGGAAGCCGCCAGTATCGCAGTCGGCAGTGCGCGTTCAGCAGCACGGCGGGTGCCGACCAGGGGCTGGTGGGACCCGTCGGCAGCTTTGCGAGGTCGAACGCGCGCGGGCGCAGCGGCCCGGAGAAGTCGGACCAGCCGGTCGGAGGATGGCGGTGATAGAAGAACGCGGCCGGCCCGAAGAAGCCCTCCTTGCTCATCTCGCGCTCGTAGGTGCCCTCGGGCAGGTCGCAGTGCGCCTGCCTCGACGCGCGGCCCTCGACGCGTGACACCGGAATGTAGCGTTTCATCGCCTCGCCTCCTGGCGGAGCACGATGCTCCGCGTCGCCGCTCGACCCGGACGGATCAGATAACGCCCCGCCGCTCCTGGTCGAGCTCGATCGACTCGAACAGCGCGCGGAAGTTTCCCTCGCCGAAGCCCTCGTTGCCCTTGCGCTGGATGATCTCGAAGAAGATCGGGCCGATCACGTTCTTCGTGAAGATCTGCAGCAGGATGCCTTCCTTCGCGCTGCCATCGATCAGGATGCGCCGCTGCTGCAGCTCGGCCAGCGACTCCCGGTGTCCCGCAACGCGGGCATCGACGGCCTCGTAGTAGGTGTCCGGCGTGTCCTGGAACTCGATCCCGTTGCGGCGCAGCGCATCGACCGTCGCGCAGATGTCCTCGGTCGCGAGCGCGATGTGCTGGATGCCCTCGCCGCGATACTCCCGCAGGTACTCCTCGATCTGCGACTTGTCGTCCCGCGACTCGTTGATCGGGATGCGGATCTTCCCGCAGGGGCTGGTCATCGCGCGGCTGAACAGGCCCGTCTTCTTGCCCTCGATGTCGAAGTAGCGGATCTCGCGGAAATTGAACAGCCGCTCGTAGAACCCGGCCCACTTGTCCATGTGGCCACGCTCGACGTTGTGGGTAAGGTGGTCGATCAGCGTCAGTCCCGCGGATCGATCCGCGCCCGGCTCGACCGGCACGAAGTCGACGTCGTAGATGGTCTGGTCCCCGTAGCGGTCGACCAGGTACACGATGCTGCCCCCGATGCCCTCGATCGCCGGAATGTTCAACTCCATCGGCCCGACGGTCCCGGTGACCGGCGTGGCGCCGAGCTCGACGGCGCGATGGAATGCCTGCGCTGCGTCGCGGACCCGGAACGCCATCGCGCAGGCGGACGGCCCGTGCTGCTCCGCGAAGCGCTGCCCGAAGCCGCCGGGCTCCGCGTTGATGATGAAGTTGATGTCGCCCTGCCGGTGCAGCGTGACGTTCTTGCGGCGGTGCCGGGCGACCACCGGGAAGCCCATCCGCTCGAACAGTGAGCGCAGCTGCTCGGGATCGGGTGCGGTGTACTCGACGAACTCGAAGCCGTCGGTACCCATCGGGTTTTCGAACAGATCAGCCATGGCGGAGCCTCCCCGGGGGCCGATTAGTTTCAGATGTAATGATTCGGCGGATGGTAGCGCATGCCGGCGCCGGGGCCTACCCGTGCGGGACCGATGCCGCCGCAGCGCGGCCGCCGCCGCGGCCGCTTTAGCCGAGGCGTCCCAGGCTCGAGCCGAGCTTGCCGAGCCGATCCGTTGCAGGCGCGCAGTGCCGACCACGAGCGAAGCACGACCCGGCACCTGTCTCGATTGAGTCGAGATTTACGCTCTATCAGATTTGTTTTTGTTGTAAATGGTGGGCCGTATTGGAATCGAACCAATGACCTACTGGTTAAAAGCCAGCTGCTCTACCGACTGAGCTAACGGCCCATCTGCCTGTCCGCCGCCGCACGCATCACGGTGCGCGGAAGCCGCGCGAAGTATAGCCGCAATCGATGCCGCTCGCGGCCCATCGGCTAGCATCGCGGCTGATCAATCAGGAGTTCGCAATGGTCGCTGTACCAGCCGAAGTCGATCGTATCCTCCATCCACCCTACGAGCCGTTCCGCACCGGAACGCTCTGCGTGGACCCGCCTCACGAACTCTATTTCGAGGAATGCGGTAACCCGGCCGGGCTGCCCGTGCTGTTCGTGCACGGTGGCCCCGGCGCGGGCTGCTCGGCGGCCGACCGGCGCTTCTTCGACCCGCGTCACTTTCGCGTCGTGCTCGTTGACCAGCGTGGCGCGGGCCGCTCGACTCCACCCGGTGAGTTGAGCGGCAATTCCGCCGAGCACCTCGCGCGCGACTTCGAGCGCCTGAGGGAGCAGCTCGGCATCGATCGCTGGCACGTTTTCGGTGGCTCCTGGGGCAGCACGCTGGGCCTGTATTACGCGGAGCGCCATCCTGAGCGGTGCCTGAGCCTCGTGCTGCGCGGCATCTGGCTGTTCCGGCAGTTCGAACTCGACTGGTGGCTCTACGGAATGCGCACGATTCAGCCCGAGCGCTGGCGCGCATTCCGCGATCACCTGCCCGAGCAGGATCGCGACGACCTGCTGGCGGGATACTGGCGGCTGCTGACGGGAGCCGATCGTGGCAAGGCCCTGGCCGCCGCAAGGGCCTGGAGCGTCTACGAGGGTGCATCCTGCACGCTGCTGCCGAACGAGGCCTTTACAGCCGACTTCGAGGACGAGCATCTCGCCTGGGCGCTGGCGCGACTCGAGGCGCACTACTACCGCAACGCGCGCTTCGAGCCGGACGACCTGCTGCTGCGCGATGTCGCGCGCATCCGTCACATCCCCGCATTCATCGTGCACGGCCGCTACGACGTGATCTGTCCGATGCAGGGGGCGGACGATCTGCACCGCGCCTGGCCCGAAGCCGACTTCGCGGTCGTCGAGGACGCCGGACACACTTCCCGAGAGCCCGGGATCGCCCGACACCTGGTCTCGGCCTGCGAGCGGATCGCGGCCAGCGGTGACCCGCGCAGGCGCTGATCAGCCCGGGGCGTAGCGGGTGGGGTCGTCCACGCCCGCCGCGCGAAAGCCCTCCCGGCGCAGCCGGCAGGAGTCGCAGCGGCCGCAGGCACGCCCCAGCGAGTCGGCCTGGTAGCAGCTGACGGTCTGCGCGTAGTCCACGCCGAGCTCGATGCCGCGACCGATGATCCCGGCCTTGCTGAGCTCGATCAGCGGTGCGCGCACACGGATTCGCGCCCGCCCCTCGACGGTCGCCCGGGTCGCCAGGTTGGCAAGCGATTCGAAGGCTTGGACGAATTCCGGCCGGCAGTCGGGATAGCCGGAGTAGTCCACCGCGTTGACGCCGATGTAGATGTCGAAGGCCGCCAGCACCTCGGCCCAGGCGAGCGCGAGCGACAGGAACACCGTGTTGCGTGCCGGGACGTAGGTCACCGGCACGCCCACGGTCGGCTGCTCCGGCACGTCGATGCCGGGGTCCGTCAGCGCCGAGCCGCCGAAGGCGGCGAGGTCGATGTTCATGACCCGATGTTCACGGGCACCGAGCGCTGCCGCGACGCTTGCGGCCGCTGCAAGCTCGGTCGAATGGCGTTGACCGTAGGCGAGGCTGAGCGCGTAGCAGTCGAAGCCCTCGCGCCTCGCGATTGCCAGGCAGGTCGCCGAGTCGAGGCCGCCGGAGAGCAGCACGACCGCCCGCGGCCGGGCATCGGCACCCGGATCATCCGGTTGCGAAGAACTCATCGGCCGGGCTCCTCGCCCCAGAGGTACTTGTGCAGCTGGACCTGAAGCCGGACGTCGAGCCGGTCATCGAGGATCCACTGGGCGAGCTCGCGCGGCTCGAGCTGCCCCCAGCTCGGGGAGAAGATCACCGGGCAGCCGATGCGGTCGCGATGCTCGGCGAGCAGCTGTCGGGCCCACTCGTAATCAGACCGCGAGCAGACGACGATCTTCAGCTGGTCGTGCGGCGTCAGCAGCGGCAGGTTCTCGTAGCGGTTGCGGGCCGATTCCCCGGAGTCGGGGGTCTTCAGGTCGACGACCCTGCTCACCCGCGTATCGACACCCGAGATGTCGATCGCGCCACTGGTCTCGAGCGACACCACGAAGCCCGAATCGCAGAGCGACTCGAGCAGGCCCGGGCAGGCCCGTTGTGCCAGCGGCTCGCCGCCGGTCACGCAGACGTGTCGCACGCCACTGCGCCCGGCCAGCGCGATCAGCTCTGGCAGCGAAATCCATTGCCCGCCATGGAATGCGTAGGCGGTGTCGCAGTACACGCAGCGCAGCGGGCAGCCGGTCAGCCGGATGAAGAAGGTCGGCCAGCCGGCTGCGTCGGCTTCGCCCTGGATAGAGACGAAGGTCTCGGTGACCTTCAGCCGCGCCGCGGCCGGCAGCGTCCGCACTGCCGTGTCGGCCGTCTCGTCAGCGGGCTTCAAGCACGGCCGACCGCCTTTCAGCGGCCCTCCGCGTCCATGTCCGTCAGACGCTGGGTCGCGAGCCGGGCCGCCTCGGTATCAGGATACTTCGCGACGACCTTCTTGAACGCGGCACGCGCGTTCTTGTCGGCCTTGAGTTCGTACTGGCAGTACCCGATCCTCAGCATCGCGTCCGGTGCCTTGGTCGAGTCGGGGTACTTGTCGAGCACGGACTCGAACGACTTGAGTGCAGCCGGGTAATCCTTCTGCACATACTGGGCCTCGCCGATCCAGTAGGCCGCGTTGTCGGCCCGCCCGCCCTGGGGGTACTTGGTCAGGTAGAGCTGGAAGCCGCGCACCGCCTCGTCGTAGCGGCCGGCCTTCAGTGCCGCGAACGCATCGCCGTAGACCGCAGTCTCGTCTGCAGCGACGATCTCCCCGGCGCTCGGAGCGCCCGTCGCGCCCGGCACCGATATTCCCGCCGCGTTCTCCAGCAGCAGCAGCCGCCGGTCGAGGTCTGCGTACAGGTCGCGCTGCTGCTGACGCAGCGTTTCGAGCTCGTGCCTGGACTCCTCGATCTGGCCGCGCAGGCCGCGAAGCTCCGAACGGGCCGCGTCGACCTGCTGCTGCAGCAGCACCAGCGACTGGTTGAGCCGGTTCTCCAGCGCGGCGATGTTCGCATCGGTCTCGATGGCGCGTGCCTCGAGCTCCTTGTTGCTCGCAGTGGCGTTGGCCGCACCGCTCGCCAGCGCCAGCGCTGCGAGCACGGCAAGGTGTGTTGCTGTCCTCATTTGACGGATCACTGCGGATGGACGAGTTCGACGCGGCGGTTCTGCGCAAGGGCAGCTTCGTCGCTGCCCGGCGCAGCCGGACGTTCCTCGCCGTAACTGACCGTGGTGATCTGGGCTTCCGTAACGCCCTGCAGCATCAGCGCACGCCGCACGGTCTGCGCGCGCCGCTCACCGAGCCCGATGTTGTACTCGCGGGAACCGCGTTCGTCGGTGTGACCCTCGAGCCGGACCCGCGCCGTCGGGTACTTGGCGAGGTAGGCCGCGTGGGCCGCCACGACGTTCAGGTATTCGCTCTGGATCTCGCTGCTGTCGTAGTCGAAGTAGACGACGCTGCGCTCCTTGAGTGTCACGAGCGCCTGCTGCTGCGGGGTGAGCGTGGTGCCGGCGGTGCCGGTTTCCTGCCCGATTCCGCTCGTAGCAGCGCCTGTTTCGGCGGTGCTGGCGGCCGGCCCCTGGTCCTCCGGCTTGGTCTGCTTGGGCTTCTGGCAGGCCGCAATGCCCAGCGCGAGCACCATTACCGCCACGACTCGCATCAGCTTCATATCCGCAGACTCCTTCGAAAGTGCGCGCCTTTTACCACAAGCCCGGGCCGGGTTCATCAGCGCGATGGGTAGGGCGACCAGACCGGTTCACGGACCTCGCTGCTCTCCGACGAGAGCCGCTGCTGGAATCGTCCGTCGGAGGACGCCACGGCCAGCGTGCCGCGGCCTCGTTCCATGGTCGCATAAATGATCGCGGCGCCGTTCGGCGCGTAGCTGGGAGATTCGTCCTGGCGCGCCTTGGTCAGCACGCGCAGGCTGCGGTTCTTCAGGTCCATGATGCCGATCCGATAGCCGCCGCCGTCGAGCGTCACCATCGCCAGCTCCGAGCCGTCCGGCGAGAGCCGCGGACGCGCGTTGTAACCGTTCGTGAACGTGACACGCTCGGCCTTGCCCGGCTGCTCGACGCTGGCCCGGTAAACCTGCGGGCTGCCGGCCCGGTCCGAGGTGAAGTAGATGCTGCGACCGTCGCGCGACCACTCCGGCTCGGTGTCGATCGCGTCCTGGGTCGTCAATCGGGTCAGGGACTGGGTCTGGAGATCCAGCACGTAGATGTCGAGGTTCGCATCCCGCGACAGCACGATCGCAAGCCGACGCCCGTCCGGCGACCAGGCGGGCGCTCCATTGATGCCCTGCCGGGCCGAGACCCGGCGTCGCTCGCCGGTCGCGAGCCGCTGCACGTATATCTCAGAACTCTTGTTCTCGAAGGACACGTAGGCGAGATCCTGTCCGTCCGGCGACCAGGCCGGCGACATGATCGGCTCCGAGGACTCGACGACCGTTCGCGGGCCGAATCCGTCGGCGTCCGCGACCACGAGCTTGTAGCGTCGCTCGGGTGCGACGCCTTCGACCGCCACGTAGGCGATCCGCGTCGAGAAAGCGCCTGGAATCCCGGTCAGCCGCTCGAAGATCCGGTCCGCGATGCGGTGCGCCGTGGCCCGAAGCTCCGCATCGCTGCTGGTCAGGCGCTCGTTGACCAGCGGCTGCCCGGTCTGGACGTTGTAGAGCTCGTAGGTCACGGCCGACCCGCCGGCCACCGGCTCCACGCGGCCCACCACGATGAAGTCGGAGCGGAGCAGCCGCCAGTCCGCGAAGCGGATCTCCTCGCCGCGGGTGGGCCGCTCGATCATGTCCCGCCGCTCGAGCGGCGCAAACCGCCCGCTGAGCCGCAGGTCGTTCGCAATCACCTCCGCAAGGTCGGTCGCGGACTGGGTCGTCTGGCCGCCGAAAGGCACCACGGCGATCGGGACCGCATCGCGCACGCCCTCGGTGATGTCGAGTCGCAGCTGCGCCGCGGCCGGCCCGGCCAGCAGACCCGATGCCGCCGCGACGAACGCGAGCATCCCGTTGCGGGTTATCGCCTTGTGGCCCATCGAGTACCTACTCCCGTGGCTTGAAAACTATTTCCAGCTTCCGCTGGAACAATCTGGGATCCGGCGGAGCCGGCAACGGCGAGGAACGATACACGGCATTCGTGATCGATTCGCGCACCGCCTGGTCTCCGTTGCAGCGTCCGATGCGCACATCTATCACCGTGCCGCCAGCCGCCTGCGTGACGTCGAGCGAGCACTCGAGCCCGGGCTGCGCAGAGGGCGGCCGGATCCAGTTCCGCTCTATTGTCTGCGTGAGCAGCATACGGTATTCGTCTGCCACGCCCGACTGCGCGATCGCCATGGCCTCCTCCTCGGCCGCGAGTGCAGCGAGCAGCTGCGCCTCGCGCTCCGCCTTCAACTTCGCCTCGCGCGCAGCCTTCTGCTCGGCTTCCTTCTTGCGTTGCGCCTCCTCGGCCTCGGCCTTGCGGCGTGCCTCCTCCGCCTCGGCTTTCTTCCGTGCTTCCTCGGCCGCAGCCTTGCGACGCGCCTCTTCAGCCGCGCGCTGCTGCTCGGCCTGCTCGGCAGCCCGACGCTGGGCCGCCTGCCGCTCCCGCAGTTCGCGTTCCAGCGCCTCGGCCTCGGCTGCGGCGCGTTCTGCGGCAGCGGTCGCTTCCCGGGCCTGGATGCCCGGATCCTCGACGGGCGGCACCGTCTCCGGCACCGGGCGAGGCGCTTCACGGACTGGCGTCTCCGCCGGCCGACCCTTCGCCGGCCTCGGCAGCTGGCTCGGGTCCACGATCACGCCCTCGATCGCCAGCTGCTCGGGTGGCTGGGACGTCGTCCAGCGGATGGCAAGTCCAGCCAGCGTGGCCACCAGCAGAAGGTGCAGCAGCGCGGACCCGGCGAGGGGTCGCAGGTGCTCACGGAAAAAGCCGGGCATCGTTCAGCGGCTTCCCGACCGGTCGGACTCCACCTGTGCGGGTCGCGTCAGGAAGCCGACTTTCCTGGCACCGGCTTGCTGCAGTAACACCATGCCCTGGACGACCCTCCCGTATTCGACGGCACTGTCAGCACTGACCACCACGGGTCGCGAGGGTTCCCTGCGCAGCGCCGCAGATGCTGCCTCGAGGATCCGGTCCTCGCTCTGCGCTGCATCCGGGTCACCGATGTTGAGCGACATGCGGCCGTCCCTGTCGATCTCGAGAATCAGCATCTCGAGATCCTCCTGCGGTATCGGCTCGGCCGGCGCCTCGGGAAGGTCGACCTTGATGCCCTGGGTCAGCATCGGCGCAGTGACCATGAAGATCACCAGCAGCACCAGCATCACGTCGATGTAGGGCACGACGTTGATCTCGCCCATCAGCCGTCGCCCGCGGTTGCGCATGGTCTGTCTCCTCAGTCCCCGTCCACGCCGGCATGACGCTGCAGGATCGTCGAGAACTCCTCGACGAAAGTGTCGTAGCGCAGTTCCAGGCGCCCCACCTGGTCGGCGTAGCGGTTGTAGGCCACGACGGCGGGAATCGCAGCGAACAGGCCCATCGCGGTCGCGATCAGCGCCTCGGCGATGGCGGGGGCCACCGTGGCGAGCGTTGCCTGCTGCACGTTTCCGAGTCCCTGGAAGGCGCCCATGATCCCCCACACGGTGCCAAAGAGCCCCACGTACGGGCTCGTGGACCCGACCGTTGCAAGCGTCGCGAGGTTCTGCTCCAGCCTGTCGGTCTCGCGCAACTGGGCTACCTTCATGGCCCGGCGGCAACCCTCGAGCAGCTGCGCACCGCTGATGCCCCGCTGGTGACGCAGCCTGGAGAACTCCCGGAAACCGGCCACGAAGATCCCGGCCATGCCCGTCGCCGTGTCCCGCTCGAGCGTGCGGTACAGGTCGGCGAGATCGCCGCCGGACCAGAACCGGTCCTCGAAGTCCTCCGCGTCCGCGCGCGCCTTCTTCAGCACCTTGCTCTTCTGCAGGATGATCGCCCAGGACATGACCGAGGCGGCGACCAGCAGCGCCATGACCAGCTGGACCGCCAGGCTGGCGTGGAGAATCAGGTAGATCGCGGAGTGTTCGCCGAACATCGGTGTCCTCAGCTGTCGAACAGGCCCAGTGAACCGGAAGCGCGCTCGGGCGCCGGCGGCGCGAGGCCAAAGTGCAGGTAGGCCTTGCGGGTCGCGACCCGCCCACGGGCGGTGCGCATGATGAAGCCCTGCTGGATCAGGAACGGTTCGACGACGTCCTCGAGCGTGCCGCGTTCCTCGCCGAGCGCGGCCGACAGACTGTCTACGCCGACCGGCCCGCCCTCGAACTTCTCGATGATCGTCAGCAGCAGCCGCCGGTCCATCGGATCGAACCCGAGCGGATCGACGTCCAGCAGACCGAGCGCTGCCTCGGCGACGCTGTCCGTGATCCGCCCCTCGGCCCTGACCTCGGCGAAGTCCCGCACCCGGCGCAGCAGTCGGTTCGCGATCCTGGGCGTGCCGCGGGACCGCTCCGCGATGCGCGCTGCGCCCGCCTCGTCCGCAGGGACTCCGAGGATGCCGGCCGAACGCTCGACGATGCGCTGCAGGTCCTGCTGGCCGTAGAACTCGAGTCGCTGCACGATGCCGAAGCGGTCGCGCAACGGGGAGGTCAGCAGGCCCGCGCGCGTCGTCGCGCCGACCAGCGTGAACGGCGGCAGGTCGATCTTGATCGAGCGGGCGCCCGGCCCCTCGCCGATCAGTATGTCGAGCTGGAAGTCCTCCAGCGCCGGATAGAGGATCTCCTCGACGACCGGGCTCAGCCGGTGGATCTCGTCGACGAACAGTATGTCGCGCGGCTCGAGATTGGTGAGCAGCGCCGCGAGGTCACCGGGCCGCTCGAGCACGGGCCCGGAAGTCTGCTTCAGGCCCACGCCCAGCTCGTTCGCGATCACGTGGGCCAGCGTGGTCTTGCCGAGGCCCGGCGGCCCGAAGATCAGCACGTGGTCGAGCGCGTCGCCGCGCTGCCTGGCCGCCTCGATGAAGACTTCCATCTGCGCCTTCATCGCAGGCTGGCCGACGTACTCGGTCAGCGAACGCGGCCGCACAGCGCGGTCGTAGGCTTCCTCCTCCCGCTGGCCTGTGGCTGAAACGACGCGGTCCTGCTCGATCATGCGCTTGCGGCCGCCAGCCGTCTCAGCCTGCAGCCGCGCGCAGCGCGTGCCGGATCATCTCCTCCGTCGAGCTGACGGCGGAGTCGACTTTCTGCAGCAGCCGGGTCACTTCAGCGGGCTTGTAGCCGAGCGCCACGAGCGCGTTGTAGGCCTCCGCCTGCGGGTTCGCAACCGTCGCTCCGGCTGGTCCACGCGCCGGTGCAACGCCGGCGCCCGGAATCACCTTCAGGCGATCGCGCATCTCGATGACCAGTCGCTCGGCGGTCTTGCGACCGATGCCCGGGACACGGGTCAGCGTTGCGACGTCCTCGCCCTCGATGCAGCGGTGGAAGTCGTCGGCATTGATGCCCGAGAGGATCGCGAGCGCGATGCGCGGCCCGACGCCGGACACCTTGATCAGCTCCCGGAACAGGGCCCGCTCGCGCTCCGAGCCGAACCCGAACAGCGTGTGGGCATCCTCGCGGACGACGAGCTGGGTGTGCAGAGTGACGTCCGTCCCGACGGCGGGCAGGTCGTAGAACGTGGACATCGGGGCCTCCACCTCGTAGCCCACGCCGCCCACGTCGAGCAGCAGCTGTGGCGGATGCTTGGCAACGAGGCGTCCCCTGAGGAAACCGATCACGCGCCTCTCCCCCGTAGCATCGCCCGGCTCGTGCAGGCGCGCGCCTGCCGCGAGTAGGCGTGACAGAGCGCGATGCCGATCGCGTCAGCCGCGTCGGCGCCGATCTCACCCTGCAGCTTGAGCAGCGTGCGCACCATCATCTGCACCTGCTCCTTCTGGGCGCCTCCCTGCCCGACGACCGCGAGCTTCACCTCGCGCGGCGCGTACTCGAAGACCAGCGGGTCGCCGGTGAAGGCGGCACAAAGGGCCGCGCCACGCGCCTGCCCGAGCTTCAGCGCGCTGTCGGCGTTGCGGTGCATGAAGACCCGCTCCACGGCCACCTCAGAGGGCCGGTATTCGCTCATCAGTTCCAGCACCCCGTCGAAGATCTGGCGCAGGCGGAGCGCGAACTCGCCGCCGCGGGTCCGGATCACGCCGCTCGAGACGTAGCGCGCATCGCCAGCCGCCCAGTCCACGACACCGAAGCCGGTGACCTGGCTGCCGGGATCGAGCCCCAGGATCCGCACCGCGTCGACGCGCGTACCCAGGCCAGTAGCCTGCAGGACGATCTTACGACCGGCACGTTGGGAGCTCGGCAAGAAATCACCCGGCGTAGAGCGCGCGAATCGCGGCGTATGATAGCGTCAATCGCCCCAGCCCGACATTCGGCCGCGTGAGCGCCGAAACCGTACGCAGCCCGTGAAGCCTGCCGAGATCAACCTCGCCGAACGCTCTGCCGAAGTGCACAACGCCGTGGATGCGGTGCTGGCGCTCGCACCGGACCCGCTCCGCCCGACCGCGACCGAACTGGCGGCGATCCTCACGCAGCTGCAGGCTGACGACGTCACGCTGCTGGCCGGAGTGCTGGTACCGACGCTCGAGGCAGGTGCCATAGACGACGCGCAGGCTGCCCGGCTCTGCGGCGAGCACCCGCTGCGGCTGGCCCGCGAGCTCGGCCGCGTCGGCGACAGCGGCCTTCCGGAGGGCTGGAATCCTGGCGAGCACTTGAAGCCCGAACAGGCCGAAGGCCTGCGCAAGCTGCTGCTCGCGCTCGCCTCCGACGTGCGGCTGGTGCTGATCCGGCTGGCGCTGCAGCTGGTGCGGCTCCGGGCGCTGAAGCAGGCCGGCCGGCAGGAGCAGCGTATCGCGGCGCTCGAGACGCAGGAAATCTACGCCCCGCTCGCCAGTCGCCTGGGCATCTGGCAGCTCAAGTGGGAACTCGAGGACCTCGCGTTCCGGTACAGCCAGCCCGCCGAGTACAAGCGGATCGCAGGCTGGCTGCGCGTCAAGCGTGCCGAGCGCGAGAGCTATATCGAGGACGTCAAGCAGCGGATCGCCCGGCAGCTCGCCCGGGTCGGTATAACGGCCGAGATCAGCGGACGGCCGAAGCACATCTACAGCATCTGGCGCAAGATGCAGCGCAAGGGACTCGCGTTCGAGCAGGTGATGGACGTGCTCGCAGTGCGGGTCATCGTCGGGAACATCCGCGAGTGCTATGCCGCGCTCGGTGTCGTGCACGGGCTGTGGCCGTACATACCGGGCGAGTTCGACGACTACATCGCGACGCCCAAGGAGAACGACTATCGCTCGCTGCACACGGCGGTGATCGGTCCCGGCAAGTTCCCGCTGGAAATTCAGATCCGCACCCGGGAGATGCACGAGCACGCGGAACTGGGCGTGGCCGCCCACTGGCAGTACAAGGAAGGCCGCCGTGCCGCGGCCGACTTCCGCCAGAAGATCGTCTGGCTGCGGCAGTTGCTGGAGCCGTCGCAGCGTTCCGGCGCGGAGTCCGACCTGCTCGACGGCCTGAAGGCCGAGCTGTTCGAGGATCGGGTCTATGCGCTCAGTCCGCGCGGCGAGGTCGTCGACCTGCCACGCGGCGCGACGCCGCTCGATTTCGCCTACCACGTGCACACGGGCCTCGGGCACTGCTGCCGCGGTGCGCGGGTGAACGGCAGGATGGTTCCGCTCGATCACAAGCTGGAGAACGGCGATACGGTGGAGATCATCGCCTCGAAGCAGCCGAGCCCGAGCCGTGACTGGCTCGTGCCTCAGCTCGGTTACCTCGCCTCGGCACGAAACCGGGCCAAGGTGCGGAGCTGGTTTCGCAAGCAGGACAAGGGCCAGAACAGGGAACAGGGCCGCCAGATGCTCGAGCGCGAGCTCGACCGCCTGGGCGTCCGGGCGCCTCCGCTGCCGGAGATCCTCGATGAGTTGAAGCTCCCCAACGCCGAAGCGCTGCACCAGGGGCTCGGCGAGGGAGAGCTCACGCTCGCGCAGGTGGCCGGCGCCATCCAGCGGCGGCTGCACGAGCGCGAGCCGCCCAGGCCCCGCAGCGTGCAGACCCGCCCCGCGCGCGAGCCGGGCGGAATGGTGGTCGACGGCGTCGGCGACCTGCTCAGCTCGATCGCGAAGTGCTGCCGCCCCGTTCCACCCGAGCAGATCGCCGGCTACATCACCTTGGGAAGAGGCGTCAGCATTCATCGCGCCGACTGCCCCAACCTGCTGCGCATGCGCGCCTCGCAGGCCCAGCGCGTGCTGAACGTGGACTGGGGAAAGGCGACGCCGGAGCGCACCTTCCCCGTCGCGATTGCAGTCACCGCCTACGACCGGCGCGGCCTGGTGCGCGACGTGTCGGCCGTGCTCGCCGACGAACGGATCAGCATCGAGGCGATGAACACGACGACCGACACGGTCGAGAACATCGCGCACCTCGACCTGACCGTGGGCGTGCACGGTCTCGACGAGTTGAGCCGGCTGCTCGCTCGAATCGCGGGGCTGGCGAACGTGCTGAGTGCCCGGCGCAGGACCTGAGCGGGGGAACACTGCAATGCGGCTGATTCGACTCGGCGCCTGGATCGCACTGGCAGTGCTGCTGGCGGGCTTCGCGGCCGACTGGTGGCAGTCACGCCATGCCGTTGACGAACCGGCACCGGTCACGACCGCGGCCGGCCGGCAGCTTCCCGCCTTCCTGCCGCCGGAAGCCGTCGCTACGCTCGAGCTGATCGAGCGAGGTGGCCCGTTCCCCTACCGGCAGGACGGCCGCACCTTCGAGAACCGCGAGCGGCTGCTTCCGCAGCGGCCACGCGGCTACTATCGCGAGTACACCGTCGACACGCCCGGTTCCCGGGACCGAGGCGCAAGGAGAATCGTGACCGGCGGCGATCCGCCGCAGGTCGTGTACTACACCGACGACCATTACCGCAGCTTTCGCCGCGTGGAGATCGAGCCATGACCCGCGAGCCGGCCCCCGAAGACCCGATCCGCATCGGCCGGCTGCGCCCGGGCGAGGCCGCGGAACTCTGCACGGCTGCGCAGCAATCAGGATTCGTCTGCCTGCGCACCGATCTTTCAGGCTGCTCGGACAAGCAGGGACTGCTCGAATGTCTCGCGCGAGACCTCGGCTTTCCCGAGTGGTTCGGCCGGAACTGGGATGCGCTCAGCGACTGCCTGAGTGACCTCGACTGGCAACCGGCGGCCGAGGGCTACGTGCTGATCCTCGAGCATGCCGGGGAGCTCGGCGCATCGGAGGCGGCCACGCTGTCCATGGCACTCGAGATCCTGCGCGATGCAGCCGAGGACTGGGCGAGGCGCGGCCGTCCGATGCTGGTCTACGTCGACCTTGCAGTACCCGGGCTCAGCGATTAGGGAAGTCGATCGCGCGCTTGTCCGCACCGAGCGCCGCCTCGTGCAGCGCTTCGCTCAAGGTCGGGTGGGCGTGGATCGTCCGCTGCAGGTCCTCGGTGCTCGCCGAGTATTCCATCGCGAGCACCGCCTCGGCGATCAGCTCCCCGGCCATCGGCCCGATGATGTGCACGCCGAGAATCTCGTCGTCGTCCTGGGCGGAGATGACCTTCGCAAAGCCCGCGGTCGCCTCCATCGCGCGCGCGCGGCCGCTGGCCATGAACGGGAATACGCCCACCTTGTAGGCCCGACCGCCCTTCTTCGCTTCCTGTTCCGTCTGCCCGACCCAGGCGATCTCCGGCGCGGTGTAAATGACGGACGGAATCGTCCGATAGTTCACCTCTGAGAGCTGCCCGGCGATCAGGTCGGCGACCATCACGCCCTCTTCCTTCCCCTTGTGCGCCAGCATCGGGCCGCGCACGACGTCGCCTACGGCCCAGACCTGCGCCGCATTCGTGCGGCATTCGTGGTCCACCTTGACGAAGCCGCGCTCGTCGAGCTCGACACCCGAATCCTCGGCGAGCAGGTCCTTCGTGTACGGACGCCGGCCGATCGCGACGACCACCTTGTCCACCGTCACCTCGTGCTCGCCCGAGCTGTCCGTGTAGCCCAGCACGACGCCGGCCTTGCCCTTGCGGGCACTGCCGACCTTGGCCCCGAGCCGCATGTCCAGGCCCTGCTTCTTGAACTGCTTGAGCGCCTCCTTGGCCACCTGCTGGTCGGCCATGAACAGGAACTCCTCCAGTGCCTCGAGCATGACGACCTGCGAGCCGAGCCGCCGCCAGACGCTGCCGAGCTCGAGCCCGATCACGCCCGCACCGATCACTCCGAGCCGCTTCGGCACCTCGCTGAACTCGAGCGCGCCCCAGGAATCGACGATGCGCTCGCCGTCGAACGGCACGCTCGCGAGTTCCATCGGCACCGAGCCGGACGCCAGCACGACGTGCTTCGCGCGCAGTTCCTGCTTCTCACCGTCGAACGGCGTGTACTCGACACGGTTGCCCGAGAGCAGCCGGCCGTGGCCCTGCAGCGCGCTGACGCCGGCCGCCTTGAACAGCCCGGTGATTCCCTGCGTCGAGCCCTTGACGATCTGTGCCTTGCGCTTCTGCATCGCCGCGAGGTCGAACCCGAGGCCCTTCAGCTTGATGCCGTGCGTTTCGAACTCGGACTCTGCGCGATGGTAGAGCTCCGAGGACTCGAGCAGCGCCTTCGAGGGGATGCATCCGGCGTTCAGGCAGGTGCCGCCGTAGGCGTGGCTGCCGTCGTAGTTCTTCCACTCGTCGATGCAGGCGACCTTCAGACCGTTCTGCGCCGCACGGATCGCACAGGGATAACCCGCGGGCCCTGCGCCGATGACGATGACATCGAAGGACGTGGTGTCTGTCATGGCAACTCCTTCAGACCTGCAGCAGCAGCCGCGCGGGATCTTCCAGCGCGTCCTTGATCGCAACCAGGAACTGCACGGCCTCGCGCCCGTCGACGATCCGGTGGTCGTAGGTCAATGCGAGGTACATCATCGGGCGGACGACGATCTCGCCGTCGACGACCATGGGGCGTTCCTGGATCTTGTGCATGCCGAGGATCGCGCTCTGCGGCATGTTCAGGATCGGCGTCGACAGCAGCGAGCCGAACACGCCGCCGTTGGTGATCGTGAACGTGCCGCCAGTGAGTTCATCGATCGTGATCGAGCCCTCGCGGGCGCGCTTCGCATAGGCCGAGACGCCCTGCTCGATGTCGCCGAAGCTCATCGCATCCGCGTCGCGAAGCACCGGGACGATCAGGCCGCGGTCCGTGGAGACGGCGACGCCGATGTCGTAGAACTCGTGATAGACGATGTCCGAGCCGTCTACCGACGCGTTGACGATCGGGAACCGCCGCAGCGCCTCTATCGCAGCCTTGACGAAGAAGGACATGAAGCCCAGGCGCACGCCGTGCGCCTTCTCGAAGGAATCGCGATAGCGCTTGCGCAGCCCGTTGACCTCGGTCAGGTCCACCTCGTTGAAGGTCGTCAACATCGCCGCGGTTGACTGCGCCTGGATCAGCCGCTCCGCGATCCGGGTCCGCAGCCGCGTCATCGGCACGCGGCGCTCGCTCCTCTCGCCGGCTGCGGGGGCGGTCGCTGCTTCGCTGGCGGGCTTCGCGCCGGACGGCGCCTGCGACGCGAGATGGGTCAGCACATCGCCCTTGGTCACCCGGCCGTCGCGTCCCGAGCCCGGGATCTGCGCGACGTCGAGCTGGTGTTCCTCGGCGAGGCGGCGCACAGATGGTGCGAGCTTCGCGGCGCCGCCGCCCGCTGCCGCTTCGTCGGCCGGTGCCGGTGCAGTCGTCGCTCCGGCGGGTGCCTGCTGCGCCTGCGGCTTTGCGGCCGCAGTGGCCGCACCTTCCTCGAGCAGCGCGAGCAACTCGCCGCTCGTGACCGTGGCGCCGTCCTTGACCTTAAGCTCCTTCAGCACGCCATCCGCCGGCGCCGGCACTTCCAGCACGACCTTGTCCGTTTCGAGGTCGACGAGGTTCTCGTCCCGGCGCACCGGGTCGCCGGGTTTCTTGTGCCAGGCGACCAGTGTGGCGTCGGCGACCGACTCCGGCAGCTGGGGAACGCGTACTTCGATGGTCATGAGCCTTTCCTGCCCCCGGCAGCGCGCAGCCGCGAGGTCGCGCGCGCCGATTCTTCTTTGGTGGTAGCGGTGAGCGCAGCAGCGACGAGTCCCCGCTGCTGCGCGTTGTGCAATTGCATGATGCCGGTCGCCGGAGCGGCGGCGGGCGCACGCCCCGAGTACAGCAGCTCCTGCTTCGGACCGAGCGAGTCCTGCAGCCGGTGACGGACCTGGTACCAGGCCCCCTGGTTCTGGGGCTCTTCCTGGCACCAGACGATCTCGCGCGCATTCGGGTAGCGCTTGAGCACGGCCGCGTAGTCCTCTGCCGGAAACGGGTACAGCTGCTCGATCCTGACCACGGCGACATTCCGCAACTCGTCTGCGCGGCGTTGCTCGAGCAGGTCGAAATAGACCTTTCCGGAGCAGAACACGACCCGGCGAACCTTCGTCGACGGCAGGTCGTCTATCTCGTCGATGATCTCCTGGAAGAAGCCGTGCGTGAGGTCCTCCAGCGAGGACACCGACAGCTTGTGCCGCAGCAGGCTCTTCGGCGTCATCACGATCAGCGGCTTGCGGAAGCTCCGCAGCATCTGCCGCCTGAGCATGTGGAACATCTGCGCCGGCGTCGAGGGGACACAGACGTTCATGTTGTTCTCGGCGCACAGCTGCAGGAACCGCTCCAGCCGGGCCGAGGAATGCTCGGGACCCTGGCCCTCGTAGCCGTGCGGCAGGAACAGCGTGAGTCCGCTGATCCGTCCCCACTTCGCTTCACCCGAGCCGATGAACTGGTCGACGATCACCTGTGCGCCGTTCAGGAAGTCGCCGAACTGCGCCTCCCAGACGACCAGGCAGTTGGGATCGGTCGTCGAGTAGCCGTACTCGAAGCCGAGCACGGCTTCCTCCGACAGCAGCGAGTCCGTCACGCGGAACCGCGGCTGTCCCGGCTTCAACTGCTGCAGCGGGATGTAGGTCGCGCCGGTCTGCTGGTCGTGGCCGACCGCGTGGCGATGGAAGAACGTGCCCCGTCCGCTGTCCTGGCCGGTGAGCCGCACCTCGTAGCCCTCGTCGAGCAGCGAGGCATAGGCGAGCGTCTCTGCGAAGCCCCAGTCGAGCATCAACTCGCCGGCGGCCATCTTGCGACGGTCGTCGACGATGCGGGCGACCTGCCGGTGCAGCGTGAACCCGTCGGGGAAGCTGGTGACCCGGCCGGCGAGTTCGCGCAGCAGCTCGAGCTTGACGCCGGTACGGACCTGGTCGGCCCAGTCCACGTCGTGGTACTTCGACCAGTCCACCGTGTACTTGTTACCGACCAGTCCCAGCACCTGGTGAGCCTGCGGCCGGCCCTCGTCCAGGCCCTGGCGGTATCGCTCGGCCATGTCCCGGGCCTCGCTGTCGCCGATCACGCCCTCCGCTTCCAGCCGCTCGGCATAGAGCTGGCGCGGGGTCTGCTTGTTGCGGATCGCCGAGTACATCAGGGGCTGCGTCGCGGCAGGCTCGTCAGCCTCGTTGTGACCCAGCCGCCGGTAGCAGACCAGGTCGATCACGACGTCCTTGTGAAACTTCATCCGGTACTCGAGCGCGAGCCTCGCCGCGAACACGACCGCCTCGACGTCGTCGCCGTTCACGTGCAGGATCGGCGCCTCGATCATCTTCGCCACGTCGCTGCAGTAGAGCGTCGAGCGGACGTCGCGCAGGTCGCTGGTCGTGAAACCGACCTGGTTGTTGACGACGATGTGGACCGTGCCGCCGGTCGAGAAGCTGCGGACGTGGGACATCTGCAGCGTCTCGGTCACCACGCCCTGCGCCGCGAAAGCCGCGTCGCCGTGGATCAGCACCGGCATGACCTTGTCGCCCTTAGCGTCGCCGCGGCGCTCCTGCCGCGCGCGCACCGAGCCCTCGACGACCGGGTTCACGACCTCGAGATGCGAGGGGTTGAAGGCGAGCGCGACGTGCACGTCACCGGCCGGCGTGCGCACGTCGCAGGAGAACCCCTTGTGGTACTTGACGTCGCCGGAGCCCTTGAGCTTCGCGAGGTCGTAGTTGCCCTCGAACTCCGAGAACAGCTCCGCGGGCGACTTGCCCAGCACGTTCACCAGCACGTTGAGCCGTCCCCGGTGAGCCATGCCGATGACGATGTCCTCGACGCCGTGCTGGCCGCCGGTCTGGATCAGGTCCTCGAGCAGCGGGATCAGGCTGTCGCCACCCTCGAGCGAGAAGCGCTTCTGCGCCGGGTAGCGCGTCGCGAGGTAACGCTCGAGGCCCTCGGCCATCGTCAGGTTCCAGAGGATGTCCTTCCGGTCCTCGACCGAGAACCGGTGCAGCACGCGGCCGACCTGGAAGCGGTCCTGCAGCCAGAGCCTCTCGGTTTCCTCGGAGACGTGCGCGAACTCCGCCCCGATCGAGCCGCAGTAGATGTGCTTGAGCTGGGCGATGATCTCGCGCAGCCTGAGCCGCGGCTTGATCGCGTCGTTGCGGCTGCCGGTCAGGAACTCCGTGTCGAGGTCGGTTTCATCGAGGCCGAGGTAGCCGAGGCTCATCACGTTCGGCACCGGCCGGACCATCAGCCCCAGCGGGTCGATGTCGGCAATCAGGTGGCCGCGGTTCGCATAGATCTGGATCATCCGCGACACGGCGCCCTGCTTCGCCGCGACGCCGGCGGCTGGCGCCGCCGCCGAGGGGGCCGCCGGCAGGCTCGAGCGACGGTAGCGGGCGCGCTGCTCGAGCTCTGCGAGCAGCGGGCCGTGGGGCACGTCGGTTCCCCGTCCGCCGAGGCGCTCGAAGTAATCGCGCCAGGCGTCCTCCACCGAGGACGGGTCCGCGAGGAAACGCTCGTAGAGTTCCTCTACGTAAGGTGCGTTGCCGGCGGCCAGCGGAGTCGATGCAAGAAGCTCTCGGAACTCGCTCATTCGCGTGAATTCTCAGGGCCGGCCCGAACAGGGCCGGGGACTGAACGGGAACTGGGTAAAAGAGCCGCGTAGTCTACCTAAAAACCTCTCATTCGGCGCAGGCTGCCGGGCGGATGCCGCTGCCGCAGAGACGGCTCGAGGCCGGGCCGACCAGAGGGCCTTGAAATCCCGTAGATCTCGGTGATGGATTCCCCTAGGCTCCAGCAGGCGAGCGCAGGCCGGTCATGGATGCATTCGTCATATGTCCCCCGGGGCCGGCCGAGCGCCGGCGTCTGGGCGATTCACGCCGGCCAGACGCTACAGGAACAACAAAGCCATGAGACTCGCGCCCGTTGCATTGCTGACAGCCAGCTGCCCTGCGGCGCTTTCGGCCTCGCCTGTCATGGCCATGCCGATCATCATCGACGGCTTCGCACTGCGTACCACGCTCGACTCGATCACCGTGGACGGGTCGAGCAGCATCGACGTCAACGCGGACCAGTTTTTGAACGGTGACGACTGGGAGGTCTCCGGCAGTGGCGGTTCGATCGGCACAGCGATCGACACCGGTACCGAGCCGGCGATCGCGGCTTTCGCTTCGGCACAATCGATCTCGCTGCTCGCGAGCCCGCAGGTGAACGGCGGGCCGCTGATCTTCGGCATCTACGACTGGAGCGATACGGCGCGGCGCGTGGGCCTGTTCTCGACCGGCGACCCGGAGGGCGCGCAGTATTTGCTGCAGATCATGCTCGATGGCAGCGTCAGGGTGAACATGGAGACCACCGGAGTGGACTTCGCCGCAAACCGCTTCGGCTTCTACATCACGGACGGCGTGACGACGCGCTTCTCAGACTGGCACCGGAACCCGAACATGGGCGTTCACTCGGTGTTCTACGCCGGGAATGGGGACGTTCTGCAGATCGGTGAGTTCGCGCCTGGCAGATTCGCGCCCGGCGAGTGGATCACCGCCTGGGAGTTCGGCGACCTGGCCGAAGGCACCCGCGAGTTCGACGACTTTGTGCTGCTGGTCGAGTCAGTCAATCCGCTCAGCGTGCCGGAGCCGGGATCCCTGGCCCTGATGGGCCTGGGGCTGCTGGGACTCTTCGGCGTCAGGGCAGGAAATAGACCGGGCTCGGCAGCCTGACGCCGCGCGCGTGCAGGCCCCCCCTGGCGTCAGGATCGCGCGCTGCGCCTGGTCGCGCCTTGCGCTTCGCTCGCCGGCGCCTGCGGAGACTCGGGCAACTGTGGACAGGCTGACAGCCCGACCACGATCGGGACAAAGTGTACCTGCCTCGCGAATGGTAACGCGGTTGACAGCATCGTCGTGCCAATCCCCTGCACTGAGCGGGACAGGATTTGCTCTCGACCGCGCAGATTCTCAATACAGATGGTGCCCCGAGCAGGAATCGAACCTGCGACCTACCGCTTAGGAGGCGGTCGCTCTATCCACTGAGCTACCGGGGCCAGAGTATCAAGTGTAGTGGCGAGCGCCGCAGCCGCAAACAAGAAAGCCGGACGCGGGTCCGGCTTGCCTGTTGTCCGTTGGTGGAGCGGAAGGGGATCGAACCCTCGACCTTCGCATTGCGAACGCGACGCTCTCCCAGCTGAGCTACCGCCCCACGTGCGGGCGCGCATTGTAGCACCGGGCCCACCGACCGCAACCAAGGCTATGATGCGGCGCATGACGACATCAGTGCGCGCCGCCGAACCCTCTGATCTCGACACGATCGCGGACTTCAACGTAGCGATGGCGCTCGAGGCCGAGCACAAGCACCTCGACCCGGATACGGTGAGAGGCGGCGTCGCTGCCGCACTCACCGACCCCGCCAAGGGGCGCTACTTCATCGCAGAGCGCGACGGACGGGTCGTCGGCCAGTTGATGATCACCTACGAGTGGAGCGACTGGCGCAACGGCGTCTTCTGGTGGATCCAGAGCGTCTATGTGCACCCGCAGGCGCGGCAGTCAGGCGTATTCACGGCCCTGTTCCGGCACCTGGAATCGCAGGCACGATCCGAGCCCGGCGTCTGCGGCCTGAGGCTGTACGTCGAGCACGGCAACACCCGGGCGCAGTCGACCTACCGCCACTGCGGCATGCGCGACGCGGGTTACCGGGTCATGGAGATCGACTATTCAGATGCCGTACGGCCGGCGGGAGAATGAAATGCTGAAATCGGGGACGAAAGCACCGCAGTTCGAACTGCCCGACCAGGACGGCCGCTCGCGCAGCCTCAAGTCGCTGCTCGAGGATGGCGCGTTGATCCTGTACTTCTACCCGGCCGACTTCACGCCGGGATGCACGAAGGAAGCGTGCAGCTTCCGGGACCTGCACCAGGACCTGCTGCGTGCCGGGCTGCGGGTCGTCGGCGTGAGCCCTCAGGACACCGACTCGCATCGCCGGTTCGCGGAGAAGCACGGGCTCAATTTCACGCTGCTCTCGGACCCGGACAAGACGGTCGTGAAAGCCTACGACGTGGACGGCCCGCTCGGCTTCGGCGTGCGACGTGGAACCTACCTGATCGCGCGGGACGGGACGATCAAGGACTCCGTGCTCGCGGACCTCCGGATCGGTGCCCACGAGGAGTTCGTCCGCAACGCCGTCGCCGCAGGCGATAAATAATAATTTTAAATCAATTATTTGACGTTTATTTCTACGACGACTTCGAGGATTTGATCGGGGCGGACGCCGTTCCGTACCGGAGCTTGAACAGGCGTGCCTCGCCCGGCCTCGGCAGCGCGACGATGAACAGCGCGTCGTATTCCTCGGGCTCGATCGCCACGTCGATACCTGAAAGCGTCCGGATCACTTCGGGCAGCGTACCCGCATAGCCGACCACTACCACGGTCTCGCCGCGGTGCTGGCGGCGTATCCGCGATGGAAGGTCCTCCCAGTCGCTCGCTGCCAGCAGGTTGATGGGCAGGCGGAACTGGTTCGCGACCGGTGCTGCGGTCTGCTGCGAGCGGCGGGTATCGGCCGCGTAGATGTGGTCGACGACCCTGCCGGCCAGCACCTCCTCGAGGTACAACCCGAGCCCGGTCACGCGCTGCTCGCCCGCACGACTGAGGTCCGGATCGCCGCTCTCCCCTGCTGCCGGCTCAGCGTGCCTGACGAGCACCACAACGGTGGTCCTGGCACTGGACTGCAACCAGTAGATCGCCGCTGCAGCCGCCAGCGCGATCAGCAGCGCAACGGCGATGGGCAGCAGCAGCGGCCGCCGTCGCAGCCGTTTCAGCTCCGCGGACATGCCGCCATCATACTGTTCAGCCGACGGGACGGCGAAAGACACCAAAGCCCGCTGTCTCCCGCTCGTCGAAGCCGGAGCCGTCCTCGCGTCGCTGGATGAAAAGTGCCGCGAGGCCGAGTTGCTCCGCGAGCTCGAAACCAGCCTCGGGGCCGAGCACCATCAGCGCAGTCGCATAGGCATCGGCCAGCATCGCCGATTCGTGCACGACGGTGACGGAGGCCAGCCCGTGCCGAACCGGGGCCCCGGAGCGCGGGTCGATCGTGTGCGAGATCCGCCGGCCGTCGACCTGGCGGAAATCACGATAGTCGCCCGAGGTCGAGACGCTGCCGCCGTCAAGCTCCACGATGGCATGGGCGCGTCGCTCGCCGGAGACCGGCGCCTCGACAGCGATCCGCCAGGGACGACCCGCAGGGCTTTGGCCCCGGGCGCGTACTTCGCCGCCGATCTCGACCAGGTAGTCGCGGGCGCCGAGCGCATCGAGGCCACGCGCGATCTGGTCCACGGCATAGCCCGGCGCGATCGCGCCGACGTCCAGCTGCAGCGCAGATGTCGCCTTGCGCAATGCGGGCGGCCCTGCACGAAGCTCGAACTTGCCGTAGCCGGTGGACTCGAGCGCCTGGGCGATCTCGGCGGTGTCCGGCGCCCCCTCGCCGCGACCGGCATCGGTGCCGAAACCCCAGAGTTCGACCAGCGGACCGACCGTGGCGTCGAATGCGCCGCCGGTACGCTCGCTGACAGCCCGGGCCGCCTCGAGCACCTCGAACAGCGTGGGCGAGACCGGGATCCACTCGCCGGCTTCGTGCCGGTTCAGCGCGCTTATCTCCGAAGCCGCGTTCCAGGTCGAGAGCCGCTCGTCCGCCTCGGCCAGCACCTGGCCGACCAGCGCCGCGACCTCGGTCTGCTCGAGTTCGGCAGTGCCCGGTGCGACCAGCAGGCTGTAGGTCGTACCCATCGTCTCGCCCTGCAGCTGCAGGACGGCCGGCTGCCGGGCACAGGCGCCAATCAGCAGCAGCGACAGGAAAAGGGGCAGGACGCGGCGCAGGATGGTTCCCGGGGATGTGGCGGAGAGGGTGGGATTCGAACCCACGAATGCCTTTTGGACATTACTGGAATTCCAGTCCAGCGCCTTCGACCACTCGGCCACCTCTCCGGCTCGAAGGGCCGCAGAGACTACACGTTCGACAACCCGCGGAAAAGAGCCTCAGTCGAGTCCGATGCCGGCGTCACGCATCGCGGCCTCGACCTCGGGCCGCCGCGATTCCGACAGCGGCGTCAGCGGCAGGCGGATGCCGGCTTCGATCAGCCCCAGCCGCGCGACGGCCCACTTGACCGGAATCGGGTTCGACTCGACGAACAGCGCCCGGTGCAGCGGCATCAGGCGACGGTTCAGCTCGGCGGCTTCCTCGTGGCGACCCGCGAGTCCGGCGGCGCAGAGCTCGTGCATGGCCCGTGCCGCGACGTTCGCGGTGACTGAAATGACACCTGCCGCTCCGATCCGGATCAGCCCGGCGGCCGTCGGGTCGTCGCCGCTCAGCAGCCCGAACCCGCGCTCGCTCTGCGCGAGCACCGCCTCGCCGCGCGCGAGGTCCCCGGTCGCTTCCTTGACCCCGACGATGCGGGGATGGGCGGACAGCCGGGCAATCGTCTCTGGCAGCATGTCGCAGGCCGTGCGGCCGGGAACGTTGTACAGGATCAGCGGCACGCCGACCGCGTCGGCAATCGCGGTGAAATGCAGTTCGAGTCCCCGCTGGGTGGGCTTGTTGTAGTACGGAGTGACGACCAGCAGCGCATCCGCCCCGGCCGCCTCCGCTGCGCGCGAGAGCTCGATGCTCTTCGCCGTGCAGTTCGTGCCGCTGCCGGCGATGACCGGCATCCGGCCACCGACCCGTGCCTTCGCGCGGCGGATCAGCGCTTCGAGCTCGGCCGTCTCGAGCACCGGCGACTCACCGGTCGTGCCGCCCACGACGATGCCGTCGGTGCCTTCGGCGAGGTGGAAGTCGATCAGCCGGTCCCAGCTGTCGAGATCGACGGACCCATCGGCGCGCATGGGGGTGACCAGCGCCGGGATACTGCCCTTGAACATGATGAGCCCTCGACCCGCGGTGTTTTCGATGCTACTCAAGCGCCGCCCGCGCGGGCAAGGTCGCATTGCATGTACGCGGTCGCCCTGCCCCGCTACACTTGCCGCCGGTGGACTCCATGAAACAACTGATAGCAATCTCCGCAATAGGCAGTGACCGCACGGGACTGGTCTACGACCTGACCCGCGTCGTGGTGGACTGCGGCGGCAACATCCTCGAAAGCCGGATGACGGCGCTCGGCAACGAGTTCGCGATGCTGCTGCTCGTCGGCGGCAACTGGCACACGCTCAGCAAGCTGGAGAGCGAGATCCAGAAGCTGGCCGAGTCCTCGGGACTCGCGATCAGCTCGCGCCGTACCGAGCAGCGTGCCCAGCGCGCCGATATGCTCCCCTACTCGGTGGACGTCGTCTGCCTGGACCAGCCCGGCGTGCTGCATTCGCTGGCCGGCTTCTTCTCGTCGCGCGGCATCGACATCGGGGAGATCAACACCCGCACCTACAACGCGGCCCACACCGGCGCGCCGATGTTCTCGGTGTACATGGTCGTGCACGTCCCGAAGCGCGTGCACATCGCCGCGCTGCGCGAGGAGTTCATGGACCTCTGCGACCAGCTCAACCTCGACGCGATACTCGAACCACTGAAGGCATAACGAGACAATGGCTGCCAAGACCGCAAAGCTCGACAGGAAAGTCCCGGATTTCTCGCTGCCCTCGACGGGCGGCGATTCATGGAAGCTTTCGGCCGCGGCCGGGCGCAAGCTGGTGCTGTACTTCTACCCGAAGGACAACACCTCCGGCTGCACCAAGGAGGGCCAGGCGTTCGCCGAGCTCTACCCGCAGTTCCGCAAGGCCAGGATCGAGGTGCTCGGCATTTCGCCGGACAGCCTCGCCTCGCACGAGAAGTTCAAGGCCAAGTACGACTTCCCGTTCGAGCTGCTCGCGGACGAGGACAAGAAGGCCTGCACGCTGTTCGACGTCTACAAGGAAAAGAGCATGTACGGCCGCAAGTACATGGGCGTCGAGCGAAGCACCTTCCTGATCGACGCCGAGGGCGTGCTGCGTCAGGAGTGGCGCAAGGTGAAGGTCCCCGGCCACGCCGAGGAAGTGCTCGCCGCCGCGCGCGCGCTCTGAACGCCGCAGCCGACTTCCACCCGAGGCGGAGCCCGAGACTTGCCGACACGGAACAAGCCCGAACCCAAGCGGATATTCGTTCTCGACACCAACGTGCTGATGCACGACCCCTCGGCGATCTTTCGCTTCGAGGAGCACGACGTCTACATCCCGATGGTCGTGCTCGAGGAGCTCGATGCCGGCAAGAAGGGCGTGTCCGAGTCCGCACGCAACGTTCGCCAGGTGAGCCGCTTCCTGGACGAGCTGATGGCGAACGCGTCGAAGCATCAGATCGACAAGGGGCTGGAGCTGCCGCCGGCCAAGTACGCGAACGGCGGCAAGAAGCCGCCGACCGGCCGGCTGTTCTTCCAGACCCGTGAGCTGAAGGGCGGGCTGCCGGACACGCTGCCGGGCCATGGCACTGACAACGCGATCCTCGCCCATACGCTGGCGCTGCAGCTCGAGCGGCCCAAGGCGAAGGTGACGCTGGTCTCGAAGGACATCAACCTGCGCATCAAGGCCGCGATCATCGGCGTGCACGCGGAGGACTACTCCAGCGACCGCACGATCGAGGACGCGGACCTGCTCTACACGGGCAAGGACGCCGTGCCAGGAAATTTCTGGGACCGGGCAGGTCGCAGGCTCGAGTCCTGGCACGAGCAGGGCCGGACCCTCTACCGTGTGCGCGGTCGCATGACGCAGTCCTGGGCTGCGAACCAGTTCGTCTTCGAGGAAGGGGAACAGGGTTTCGAGGCACTGGTGCGTCGCCTGGAAGGGGAAGCGGCCGTGCTCGAGCTGCTGCGCGACTACCGCAGCGACAAGCACGCGGTCTGGGGCATCACGGCACGCAACCGGGAGCAGAACTTCGCGCTCAACCTGCTGCTCGACCCGGCGATCGATTTCGTCACGATCCTCGGGCCTGCCGGCACCGGCAAGACGCTGCTGACGCTCGCGGCCGGGCTCGCGCAGACGCTCGAGACCAATCGCTTCAACGAGATCATCATGACCCGTGTCACGATTCCGCTGGGCGAGGACATCGGCTTCCTGCCCGGCACCGAGGAGGAGAAGATGGAGCCCTGGATGGGCGCCCTGATGGACAACCTCGAGGTGCTGACCCAGAGCCAGGAGGGCGGCAGCTGGGGCCGCGCGGCGACCAACGACCTGCTGCGCAACCGCATCAAGATCCGCTCGCTCAATTTCATGCGCGGCCGGACCTTCCTGAACCGCTACCTGATCATCGACGAGGCGCAGAACCTCACGCCGAAGCAGATGAAGGCCATCATCACGCGGGCCGGGCCGGGCACCAAGCTGGTCTGCCTGGGCAACATCGCGCAGATCGACACCCCTTACCTGTCGGAGACCACCTCGGGCCTCACCTACGTCGTGAACCGCTTCCGGGGCTGGGAGCATTACGGTCACATCACGCTGACGCGCGGGGAGCGCTCGCGGCTCGCGGACTTCGCCTCGGAGATGCTCTGAGCGGGCACCGGACCGGCCAAGGAACCGGCCGCGACCCCAGAGGTCAAACCCCAAGCATGTCGCCCCGTTCCCCGAACAGACTCGCCTTCCTGCCGGTGGTGCTCACGGTCAGCGTCGCGCTGATGCTGCCGGCACCGCTGCCTGCGCAGGGCGTGCAGGAACAGCTGCCCGACATGGGCACGGCGGCGCAGTCCACGCTCAGCGTCGAGGACGAGTACCGGATCGGCCGGATGGTCATGCGCGGCCTGAACGAGTCGGGCCGCATCCTCGAGGACCCCGAGCTCGACGAGTACCTGCGCGCGACGGGGCTGCGCCTCGCGAGCCAGGCCAACGACGGCAGCCGCCAGTTCAGCTTCTTCCTGGTTCGCGACCGGGCGATCAACGCGTTTGCGCTGCCGGGCGGGTTCATCGGCATCCACACCGGGCTGCTGCTCGAGACCGGCAACGAGAGCGAGCTGGCGGGCGTGCTCGCGCACGAGATCGCGCACGTCACGCAGCGGCACATCGCGCGCGGCATCGAGAGCGGCGGCCGCACCAGCCTGGTGTCGACCGCGGCGGTGCTGGCCGCGATCCTGCTCGGGGCGGTCGCAGGCGTCGGTTCGGATGCGACGATGGGGGCGATCTCCGCGGCGCAGGGCCTTGCGGCGCAGGCACAGATCAACTTCACCCGGGAGAACGAATACGAGGCGGACCGGATCGGCATCGGCATCCTGGCATCGGCCGGGTACGAGCCGGACGCGATGGGCGCCTTCTTCGAGACCATGGCCCGGCGCACGCAGCTCGGGCCGGACCAGGTGCCGGAGCTGCTGCGCACGCACCCGGTCACCAGCGCGCGGATCGCGGAGGCACGCGGGCGCGCCTCGGCGTACACCGGCCCGCGGATCCGGGAGAGCGCGAGCTATGCGCTTATGAAGGAGCGCGCCCGGGTGCTCACGACCGCCCAGGGCGCGGATCCGCGCGAGTACTACGCCTCGGTGGATCCCTCCGATCCGAACGTGTCGGTCGCGCAGCTGTATGGCAAGGCGCTGGCGCTGATGGCCGCAGGCGAGCCCGACGAGGCACTGCCGCTGCTGCGCCGCCTGAACTCGGCTTACCCGGAGACGCTGCCCTTCCACACCGCACTCGGACAGGCGCAGCTCGCGACAGGCGACGTGCGCGGGGCACTGGCCACGCTCGAGAAAGCCCGCGAGCTCGCGCCGCGGAACGTGCCGGTGACGATCCGCTACGGGGAGGCCCTGATGCGGGCCGGCCGTCCGAAGAAGGCGCATGAAGTGCTGCTGGACCTGTTCAACAACGTGCCCCCCACGCAGGAGCAGATCCGGATCACCGCGATTGCGGCCAATGCCGCCGGGGACGTCGCCGACGCCTACTCCTACATGGCCGAATACCACATCATCGGCGGCGACCTGCCGCTGGCGATCAACCAGCTCGAACTCGCGCTGTCCGTGCCGAGCATCTCGGAAGTACAGCGGGCGCGTTACCTGGCGCGGCTCAAGGAACTGCGCGAGGCACTGCCGTCGAACCGCGGTCGTCGCGGCGGACCGGAATCCGCCGGCGGCGGCTCGCCGAACGGCTGAGCGCGGCGTGTAGAATCGCGCCCCGTCCCTGCGCCGCGCTCCCGGAGTTCCCGCCGATGTCCTCGTCCGCCGTTCGCCTGCTGGTACGCATCGTGCTGTCCGCACTGATCGGGGCCGCCGCGTCCGGCTGTGCGACGACCGGCGAGCGCACTCCGGGCGACCCGCTGGAACCGCTGAACCGTGGCGTGCACGCGTTCAACGACGGCGTGGACCGGGCCGTGCTGAAGCCGGCCGCGCGGGTATACGCCGACTACACGCCCGACTGGTTCCGGACCGGCGTCGGCAACTTCTTCACGAACCTCTTCTACCCGACGACGATCGTCAACCAGGCGCTGCAGGGCAAGTTCGTCGAGGCGGGCCAGGACACGCTGCGCCTGGTGCTCAATACGATCTGGGGGCTCGGCGGGCTGATCGACGTCGCGACGCAGAACGGCCTGCCGGTGCACGACGAGGATCTCGGCCAGACCCTCGGCTGGTGGGGAGTGCCTGCCGGACCCTACCTGGTGCTGCCGCTGCTCGGACCGGCCACGCTGCGGGACACGCCGACCCGGGTTGCCGACAGTTTCCTGCAGCCGTTTTACTGGTACGACGCGGGCAACGAACGCTGGTTCTCGCTGGCGCTCGACACGCTCGACAGGCGCGCACAGCTGCTGCCGCTCGATGCCACGCTGGAAGGCGTCTTCGACCAGTACGCGTTCATCCGCAATGCCTACCTGCAGCGGCGGCAGTTCAAGGTCTTCGACGGCAATCCGCCCGAGGAACCGCTCGAGGACTTCGGCGATCCCGCGCTCGAGGAGCCCTAGACCCGGGGCTCGTCGCCCGCGGCAGCCGGGCGGGTCGAGTGCGCAGCGGGCAGCAGCAGTTCCTCGAGCCCGCAGATCCGCGCGATCGAGCGCATCTGTGCCGGCATGCCGGCGTACTCGAGCTGGCCGCCGCGGGCAAGCTGGCCGGCCAGCCACTCCACCAGAACCGCGAGCCCGGCGCTGTCGCCCTCGCGCACGCCCGACAGATCGACGCGCGAATTCTTCTCGGAGGCGAGCAGCCGCTCGCCCGCCGCGAGTGCCTCGACCGCGGTCTCGAACGTCAACTCGCCACTGGCCCGCAGCAGCCCCCCGTCCCCGGCCCGTTCGAGCGCGAAGCGATGCACGCTCACGCTCCGCCCCCGCCGGCTGCCTGTCCCGCCGACGTACCTGCGCGGGAAGCATTCTGTGCCTCCAGGCGCTCGATCACCGCGTCCAGGCCCTTCTGGTCGATCTCGGCGCCGAAGTCGGTACGGAAATTCCGGACGTAGGAAATGCCCTCGATCGTCACGTCCCAGGCCTTCCAGCCCTGCGGCGTCGCGCGCATGCTGTAGTTCACCGGTACCGGCGTGCCGTCGCTGCGCTTGACCTCGGTGCGCACCGTTGCGGTGGTCGCGGCGGGATCCCCGCGGAACGGCAGGATGGTCAACCGATCCTCGGTGAACTCCAGGATCGCGTCGCCGTAAGAAGCGAGCAGCGACTGGTAGAAGGCGTCGAGAAAGCGCTGGCGCTGCTCTGGCGTCGCGTCCCGCCAGTGCTTGCCGAGGACCAGCCGCCCGGAATAGTCGGTGTCGAAATGCGGCAGCAGGTATTCATCCACCAGCGCCCGCAACCCCGCAGGATTCTTGCGCAACTCATCCCTGTGGACGTCGAGTTCGCGCAGCAGGTCGTGTGAGATGCGTTCCATCAGTGCCTGGGGGTCGGGCCCCGGTGCCGGCGCGGCCCAGGCCGCGGGCAGCAGCAGCGTCGAGAGGCACAGCAGCGCGGTGGCGAACAGTCTTCGCATGGTGTCAGGTCACTCCTGGCCGGTCGCCGCAGGACTCGAATCGGACTCCCGCGTCGCCTGGCTGAAAAGATACTTGCTGATCAGGTTCTCGAGCACGATGGCATCCTGCACGAACAGCACCTCGTCGCCATCCTTGTAGAACTCGTCCGACCCGCCCGGCGAAATGCCCACGTACTGGCCGCCGAGCAGTCCGGCCGTGAAGATCCCGGCGTCGCTGTCGTTCGGAATCTCGTCGTAGCGACTGTCCACGCGCAGACGGACCACGGCCTTCAGCAGATTCATGTCGTAGCCGATCTCCTCTACCCGGCCGATCGTGACGCCCGCCATCGAGATCGGCGCGCCGACCTTCAGGCCGCCGACGTTCTCGTACTTCGCGACCAGGTGGTAAGACTGTCCGCCGAGCGAGAATTCCCGGCTGGTGATCTGCGTCACCAGGAAGGCGAGCGCGGCGAAGCCGAGCAGCACGAACAGGCCGGTGGAGATGTCGATGGCACGGGATGGACGCATGGACCGGCGACCTCAGAAGAACAGGGCTGTCAGTACGTAGTCGAGCACGAGGGTCACGACCGACGAAATCACGACCGTGCGGGTCGTGGCGCGACCCACGCCTTCGGCCGTGGGCTTGGAATTGTAACCTTCGAACACCGCGATCAGGCTGCAGGCCGCGCCGAATACCGCGCCCTTGATCAGACCTTCCCGCACGTCCTCGAGTTCAACGGCATCCTTCATCTGCGACCAGAACTGGCCCTGGTCCACGCCCAGCAGCTGCACGCCGACCAGCTGTACACCGTAGATGCCGATCGCGATGAAGATCGCGGTCAGCAGCGGCATCGCGATGACGCCGCCGAGGAACCGGGGCAGCACGACGCGCTGCATCGGATCGACCGCCATGATCTCCATCGCGGCCAGCTGGTCGGTCGCGCGCATCAGTCCGAGCTCCGAGGCGAGCGCCGTACCGGCCCGACCGGCGAACAGCAGCGCGGTGATCACCGGGCCGAGTTCCTTGAACAGCGCGAGCGCCGCGCCCATGCCTAGCGAGTCCTCCGAGCCGAAGCGCTCGAGCAGCTCGTAGCCCTGCAGACCCAGCACCATGCCGACGAACAGTCCGCAGGTCATGATGATCACCAGCGACAGCGCGCCGGTGTTGTAGACCTGCTCGATGACCAGCCGGAACCTGAGCAGCCCGCGGGGCGTCAGCCACAGCAGCCGCCCGAGAAAACGGGTCAGTTCCCCGAGGCGCTGGAGGAATTCCAGGAAGCCGTTGAGCAGCTCGCGCAGCAGTTGCATCAGTGGCGCCCCCCGCGGTCGAGCAACTGCTCGCGGTAATCCGGCGCCGGGTAATGGAACGGCACGGGACCGTCGGGAAGGCCTTCGATGAACTGCCGGGCGATCGGCGATGCGTGCTCGTGCAGTTCCTCGGGCGTGCCGCTCGCCACGACCTGGCCGCCGGCCAGGATGTAGCTGTGGTGCGCGATCTGCGAGACCTCGCGCACGTCGTGGGTGACGACGATGCTGCTGATGCCGAGCGCGTCGTTCAGCGAACGGATCAGCCGCATCACCATGCCCATCGAGATTGGATCGAGGCCAGCGAACGGCTCGTCGTAGATCAGGATGTCCGGGTCCATCGCGATGGCCCTGGCGAGCGCGACGCGACGCGCCATTCCGCCTGAGAGTTCCTGCGGCATCAGCCCGGCCGCGCCCCTGAGCCCGACGGCGTGGAGCTTCGCGAGCACGATGTTGCGGATCAGCCTTTCGGGCAGCCGCGTATGCTCGCGCAGCGGGAAGGCGACGTTCTCGAACACGTCGAGATCGGTCAGCAGCGCGCCGTTCTGGAACAGCATGCCCATGCGCCTGCGCAACGCGTAGAGCTCGCCGCGGCGCAGCCTGGCGACGTCGCTGCCGTCCACGCGGACCTCGCCGGCATCCGCGTAGATCTGTCCGGTGATGAGCCGCAAAAGCGTCGTCTTTCCGGTCCCGCTCGGACCCATGATCGCGGTCACCTCGCCACGGCGTATCGCCAGGTCCAGGCCGTCGAACACCAGTTTGCCGCCCACGGCATAGCGGACCCCGAGCAGGGTCACGACATCTTCGTCGTCCGCGGTCGGCTGAGGGCCGACCCCGGCAGCGCTCCGGGTGGTCACTTTCAGGTGGTCCGTAGGGTCAGGCGGTCACGGCAGGCGCCGTCGCTTCGAATTCTCTGGGGTTCATGGCACACCTCGCTGCCGGCCGCGGCGCCGGGACCGCCAATGGACCGCTGGAATCTTATCAGGTTCCCGGGACCGGCCTGCCGGACCCGGTGGCTTTGCACCCGGAACCCAATAGGACTAAAATCGTCCCAATTACAGAGGCCGCCGATGTTACGAATCAGCAAGCTCACGGATTACGGTACGGTCGTGCTGGCGCAGCTGGCCCGGGCGCCGGGCGAACGCCGCACCGCCACCGCCGTCGCGAAGCAGACGCGGATCGCGCTGCCGACGGTGAGCAAGCTGCTGAAGAGCTTTCACCGCGCGGGGCTGGTCGTCTCGGTACGCGGCGCCCGCGGCGGCTATCAGCTTGCACGACCGCCGGCCAGCATCAGCGCGGCAGAGATCATCGACGCGATCGACGGCCCGGTCGCGATCACCGAGTGCAGCAGCGATCACAGCGCCTGCGACATCGAGACCGTCTGCCGCACCGGCACAGCCTGGCAGCGGATCAACGAGGCGATCCGCCAGTCGCTGGACGGGGTGACGCTCGCCCAGCTCTGCGGCCAGGAAGCCGTGGCGTTGTGGCGTCCGGAGCTCTCCGGCGCATTGCGGGGCCCTGCCCAGCGACCGGGCGGGCGAGCCTGAGGAAGAAACCAGACATGTCCACCAAGACACAAGACCTCGAGCGAGTATTCGGCCAGAAGTACCGGCACGGCTTCGTGACAGACATCGAGTCCGACACGGTACCGCCCGGACTCGACGAGGACGTCATCCGCCTGATCTCGCGCAAGAAGCGCGAGCCGCAGTTCATGCTGGACTGGCGACTGAAGGCCTACCAGCACTGGCTCACGATGCCCGAGCCGGACTGGGCGCACCTGCGCATCGCGCCGATGGATTACCAGGCGATCTCGTATTTCTCGGCGCCAAAGCGCCGCGACGACGCGCCGAAGAGCCTCGACGAGGTGGACCCCAAGCTGCTCGAGACCTACGAGAAACTCGGCGTTCCGCTGCACGAGCGGGCACGGCTGGCCGGCGTCGCGGTGGATGCGGTGTTCGACAGCGTCTCGGTGGCGACGACGTTCAAGGACAAGCTCGCGAAGGCTGGCGTGATCTTCTGCCCGTTCTCGGACGCGGTGCAGAACCACCCCGAGCTGATCGAGCAGTACCTCGGCTCCGTCGTGCCCCATACCGACAACTTCTTCGCCTCGCTCAACTCGGCCGTATTCAGCGACGGCTCGTTCGTATACGTGCCGAAGGGCGTACGCTGCCCGATGGAACTGTCCACCTACTTCCGCATCAATGCGGCCAATACCGGGCAGTTCGAGCGCACGCTGATCGTCGCCGACGAGGGCAGCCACGTCAGCTACCTCGAGGGCTGCACGGCACCGATGCGCGACGAGAACCAGCTCCACGCGGCGGTCGTCGAGCTCGTGGCGCTCGCGGACGCGCAGATCAAGTACTCGACGGTCCAGAACTGGTATCCGGGCGACGAGGAAGGTCGCGGCGGCATCTACAACTTCGTGACCAAGCGCGGCGACTGCCGCGGCGCGAACTCGCACATCAGCTGGACGCAGGTCGAGACCGGCTCGGCGATCACCTGGAAATACCCGAGCTGCGTGCTCACCGGCGACAACTCGGTCGGCGAGTTCTACTCGGTCGCACTCGCCAATCACTGCCAGCAGGCCGACACCGGCACGAAGATGATCCACGTCGGGCGCAACACGCGCAGCACGATCGTCTCGAAGGGCATCTCGGCCGGTCGTGGGCAGAACACCTATCGCGGCCTGGTGAAGATCCTCCCCTCGGCCGAGGGTGCGCGCAACTACACGCAGTGCGACTCGCTGCTGATGGGCGATCGCTGCGGCGCGCACACGTTTCCTTACATGGAGATCAAGAACCCGCGCGCCGTGGTCGAGCACGAGGCCACGACCTCGAAGATCGCCGACGACCAGCTGTTCTACTGCCGCAGCCGCGGGATCTCGCAGGAAGACGCGGTCAACATGATCGTGAACGGCTTCTGCAAGGCGGTGTTCAAGGAACTGCCGATGGAATTCGCCGTGGAGGCGCAGAACCTGCTCTCGGTGAGCCTCGAAGGCGCCGTCGGCTGACATACACAGGAGACCGGCAAGGCATGCTCAGCATTCGCGACCTGCACGCGCAGATTGGTGACCGCAAGATCCTGAAGGGACTCGACCTCGAGGTCGCTGCGGGCGAGGTCCACGCAATCATGGGGCCCAACGGCTCGGGCAAGAGCACGCTCGCGAGCGTGCTGGCCGGCCGCGAAGGCTACGAGGTCACCCGCGGCAGCGTGAGCTACCTCGGCGAGGACCTGCTGGCGATGGAGCCGGAGGAACGGGCCAGGGCCGGGGTCTTCCTCGCGTTCCAGTACCCGGTCGAGATCCCGGGAGTCAACAACGCCTACCTGCTCAAGGCCGCCCTGAATGCAGTGCGCAGGCAGCGCGGCGAATCCGAGCTCGATGCCTTCGAGTTCCTCGAGCTGGTACGCGGCAAGATGAAGCTGATGCAGATGGACGAGAGCTTCCTGAACCGCGGCGTGAACGAGGGCTTCTCGGGCGGCGAGAAGAAGCGCAACGAGATCCTGCAGATGGCCGTGCTCGAACCGAAGCTGGCGTTGCTGGACGAGACCGACTCGGGGCTCGACATCGACGCGCTGCGGGTCGTCGCGAAGGGCGTGAACAGCCTGCGCAGCCCCGAGCGGGCGATCGTGCTGGTCACGCACTACCAGCGCCTGCTCGACTACATCGAGCCGGATCGCGTGCACGTGCTCTCGGACGGCCGGATACGCAAGAGCGGCGACAAGGGCCTCGCGCTCGAGCTCGAGCGCCGGGGCTACGACTGGATCCGCCAGGAGGCCGAGGTCGCATGAGCGCAGCGACGGCTCCTCGCGAGCCCCTCCTCCGCTACCGCGAGGCATTCGACGGACGGAACCTGTCCGCCGATGCCGCCGGCGCGCAGCGTCGCGCAGCGTTCGAGCATTTCCTGAAGCTCGGATTCCCGGCAGCGCGCGAGGAAGCCTGGAAGTACACGAGCTTGAGGCGCCTCGAGAGCCGGCAGTTCGCACCGAGCCCGCCAGGGCTGCTCCCGGATGCCGCTGCCCTGTCGAGCATGCTTGCGGGACCTCGCATCGTGCTGGTGAACGGCGAGCCGCGGCCCGAGCTGTCTTCGGACCTGGACCGGACCGGCCAGCTGCGGCTGCGGTCGCTCGGGCAGGCGCTGGCCGATGGCATGAGCGCTGCGACGCTGCTGCGGGTGCCGGTCGGCGGCGGCACCGAGCGCTTCGCCGCGCTGAATGCCGCGATGTGCCCGGACACGCTGGTAATCGAAGTCGGCCAGAACGCCCGGCCGACGCAGGTCCCGCACCTGCTGCTCGTGAGCTGCGGCGATGCGCCGCTGATGAGCCACCCGCGCATCGTGCTGCGCGCGGCCGCGGGCTCGCAGGCCAGGGTCGTGCTGCATCACGTCGGCACGGCCGACTCCGAGCATTTCGTCAATGCCTTCGTGGACGTCGAGGTGGGACCCGACGCGGAGCTGCACGTTTACCGTCTGCTCGAGGGCGGCGTGAAGACCTTCCACATCGAGCGCATCGAGGCGACGGTCGCACAGCGAGGCCGGTTCGTGCTGCACGACGCCCAGCTCGGCGCCTCGCTGGCCCGGCTCGACGTCACCGCCCGGCTCGCGGCGCCGGATGCGGCAGCCGAGATGACCGGCCTGTTCCTCGCCGACGGCACGCGTCATCTCGACACGCAGCTGCGCGTCGATCACCTCGCCACCGGCACGCGCAGCCTGCAGGATTATCGCGGCATCGCTGCAGGACGCGGGCGCGCCGTGTTCAACGGCAAGGCCGTCGTGCACCAGGGTGCCCAGCAGTCGGTCTCGAGGCAGGTGAGCCGAAACCTGCTGCTGAGCAGCGGTGCGGAGATCGACACCAAGCCGGAGCTCGAGATCTACGCCGACGACGTGCAGTGCAGCCACGGTGCGACGACCGGCCAGCTCGACCCGGCGGCGCTCTTCTACCTGCGCTCACGGGGACTCGACGAGTCCGAGGCGCGCAACGCGCTGACGCGGGCCTTCACCGGGGCGGTGGTATCGCGCATGGACCACGAACCGTTTGCCCGGCTCGTGCACGACCAGCTCGATTCGCGGCTGCTGCGGCTGCTGGATCACGAGCCATGAGCGCGGCCCGCCCGGCCCTGCGCACGCCGGCAGCCTGCGCGGACGAGCCGCTGGACGTCGCCGAGCTGCGAAAGGACTTCCCGGTACTTTCGCGGGAGGTGAACGGGCGGCCGTTGTGCTACCTGGACAACGCGGCCTCGAGCCAGCGCCCACAGGCCGTCATCGACTCGGTGTCCCGGTACTACGAGACCTGCCACGCGAACGTCCATCGCGGTGTGCACCGGCTGAGCCAGGAAGCGACCGAGCTGTTCGAGGGCGCCCGCGATACAGTGCAGCAATTCATGAACGCCCGCTCCCGCCGCGAGGTGATCTTCCTGCGCGGCACGACCGAGGCCGTCAACCTGGTCGCGCAGAGCTACGCCCGCCCGCGGATCGGCCCCGGCGACGAGATACTGATCTCCTGGCTCGAGCATCACGCGAACATCGTTCCCTGGCAGATGGTCTGCGAGCAGACCGGCGCCAGCCTCAAGGTCATTCCGATCACGCGTTCCGGCGAAGTGGACTTCGAGGCCTTCCTTGGGCTGCTTTCGCCGCGTACGCGGCTGCTGGCGCTGGCCCACGTGTCCAACGCGCTCGGCACGGTCGTGCCGGTGGAGCGCTACATTGCGGAGGCGAGGTCCCGCGGCATCCCGGTACTGCTCGACGGAGCGCAGGCCACGCCCCACATGCCCGTGGACGTCCAGGCGCTGGACTGCGATTTCTATTGCTTCTCCGGTCACAAGATGTGCGGACCGACCGGCATCGGGGTGCTGTACGGTCGCGAGAGCCTGCTCGCGGACATGGCACCCTGGCAGGGTGGCGGCGACATGATCCTGGCCGTCAGCTTCGAGCGGACCGTGTACAACGAGCTGCCCTACAAGTTCGAGGCCGGCACGCCGCACATCGCCGGCGCCATCGGGCTCGCCGAGGCGATCCGGTATCTCGAGAGGCTCGGGATGGGCCGCATCGCTGCGGCGGAGCACCAGCTGCTGCGCGATGCGACGGCCCGGCTGAGCGAGGTCCCGGGACTCCAGATAATCGGCACCGCTCCCGGGAAGGCCGCGGTCGTGTCGTTCGTCCTGGAGGGAATTCACCCGCACGACATCGGAACGATCCTGGACCACGAGGGCGTCGCGATCCGGACCGGCCATCACTGCGCAATGCCGGTCATGGAGTTCTTCGGCGTGCCGGCCACCGCCCGCGCCTCGTTCGCTTTCTACAACACGACCGCCGAGATAGACCGGCTGCTCGAGGCACTGCAGCTCGCGCGGGAGGTGCTCGGCTGATGGAACTCAAGGATCTCTATCGCGACGTGATCGTCGATCACAACCGCAACCCGCGCAATTTCCGGCCGATGCCGGATGCCGATCGACAGGCGGAGGGTTTCAACCCACTCTGCGGCGATCGCCTGACGCTGTTCGTGCGGCTCGATGGTGACCGGATCGCCGACGTTTCATTCCAGGGCAGTGGCTGCGCCATCTCGGTCGCCTCGGCGTCGCTGCTCACCGAGAGCATCAAGGGTCGCAGCATCGAGGAGGCGGAGCGGCTGTTCGGGACGATGCACGACCTGCTGACCAACGACCAGGCCGAAGTGGATGCCGCCAGCCTCGGCAAGCTCGCGGCGCTGTCCGGCGTGCGGGAGTTTCCTGCCCGCGTCAAATGCGCGAGTCTCTGCTGGCATACGCTCGAGGCTGCACTGCACCGGCAGGACGCGGCCGTCTCCACCGAGTAGTCACGCCGAGGAGGATTGCTTGTACCGAGCAGACAATGAGCCGGTGACCTTCGCCCGCGACGTGCAGGCCGTCATGGTGCCTGCGGGCGTCGAGGTCACCTTGCGCGAGGGACAGCAGGGATTCATCACCCAGGCGCTCGGTGGCAGTTTCACCGTGTACGTCGAGGGCAACCTGTTCCGCATCGCCGGCAAGGACGCGGACGTGCTGGGCAAGGAAACGGTGGAAGGTCCGGAGCTGCCCCCGGACGCGAGCGACGAGGACGTGCGCGAGCTCGCGTGGCGGCAGATGAAGACCTGCTACGACCCCGAGATTCCGATCAACATCGTCGACCTCGGCCTGGTCTACAGCTGCGACGTCGAGTCCACCGCCGAGGGCCGGGTCGTGGACGTCAAGATGACACTGACCGCACCGGGTTGCGGGATGGGCGACGTGCTGGTGCAGGACGTGCGCGAGAAGGTGGAGTTGATACCGACGGTCGCGCGCGTCGACGTCGAACTCGTGTTCGACCCTCCCTGGAACCAGTCGATGATGTCCGAGGCTGCCCGGCTGCAGACGGGGATGATGTGAGCTGGGTCCGCGTCGCGGCTGCCGAGTCGATTGCGCCCGGCGACTACGCGTCGGTCGAGGTCGATGGCGACTTCGTCGCGGTATTCAACGTGGACGGCGAATTCCTGGCCGTCGAGGACATCTGCACGCACGATGGCGGCGGCCTGGCCGGCGGCGAGGTCGTGGACCACGAGGTGATCTGCCCGCGGCATGGCGCCCGCTTCTGCCTGCGGACCGGTCGCGCGCTGACGCCCCCCGCCTACGAGCCCGTCCGCACCTTCCGCACCCGCGTAGTTGACGGACAGGTCGAGGTACTCGCGGAATGAAGCGGCTCACGCTGGTCAGGCACGCGAAATCGGACTGGTCCCTGCCGGGCCAGGCCGACTGGGATCGCGCGCTGAACCGTCGCGGCCAGCTCGACGCACCGGAGATGGCCAGGCGCCTGAAGACCAGGAAGCTCAAGCCGGACCTGATCCTGACGAGCCCGGCCGTCCGTGCGCTCGCCACCGCATCGATCATCGCGCATGCGCTCAAGGTCCGCGCCGAGCTGATCCGCCAGGACGAACGACTCTACCTCTCGTCGCCGAAGGAACTGCTGACGGTCGTGCAGGAACTCGGCGGCAGCGCGAAGCACCTGATGGTCTTCGGCCACAACCCTGGCCTCACCGAATTCGCGAACCAGCTGTCCGGCGGCGAGCAGATGGACAACATGCCCACCTGCGCCGTGTTCACCGCGCTGTTCGACATCACGGACTGGCGCGAACTCGACTGGTCCAGCGGACAGCAGGTGGAGTTCGACTACCCGAAGAACACTGCCTGATCAGCCGCGGCCGAACACCGGCACTGCCGCGCCGGTCACCGCCCGGGCTGCATCGGAGGCCAGGAAAACGATCACGTCGGCGATCGCCTCTGGTGCAACCCAGCGCGCGAAGTCCGCATCCGGCATGTCCGCCCGGTTGCGGGGCGTGTCGATGATGCCGGGAAGGACGGCGTTGACGGTGACGCCGCGATCGCGCAACTCTGCCGCCAGCGCCTCGGTCAGTCGCTCGACGCCCGATTTCGAGGCCGCGTAGGCCCCCATGCCAGCCGCCGCACGCGCGGCCGCGCCGGCGCCGACGTTGATGATGCGGCCGCGTCCGCGTTCGAGCAGCGCCGGCAACGCAGCCTTGCAGCTGACGACCGCAGTCCGCAGGTTGATGGCATAGAGCTCGTCCCAGGTCTCGACTTCGCCATCCTGCAGCAGCTCCCAGCGGAACCCGCCGGCCACGTTCACCAGCGTGTCGATGCCGCCGAAACGCATCGCAACCGCCGCGATGGCCTTGCGTGCCGCATCCATCTGGCCGAGGTCCACGCCGCCGATCAGCAGGTGTGCCTCGCCCAGTTCCTCACGCAGCACCGCAGGCGGATCGACCGCCATGTCCAGCAGTGCGACCCGGTAGCCCTGCGCTGCGAACGCCCGCGCCACGGCGGAGCCGAGCACGCCGAAAGCGCCGGTGACCACTGCGATACGGTTGGAACTCTGCATCGGCACTGCTAGCACTCCGGCACGTTGACGGCCAGTCCGCCCTGGCTGGTTTCCTTGTAATTGGTCGACATGTCCGTCCCGGTCTGGCGCATCGTCGCGATCACCTGGTCCAGCGAGACCTTCTGCGTACCGTCGCCGCGCATCGCCAGCCGCGCGGCGTTGATCGCCTTGACCGCGCCCATCGCGTTGCGCTCGATGCAGGGAATCTGCACCAGTCCCGCGATCGGGTCGCAGGTCAGCCCGAGATTGTGCTCCATGCCGATCTCCGCGGCGTTCTCGATCTGTTCATTGGTACCGTTCAGCGCGGACACGAGACCCGCGGCCGCCATCGAGCAGGCCACGCCCACCTCCCCCTGGCAACCCATCTCTGCCCCGGAGATCGACGCGTTGCGCTTGTAGAGGATGCCGATCACGCCGGCCACGAGCAGCAAGCGCAGCACGCCGTCCTCGGTGGCGCCTGGCTCGAAGCGGCGGTAGTAGCTCAGCACCGCCGGAATGATGCCCGCCGCGCCGTTCGTCGGCGCCGTCACGACGCGCCCGCCGGCGGCATTTTCCTCGTTCACCGCCAGTGCAAACGCGTTCACCCAGTCCATCACCTCGAGCGGCCGCTGCCCCGGGGACTCCGCCAGCAACCGGCTCAAGCGGGCCGCCCGGCGGCGTACCTTCAGCACCCCCGGCAACAGCCCGCTGCCTCGAAAGCCGCGCTCGATGCAGTCCACCATCACGTCGCGGATCCCGAGCAGCGCCGCGCGGGTCTCGGCCGCGGGCCGCCAGGCGCCCTCGTTGGCCAGCACCAGCTCGTGCAGTTCCAGTCCGTGCGAGCGGCAGGCATCCAGAAGCTCGCGCGCCGAGGTGAACGGGTAAGGCACTTCGACGGCCGCCTCGCCTTCGCAGCTGCGGCCGAAATCGGCGGCCCGCACGATGAAGCCGCCGCCGGTCGAATAGAACTCCTCGCGGTGCACCAGCCCGCCCTCGGCATCGAGCGCGGTGTAGCGCATGCCGTTCGGATGCAGCGGCAGCGTCTGGTCGCGATGGAACAGCAGGTCCATCGGCTCGTCGAAAGGGATCTCGTGCAGCCCGAGCAGGCGCAATCGCCCGCTGCCCCGGATCCGCGCGAGCGCAGGCTCCATCTGCGCAGGCTCCGCGCTCTCGGGTCGCCAGCCTTCCAGCCCGAGCAGCACGGCCCGGTCCGTGCAGTGGCCCTGCCCGGTCAGCGCCAGCGATCCATACACCTGCACGCCGATCCGCGCGGTTTCATCGAGGCGACGCATCTGCTGCAGGTCCGTGGCGAACGCGCAGGCCGCGTTCATCGGGCCCATCGTGTGCGAACTCGACGGACCGACGCCGATCTTGAAGATATCGAGAACGCTGAGGCTCATTCCATCGCCAGCAGCGAGGCGTTCCCACCCACCGCCGAGGTGTTGATCGTCAACGTCCTCTCGTGAGCGAAGCGATGCAGGTAGTGCGGGCCACCCGCCTTGGGACCGGTCCCGGAGAGTCCGCAGCCGCCGAAGGGCTGGGTGCCCACGACGGCACCGATGATGTTGCGGTTGACGTAGACGTTCCCGGCCGAGACGCGCGCAGCGACCCGCTTCACGGTCGTGTCGATCCGGCTGTGAATGCCGAAGGTGAGCCCGTAGCCTGTCGCGTTGATCGCATCGACCACGCGCTCGAGGTCGCGCGCACGATAGCGCAACACGTGCAGGATCGGCCCGAACCACTCGCGCTCGAGCGCGGACACCGAGTCGATCTCCACCGCGAGCGGCGCGACGAAAGTGCCGGCTCGGATCTCGGGGCCTGGCTGGATCCGGTGCTGCCAGGGCGCGCGCCGGGTGACGTCGCTGGCATGTCGCTCCAGCATCTGCTGGGCGGCCGAGTCGATCACCGGTCCGATGTCGGTCGACAGGAACGCCGGGTTGCCGATTACCAGCTCGTCCATGTAGCCCGCGAGCAGCTTCAGCAGCTTCGGCGCGATGTCTTCCTGGACACACAGTACGCGGAGCGCCGAGCAGCGCTGGCCAGCGCTGTTGAAGCCGGAGTGCACCGCGTCCAGCACGACCTGCTCGGGCAGGGCCGAGCTGTCGACGATCATCGCGTTCTGGCCGCCCGTCTCGGCGATCAGCACCGGGATCGGACCGTCGCGGCCGGCGAGCGTGCGGTTGATGATCTTCGCAGTTTCGGTGGAGCCGGTGAAAGCGACGCCGGCGACCCGCGGGTCCGCCGTGAGCCGCGCGCCGACGGTCGCGCCGTCGCCGGGCAGCAGGTGCAGAACCTCGCCCGGGATGCCGGCCTGCAGCAGCAGGCGGACCGCCTGGGCCGCGACGAGCGGCGTCTGCTCGGCCGGCTTCGCCACGACCGCGTTCCCGGCGGCCAGCGCCGCGGCCACCTGGCCGGTGAAGATCGCGAGCGGGAAATTCCACGGACTGATGCATGCGAATACGCCGCGACCCTGCATCAGCAGGTCGTTGCTTTCCCCGGTCGGTCCCGGCAGTCGCAGCGGACGGCCGAAGTCCTCGCGGGACCGGGCTGCGTAGTAGCGCAGGAAATCGATCGCCTCCCGGACCTCGGCGATGCTGTCCGGGATGCATTTGCCGGCCTCGCGCACGCACATCGCGACGAATTCCGGCAGCTGCTGCTCGAACAGGTCTGCAGCGCGCTCGAGCGCCTCCGCGCGGGCGCCCGCACCCGCCGCGTTCCAGGCCGGCTGCGCGGCCGCAGCAATACCGATCGCCTCCGTCGCCTGCGCGGAGTCCGCGACCTGGGCCTCGCCTACGACTTCCTCGCCGTTCGCCGGGTTACGGATCGTCTGCACCGCACCCTCGCGCTCCTGACCGCCGATGATCGGAGCGGCGAGCCAGTCGCGCCGCGACACCTTCTGCATGCGGTCGGCCAGTTGCCGCAACTGCGTGCCGTCGGCCAGGTTCAGTCCCGTGGAGTTCCGACGCTCCGGCTGGTACAGATCCACCGGCAGCGGGATCCGCGGATGCGAGACCCGGTCCCAGCCATCGACGATCGCCACCGGATCGGCGACGATGTTCTCGACCGGTTCGCTCTCGTTGGCGATCCGGTTCACGAAGGACGTGTTCGATCCGTTCTCGAGCAGCCGACGCACGAGATATGGCAGCAGGTCCTCGTGCTCACCCACCGGCGCATAGACGCGACACGGAACATTCAGGCCGTCGCGACTCGTCACGACGGAGTACAGGTCCTCCCCCATGCCGTGCAGCCGCTGGAACTCGAACTCTCGGCCGTAGCGTTTCGCCATGTGCCAGACCGCCGCGACCGTATGGGCGTTGTGGGATGCGAACTGCGGATAAATCTCGGGTCCCTTCTCGAGCACGAGCCTGGCGCAGGCCAGATAGGAAACGTCGGTGCTCGGCTTGCGCGTGAACACCGGATAACCTGGCATTCCACGCTCCTGCGCGCGCTTGATCTCGCTGTCCCAGTAGGCGCCCTTGACCAGCCTCACGTGCAGCGTGCGGTGCGTCTCCCGCGCCAGGTCGATCAGCCAGCGAAGCATCGCCGGCGCCCTCTTCTGGTAGGTCTGCACCGCGATGCCGAGACCGGACCAGCCCTCGAGTCGCGGGTCCCGCGCCACCCGTTCCAGCAGTTCGAACGTCAGCTCGAGGCGCTCCGACTCCTCGGTGTCCAGCGTCAGCGCGATACCCGCTTCGCGCGCGAGCAGGCACAGTTCCTGCAGGCGCGGAGCGAGATCGGCCAGCACGCGGGTCCGGTGTGTGCGCTCGAAGCGCGGGTGCATCGCCGAGAGCTTCACCGAGATGCTCGGCCGTGCCTCGAAGTCAGCGTATTCGCCGACCCGTGAACTGATCGACGCGATGGCCGATCGATAGGCTTCGAAATACCGGTCCGCGTCCGAGGTGCGGAGCGCCGCTTCGCCGAGCATGTCGAACGTGTAGCGATAGCGGCGATTTCCCCCGGCGAGGGATTTCTCCAGCGCATCGCCGATGCTGCGACCCATCACGAACTGGTGTCCCATGATCCGCATCGCCTGGCGCATCGCGGCACGAACCACCGGCTCGCCGACCCGACCGACCACCCTCGAGACGGCCCCGGAGGGCGCGGCCACGTCACCCGGATCTAGACGGATCACGCGGCCGGTCAACATCAGCCCCCAGGTCGAGGCATTCACGAACAGGGACTGGCTGTCGCCGAGATGGCTCGACCAGTCGCCGCCCTTGATCTTGTCCGCGATCAGCCGGTCCGCCGTCTCGTCGTCCGGAATGCGCAACAGCGCCTCGGCGATGCACATCAGCATCACGCCTTCCTGCGAGGACAGGTCGTACTGCCGCAGGAAGGCATCGAGGCCGCCCTTTGCAGCCGGTGCCTTGCGCACCGCCTCCACCAGCCGCACCGCCGTGGCCTGGACCTCCGCCGCCGCGGCGGCGTCGAGGCGCGCCGCATCCGCGAGGCGCCGGACTATGCGCTCTTCGTCGGCGAGGAAATCGCCATTGACCGCGCTTCCGACCGGGGTCAGGAAATCCTCCTGACGGGCGAACACGAACGGCGACTCGGGACCCGCGGCGGAAGACCCTGACATGGAAAGGCTCCAGTGGATTGCTCGCCCGATTCTATCCAAACGAGCCAGCCCGCGGGCGGCAACCACTCGGGCTCGCCGGGTCGGCCTCGAAGCGGTCGAGGGTTACTTCGTGTCGTACAGCAGCCCGACCGTCATCAGCGTATCGGTCTTCTCGAGGCCCGGCAGCACGTCCGTGTTGTGGCGCACCTGGTAGCCAACGCGCAGGCCGAGCGCACCGGTGATCGTGACCTCGAGTCCCAGGTCGTTCTGGTAATAGGTGTTGTCGGAGCCGGCCTCCACCAGGAACCGGTTCACGATCCGGGTCGTCTCAGTGAGCTGCTGCTCGAAGCCGAGGTCGCCCCGGAAGATCACGCCGTCCTCGGACTCGCCGGTCAACCTGATCTCGGCGAAGCGGTAACCGACACCGCCCTGCACCCAGAGCTTCGTGCGCTCGTTGTCGATGAACTTGTACCCGAGACCGGTCGACAGCGAGGCCTGGTAGTCGAAGGAGCTGAAACGGTCGTCTTCGTAGCGGCCGGCACCGAACCAGTAGGTCTTCTCGGTGAGCGCGTACTGCGACTGTCCACGGAATTCCCAGCGCTGCGCCGTCGTCGTCGTCCCATCGTTTCCGTAGTTGCCGGCGAAGCCGAGCTCGTGCTGCCAGCTGTCCGTCCTGTTCCTCAGCACCAGCGCGCCGTTCGCCGCCTCGTTCTCGCTGTTGCCGCTCGCGAACGAGGCGCCGAGCTCGCCCCTGCCGCTCCACTCGGCAAGCGCGGGCCAGCAAGCGCCCAGCAGGGTGATTCCAAGAACCAGACGAGGCGCAGCTCTGTTCAGCATAAGTCACTCCTTTCCCGAGGGGATTCAATCGCTTGGCAAAGCGGGCGAGTATAGAGAAATTCACCGGGCGCAGCCGGTCGGCACGACGCTTGCCCTCGAGCCCCGCAGTCACGAGAATCAGCGCGCAGGCCAGAGGTAGGACATGTCGGACGCTTCATACAAGATCGTGGCTACGACCGGGAATTTCGCTGCCAGCGTGCTGGACGCATCGGCCGAGCGGCCGGTCCTGGTGGACTTCTGGGCGCCGTGGTGCGGACCCTGCCGCGTGCTGATGCCGATGCTCGATCGCATCGCGGACGATTACCGTGGCCGCTTCGTGCTCGCCAAGGTCAACACCGACGAGCAGCAGGAACTGGCCTCGCAGTTCGGGATCCGGAGCATTCCGACCGTGATGCTGTTTCGCGACGGGAAGCCCGTCGAGCAGTTCGTCGGCGTCCAGCCGGAGGCCTCGGTCCGCGCGCTGCTGGACAAGTACCTGGGCGTGGAGGACACCGGCGCACTTGCGCAGGCCCGCGAGCTCGGCAGCCGCGGCGATCACGTCGGGGCGCAGCGGCTCCTGACGGCAGCGCTCGGGGAACGGCCCGGGGACGCTGCGCTGCTGGCCGAACTCGCCGCCCAGCAGCTCGCCCTGCGGGATTCCGTAGCGGCCGCCGGGACGCTGGACCAGCTCGAAGCGGTCGCTCCCGAGGACGGGCATCTGAAGGGGCTCAGGGCGCTCGTGAGCTTCGTCGAGGCTGCGACCGCCGAGCCGGACGTGCCGGCACTGCGGCAGAGGCTGGAGAAGGACCCCTTCGATCACGCGGCTCGCCACGCGCTGGCCGCGCACCACCTGCTGGCAGCGGACCATGCCACGGCGCTCGCGGAGTGGCTGGAGCTGATGCGCCGCGATCGCTCCTTCGGCGAGGACCTCGGGCGGCGAAGCCTGCTGATGGCCTTCGACCTGCTGGGGCCCGAGCACGAGCTGGTGGCAGGCTACAGGCGCAAGATGGCCAACCTGTTGCACTGAGCCCACCGCAACGGGGATCTTGCCGACGCCCCGGGGGTCGCAGTATAAGTCGCGCCAGCGCAGCGTTGACGGTCTTGGCGTAGGTTTTTCGATGAGCGAGAAGCCAGAATCGGATGATTTCGAGGATGACGACGACGAGGAATCCTCCACGGATGAGGAGAGCCTCGACGTCGACCGCCTCATGCAGGACCTCGACAAGCGCAAGCGCGGCAGCGTGCGCGGACCAGAACCCGCCTGGCGCAAGCTCGAGCGCCTGCTCGAGCAGAAGCGGACCAACGAGTTGCTCAGCGACTTCGACGACTACGACATCGGAGACGCGCCGCGACCTCGTCGACGCTAGCGTCGCGGCCTAGTGAAAATCCCGGGATGGCGCGCGCAGCGGGGCCAGCCAGCCGCTCAGGTCACGGATCCTGTGCACGATCAGGTGCATGACCCCGCCCTCGATCTGTAGCTGGCCGCTCACTCCCATCAGCCTCGAGCCGACCAGCGCCCTGCGCTGCCGTTCAGCGACCGCACGCCAGACGATCAGGTTCACGTAGCCGGTCTCGTCCTCGAGCGTGACGAAAGTGACGCCCCCGGCGCTGCCGGGCCGCTGCCGGGTGATCACGAGGCCCGCGGTGCGCACGCTCGATCCGGGCGGCTGCTGGCGCAGGCGCTCGGCACTCAACAGCCCGGCAGCCTCGAGACGTGGCCGCAGCAGCGCCAGCGGATGTCGCCTGAGAGTGAACCCTGTGTGCGCATAATCGGCGACGATGTCCTCCGACTCGCCTGGGGCACGCAGCAGCGGAAGCCCCTCGGGAATGCCGGGCTCGGTGATCAGCGGCAGAGGCGGCTCGACGCCCGCGACCTGCCAGGCCGCGCGGTGCCGGTGACCTGCGAGACCCTCGAGTGCCCCGGCTGCCGCGAGGCAGCCGAGTTCCCGGCGATCCAGCGCGGCGCGGGTCGCGAGCTGCTGCGTGGTCCGGAATCCGGCTCCCGTCCGGGCCCCGAGCAGGCGCATCGCCGCACCCTCGGACAGGCCCTTGACCAGCCGCAGGCCCAGGCGCAGGGCGGGCTCGCCGTCCTCGCGCCGCTCGAGCGTGCAGTCCCATTCGCTGCTGCGCACGTCCACCGGGCGGACCTCGACACCGTGCCGGCGCGCGTCCTGAAGCAGTTGTGCAGGCGCATAGAAACCCATCGGCTGGCTGTTGATCAGCGCAGCGGCAAAGGCTGCGGGCTCGTGCCGCTTGAGCCAGGCGGAGACATAGACCAGCAGCGCGAAGCTCGCGGCATGCGACTCCGGAAAGCCGTATTCGCCGAAGCCCAGGATCTGGCGGAAGATCTGCCGTGCAAATTGCTCATCAAAGCCGCGCTCCGCCATGCCGCGGATCAATCGCTGCTCGAACGGCCCAAGTCCTCCCTTGCGCCGCCAGGCGGCCATCGCGCGCCTGAGCGAGTCCGCCTCGCCGGGTGTGAAGCCGGCTGCAACGACGGCGAGCTGCATCACCTGCTCCTGGAAGATCGGCACGCCGAGCGTGCGCTCGAGCACGCCGCGCACCTCGGGACTGGGATAGCTCACCGGCTCGAGACCGCTGCGTCGCCGCAGGTACGGATGCACCATGTCCCCCTGGATCGGACCGGGACGGATGATCGCGACCTCGATCACCAGGTCGTAGTAGCAGCGCGGCCTGAGGCGCGGCAGCATGGCCATCTGCGCGCGCGATTCGATCTGGAAGACGCCCATCGTGTCGGCCTCGCAGATCATCCCGTACACCGCCGGATCCTCGGCCGGCACCGTCGCCAGCGTCAGGCTGCGGCCGCGAAAGCGCTCGATCAGCCCGAACCCCCTGCGGATCGCGCTCAGCATGCCGAGACCGAGCAGGTCCACCTTGAGCAGCCCGAGCGCGTCGAGGTCGTCCTTGTCCCACTGGATCACGGTACGCTCCTGCATCGCGGCGTTCTCGACCGGCACCAGTTCCTCGAGCAGGTCACGGGCGATGACGAATCCGCCGACGTGCTGGGAAAGATGGCGCGGAAAACCGAGCAGCGCGCGGGCGAGCGCGAGCACCCTCATGAGCACCGGGCTCTGCGGATCCAGCCCGGCCTCGCGCACGCGCTCGGGATCGATCCGCGAACCGTCCCACCACTGCATCGAGCGCGCCAGTGCCGCCACCTGCAGCGGATCGAGTCCCAGCGCCCCCGCGACGTCGCGCAAGGCGCTGCGCGGGCGGTAGCAGATCACCGTCGCCGCGAGCGCCGCCCGCTGCCGGCCGTACTTCGCATAGACGTACTGGATGACTTCCTCGCGCCGCTCGTGCTCGAAATCCACGTCGATGTCGGGCGGCTCGTTGCGCTCGCGCGAGACGAAGCGCTCGAACAACAGCGACATGCGCGCGGGATCCACCTCGGTGATGCCGAGGCAGAAGCAGACCGCCGAGTTGGCCGCGGACCCGCGCCCCTGGCAGAGAATGCCGCGCGAGCGTGCGAACTCGACGATGTCGTGGACGGTGAGAAAGTACGGCTCGTAGCCGAGTTCCTCGATCAGCCCGAGTTCGTGCTCGATGAGCCGCTCGACCCTGGGCGGCGTGCCCCCGGGCCAGCGCCGGCGCTGGCCCTCGGCCGTGAGACGACGCAGCCATTGACCCGGCGTATGCCCCTCCGGCACGAGTTCGCGCGGATATTCGTAGCGCAGCTCCTCGAGCGAGAAGCTGCAGCGCCCGGCTATCTCCAGCGTCGCCGAACGCAGGCCGGGCGGATAGAGCTCCCGTAGCCGATCGAGCGGCCGCAGGTGCCGCTCGCCGTTCGGAAAGAGCGCATAGCCCGCGCATTCGACGGTGGTACGGTGGCGGATCGCCGTGAGTACATCCTGCAACGCGCGTCTGCCGCGCGCGTGCATGTGAACGTCGCCCGCTGCAACCAGCGGCAGGTCGAGCTCGGACCCCAGCGCCTCGAGCGCCGCGAGCCGCCGTCGGTCCCGTCCGGTGGTGAGCAGTTCCACGGCGATCCATAGCCGGCCGGGAAAGACCGTGTTGAGCCAGCGGCCCTCCTCCGGGTCCGGATGCGCCGCAGGCAGCCAGAGGGCGAGACAGTCGGAAAGAGAGAGAGGGGTTAGGGGGTAGGGGGTAGGGGATAGTGAAGCGCCGGAAAATGCCTGGACGTCCCCTCTTCCACTATCCCCTATCCCCTGTCCGCTATCCCCTGCTTCCTCCTGTCCCCTATCCCCTGCTTCCCCCGCTTCCATCGCGAAGTCGCTTCGACGCAGCAGATACTGGCCCTTCGCTGCGGCGCGGCGGCCCCGGGTGATCAGCCGGCAGAGCTGGCCGTAGCCACGGCGATTGCTGGCAAGCAGTACGAGGCGCAGGCCGTCGTCGAGACGGAACTCGGCTCCGACGATGAGCTTCAGGCCATGCTCGCGTGCCGCGAGCTGCGCACGAACGACACCGGCGACCGAGCACTCGTCGGTGATCGCGAGCGCCGCGTAGCCAAGTTCTGCGGCGCGCTCGACCAGCTCCTCGGGCGCGGCGGCGCCGCGCAGGAAACTGAAATTCGATACACAGTGCAGCTCCGCGTAGTCCCCGTCCATGCGCATCGCCCCGCATCAGCCGAAGACGCCCTGCAGGAACCAGCGACCGCCCGGACCGCGCTCGCGGTATACCCACAGGCGCACGCCGGCCGGGTTGCGCGCGACGTAGTAATCGCGCGTCACGTCGCGACCGTCCCACCAGCCCGACTCGATGCGCTCGGGTCCTTCCTCGAGCACGAGCTCGCCCCCGAAGCCCGGTCGTGTGCCCGGCAGAAGCTGCGACTCACCGAGGAGCCACAGCGGACGGGCGCCATGGAATGCGCCGGGCTGCTGCAGCGACTCGCCGCGACCTTGCCGCTTCGGCTTCATGGTGCTGGATTGCGCGATCACCGGTTCGATGAGCCGCCAGGCCGACTCCGGCCGATGCTCGGCGACGGGACTCAGGCTCTGCACCGCATCCACGCCCAACCGTGCACGAAGACGCTCGACCAGCCGCAGCGCGCCGCAGCCTGGCGCAGCATGCCCGGCCTCCCGGAACAGAACCGCAGTCTCGCCCCGGGCTGGATTCAACGGACCGCTGCGCAACTGCAGCGCATGCACGGGCCCGGGCAAGGCAAGCTGCAGCAGGCGCTCGTGCAGCAGCACGACCATGTCCTCGTGCTGTGCCGTCACCTGCGCAAAGTGCAGCGACAGCCGCGTGGCGGGCGCGGCGCGGTGCCGCAACCGGAACTCGAGTGATTGAATCGCGCAGCCGCGTTGCCGCAGAAAATCACAGAGTTCCACGAGCATCTTCGAGGTTGCGGATTCGAGCCGGTCCACGTCGCCGACCTCGGGTTCCAGCTCGCGCACGGTACGGAAACGTTCGCGCGCTGCAAACGCCGATCGCGGGTCGGGCAGACGGCCGGTGGCGCGGTCGAGCATCTGCAGCATCTGCGGACCCAGCCGCCGCGCGAAACCGTCCCGCGGCAGGCGCATGCAGTCGCCGAGCGTTCGCACACCCATGTTGCCGAGCAACTCCAGGCTGCGTTGCGGCCAGCGCGTGCAGGCTAACGGCAGCGCCGCAAGACGGCCCACGAGGCTGTCCGGTCGGCGCAGCCGGGTTTCGACTCCCGCGTACGCGAACCACAGCGAAGCGAGCGGCGCCGGTGTCAGGGCCAGCGAAGGACTCAGCCCTGCCGCCCGCAGCTCGGCACGCATGCGTTCGAGCAGCGCCGCGACGCCGCCGAACAGTCGCAGGCTGCCGCGCAACTCGAGCAGCACGGCATCGGGCCGCTCGAGACTCGCCCGCGACGTGAACCCAAGCGCCCACTCGGCGAGGGCCTCCAGCAGTTCACGCTCGCGACGTTCGGCACGCGCCTGCACCTCGAGTTCCGGCAACAGCGCCAGTGCGGAATTGAGCGCCATGCCTGCGTGGATGCCCGCGCGCGCAGCGGGAACGTTGCAGGCGCAGACGATCCTGCTGCCACGCTGCTGGTCCACGATGGCGAGCGGTGACGCGGCCTGCTCAAGTGGCCGCCCTGCAGGGCGGCCACTGCGCCGCAGCATGCTGCCCGCCTCACCGAGAGATTCCAGCATCAGCTGCGGCAGGTGGACGGCGAGCCAGAGCTCGCGTTGCGCCGCCGTGGCTCGCATCCGGCAGTCGTCGCCGGGCCGGGAACCGGCGTCGCCTGCAGGGCGGGACCCGGTCTGCATACGCGCCGATTCCAGGCGCAGGGCGCCCTTGGCTGCGGCGCGGCGCTTTCCAGCAAGCGGCGCAGTCACCGCACGTTCCCGGACATCGCATCCGCTGGATCCGGCAACCGGCCCATCTGCAGGCTCACCGGGCGACCGCCACGGCTCTTCAGGACGTGAACGGTGAGCCCGCCGTGGTCCGCTTCGAGCACCAGGCGCAGCACGGCTGGCGAAGGCTCGCGGGCCCTGCTGCTGCGCCTGAACAGCACCGCCAGGCAGCACGACTGCTCTGCGGCCAGCTGCAGTCGACGCAGCACCGGCAAGTCGTCCGAGCTCGACCAGGCGAGCACGATACTGCAGGCACCCGAACGCAGGGCCTGTTCCATGGCCCACTCGGCCGGCTGTGCGCGGATCAGCAGCACCCGCTGCACGTCGATGTGGCAGGCAGCGAGCGCGGGTGCGTAGGGCTGGTAAGGAGGCGAGACCCAGGCGAGCCAGCCCTCCGCTGCTTCGTCAGCGCACAGCGAGGCGAGCGCCGGTACGAGCAGGCTCAGCTCGCCGATGCCGTGATGGTCGGTGAGGATCTCTATGAGGCCCCGGCGGGGCCAGCCGCCGCCCGGCAGGCAACGGTCGAGCATCACGAATCCCGTGGGCAGTCCGGGCGGCTGCGTGCCCGTGTCCTGTTCCCGCGCCAGCCAGAGCGCGGGATGGCGCAGCAGATCCTCGAATGAAGACATGGCGTGGGGCGGAATGCGGCGTGGTCAATGCCGGGGGGCCATCTGCCGGAGGACGCCGACCACCACGCCCTCGATGATCAGCGACTCCTCCTTGAGGTCGACGCGCAGGGGTTCGAATTCCTCGTTCTCGGGCAGCAGCCAGACGATGGAACCCTCCTGGCGGTAACGCTTCACCGTGACCTCGTTCTCGAGGCGTGCGACGACGATCTGCCGGTTGCGTACCTCCGGCGTGCGATGCACGGCGACCAGGTCACCGTCGAGGATGCCGGCATTGCGCATGCTCATGCCGCGTACCTTCAGCAGGTAATGCGGACGCGGCTGGAAGATCTGCGGATCGACCTGGTAGTGGGCCTCGATGTTCTCCTCGGCGAGGATCGGCCTGCCGGCGGCAACGCGGCCGATCAGCGGCAGTCCGAGCTGGTCGCGAATCGCATCCCTGAGCTGGATGCCTCGCGAGGCGCCGGGCCGCAGCTCGAGGACGCCCTTGCGCTGCAGCGCACGCAGGTGCTCCTCGGCTGCGTTGGCAGAGCGGAAACCGAGTGCCTCGGCGATCTCTGCACGGGTGGGCGGCAGCCCCCGCTCGTGCAACGAGTCCTGTATGAAACGCAGTACCTGGCGCTGACGTGGCGTGAGTTCGTCCATCGGGCATCCCTGTATGGATATACATGTACTGTTTTTATATACAGTCCTCTCGGTCAAGGCAAGCGCCACGTAAGGTTTTGCCCGGCCGCGGGACTACCATCACATGGATACCGCCCTTCCCACCGATGCCGTGGCCCTACCCCGCCTCGAAGCGCGCTTCCAGCAACTGCTGGAACAGTACCGGGCTCCTCTGGCCCGGCTGGTCGCCGCCTACGAGCGCGAGCCGACTGAACGCCAGGATCTCCTGCAGGACATCTGGCTCGCCCTCTGGAAGGCCCTGCCCACCTTCCGCGGCGACTGCAGTGAGCGAACCTTCGTCTACCGGGTCGCACACAACCGCGCGATCACCCACGCCAGTCGGCGACGCCTTCCCGCCGCGCCGCTCGAGGACGCCTTAGACATCCCGCAACCCGGGGCCGACGTCGAGCAGCACGTCGACGCAAACCGTCGGCGCGCGCTGCTGCTCGCCGCAATACGCGACCTGCCCCTGATCCAGCGCGAGGTCGTGACGCTGAGCCTCGAGAGCCTCAGCGGTCGCGAGATCGCCGAAATACTCGGCATCACCGAGAACAACGTGGCGGTACGCCTGAGCCGCGCCCGCGCAGCGCTTTCCACAGTCATCAAGCCGGAGGTACGACGATGAGCGACGCAGTCAACTGGGACACGCTGACGCAGATCTGGCTCGGAAGCGAACAAGATGCGGCGCCGGACGACCCGCACGACATCCGTCGCCGGGTCCGGTCCGAGAGCCGGCGCATGCTGCTCGGCACGCTGCTCGAGTACGCCGTCGGCCTTGCGCTGGTGTGCCTGGCCGCGTGGACGCTGGCCACGGACAAGAGCCTTCCAAGCTTCGTCTGGGGATTCGCGCTGCTGTGGTTCACGGCCACCGCGCTGCAGTTCTCGAGTTCCAACCGCCGGGGTCTGTGGGAACCGGCAGGACACAGCACGCGCGACTATCTCGCACTCGCACGCGAAAGACTGCTGCGACGGCGTCTTGCGCTGCGCTTCGCCTGGCTGCTCTACGCGCTCGAGGTGCTGTTCCTGCTGGCCTGGTATCCGGCGTCGTGGTTCTTCTGGCCGGAGGAGTTCTGGCCGCTGATCGAGCGCACACCCCAGGTCATCGGTGCCCTCGCCCTGGTGACCCTGGCGATTGTCGGCTGGTCGGTCCACGTCTCTCAGCGGATCCGGATCGAGGGAGCCGGTCTCGCCCGTCTGCAGCAGGAGCTCGAGCCGGGCTGACAGTGGCCGGCCCGGCGCGGTCCACGCGACCGGACGCGGAATTTCGGGCATGACCTCCCGGCTGTCTTTATGGGCGGCGGCTCATCGGGTAGCATCGCCTATTCGACTGCGGTGAGTGCCTCGCCCCGAAGGCGCTGCGCCGCTGCAGGTCGAGGGCTTGCCACAGGCTTGCGCGACTCATCCAACCCACCGAGGAATGACACACATGAAGAATGCCATCGTTAGGACGCTGACCATCGGTACCGCCGCACTGATCGTTGCGACGGCCTCTGGCTGCGCGAACCAGGACCTGGTCGCCCGTATCGACGCCGCCGACGCAGCCGCCAAGGCTGCCGCACAGGACGCGGCCGCTGCCCGGGCTGCGGCCGACGCCGCCGCTGCCGCCGCTTCCACGGCCGGCAATACTGCGACCTCCGCCCAGAACACGGCCAACCAGGCCTTGCAGGCCGCGCAGGCCTCCCAGGCGTGCTGCGATGCCACGAACGAGAAGATCGACCGCGCGTTCCGCAAGTCGATGGGCAAGTAAACAGCGCCCGGAATCAGATCGCTTCGAACAGGGCGCCGCGGGAAACCGCGGCGCTTTTTTTACAGTGCGGCCCGGCCGCACTGCGCGCCCGACCGCTCAGTTTTGTCCCATGCGCACCGGCGAGGACACCGCGACCGGCACGCCGCTGGCCTGCTCGAAGGTCTGCCGGACCCCCGGCCAGTCGACTTCCACGCTCCGTCCCTCGATCGCGCCCTGGACCAGGTTGGTCGCCTCGCCCAGCTCGTAGTGAGCCGGATCCTCGGTGCCGTCCAGTGGGGCGTGCCGCTCGACGAAGAGCGTTCCGCGATACCAGCCCACCTTGGTCGTCTGGTCCACGAGGTTGACCCGGGTATTCACGGGCACGAGCTGGTACAGCTCGGCGATGTCCTCCGGGAACAGACGGATGCAGCCGTGCGTAACCTGCATGCCCACTCCGGCGGGGCGATTGGTGCCGTGAATCAGGTAGGAGCCGCCCGGTATCGCGAGTCGCATCGCATGCTCACCGAGCGGATTGTCGGGCCCGGGCGGGACGACCTTCGGCAACGGATCACCCTTTTGCTCGTGCTCGAGGCGCACAGACTCCGGCGGGTACCAGTTCGGGCGCTCCTGCTTGGAGACGACCCTCGTGATTCCCAGCGGCGTTTTCCAGTCCATCTTGCCGACGCTGATCGGGTAGGTACGCACCACGCGCGGCTCGTCCTTTTTCGCGGGCGGGTAGTAATAGAGGCGGTGCTCGGGGAGGTTAACGACCAGCCCTTCCCGCGGCGCATCGGGTAGAACGAAGCGAGTCGGGATCAGGATCTCCGTACCCTCGCCCGGCAGCCAGGGATCGACGCCCGGATTCGCAGCCATGATCTCCTCGTAACCGACGCCGTGCCTTCGACCGATGTCGAGCAGCGTGTCCTCCTGACGCGCGAAGTCAGTCGTCAGGACACCGATCACGTTGTCGCCGTCCTCGGGAAGCAGGTACTCGCTCGGGCCCGCCGCGGCGCTGGCGGACACGAGCAGCGTCGACATCAGGGAAAGCACGACGATCCTGCGCTGGCGTGCGAACATGCAACCTTTCCTCCGTCCGGGGCATCGCATTGTAGCGAGGCATGCCGTTGCGGTTGTGACCTCGTTGACCGTGCCGCGGTTCCGACAGTAGCCTTGTGCAGCAGGGTACGACATGCCTTTCAAACTGACGATCGAGCTCTCTGACCGGGATCTTCGCCATTTCCAGCGCGAGCTGCGCAAGGCGCATGCCTCGGTCCGCAGTGCGGATGACGAGGAGATCATCGGCGCCGCGGCAGAACTGCTCGCCGCGATGCGGGACAAGCAGCTGCCCGACTTCGTCGCGCTGCGGCTCGACAAGCTCGGCTGCCTGCTGGAAATGCTGCAGGACGCGCAGTGGCCGCTCGAGAAGTCTGAGCGCAGCCCCGTGCTCGCCGCGCTCGCCTATGTCTGCGACCCCGAGGACATCATACCGGACGAGATTCCCGGCATCGGGCTGCTCGACGACGCGGTGATGATCGAACTCGTATTCCTCGAGCTGCGGCACGAGATCGAAGCCTACGAGGACTTCTGCCGGTTCCGCAGCAGTACGACCCGGGGCAAGCGGGACGGCCGCGCGTCGGCCGAAGCGGCCAACGCCCAGCTCGCGCGCCGGCGCAAGCAGCTCGTCTCGCGGATGCGCCGCCGGCGGGCCGCGGAACGGCGTAGCGCCCGCGGCTGACCGCGCTCAGTTCCCGGCCGGCGGAGTCGAACTCCCGTAGTCGGACCTCGCCCGCTCGAGCAACTTCGCAATCTGCGCGGGCACGCCTTTCTGTACTTCGAGCACTGCGACACGGACCGCGTTTGCGAACGCGACCTCGTCCGCACCGCCGTGGCTCTTGATGACTACGCCGCCGAGCCCGACCATGCTGGCACCGTTGTAAGCGCGCGGATCGAGCCGCGCCTTCAGCGCATTCAGCGCCGGCGATGCCATCAGCGCACCGAACTTGCGCAGCGGATCCCGGGTGAATTCCTCCCGCATGATCGAGGTGATCAGCCGCGCCACGCCTTCCATCGTCTTCAGCGCCACGTTACCGGAGAACCCATCGGTGACGACGACATCCACGTCGCCGGAGAATATGTCGTCACCCTCGACGAAGCCGACGTAGTTGACCGGCGAGGCGCCGAGCCGCTGGTGCGCTTCGCGCAACTCGGCGGTGCCCTTGATGGCTTCCTCGCCGATGTTGAGCAGTCCGACACGGGGCCGGCTCGTGCCGTGCAGGTCGCTTGCAAGCACGCTGCCCATCAGCGCGAACTGCAGAAGGTGCTCGGAAGTGCAGTCCGGGTTGGCGCCCAGATCCAGCATCAGCGTGTGGCCATGCGCCGCCGGGATCGCGGAGACGATCGCAGGGCGGTCTATGCCCGGGATCATCCCGAGCACGAAGCGTGCGGTCGCGAGCAGCGCTCCGGTATTGCCGGCCGAAACACAGGCGGCCGCCTCGCCCCGCTTGACCAGGTTGACGGCGACCCGCATCGAGGAGTCCTTCTTGCGGCGCAGCGCGTCCTGGGGCCGCTCGTCCATGCCGACGATTTCGCTGGCCTCGACGACGCGACATCGATCGAGCCCCTGGGCGTTCCGCAGCAAGGGCTCCAGTTCGGCGCTGCGACCGACGAGCAGGATCTCGAGCGCGGGTGTGTCGGCCAGCACGGCCAGCGACGCCGGCACGGCAACGACCGCGCCGTGATCGCCGCTCATCGCGTCTACCGCAATCGTGACCCCAGCCGGCATTGGGCGAGGCGCGAGGATCTCAGTCCTCGGATTCCTCGGCCGCGGGTCGCTCCAGCACCTTCTTGCCGCGATAGAAACCGTCGGCCGTCACGCGGTGGCGCAGATGGGTTTCGCCGCTGGTTGGATCGACCGAAAGCGCCGGACCGCGCAGGCGATCGTGCGAACGGTGCATGCCGCGCCTGGACGGCGTCTTGCGACTCTTCTGAACTGCCATGATCTCGATCTCCTGTGCGGATCAGCTCTCGTCCTCGCCGAGCAGGCCCCGCAAGCCCTCGAACGGCCGTTGCTTGTCCTGGCCCATCGCGTCGGTCGCAGGGGCCTCCAATCCAGTGGCCGCTCGGCAGGCGTCTCGATCCGAGTGCATCGCGACGAGCGGCAAGCCGAGCAGCAACTGTTCCTCGATCAACGCGGTCAGCGACAGTCTCTCCGGGTCGGCCAGGTGCGGCTCGAACCCTCCGGGAACCGTCGCCGAATCACTATCAACCACCACCAGCTGCGCCGATTCCTCGATGACGCAGGCGCAGGGCTCCAGGCAACGCTGACAAGGCAGGAACACCTGCCCCTCGACCACGACCTCTATCGTCGGCCGTCCATCGAAGGTCGCGAACTGGAGCCTCGCGTGAGCCCGCGTCCCGCTTAGCGCGCCGGCCTCGCGCAGCGCATCAAGCTGCTGCAGCCCGACCTCGCGCTCGACGCAAGCGGACCGCCCGGCGAGTTCGACCGAGTTGACGAGGTCAGCCGGGGCGGGCGACATGGGCCGCGTATAATAGGCAGCGACCCCGCCGCTGTCAAAGGATTGCGGGCCTTAAATCGTTGTTTTTCAAAGGCCGCGCAGGCCTCCGGATCGATAGTGAGCCCAGCTGCAGCGCCCGGCATCATCCTGGCCTCGACCTCGCGCTACCGCCGCGAGCTGCTCGCTCGTCTCGGACTTCCCTTCGAGTGCGTGCCGCCAGGGATCGACGAGTCGCTGCAGGCGAGCGATACGGTGGAGGAACTGCCGCGCCGGCTGGCGAAGCAAAAGGCTGAAGCAGTGGCCGAGCACTTCCCGCAAGCACTCGTGATCGGGTCCGACCAGGTGGCGGTGCGCGACGGCGCGCTGCTGGGCAAGCCGGGCAGCGAGGCGAACTGCCGCAGGCAGTTGCGGGAATCATCAGGCCGTGAAGTCGTATTCCTGACTGCGGTACACGTGATCAACGGCCCCGAGGGCCAGGCTGATGCCCACGTGGACGTCACCCGCGTCAGGTTCCGGCAGCTCGAGGCCGCCGAGATAGACCGCTACGTCGCGCGCGAACGTCCGCTCGATTGCGCCGGCGGATTCAAGGCCGAGGCGCTCGGCATCTCGTTGTTCGAGACGATCGAATCGCGCGATCCCACCGCGCTCACCGGCCTGCCGATGATCTGGCTTTGCGCCGCCCTGCGGCGCGCCGGCCACGCGGTGCCTTGATCAGTGCATCGAGCACCGCCCTCAGGTCCTCGCCGAGCGGCGCACTGACCATCATCGGCTCCTGCGTGCCGGGCCGGTTGAAGCCGATCGACGCTGCGTGCAGGAACATGCGCCGCAGACCGTAATCCCTGAGTTCCGCGTTCAGCTCCCGGTCGCCGTACTTGTCGTCACCGGCCACCGGGTGCCCGGCGTAGGCCGCGTGGACCCGTATCTGGTGGGTCTTTCCGGTGCCGATCTCCACCTCGACCAGGCTCGCCAGCCGGCCGAAGAACTGGACCGGACGGAAGGTGCTCACGGCCGGCGCACCGTGGGCACGCACCGCTACGTGGCGCTCGCCACTGCGGCGCTCACTGGTGTCGAGCGGCAGCTCTATGCGCTTCTTGCCGAGGTCCCACTTGCCGCAGACGAGCGCCAGGTAGCGTTTTTCGACCCGACCCTCCCGCAGCTGCGCATGCAGGTCCCGGAGTGCCGGCCTGCGCTTGGCCACCACCAGGCAACCGCTGGTCTCGCGGTCCAGCCGGTGCACCAGGTCGAGGCTGTCGATTCCCGGCCGGGCCGCGCGCAGCGCTTCGATGACGCCGTGACTCATGCCGCTGCCGCCGTGCACGGCGATGCCGGCCGGCTTGTTCAGCACGATGATGTCGTCGTCCTCGTGGAGGATCGCCGCAATCACCTGCTCCTGCAGCGTTCGCGAGGCCGGGCGCGACGCAGGCTCGGTGTCGGGCTTGCGCAGCGGGGGAATCCGCAGCCGGTCACCGGCCTGCACCCGCTGGTCCGGCTTGGCACGCCTGCTGTTCACCCGCAACTCCCCCTTGCGCAGCAGGCGGTAGACATGGGTGCGCGGCACGCCCTTCAATTCGCGCAAAAGATAGTTGTCCAGACGCTGTCCGGCGTCCTCCTCGCCCACAACCAGGTAATGCACGCCCTGCCCCTGCGAAGGCGTCCGTACGCGATCTGTTGGTGAGTTCCCGTAAGCCATTGATTTGCCAACCATCACTTGCTAGAGTCCCCGGCCGAAGCGCTGCTCCGCCGAAAAACAACGGTGGGCGGGCGCCGAGTGTGCGCCGCGACCCCCTGGCCGGAATGGCCAAAGGCGCGCGCATCTTAGTTGGTTCTGATACGTCAGACCATCGAGCTGCCGTGGACACGCGCAGGTACCCTCGTCCGGGCGGACGTCGGGCCCGCCGCGACACCGGCGGGAACGATGCCAGAAACCACCAGGATCCGGTCCGACGTCCGACGGCCCTGTGCCGGCGGGCGCGAAAAATGACAGCCGCATGACCCGAGCCGCTGCACGACCTCTCCGCAAGGCCACGGCACCACCCGTTCGGGTGTTCACGGTCCTTATCGCGTACCAAGCGAGGACCGATGAAGAGAATGATCGTCAACGCAACCCAGGAAGAGGAGTTGCGTGTCGCGCTGGTTGACGGACAGCGCATTTACGACCTTGACATAGAGATCCCCTCCCGCGAGAGCAAGAAAGCCAACGTCTACAAGGGCCGCATCACGCGCGTCGAACCGAGCCTCGAGGCCGCGTTCGTCGACTACGGCTCCGAGCGTCACGGCTTCCTGCCGCTGAAGGAAATCACCCGGGACTATTTCAAGCCTCAGCCGGAAGGTGACGGCGGCCGGCCCGGGATGCGCGAGCTGATCGAGGAAGGCCAGGAGGTCATCGTCCAGGTCGAGAAGGAGGAGCGAGGCAACAAGGGCGCCGCGCTGACGACCTTCATCAGCCTCGCCGGCCGCTTCCTGGTGCTGATGCCGAACAACCCGCGTGCCGGCGGCGTCTCGCGCCGGATCGAGGGCGAGGACCGCGAGCAGCTGCGCGAGGCCATGGACAACCTCGAGATACCCGAGGGTATGGGCGCCATCGTGCGCACCGCCGGCGTGGGCCGCACGCCGGAGGAGCTGCAGTGGGACCTCAACAACCTGGTGGACATCTGGAACGCGATCCGCCAGGCCGCGGACACGCGACCCGCCCCGTTCCTGATCTACCAGGAAAGCAAGGCCATCCTGCGGGCCCTTCGTGACTATCTTGCCGACGACATCGGCGAGATCCTGATCGACAAGCCCGAGATCTACGAGGAAGCGCGTGAGTACATGCAGCGCTTCATGCCGGGCAACCTTCGCAAGCTGAAGTTCTACGACGAGCACGTCCCGCTGTTCACGCGGTACCAGATCGAGAGCCAGATCGAGTCCGCCTACTCGCACAAGGTGACGCTGCCCTCGGGTGGCAGCATCGTGATCGACCACACCGAGGCACTCGTTTCGATCGACATCAACTCTGCGCGCAGCACGCGCGGAGCCGACATCGAAACCACTGCGCTGAACACCAACCTCGAGGCGGCGGAGGAGATTGCCCGTCAGCTGCGACTGCGGGACGTCGGCGGCCTGATCGTCATCGACTTCATCGACATGGAGTCGCAGAAGAACCAGCGCGCCATCGAGGACCGGCTGCGTGACGCGGTGAAGCAGGATCGCGCCCGCATCCAGATCGGGCGCATTTCGCGCTTCGGGCTGCTCGAGATGTCGCGCCAGCGACTGCGTCCCTCGATCAGCGAGTCGACCAACGTGGTCTGCCCGCGCTGCAGTGGCATGGGTGTGATCCGCAGCGTGGAATCGCTGGCACTCGCGATCCTGAGGCTGCTGGGCGAGGAGTCACGCAAGGACCGCACCGCCAAGGTGATCGCCCAGCTGCCGGTGGATGTGGCCACCTACCTGATGAACGAGAAGCGGGACTGGCTGAACAGCATCGAGACCCGCAGTGGCGTCGATGTGATCCTGGTGCCGAACCGCTATCTCGAGACTCCCGCCTACGAGATCCGCCGGGTCCGTGACGATGAAGCCGGACTGCCGGAAAACACCGTGATCAGCCACCAGATGGCGGTGCAGCCGACGATCGACCTCGATGCGATCGCGACCGAGGAGAAGACGCCGCCGCCGCCGACCCCGGCGGTCACGACCGTCGTGCCGAGTTCGCCTGCGCCGCCGCCCGCACCCGCACCCGAGCCTGTCGCCGCAGCTGCCGTCGCAGCTGCGGTGCCGCAGTACGGTCCCCGGGATGGCGCGCTGGTGCGTCTCTGGCGCTGGCTGGCGGGAGACAAGCGCGCCCCGCTGCCGGCTCCCGAACCGGCGCAACCGGAGGCCCCGGCGCGACGCGAGCCGTCTGCCCGGCGCAGCCGCGACGGGCGGCGCGATGGCCGCGATGAGCGTCGCAGCGGTCCGCGGCGCGAGGACGGACGCCGCGATGGGCGTCGCGACGAGCGCCGTGGCGACAAGCGACCGGAGCGTCGAGGCGAGCGTAGGCCGAAGCCGGAGGGTGGCGACGGCGCCGGACGGGACCGGCGCCGGGACGAGTCCGCTGCACCGGCCAGGCGAACGGAACCGGCGCCCGGGACTTCACAGCAAACCGCTCCGGTCGAAGGGGAGTCCGTCAACACGCATCCGGAGGCGGCAGCTGCAACGGAACGCACGCGTCCCGAACGGGCCGAAGGCAGCCGCAGCGGTCGTCGATCCAGGCGAGGTGGCCGACGTCGCCGGCGCGATGGCGGCGAGACGGGCAATCCGGCTTCGCAATCGAACGGTGGCGATTCTCGCGGAAACGAGGCTGGCGGCACGTCTACCCAGCAGCAATCCCGGGAACCGGCGGCCTTGCTGCCCTCCCCTGAGCCCCGGCTGTCCCTGCCACGCGACGAGGGTACACAGCAGCCTGCCAGGGACACCTCGGCCGGCCCTGCCCCCGAGCCACGCGAGGCCTGGACGCCGTCCCCGCCGAGCGATGCGACGCGGCAGCAGCCTCGCGAGGAGCCCTGAGGGACGGGGACCGGCCGCGCCCTGCCCCGTCGCCCGCTGAACTGTCAGCGGGCGACGGTCGTGCGCGCGATGATCTCGCGCAGCAGCCCTTCCGCCGCGCGCTCGACGAGGTCGAGCACCCGCTCGAATCCGACAGCGCCGCCGTAATACGGATCAGGCACGTCGAGCATGCCCTCGACCTCCCCGGCAAACTCCATCAGCAGCCGGATGCGCTCGTGGAACGACGCCGGGCTGAGGCGCAGCAGCGTCGAGCGATTGTCCTGGTCCATCGCCAGGATCAGGTCGAACCGGGCGAAATCCTCGGCGTCGACGCGGCGGGCCCGGAGCGTGGATATGTCGACGCCCCGTCTCGCCGCGGCTGCGATCGCCCGCCGGTCCGGCGGCTCGCCCACGTGGTAATCGTGCGTGCCGGCCGAGTCGACCTCCACCTCGAGTTCAGGCGCCCGCTCGCGCAGCAGGCGCACGAACACGCCTTCGGCCGTAGGCGACCGGCAGATATTGCCCATGCAGACAAACAGGATTTTCATACAGTCGCTCTAACATCTGAGCAGTCGAGCTCACGTTCCGGGACATTTTAGCGGCGTCTTGCGGGATCTGCCGCCGGGCGCCGGCGACGATCGCCGCGCCGTCAGGTCGCGATCAGCATCTTCATCAGGTTGGGCATCCCGCTGCCCTGCATCGGCCGGTCGCGGCCGAGGTCGGCGCAGTTCTCCAGCAGGATCCGCTTCACCGCATCCGGCTGGCCGATGAACTCCCTGCGCAGTGAGAGAAACGACGCCAGCACGCCGGAGACGTGCGGCGCGGCCATGCTGGTGCCGCTCATCTCCACGTACAGCTGGGCGATCGCCTTTGACCGCGCGGTGAAGTCGTGACGGCATGAGAGGATGCGCTCGCCCGGCGCCACGCAGTCAGGCTTCTGCCGCCCGTCCGCGGTCGGCCCCCGGGACGAGAAATAGGAAATGCCATAGGAGTACGGGTTCGCCTTGTGCACCGAGCCCACGGCGATCGCATCCTCGAGATTCGCCGGGTCCCCGATCGACAGGTCGATGTTCGCGTCGATGGATCCGTGCGTGGTCTGCAGCTCGGCGAAGCCTTCGTTGCCGGCCGCGATCACCACCAGCACGCCCTGCCGCCACAGCCGGCGCAGTTCGCGGCACAGTGGAGAGAACCCGCAGGCATAGGAGCTCTGGTCGAAGCCACCGCCGAGCGAGAGGTTGATGCCGTGAATGACCAGCTGGCCTGCCCGCTCGTTGGTAGTTGCAACGTGGTCCAGCGCCTTGATGACCGACGCGTCGTCGCCCGAGCCATCGTCGTCGAGCACCTTGTAGACGTAGAGTCCGGCATGCGGGGCGATGCCGGTCAGCACGCGCCTGTCCGGCCCCTCGGTCGCGTACTCGCCGGCGATGATGCCGGCCACGTGCGTCCCGTGCCCGAACTTGTCATCCGCCTCGCCATCGCGGAGGTCCCCGCGCTTGGTGCAGTCGAACTGCGCCTTGATCGAGCCGTGGGTCGCGAAATGAGGGTGTGTCGCAGCGATCCCGGTATCTAGGACGCCCCAGATGATGCCCTTGCCCAGCGCCTGGTAAGCGGCATGCGCCGGTCGCGCCTGCACCGTGTTGATCGAGGTTTCGAGCAGCGCGCGCTTGGCCGAATTCCGCCAGATGCGGCTCACGACCCGGCCTGCGGCGCCCGGCATGCCGAGCTTGACCGCCAGCCGCTCCGTCTCCGCACGGGTCAGGCGGGCAGCGACGAAGCGCTGCAACGGCTCGAGCCGCAACACGGCCGAATCCTCGGCGAGTCCCGACAGCGCGATGATTTCCCGCGTGACCGCACCGCGGGCCTCGTCGAGCGCGACCGCGGACGGATCGCTCGGGTCCACGAGCTCGATCAGGACCTTGTGCCTGTAGAGCGGCGATGCGCTCTCGAGCTCCTTGACCACCTCGCGCGCGATGACGAACTTCGCGACAGGCTGGAACAGCGACGTCTCGATCGCGTCCCGAACCGTGCGCCTGACGGGCTTCGTCTGCAGGTACCCGGACCCGGAATGCGGATGCCGGGGGCTGTCCGCGTTCCACTCGAGGTTGTCCACGATGCGCACGCCGCCGGTCGCACGAAAATCGTCCTTCAGCCACTTGTCGAAAGCGACCGGATCGAGCGGGTCGGCTACGTTCAGCCAGCGGCCGACACAGCGCGGCACGGCCAGTCGCTTCTGGGCCGTCAGGCGCCGGACCTGGTCCTGCACTTCCTTGATGCCGAGTGGCGAGCCGATCGTGACGAACAACGGTACCTCGATGTCCGGCCGCTCCTTTGCGAGCTGCATCAGCGCGGCGTAAGCGATCATCGAGCCCTGGCTGTGACCGATCACGACGAACGGCCCGCCACCCGCGTCGATGCGCTCGGTCACGGAGCGCATCATTACCGCGCGGCGTTCCTCGTCGTAGAAGAAATCGCGAACGTCGCGCAGAAAGGCAGCGGTCAGCTTGCGCGTCAGCCACTGCCGGGCCGGCTCGGGCAGCGGGAGGATCTTCGGCTCGAGTTCCCGCGCCCGCATCGTCCGGTCGGCCGCGGCCGAGGGCGGTCCCTGCATCTGCTCGGCAATCGCGAGCAGGGTCTCCTTCTCCGCGTCGTCCTGCGCGAGCCGCGCGATCTCGGACTCGAGCACGGCAGGCTCGGACAGTGCCCTGACCCCGGCTGCAGACACAGCGTCCAGGTCCTCGCTGGTGACCAGGTCGCCGCTCGAGCAGGTTCCCTTCGAGGGCTCCGGGTAGTACTCCCGGCTCACCCAGTACGCCAGGCGGCTGCGCTCACCGAGATCGAAGCCCATCAGTGCGGTGTCCCACTGGCACTTCAGGACCTGCGCCGGCGGCTTGTTGCCGATGCCGTGCACGTAGATGATCGTTCGCGCCTTGCCGGTCAGCTTTGCTGCCGCAGTACGGGGCTTTGCAGCCTTGCCACCCTTGGGCGTCCCGCGACGCCTGCCCGGAGACTTCGCGCCCGGCGACTTTGTTCTGGTTGCCATGTCTACTCCCCTCGTTCGACCGCAACGTCCACATCGTACGCCAGATGAACCTCCGCTTCGGTTTACACTTCGTTTTCTGCCCAACTGCCTTCGAGATACGCCCAGATGTCGTCCCGACTGCGAGTATTCGTCGCCCTGCTGATCGTCGCGCTGCTGGTTCTCGGTACTTTCGCGGCCCTGATCTGGCTGGTTCCGATTCCGCTCTCGAACAAGCGGGTGTTCGTCGATTTCCTGCTCGGCCGGGGAATAGATACGCCGGCGCCGGAGGTACTCACCGAGCGCCTGGCGGTGCCCGACGGCTTCGAGGTCGACCTTTACGCGGGCGATATCCCGCTCGCGCGCTGGCTGCTCTTCACGTCCGCAGGCGAACTGATCGTCTCACGCAGTCGCGCCGGCGAGGTGCTGCTGCTCGAGCGCGACGCTGACGGCGACGGTCGGGCCGATGCGAGACGCGTCCTGCTGTCGGGACTGGAGCGGCCGCATGGCCTCGCAATCCGTGACGGCTGGCTCTGGGTCGCGGAGACGACGGGCGTGGGCCGCGTGCCGTTCGACGAGTCGAGCGGCCAGCTGACCGGCAGTTACGAGCGTGTGATCACCGGGCTAACCGGCGACGGCTTTCACCTCACGCGCAGCATCGGCTTCGGGCCGGACGGTGGCCTGTACCTGTCGCAGGGCTCGAGCTGCAATGTTTGTGTCGAGAAGGACGAGCGCCGCGCGACGATCATGCGCTTCGAGCCGGACGGCTCGAACGGCGTGATCTACGCCTCCGGGCTGCGCAACAGTGTCGGCTTTGACTGGGCGCCCTGGGATGGCGCGCTCTATGCGACCGAGAATGGCCGCGACCTGCTTGGAGACGACTTCCCGCCGGACGAGCTGAACAGGATCGAGGCCGGCGGCTTTTACGGCTGGCCCTATGTAAACGGCTTCGGCGTCCCGGATCCCGACTTCGGCGACAGCGCTCCGGCGCTCGCGGTCAAGGCAATACCGCCGGTGCACGCCTTCCGCGCCCATAACGCGCCGCTCGGCATCCGCTTCATTCGGCAGTCCACGCCGCCGCCCGGCTACGAACGCGCCGCCCTGGTGGCCCTGCACGGTTCCTGGAACCGCAGCAGCCCCGATGGTTACAAGGTCGTATCGCTGCACTGGAAGCAGGACGGCAGCATCGAGGAACGGGACTTCGTGAGCGGTTTCCTCGGCCCGGACAGCGTCATTGGACGGCCATCGGACGTCGCCGAGGGGCCGGACGGCGCGTTCTACGTCGCCGACGATTATGCCGGGGCCGTCTACCGGATCAGTTACCGCCGCTGATCGCAGCTGCTCACTCGTGCGCGATCGGGCTGCTCGTGAACAGGTAGTCCTTCAGTTCCTTGTCGAAGCTCGGATCCCGTCGCCGGATCCACTCGAGGACCATCGCGGCGTGTTCCTTCTCCTCGTCGCGGTTGTGCGCCAGGATGGCCTTGAGTTCGGCGTCGCTGCAGGCATCGACGCGCTGGTTGTACCAGTCCACCGCTTCGAGTTCCTCCATCAGTGAGACGATGGCGCGGTGCATGTCGCGCGTCTCCGCCGACAGTTCCTCTACTGGCTCGTGGTAACCCTCGTTTGACATCGCGGACTCCTGGGTAATGGGTGCCTGGAACAGGCCGCACCGTGGATTATCGCCGCTCGGGATCCCGGCTCAAGTCGGGATCACCACCACCGACCGACGCGTCTGCAGTACGCGCGGAACGGCTCGCCGAACGCCGCCTCGAGCGCACGTTCCTCCGGCACGATCTGATAGCGCGTCAGGTACGCGACGAAGGCCGGCAGGACGAGCAGCGCAACGGGGCTTGCCAGCCAGCAGGCCCAGGCAGCGAGCGCCAGTGCCAGGGCCAGGTACATCGGATTGCGCGTTCGCGAGTAGATGCCCTCGGTGACGAGGCTCGTGGCCTCTGCGGGCGCGAGCGGGTTGACCGTGGTTCGTGCGCGACGGAAGGCCCTCACGCCTGAGGCGCCGACCAGGATCGCCGCGAAAGCGAGCGCCAGCGTGAGCGCAGCCCGGCCCGGCAACGCGACGCTGCAAGCCGTGGTAATCCGCGACAGCAGCCACATGGAGCCGGCCGCTATCAGGCTCAGCGCAACGGGCGGGATCCGGCGCTCCAGAGGAGATCTCTTCTCTGCCATCGGATCGCGTCCGTTTAACCCCGCAGCCCTCCGGGCGGCGTTTCAAGTATCGAACAACCATCCTACCGGAGGCGGCCAGAGATGAAACCATACACGCGCAGTGACCTTCGCCCGGGCGCGAGTTCCTTCACCGTACCGCTGCTCGTCGCGCTTGCGCTGCTCGCAGGCTGCGCCAGGGCCGGATCGCTCGCGCACGTGGACCTGTTCGACCGCGAGCTGGGACGGGTGCTCGAGACGCATCGCGCCAGTGGCCGGGCCTATGTCGTGGGCGAGCCGGGCCACGAGTACGCGATCCGGATCCGCAACCGCAGCTCGCAACGCCTGCTGGCTGTCGTCAGCGTGGATGGGGTCAACGTCGTCACCGGCGAAACCGCAGCCCCCGACCAGGCCGGCTACGTGATCGAGCCCGGCGATTACGTGAACATCCTCGGCTGGCGGAAGGACCTCGACCGCACGGCCGCCTTCTATTTCACGGACCTCGACGATTCCTACGCGGCCCGCACGGGCCGGCCCGGTCACCTCGGCGTTATCGGCGTGGCGGTGTTCCGCGAGCGGCCGAGGCTCGCGCTGCTGGGACAGTCGCGGCAAGACGCGCGCCCCGAATCCCCGGCCGCCGCACCGGCCGCAGGCGCCGACACCGGTCACTCGCGCGAGCGAGCCGCCGAATCCCGGCTCGGCACCGGCCACGGACGCGGCGAGCATTCGCCGGTGCGCCGCGTCGAGTTCGAGCGCAGCAGCCGGAGCCCTGACGAGACGCTGGTCTTCCGCTATGACCGCGAGAGCCGGCTGATCGCGATGGGCGTGCTGCCGGCTCCGCGACCGTACTGGCCCGAGCCCGAGCCCTTTCCCGCGGCGCTGGGATTCGTGCCCGATCCGTGAACCGTCCTGGAGCCTTGGCCAGCAGGCGCCGGCATCGCCATACTGCGGCGATGACGCAGCCGATGGCAGCGGACAGCAGCAATGGCAGCGACGAGTCACTGATGCTGGCCTATGGACTCGGCGACCCGGTCGCATTCGACCGGCTGTACGCGCGGCATCGCGGCCCGGTCTACCGCTACCTGCTGCGTCACCTCGGCGATCGCGTGATCGCCGAGGAACTGCACCAGGAGGTCTGGCTCCGGGTGGTGCGGGGCCGCAGCACCTACGAGGCCTCGGCTAAATTCACCACCTGGCTGTACACGATCGCCCGTAGCCGGCTGGTGGATCACTGGCGCGCTTCCAGGCACGCACGCGTGCTCTCGCTGGACGACGACGATCCCGAAGCGCTGGCACGGGCGGCCTCGGATGCGGACCCGACGAATCATGACACCCCGCTTGAGTCTGCGGTGCGGGCACAGGCCGGTTCACGCCTGCAGGACGCACTCGCGTCATTGCCGCCGGCGCAGCGTGATGCTTTCCTGCTGCACATCGAGGCGGGTCTCGCGATCGCGGAAATCGCGGCGCTCGCGGGCATCGGCGAGGAAACCGTCAAGAGCCGACTGCGTTATGCCTACGCGAGGCTGAGGCAGGCACTGGGAGAGGCAAGATGAGCGAGCGGGACCCTCATTTGCGGGACGCTGCGGACCTCGAGGTGGATCGTGCCTGGCGCGAGATGAGCCGGGAGGAGCCCCCGGCCGAGGTGGACGAGGCGATCCGTGCCGCCGCGCATCGAGAAGCAGCGACAGGCGCGGCGCTCGAGCCTGCCCGCCCGCTGCCGGGGCGGACCGGCCGCGGCACACCGGGATGGCTACGTCTCGCAGCCGCGGCCGGCGTCGCCGCGATCGCGTTCGGGTTGATCCGGCTGCAGTTGCCCGAACCCGGCGCGCCAGCGATCGAGCAATCCTCGACGACACCGCGCCCGCCGCCGGCCGCGGACTCATCGGAAGCCCCGGCTACACCGGCAGCACCGGCTGCATCGGCCTCGCCGCCCGCCACGGCCACTGAGGCTTCACGCGCCGCAGGCGCCCGCGAGTCGACGTCGTCGCTGCCCGATGCAGCCGTGTCGCCGGAGGATTTCGTCGTTCGAATCCAGCTGCTGCTCGAGCAGGATGATCAGGACGGTGCGGCGGCGGCGCTGCGCTCCTTCAGGGCCGCGCACCCGGGAGCCGATGCACTGCTGCCCGCGGAACTTCGAGCCTGGGCCGAGGGCATCGGACCCGACTGATCTGCTCTAATGCAGTTTCGACAAACCGGGAGCGACGGGTGAGCGGAGCAGGATCGTCTATTCGACCGGTCAGGGGCGACGGTGTCCGGAGTGCGGCCGACCCGCGGCCGAGTGCCGCTGTCGGCGCAGCAAACCGGCAGTCGCCGCGGCTCCGCACGGCGACGGCATCGTGCGCGTCGGCCGGGAAACGAAGGGCCGCAGGGGCAAGGGTGTTTCGGTCGTGACGGGCCTTGCGCTGGGCGAGGCGGAACTCGGCGCACTGGCCACGGAATTGAAGAGGGCCTGCGGATCGGGCGGCACGGTCCGGGACGGCGTGATCGAGATCCAGGGCGACCATCGCGAGCAGCTCGTCACGGAGCTGACACGACGCGGATTCAAGGCGCGCCGAGCCGGCGGCTGAAATCCGCCCGGCTCAGGCGATCGCTACGAAGTCGCCCTCGAACGACCCGACCCTTTGCTGATCGACCCAGAGCTCGGAACGGACCGAGACCCGCGCCCTGTTCCTGCGCGACAGCGACCGTTCGAATTTCGACCAGTCCGCTGCCGATGGACGCGAGGCCGTTGCGGTGAACCCGCCGGGAATGGGGTGCTCGAAGTCCATCACGCTGCGCTGGATCACCAGCCGCACTTCCCGGCCCTGCGCCTGCAGCGCGAGGTGCAGCACGGACCAGGCCGCCAGCGTCGCCACGGCTGCGGCGCTGCCACCGAACACCGTTTCGCGATGATTGACGTTCGGCTCGATCGGTGCCGCCAGCACGACGGACTCCGGCGAGGCACTGAGCACCCGCACGCCCATCGCGGCGGAAATCGGGATGCGGCCGTGCAGGTACTCCTGCAGGACCGCGGCTCGATCGGCGACGTTTTCCCCCATTCGTGCTCCCTACAGCCGTACCGGCGTTTCGACCGAGATTACAAGTCTGAAGCCCGGCGTTGCCAGCACCCGTTTCGCCCGACGGCCGGCCAGTGCCAGAATCCAGCCGTGCGAATCAACAAGTTCATCAGCGAAACGGGCCTGTGCTCGAGGCGCGAAGCCGACGAATGGATCGGGGCCGGCCGCGTGAGCGTGAACGGTGTGACCGCGGTGCTCGGCACCCGGATCGCTCCGGGCGACGAGGTGCGGGTCGATGGCGAGCTGCTGCGTGCGCGTCCCGAACGGGTCTACCTCGCGCTCAACAAGCCGGTCGGCATCGAGTGCACGACCAACCGTTCCGTCCCGGGCAACATCGTCGACTTCGTTGGCTACCACGAGCGGGTGTTTCCGGTCGGCCGTCTCGACAAGGACTCCGAGGGCCTGATCCTGCTGACCAACGACGGCGACATCGTGAACACGATCCTGCGCTCGCAGAACGAGCACGAGAAGGAGTACGTCGTCAGCGTGGATCGCCCGCTGACCCGCGAGTTTCTGCAGGAAATGGCGCAGGGCGTACCGGTGCTCGACACGATCACCAAGCCCTGCAGGCTCCGGCAGGTCGGCCGCAACACGTTTCACATCGTGCTCACCCAGGGACTGAACCGGCAGATCCGGCGCATGTGCGAGCATTTCGGCTACACGGTGCGGCGGCTGCAGCGGATCCGGATCATGCACATCGAGCTCGGTACGCTGCCGATGGGGAAATGGCGGCGCCTTGGCGCTGACGAGATCAGCGCGCTGCTCGGCGGCAGGCGAACGCTGCGACTCGCGGCGGGACGACCGCCGCGCGGCCCGGCCGGCCGACAGCAGCCCTGAGAACCAGTCGCTACGAAGGCTCGGCCTCGCCGGGCCCGCGCCGGCGCCGGCGGTGGGTCAGGTCGAGAAAGAGGTTGTAACCTGCCACGAAAGCGGGAAAGAGGTTGGAGAGGATGCCTACCGAGTCGTTCTTGCCGAAGGTGAAATAGCTGAGCAGCAGCAGACTGCCGGAAATGCTCATCACCCAGAACACCGTCGGCAGCACCGGCCGGCGGTAGATCCGCGAGTAAGCCATCTGGACGAACCAGCGGCCTGCGAACAGCACGACGCCGAGGTAGCCCACGAGCTTCCAGGGCGTGACCGTCACGCCGAAGGCCTCGGTCAGCACCTGGTCCATCTGGTCTCCTCCTCCTACGGCCTCAGTCGACCAGGGCCGCGTGCCGCCTGGCCCGATCGAGGTCAGCCACCGTGTCTACGCCGAAACCAGGATCGCCGCTGCAACTGGCGACGACGATGCGGATGCCGTTCTCCAGCGCACGCAACTGCTCCAGCCGCTCGATCTGCTCCAGTCGCGAGGGTTGCAGCGCCGTGAGACGTTTCAGCACGCCGACGCGGTAGGCGTAGATGCCCACGTGGCGCAGCCCGTCCCGGAAGCGGGACTGGCTCGCGAATCCCTCCGGCGCGCCGTCGCGGCTCCACGGGACCGGGGCCCGGCTGAAGTACAGCGCCGATCCATCGGCAGCAACGACGACCTTGACGACGTTGGGATCCAGGAACTCCTCGAGCGTGCGGATCGGCTCGGCGAGAGTGGCCAGCCCCGCGCTCGCCTCCGCCGCAAGCGTCGCGGCGACCTGGTCCACCAGCGCCGGCGGCAGGAACGGCTCGTCACCCTGCACGTTCACGACGATCGCGTCATCGCTCCAGCCGCGAGCAGCGGCAACCGCGGCCACCCGGTCCGTGCCCGACGGGAGCGTCGGGTCCGTGAGCATCGCGGCCGCGACGCCACGGCCGCGCGGGTCGTTCACGGCGCCGGCGATCCGCGGGTCATCGGTCGCCACCAGCACCTCGTCCGCCGAGCTCGCGCAGGCCTGCGCGAGTACGCGCTGGATCATGCTGCGGCCACCGATGTCGAGCAGCGGCTTGCCAGGCAGCCGCGTCGAAGCGAAGCGCGCAGGGATGACGACGTGAAAGCGCAAGCTCAGCTCTTCAGCAGCGGGTCGTCGGAGTCGAGCTTCCTCGCCTCCTCTTCCAGCATCACCGGAATGTCGTCCCGCACCGGGTAGGCCAGCCGGTCCGCCCGGCAGACGAGCTCGAGCGTATCCCGATGCCAGGCGAGCGGACCCTTGCACACCGGGCAGGCCAGGAAATCAAGCAGCTTGCTATCCATTTTCGACTCCCGATACGCGCAGGCCACAACGCTGCTGCACGATGGCGAGCAGCGCCTCCGCCGCCGTCGTCTCGATGACGACGTCCAGCTCCACCCACCACCAGTCCCCTCGCGCGAAGTGACGGCATTTTACGGCATCCTTCTCCGTCATCAGCAGCGGCCCCCGCACGGCGAACGCGAACGTCGCCGGTTCGAGCTCCGCATGGTCGCCGAGGGCCCTCGCGTCGAGCTCGAGCCCCCGTTCACGCAGCCGGTCGAAGAAAGCCTGCGGATGACCAATCCCGGCGACCGCGTGCACTGGAGAGCCGACAAACTCCTCGAGCGGACGCCGCTCGCCGGTCACCAGATTCACGGCCGATCCGAGCTGCAGCTCGGCCGGGAACACCGGCGGTCCGCCTCGCGGCAGCCTCGCGTCCGCCTTCGGACCCCGCCGCGCAAGCACGATGGCATCCATCTGCTGCAATCGTCGCGGCGATTCACGCAGCGGCCCGGCCGGCAGCAGGTGTCCGTTACCGAGGCCCCGGGACGCGTCCACGACGGCGATTTCGCAGTCGCGCGAGAGCCTCAGGTGCTGCAGCCCGTCGTCGCAGACCACGAGATCCGCGCCCCGGACGGCAGCGAGCTCGGCCGCTGCAACCCGATCGCTGCCGACGACGACGACGTGATTGCCGCGCCGCGCATGCAGCAGCGCTTCATCGCCCACCACCGCCGCGGGCGAGTCCGCCGTGACGACCTGCGCCGCGCCCTCGTGACTGCCGCCATAGCCGCGCAGCACGACACCGACCCGCAGGCCCGCCGACTGCAGCCGCGCGGCGAGCCAGGCCACGACCGGCGTCTTGCCCGTGCCACCGACCGTGATGTTTCCCACGATGACGACCGGCACCGGCGCCCGTTGCGCCTTCGCGAGGCCCAGCCGGTATGCCTGCCGCCTGAGCGCCACGGCCAGTGCGAACAGGCCCTCGAGCGGCCATAAAGGCAGACTGCGCCAGGCGGGGCCGTACCACAGCCTCTGCAGGCGGGCCTCGAGGCTCATTCGTTGAACTGCATCCGGTACAGCGTTGCGTAATGTCCGTTGTTCTCGAGCAGCTCGGCGTGCGTTCCCGTCTCCACCAGCCGGCCCGCGGCCATCACCAGGATCCGGTCGGCCTTCTCGACGGTCGACAGGCGGTGCGCTATCACCAGCGTCGTGCGGCCCTGCATCAGCGCCTCGAGCTGTTCCTGGATCTGCCGCTCGAGTTCCGTGTCCAGCGCCGACGTGGCTTCGTCGAGGATCAGGATGGGCGTGTTCCTGAGCAATGCGCGCGCGATCGCGACGCGCTGCCGCTGGCCTCCCGAGAGCAGTGCGCCGCGGTCGCCCACGACCGTATCGAGCCCCGCGGGCATTTGCTCGGCGAACTCGAGGACCCGCGCCGCGCCCGCGGCCGCCTCTATCTCCTGGTCAGAAGCCGGGAAGCCGAAGGCGATGTTGCTGCGGATCGTGTCGTTGAAAAGCACGATGTCCTGGCTGACCAGGCTCATCTGCGAGCGCAGGTCCCGCAACGGATACTCGCGCACGTCCACTCCGTCCACGGCTACCGTGCCATCGGTCGGATCGTAGAAGCGCGGCAGCAGGTTCACGAGCGTGGACTTGCCGCTGCCGGAGCGCCCGACGATCGCCACGGTCTCACCGGGCGCCACCCGGAAGCTCACGCCGCGCAGCACCTCGTCCGCGACGCCGTCGTAGCGGAAGCGCACGTCACGGTACTCGACTTCGCCACGGGCCCGCCCGATGCGGCGCTCGCCCCCCTTCGGTTCCGCGGGCGTATCGAGTATCTGGAAAATGCTCTGCGCCGCCGCGATGCCCTGCTGCAGCGGGCCGGCGACGTTGACGAGCCGGCGCAGCGGCGCGGTGACCAGCATCAGCGCGGCAATGAACGAAGTGAACTCGCCGACCGACATTCCACCCTGGATTGCATCGACCGTCGCGAGGTAGAGCACGCTGGCCAGTGCGGTGGCGGCGATGGTCTGCACGACGGGGTTGCTCAAGCCCTTGGTGAACATCAGCTTCATGTGCGATCGGCGGTTGTGCTCGATCACGCTCTCGAACAGGCCCGCCTCGTAGTCCTGGGCGTTGAACACCCGCACGACGCGCGGCGCCTCGATGGCCTCCTTCGCGACCCGGGTAACGTCCCCCATCGAGTTCTGGATGCGCTTGCTGTAGCGGCGGAACAGCTGGTTCACGCGGCGGATCAGCAGCGCGATCACCGGTCCCACGATCAGGCTGTACAGCGTGAGCCTGGGATTGAGATACAACAGGTAGCTGATCAGCGCGATGATCGTGAGCGTGTCCCGGATGAACACGGTGACCGAGTCGGTCGCAGCCTGCGCGACCTGCTCGGTGTTGTAGGTCAGCCGCGACAGCAGCACGCCGGAGGTCTGCCGGTCGAAGTAAGACACCGGCAGGTACAGGTAGCGGTCGAAAATCTCGCCACGCAGCGTCTTGACGATGTGCCGTCCCACGTAGCCGGGACAGTAGGTCTGCATGAAGTCCCCGACGCCCCGCAGTATGAACAGGCCCACCAGCACGAGCGGCACGAGCCACACCATGCGCGGATCGCGATCCACGAAAGTGCCGTCGAGGAAGAACTTGACGAACGCAGCCCAGCCGGCGTCAGTGGCAGCGAAGATCGTCATGCCGAGCACGCCGATCATGAACATGCCGAGGTGCGGCCGCAGGTAGCCGAGCAGCCGGCGATAAGTCTGCATCGCCCCGGAGGGCATCCGCAGTTCTGCGCGGCTAGCGCCCTTGCGACCCATCGTGGACCGTGGCGATGTTGATCTGGCGGAAGCCGAGCCGCCCGGCCACGTCCATGGCCGTCACCACGGACTGGTGCGTCGCGCGCGCGTCCGCGCGAATCGTGACAGGGGTCCCCTGGTCGCCCGCTGCAGCGCCCAGCAGCGCCTTGGACAGCGTCTCGCGGCTGTTGTTGATCAGGTCGCGGCCGCCCACGCGGTAACCCCCTTCGGCAGTGACCTCGATCTCCACGGACTCGACCAGGCTCACCGCCTCAGGCTCGACCCCGGCCTCCGGCAGCCGCAGCTTGAGCCGGCCCTCGTCGATGAAGCGGGTGGACAGCATGAAGAAGATCAGCAGCAGCAGCACGACGTCGATCAGCGACGTCATGTTCACGTCCGGCTCCTCGCCCGGGCGCGGCTGGAACTTCATGCCGCCGCTTCCGCGAGCCGGCCGGACTGCGTCCCGCTGGCCCGGTCGATGGCCTGCACCAGCTTGATCGATTCCTTCTCCATCTGGATCACGTGGGCGTCGACCCGTCCGCGAAGATACCGATAGGCAACCAGGGCGGGGATCGCGACCAGCAGGCCCGCGGCCGTCGTGAGCAGCGCCTCGGCGATGCCGCCGGCCATGGCCGCGGGATTGCCGACGCCGGCGACCGTGATGGCCTTGAAGGTCCGGATCATGCCCGTGACGGTACCGAGCAGCCCGAGCAGCGGTGAAATCGCCGCGATCGTGCCGAGCATGTTCAGGTAGCGCTCGAGGTCGTGTGCCACGTGCCGGCCCGCATCCTCGATGGCCTCGATCATCACTGCACGATCCCGGTGCCGGTTCGCCAGGCCCGCGGCCAGCACCCGGCCGAGCGGCGAATGCTGCTCCAGCGCCGTGATCTGCTTGTCTGACAGGCTGCGGTTCTCGACCCACTGCCAGACCTTGTCCGTGAGCTCGGCCGGGACGACGCGCTGCTCACGCAGGGTCCAGAACCGCTCCAGAATGATCGCCAGCGCCAGGATCGAACACAGGATGATCGGCGCCATGACGATGCCGCCGGCCGTGACTATCTCAAACATTGCGCGGGTCCGGTCTCCTCGCGTGGACGCGGCGGATGATACTTCATGCGCAGGCGGGCCGCCCAACGCGTTTCACGGATCGCGCCACGGCCGGCGGTGCCGCTGCCGCCAGGCATCGGGCTCGGGAAGCGGGCCGGCTGGCGGCACGATGAACTCGATCGCGCCGTGCGCGGCCGTTTCCATCGTCTCGGCGCCGGCGTTCCGCCAGCGCGCGACGACCTCGGGGGCGGGAAATCCCCAGCGGTTGCGGTGACCGGCCGCGAACAGGACCCAGCGCGGCGAAGTCACCTCGACGAACCGCGCGCTCGAGGAGCTCCGGCTGCCGTGGTGTGCGGCCACTACGATGTCGGCGCGATCGAGCGACCCCTGCTCCAGCAGTGCCGCCTCCGCTGCTCGTCCGATATCCCCGGTAAGCAGCACCGCGCGCCCACCGCTCGACACACGCAGCACGCAGGAGCGGTCGTTGTCGCTAGATTCGACTTCGATCCGGCGATCCAGCCACTCGAAGCGCACGTCGTCCCAGGTCCAGCCCGATCCGCCCGTGCAGTGGCGTATCTCTTCGTCCAGGCCGCTGACCGGTCCGCTCGAGACCAGCGCGCCGGTCCTGATCTGCGACAGCAGGGTCCGGCCGCCGCCGGTGTGATCAAGGTCGTCATGGCTCAGCGCCAGCACGTCGACGCGACGTATGCCGCGGGCCCGAAGGTAGGGAAGCACGACCAGCGCCCCTGCGTCGACGCCGCTGCGGAAGGCTGGTCCCGCGTCGTAGACCAGTACATGCTCCCGTGTCTGCACGACGGCCGACAGACCCTGCCCTACGTCCAGCAGTGCCAGCCGGAACGTCCCCGCCGCGAGCGGCTGCGGACGCCAGGCACAGGCTGTGATCAGCAGCGCGACGGCCGCTGCGCGCCCCGTCCAGTGCAATGGCAGAAGCGCCCCCAACGCGGCCGCAACCAGTGCGACCCAGGCGAGCGGCGGCAGAGCGGCGACGCTCCAGCTGGCGAGCGGCAGGCCGCCGGCCCACTCGAGCGCGACCCAGCTGGCGTCGACCAGCCAGGCCGCGACCTCGAGCAGCACGGCGCCGAGCGGCGGCGCCAATGCCAGTGCGGCCGTGCCGGCGAGGATCATCGGCACGATGACGAGCGTGTAGAGCGGTATGGCCAGCAGGTTGACGATGACCGAGACGAGCGAGAAGTAGCCGAAAGCGGCCAGCAGGACGGGTATCAGGCCGAAGCTGACAGCCAGTTGCGCCCGGAGGTAGCCGCGCAGGATCCCGCCTTCGACGAGGAAACCTGAAGTCGAGATCAGCAGCAGGCCCACGGCACCGAAGGACAGCCAGAAACCCACCGACATCGGCGCAAGCGGGTCGATGACCAGCACTACGATCGCTGCGAGCGCGAGGACGTCCGTCCCGCTCGTGCAGCGCCTCGAGCCCAGCGCCAGCGCAGCGCTCGCGATCATGATCGCCGTCCGCTGCGTCGGAACGGACCACCCGGCAAGCAGCGCATACGCGAGCGCCGTGCAAGCACCGACGACCACGGCGACGTCGCGTGTCGCGGCCTGCGCCCCGCTGCGCTGCCGTCGTCGCTGAATCGTCGCCGCGACCAGCGCCGCCAATGCGCCGACCATCCCGACGTGCATGCCGGAGATCGCCATCAGGTGACTGGTCCCGGTCTCCGACAGGACACGCCACTGCTCGCGCGAAATCGCTTCCTGCAGACCGACCGCGAGTCCGAGCACGATGCCGGTGGCCGGCCGCTCGCCCAGCACGCCCCGGATCGACGCTGCGATACCGCCACGCGCCGCAGCCAGCGGCTGGCGCCACAGGTCCGCCGGACGACGACCGAGGCTGCGGCCCTCGCGAACGTAGCCGGCCGCGCCGACTCCGAGCCGCAGCATTCGAGCCGCGTAGTCCATTCCGCCGGGATTCGCGAAGCCACGCGGACGCCGGAGCCTGAGCTCGAGCTCGAGGCGCTCCGCGGGCAGCGGCACCCACGGCGCGTCGTACCAGGTCAGCTCCAGACGCCGCGGCAAGCCGGCAGGGTGCTCAGGCTGGAACCTGAAGCGCAGCCCCTCCCCTGCCGGCATCGGCACCGACACCACCTGACCGCGCACGCTGACAGTGACGCCCTCGAGGCCGGGCTCGAGCCGGTCCGCGAGCCTGGCATCGAGTTGCTGCCAGCCGAGCAGCAGACCGATTGCGCAGGCGACGAACGGCCGCTGGCGCAGCGCGAGGCCGGTCAGGGCGAGCAGGCATGCGCTGGCAAGCAGCAGGCCGGGCGCCGGCAGCTGGGGCATCAGCAGCGGAGCCAGGCAGCCCGCGAACCAGCCTATAGCGATGAGAAGCAAGCCGGGCGCCTCGCCGCGGATGACTGCTGCCGAGGCTGGACCCCTGTAGTCGGCGCAGGCGAGCGACTAATCGCGCGTCTGAGCGCAGAAATCGCCGGCTTGCTCAGGGAGCCTGCAGGCGGCCGTCGCGCAGCACCAGCACACGCTGCATCCGCTCGGCGATCTCCGTGGAGTGAGTCACGACGACGAGGCTGGTGCCGAGTTCCCGGTTCAGCTCCAGCATCAGTTCCAGCACGCCCTGTGCGTTGCGTCCGTCGAGATTGCCGGTCGGCTCGTCGGCCAGCACCAGCCGGGGTCGCGTGACCAGCGCCCGCGCTACCGCGGCGCGCTGTCGCTCCCCGCCCGAGAGCTGCGCCGGCCGATGGCCCAGGCGCCCGCCGAGTCCCACCCTGTCGAGGAACCACTTCGCGGTCTGTTCCGCCTCCGCGGCGGGGCTGCGCCGAACCATCAAAGGCATCGCGACGTTTTCCAGCGCCGTGAACTCAGGCAGCAGGTGATGGAACTGGTAGACGAACCCCAGCGCCTGGTTCCTGAGCGTCCCGCGGGCGGCATCGGAAAGCTCGTGGAGCACGCGACCCGCCACCCTGACGACGCCGCTCGTCGGCAGGTCCAGGCCGCCGAGGATCTGCAGCAGCGTCGTCTTGCCCGAGCCGGACTCGCCGACGATCGCGAGCGTCTCGCCGCGCGCCACCTCGAGATCGACGCCCTTCAGCACCTCGAGGCGCTGTCCCGCCTCTTCGAAGTGCTTGCGCACATCCACGCAGGCCAGGGTTTCCGTGTCATTCATGCCGCAGTGCCCTCGCTGGATCGGTGGTCGCGGCCCGCCAGGCCGGATATATCGTGGACAGGCAGCAGAGCAGGAAGGCGGTACCGGCGATCAGCGCGACGTCCGGCCATTCCACCGCCGCCGGCAGGTCGCTCATCAGGTAGATGCTCGCGTCCATGAAGCGCGTCCCGAACAATCGCTCCAGGCCATGCACCAGCGACTCGAGGTTGTAGGAAAGCAGCACGCCGAGCGCCACCCCGGCCAGCGTCCCGAGCAATCCGATCAGCGTGCCCTGGCTCGCGAATATGCTCAGCACGCTCGAGGGCCTCGCACCGATCGTACGCAGGATCGCAATGTCCGGCTGCTTGTCCTTCACCGCCATGACCAGTGTCGAAACGATGTTGAATGCCGCGACCGCGATTACCAGCAGCAGGATGAAGAACATCATCCGCTTGGTGAGTTCGATCGAGCGGAAGAAGTTGGCATGACGCTGTGTCCAGTCGTCGACGTACAGTCCGCCGCCGAGCCCGCGGGCCACCTCCCGGGCGAGCACCGGCGCCCGGAACGGATCCTCTACGCTCAGGCGCAATCCGCTCACGCGGTCGCCGAGGCGCAGCAGCCGCGCCGCGTCCCCGATGCTGACCAGCGCGAGCCCGTTGTCGATCTCGTACATGCCGGAGTAGAAGATTCCTCGAACCGTGAACCGGCGCAGGCGGGGCAGGACGCCCGCGGGCGTCACGATGCCCTCGGCCACGGCCACGACCACGCCGTCCCCCTCCTTCACCGCGAGCCTGGCTGCGAGTTCGGCCCCGAGCAGGATGCCCCAGCCACCGGGCTCGAGTTGCTCGAGCGAGCCGCTCGTCATGCGTTCCTCTATCGCCGAAACGGTGCTCTCCAATGCCGCATCGACGCCCCTGAGCGTCGCTGCGCTGGCCTGCGCGTCCGGGCCGTCCGCGACGATCAGCGCCTCGTCCTCGATGAAAGGCGCGGCGCCGGCCACGCCTGCGGTGCCCAGCGCAACCTCGCGCGCCGCGCGCCAGTCCTCGAGGCCGGCCCCGAAGGTCGTCACGGTCGCGTGCGAAGTCATGCTCAGGATGCGGCTGCGAAGTTCCCGCTCGAAGCCGTTCATGACCGAGAGCACGACTATCAGCACGGCCACGCCGATCGCGACACCGACGATCGAGATGCCTGAGATGAACGACAGGAAACGGTTTCCCGACGAACGCAGGTAGCGCCGGCCGATCACGAGTTCGAACGGGAGGTCGCGCTCGATCATTCGTAACGCAGCGCCTCGGCGGGCTGGGTCGCGGCACCGCGCAGCGCCGGGTAGATCGTCGCGAGCGCCGTGAGCACGAATCCTGCAAGCGCTATGGCCGCCACCTGCCCCGCGCGGACCTCGGATGGAATCTCCGTGATGTAGTACACGGTCGGATCCATCACGTGAAAGCCGAAGGCGCGCTCGAGAAACGGAACGATCTCGCTCACGTTGCTCGCCACGACGACGCCGAGCACCGTGCCGATCAGCGTGCCGACGACGCCGATCACCAGTCCCTGCGTCAGGAAGATGCCCACCACGCCGCGCGGCTCCATGCCCAGCGTGCGCATGATGGCGATGTCCGAACGCTTTTCGTTGACCACCATCACCAGCGCCGCGACGATGTTGAAGGCCGCTACGGCCACGACGAGCAGCAGGATCAGGCTCATCATGGTCTTCTCGATCCGGATGGCGCGGAAATACGCGGCGTGCTGGCGGGTCCAGTCCGACACGGAGAACCCGGGGCCCAGTTCGGCGGCGAGCGCCCGCGCCCTTTGCGGGGCCGCCATCACGTCGTCGAACAGCACCCGCAGTCCCTGTGGCTCAGCATCCCGGCCAGCGAGCTCCGCTGCGTCAGCGAGCGCCACCAGCGCCAGCGTGCCGTCGTGGTCCTGCAAGCCGACCTCGAACACCCCTTCGACCCTGAAGCTGCGCAGCGCAGGAAGACCGGACCCCGAGGCCAGGTCGCGCCCGGGCACCATCACCGTGAGTTCGTCGCCGACCTCGGCGCCGAGCCGCCACGCCAGCACGCGACCGAGCAGCAGCCTGCGCGATCCGGGCTCGAGTGCGTCCAGGGATCCGCTCAGCAGGTGCTCCTCGATCTTCGCCACCGTCTTCTCCGCCGTGGGATCGATGCCGTGCATGACGACGGGCAGCAGGTTGCCGGCGCGCCCGATCATCGCCTGCACGTCGGTGAACGGCGCGGCGGCGAGAACGCCCGGTACCGACCGGGCGACCTCGGCCACGCGCTGCCACTGCTGCAACTGGCCCGTCCCGGCCTCGACCGTGGCATGGGCAGTCAGCGCCACCAGGCGACTTCGCAACTCGCCCTCGAAGCCGTTCATCACCGAGACGATCGTGATCAGCGCGGCGATGCCCAGAGCGACGCCGAGCATCGACACCCAGGAGATGAACGATACGAAGAAACCATGTCGGCGGGTCCGGACATAACGAAGGCCGACGAAGATCGGGAGCGGATGGAACATGGGGTCTCGCTGGAACCCGGCAAGGCTACCCGCGAGCGCGGCGCTTTGCACCCCGGCAGCGCGGCTTGACGCCAGTGCGGGAGTGCCCCGGATCGGCGCAGCCTGCCGACAACAGTGAACTGGAACAAGGATTTGGTCTCCATTCGCAGGGGCCCGCGCGGACGGGTGCTATATTCCCGTCAGCTTCGGTGCAAAGGTCGCAATTCATGCGCAGGACGACACTCGCAGCACTCGCCGCGGCCCTCGGGCTGATGATTTCCTCGCCGACACTGACGGCCGAGACCCTGGAGATCGGCACGACGCCCGTGGCCGGCAACCCGTCTGCGCTGCCGATGCGCGGCGCGAGCATGACCGAGGTCGAAAACCGCTTCGGCGCGCCCGAGCGCAGGCTCTCGGCGGTCGGGCAGCCCCCGATATCCCGTTGGGTGTACGCGGATTTCGTCGTGTATTTCGAGCACTCGCATGTCGTGCACGCGGTGAGAAAGAACTCCGCCGACCGCGGCTGACCTCCCTGCTGGCGCATTCGCGCCCGCAACCGCCCGACTCGAACCGGGCTCTGATACCCTTCCCAGCCTGCTGAGGCCGGTTGTCGCCGGGCTCGGGCCTTACGTTGCGTCAAATCTCATGATTTGACTATTAGTTATTGATTTAATTAATGAAAATATCGGCAAAACTGCCGACTACCCGGGACCGGCGCGTACGCTGGACCGGCTGCGCCGGTGCGGCGGCGGGCATCTACCTTTCGCAGGCAACCGAGCGACTCGATGGACCGGTCCTGTTCCTGGCGCCGGATGCCGCCAGCGCAGAACGGGCCGAACTCGAGCTGCGCTTCTTCCTGCCGCGTGAAGTTCCGCTGCTGACTTTCCCCGGCTACGAAACCCTGCCCTACGACCGCTTCTCGCCGCACCCCGACATCATCTCGAACAGGCTGCGGACGCTTTCCCGGCTTCCGCTGCTCGCGCGCGGCATCGTGATCACCGACCTCGGCACGGCACTGCAGCGGCTGCCGCCACGGAGCTTCGTCGACGCCCATGCGCTGAGCCTCGTGGTCGGCGAGGACCTGGACCTCGAGGCGTTTCGAGGCCGCCTCGCCGCTGCCGGCTATGCAAGCGTGCCGCAGGTGGGCAGCCCCGGCGAATTCGCGATCCGCGGATCGCTGTTCGACATCTTCCCGATGGGCAGCGAGGAGCCGCTGCGCATCGACCTGCTCGACCGGCAGATCGACAGCATCCGCAGTTTCGACCCGGACAGCCAGCGCTCGGCCGACCGCCTGCCGCGCGTCGAGCTGCTGCCGGCCCGCGAATTCAGTCTCGATCCGGATTCGATCCGGGACTTCCGGCGACGCTACCGGACGCGGTTTCAGGGCGACCTGACCCGCATGCAGGTCTATCGGGACGTCGGCGACGGACTCGCGCCGGCCGGGATCGAGTACTTCCTGCCGTTGTTCCACGACGAGACCTCGAGCCTGCTCGACTACCTGCCCTCGGCGGCGACACTGGTGCTGCCCGACGGCCACGACCAGGGCCTGCTCGCTGCCTGGAGTGCGGTCGCGGAACGCTACGAGGATCGTCGCCATGACATCGAGCACCCGGTGCTCGAGCCTGGAGAGATCTGCCTGAGCCCGGATGACTGGTTGTCGCGCGCGAGCGAGCTGCCGACACTGCTGCTCGGCGGGGCTCGGGGGCACGATGCGCAGGCCGAGCTGAGCGTGGACCTCGGAGCGGGTCCGGCGCCCGATGTCCGGCTCGATCCGCGCCGCGAGGAAACCGTCGGCCAGTTCGCCACGCTGCTGCGCGAGATCCCGCAGCGGGTGCTGCTCGCGGCCGAGTCCCCGGGACGACGCGAACTGCTGATGGAGCTGCTGCGCAGCCAGGGCCTCGAGGCGAAGCCGGTTGCGGGCTGGACCGAGTTTCTCGAGGCGCATGAGCGTCTCGCGATCACGGTTGCCCCGATCGCGAGTGGCGCGACGCTCGGCGAGCCCGCGGTGGTTCTGTTTGCCGAGGAACAGCTGGTCGGCGAGCGGGCGAGGCAGGAGCGCCGCAGGCGGCGATCGGATCGGGATCCCGCGCGCATCATTCAGCAGCTCGCCGACCTGCGCCCCGGCGCGCCGGTCGTGCACGAGGACTACGGCGTGGGCCGCTACCTCGGGCTCACGACGCTGGAAGCAGGGGGTCTCCCCGCCGAGTTCCTGATCCTAGAGTATGCCGACGGCGACAAGCTGTACGTGCCGGTGCAGTCGCTCGAGCGCGTGAGCCGCTACACCGGCGCGCCGGCGGAGAGCGCGCCGCTGCACAAGCTCGGCGGCGAACAGTGGCAGAAGGCCCGGCAACGCGCGGCGGCGCGGATACGTGACGCGGCAGCGGAACTGCTCGACCTGTATTCGCAGCGGGCGGCCCGGGAGGGTCATGCTTTCCCGGTCGATGAATCGGCGCTGCGTGCATTCGCCGCCGGCTTCCCGTTCGAGGAGACGGCGGACCAGGCCGCCGCGATCGAGCAGGTCGTGGCGGACCTGCGCTCGCCGCGCCCGATGGACCGGGTCGTGTGCGGCGATGTCGGCTTCGGCAAGACGGAAGTGGCGCTGCGCGCCGCGTTCGTGGCGGTCAATGGCGGCCGCCAGGTAGCCGTGCTCGTGCCGACGACGCTGCTGGCAGAGCAGCACTACCAGACTTTCGCCGACCGATTTGCCGACTGGCCGGTGAAGATCGAGATGCTGTCGAGGTTCCGCGCCGACGCCCAGGCACGGGCCGTGCTGGACGGGCTGGCCGCGGGCAAGGTCGACGTCGTCGTGGGCACACACCGCCTGCTGCAGCCGACCGTGAAATTCCGCAATCTCGGGCTCGTGATCGTGGACGAGGAGCACCGCTTCGGAGTACGCGACAAGGAGCGCCTGAAGCGCCTGCGCGCGGAGGTCGACCTGCTGACGCTGACGGCCACCCCGATCCCGCGCACGCTGAATATGTCACTGGGCGGCTTGCGGGACCTGTCCCTGATCGCGACGCCGCCTGCGTCGCGCCTATCGATCAAGACCTTCGTCGCCCAGTGGGACGATGCGACGGTTCGCGAAGCCTGCCAGCGCGAGCTGCGGCGCGGCGGCCAGGTGTACTTCGTTCACAACAGCGTCGAGACGATCGATGCGGCCGCCGAGCGGCTGGCCGCACTGGTCCCCGAGGCGCGCGTCGTGATCGGTCACGGGCAGATGCGGGAGCGGGAACTGGAGCGAGTGATGCTCGACTTCTACCACCGGCGCAGCAACGTGCTGGCCTGCACGACGATCATCGAGAGCGGCATCGACGTTCCTACCGCCAACACGATCGTCATCGATCGAGCCGACCGCTTCGGCCTGGCCCAGCTGCATCAGCTTCGCGGTCGCGTCGGTCGCTCCCACCACCAGGCCTATGCCTATCTGATCACTCCGCCGCGAGAGGCCATGACCGCCGACGCGGTGCGCAGGCTGGAAGCCATCGAGTCACTCGACGACCTCGGCGCCGGATTCGTGCTGGCGACCCACGACCTGGAGATTCGTGGCGCCGGCGAGTTGCTCGGAGAAGACCAGAGCGGCCAGATCCACGAGATCGGCTTCGCGTTGTACCTGGAACTGCTCGAACGCGCGGTGTCCGCGCTGCGCGACGGGCGCACGCCCGAACTCGAGCGCCCGCTGCATCACGGACCGGAGATCGACCTGCACCTGAGTGCGCTGCTGCCGGAGGAATTCCTGCCGGACGTGCACGCGCGACTGGTCATGTACAAGCGCATTTCCGGTGTACGTTCGCCAGCCGAGCTCGAGGACCTCCACGCCGAGACCGTCGATCGCTTCGGGCCCCTGCCGGAACCGACCCGCAACCTGTTCCGGATCGCGCAGCTGCGGCTGCGGGCAGCGGCGCTCGGCGTCGAGCGCCTCGATGCGGGCCCGGCGGGAGGCTCCGTCAGCTTCACGGAGCCCACGCCGATCGACCCGGGCGCGTTGATACTGATGGTCCAGCGCAGCGGACGCAGCATGCGCTTCGACGGTCCGAACCGCATACGCTTCTCCGGTAGCTACGCCGAGGATCAGCAGCGCTTCGAGCTGGCAGAGGGGCTGCTGGGCTCGCTCGAGTCCTGCCGCGCGAGCGGCTGAGCCGGCGAGGAGTACTCAGTCGAGCGAGCCCGCGACGGCCCGGTTGCCACCGTCCCGCTTCGCACGCTGCACGGCATCAGACGCCGCGTCGAGGATGCGCTCGCTCGCCCCGCCACGCGGCGGGCTCGAGGCGACGATCCCCACGCTGGCCGTGAGGTAGCGTCCCGTCGGGGAACGGGGATGGTGAATCGCGAGTGCCCGGATCCGGGCCAGGATCGTCTCCGCGTAGCGCAGCGCTGCGGGCCCGTCCATGGCCGCGGCGAGCACGACGAACTGGTCCTCGCCGAAGTGAGCTACCACGTCGCTCGCACGCCGCATCGCCGAGGCGATCGTTCGCCCCACCTGTCGCAGCACGTTGTCCGTAGCGCCGCGGCCGAAGACCTCCCGGTAGGCGGCGCAGGCGTCGACGTCGAAGCGCATGATCGTGACCGCGCGACCTTCGCGTTGCGCGACCGACCAGTCGCGCCTGAGCACCTCCCGGAAATGCTCGGGAGTCGCAAGCCCGCTGGAGCGGTCCAGCGCTGCAGCGAGCACGCCCGGCGAACGCCGGGGCACGGGCCGGTAGTAGAGCGCGACCTTCCCACCCTCAAGCAACTGCGTCCAGCGCTCGCAGTCGATGCAGCTGCCATCGCCGGCACGGAGCATGACGCGCACGCCCATTCCTGCGCTGGTCAGCGTCGGATCGGCTGGGGCCTCGGCTTCGACTTCGTCGATGCGCCGCCCGGAGAACCACTGCTCCGGAAGACGGAGCAGCGCTGCCAGCGTCGCATTGACGTAGGCGAAGCAGGCCACTCCCTCCCGGCTCTCGGCGATCGCGATGCCGTCAGGAGCCTGTTGCAGCACCTCGGCCAGCATGCGGGTGTCAATCGAGGTCATTCGCAGTTTCCGGCCCGCTAGGCGTCAAGCTGTAGTCTAGGCGCATCCATACAATGATCGATGGCCTGGCGGCACTCCCGCCAGCGAGTACTGCCAAGCAGTTCTCGCCTTGAGGGGGCTTCGCGCCCGTGCAGTCGGACCAGCCGCACCTGGCTCAGCGGATCCGCTGCACCCTCGAGCTCCTCCAGGGTCGCCAGCACACCCGGACGGTCGTTGCACACCGAAAGCACGTCGCAGCCGGCCGACAGCGCCGCCGCAGCCCGCTCCGGAATCGTGCCGGCGAAAGCCGCGCCGCCCATGCTGAGATCGTCCGAGAATACGGCCCCGGTGAAGCCGAGATTCCAGCGCAGCTCCTGCTGGATCCAGCGCCTGGAGAAACCCGCCGGCAGATCGTCGACCTCGGGAAACAGCACGTGCGCGACCATCACCGCCGGCAGGCCATTCGCAATAAGCCGCCGGTAGGGCAGCAGTTCGTCGTCCAGCGCCTCGAGCGGGCGGCGATCCACCGGGAGCGCCTTGTGCGAATCGGCCACCACGGCTCCATGGCCCGGGAAGTGCTTCGCGGTCGCGGCCATGCCCGCTGAACGCATGCCCTGCACACATGCAAGGGCGAGCTCCGCGACGACCTCCGGGTCGCGATGGTACGCGCGGTCACCGATGACTTCGCTGACACCGTGGTCGAGATCCACACAGGGCGCGAAGCTCAGGTCGACGCCCGCGGCCCGCAGCTCGGCCGCGAGCAGCCAGCCGCACTGCCACGCGAGGCGGCGGCCGGCCGCAGCATTCAGATCGTAAGCGTGGCCGATCGTGCGCTGCGGGGGCAACGCGGTAAACGCTTCGCGAAAGCGCTGGACGCGCCCGCCTTCGTGGTCGACCGTCACCAGCAGCGCAGGACTGCGGATGGAGCGGATCTCCGCTACCAGGGACTCGAGCTGCGCCGGGCTCTCGTAGTTGCGGCTGAACAGGATCACGGCACCCACCAGCGGATGCGAAAGCACGCGACGGTCCTCATCGGTGAGGCCCGTGCCCGCGACATCGACCATCAGCGGTCCCAGGGTCATGGCCGGTGCTCCTGGCGGCTGCCTGTTCCCCAGCCGGTCCAGGGATGCCGGGCCAGGTGCGAATTGAAGTATCGCTCATCGAGCGTCACCTCGGCACCGAGCCAGGGCGGTCGGGCGAAGACCTCCTCCTCTCGCTCGAGTTCCAGCTCGGCCAGCACCAGTCCCGAATTCTCGCCGAGGAACTCGTCGACCTCCCACTGGTGACCCTTCCAGGGCACGATGTGCCTCAGCTTCTCGATGCGCCCACCGTCGCAGAGCGACTCGAACATCACACCGGCGTCCGGGAGCGGAACGGCGTACTCGAATTCCAGCCGGCTCGCGCCACGCACGCGTCCCTTCAGGCCGAGCCAGGCGCGCTCGCCGGCGATCCGCACCCGAACCGAGCAGGTGGTACTGCCCGCCAGGTAGGCCTGCCGAAGGTGGCAGCTGCGCTGCACCTGCTCCCGCCAGCTGCTGTCTTCGACGAGAAACTTCCGCTCGATCTCGATCGCCATGCTGCCGGCCCGTCAGCGCTCGAAGAGCGCCATCGCCTCGCTGTGAATCGTGTGAGGGAACATATCCATCATCCCGGCAGCCGCCAGCCGGAAGCCGTGCTCGTGCACCAGCCGTCCAGCGTCCCTGGCCAGGGTCCGCGGATTGCACGAGACGTAGACCACCCGAGGGGCCCCGCTCGCGGCGATCACACCGAGCACCTGCTCGGCACCGGCCCGCGGTGGATCGAGCAGCACGGCATCATAACGACGGCCCGCCCAGGGCAGGGCCGAGCAATCTGTCGCGAGATCGGCGACATGGAAGCTCGCATTGCCGAGCCCGTTGTCGCGCGCATTGCCGCGGGCCCGCTCGACCAGCCCGGGGTCGCCCTCCACGCCCACTACCTGCTTCGCAAGACGTGCGAGCGGCAGCGAGAAATTACCGAGCCCGCTGTAAAGGTCCAGCACCGTAGTGCCGGTTCCCGCACCAAGCAGCCTGATCGCCTGAGTGATCATTGCCTCGTTGATCCGCGCATTCACCTGCACGAAGTCGGTCGGCTCGAACGCGATGCGCAGATCGTGGTCCGGCAGAGAGTAGCTGAGCGAGCCGCTGTTCCCGTCCAGCGGGACGATCGAATCCGGGCCACCGCTCTGCAGGTACAGCCTGACCGGCCACGCCGCCTCGAACGCACGCAGTCGCTCGAGGTCAACCTCCGTCGGCGGCGAGAGTACCCGCAACACCAGTGCGGTCACCTCGTCGGTCACTGCCAGCTCGACCTGCGGAACGCGGTTCGCGATGCTCAGGCCCTGGATCAGCCCGGCCAGCGGCTCGACCAGCCGGTCCGCCGGGCTCGCGAGCACGCGGCACTCGCCGAGGTCCGCGACGTACGGTGCCGAACGCTCGCGAAAGCCGACTACGACTCTCTGCTTGCGCAGCACGTATTTCGCACCGAGCCGGGCCCTGCGCCGGTAATGCCAGACGGGGCCGGTCAACGGATCGAGCACGGCGTCCGGCGTCACGCGACCGATCCGGTCGAGATCCTCGAGCAGTCGCGCCTGCTTGAAGGCCACCTGCGCCGGTGGCGCGAGGTGCTGCAACGCACACCCGCCGCAGATCCCGAAATGCGGACAGGCGGCAGGCACACGCTCGCTGGACGGCTGCCTGACCTCCACCAGCACGGCCTCGTCGTAACTGGGCTGCCGTCGCGTGCGACGCAGCAGCACCCGCTCACCCGGCAGCGCATCGGCGACGAATACGGCCTTGCCGTCCAGCCTGGCCACACCGTGGCCCTCCTCGGACAGGTCGACGATCTCGGCCTCCTCGGACTGCGCCCTGGCCCGGCCCCTGTTCACGTCGCCTGCCACGCCTCTAGGAAACCCTGCAGGTGAGGCAGGTGTGCCTCCTGCATCCAGTCGCGCACCATGGCGCACTCCGCGTCGTGCTCGGCGTGGGTCAGTCGGCCGCGCAGCAGCTCGAACCGCAGGTACACCAGGTACGTATTGATGACGTCCGTCTCGCAGTAGTTCCTGATGTCCTTGATCCGGCCCTCGAGGTACGCATCCCAGACTCCCTCGCCGCTCATGCCCAGCTTGCCGGGCAAGCCGATCAGCTGGGCCATTGCGTCGAGGCCGACCCGGCCCCGGCCCTGGAAGCCGGAGAGTACGTCCATCAGGTCGATGTGCCGCCAGTGGTAGCGGCTCAGGTAGTTGTTCCAGCGGAAAGCCTGGTCCTCGTCGCCGGTTTCCCAGAATCGCCGCGCCTGCAGGCTGTGCCGCATCGCACGATAATGCAGAACCGGCAGGTCGAAGCCGTTCCCGTTCCAGCTCACAAGCGTCGGCGTGAAGCGCTCGATGCTGTCGAAGAAACGCCGCACGATCTCCGATTCGGGCGAATCCGCCTCGCCGAGGCTCCAGGCCTTGAAACCGTCGTGACTGCGCATCGCCACCGAGATGGCCACGACCTTGTGCTGCTCCAGCGAGAGGAACTCGGACCCGGTCTGCTCGCGTTGCCGGGTCTGCATCACGTAGCCGACCTGCTTGTCCGTGAGGCCCTCGAGGCCGTGCCGCAGCCTGCCGAACTCAACATCCGGAACGGTCTCGATGTCGAAGGCAAGCACGCTTCCAAGAGTCATCAGTTACTCCCGCCGCATCAGCACGGCAACCGCGACGACGAGCCCGGCCTCATCGGTCAGCGTGACGTGGGCCTCGCCTGCTCCCAGCCTGTCGCGGAGCAGCCGCCCGCGCTCTGACCAGCGAACCTCGGGGCGACCCCAGGCATCGGGAACGATTCCGACGTCGCGTATCCACACGCCGTGCGCAAAGCCCGTGCCCAGCGCCTTGACGATCGCTTCCTTTGCCGCGAACCGCATGGCCAGGAACCGGACCGGGCGCCGGTGACCCCGGAAGCCCTCTTCCTCCTCCGGCATCAGCAGGCGCCGGGCGAACCGCTCGCCGTGACGCTCGTAGACAGCTCGTACCCGCTCGAGCTGCACGACGTCAGTGCCGATGCCGAAGATCATGCGCCTCGGCTCAGCCGGCCGAGGCCCGGGCGGGCCTCGCCTCGTGCATCAGCGTCTTCATTGCCCGCACCGCGGCCGAGAAGCCCTCCACCAGCGCGCGGGCAACGATCGCGTGGCCGATGTTCAGCTCGACGATCTCGGATATCGCCGCGACAGGCTGCACGTTGTGGTAGTGCAGGCCGTGCCCCGCATGGACAGTGAGACCCAGGCTGGCACCGAGACGCGCAGCCGCCACCAGGCGCGCCAGCTCAGTCGCCTGGCGCTCGCCGGTCGCCTCGGCATAGGCCCCGGTATGCAGCTCCACGACGGGTGCCCCGATCGCCGCGGCCGCCTCGAGCTGCCGCGCATCGGGATCCACGAACAGCGACACGCGGATGGCCGACTCCGAGAGCGCAGCGCAGTAGTCGCGCAGGCTTTCTATCTGGCTCGCCGCGTCGAGCCCGCCCTCGGTCGTCAGCTCCTCGCGCCGCTCGGGCACCAGGCAACAGTCCTGCGGTCGTATCCTGCGCGCGATCGCCAGCATCTCCTGGCTCATTGCCATTTCCAGGTTCATGCGAGTCTGAAGCGCGGCGCGGACGCGTTCGACGTCGTGATCCTGGATGTGCCGACGGTCCTCGCGCAGGTGCAGCGTGATGCTGTCGGCGCCGGACTGCTCCGCCACCAGCGCCGCAAGCAGCGGGTCTGGAAAACGCGCCCGGCGGACCTGTCGCAGCGTGGCGACGTGATCGATGTTCACCCCCAGTCCGATCGTCTGCAGCGTCAAGTCAGCCTCCTTCGGCCACGTCTCCGTGCAGGCGCATCGCCAGCAGCACGTCGCGGGTCCTGAGCGCCCTGCCCTCCAGCGCCTGATCCAGCGCCGCCCGCAGCAGACGTCGTGCGTCCGCCAGGCTGCGCGTGTCGCGAAGCTCCTCCCGGGCCAGCGAAACCAGCGAGGCACCCGAAAATACCAAGGATCCGTCGGCTACTCCATCCAGCCGCTCCGCGCCACCGTCCAGCCGGTATCGATAGCTGCAATCCGGGTCGAGCGGCGCACCGCCCGATGAGTCCTGTACGAGACTCAGTCCCCAGCCCAGGTGCTCGAGGAGTCGCTTCTCGAACAGGCGCAGCGGCCGAGCGATCTCGGTCAGCGGGTCCCCGAGCACCAGCAGCAGCTGCTGGTACTCCCGATAGATTTCCGGCTGCGCATCGCCACGCGCCAGCAGACGGATCAGCAGCTCGTTCGCATAGAAGCCGCTCATCAGGCGGTCACCGACCAGCTGCCGGGGCGGCTCGCTGCGCTCAACGGCAGTGAGCTGTCCGGCCTCGCCGCGACCGCTCCAGGAGACGAGCAGTCCCGTGAACGGCTGCAGCGCGCCTGCCCAGCCGGACGAGGAACGCCGCGCCGCCCGCGCAAACACCGTGTAGCGACCGTGATCGAGGGTCAACAGCTCGAGGATGCGGCTCGAATCGCGCCAGGGATAGTGGTGCAACAGGAAGGCAGGCTGGAGGCTGACGCGTCGGGCTGCAGCGCTCACGGTTCGAACCCGAACCGCCTCAGGATGCGCTCGTCGTCGGACCAGCCTTCGCGCACCTTGACCCAGAGCTCCAGATGCACCGGCCGACCGAAATGTGCCTTCAGATCCAGCCGGGCGGCCCGGCCGATCTCCTTTAGCTGCGCCCCGCCCTTGCCGATCACTATCGCCTTCTGACCGGCGCGCTCGACCCATATGACGGCCTGGATCAGCAGCTTGCCCGGCTCGTCCTCGAGCTCGCCCATCGCCTCGATCTCGACAGCGATGCCGTAGGGGAGCTCCTGTTGCAGGCGCAGCGTCAGCTTCTCGCGGATGATCTCCGCGGCCATGAAGCGCTCGCTGGCGTCGGTCACGTGCTCCGGCGGGAACAGCAGCGGCGACTCGGGCAGGTGCGTCGCGATCAGCTCCGGCAGGCGCTCGAGGTTGTCCCGTTTCAGCGCCGAGACCGGGATGATCCCGGCGAACTCCGCCTTCTGCGAGACCTGCTCGAGGTATGGCAGCAGCTTCTCGCGCGGCTTGACGCGGTCGACCTTGTTGACCAGCAGCAGGATCGGGCGGCCCGCCTGCCTGAGTTCAGCGAGCGCCTGCTCGTCCTCGTCGGTCCAGCGCATTGCTTCGACGACGAACAGGTTCACGTCGGAGTCTGCCAGCGAGGCGAGCGCCATGCGGTTCATGAAACGGTTGAGCGCGCGGGGCTGGCGGGCGTGCAGTCCGGGCAGGTCCACGAAGACGATCTGCAGTCCCGGACGGTTCAGCACCCCGTGCAGGCGGGTCCGGGTCGTCTGCGGCTTGGGGCTGACGATGCTGAGCTTGCGGCCCAGCAGCGCATTGAGCAGCGTGGACTTGCCGACGTTCGGGCGACCGACCAGCGCCGCAAAACCGCAGCGGGCCTGCTCAGCCGCGCTGTCGGTCGGGGTGACATCACCACTCATGGCAGTTCCTCGTCGGCTACGATCCGCTCCAGCATCCGCCCGGCCGCCGCCTGCTCGGCGCGCCGGCGGCTCGAACCCTCGCCCGCGGTCCGCAGTCCGAGCTCGGCCACGGCGCAGCTTGCCACGAACCATTGCTCATGTGGCTCCCCCGTGACGTCGTCGACGGAATAGAGCGGCAGCGCGAGGCCGCGCGCCTGCAGCACCTCCTGCAGACGCGTCTTCGAGTCCTTGAGCGCCGCCGCCTCCGGCAGCCGCTCGAGCTGGCCCGACAGGAGTCCCTCGATCACGTTCCTCGCAGGCTCTACGCCCCCATCGAGAAAGATCGCGCCGAAGACCGCCTCGAGCGCATCGGCGAGTATGGAACTCCTGCGAAAGCCACCGCTCTTGAGTTCTCCGCTGCCCAGCCTCAGCTGCTCCCCCAGGCCCAGCCGGCCTGCCGCCTCGGCCAGGAACCGTCCGCTCACCAGTGCCGAGCGATAACGGCTCAGGTCGCCCTCGGGTGCCTCCGGGAACGTCCGGAACACCAGGTCGGCAACTGCGAAATTCAGCACCGCATCGCCGAGGAACTCGAGGCGCTCGTAATTCGCCGTCGCCGCGCTGCGATGGGTCAGCGCGGCATCAAGCAGAGCCGGGTCCCGGAAACGGTAACCCAGCCGCTCGGCGGCCCATTGTTCGCTTGCGAGCAAGTCCGCTTACTGCGGGATGACCACCGTCTTGTCGAACTTGGTGGTCAGGTACACGTTGTAGAGGAACTGCTTCTCGACCTCGTAGGCCGCGCTGACCTGGTAGCCGTCGTTGATCTTCTTGATGCCGACTTCCTTCCAGCCGATGCCCTTGATGTCCTCTACGTCCCAGAAGCGCTCGAGTGAATTGCGGATCAACTGCGGGTTCGTGTCGATCGCGGCGTGCTCGTCGCGTACCTGCTCCAGTGCCCGGGCCACCTCTGTGTACTCGAGATAGACCGGCGTCAGGATGATCCCCGCGTAGAGCGCGGCGCCCAGGATCAGCAGGATGGTGACGAGCCCCAGGAAGGTCATGCCACGCTGACGGTGCATCATGCTCGGACTCCGGTTGGTTTCAGTGGATCGCATCGCCGATGCGGCTCCAGATGGGTGCGTGCGGGAGGTTCCAGTTGAGCCAGATCCGGACGGCCTTGCCGACGACATTGTCGGCAGGCACGAACCCCACCTCTGGGAAGCGGCTGTCCCGGCTGTTGTCGCGGTTGTCGCCCATGAAGAAGTAGTGTCCCGCCGGAACGACCGACTCGTAATCATAGGAGGGCCGCTCGGGTATGTAGAGCGTGCGATGCGTCACGTTTCCCAGCGTCTCGAGCCCGATCTTCGCCCCCGTGTGCCCGAATCCCTCATACACGCCGTCGAGCTGCACCGGCAACGGCTCGCCGTTGATCCAGACCTGCTTCTGCCGCACCAGCACGTGGTCGCCGGGCAGTCCGACCAGGCGCTTGATGTAATTGGTGGCCGGATCGGCGGGCAGGCGGAACACGACGACGTCGCCGCGCTCCGGGTTCCCCAGATCGACGATCTCGGTGTTCAGCACCGGCAACCTGAGGCCATAGGTGAACTTGTTGACGAAGATGAAGTCGCCGTCGAGCAGCGTCGGCATCATCGAATCCGAGGGAATCCGGAACGGCTCGAACAGGAACGAGCGGATCAACAGCACCACGAGGATGATCGGGAAGAACGACCGTGCGTACTCGACCACCACCGGCTCGGCCGCTGAGGCGGCGGCTGCGGACGCCGCGGTCACGGCCCGCTCGCGGCGCGGGCGCAGGTACCAGGCGTCGAGAGCCCAGATCAGGCCGGTCACCAGCGTCGCGACGACCAGCACGAAAGAGAAGTCAAAAACCAAGCTTCACCTCGCAGGACGGCGCGCAGTATTCAGGATTTCTTGCAATGCATCAATGCCTTGTAGCAGCCGCCAGGTCGGAATCAGTCCTTGCGTCCGACCTGCAGCACGGCGAGGAAGGCCTCCTGCGGAATCTCCACCTGACCGAGCTGCTTCATCCGCTTCTTGCCCTCTTTCTGCTTCTCCAGCAGCTTTCGCTTGCGGGTGATGTCGCCGCCGTAGCACTTGGCCGTGACGTTCTTGCGCAGCGCCTTGACCGTGGCGCGCGCGATCACGTTGGTGCCGATCGCCGCCTGGATCGCCACCTCGAACATCTGCCGCGGGATCAGCTCCTGCATCTTGTCCACCAGCTCGCGGCCGCGCTGATAGGCGCTCTCGCGATGCGTGATGATCGAGAGTGCGTCCACGCGATCGCCGTTGATCAGGATGTCGAGCTTCACGAGCGGCGCCGCCTGGAACCGGGCGAACTCGTAGTCGAACGACGCGTAACCACGACTCACCGACTTCAGCCGATCGAAGAAGTCGAGCACCACCTCCGCCAGCGGCAGCTCCCACTGCATCGAGACCTGGCTGCCGAGGTACTGCAGCTTCTTCTGTACGCCACGCTTGTCCAGGCACAGCTTCATCACCGCACCGACGTGGTCAGGGGGCAGAAGTATGTTGGCGACGATGATCGGCTCGCGCAGCTCCGCCACCTTGTCCAGCGGCGGCAGCTTGGCCGGATTGTCGACGTAGACGGTCTCGCCCTCGCTGGTGACCACCTCGTAGATCACGGTCGGGGCGCTGGTGACGAGGTCCAGCTCGTATTCGCGCTCCAGCCGCTCCTGGACGATGTCCATGTGCAGCAGGCCCAGGAAACCGCAGCGGAAACCGAAGCCGAGTGCGGTGGATACCTCGGGCTCGAAATGCAGCGCGGAATCGTTCAGCTTCAGTTTCTGCAGCGCGTCACGGAACGCCTCGTAGTCGTCGGAACGAACCGGGAACAATCCGGCGAACACCCGTGGCTTGATCTGCTTGAAGCCGGGCAGCGGAGCGGCGCAGTGCCTTGCGTCCGCGGTGATCGTGTCGCCGACCGGCGCACCGTCGATTTCCTTGATCCCGGCGACGACGAAACCGACCTCGCCGGTCTCGAGGCTGTCCGCGGCCAACGGCTTCGGCGTGAAGCGGCCGAGCTTGTCGATCTGGTGGGTGCGGCCGGTGGACCAGACCCGGATCTTCTGACCGGTCCTGAGCGAGCCGTTCACGACCCGGACCAGCGACACGACGCCGACGTAGTTGTCGAACCATGAATCGATGATCAGCGCCTGCAGCGGGCCTTCCGGGTCGCCGCGCGGTGCCGGGATCCGCGCGACCAGCGCCTCCAGCAGTTCCTCGACGTTCTGTCCGGTCTTCGCGCTCACCCGTACCGCATCGTGCGCCTCGATGCCGATGATCTCCTCGATCTCCTGGATCACCTTGTCGGGCTCGGCCGAGGGCAGGTCGATCTTGTTCAGTACCGGGACCACTTCCAGCCCCTGCTCTATCGCCGTGTAGCAGTTCGCTACGCTCTGGGCCTCGACACCCTGGGCGGCATCGACGACCAGCAGCGCACCCTCGCAGGCCGCGAGCGAGCGTGACACCTCATAGGAAAAGTCGACGTGGCCAGGCGTGTCGATCAGGTTCAGCTGGTAGGTCTCGCCGTCGCGCGCCGCGTAGCGCAGCGACACGGCCTGCGCCTTGATCGTGATCCCTCGCTCCCGCTCGAGGTCCATCGAGTCGAGCACCTGCTGCTGCATCTCACGGTCGGCCAGCCCCCCGCAGAGCTGGATGAACCTGTCCGCCAGCGTCGACTTGCCGTGGTCGACGTGGGCGATGATCGAGAAGTTGCGGATCCGTTTCATGGCAGGCACCGGCGTCCGGCAGGGCCGGCGGGCAAAGGGCGCGGATTATAGCTTGAGCGCGGCGCCAGCCTTTGCTGGATCGAGCACGCCCTCGCAGACCAGTCGCCCGTCGACCTCGAGCACCGGGACGCGCAACCCGTAACGCAGCGCGAGCTCGGGATCGGTATCGACGTCCACGATCCGCACCTGCTCGAAGGCCGGGCCAAGCTCCAGCGAAAGCTCGAGCAGGAACTGCTCGCAGAGGTGACAGCCCTGGCGGACCATCACCACCGGGTCACGCAGCGGCGTGGAAGGCCCGGGATGGATCACGGAGCCGCGCGCCGGACGCTCAACCGGGGATGCCAGCGCCGCAGCAGCCCGCGCGAAGCCAGCAGCCCGAGCCCGAACCCGGCCACTGCGAGCAGCACGGCCGCGGCCTCGCCAGCCGGCGCGATCCAGCGCGCCAGGACGGCGCCCGACACCGTCCCGAACAGCGGCGGCAGGTAGCTTGCGAGGGCAGCTGCGAGCAGCGCCCGACCGTCCATGGACAGCAGCAGCGTATCGCCCGGCGAAGTACCGCCCGGCGCCAGGCTCGCCTCGAGTTCGAGCCCATGTGCGGCCGGAGAGCGAAACAGCCTGAAGGCGCACAGGCAGGCGCCGCCACAGGGGCCCGAGAGCCCACAGGCCAGCTGCAGCTTGTCCCCCCGGCGCTCCACGACCCGCGCGACGGTTTCCATTCGGTCAGCGTGCCTCGTCCAGCGCCGGGGCACCCGGCTCCGAAACGACCGAACTCGCGATGTTGCGCACCGTACTTTGCGGGACCTCGCCCACCGCGGTGACCACGTGCCCCTGGACGGTCGTCGTGTATGCGTTCGCCGAGCCGAACGTCGCATGCTCGCGCGGAATCGGGCCCGAAGCGGGGCCGGGCTCGATGAACACCGAGACCGACGCGAGACCGTCGGAGAAGATCAGATGAGGCACCGGCACCGGCACCCCCGGCAGCGCCTGGAAGCGCGATGCAACGAGCCGGAACCCCGGCGGCGCCTGCCTGACGCGCCAGCCGGCCACTGCCGCCACCCGTACATTTCCTCGACGGCCTGTTCTGATCCACTGGTAGCCGGTCGCATCGACCGAGGGCTCCACCGCAGACGCCGGGATGTGCGCCGGCATCTCGAGCCGGGTGAACTGGATCTGCTCGATCACCCTGCCCTCGCCGTCCAGCACGGCCGAGCGCAGCGGCATCGCGGTGTCCTCGGCCAGCCACAGCCTGTAGCCGTATCGATACTGGTCGCGTGGACGCACGTCCACTATCTGCACGTCTTTGCCGAGGATCCGGTGCCCGGGTCGGGCTTCGAGCTCGTACAGCAACTCGAGTTCCGGTCCCGGCGCCGGAACGGCCTTCAGCAGCGACCCGTCCTCCTTGCGCGGCTCTACCAGCACGACGCGACGGTCGGGGAGGTAGGCGTGGACCTCCTCCGGCGTTCGAACGATTTCCCGGCCGCTGCCGTCCAGAGAAACCAGCCGCTCGACGCTGCGGCCATCCTCGACCCGGTGCAGGATCCGCATCACCTCGGACTGGTGGCCGGCACTGTGCGTGAACAGGCCGTCGTAGTTGCGTGTTGCGAGCGACTCGGTCATTCGCTCGAGCCAGACCCGCGGCGGGTCGGCGGCCTGCAGGGCCGGCACGACGGTCAGGCCGAGCGCGGCCGCAAGCACCCGCGCGTGGCGCAGCGCCATTCAGCGGGCCTCTGAAAACTCGTAGGAAACGCGTGTGATGCCTGGATCGTTTGCGAGCACGCCCGTCCAGACATTGCGTCGCCCGATGGGGGTGGAGTATTCGCCATGCGCGACCAGGTAGGCGGCCATGCGCTGGCTCCTCGCCAGCGTCGGGCTGGCCGCACCGCTCGCCTCGAGCTCGGCCGCGGCCGCGGCCGGCGCAGGCGGCTCGATGATTCGCGCCTGCTGAAGCTGCTCGCCCTGTTCTGGCACCAGCAGCAGCACCGCGGCAAACAGCGTGCCGGCGGCGACGGCTGCGCCGATCAGCGGCGTGGCCCGGCGCCTGTATCGCGCGGGCGCAGCTGCGGCGGTGGACGGCGCGGCCGACTCTCCGGCCTCGACCGCCACGCTCACCCGCTCGGCGAAACCGGCGCTCGCGAGTGCCCCGCCCGGCGCCCGCAGCACCTCGCCGACCAGGGCATAGCGCCCGAAAGCGCCTCGCAACGCGGCGTCGCGCTCCAGCCGGCGCACCAGCAGGTTCAGCTCATTCTGGGGCAACTCACCGTCGAGCAGGGCCGAGATTTGTTCTTTGATCTGATCCGTCATCTTGAGACTCAGTCGAGCAGTGGTTTGAGGTTGCGGTCAATGGCCTCGCGCGCCCTGAAGATCCGCGATCGAACGGTACCCACGGGGCAGTCCATCGCCTCGGCGATTTCCTCGTAGCTCAGGCCCTCGACCTCGCGCAGCAGGATGGCCGTGCGCAGGTCCTCCGGGAGTTCCTGGATCGCCCGCTCGACGGTCTGCTGGATCTCGTCGGACAGGGCCACGGCCTCGGGAGTGTCGACGTGACGCAGGCGCGACTGCACCGACGCCTGCTCGTGCTCGCCGAGATCGGCCTCGTAATCCAGGGGACGCCTCTGCCGGGAGGCCATCGCATTGCGTGCGGTGTTCACTGCGATCCTGTACAGCCAAGTGTAGAACGCACTATCGCCCCGGAAGGAGCCGAGCGCCCGGTACGCCTTCACAAAGGCCTCCTGTGCCACGTCCTCGGCTTCGGCAGGATCCCTGAGCAAGCGCGCCACAAGCTTGATGACCCGGTGTTGATACCTGAGCACGAGCAGGTCGAACGCCGACCGTTCGCCCCGCTGAGCCCGCTTGACGAGTTCGAGGTCGGTCTTCTCCAGGCCGGATCCCGGCCGTGGATCGTCGCCACGCCCATCGTGCGACTCTGTAGACCCGTCAGGCGGCGGAAAGTTCGGCATGCCGTGCATGGACTCCGGTTCGCTCAGCTCGCCCGCTCGAGGCTCGGAAAGAGCCGGCGCAGGTACAGGTTCAACCGTCGTCGGGAGCCCGGCCCGACGTCGAGCGGCGTCAACCATATCTTCTCGCGACGGCCGTCCCGCTCGAGGTCGAGCAGGATCGTGGGCCCGAGCAGACGCGTCCCGCGCCCCAGCCGGCATTCGGTCCGGCGCCCGTCCGCCAGCAGTGCTTCGCAGGGGCCGGGGCCGCAAAACAGCAGTGTCCGGATGCGCCGCCGCGCCAGGTGCCCGGCCATGAGCAGCACCGCTCCCGCCAGCACGCCGGGGCCGGCCGGCAGGTCCGGATAGCGCGCGATAACGATTTCGCCGAACGCGCCGCAGGCAATGCAAAGCAATGCGCTGAGCCGCTCGGCCAGCAGCCGGCCCGGAAGCTCAATCTGGACAGCTTCGGATGCGGGCCACGACATCTCTGATTGAATCCCCTGGAGCCGGCTCCCGACCCACAAGATAACCGAACAGCTCCGGATCCGGCAGTTCGAGTAACTGCTCGAACGCCTCACGTTCCCGCTGCGGAGCACGCGGATAGTGGTTATCCAGGTAACGCAGCAGCAGTGCGTCGAGTTCGCGCATCCCGCGCCGGCACTGCCAGCGCAACCGCGGGTGCGCGGGCGTCGACGGCCGGGGCTGAGTCCCGCCTGGCCCTGGCAGGTCCCCGTTCAGTGCTGCCTCTCGGCGATCATCTTCTTGATCTCGGCGATCGCGCGAGCCGGGTTGAGGTCCTTCGGGCAGGCTTCCGTGCAGTTCATGATCGTGTGACAACGATACAGCCTGAACGGGTCCTCGAGGTCGTCGAGCCGCTCCCCGGTCGCCTCGTCGCGGGTGTCGATGATCCAGCGGTACGCCGCGAGCAACGCGGCCGGACCGAGATAACGGTCGGAGTTCCACCAGTAGGACGGACAGCTGGTCGAGCAGCAGGCGCAGAGGATGCAGGCGGAGGGCTGATCGACCTTGGCCTGGTCCTGCTTGGACTGCAGGCGCTCGCGGTCCGGCGGCGCTGGCGTGCGGGTCTGCAGCCACGGCTTGATCGACGCGTACTGGGCGTAGAAGTCGGTGAGGTCCGGAACCAGGTCCTTGACGACCGGCATGTGCGGCAGCGGGTAGATCGTCACCCGCCCGCGGATCTCGTCGGTGGCCTTGGTGCAGGCCAGCGTGTTCACGCCGTCGATGTTCATCGCGCAGGAGCCGCAGATTCCCTCGCGGCAGGAACGCCGGAACGTCAGCGTCGGATCGATCTCGTTCTTGATCTTGATCAGCGCGTCGAGGACCATCGGCCCGCAGCGATCCATGTCCACTTCGTAGGTGTCCATGCGCGGGTTCTCGCCCGAATCCGGGTCGAAGCGATAGATGCGGAAGCTGCGCGTATTCTTCGCGCCGTCCGGTGCCGCGTGGCTCTTGCCGGGACGAACCCTGGAGTTCTCGGGAAGTCTGAATTGAGGCATGTCGGTCTCGCGTAAACGGTAGCTGGAGCTCGGTGCTGCCGGAGGTCCTCAATAAGTGCGCGCCTTGGGTGGTATCGGATCGACGTCCCGCGTCAGCGTGTCGAGGTGGACCGGACGATAGTCGATCCGCACCGCGCCGTCCGCATCCACCCAGGCCAGCGTGTGCTTCAGCCAGTTCTGGTCGTCCCGGTCCTTGAAGTCCTCGCGCGCATGCGCTCCGCGGCTTTCCTTGCGGTTGGCAGCCGAGCGCATCGTCACCAGCGCCTGCCCGAGCAGGTTATCGAGTTCCAGCGTCTCGATCAGGTCCGTGTTCCAGACCAGCGAGCGGTCCTCGACACTGACGTCGCCGAAGCTCGCGAAAACCTCGTCCAGCTTGCGTACGCCCTCCTCGAGCGACTCGCCCGAGCGGAACACGGCCGCGTGGCCCTGCATCACCCGCTGCATGTCCAGCCGGATGTCGGCCGTGCGTCGCGGACCCCGGGCATTACGCAGCCGGTCGAGACGCTCGATGGCCATCCCGCCCGCATCCTTGCCTAACGGTCGCTGCCTGGCCCCCGCCGCAACGGTCGCGGCACAGTGCCGCCCGGCCTCGCGGCCGAACACCACCAGGTCCAGCAACGAGTTCGAGCCGAGGCGGTTCGCACCGTGAACCGATACGCAGGCGGCCTCGCCGATCGCCATCAGTCCGGGTACCACGGTATCTGGACTGCCGTCGCTGAGCGTGACCACCTCCCCGTGCACGTTGCAGGGGATGCCGCCCATGTTGTAGTGGACCGTAGGGAGCACCGGTATCGGCTCCCTGGTGACGTCGGTGCCGGCGAAGATGCGCGCGGTCTCGGCGATGCCGGGCAGACGCTCCTTGATCACTTCGGCGCCGAGGTGCTCGAGGTGCAGGTGAATGTGATCCTTGCCGTCGCCCACACCGCGGCCCTCGCGGATCTCTATCGTCATCGCCCGACTGACGACGTCGCGCGATGCCAGGTCCTTCGCGTTCGGCGCATAACGCTCCATGAAGCGCTCGCCCGTGGAGTTCGTCAGGTAGCCGCCTTCGCCGCGGACACCCTCCGTGATCAGGCAACCCGCGCCGTAGATGCCGGTGGGGTGGAACTGGACGAACTCCATGTCCTGCAGCGGCAGGCCGGCCCGAAGCACCATGCCGCCGCCATCGCCGGTGCAGGTGTGCGCGGACGTGCAGGAGAAATAGGCGCGGCCGTAACCGCCGGTGGCCAGGATCGTCTTCTGTCCGCGGAAGCGGTGCAGCGAACCGTCCGACATGTCGAGCGCGACCACGCCGCGGCACTCGCCGTCCTCCATGATCAGGTCGATCGCGAAGTACTCGATGAAGAAACGCGCCTGGTGGCGCAGCGACTGCTGGTAGAGCGTGTGCAGCATCGCATGACCGGTACGGTCGGCCGCCGCACAGGTTCGCTGCGCGATGCCCTTGCCGTAGTGCGTCGTCATGCCGCCGAAGGGCCGCTGGTAGATGCGGCCGTCCTCGGTGCGTGAAAACGGCACGCCGTAGTGCTCGAGCTCGATGACGGCGGCGGGCGCCTCCTTGCACATGAACTCGATCGCGTCCTGGTCGCCCAGCCAGTCCGATCCCTTGATCGTGTCGTAGAAATGGAATCGCCAGTCGTCCTCGCCCATGTTCGCGAGCGCCGCGCTGATGCCGCCCTGGGCGGCAACCGTGTGGCTGCGTGTCGGGAAGACCTTGCTGAGACAGGCCGTGCTCAGGCCCGCCTCTGCGAGGCCGAGCGTGGCCCGCAGCCCGGCGCCGCCCGCGCCTACGACGACCACGTCGTAGCTGTGGTCGGTGAACGTATAGGCCGTCATCATTAGCCTCCGATTGCCACGCGCAGCACGGCCAGCACGCCGACGACCGCGGCAAGCACGAGTGCGAACTTGAGCCCGACGAGCACCGCGAGACGCGCGCTCCGACCCCCGACATAGTCCTCGACCACGACCTGCAAGCCGAGCAGGGCGTGATAGGCCAGCGTTACGACCAGCAGCACGGCGAGGGCCGAGTTGAGCGGCCGGCCGAGCCAGGCGGCGACCGTGCCGTAGTCGGCGCCGCCGACGGTGCCGAGCGAGAAGATGAACCACAGGCCGAGAACGAGCAGCGCGACGGCGGACACGCGCTGCGCGTACCAGTGGGAGGCGCCCTCTTTCGCCGAACCGAGGCCGAGGACGCGACCGAGCGGGCTGCGCAGGCTCATGATCCACCCCCGAGTCCATGCCGCAGCACCAGCCAGAAACCGATGCCGAGCAGCACGGTGCCGATTACCACCGCTCTGGCGCTCGCGCGCGCCCGGTCCTTGTCGAAGCCGTGACCGAGGTCGAAGAACAGGTGCCTGACGCCGTTCAGCAGGTGATAGCAGAAGCTGAGCAGCGCCCCGACCAGCACCAGCGTGCCGAGCGGCGAACCGAGCCTCTCGGTGGCGCGCAGGTAGGATTCCGGCCCGCCCGCAATGGCCGCGAGCCAGTAAACGAGCAGCAGGAAACCAAGGCCGAGCAGCACTCCGGTGATCCGGTGCAGGATCGACAGTGTGTTGGTGTACTGCCAGCGATAGTGCAGGAACGGTGACAGGGGCCGCTCACGCTGCGACATGCGCAATTACCTCCGGGCTGGCCGCTAGAAATCGATGCACCGGCCGCCCTTTTCCCAGTCCCCGAAACGGGTAGGCTCCGGACCCTCGCGTCCTCCGATCTCGCGCGGCCGCGGCGGTTGCCGTGGCTCGCGCGGCGCGGGCTGCTGGGACTCGGACCGAGCTGGGGTGTCGGCTTGCTCTTCTTGCGGTGCATTCATGACGTAACCCTGTAAGTCTGCCAGAACGGGCGGGGCTTCACCACATTGAAACTAAAGGCAATTCCGGCAGCGAACCGTCAGCCACCAGTCTGTGTACGATGCATGGCCGCACCCGGGTCTTTGCATCGCACAGGGCCCGGAACCGAGAACAGGGAAAATCATGCATCCGACCAGCACGCCCGTGCCATTGCCCTTCCTCAGCATCGTCCGGTTCGCAGGCCCGCAGGCAGCGGATTTCCTGCAAGGCCAGCTGACGAACGACGTCATGCAGCTCGCTGATGGCCGCACCCAGCTTACCGCCTGCAACACGCCGCAGGGGCGCGTGATCGCATTGCTCAGGCTGCGTCAGCAGGAGTCCGGCATAGACGCTCTGGTGCCGACGGAGCTGGCCGAGCGCCTCGTGACCCACCTGCGCCGCTATGTGCTCAGGGCAAAGGTAACGATCGAGACTCCGGCCGGACTGCTTTGCTGCCAGCTGCCTGCAGGCTCGGCCCCACCGCCCGGCGCAGTCCAGTTCAGCCATTCGTCGAGCCGGACAGTCACTGCCGCCAGCGTCGAGGCCTGGAAATCCGCAGGTCTCCCCGAGGCGCGGCAAGCGGATGCCGCCGGCCAGCTCGACACATGGATCGCGGCGGACATCGCGGAAGGCCTGCCACAGGTCCTTGCAGCCTCCAGCGAGTCCTACACCGCCCAGATGCTGAATCTCGACCTGCTGGACGCCATCAGCTTCTCGAAGGGCTGCTATACCGGGCAGGAAATCGTCGCCCGCACGCAGCACCTCGGGCGCATCAAGCGGCGTACGCTGCGCTACCGCCTGGACGGCCTGCCAGCACCCTCGATCGGGGAGGCGCTGCTCCGCGAGGACTCGAAGCTTGGCGAGGTCCTGATGGCCGCCCCGGCGGCGGGAGGCGTCGAGATGCTCGCGGTCTTGAGCCTCGATGCGCTCGGCCACGAGCTCAGGACAGAGGACGGACGACGAGCGGTGCCGGTGGAACTGCCGTACGAGATAGGGGAAAGGGGATAGGGGTTAGGGATAGTGTAGGGGTTAGTAGGGTCAGGAGCCAGTACCGGCTCATACTTTTGCTTCCAGGCTGGGGACCAAAACAGGTGCGAAGGTACCGCGACGCACTATCCCCCAACCCCTAACCCCTATCCCCTTTCCCGATCCCCTACTCCTGCTCCGGCCTCATGTGCGGGAACAGCAGCACGTCGCGGATCGAGGGCTGGTCGGTGAACAGCATCACCATGCGGTCGACGCCGATGCCGAGCCCGGCGGTCGGCGGCAGGCCGTACTCCAGCGCGCGTACGTAGTCCGCGTCGTAGAACATCGCCTCCTCGTCGCCGGAGCTCTTGCGCTCCACCTGCTCGCGGAATCGCGCTGCCTGGTCGTCGGGATCGTTCAGCTCGGAGAATCCGTTTGCCAGCTCGCGTCCGCCGACGAAGAACTCGAACCGGTCGGTGATGAAGGGATCCGAGTCGTTGCGCCGTGACAGCGGCGAGACCTCCGCCGGGTACGCATACACGAAAGTCGGCTGTGCGAGGCGGTGCTCGGCGGTCTTCTCGAAAATCTCGACCTGCAGCTTGCCGGGCCCGTCCGAGGCATGGGGCTCGATGCCCAGTCGTGCACAGACCTGCCGAAGGTAGTCGGCATCCCGCAGCCGCGGTCGCTCGATTCCCGGGTTGAAGTGCACGACCAGGTCCTCGATCGTCACCCGGCGGAATGCGGCGCCGAAATCGAAGACATCGCCCTGGTACGGAACCCGTCGCGTGCCGAGCATCGTGTCCGCGATCCCCTGGAAGAGGCGCTCGACCAGGTCCATCAGGTCGCGGTAATCCGCGTAGGCCTGGTAGAGCTCGAGCATCGTGAACTCCGGGTTGTGCTGGGTCGAGAGTCCCTCGTTGCGGAAGTTGCGGTTGATCTCGTATACGCGTTCGAAGCCGCCCACGACCAGGCGCTTCAGGAAGAGTTCCGGAGCGATGCGCAGGTACATGTCCAGGTCCAGCGCATTGTGATGAGTCACGAACGGGCGCGCCACGGCGCCCCCAGGTATGACCTGCATCATCGGCGTCTCGACCTCCATGAAATCGAGCGCGTCGAGAAAACTCCTCAGGTACTGGATGATCCGCGTTCTTGCGCGGAACACCGCCCGGCTCTCCTCGTTGACGATCAGGTCCACGTAGCGCTGGCGGTAGCGCTGCTCGACGTCGGCCAGGCCGTGCCACTTGTCCGGCAGCGGACGCAGCGACTTGACCAGCAGCCGCAGCCGCTCGACGCGCACCGACAACTCTCCGGTCCGCGTCTTGAACAGCGTGCCTTCGGCGCCCAGCACGTCGCCGACGTCCCAGGTCTTGAAGGCCTCATAGACCTCGCCGAGCGGATCGCGCTGCAGGAAGAGCTGGATCTGTCCGCCGCGATCCTGGAGCTTCGCGAAGCTCGCCTTGCCCATCACGCGCTTGAAAAGCATGCGACCTGCGACCGCGACGCGGGTCGGATGGGCCTCCAGCCACTCGGCGGCCCGGTCGCCGTAGGCCAGGTGCAGTTCCTCGGCAGTGGCGTCCCGCCGGAAGTCGTTCGGGAAGGGATTCCCCTGCTCACGCAGCCGCTCCAGCTTGGCGCGGCGCTCGGCGATCAGGTGGTTCGTTTCGGCTTCGGTTTGTTCTTCGGTCATTGTCCCGCCCTAGAGTCCCTGCTTCAAACTCGCCTCGAGGAACTGGTCGAGGTCACCGTCGAGCACGGCGGTCGTGTTGCCGATCTCCACGCCGGTGCGCAGGTCCTTGATGCGCGACTGGTCCAGCACGTAGGAGCGGATCTGGTTGCCCCAGCTCACGTCGGACTTGGAGTCCTCGAGCACCTTGGCGGCCGCGTTGCGCTTGTTGACCTCGAGCTCGTACAGCTTCGCCTTCAACATCTTCATTGCCGTCGAGCGGTTCTTGTGCTGGCTGCGCTCGCTCTGGCAGGCCACGACGATACCCGAGGGAAGGTGCCGGATCCGCACCGCGGACTCTGTCTTGTTCACGTGCTGTCCGCCCGCACCGCTCGAGCGGTACACGTCGGTCTCGAGGTCCGCCGGGTTGATCTCGATGTCGATGTCGTCGTCCACCTCGGGTGAAACGAACACCGAGGCGAAAGAGGTGTGGCGGCGTGCGTTGGAATCGAAAGGCGACTTGCGGACCAGCCGGTGCACGCCCGTCTCGGTGCGCAGCCAGCCGTAGGCGTATTCGCCCTCGATGCGGATGCTGGCGCTCTTGATGCCGGCCACCTCGCCGTCGTTGATGTCGATGACCTCCGTCTTGAAGCCATGCTCGTCGGCCCAGCGCAGGTACATGCGCAGCAGCGTCTGCGCCCAGTCCTGCGCCTCGGTGCCGCCGGCTCCCGCCTGGATGTCCACGAAGGCGTTGTGCGAATCCATCTCGCCGGGGAACATGCGGCGGAATTCCAGGCGCTGCACTACCTGGTCGAGGCGCGCCGCGTCTGCTGCGACCGACTGCACGATGTCCGAGTCACCCTCCGCCTCGGCCATCTCGAGCAGCTCGCGCGCCTCGCCGAGGCCGTGAGTCAGCCGGTCCAGTGTCTCGACGACGCCCTCGAGCCGGGTCCGCTCGCGCCCGAGTTCCTGGGCACGATCCGGGTCGCTCCAGACACCAGGATCCTCGAGTTCGCGCAGCACTTCGGCGAGTCGCTCGCTGCGGACGTCGTAGTCAAAGATACCTCCTGAGCGCGTCTGTGCGCTCTGCGAGGTCCTCGAGGCTGCGGCGGGTCGGGTTGATGTCCATGCTGCTGATCAATGCTTCTGAATCGAGCCGGAAATGTTATCACGCGCCGCTCGGGCGCCGGGGCTGAGCAGCCGGTGACGGCGCGAGCCACTCGCTGACCAGCTGCAGCCGGCGGCGGCCCGCATACTCGTCGGCCGCGACCCGGTAGACCATCTCGAGCGAGTCGCCGGGCTGAACCGACGCAGCCGCCGGATCGTCCGAGTAGCGGAACGCGATCGCGTCCACCGGTTCACCCCCCTCCTCGCGCAGCCGCAGCTTCAGGTGGCGTCCGCCGACGATTCTCGTATCGATGACGCCGAAGCGGCCGTCGAAGGAGGGTTCCGGAAACGCAGCCCCCCACGGACCGCCCTCGCGCAGAGCCAGGGCCGTCTCCAGCACCAGTTCGCCGGGCCCGAGCGCGCCGTCGGTGTGCAGGTCGCCGGCCAGTGTGTCGGTGTCCACCCAGCGCGCAACCTCGACAGCGAAGGCCTGCTGGAATTCCTCCAGCCGCGACGCGTCCAGCGTCATGCCCGCTGCCATCGCATGTCCACCGAACCGCTCCAGCAGTCCCGGCGTGCGCTTGGCGACCGCATCGAGCACGTCGCGCACGTGAACACCAGGAACGGAGCGCGCCGAGCCTTTCAACCATCCCGGGTCGCCGGGCGCGAACGCGACCACCGGCCTGTGCAGTCGCTCCTTCAGGCGAGAGGCCACGAGCCCGATCACGCCCTGATGCCACCCGGCATCGAAGACGCAGACGCCCGGCGGCAGTTCCCTCAGCGCGGCAGGCGTCTGGATCTCGAGCTGATCGAGTGCTTCGCGCTGCATCTGCGCCTCGATCTCGCGACGTTCTGCATTGAGACTCGCCAGCTGCGCCGCGAGCGACGCGGCGCGTGCCGGATCGTCGGCAAGCAGGCACTCGATGCCCAGGCTCATGTCCTCGAGCCTTCCGGCGGCATTCAGGCGTGGCCCCACCTGGAAGGAAAGGTCCTGGGCGATCGCGTCCTCCAGGCGTCGGCCGGCGATCTCGAGCAGCGCGCGAATGCCGGGTACGCAGCGTCCGGCCCGGATGCGGCGCAGCCCCTGTGCGACGAGGATCCGGTTGTTCTGGTCCAGTGGCACGACGTCGGCGACCGTCCCGAGCGCGACGAGATCCAGAAGCTCGGCCGGGCTGACCTCGGCACCGGACGGTACCAGGCCCCGCTCGCGAAGCTCACGGGTCAGGCCGGCAGCGAGGTAGAAAGCGACACCCACGCCGGCCAGGGCGCGCGATCCGAAGCCACTGCCCGGCAGGTTCGGATTGACGATGACCGCCGCCTCGGGCAACTCGGCGCCCGGCAGGTGGTGATCGGTGACCAGCACCTCGATGCCGAGCCGACGCGCCTCCGCCACGCCCTCCAGCGAGGAGATACCGTTGTCCACCGTGACGATCAGCGCCGGCTGCCGCTGCGCAGCCACGCGCACGATCTCGGGACTGAGCCCATAGCCGAATTTGAAGCGGTCCGGCACGAGGTAGAGAGGATCGGCAAAACCGAGCCGCCGCAGTTGCCGGATCAGCAGCGCAGTGCTCGTTGCACCGTCGGCATCGAAGTCGCCGAGCACCAGCACGCGCTCACCGCGGGACTGGCAGCCGGCAAGCAGTTCGGCGGCCTGCTGCACGCCCTCGAGCGAACCCACCGGCATCAGGCAATCGAGCCCGAGCGCGAGCTCGGCCGGCTCGCTGATGCCGCGTCCCGCGTAGACCCGCCGCAGCACCGGGTGCAGATGGCCCGGCAGCGAAGCGAGTCGCGCGGGATCCGGCACGCGCCGGACGATGCGGCGCGCCCTCATGCGAGCGACTGGCCGGGCGCCGCGGCACGTCGCCAGAACCGCCAGCGCATTCGGCCAGTGATCTCCATTGCCTGCGAACCGAGCAGCAGGCTGGCCCGCCGCAGCGCACCGCTGCGCAAGGCCTCGCGCAAGGGCGCAAAGACCTCGCGCTCCAGCGTCTCGAGCGTGTCGCTGCCGCCGAGCGCCTGCGGCCCGGACGCGACGAACAGCCAGCGCTTCCCACGCTCGTTCCAGCCGCGCGCTGCAGGCAATGCCGCGCTGTCCGCACCGTGCAGCATCCACAGGCCGCGCAGCCATGGATCGTCGCTCAGCAGCAACGGCAGCGCATGCGGCACCACGACGGGCGCCTCACCGAAGCCCCAGAACCACACGGAGTTGATCGGCAGCAGGCCGCGCGCCGCACGACCCAGGTTCACCGGGTGCTCGTGCAGCAGCATCTGAAGCTCGTTGACGATGCTCTGCAGGCGACGTGCATCGCTTCCGCGCGGCAGGTGATGTCGCAGGTTCTCGCCCGAGGCCCGGGCTGGATCCGGAGACTCGCAGTCCAGCGGCTCCCGGCACTCGAGCAGCCAGTCCCCGGGCGACGCCGAATGCATGTGCAGGCCGGCGTCGCTCAGCTGGGCATTGATCGACGAAAGCAGTTCCCCGGTTTCCCCGGGATCGATCTGCAGCTCATCGAGCGGGGCAAGTCGCAGGTGGTCGATGGCCGCGAGCAGGTGCACCGGTCGTGCACGGGCCCAGCATCCTGTCGGAGCGGTTCCGCTCGATGCAGCGCGGGCACAAGGTCCCTCCGGGAAGCGCTCCAGCGTTCCACCGGGCAGGCCGGCCGCACTCACGGTCCAGGACCGCCAGTCGTCGCCGCAGTCACGCGGATGCCTGCCACGCGCCAGCAGCCACTTCAGGGCCGGGTCTCGGCCGGTGCCGCGCCCGGATGCGAGCGCATCCGCCAGCCACGGCAGCACGACCCATGCCTCGCCTGCATTCTGATCCTCGCTCAAGTAGACGTCCCCACGCGTTGCGCTACGGTCCCGGTGACCCGAAGCCCTGCATTCGCTATGGTAACTGCATGAAGCTGAGCCTCGATGCACCATCGACGACGAATCTGATCCGGAGCTACGGGCCCGCAGGAGTGCAGGTCGGCGAGCGAACACTGGAGCGCAGCACGATCGTGAGCCCGACCCGGCTGATCGAGGACTGGCGTCCCCGCAGCATCGACGACCTGGTGCCGGCCGACCTCGACCCGCTGCTCGAGTGGCGCCCGAGCGTACTGCTGATCGGCACCGGAGCACGACAGCGCTTTCCGGCCCCGGACCTGCTGGCTGCGCTCTATGCGTCCAGGCTCGGCTTCGAGTGCATGGACACCGGTGCCGCCTGCCGTACCTATAACGTCCTGGTTGCCGAGGGCCGCGACGTGGCCGCGGCGCTGATCGTCGAACCGCGCTGAGCCCTGCTCAGCCGAGCAGGCGCCACAGCAGGTAGCCGCCGACCAGCAGCACCAGCGTCGCCCAGCCGATCGCGTCGACATAGCGACGCAGGCGCTGCTCGACCATCGGGCCACCCCAGCGAACCAGCGCGCTGACCAGCAGGAAGCGCGCACCGCGGCCGATGGTCGAGCCGACCACGAACGGCAGCAGCGGCATCTGGGCCGCACCCGCGGCGATCGTGAATACCTTGTAAGGGATCGGGGTGAAACCGGCGGCAAAGATCGCCCAGAAGCCATAGCGGTCGAACCACGTGCGGGCCGTTTCGAAATGTCCCCAGTAGCCGGCCGCCTCGAGCAATGGCGTGACGGCCTCGAGCGCGAGCCTTCCGATCAGGTAGCCGGCAAGGCCGCCAAGCACCGAGGCCACCGTCGTCAGCAGCGCGAGCCGCCACCATCGCGCAGGCTGCGCGAGCGTCATCGGCGCCAGCAGCACGTCCGGCGGTATCGGGAAGAACGAGGACTCCGCGAAGCTCACGCCCGCCAGGTATCGCTCGGCATGCGGGTGCGCGCTCCAGCGCAAGGTCCGTTCGTACAGTTTCGAGAACACGCCCATCAGCTCAGCCCCTGCAGCATCGGGACGAAGGTGGCCGGACCCAGCTCCTCCCGCTCCAGCAATTCGCCCCGCCGGGTGATGCGCACCAGCTTCTGCTCGCGATCCGGGCCGACCGGGATGATCAGGCGCCCTCCCTGCCCGAGCTGCTCGAGCAGCACGGCCGGAACTGCATGCGCCGCCGCAGCGACGATGATGCCGTCGAACGGCGCGTACGCGGGCCAGCCATCGAAACCGTCCCCGTGCTTCATGTGCACGTTGCGAAGGCGCAATTCGCGCAGCACGTGACGGGCGCGCTGCTGCAGCGCCGCGATCCGCTCGATGCTGTAGACCGAGACGACCAGCGGCGCGAGCACGGCTGCCTGGTAACCGCAGCCGGTGCCGACCTCGAGCACCTTGCGCGGCGCGGTCTCCTCGATCAGCGCCTCGGTCATTCGTGCGACGATGTACGGCTGCGATATGGTCTGCCCGTGCCCTATCGGGAGCGCCGTATCCTCATACGCGCGGCTGGCGAGAGCCTCGTCCACGAACAGGTGGCGCGGCACGCTGCGGATCCGGTCCAGGACGCGGGGATCCGTGATGCCCTGCTCACGCAGCCGCGCCACCAGGCGCTCGCGGGTGCGTGCCGAGGTCATGCCGATCCCTGTGTGCCGCGGATCGCCCAAGTTGCGCACTCAGCCGCCGCGCCCGCGCAGCCACTCGTCGAGATCGGCGAGCGCGGAGTGCCGCGTGAGGTCCACCTGCAGCGGCGTGATCGATACGCAGCCATCGGCGATCGCGTGGAAATCCGTGCCCTCACCGGCATCGGCGCCCTCGCCGGCCGGACCGATCCAGTACACGGCGCGCCCGCGGGGATCCTTCGCACGCACGACGGCCTCCGAGCGGTGGCGATGCCCTAGTCGAGTCACCCGCATGCCGCGGAGGTGCTCATAGGGAACATCTGGCACGTTGACGTTGAGGATCATCGAGCTGTGAAGCGGAGAACGGGACAGCCTCATCACCAGTTCGCTGGCCACGCGGGCCGCAGTCGCGAAATGGCCGCCGTCGCGCGTCACCAGCGAAACCGCCATCGTCGGCAGGCCCAGGAACCGGCCCTCGACGGCCGCCGCGACCGTGCCGGAGTACAGCACGTCGTCCCCGAGATTGGCGCCGTCGTTGATGCCGGAGACGACCATGTCATGGTCGAAGTCGAACAGCCCGGAGATGGCCAGGTGCACACAATCCGTAGGTGTGCCGTTCACGTAGTACATCTGCTCGCCATAGCTGAACACGCGCAGAGGCACGTCCAGCGTCAGCGAATTGCTCGCCCCGCTGCGGTTGCGGTCCGGGGCGACCACCGTCAACCGGGCGAGCGGCTCCAGAGCGGTCACCATGGCCTGCAGGCCCTCGGCCCGATAGCCGTCGTCGTTGCTGACCAGAATTCTCAATGACAGACCCGTGCCGGCTCCATGGCCCCGCACGGCCGGGGCTTGGCGGCGAAGGCGCCGCAACTATACTGGAATCGAGCTGGCACCCGTAACCGAATAGCCGGAGGTGAGGCCCATGTCCGACGACGACGAGCACGCTTTCCGCGACGCGATGAGCGACGTTCGTCCACTGCGGCTGCGTGAAACCTATCCGGAAGCGCCAAAACCGCCGGCCGAGGCCCGTTTTCGCAGGTTGGACGAGCAGGAGGTGCTGCGCGAAAGCCTGCAGCCCCCGGCGGATCCCGCCGTGCTCGATACGGGTGAGGAGCTGATATTCCGTCGGCCGGGCCTGCGGGAGGAGGTGTTGCGGCGCCTGCGCCGAGGACAGTTCGCCGTGGAGGACGAGATCGACCTCCACGGGCTCGGGCGGCATGCGGCCCACGAAGCGCTGCGCGAGTTCATCGGCGCCTCGATGGATCGCAGGCTGCGCTGCGTACGGGTAGTGCACGGCAAGGGCCTGCGCTCCGGCCCGCGCGGCCCGGTGCTCAAGCACGTCGTCAACCACTGGCTGCAGCGCATGCAGGATGTCGCGGCGTTTGCGACCGCGCGGCCGGTCGACGGAGGCACCGGCGCCGTGTATGTGCTGCTCGGGCGCGCCCGGCGCTACGACCGCCGCAACGCCTGACTCAGCCGCTCCCGTCCGCGTCCAGGTCCCAGGCGCCGAGCACGAACTCGTGCAGCACGGCGGTGGCGAAGGCACCCCGCGAGAGCTCGAAATCCAGCCGCAGGCCCCCGCCCTCGGCGGTGCAGCCCAGCGCCCGTACCGGCAGCCTCAGGCTGCGCCGTTCCTGCTCCATGCCTTCCTTCTCCAGCAATCGCTGCAGCGGTTGCTCAGCCTCCAGCACCCGCAACTCCAGCGCCCGGGCTTCGTCCGCACTCTGCGGCTCGCCGCGACCCCAGAGCGGACCGCTCGGGTGCAGGTCCATCCGCTCGCAGCGATCCTGCAGCGTCGGGTCGTCGGCCGGAGCCTGGAAAAAACTTCGACTGCCCTCGAGGATCACCGCCTCGCCCGCAAGGATCCTGGACCAGTCACCGCGGCTCACTCTCTCGGCCAGCACGCGATTGAATAACCACGAACGCGCAGCGGTGAGTGCAAAGGCGCGGTCCCCGCGCCGCTGCGGCGCGCGGCCGGACTCCGCCCAGTGTCGGGCACGCCCGAGGTTCGCATTACCCCGGCCGAAACGCTGCGGACCGAAGTAATTGGGCACGCCCAGCTTCGAAACCTCGGCGAGGCGCGCCTCGAACGACGCGAAATCTCCGCGCGGATCGCGCAGCAGGATCCGGAAGCGGTTGGCCCGGTGCGAGCCGGGCCGAAGCTTGCGGCGGTGGCGCGACGCGCCGAGCACGCGGAATCCTTCCCCTTCCCGGCCGACCCAGTCCTCGATCGCAGCACCGCGCGCAGCGGGGACGGTGAAGTGCTGCACGGTGACGGCATGACGGTCCTTCAAGCCCGAGTAACCCACCTCGCGCACGGCGACTCCAGCCTCCCTGGCCAGTTGCCCGGCGACCCACCGCGTGTTGGCGCCGCGCTTCTCGACGCAGAGCAGCGCATGCTCGCCTTCGCCGTCGGCGTCGAAACCGAGCAGTTCCTCGACCTGGAAGTCCTCGGGTTGCGCACGGAGCGCGGCAACCAGCGGTGGGTCCCCGTACGCTGTCGGCACGACCGGAACGTCGGCGCCACCGCACCCCCCGGGAAACGTCTCGGTTCGCTCCAAGGTGCCGCCCTGGCTCAGTCCGACGGGTCCTGCTCGAGCAGGACGACGGCCTGGCAGGCGAGGCCTTCCGCGCGACCGATCGCACCGAGCCGCTCGCAGGTGGTGGCCTTGACGTTGATTTGCGCCGGCTCGACCCCGAGGTCGGCGGCGATGTTGGCACGCATCGCATCGCGATGGCTGCCGAGTCGCGGAACCTCGGCAAGCACGGTCAGGTCGGCGTTGACCAGCCGCCAGCCCCGCGCGACCAGAAGGCCCGCGCAGTGACGCAGGAATACGCGACTGTCGGCATTCTTCCAGCGCGGATCGGTGTCCGGAAAATGCTGGCCGATGTCTCCCTGGCCCATGGCCCCGAGCAGCGCGTCGCAGAGCGCGTGCAGCACGACGTCGCCGTCGGAGTGCGCTAGCAGGCCACGGTCGTGCGCAATCCGCACGCCGCCCAGCGTGACGTGGTCGCCGGGTCCGAATGCGTGGATGTCGAGGCCGCTGCCGACTCTCACTCGTGACTCCTCGCGCGCAACACGGCCTCGGCGATCAGCAGGTCCTCGCGGCTCGTGACCTTCAGGTTGTCGCCGCGACCGCGCACGAGCAACGGACGCAGGCCCAGCGCCTCGACCGCCGAGGCCTCGTCCGTGACCATTCTTCCACGCTCGCGACAAAGCGCGAGCGCGCGACACAGCAGCCCGTAGCGGAACGCCTGCGGAGTCTGGGCCCGCCAGATATCTTCCCGTGGCAGCGTTCCCTCTGCACGGCCCTCCTCGTCCGCGCGCTTCAGCGTGTCGCTCGCCGGGTGCGCCAGCAACCCACCGACCGGGTCGCTGCCGATCGCGCGCAGCAGCGAGCGAAGGTCCTGCCGCGCCAGGCAGGGTCGCGCGGCATCGTGCACCAGCACCCAGTCCTGCCCGGAGGCCAGCGTGCCGAGCGCCTGCAGCGCGAGAGCGACGGATTCGGCACGGCTCGACCCGCCCAGGCAGCAGCCGACTCGCGGGTCCTTGGACTCGGCAAGCCGGTACCAGCGACGGTCCGACTCCGCAATGGCGACCATGACGCCCGCGATCGATGGTTCCGCGAGCAGCGCGCTCAGCGTCCACGAGAGCATCGGCCGGCCATTGAGTGCCACGTATTGCTTGGGGCTCGATCCGCCGAAACGCTCGCCGCGGCCGGCCGCGGGCACGACCGCCCAGCGTCGAGCCTGCGAGTTCATCCCGCGTCGGCCTGGACGGTGCGTTGCTGGGGCGCTGCGTCGCTTCTGCCGGAAGGGTCGGGCGGAACGACCTGGAAGAACGTCTCGTTCACCCCGATCATGCCGAGATCCGTGCGAGCGCGCTCCTCCACGGCAGCCCGGCCTTCCTTGAGGTCGCGCACTTCCGCGGCGAGCGTGCGATTGCGCTCCCGCAGCCGGTCGTTCTCCGCCTGCTGCGCCTCGATGGCGCCGCCGAGGCGCCAGACCTCCCGCATGCCGTCGCCGGACAGCCAGAGTCGGTACTGCAGCGCGAGTACCGCGACGAGCAGCAGGACGCCCACGATCCGGATGATCATGGGCGCAGGAGAATAGCAGAACGCCGCGCCGGCGGGTCCGCGAGCTGCATGCTCAGCCGCTGCCCGGCAGCGGCACCGGGAACGCGTCCCGGCCGGCATACGCGGCGCTCCGGCCCAGTTCCGCCTCGATGCGCAGCAACTGGTTGTACTTTGCAACGCGGTCCGAGCGGCACAGTGAACCGGTCTTGATCTGCGAGGCGGTGGTTGCTACCGCGATATCGGCGATCGTGCTGTCCTCCGTCTCCCCGGAACGGTGCGAGACCACCGAGGCATAGCTCGAGCGCTCGGCGAGTTCGATTGCAGCCAGCGTCTCGGTGAGCGTACCGATCTGGTTCGGCTTGATCAGGATCGCATTGGCGACTCCGCGATCCACGCCCTGCTGGAGGATGCGGGTGTTCGTGACGAACAGGTCGTCGCCCACCAGCTGGACCTTGCGGCCGAGCCGCTCGGTCAGGATCGCCCAGCCGTCCCAGTCAGCCTCCGCCATGCCGTCCTCGATGGTCACGATCGGGTAGCGGCTCACGAGTCCCTCGAGGTAGTCGGCGAACTGCGTCGAAGTGAACTTCCGCCCCTCCGACTCCAGCGCGTAGATCCCGTCCTGGTAGAACTCCGTGCTTGCGACGTCGAGCCCGAGATAGATCTCTCGGCCTGCCTTGTAACCGGCGCGCTCGATCGCTTCGAGGATGGTCTCGAGCGCCGATTCGTTCGACGGCAGGTTCGGAGCGAAGCCGCCCTCGTCCCCGACGGCCGTCGCGAGCCCGCGCTCGTGCAGCACTTTCTTCAGCGTGTGGAAGATCTCCGCGCCATAGCGCAGCGCCTCGGAGAAGGTCGGGGCGCCTACCGGCAGGATCATGAATTCCTGGATGTCGACGCTGTTGTCGGCGTGCGCGCCGCCGTTGACGATGTTCATCATCGGCACCGGCATCGTCATGTTCCCCGGGCCCCCGAGCCTGCGGTAGAGCCCCTCGCCAGCGAGTCGGGCCGCCGCATGGGCTGAGGCCAGCGATACAGCCAGAATCGCGTTCGCACCCAGTCGGGACTTCGTCTCGGTGCCGTCGAGCTCGATCATCCGCCGGTCAAGCGCAGCCTGATCGCGCACGTCCTGACCGCGCAGCGCGGCCCGGATCTCGCCATTCGCATTCGCGACGGCCCGGGTGACGCCCTTGCCGAGGTAACGCGACGGGTCGCCATCGCGAAGTTCCACCGCTTCCCGCGAGCCTGTCGACGCCCCCGAGGGCACCGCCGCCCGGCCGATGACGCCACCGTCGAGCAACACGTCTGCCTCGACTGTCGGATTGCCGCGCGAGTCGATGATTTCCCGCGCCCTGATGTCCACGATTCGACTCATAGATCGGATTCCTCATACGGCCGCGCCTTGACGGCCGCGTCAATTTCCTTGAGCACAGAAAGCAGCGAGCGCATGCGACCCAGCGGCCAGGCATTCGGCCCGTCCGACAACGCCTTGGCCGGGTCGGGATGCGTCTCCATGAAAAGGCCCGAAACGCCGGCCGCGACCGCCGCCCGGGCGAGCACCGGCACGAACTCCCGCTGACCGCCCGACGCGCTGCCCTGTCCACCGGGCAGCTGTACCGAGTGCGTGGCGTCGAACACGACCGGACAACCCGTGCCCCTCATCACGGCCAGCGATCGCATGTCCGCCACCAGGTTGTTGTAGCCGAAGCTGAAGCCGCGCTCGCAGACCATCAGTTCCGAGTTGCCGGTGGAGCGGGCCTTGTCCACGACGTTCTGCATTTCCCAGGGCGACAGGAACTGTCCTTTCTTGATGTTGACCGGCCGGCCCTGCGAGGCCACGCCGATGATGAAGTTCGTCTGCCGGCACAGGAACGCAGGCGTCTGCAGCACGTCCACGACCGCCGCGACCTCGGCCAGCGGCGTGTCCTCGTGGACGTCGGTCAGCAGCGGCAGGCCGAGCTGACGCTTCACTTCAGCGAGGATCCGCAGCCCCTGTTCCAGCCCAGGACCGCGGAAACTGGCCCGCGAGGAGCGGTTCGCCTTGTCGTAGGAGGCCTTGAATATGTAGGGAATGCCGAGCTCGGTGGTCAGCTCCTGCATCCGCCCGGCGATCTCCAGCACCAGTCCTTCGCTCTCGACGACGCACGGGCCGGCGATCAGGAAGAACGGCCGCTGCGGCCCGACCTCGAAACCGCAGAGCCTCATGCCCCTGCCGCCGCAGGCAACAACGACATCCGGTGTTCGCGGGCTGCCCGCACGAAGCCCGTGAACAGCGGATGGCCGTCGCGTGGCGTCGAGCGGAACTCGGGATGGTACTGGCTCGCAACGAAGAACGGATGGTCCGGCAACTCGACGATCTCGACCAGCCCATCGCGCGAGAAGCCCGAGAAACGCAGCCCGGCGTTCATCATGCGCTGCAGGTAGTTGTTGTTGAACTCGTAGCGATGTCTATGTCGCTCGCGGACCACGTCCGAGCCGTAGATCGCGTGCGCGCGTGAGCCGTGCGAAATGCGCACGTCCTGCGCTCCGAGCCGCATCGTGCCGCCGAGATCGGACTTCTCGTTGCGCGCCTCGACCGTGCCCTTCTGGTCCTGCCACTCGGTGATCAGCGCCACGACCGGGTGCGGGGTGGCCGGGTTGAATTCGGTGCTGTGCGCGCCTTCGAGGCCAGCCACGTCGCGCGCATACTCGATCACGGCCAGCTGCATGCCGAGGCAGATGCCGAGGTATGGAATGGCGTTCTCGCGCGCATAGCGGACCGCGCGGATCTTCCCCTCGATGCCCCGCTCGCCGAAGCCTCCCGGGACCAGTATCGCATCCGAGTTGGCCAGGCAGTCCACGCCATGCTTCTCGACCTCCTGCGCCTCGACGTACTCGATGTTCACCCGGGTGCGGGTCCGCAGTCCCGCATGCACCAGCGCCTCGCAAAGCGAGATGTAGGAGTCGCGCAGGTTGACGTACTTGCCGACCATCGTGATGTTGACGGTGACATCCGGGCTGCTCTTCGCGGCAACGACCTGCTGCCACTCGCGCAGGTCGGCCGGCGGCACGTCCAGCCCCAGCTTCTCGCAGACGATCGCGTCCAGCCCCTGCTCGTGCAGCAGCATCGGGATCTTGTAGATGTCGTCCGCGTCCACTGCGGAGAACACGGCGCGCTCCTCGACGTTGGTGAACAGCGCGATCTTGCGCCGCTGCTCCGGCGGCAGCGGGTCCTTGCAGCGACACAGCAGCACGTCCGGCTGGATGCCGATCGAGCGCAGCTCCTTGACCGAGTGCTGCGTCGGCTTGGTCTTGATCTCGCCAGAGGTCGAGATGTACGGGATCAGCGTCAGGTGCATGTAGATGACGTTGTTCCGCCCCAGCTCGACACCGAGCTGGCGGATCGCCTCGAGGAATGGCAGCGACTCGATGTCGCCGACCGTTCCGCCGATTTCCACCATGCAGACGTCGGCGTCACCCGCACCCATGCGGATGCAGTGCTTGATCTCGTCGGTGATGTGCGGGATCACCTGCACCGTCGCGCCGAGGTAATCGCCGCGGCGCTCCTTCGCGATGACACGCTCGTAGATCCGACCGGTCGTGAAGTTGCTGTCGCGGCTGCAGGTGGTGCGGACGTAGCGCTCGTAGTGGCCCAGGTCCAGGTCGGTCTCCGTCCCGTCGTCGGTGACGAAGACCTCGCCATGCTGGAACGGGCTCATCGTGCCGGGATCGACGTTGATGTACGGGTCGAGCTTGACCAGCGCGACCTTCAGGCCACGGGCCTCGAGAATGGCGCCCAGCGAAGCGGCCGCGATGCCCTTCCCCAGCGAGGAAACGACGCCGCCGGTAACGCAGATAAATTTTGTCATGGGAGCCACCGTCGCGGGATAGAACGACGGGAGGACAGTCTATCGGATCGACTGCGTCCCGACTACCTCGCCACGGGGGGCTGGCTTGCCAGGTCCCGGCCTAGCGGCGTGGCACGGGCCTGCTGCTCGGTGAGCAGCGGCCGTCCGTGCCAGACCAGCTGCCAGGCCGGCTCACCGGCCGCCGCAGAATAGGCTTCGGAGAGGGCCAGGTCGCCTATTGCGACGATCTCTCCCCCGCTGCAGATCAGCGGGATTCGCGACCGCAGCCAGGGCAGCACGCCCTGTTCCTGTAGCCACTTGCGCAGGTCCTTGCGGTGGACGGAGCCGCGCGGCTGGAACTTCTCGCCGCCGCGGCGCAGCCGAACCTCGAGTTCACGCGGCAGGCGCCCGCGACTCAGGCCCGGCCCCGGAGCGGCCCGCAGCTCGAGCCGCTCGCCGTCCGGCAGCGCGAACGGCTGCTCGATGCTCCAGGGTCCTTCGAGCACACCAGCGGCGTCGCCGCCAGGGCCGGCGAACAGCCTGCCCCGGTAACGGCGAACCTCGGCTCCGGCCCAGTTCGTGCATGGGTTGCGGTCGACAGAAGCTCGCAGCATGTCGTCGCGCAGGGCACCGAGCGTGGCCGCGGAAGGCACTGGCAGGTCCTGGGCCCGCAACCAGCATCGCAGAACAGCCAGCTGCCGCGGCAGCGGCAGGCCGGCAAGCCCCGACACCGGCAGTGTCAGCCCCTCGGCGAGCGCGCGCAGATCCCGTTCCGACTGCTCATCCTCGCTCTCGACGGCCTCGGCCGCGTACTCCGCGACCCTGGCAACCGTGCGCGCTGCGGCGGGCCAGCGTCGGCGTATCGGGGGCAACACTTCCTTGCGCAGGTAGTTGCGGTCGTAGCGCGTATCGAGATTGGACGGATCCTCTAGCCACGCGAGCCCTGCATCGACCGCCCAGGCGCGGATCTCCGCCCGTGTGAACCCCAGCAACGGCCGCCCCTGCCAGCCGCCTGCGAACGACGCGAGCCTCGGCATGCCGGCGAGCGCGCGCAGTCCGCCGCCCCGCAGCCACTGCAGCAGTATCGTCTCGAGCTGGTCGTCGGCGTGATGTGCGGTGAGCAGCATCTCCGAATCCGCGAGGTTCGCTGCGAAGGCCGCGTAGCGCGCTGCCCGCGCAGCAGCCTCCGGGCTTTCACCGCGCGCGGCGCGCGCATCGACGCGCAGCTGTGCGCAGGGCAACGCGTGGCGCTCGCTGAGCTCGAGGCAGGCCTCGGACCAGCGCGCCGAGTCCGGGTGCAGCGCATGATCCACATGCAACACACGCACCGGGAGGCCATGTGCCGTCCGGGCGGGGCCGGCCACCGCCGCCAGCAGCACGGTCGAATCGAGGCCTCCGCTCAGCGCGACGCACAGACCGGAAACCGGCCGCCCTGCCAGCGACAGGCAGCGCTCCAGCGCTGCCTGGAAGCGCGACTCGAAAGAGTGAAGTGGACTCAAGTGCTGCGGTACACGCCGTAGCCGCGCATCCTCGCGTAGCGCCGTTCGAGCAGTTCCTCCGGCGGCAGCGCCTCGACGACGCTCAGATGACGCAGCAGCGCGGCCTTGAGGTCGTCGGCCATGGCCTGTGGTTCCCGGTGCGCCCCGCCCAATGGCTCCTTGAGCACCTCGTCCACCAGGCCGAGCTTCGCGAGGCGCTCGGCGGTGACGCCCATGGCTTCGGCGGCCAGCTCCTTCTTGTCGGCGCTCTTCCACAGTATCGACGCGCAACCCTCGGGCGAGATCACCGAATACACGCCGTACTGCAGCATCACGAGCCGGTCGCAGACTCCGATCGCGAGCGCGCCGCCCGAGCCGCCCTCGCCGATCACCGCCGTGATGATCGGCACGTTCAGCGTGCACATCTCGAACAGGTTGCGCGCGATCGCTTCGCTCTGGTTGCGCTCCTCGGAACCCACACCGGGATAGGCCCCTGGCGTGTCGATCAGCGTGATGATGGGCAGCCTGAAGCGCTCGGCGAGCTTCATCAGCCGCAGCGCCTTGCGGTAGCCCTCGGGCCTCGGCATGCCGTAGTTGCGGCGCACCCGCTCCTTGGTGTCGCGACCCTTCTGATGTCCGATGAGCATGATGGGCCGCCCGTCCATCCGGGCCAGACCGCCGACGATGGCCTTGTCATCCGCGTACATCCGGTCGCCGTGCAGCTCGTTCCACTCCTCGCAGAGCATCCCGACGTAGTCGAGCGTGTAGGGTCGCTGCGGATGCCTCGCGAGCTGGACTACCTGCCATGGCGTCAGGTTCGCGAAGATGCTGGTCGTCAGTGCCCGGCTCTTCGCCTTCAGGCGTGCGATTTCCTCCCCGATGTTGATCTCGGAGTCGGAGGAAACAAAACGCAGCTCGTCGATCTTTGCCTCGAGTTCGGCGATCGGCTGCTCGAAATCCAGGAAGGTCAGCGGCATGGACGCTCAGGATGCCGCAGGGCCCCGCGTGGCGCAAATGTCCCTGCCCGCCCCATCAGAAGAAGCTGCCCACGCCTCGTCAACCCACCCAGGCTCGCGCGTTGCGGAACATCCGCAGCCAGCCGCCGTCCTCGCCCCACTGCTGCGGATGCCAGGAATTCTGGACCGTGCGGAACACCCGCTCTGGATGCGGCATCAGGATAGTCGCCCGGCCGTCCTCCGAGGTCAGCCCGGTGATGCCGGACGGCGAGCCGTTCGGGTTGGCAGGGTAACGTTCGGTCGCGAGACCTGAATTATCGACGTAGCGCAGGCTGACGAGGCCGCTGCCGACGCAGCGCTCGACCGCGGCTGGATCCGTGAACTCCGCCCGCCCTTCCCCGTGCGCCACCGCGATCGGCAATATCGAACCCGACATGCCCGCGAAGAAGACCGACGGCGTCGGCAGCACCTCGACCAGCGCGACACGGCCCTCGAACTGCTCGGAGCGGTTGCGGACGAATCGTGGCCAGTGAGCGGTGCCTGGAATGAGCTCCTTCAGCGCCGACATCATCTGGCAGCCATTGCAGACACCCAGCGAAAAGCTGTCCTCCCGCGCGAAGAACGCGGCGAACCGCTCGCGCAGGCCGGCGTTGAACAGGATCGACTTGGCCCACCCCTCGCCCGCACCGAGCACGTCTCCGTAGGAGAACCCGCCGCAGGCGACCAGGCCGACGAAGCGATCCAGCGAGACTCTGCCTGCGATCAGGTCGGTCATGTGCACGTCGGTCGGCTCGAAGCCGGCCCGGTGGAAGGCCGCCGCCATCTCGCTCTGGCTGTTGACACCCTGCTCGCGCAGGATCGCTACCACGGGCCGGGCGCCGGAGGACAGGTACGGCGCCGCAACATCCTCGGCAGGGTCGAACGACAGACGCGCAAAGAGGCCGGGATCAGAGGGATCGACCGAACGCGCGCGTTCCTCCGCGGCGCACTCCGGGTTGTCCCGCAGCGACTGCATCCTGAACGACGTCTCGGACCATATGGCGCGCAGCTCGCTGCGCGTCGCGTGCAGCAGTTCGCCCGATCGGCCACTGAACCGGATCGAGTCCTCCTCCGTCACCCGTGCAATGACGCGGCTCAGCTCGTCGAGTCCCGACGCACGCAGTACGGTCATCACCTCGGCCTCGCGCGAGGCCTCGATCTGCAGGACGACCCCGAGCTCCTCGGCGAACAGCTCGCCGATCGCCAGCTCGGTATCCGCAGCCTCGAGCTCCACCTCGAGTCCGCAATGCCCGGCGAAGGCCATTTCACACAGCGTGGCGAACAGCCCGCCGTCGGAGCGATCGTGATAGGCCAGCAGCAGCCCCTCGCGTCGCAGTCGACCGAGGGCCTCGAAACAGGCCAGCAACCGGGACGGGTCCTCGCAATCCGGCCCCTCTCTGCCGATACGTCCGTACGCCTGCGCCAGGCAGGAGCCGCCAAGACGATTGCGTCCTGCGCCGAGATCGATCAGCAGCAATCGAGTCGGTGCGCCGACACGGCGGAGCTCCGGCGTCGAGGTGCACCGGACGTCCTGGACCGGAGCGAACGCCGAGACGATCAGCGACACCGGCGCAACGACCCGGCGCTCCTCACCGGCCTCGCTCCAGGCCGTCCGCATCGACAGCGAGTCCTTGCCGACCGGGATCGCGATTCCGAGCGCCGGGCAGAACTCCTCGCCAACGGCACGCACCGCGTCGAACAGGTCGGCGTCCTCGCCGGGCTCGCCGCAGGCCGCCATCCAGTTCGCCGAGAGACGCACGTCGGACAGCCGCCCGATGTCCGCGGCCGCGATGTTGGTCACTGCCTCGCCGATGGCCATGCGGGCCGCAGCCGCAGGATCGAGCAACGACAGCGGCGTACGCTCGCCCATGGCCATCGCCTCGCCACGGCAGCCGAAATAGTCGTTGATGGTCACCGCCACGTCGCTGACGGGCACCTGCCAGGGACCCACCATCTGGTCCCGGTGGATCATCCCGCCGACCGACCGGTCGCCGATGGTCACGAGGAAAGTCTTGTCCGCGACGGCGGGCAGTCGCAGCACGCGCTCGGCAGCCTCGCGCAGTTCGATTCCGGCGAGGTCCAGATCGTCGCCGGCGCGAGGCAGACGACGAACGTCCCGAACGAGCCGCGGCGGCTTGCCGAGGATCACCTCGAGCGGCACGTCCACGGGCCTGTATCGAACAGCTCGTCGTCGACGCGCAACCAGCCATCGGCAGTGACCTCGCCGATGACCGCGAACGGGCAACGCTCGCGATCGCACAGCGCGCCGAACGCTGGCAGGCAGTCGGTCGAAACGATCAGCACGTACCGCTCCTGGGCCTCGTTGCACCAGATCTCCAGCGGCGACATTCCGGGCTCGTCGCTCGGGACCTTGCGCAGGTCGACCCGCCCGCCCGTGCCTGAGTGGGCCACGGATTCCGGCACCGCGTTCGACAGGCCGCCGGCCCCGACGTCGTGGATCAGCTGGATCGGGTTCTCCTCGCCGAGCGCCCAGCAGGCATCGATCACCTCCTGGGCCCGTCGCTGCATCTCCGGGTTGCCCCGCTGCACGGAGGCGAAGTCCAGGTCTGCGGAACTCGATCCGGCGCCCATCGACGAGGCGGCTCCACCGCCGAGCCCGATCAGCATCGCCGGTCCGCCCAGCACGACTATCTTCGCGCCCGGGAGGACCGGGGCCTTTTCCACGTGGGCGCGGCGGATGTTGCCCAGGCCGCCCGCGATCATGATCGGCTTGTGGTAACCGCGGAGCGCAGAGCGTCCGGGCGAGGGAACCTCCTGCTCGAAGCTGCGGAAGTAGCCGCAGATGCCGGGTCGGCCGAACTCGTTGTTGAAGGCGGCCGCGCCGATCGGGCCCTCGAGCATGATCTGCAGCGCGGACACGATCCGCTCGGGCTTGCCGAAGTCCCGCTCCCAGGGTTGCTCGAAGCCCGGGATCCGCAGGTTTGAAACGCTGAAGCCCACCAGCCCGGCCTTCGGCTTGCCGCCGCGCCCGGTGGCTCCCTCGTCCCTGATTTCGCCGCCGGAGCCGGTCGCCGCGCCCGGAAACGGCGAGATGGCCGTCGGATGGTTGTGCGTCTCGACCTTCATCAGGATGTCGATCGCTTCATCATGGGCCTGGTATGGGCCGCCGCCGGGCTGTGCGAACCATCGCCGGCCCTGCCAGCCCTCGATGACCGCAGCGTTGTCGCGGTAGGCCGAGAGTATCCCCTCGGGATTGCACCGGTGCGTGTTGCGGATCATGTCGAACAGCGTCTTCTCGCCGCGACGCCCGTCGATGATCCAGTCCGCGTTGAAGATCTTGTGCCGGCAGTGTTCGGAGTTCGCCTGTGCGAACATCATCAGTTCGATGTCGGTCGGGTCGCGGCCGAGGCCTGCGAAGGCCTCGGCGAGATAATCGATCTCGTCCGTCGACAGCGCGAGCCCGAGCGCGGCATTGGCCTCCTCGAGCGCTGCGCGCCCCCGGGTGCCGAGCGGCACGCTCGAGAGCGGCCGGGGCGCTGCGTGCTCGAACAGCAACCGCGCGTCTGCGACGTCCCGCAGCACGCTCTCGGTCATGCGGTCGTGCAGCAGCCCGGCCAGTGCCGCCCAGTCCGACTCCGCGGGGCGGTCTGTGAATTCGAGGTAATAGGCGACACCCCGCTCGATGCGCCGCACCACATCGAGGCCACAGACATGGGCGATGTCCGTGGCCTTGCTGGACCAGGGCGAGCTCGTGCCGAGCCGAGGCACGACCAGCAACGGTTCGCCGCGCGGTTCCTCCAGCGCACTCGCTGGGCCGTAGCGCAGCAGCGCTTCGAGCACCCTGGCCTGTTCGGGCGTCGGCGCTGCGTCGACATCGACGACGTGCAGGAACCTCGAGTCCAGAGCCTTGATCCCGGCGACGCTGTCGCGCAGGGCGCTCAGCAGCTTTTCCAGCCGGAAGTCGGAGAGCGCGGGAGGGCCGCGGAGTATCAGCATCGGGCACCGCCGCCGGTGTGGCAGGGGCGCGAAATCATACCGGAGGCGGCCGTGGCGAACCAGCGGCCGGACGCGTCACTTGCCGCGCGAGCCCGGGTCGCCCGGTGTGTAGACCGGATAGGGGAAATGCGCGACGTTCGACGCATCGACGGAGGAGACCTTGCTGGCCCCGGACTTGCGCACTTCGTCGATCCGGATCACCGAATGCATCGGGAGATAGGTGCGCTTGACTCCCGCGAACTCCGTCTGGATCTTCTCCTCGGACGGGTCGACGACCACGGCGGACCGCTCGCCGAAGATCAGCTCCTCGACCTCCACGAAGCCGAACAGCGCGCCATGACCGACTTTCCGGGCATAGATCTCGTAGACCTTGCCCTGATTGTGAAAGACGATCTTGAAAATGTGACTGGCGGCCATCTCGCACGCTTGGCTTGCATACTAGAGTGACGGCATATTACAAGGGTTGCCCATCAGCGTCAGCCCGTGCGGCGGATCAGCGCGTCGCGCCGAGCACAGGATCGCCCGCAACATGGCCATCAAGCTACGCGTAATCAGCGACCACTACCGCGACCTCGGTGAGCACCGCTCACGGGTCTTCGGGGTCAACGGCGGCACGATCGGCCGCGCGACGGACAACGACTGGATCCTGCCCGACCCCAAGCGGATCGTCTCGGGCCACCATTGCTCGGTGGAATACCGCGGCGGCGTCTACTGGCTGCGTGACTCGAGTACCAACGGCGTTTACGTCAACGACAGCAAGGACCCGGTCTCGGTCAGCGGACCGGTGGCCCTGAAGGACGGCGACCGGCTCCGCATCGGCGAATACGAGATCGTGGTCAGCGTGGACGACCGCGTGGATTTCCTCAGCAGGAACGCAGAGCCACCGCAACCGGTCGAGCACCTCGATGACGACCTCGGTGCGCCGCTTAACATCGACGGTCTGCTCGGCACGCGGGATTCGGACGAATCCGGTTCCGTCCCGGTCGGCAACGCCTACGGGCTGAAGCTGCGGGGCCTGCTGTCGGAGAGCGCGCGCCGGGAGACGGGCAATCGGGTCCCCGACGAGCCACCGCCCCCGCCGGCGTCGGCCCCGCCCGAGTGGGCAACGCGCACGCGACCGGTCACCCGGCAGGAACTCGACGAGGCCATCGAGCGCCGCCGGAGCCGGCAGGAACCCAGGCCCCGCCCCGCCCCGTTGCACCAGCAATCGTCCACCTGGACGGACCTGAACTCGGCCGTGCAGGCCTTCTGCCGCGGAGCCGGCGTGGACCCCGACTCGCTTTCGGCCGAGGCGCGCGCGGTGCTGCCGCTGCTCGCGGGCCAGCTGTTGCGCGAGCTGGCAGTCGGCCTGGCGGACATCCGCCAGGGCCGCGACTCCATGTTCGACGGCGAGCCCGGCTCGTCCCGGATGCTGTCCGGCCACAACCCTCTCGCCGGCTCGGCGAGCATCGAACAGGCGCTGCAGCGACTGTTCGAATCCCACGGGCGGATCTATGGCGGCGCGGTCGACTCGCTGAGGGAGTCCCTGCAGGAGATCAAGGAACACGAACGTGCCTCGCAGCGTGCGATGACGGAGGGCCTGCGGGCGTTGATGCGCCAGATGGATCCGGCCAACGTCGCGGATCAGTTCGACCAGGGACGCGCGCGCTCCCGTCCGTCGGGACAGGACCTGCGCCCCCAATACTGGGAACACTACGTCGGCTTTCACCGGCTGCTGAGCCAGAGTCTCGAGGAAGGCCTGCCGCAGCCCGTCACTCGAAGCCTTCCAGAAGGCCTACCATGCGGCCCGTGAGCAGTCACGCGGCCGGGGCGGGCCCGCAAACGGCGAGACTGGTGATTGACGGACCCTGGATCGAGCCAGGTATCGGCCAACCGGGCCCACGCTTCGATCATTGGCGGAGAGGGTGGGATTCGAACCCACGTGGGGCGATTAAGCCCCCATCCGATTTCGAGTCGGCGCCGTTATGACCACTTCGGTACCTCTCCGAGGGCCGCGTATTCTATAGCATCCGGACCCGGCTTCACCATGCGCTCGTGACCGGGTCGGGCAGAGGAATCGCGTGCCGATGACGGCCCCATGAGACCGCTGATCGCACTTGTCGCCATGCTGCTGCTGGCCACCTGCACGCAGCCGCCCTCGGTCCTGCAGCGGATTATCGAGGCCGGCGAGCTGAGGGTGGTCACGCGCAACAGCCCGGACGCCTATTATCTCGGCAGCCACGGGCCGGAGGGACCCGCGTACGAGCTCGCCAGCCGGTTCGCGGAGCAGCTCAACGTGCAACTGCGGCTCTATACGGTTCGCACGCGCGAGGCGGCCATCGATGAGGTGGCGGCCGGCCGCGCCCATCTGGCCGCGGCGGGCCTGAGCACGGGCATCGAGCTGCCGGAATCGACGGCATTCGGTCCCGGTTATCACCTGCTGCGCGAACACCTGGTCTACCGCCGACGCGCTGCCCGGCCCGCCTCGCTCAAAGCAGCAGCCCGCGGGCAGATCGAAGTCGCGGCCGGCAGCCCCCACCAGCGTACGCTCGAGGACCTGCGCGGACAGAATCCCGAGCTCGTCTGGATCGAGCGCGGCGACACGGATACCGAGGAAATACTCGCGGACGTCTCCGGCGGATCCGTCCAGTACACGCTCGCCAGTTCGACGGAGTTCGCGCTGAACAGGCTGGTCCATCCGGAACTCGCGATCGCGCTGGACCTCTCGCCGCAGCGAGCCATCGCCTGGGTCGTGAATACGGAACGGCAGGACAAGAGCCTGCTGAACCGGGTGAACGCCTTCTTCGCGGCATCCCGTACGGACGGCGTCGTGGACGGCGTGCTGGAGCGCTACTACGGCAACCGAGAGCAATTCGACTACCTGCTGTCGCGCAACTTCATGACGCACGTCGGGACCCGGCTGCCCCTCTACCTGGAGTGGTTCCGCGATGCTGCCGCCCGCTACCAGCTCGACTGGCGCCTGCTGGCCGCGATGGGCTACCAGGAGTCGAAATGGAACCCGGATGCAGTCTCCTTCACCGGTGTCCGCGGACTGATGCAGCTGACCGAGGACACTGCTTCGTTTCGTGCGCGCGGGAGACCGGCTCGACCCGGAGTCGAGCATCTTCGGCGGCGCCAAGTACCTCGCCCGGCTGATGCGCACCGTGCCCGAGCGGATCCCGGAACCCGACCGGACCTGGTTCGCAGTAGCCGCCTATAACGTAGGCTTCGGCCACGTCGAGGACGCACGGATCCTCGCGCAGCAGGCAGGCAAGAACCCGGACAGCTGGGAGGACGTGCGACGCTTCCTGCCGCTGCTCTCGCAGGAACGCTGGTACACGCGCACCAAGCGTGGTTACGCCCGCGGCTGGGAGCCGGTGCGCTACGTCGAAAACGTGCAGGCTTACCTGAACATCCTCGAGGTCGTCGGCACGGGCATTGCGCCGCGTACACCGTCCGAGTGAAGGTGCCGGGCTACGGTGAAGGTGCCGGGCTTACGGTTTCGGTTTCGTGTGGATAGGCTGCCGGCTTCCCGAAGCCGGCAGCTTTCCCGCGAAACCGAAACCGTAAGCCCGGCACCTTCACTCTACGGCACCTTCACTCATCGTCGCAGCTGAAAGAAGCCACGCAGCGTCGCGGCACACTCCTCGGCCAGCACTCCGCCGGTGCACTCGATCCGGTGGTTGAGCATCGGGTGCTGCACGATGTTGAAGACGCTGCCTGCAGCGCCCGCCCTCGGGTCCGTAGCCGCAAAGACCAGGCGGCGCACCCGGGCGTGTACCATCGCGCCCGCGCACATCGCGCAGGGCTCCAGCGTCACGTACAGCGTCGTGCCGGTCAGCCTGTAGCTGCCGATCTCGCGGGCCCCGCGGCGCAGGGCGATCATCTCGGCATGCGCGGTCGGGTCGCACTCAGAGATCGGACGGTTCCATCCCTCGCCTACGATCCGCCCGTCCGCGACGAGGACCGCGCCGACCGGCACCTCCCCGGCAGCCTCCGCTTCGCGCGCGAGTTCCAGCGCACGTCGCATGAAGCTCAGGTCATCGGCTTCCACTGTCTCTGCCGCGCGTCAGGAATCGGCAGCGCCAGGCCCGCCTGCCCGAGGACCTCTAAGCCGCTCACAAAGGGCTCGTCAAGTCCGCGATCAACGCGTCGATGTTTGCGTCCGAAGCAGTGCGCATCGTCCCGATCTTGACCCGTCGATCCCGCCTGGAAATGACCGTCAGATTCCGGTTGACCTTTGCCCTCGTCCATTTCACGGGATCACTCACCGCGCGCAAATTGTAGAACGAGGCTTCCCTCCCGTACTGCACGTCGAAATCCGCTTCAAACCATGCGTAACCGCCTCGCTTGGTCTCGCTGAAATATCCCTTGATCAAGTACTTGCTTTCAGTATCGACGCTACCCAGGACTTCCACACCAAACAGTTCGAGCGTGGCCTGTTGGTGATTCACCTCGCCGGAAACGGCATTCAGAACCTTGCTGGTCCGGCCGGCACCTTGCCTCAAGACCTGGACATGGAACATTTTCATCTCGATCTCCCATTTTTCGTATTGATCGTCATTCGGCTGGTCGTCCGAGACCATAGCGATGTCAGGGTCACGCTGCAATCGGGCCGCATGTCCGGCGAACCGCCAGATGACCTTGTCGGTCCTGTCGGACTCAAGAAATGCGACCAGCGACCGGTCGGGAACACTTGCCCCTTACGATCGCCGATCGCTGCCGGACCGACCGATCCAGCGCGCAGGGAGTCGGCGCCAGGACCTCCAGTCTTTTCTCAGAAACCGATCTTCAGAATCCGGCCATCGGTGCCGACCAGCCAACCGGCCTGCGGGCTTGCGAACGCCACGGCCCAGTAGCCCGTCACGCCATCGAGCGTGTGCCAGTTCTCGCCCTCGTCGGGCGTCCAGGCTGCGCCGCCCGCGTTGGCGACAACCACGACGGTCCGGCTGCCTCCGCCGTTCCCGCCGCCCGCTCCCTGCGCGTACGCCAGGCCGAAGATGGCCCCCGTGACCGGGGGCGGATTCGTGGGCGTCCACGTGGCGCCACCGTCCGATGACGTGGCGGTCGCGGCATTGTTGGGGAAGGCCGGGTCTAGATCGCCGCCACCGACGATTCCGTGCCACGGGCTGCGGAAGGCCACGGTGAAGGCGCCCGCGGACCCTGAACTGACGAGCGGCGTGTCGTAGGCGTTCCACGTATCGCCTCCGTCCCGCGTGGCCAGCACCCGCGCGGTCGGTGACCCACCAGTCGCAATCCACGCGGTCTGACCTCCCCGCGTAGCCACGCAAGTCCCGCTGGCCGCGAACGAAAACTCGCCCGGCAGCGCCGGCGGCATGTTGGCGCTGATGTCCTGCCAGGTCGTGCCGTCGGTAATGCGGAGATTCGGAAAGACGCCGTTCACCGAATCGCTGTGCGAGATGCCGCGCTTCGGTGTCCAGAACGCGAAGCAGTCGTAAAACGCTGCCGGGTTCTGGTTCTGGAACTGCATGGTCCACGTCGCGCCGCCGTCGACGGTCTTGTAGATCCGGAAGTCGGTCGGGTCGGAGCCGATCGACTGCAGGTACGCGACCTTTGCGCTCACGCCCTCGACGTCGCGAAACTGCAGGGCTTCGGCGCCGGGCACTACGCCGGCCTTCCAGGTTTCACCGCCGTTGGTAGTAACCACGAACGTCCCGCCGCGCCCGGACGCCCAGACGACCTGCGGGTTCACGGGGCTGACCGCGATCAACCCGTTGGTCGTTCCGCTGTTCTGGGCAGTCAGGGTCGGTTCTGCGATGGCCGAGCCCTGGGCACCAAGGGCGGCAACGGTGGACACCGACAGGAACGCAGCCAGTAGGTTTCTAGGCATGACGACAATCCTTCTCGTGGAAGTGTCGGGCGAGTCTGGGCGCCCGTTCCGGCGACGTCAATCCGGCTCTGACTCGCGTCGATCAAGCCCCCAGGGCAGGCGCCCCTGTCGCCGCAAACAGGGCGGTTGAAAGCACCTTCCGCGTCGACGCGGAGCGCGTCATCGGATCTGTGCCTCGATCAGTTCCAGCAGCGCACGGGCTTCGTCCCGTGCTTTCTCGCTTTGCCGCAGCCTTTGCTCGGTCTCGCCGATCGCATAGGCGAAAAAGTTCCGGAACTCCAGTTTCGCGAACAGCCCCGGGTCGTCGAGTCGCATCTGCGCAATGTCGAAGCTGCGCATCACCAGCGGGACGTATCCGTCGTCGAGCGCCTGGATGAAATTCTTCTGCAGGTTTTCAATCGTGCGGTACCGTCGAGCAAGCTTCAGAATGGCGTTCTTGGTCGCCGGGTCCCTGAGGAGACGGAAGTCCCCGCTTTCCTGCATCGAGCGATACGTGAAGTCGGACGGCTCGAAGAAGTCGTAGGTCGACGGCTCGAACATCGCACCGATCTGCGTTTCAGGGGAAGCGTCATGCAGCGTCGGCAGCTGCTCGAGCAGCGCCGCCAGCTTCGCGCCCTTGGCCCGATTGAATTCTAGGAGGCGGTCGAGTCGCTCCACATCGGCCGTCAGGTCGTCGTGCAGGCCCTGCAGGTACTGGCGCTCGCTTCGAATGTCGCTGAGGTCGTCGAACTTGCCCTCGAACCATAGCGCAAGGTTGATGCCCACGACGAGCATCAGTAATTCTCCGAGCATGCTTGCGCCCGTTGAAGTTCGTATCCTCGCAAACATCTGCGTATCTCCACTGGATCCGGCGAGGCCGTTGATGCCGGCCCCCGCAGGTATCCGTTCATGAGCTGGAGCGTCGAGAATACCCGACCTCGGCGTGCGAACGGGCGCGGCGGCTCGCGTGCGAGCTTTGCGGCGTTGTCGGACCCGCGGCCATGGCGAATAATCCGGCCCCTGCGATTGACGTTGGCGCGACCCGGCATTCGGGAGCGCGAGGTGGCCCGACGCGGGCCCGGCTCAAGGGAGACGCATGGCGGAGGCGACAGATTCATCGGAGGACTATCTGGTCCACTACTTCGGTCTCGCCTACTGCAAGTGGATCTTCGTGTCGTCCGTTGGCGGGTTCCTCGCCCTGTTCCTGGTGGTATTCCAGCCCTTCGGAGTCTCGAACTACGACCCGAATTTTTCGATCGACCGGACTTTCCTGCTCAGCATGCTCGCCATGGGCCTGGTGGTGTCGCGACGTCCCCCCGCTTTCAGTAGCAGGTGGGTCTAGAGTCCGCCGGCATTGTAAGCGGCCGGCTGTGAGGGTCCTGCTGGCGCGACCGGGGTTCCCGGCCGGTGGGTTCCACGTCTGGCAGCGACAGCAGGAAAGGCCTTCATGCCGTGGCAAATGCGGAGCCATGATCCTGCGCGGCCTCGATGCCATATGCCGCCCGACCCCTCGCTTGCAAGCGCCTCGAGCAGACGGTTGGCGGGGCTTCCCGCGCGTGCGTTGCGGGCCGTGCCGCTAACGCAGAGTTCCGGAGATCTTGTCCAGCGCCGCGAGGATACGGTCGTGGACGGACGCGCCCCGGTTCTGCGCGGAAGTCAGCGCGGCGGTATGTGCCGCGCAAAGGTTTTCGGCACTCCGCCAGCCTTCGGCGAGTTCCAAGGCCCAGTTCCGGAAGTCCTCACCCGCACCCTTGCGCTTCTCCAGTGCCTGGCGAAGCGTGGGATGGAAAAGCAGGATGTCCCGGAATCCCAGCATCCGCAGGGGCGGCGGCAGGCGGGCGTAGATCAATGTGTCGTCGACATGGATCGTCCGCGATGCGCGATGGAACACCAGCACCGAGGAGAAATGCACGCTCTCGTTTGCCGAGATGAAGTCGGTGCCACGCGGTACCGAGAACTCGAAATCCTCCTTGAACATCGTGTGCAGTCGGGCTTGTTCGGTGCGTGTTTTCTGCCACGGAAGGTCAGGAAACCGCGCCAGGTGGCGGGCCGTGCCGTAGAGCCTGGCCTTGGGATACTGCTGGTGCATCGCGGGTACATGAACGGTGTGAAACGGATGGAGGTTCAGTATTGCCTCCACGTCGCGCCCGCCGTTGGTCAGTGCGTCGACATCGCGTCGCACCTTGCCGGTCAGCGTGTAGGAATCGAGAAACACGAACCGGCCGTTGGCCCGCCGCACCAGCGAGCACTGGGTGCCGATATCGATCAGTCCGCCGACCCTGAACGAACCGCGGATATTCAGGAAGTCTTTCGCGATTCGTATGCAGGTCTGCAAGTGCGACTCCTTCGTGCCACCGACAAAGCGCGCAGGCGCGTAGCTCTCCCTAGAAGATGCACGGCCCCGGGCTGTCGGCGGACGCCCCGCTCCACCGCTGCGGCCGCCTGCTGATATTCCACGTAACGATAATGACTGGTCATGAGTTCCCACGGGAGCCGACCGGCTTACACCGGCATCGTACGCGATAGAATCCGCGATCGTGCGGTGGTGACGGCGGCAGCGTCACTGACACCCCGACGGTCGCTCCACCCCCCTCGCCACCAGAAGCCGTCAGTGAAAACGGTGCCGTTTTGCTTGGCGAAGAGAATGCCATTGAGGTCACGCAGGCGGTGGTTCAGGCACTCGGCAGCTCGTCATCGCTGCCACTCGGTGTCTGGCTCGCTGACTATCGATGCCGAGCTTGGGGCCGATATGCTGTCGCAGGTGGGATCAGTCAGCACCATCAAGACCGTGGGGCGAACTGTCCGGGACCGGCCGCATGAGACTAGCGCTTGCAACCGCCAAAGCAAAAGCGCGGCTCGGTAAAGTAAATCACACCAATTTCAAACCCCGCACCCCCGGAGCCGTCAAAGGCATCCGAGTAGGTCCCGGCCACAATCCATTTCTTTCCTTCCCAGCGCACGCCAGCCCGGTAGCTTGGCGGTGCATAGGCCTCGCCAGTGGTGCCAAAGACCTCGGTGACAATCGCCGACTGGGGGATCACATCGTAGATCGCGAGTCTTGAGGCGTAGGTAAAACCCCAGGCGGTTTCATCCGTGTCGCCCTGGTCGAGGTTGACCGTGACCCCGGGTATTACGTCGAGCAGGACGCGGTCATTATTCCAGCCATAGGTAGCGGTCAGTGTCGAAAAATAGGAATCAAAGGCTTGGGTGACCTCGCCCTGATCGAGATAGTCCGGGTTCAGGCCCGTTCCGACAAAGACGGAATACCCGGTGGTTCCTGCATCGTTCTCTGAGATTCGATGTTTGACGTAAAGCATGGTGGAGGTATGGGATTCCGTCGAGTCGCGAGGGTCGTCATAGTAGTGGACAAATTGCGCGTTAATCTCCCAGTCTTCTTTGATGGCGAGCACAGCGATGTATTGAGAAAATTCCTCACCGACCGTTACGGCCTGAGTGGACACGCCATGCGGCGCCGTCCACTGGTTGTCTCCCATAAACTGCTGCGCCTGCGCAGGCGCCACCAGGGCCAGCATTGACAAAGCACCGATTAGCCACCCGCCAGACCGGGCTGGTGTGATTTTTGCGAAAGAAATTTCAAGCACGTTGGTCGCCTTCGTTTCGGGCCAGTCTGTGATCTGCAGTTTAAATCAGAATGCTACTCAGGAAGGGGTGACGCCGCTTAACTAAGCTAACTGTGCGCCGGTTCCTAAAGCGCCTCTCGTAATGCTCTCAATCTGCTTGTTGTACAGGATCGTGCAGCCCGCCTTCGATGTCTTTCGCGAGTCCCGGTTCATTCACAACCCGGGTTCCGGGCGCGTGATCGTGTAGCCGATCATGATTCCAACGAGAATTGTGACAGCCACAACGAACATCTGAAGAAACTGCTGAGCGCCCAACATCAACTCCCCTCCCGCCATGGCGAAGAGACCGCGAAATCCAATACTGCCACTGACCAGCAGGACAATGGCGGGAATGAGCACGATCGAGCTCGGTCGCCCCGTCTTCCTGCCCCAGACATTGGCGACGACCACCGCAATGATGGTGCCGACCAGATTCCCCAGGTTACTGTCGAGGAGTGCACTCCCGGCCGAAATCCCCAGGTAGGTAATGCCACACACCAGAGCGGCCCAGGGAAGATCACGGCGCGAGGTTTGGAACGAGAGGCACAGCCCTACGATGAGGAGAGGAACGAGCAGCCACATCCAAACCGACTCGACCGGATTCGCGGGCCCTGTTGCTGCCAATGGAATGACAACGCCTGCAGCGATGACCCCAAGCGATCCGCCCGCGACCTGCTTGAACAGGCAGATCAGGCCATTCATCAGGTTTGCCGCGCCTGATGCGATGTGCCCTGCAACGAGTTCCCCGGCCCCGAGGCTGATGGTGTATCCCGGAAGGAGAATCGCCACGGACGCGAGGATTACCAGGACGACGTTGAGCTCCGGCACCCAGAACTTGACGACGGTTGCCAGAACGCCGACAACAAACGCCGTTGAGAATGGCAGCCAGGCCGATGCAACAGGTCCGAGACGTGCGGAAAGCAGGACCAGCCCGTAAACAAGGACACTGAACAGCGTGGCAAAAATCGTGTCAACCCATCCGCCTCCCAGGAGCGGCGCCAGCCCCAGCCCGACGAGGGCGTAACCCAGCATGCTCGCAAGCTTCCCCCACGGGGGCGGCATCTTGTCAATGGCGTCGAGTCGGGCAGAAGAGTCAGCGAGCGACATTGTGCCGGCTTGCATGTGCTGCAACAGATCGCCCAGCCGAGCCAGTTTGTTGAGATCAACGCCCGGCGCCGGTGTCGCCATAAACTCGACACGCTGAGGTGAATCAGGGCTTTCCCGAACGGCAAACACGATGTCTGACGGGGTCGACCTGAACACCCCCTCGTAGCCAAACTTCTTCGAAATACCGGCGAGGAAGGACTCCAGCCGGCCTGCGGTGGAACCGTATCGATGGGCCGCGAGCCCGACCTTGACGATGAACTGCCAGGCGTCCTCGAAGGGAGCCTTTGAGGACGCGCGGCTGTCATTTGAATCGAGCCTACCGTCCATGGCCGTCGATTAGCGGATCATTAGGTTGCATGCGGATGAATTTTGAAAGCCGAGTCTATCGCCACCTCTGCAAGCTTACTTCCAGACCTGTTTGAAGACACGGTACACATTGCCTCCGATGACCTTGCCGCAATTCTCGTCGGAGTAACCGCGTTCTTCGCCCCTCTCTTCGACCAGACACGCTCGTTCCAAAGGGTCTGCCAGCGCATTCCGGAGACATATTGCGTCGCCAGCACCAAGGTCTGAGTATTCGCGCCGGAATAGCGGAAATGTTCGCCTGCGGATTCACCCGGCAATGGCAAAGTTAAATCACCCCGCTCGGACAACCGAATACTTTCCATCAATAAATCATGGCCCACAACTTAGTCTTTCTTGAGTTCCGACTGTTTACTCAACTGTGTTCCAGTCTGGTGTTTGCGTCCAGCGGATAGATAGGACTCTTTAGCTGGGTATGTTTGAAAATACTTATGTCGCGACTAGTGGTTCCGGGAACATCAGCGATCAGCAACTTGTCGGTGAAGTTTTCATAGAACGCTCGAAAGTGCATTCCGCTTTTGACACCTATAACGTCATATTCCTGAACGATGATGCCGTGTGGCCGTCCCTGCGTATCATCATATGTCTGGCATAGGCCGGATATGACGATGACATCCACCGTATTCACCGCTTCGATGACCAACCTTACGGTAGGGCCAAGCTGAAATGGGCCGTTGAAAGCGGTTCCCCCGCGAACGGTCTCATTCCCATCCGAAATCGACTTGACATAGGCTTTGGTCTTGATCGGTTCGCCTGCCAATGGCTCAAATTTGCCCCCGAGGCTCACATCGATTGTCGCTCCTACACCGGCAGCGACTGCGGCCTTTGCGGTTTCCGGATCGTGTATGGACATGAAAGCGACTTTCCCCAAGCCTTTGGTCTCCATAAGGGCCTTCAGCAGGTGGGTGCCGCCACCTCCGGCTCCGCCACCCGGGTTATCCGCAGCATCCCCAATCACGATAGGCGTATGGTCGATGACATCGCCTTTCGTTGGCAATTTGCGGACATAGTGGCCGTCCTTCTCGAGCATAGCCAGCACAGTGCTCATCGTTTTATCCAAAGGCTCCAATGGGATGACGGACTCTTTCCGGTGGTCCCATATCCATTGCGCCAGTTCGTCCACCAGTTCTTGTGCCTGCTTGAGGTCATTTTCGGTAGTGACCATCGGGTACACGCCACAAAAATCGCTGTCCTGGTATGGAAAACCATGCATAACAGAGCAGTTCAACACGCCGGGCCGCTTTTCGATTTCAATGCACTTTTCTTTAAGTCGATTTGCAAAGGCGCCCTCCTCTTCGGTATTACTCACCGGCATCATCAGTGGCACTTTGCGATAGGCCGGGGTGGGATGAGACTCTCCTGCCAGAATTGCAGCGGCACGATACATGGCATCACGCGCGCATGCATTCATATCCATATGAGGATATTGTTTGCAGGCACTGAAGAAATTCATATTGTCCTTCATTTTATCTGTGATCTTGCCATGCAGGTCGCCCGACCAGACGATCATCGTGTCCTTTCCGACCAGGGCTCTGACCGACTCCGCTAAATCTCCTTCAAGATCGGGCGTTCTATTCACCATACCGGCACCGTGAACACAAAGGTAGACGATGTCCATCGGCAACTGTGTTTTCAGCGTGTCTATGATCTCGTTTTTCGCATCTTTCCAACACTGATCGTTCACCGTGCTAAAGCACCAGTCTGGATAGAACAGGACACCCGGGAGCAACTCCCAGCCCTTTTCCTCGCACACATCCACTGGCCCGCCAATGGCACTCCCTTTTAACCCCTTCTTGATCTGATCGCCCCGGAAAGTGCGCATTCTGTCGAGCGTGGTTTCACCCATTCCTTCGGTGAGGTAGGTGTTGGTCTCATGGAAAAAACCAACATAGGAGACTCTCAATTTCTTTTCATCTTTCATTGCAGTTCATTTCTCCAATATTAATGGTTGGGTTCATCTAATTTGAGTGATTAACTGCACTAATAACAACTAGTGCTATTACCTGATAAAAAAGGCGTAGCGCAGCGAACTGATTCCGTAAGCTCCCCCGTCAAGTAGACACTCGATAACCAGACTCCACCGGTCGGTTTGACCTCGGCATGAAGGTCAACGGCGGGACACGGCCGAGGCTGTCGTGGGGCCGCTCCTGGTTGTAGGTCTGCAACCATTCGTCGGTCAGGGCGCGGACCTGCTCGCGTGATTCGAAGACGTAGGCGCTCAGCACTTCCTCGCGGTAGATGCGGTTGTTGATGATTTCTACGGATGTCAGCATGCCGTTGGAATCTTGATGTAGAATACAACTCCACTGGAGACGAAACCACATGCCTGAGGTCATTCTCACCAGACCCTAAAGCAATAACAAGATCATCACCCTTTTTGCCGGGTCATATTCTCATATCTCTGAATGGAATCATTCTCGGCAATGTTTTCGCCTGCTTCCTCCAAAACGCGTTCGCGCCACGGTTACCAGACGATACCATTTGTCAGTCTTCGGCCCATTCATCTTTTTGTAGTTGTTTCTTCATCATTCTGGTTTCCATTTTCTTGTACACAGATTTTACGCGTCAAATAGCCTCTACTATTTCAATGCTATGAATCTCCATGGGGTCCATTTTAGCTGGATCCATTGTTTTCCATAAACCCGCTTACCTTCTTTGATGGTTTCTACCACATTTATGGTATGAATCTTCATGGGATCAATTTTCAGCGGATTTTGATCCAAATCACAAGATCAGCCAATTTGCCCTCGGTGAGCGTTCCTTTGTGGTCTTCTTCAAAATACTGATAAGCGGCCCAACGGGTTTGTGAAAGCAACGCTTCATAAGGAGTCGTTCTTTGTTCTGGACCAAGGATCAATCCACTTCGGGTTACCTGTTTGTGGTGGCATCAATAATTCTCAAGGAATTGGGTGGTATCACCGGGCAATCGGAGTGGCTGGTCAAATTGATTCCCGCATCTATCAGGTCTCTGGTTGGGGAAATGTATTCGGCCCGTGGTGATCCCAGCACAGAGTTTAAATGCCAATCGCCCCAATAGAAGGTATGTACGGCATACTCAGAAGCGAGCACGTCTAAATCAGCGATTTGCTGGATCTGATCTTTTCTAATCACCTGGCCATGTACCTATTACGGAACGATGATCGTCGTAGCCATGATTTTTTAGGGCTTCCTTGATGTAAAAAAGAAATTCATCTACTGCAGCGTCTCCATTGGTATGCGCCAATAATTGCCATCGATTTTGGAACGCCTGGCTGATGAATTTTTCCGCATCTTCTTTTGAGTACTCTAGGGTACCCGTGATAACAATGGCCTTTCCCTGAAGGCGGTTCCAGATACGGCTCGGTAAGCCAGGCTGTTTTGCCCTGAGGTGAGCCATCCAATACCAATTTTACGCCGCCTACACGATAATGATTCAAGTAACTATGATCTTTTGAATAATACTCACTGGTCATGGCCTCCAAGCCCATATCCATGACCGTGTAGGTTACCAAATCGATATACAGATCTCCCCTATTTGCCGCTTTTTCCAAAGAGTTATTGAAGCCCGTATTGCCGCCACCTTCCTGTGCAGTGGTGTACCAAATCGGGCATAGATATTTTGTCCGTTTTCTACAATTTTGGCATCCGTTTCATCGTCAATTTTGGGCAACATTTGCAATTGCAAAGGCTGAAATGCGGTTTCTTCAAGGATACCATTCGGATCGCCATTCGCATCTTTTCTGATGTGCCCTCCTACAGGATCTTGACTATCTTTAGTGATTTTGAAAACGTCCAATGCCTTGTGGTTCACCGCCCCCAAATGACCCGATTGATGGACAATAATTACAGGAACTTCCGTGCTCACTTTGTCCAGGTCATCTGCGGTGGGATGGTCTTTTTCTGCCAATTGAGAATCGTCATACCCAAAGCCGACCAACCATCCGAATTTATTCAGGAAGAATTGACCCTTTTCTGAATCTTTCCAGGCATTCATTTCATCGACAACGCCTTGAATGCTATTGCAATTTCCATCTGGCGGGGGCAATAGATTGGCCATCATATTGTAAAAACCTGTTAGATAAAGGTGTCCATGCCCATCTATAAATCCGGGCAATAGCGTTTTTCCCTGCAAATCTTGTTTGCCGGCATTCGGAAACTGTTTTTCTGCGTCTTCGAGTGCACCTACGAAAGCGATTTTGCCATTCTGCTGAACCACTGCTTCAGCATATTGTGCTTCGTCTCCTTCCATAGTAAGCATATCACCACCGAAATATATTGTCGTTTCTGATGTTTCTTTTATCACATCATCTTTCTTCTCGATGGTGTCGCTACAAGACGACATCAAAAGTGAGATTCCAAAAAGTGATAACAAGACTCGTTTCATTTCGGCTTACTTCCTAAAGGCTTTCTTAAAAATCCTCTATTCGGTGATTAGGGTATTCTTGTAGATCACGCCGTCTTTCATGATGATAACGAAGTTTTTATGCGGATCGGCAATGAGGTTAATGTCCTCCAGGGGATTTCCGTCGACCAAAAGCAGGTCGGCATAAGCGCCTTCCCGAACCACACCGTTCTCGCCGGATAGGGATCGCGAGGCCCGGAACGCTTCATGATCTGATAGTTCTGGCTGGTCGCAATCTTCAGCACTTCCCAAGGCTCGAAATAGCGGACGAGCTTCGCCAACTGAGCCCCCTGACGCTCTGCGAGTGCCGGATCACCCTGTGTATCTGTCCCA
>CAVYAL010000003.1:0-49073 GCA_963766505.1 uncultured Gammaproteobacteria bacterium
CGAACTTGGATACCGCGCCGAGCAACTTGTCGACCGCAGGTCGATCGATGGGGCTCTGCTGCGACTTCACCTCAACACAGAGACGCGGCGAACCGAATCCGAGCGGTCCGGCACCGGCGAGGATATCTGCTCCACCGTCGGCCCCTTCGGGACTAATGTAGGTCGTATAGCCCTGTGCCTGAAGTATCGCCGCCACCAGTCGTGTGAAATCGTGCCCTTTGAACCGCGCCTCGATAAGGTTAGCGATCTGATCTTGAGCGAGTTCCTCCAGATTAGTATTGGGCACAGCATCGTCGTCGGCATTTGATTCGCCAGAGGAGACAGGAGAAATCATCGAAGCGGCTGACTCTGGTTTCCAGCCCGACGCCCGCATCGCCGCGAGCCGGGATTCCGCGTTGTTCTTCTGGATTCGACAGATCGTTAAGAACACGCCGAAGCTGTACCGCAGGTCTTGACCGAAATGCGATCGGGGAATCGCCTCACCGACCCATTCCACCGGTCGCCAGTGAAAGTACGGGCTGCGCCCTTTCGGCTCGAAGTGATTTCCCAGCAATCTCCCGATCTGGATGGCGGGCTGTGACTTCAGGGGAAGCACCGCAAGGTAGCCTTCTTCATCTCATGGCAGAACGGCCATACCTGACTTGCCCAATTTAGGATCGCCTTGGGTTTTTGCTCGGGATAACGCACTGCCATATCCGCCTGGAGCGCTTCGCGCTCCGGCAGCGTCCTCAAGTCGATGGCGAGATCGCCCCAGGTAGCATAGACCCTGGACTCGGAAATGAACTTCTGCTCGTACTCCCCATGACCACCCGCTCGAACCAACCAGACAGCCATATCACTCTCCCTGCCGCACTGGGTCTATATACCCATGCGACTTCTAACCGAGCTTCTTGTGCACCCACCGCCATTTCTTGTGGGCGATCGCCATGCATGTGTCAAATGCGCGGTCGGAGTCGCAAGAAGCTCAGATTTGCCTCCTGAACCTTCGGTGCATAGAACCGATCCTCCAGCAATTCGGCGAGCAATGGACGCACACGGGCGGTGGCCAGCCATACCAGATGCTCTGAGTAGTCCGCCGGCAACACCATTGAGGCGCCATGGTTCTCTGCCCACGCCTTCAAGTCGTCATCGTTGAGCAGGCCCTGGCAGAGTAGTGCCCAAAGCAGGTAACGTGCCCTCGAAATAAACCAGTACTTGTTTTGTCCTTTTTGCTCGATCTCACGCGCCAACTTCCTAAGTCGGAACTGCACTTTGTAGCAGAGAAGAATGTGCCTCGAGTCAGCCCGCAAGCGACTCTTGCGAAAGACATGGTCATACGTCTTGTCATCCTCAAAGACACGGCGCATTTCAGATAGCTTGCTAATGGAGCCGTCGGTCAGCAGGAAGGTCTGAGTTAGCTTCAGCATCTGAATCGCCTTCGATTCCTCCCTAATCCCATAGTCTTCAAGGTCCTCGGCGCTGAGCTGATCGAAGGCGTTCTCCTGCCGCTCGTAGTACACCTTGATATCGGTACGGAACTTGTCTTGTAGCTCTAGTTGAATTAGATCATTGGCGCGTAGATTCCATGGCTCGACTGGATTCTGCCTATTGTTGTTGACTGTCACTCGCGTGATGAACTTCTGGTCCGCCTCAGTAATGATCTTACATAGGACGCGTATGGCTTCTAGCCGCTCTCTCCCGGCCGCAAGCGCGGGATTGTCCTTATTGGCTTTCAAGAATTCCGCAAGTGTGGTTACAGTTTGTGCGCCATTCAGGAGCCGAGGCGCAGTGATGCGACTCATCTCGTCATCGAAGTCGGCTCTCTCTGCCGAGAGGGTTATCCCGTTGTGATTGAACGCGAAAACACCAGGCTCGTCCGATTTCTCCAAAACAATGGATTCCAGCGACTTCGAAATTGCGCGATTCACTGCTTTGCTCTCGCCGAGCCCATATCGGATATTGGCATCGAAAAACCGCGGGCCTATCGACTGAAACATCTGGCCAAGACCAGCAAGCGACGCAAAACCAATGTGCATCTTCTCGCCGTTCGGTCCCTCTGCAATCACGGGCGCGGAAACCGGAATCTCAAAAGTCGAGTTCACTCGCGGATTGCGAACTGCACCGACCCGCCCACTCGCGGATCGAAACTCAACGACGAGCCCTACTTGTCTATCACCGAAGAATTGATCTATCAGGTACTTCTTGTCTTCTAGATCCTCCCGCAGCTTGTCGAGCACGAGACTACGCTCGGCCTCTTCCGGATCGCCTGTGAACACAAATCGGAGGCAAACCTGATCAATAATGCCCCTGTTTTCCAGAAGGCAGCTGCGCAACTGCATTAGCAACTGATTCTTAGCGTCATCTTTGTTTGGCTCCGTGAAGATTCGATTCATGCCGTCTTCGATAAGGCGCACCAGCGACGACTTGAACTGGGCCGCCGAGTCGGAAAATTTGAACTGAAACAGATAGAGATTTCGACGCTGTTCGTCGAAGTGGAACCCGTCAATGCCGTAATCATGGCCGCCAAAGGCGATTGTGTTTAACGCCTTCTCCCTCGGGACGGCATGCTCTGACTCCAAGTACAGGAGGCCAAAGTAGTCTTCGCGGACCCCGCCGCAGATTTCCTTCAGGTCGGAATAGGCCTGATCGACCATTCGCTTCGTAATCACGGTCACGCTCCTTCGACAACTCGCATCGCGCCTGGCGTGTATCTAGATTTTGGTCGAAATAGACCACGGAGACCTGTTTCCACGCAACCTTGAAGATTGAACCTGACGTATGCCCGCCTGGTTTCTCTGGATGCGCGGCGGTCTCAAGCCCCGCTTGGACCTCGGATACCGCCGTACCGCCTGACGGCGTCGCAAATGCTATTCGCCGTTGTCGGCAGTACCGGCCTGTCCTTTACACCGGCTCTCGCAATGGAGATCTAGATCGCCAGCAGAATCAATATTTCGTCCATCCCCCACAACGAGTTGATGCACTGAGGCCCCTAGCCTTCGACGCCGACGTGACCATCGCGGAAGTCATCCGGTTGCTCCCTGCGACGCACTCGACTTCGCGCCATTAGATGATCCTTTAATGATCATCGCCGGGCCCATCGCCGCCCCACTCCGCCGTCGCCCAGGAGTCGTCCGAGGCGCAGGTGACCGGGCCGCTCCGACGCCGCGCTGCGGGCTGTTTGACGTGAACCATTGCCTGAACGCCGCCCCAGCCTGGGAATGTGCTCATTCCTGTCCGGCATTCACACCTCGTCAGATGCGATCTGTGCCTCGACAATCGCTCCCTACCTACCGTATGGGTGTCAGGACTATGCCGATAGTGAAGTCGTCCACTCAGTGCCCAAGCACACTGCCCATGCAGTGATTTGGCCCAAGTCATTGATGTCGGTGGCCTCGCGAATAGAGCACTCCAGTTTTTCGTCCACCATGTCATTCAATATGCGAAAGCCATCTACCTGGTCCCACACGAAGGCCTTCTCGTAGTAATTGCCTTCATCAAGAATGACTCCGACGACCTGCCCCAGGTCGTTTATGGCCCTGGGCTCAACCCTTTCTTCCGGTGGGCGCCTTCAGTTCGCTCATGACGCCGTCGCGGTAGTAGAAGCCAAAGCGAAGGTCGCCGGCCCACGATCCGGTTCCCCAACCGACCGCTTGTCCGCTTTCGTTGATGTCCACGGCAATGGAAGAGCTGTGACCCAGCGTTTCAATGTCGCGAATGCCGTTCGCGTCGTAAATGAACGCGTGAGCCGCACCGTCTTCCGTGGTTGCCGCCCCCGCGACCTGGCCTTGGTTGTTGATTGCCATGGCGACACTTTCCAGCCGCCCAGAGTTGGCCGGGAATCGGTTCATGGCGCCGGCCTGATACAGAAATGCCCTCGCAAGGCCCGCCTCCGTTTCGGCCATGCCCACGACTTGACCGCTGTCATTGATGGCAAAGGCGATGCTGCTGGCACCGCCGAATGTCCCTATGTCTGTCCCGACACCGTTGCTGAACAGAAACGCGCGCGTCGTACCGTGCCGGATTGGACGGATCGCCCACCACTTCCGCACTGCTGTTCAGATCCAATGCTTCGGACCCGACCGGCAATATCAGCGTTGTCCCATCGCGATGCAGAAAGGCCGAGTTCCAAGAAATGGTGCCGGCAGTCTCACCCTTATTATTCATGGCATTGGGCCATAGCTCATTCCATGGCACGGTCGCTTCACTATTCTGGAGCACAGCGACTGAATACTGCGTTGCCGGCCCTCGGCCCACGATGACCGTTGCCGTTGTTGTTGCCGTTGCACCTCTGTTGTCGATCACGGTCAGTTCGATCGCAAACGAACCGTCCGTGACGAATGTATGCGACGTTTCAACGCCGCGCCCGATGCTTCCATCCGCGAAATCCCATTCGTAACGGACAATGGATCCGTCGGGGTCGAGCGACGACGACGCATCGAGCGAAACGGTGAGTGGAAGGATGCCTGCGGCCGGATCTGTCGAAAACGAAGCCACCGGCGGCTGATTGGTTTCTGCGGGCAGTTCCAAATCGGCATCGCCATCACTGCCGCATCCGACGATCAGTACGGACATCGGGATCAGAACGTGAAGTACTCGCATGTCATCCCTGCCTTCACCGCTCGGGCGGTCATTGTTCGTATGCGTGGCCTTCCGGCGGCTGTTCGAAGGAGGGTCTTCGACGGCTGTCCGTCCGTGGCCTTGGGGAGGACCATTACGCCGATCCAAGGCCTTGCGATATAGGAGAATCTACGAATCGGGATTCGACTTTCCCGTGGCGCTGCACCGCACTCCGCCTGCCCCAGAGTCGCCCGAGGCGCCGCCCCGGGCCCGGCCAGTAGGGCTCCCATCGCTGGTCCCCTACTGCCCCAGAGGTGACCACTCCGGGGCCACTGGGGACCTTCCCCGGCGCCGGTCCTCAGAGCCTCCCGCAGGGGTCCGTGGAGCGTCGCCCACCGACTCACCCCGGGGGTCCCAGCGGCAACCTGGAAAACTGGAATCCTGGGGTCCTCGCCGCGCACCTCGCCTGAGTGCCAGGTCTTCAGATTCTCAGGTTTCCGCCCCCGAGCGACCCCTGTCGGACTGGCGGCGGCCGCGTGGCTCGGGAGAGGCCCAATGAGATGTGCCGCAAACTTTCTCAGCGGCAAGGTGCGGTACAGTCCCGCATCGCCCTATCGACACGAAGTCGATATCACATGGCAAGACGCAGGGAACGGAAAGGCGCCGCCGAAGATCCGCTCGCGATCGCGGCTAAGCTCCCTGGAACGGCAGTCTCGTAGCCCCCTTTACTTTCGCGGCGCTTCCCCCGAAAACAATCGAGAGGGCCTACATGTGAAGCGCGTTCAGCCGCGAGCGACCGCCCGACGCAGACTACTGCAATGGTTTCGCCCAATTGAGGACGCGGTATTTGAACACCCGGACCAAGGTGCAGTACTGCAGTCGGAATATGCTGCGTTGGTGTCACGGATTCCGCGCGAGCCTGTCACTCTTGAGGACTTCTGGGGAGCTTTCTGGGACAAGCCGCTATGGTCTGGAATCAGCCGCAAGTCGATCACGCCAACCTACGAACAACTTCGCGGTCATCCACTGAACTGGCGACAGATTGGTTCCGGCGCCTATTCAATAGTTAAGTCGCGCCGACGTGCTCATTGGCGCTCGAGACATTACTGGCGAGCGACGGGACCGAAAGCCATCGAGTATCGTCGTCGCCAGCGGACAGCGGACATTCCGGTGCCCGTCACCGTCTCTCAGGCTGGCGGGCATCATCTCACTCGCCGAATTGGTTCATAGCGCCTCACGGACGCGCGCCATTCGAGAGCGCCTGCTGCGACCTTGCCAATCCGTCCGCCTCAATTCGGACAGCTGGCAACGGAGCGTCACATGGATCCACGAACAACTCTGCACGGGCTGGAGCACAACGACCGTTTTGCACGGCTTGACGGACCTCGGATACGCCGTGAAGCCGGATCGGCATCTTGCGCGCGCCGTCATATGGTCCGGCGGTCTGCCGCAGGTGGGCTCTGGGAAAGACAGCAAGAGCATCGATCAGTGGCTAGCCAATGACACTAACAAGTTCTCGTTGGTCGACTGGGGGATGCACTTGGCCAAAGAAATCAGTCCGACGAAGCGCGCTGCAGAGACGTTGCGAAAGGTCGATTTCGTGCTTATGAACGCCAGCGCTCTGGGGATCGTTCGGGCTGGCGCGAACAACTATCCCGGTCACTGATTGATTTCGCGGCTGAATGAACAACTCGGGAGGCGAACGGAATATGCCAGTCAACCCCCTTCGCGGCACGCGCCGACTGACGCAATTGCGGGAAGACCACCTGACGGAATGCTTCGCGGGCTGGCTCGACATCGATCACGTCGGCCGCGAGGCGTACTGTGACCTCGTGCTGCGCCCTTACGCGGCGGCGGCCGGATGGACGGCTCCGCGAATTGCAGACATCGACACTCAGCGATCACTGTCCGGCGGTCGGCCGGATTTGACTGACGTTGACCGACGGCCACGTCGTGGCCGTTGAGCACAAGATCGATGCGATCGAGACTCTCGGCATCGTCTCCGAGGACGGCGAACCGCTGGGGCAGCTACGGCGATATATGGATGACCCAGCCATCGCGGCCGTCGGTTTTGTTCGCTCAACACTTCGGCCGCCTGGGGATGATGTCTTGGGCAATCCCAAGTACATCCACCCCGCCAATCGTCAACATTTTCTGTGGCGTGATTTCTATCCGTTGCTCGAAGCGAGTTCGAGTCACTACGCCGCCTGGTTACGAGAGGCGTTTGAGGCGGACGGATACACGCCACCTCATGCGTTCGTGAGTGAACTGACGGAGCGTGAATCACGCGTCAATTTCGCCAAGTACTGGCTGCCGGTGCGCGCCGTCGCCCACGACCTCGGTTGGGACGTCGGCACAGGATCGCTCGTGGAGCTCTATATGAGCCCTCGCGGGCCGCATTTGCCGCCACCGTCTGGATCAACCCGACGGATTCCATGCTGGTATTCCGCGCAACGCCAATAGATCCCGCACAGATAGAGCGCATTGCACGCGTACTGGATAAAGCCACAGCCGCACTCGGAGTCTCGGGCATCGCCGAGAAGCGTACCGTCCCTCGCGCGGCAGGGAAGGTCGCCGTAGTGGATGTCTGTGTCCCCATGCGGCACGTACTCGGCAACGCCGACAGCGGTCCCGCGGTCGAGTCGCAGTTGCTTGGCTTTGTAGAGCCTTTGCTGCGGTCGCTCGCCACAGGGTTGTCGCCTCCCGACCGCGCTTCTCAGACCTAGGCGTGTCAACCGGCGTGCAGGCTAGACCAGCAACTGGCGCTCACCGTTGACCAGTCCGGAATGATGTAACCGGCCGATTCTCTTAATAATCTTGCGAGTTATCCCCGGTCCGACTTTAACGCCGGTTCGCCCAGATATCTGGTCAAGCTTCGATGCTGGTTTACAACTGGGCGTCCTTGCATTGACCCACTTCCCGATAGTCCGCGGGTCAGTTGCATCGGGGCATGAATGGTCCGCCGGTGATGCCCGGAACCCGTTATTTTTCAATAAGTTGGAAGTGGTGGCCAGGGACGGAATCGAACCATCGACACGCGGATTTTCAGTCCGCTGCTCTACCAACTGAGCTACCTGGCCACGTTGGCATTCCGGCCGGACGGCCGGACCTCCGAGGGGCCGAGATTAGACCCGAGCGGATGTCGGGCCGTCAACCCGGCGGCTCGGCGGCCTCCGCCGGCACCACGCTGACGATCACCTTGCCGCGGGCCCGGCCTGTTTCCAGGTAGGTGATCCCCTCCACGACCTCGGCGAGCGGATAGACCCGGTCCACCACCGGCGTCACCTTCCCGTCCGCCATGAGCCCGGCGAGGAACGCGAGGTCCTCGGGCCGCAACCGCGCGACGAAGGACACGGCCTTCTGCTCCGAGAATTGCGAGGCGATCACGGCCTTGAACGCCGGCGCGAGTCCACCGATCCAGCGGTTGTCGCTTTTCGAGCCCACGATCACGTAGCGCCCCTCTGGCTCGAGCACCTTCCGGACCTTGCCGAACGGGTGGTTGCCGACCATGTCGACCACCAGGTCGTAGCGCTCCGCGCCCTCGGTGAAGTCCTCTTTCGTGTAATCCACGACGCGGTCCGCGCCGATCGAGCGCACCAGCTCGACGTTGCGGGTGCTGCAGACACCGGTCACCTGCGCGCCCATCGCCTTGGCGATCTGCACCGCGAAGCTGCCCACGCCGCCCGATGCGCCGTTGATGAGCACTTTCTGCCCGGCCTTCAGCTCGCCCTTGTCGCGCAGGGCCTGCAAAGCCGTCACGGCCGCGACGCCGACGCCGGCAGCCTGCTCGAAGCTGAGCCGCTCGGGCTTCGGAAGGACATTGCGGGTCTCGCTCACGGTGAGGTACTCGGCGAACGCGCCGCCCCGCGCGCCGAACACCTCGTCGCCCGGCCTGAAGCGCGTGACGTCCTTCCCCACCGCCTCGACGACACCCGCGAAATCCACGCCGAGCCCCGGGGCCTTCGGCCGTCCGAATCCCCCGGAGAGGCGCACCAGGTATGGCTTGCCGCGCATGTAGTGCCAGTCGAGCGGGTTGAGTCCCGCCGCATGCACGCGCACCAGCACCTCGTCGTCGGCCGGGACGGGCTTCTCCGCGTCCTCGAGCCTGACCACCTCGGGCCCGCCGTAGCAGTGGTAACGCGCGGCCTTCATCGGCGTGGCCCCGGCCGCGAGCGCGGGCGGGCCGTCCGGGCAGGCGGAGTCATGGCTGATCGCGATGGCCAGCGCCACCGCGGCGACCAGCACCAGCACCCCGAGAATCTTGAGCAGGCGTTTCATGGCAGGCGGACCCCTCCGGCGCCGCCGGATGGATCAGCTCCTGCGTGGCGACCTGTGGGATCTTACTCGACCTTGCTCCAGCTGCCGTCGGGATCGAAGAGCTCGATGTACGTGACCGCGGTCGCCGTGTCCTCGCCCAGGTCCTTCTGGTAGACGACGCCGTCCTGGTTGACGATGAAGGTCTGCACGCCGCTGACGCCGTAGTCCGCGGGCCAGGCGATCAGCGCGAAGCCGTTGACGAGCCGGCCCTGCTCGAAGTACTCGAGCGCGCCGCCCGGGGCGCTCGCGCCCTGCGCGTAGAGCATGCGGTAGTAGTAGCCGTGGTACGGGGTCGGCTCGCCGCTGGCCGCGCGGCGGTAGCCCTCGCCCGCCGCGGCCGCCACGAACGGCCCGGCCGGGCTCTCGGGCTCGCCTTCCTCCACCGGCCAGTACAGCCCGTTGCGCTCGCCCTCGTCACTGATGAGATAGGCGGCGAAATAGCCGGGCGGATTGTCGTCGCGGCCCTCCGACGCGTACTCGTTCTGCGCATCGACGAAGCCGCGGCACACGTCGATCGTGGCGAGCTCGTTGCGGCCGACGCGGCGATAGATGACCTCGTCCTCGCCCGCTTCGCCGTCGAGGTACCAGCGGCCGTCGCGCTGGACCACCGGCACCGGTGCCGGCCAGTCGTTCTCGCCGACCTGCAGGATCATGCGGCCGTCGCCCTCGGGCACGAGCTCGTGCTTCGCGCGATAGGCCTCGACGAAGCCGGCGCGGTCGTTCGCGTCGGTGACGTCGTCGCCCGAGGACACGATCTCCTCGGTGCCGGGTCCGAACAGGCGCAGCAACGCCGCGTTGTCGCCGGCCTCGAGCGCCGCGATCAGCGCGTCGACGGCCTCCTCGGCCGTACTGAAGGAGGCGTGGTCTGCCGCAGGCGGCGCGGCCGGCTCCTTCTTCGCGCAGGCGGAGAGCATGACGGCCGCGAGCAGCGCGGCAGTGGCGCCGCTCGCGAGGCGGGTGATCGTTCTGGTGCTCATCATTGCTCTCCTAGCCCTGCTTCTTCTTCTTGGCCGCCGCGCCCTTGTTCTTCGCGCCCTTGCTCTTGGCGCCCTGGGGCATGCTCTGCTTGCCACGCTGGCTCGCGGCGCGATCGGCGGAACCGCGTTTCTGGCCGGACGCCGCGGTGGCGCGGCCGCCTCCGCCTCCCCCGTCTCGGGCGGTCTTCGCGCCCTGCGTCTGTGCAGCCTGCCGGTCACGCTTCGCGGTCGGCTGGACCTGCGGACGGTTGGACCCCGATCCCGCGGCCTTCTTCGCCGCGGCTGGGGCTTTCGCGGCCGCCTCCGGCCGCTTCTGCGCGGCGGCAGCGGCACCCTGCCGGTCGCCGCCACGGCCCCGATCGACGCCGGACGAGGCGACCTTGCTCTTCGCCGCCGAGGCGTTAGAGGCCGCCTTCTGCCGGGTGGCGTCCGAGGCCGGCGGCAGCTTGGCCTTCGCGCGGGCCTCCTTGCTCGCGCCGGCATACGTGCTCTTTCCCTTCCAGTCCTGCTGCGTGGTCGCGCCGCCGGCTGCCTGCGAGGCTCGCTGGCCCGCCCGGGCCTTCGAGTCCGCATCGAGCTTGGCGATCTCGGGCCGGTTCGGCCGGGCCGCCGTGATGGGGCTCGCCAGCGGCTCCGCGCGCGGCCGGCCCGTGGGGCGATCGTCGAAGTTGTCCCAGTACTTGTTGTTCTGGCCGGGGTTCACGACGACGACGTTGTTGTCGCTCAGCACCTTGTTGTAGCTCGGCGGCCGGTTGTAGTTGTAGCCGGGCCGATAGCCGCCGCCGTAGACGGGCTGGTAGTAGTAGGGAGGCGGCGGGCGCATGTAGCCGCCGCCGTAGTTCGGGTAGTAGTAGTCGTGCTTGTAATGGTCGTCGTCATCGTCGTCGAAGATCTCGTTGACGAGCAGGCCCGCGCCGAAGGCCAGCACGCCGGTCGCGATCATCGAGCCGGTGCTGTGGCCCTTGTCTTCCTCGACGACGGTCGTCGTCTGCGGGAGGGGCTGGGTCGCCGTCAACGCGTTCGGCTGGTAGGCCGCCACGGGGTCGTAGGTCGGCACGTAGACGACCTCCGGGCTCGGCGGCTCGATGACGATCACCTCCTGGCCCTGCTGGGTCTGCGTTTCGACCTTCATCTGCTCCGAGCTCTGCAGCGTGCCCACGTCGCTCGCCTGCTGGCGCAGCCGCTGCACGGCCGCGAGCACGCCTGCCTCGTCGTTGGTGAAGGCCTGGCCGAGCTCGGCGGTCCAGCCCATCTCGAGGCACATCTGGTCGACGATCGGGCGGAACTGCATCATCGCCCGCATCGGGGGCGTGAACCCGGCCGCCTCGGCGCCCTCATCGAGCGCCTTGCCCTCGAGCGCGGGATTCGCGATCAGCCAGTTGCCGGCGTCGAGCACTTCCTGCGGATTGGTCGAGGCCATCAGCAGCTGCGACAGCACCGGGTCCGGGAAGAGCGCGATCGGCGCGAGCAGGCCCTCGAGCGCCTCGGGCGACCAGGACTGGTCCGTGGCCGGCAGCGGCGCGGCCGCGGGTGCCGCCTGCTGCTCCGGCGCCGCGGCGACCGCGTCCGGCGGAGCCGTCGTCGCTGCGGTTTCAGCCGGTGCCTGGGCCGCCGGCGCGGGCGGGGCCTCCTTCGAGCCACAGCCGGCCATCACCAGCGTCGTGCTCACCGCAGCCGCCAGCAGCCAGCCGCGCGACGTCGTTCCTGACTCTCCCATGCTCATCCCCCTGTGATCTGTGCGGGGGATTGTAGGGGAAGAACGAGCGGTTGACCTACCCTCACCCCACTGCCCTCACCCCAGCCCTCTCCCGCGAAGCGGGAGAGGGGGCGGACCCTCACCCCAGGCCCTCTCCCGCGAAGCGGGAGAGGGTGCCCGGAGGGCGGGTGAGGGCTTTCCGGGCTTACGTTCCCTGCCCTGTCAGTGCTTGCCGGGCTCGAGCTTCACCCCGCGCCGCTCGTAGGTGGCGTACGCCACCAGCGCGGTCATCTCGGGGCTGTCCACCTCGAGCGGCACGCCCTCGAGCGGGTTGCGGATGCACCAGTTGATCATCTCGGGCAGCGTGATCACCTTCCCGATCTGCTTCTGGAACTTCGGGTACGTCTCGGGGTGCGAGTTCGCGGCGTTCGGGTGGCACTGCGCGCAGGCGACGCCGTTCTTGCCGAGCTCGGGGCTGGTCCACAGCTCACGGCCCTGCTGCACGACCTGCATGAACTGCGCGTTCCAGCGCTCGACGTCCTCCTTGGTGAACTCGTCCGCACGCGATGCCGTCGAACCGAGTGCGATCGTGGCGCCAACCACCGCTGCGAGGCCGACTCGAATGATCTTGGTCTTCATGTTCTCTCCCAGGGTTGACGCGACTCAGTAGTGGATCCGGTTGGGCTCGAGCGCGATCGTCTGCAGCCCCTTGTCCACCGGGTGCCCGAGCTTCGGATCGAACGCGACGGTGCGCGACTTGTTGTTGTACAAGTTGTACGCCAGCGACACGCGCCCCGTGTTCACGTCGATCATCTGCCAGCCGGTCGCGTCCCGCTCGAAGAACGGGTCGGCGCGGTTCATCGGGATCGTCAGCTTCGGCATCGCGTGCTCGGCCTGCGCGTAGCTCTGCGGATACGGCCACGGCCAGGCGGTCGCCATCACCGAGTTGAAGCTGATGTTGCCGATCTGGTTGTACTGGATCTGGTGCACGTGGCCGTACACCACGTTCACCTGGTCGAACGGCGCGAGCAGCGCCTGCACCTGCTCGGCGTCGTCGGTCCAGAAGTTCCAGCCCTTGTAGAGCTTCTGCAGCGGCGAGTGCGAGAACACCACGACCGGCGTGTCCTTCGAGACCTTCTCGAGGTCTTTCCGGAGCCACTCGCGCTGCTTCTCGCCGACCATGAACGGCGAGCCGTTCGGGTTGTCGAGGCCGGCCATCTCGAGCATGCGCTGCTCGGCCGTGGGCCAGCGGTCGAACGTCCACTCGTCGTGCGTGAGGATGCTGTTCAGCACCACGAAGTGCACGCCCTTGTGGTCGAAGCTGTACCACTGCGGGCCGAACAGCTTGCTCCAGTACTCGCCGAGGTCGAGGTAGTAGTCGTGCTCGCCCATCACGTAGCGGGTCTTGTACTTGAGCGCGCTCATCAGCTCCGCGCCGTGGTCGAGCTCCGCCTTCGTGCCGAGCTGGGCGAGGTCGCCACCGAACATCACGAAGTCAGGCTTCGGCGTCAGCAGGTTCGTCTCGGCCACGGCCCGGATCAGGCCGCGGTCCCAGTTGTTGACGAACTTCTTGCCGCGGATGTGCTGGATGTGCGCATCCGAGATGTAGGCGAACGTGAAATTGTCCGCGGGCTTCGCGAACGCGAGCTCGACCCAGGTGACGGGCAGCACGCTCGCGGCCGCGACGGTGCCTCCGGCCTGCAGAAAGCGGCGGCGTGAGAAGTTGCTGCTCATGGCGTACCTCCTGCGTTGACGGCCGAGACGGTGGCGGGCTTCGCGAACTGCGGGCTCGTCAGCGCCTCCATGAACGCGACGAGGTCCGCGATCTGCTGCTCGTCGAGGTTCAGCTCGCGGATGCCGCCGCTCAGGAAGTCGTTGACCTTGTCGCCCTTGTTCGTCACGCCACCGTTGTTGTAGTGCACGACCACGTCACGCAGCGTCGCGACGCTGCCGTCGTGCATGTACGGCGCGGTGACCTCGACGTTACGCAGCGTCGGCGTCTTGAACGCGCCCAGCTCGTCGAGTCCGTCGGTGACCGCGAAGCGGCCGAGCTCGGAGGTCGCCGGGTCGCTCAGCACCGCCTTGTCGACGTCGAGGCCTTCGGCCTTGCGCATCAGGAACGCCGGCGCGATGTCCGTGATGCGGTCCTGGATGCGGTTGATGCCGACGCCGATGTTGTGGAAGCGGTTGTCGGTGAACAGCGCATGGTCCTGCTCGATCGTGTGGCAGGAGACGCAGCGTCCGTCGCCGAGGAACACCTGGAAGCCGCGCACGGCGGCCTCGCTCATCGCGCTCTTGTCCTTGCCGAAGTACCACTTGTCGAACGGCGAGTCGCCGGCGACGACGGTACGCTCGAAGGTCGCGATGGCCTTCATCACGTGGTCCATCGTGATCGCGGCCGGCTCGATGCCGAACGCCTGCTGGAACATGCCGGTGTAGGTCGGGTCGGTGCGCACGATCTTCAGGATCGGCTCGTGGTTCGGCAGCCCCATCTCGACCGGGTTGATGAACGGATGCTGCGACTGCTCCTCGAGGCTCGGCGAGCGGCCGTCCCAGAACTGCTTCTCGAAATACGCGGCGTTGATGACCGTCGGCGCGTTGCGCGTGCCGGTCAGCTTCTTTATGCCCTCGGAGGTCTTCAGCGGGCTGTCCGTGAAGCCCTTCGCCGGGTCGTGGCAGGTCGCGCAGCTCACCTCGCCGGTCGAGCTGAAGCGCGTGTCGTTGAAGAGCGCGCTGCCGAGCGCGATCTTCTCCGGCGTCATCGGGTTGTCGGCGGGCACCGGCAGCGGCGGCAGCCCGAGCGGTTGCGCCGCGGCTGCGATGCCGAGCGGCAGCAGTGCCGCGGCGGTCGCTGCCCAGATCGAGGCATGGGGACGTGTCATGGTGGCCTTCCCTCCTTGGGGACAGGAGGGTCCCGGCGCGCGCGACAGCAGCCCCGAGTGCCGGGCCCTGTTTGGACTGAATCCAAACTAGTCCCGGAGGCTGCACGAGTTCAATACGTAGTTGTTGGTCGCTGCGCGTCAGCCGACGTTGAAGAACGTCAGTTCCCCGAACCGCCCCTCGCCTGGCGCCTCGGGCTCGTCGGCCGGCGCCTCGAGCCGCCCGGCCCAGGATCGCGCCTCGTCGAGGTAGCCGCGGTAGAGCCGCGCGCGCTCGTCGGGCGGCAACGCCGTCTCGTCGCAACCGCGGGCCTCGAGCGCCGCCTCAAGCGAGAACGGCACGTGCGATTCCTGGTACTCGCGGTGCTTCCACTCGCCGCTCTCGACGTCGAACTCGTAGAGCGGCAGGAAGCGATAGCCGTGCCCGGCCAGGAACTCGACCGCGTCGACGATGAAGCCGGCGTCGAGGTCGTCCATCGAGTAGTGGAACCCGACGCGGCACCAGCCGGGCTTGATGCCCTGGAAGCCCTTGCGCACCCAGTCGCGGTAGAGCTCGGAGGTGGGCCGGTCGATGCCGAGCAGCCGGTGGCCGTACGGTCCCGCGCAGGAGCAGCCGGCGCGCGACTGGATGCCGAACAGGTCGTTCAGCAGCACCGTGACGAGCTTCGGGTGCAGGTAGCGGCCGCGCGGGTCGCGCAGGTTGAACGAGACGATGCCGATCCGCCGCTCGGGGTCGGGGTTGCCGAGGATCTCGATGTTCCCGTTCGTGGACCAGCGTCGCATCGCGCGCGCGAGCAACTCATGCTCGCGTGCCTCGATGCGCTCGACGCCGACCTGGCGCTTCAGCTCCATCGCCAGCGCCGCCTTGAAGGTCTGCAGCACGCCGGGCGTGCCCGCTTTCTCGCGCTCCTCGATGTCGGCGATGAAATCCTGGTCCACCGGGCTCACGTAGTCCACGGTGCCGCCGCCCGCGACGCTCGGCGGCAGCTCGCGGTGGTAGAGCCGCTCGTTGAACACCAGCACGCCGCTCGATCCCGGACCGCCCAGGAACTTGTGCGGCGAGATGAACACCGCGTCGATCGAGGGATCGCCGCCCTCGGGGCCCACCGGCGGGTTCATGTCGATCTCGACGTACGGCGCGCTGGCCGCGTAGTCGAAGCAGGCCCAGGCGCCGTGCGCGTGCAGCAGCCGCGCGATCTCGCGCACCGGCGAGCGCATGCCGGTCACGTTCGAGGCCGCCGAGAACGAGCCGATGCGCATCCGGCCCTGGTAGGCCGGATCCTCGAGCAGTCGCTCGAGTTGCGCGAGGTCGATGCCGCCGTCCTCGGCGAGCTCGACCTCGACCACGGTGGCGAGCCCCTGCCGCCAGGTGACCTCGTTCGAGTGATGCTCGTAGGGGCCGACGAACACGACCGGCTGCTGCGAGCGCTGGAAGGCGCGGAACTCCTCGAAGCGCTCGGTGCCGAGAAACTGCCGCAGCTCGTCCGAGAGCACCTCGCGCGTCGCGGGCGGGAAAGCGACGCCGAGGATCTGCTGCAGCTTGTCGATCGCGCCGGTCGCGCCGGTCCCGACCGCGATCACGCGACCCTCGGGCCCCGCGTTGACGCTCCGCTTGATCATCGCCTCCGCCTCGTGCAGCAGCCGGCTCATGCTGCGGCCGGTGAGGTCGTCCTCGGTGTGCGTGTTGGCGTAGATGCGCTGCAGGCCCTGCAGGTAGCGCTCGACGAACAGCAGGCAGCGCCCCGAGGCCGTGTAGTCGCAATAGACCATCAGCCGCCGCCCGAAGGGCGTGTCGAAGGCCGAATCGATGCCGACGATCTGGCGGCGGAGGTACTCGAAGCTGAAATCGGGCATAGGGGGATTGTAAGCGCTACGCAGTTGCCCTCACCCGGCCTTCGGCCACCCTCTCCCAGCGCAAGCTGGGAGAGGGCTGGGGTGAGGGCTCTGCTCCCTCTCCCGCTCCAGCGGGAGAGGGTTGGGGTGAGGGCTCCGCTCCCTCTCCCGCTCCAGCGGGAGAGGGCCGGGGTGAGGGCTCTGCTCCCTCTCCCGCTCCAGCGGGAGAGGGTTGGGGTGAGGGCTCTGCCCCTCTCCCGCTCAGCGGGAGAGGGTTGGGGTGAGGGCTCTGCCCCCTCTCCCGCTCCAGCGGGAGAGGGTTGGGGTGAGGGTTTTCCGTCAGCGGCCCCCTCGCCCAATACGGCTAACATTGAGTCGGGCGAAGCCGGTTCGTCCGTCACCGGGAGCACCGCCATGAGACAGCAGCCTTCGATCCCGCAGGTCGGCGCGCAAGACCCGACGCTGAAGAATTCCCCGATCGCCGAGGAAGAAGACGAGGAGACGGACGTCCTGTTGCAGGAGGTTCCCGGCGAGCCGGTGTGCCATTTCAACGGCACCGAGTACCCGAACGGCTCCTACGTGAGGAGCGGCGGAATGCTGCTCAAGTGCCGCTACGGCGTATGGGTGGACCAGGGCGCAGCCGACCCGCTGAACCAGTAAAGGTAAAAGGGGTTACGCCGGTGAAAGGTGCCGGGCTTACGTTTTTCGGTTATTGGCAGCCGTCTTTTGACTCTCAGCGTTCCGCACTCAATAACCGAAAAACGTAAGCCCGGCACCTTTCAGAGGTCGAGGCGGCCGGCGTAGCCGGTGAGCTCGAGGTAACCGCGACCGGCCTCGGTGCCATCCTCCGCGAGCAGCCGCACCGGGCCCTCCCAGTAGATCGTGCCGGTACTGGCGCGCGAGTCGAGTTCGGCGTCCTCGATCAGCGGCTCGACGGTGTAGCTCCGCTCGCCGACCCGCACGCGCCAGCGCACCGGGTATTCGGCCCCGGTGCGTGGCGACTGCCAGCTCTCGAGCGGCGTCCAGTCCACTTCGTCGGGAGCGAACGTCTGCACGTCCGCCCGCACCGTCACGCAGCGTCGCGGCAGCCCAGTGCTTGCCGCCGGCGGTGTCGCGCATCCGGAACGCCATCAGCGCGCCGCCATCGGCGAGATTGATGCCCATCCAGTCCCAGCCCTGCGCGCCCTCCTCGACGAAGTCGCTCGACCACTCGTGATCGAGCCAGGCGCGCCCGCTCACGACGCGGCGACGTCCGTCCACGACCACCTCGCCGCTCACCTCGAGCTGCGGAAGGCTGTAGTAGTAGCTCGCCGAGCGCGGATCCGGTCCCTTGCGGCTGAATCCGTTCTCGCCCTGCAGCAGCACCGGCTGCACGCGCTGCAGGTCGAGGTCGCATTGCGAAGTCCTCGCCGCCGACCACCGCGCGGTAGCGATCGCCGTCCTGCACCAGCGACCAGTCCTCGAGCCGGACGTCGGTGCGCCCCTCGCGCGCGAAGGCGAGCTCAAAGCCGGCACGCGCCGAGCGTTCCGCGTGCAGCAGACGCCCGCGCTCCGGGTCCGCAATCGCCGCGTGCCCGAACAGGATCTGCCGCGGCGCGAAGCGGCTCGGGTTGTCCTCGCCGAGCCCGGGCCGCACGCGGAAGAACGTCACCTGGAAGCCGAGCTCGCGGCCGTCTTCGTCCTCCGCGAGACCGGTGACATACCACCACTCGATCCGATGCTCCGGATGCGCGCCCTCGTCCGCGGGAAACTCGAGCTCGATGCCCGGGACGACCGGTGGATAGACGATTTCGGCGCGCGCGGCGTGCGCAGAGAAAAGAGCACAGACCAGGAGGAGCGCGAGGAGTAGACCCTCACCCCAACCCTCTCCCGCCAGAGCGGGAGAGGGGGCGGAACCCTCACCCCAACCCTCTCCCGCAGAGCGGGAGAGGGGGCAGAACCCTCACCCCGGCCCTCTCCCGCGGAAGCGGGAGAGGGGGCAGGACCCTCGCCCCAACCCTCTCCCGCAGCGCGGGAGCGGGGGAAGAGCCCTCACCCTGCCCTCTCCCGGCGAAGCCGGGAGAGGGTTCTGCGCCCTCTCCCGCGCGAAGCGGGAGAGGGTTGGGGTGAGGGCCTCCGCGCCCAAAGACCGCGCATCACCAGTCCTCCTTGACCGCGCGCACGACGTCTTCGCCCATCGCCTGCCGCCCGCTGAACGCGGCGACCGCCGCCGAGGACGCGACCAGCGTCAGGCTCAGGATCGCGAGCAGTCCAAAGGGCACATGCAGGTCCATGGTCCAGTGGAAGGACTGCCGGTTCACGACGTAGATCAGGATCAGGCTCACGATGCCGCCGACGACGAGCCCCGCGAGCACGCCGACCGCGCCGAGCGCCGCGCCCTCGAACGCGAGCATCCGCCCGATCTCGCCGCGCGTGACACCGAGGTGGCGCAGCATGCCGAACTCGCCGCGGCGCGCCATCACCTGGGAGCTCATGCTGACGCTGATCCCGAACAGCCCGATCACGACCGCGACGGCCTCGAGCAGGTACGTGACCGCGAACGTGCGATCGAACACCCGCAGCGACAGCCGACGGATCTCGCGCGGCACGGCGATGCGGTACTCGCCGCCCCGCTGCAGCTGCGCGCTGATCGCATCCTCGACCTGCGCGACCTCGACGCCCGGCTCGAGCCAGAGCGCGGCCGTCGTCGCGCGCGTATCCCCGGTGTAGCGGACGAAGACGTCGCGCGGCATCACGGCCGAGCCGCCCGGACGCTCGTAGTCGCGCCACAGGCCCCGCACGCTGGCCTTGACGAGTTCGCCGCCGAGCGGCAGCTCGAACACCGTGCCGACATCGAAGCCGCGCAGGTCCAGCGCCGACTCCGAGGCCCACACCGGCACGGTGCCCGGCGGTGCAGGCTCCGGGTCCACGCGTCGCAGCGGCAGGATGTCTGCCGCCGAGGACTCGTCGATCGGCCGCGCGATCACTGCGAACGGCAGCCCGCCGCCCGCGAGCGCGACTTCCTGGAAGCGCACGAAGTCCGCGCGCGCCACTCCCGGCAGCGATTCGAGCAGCCGCTGCGCCTGCTCGTCGAGGAAGCCGCTCTGTCCGGCGGAGCCAGCGCGCACATAGACGTCCGCCGGCAGGATGCGCTGCATCCACGCGTCCAGTGAATTGCGGAACGAGTACACCATGATCGCCATCGCGACCATCAGGCCGAAGCTCACCAGCACCGCCGCGATGCTGACCGTCGAGCGCCGCGCGGTGCCGCGCAGCTGTGCGGTCGCGATCTCGAGCCACGCAGGCCGCGCAAAGCGCAGCCGGCCGAACACCTGGTGCGCGAGCGCCGGCGCAAGGAACACCGCGCCGAGCAGGAAGCAGGCGATCGCCGTGTAGCCGGGCAGCGCGATGCCCTCCATCGGCGGCAGCGCGAGCGCCGCACAGCCCGCGACGATCAGCACGAGCGCGACGATGTTGTGCCGGCGGGCCGGCACCGGCGCCTCGTCGCCGGCCTTCAGTGCAGCGGCGGCCGGCACCGAGGCCGCCTCGCGCGCGGGACCGAGCGTGGCCGCGACGGCTGCGGCGACGCCGAGCAGGAAGAACACCAGCGCCTCGAGCGGACGCACCTCGAGCTCGGGCACCAGGCCCTGGAAATAGCCGGCGCCGAGGTCCGCGCCGAACGCGGCGAGTCCCGAGCGGGCGACGAAGATCCCGAGCACGACGCCGAGTGCGGCGCCGACGGTGCCGACCAGCACGCCTGAGACCAGCGACGCTGCGAGCTGCTCGCGCACGCTCATCCCCATCGCGTGCAGCAGCGCGATCTCCCGTCGGCGCCGCGCGACCGCGAGCGACTGCGTCGCGTACACGAGGAACCCGCCGGTAAAGAGCGCAACCAGCGCGAGCGCGGTCAGGTTCGAGCGATACGCCCGCGAGAGGCGCACCGCGTCGTCACCTGCCTCGCCGGGCGTCGTGAGCTCGACGCCTGGCGGCAGCAGCGAGGCGATCTCGCCACGCAGGCCGAGCGGGTCGACGCCGGGCCGCAGGCGCAGATCAACGCGGTCGAGCCGCCCGAGCCGGTCGAGACGCCACTGCGCGGTCGCAATGTCCACGATGCCGAGCGGCTGGCGGTATTCGCCGGCGGGCAGGAACCCGGCTACGCGGAACGTGACGACATCGAGCCCGACCTGCACGTCGAGTTCCGAGCCTGCCTCCAGGTCGAGCAGCTTCGCGGCCGCCGGGCTCAGCCAGATCGCGTCCTCGGCGAGCAGGCCCGTGCCTTGCGACGCGGTCGCGGTGGCCGCGCCGAGCGCCGGCTGCAGTCGCATCGCGCGAAACGGGTCCAGCCCGACGATCTTCAGCGTCCGTTCGCGGCCGGGCAGCCGCGCGTTCACTTCGACGACCGGGCTCGCGACCGTGACGCCCTCGAGCGCCGCGAGCTGCGGAAACAGCGACTCGTCGAAGCCGAGGCCCGGCGCCTGCACCGAGAGATCGGCCATGCCGAACAGGCTCCGCGAGGCGAGCTGCACCTCGTCGGCCGCGACGCGGTTGATCAGGTACACGGAGAAGCCGAGCGCGACGCCGAGTGCGATCGCGATCACCGCGAGGACCGTGCGCCCGGGCGACTGCCGCAACGGACCGATCGCGGCCGCATCGACCAGCGACCAGGTCGCGCCGGGCAGGTTGCGGATCGCGGCGGCGCTCAGGAGGCGGCTCCCGCGCGCTCGCGCCGGCGCAGTCCGCCCGGCAGCAGCTCGTAGATCACGTCGGTCGTGGCTGCAGCCTGGGCCGAGTGCGTCACCAGTATCCCGGCCGCGCGGTCGCGCTTGATCTGCGCCTTCAGGATCTCGAGGATCACCGCGGCGTTCTCGGGGTCGAGGTTGCCGGTGGGCTCGTCGGCGAGCACCAGCGCCGGCCGGTGCGCGAGCGCCCTGGCGACTGCGACGCGCTGCATCTCGCCGCCGGAGAGTTCCCGCGGCAGGCTCTTCGCGCGCGAGGCGAGCCCGACCGACTCGAGCAACTCTGCGACGCGGCGTGCAGCCTCGTCCCCCGGCATGCCGTTCAGCGCGAGCGGCAGCGCGACGTTGCGCGCGACGTCCAGGTGCGGCAGCAGGTGGAAGGCCTGGAACACGAAGCCCATGCGCGCCCGCCTGAACCCGGTGCGCCCGCGCTCGTCGAGCCCGGTGAGGTCCGTGCCGTCGAGCAGCACTTCTCCTGAATCAGGCACGTCGAGGCCCGCGACGATGTTCAGCAGCGTCGATTTGCCGACGCCCGACTCGCCGACGATCGCGACGTACTCACCCGGCTGCACCGTGAGCGACACGCCGTCGAGCACGCGGCGGCCCGACGGCCCCGCGTAGGCCTTGCAGAGATTTCTTATCTCGAGCATGAGTCGATTGTGAACCGCCGGGCGGGCGAGTTCAGCTTAATCGCAGTCGTGCCGGCCGGTGGATTCAGCCGGCCGGCTTTTCGAGCCGTGCGAGCAGGTAGTCCGCGGCGGAATCGATGCTCGCGAGCTTCGAGTAGTCCGCCTCCGGGACGTCCACGCCGAGCTCGCGGTGGATCGCGATCGCATAGTTGAGCGTGTCCATCGAGTCGAAGTCGAACTGGTCGCGCAGCGGCACGCCCGGCAGCACCTCGGAGGCCTCGACGTCGGGGGCGATCCCGGTCACGAGCGCCAGCAGCTTCTGCTTCAGTTCTTCGCGATTCACTTGTCCTCCGGGACGCTGAGCCGCTCGACGATCCGGCCGAGGAACTGTGCGCCGCGACGTCCGTCGGTGACGCGGTGGTCGGCGGCCAGCGACAGCGTCAGCACCTTGCGAACGGCGAGCTCGCCGTCCACGACCCAGGGTCGCTCGAGCACCGCGCCTGCGCCGATGATGGCCACCTGCGGCGGCTGGATGATCGGGAACACCGCTTCGACGTCCGCATCGCCGAGGCTCGTGAGGATGATCGTCGGCGCGGCCAGCTCGCTTGCGCGCAGCCGCCCCGCCCTCGCCCGCGTGACGATGCCGCGGAAGTCTTCCATCAGCTCGGCGAGCGACTTGCGGTCCGTGTCCATGATCGCCGGCGCGACGAGCCCGCCGCCACGCAGCGCGACCGCGACGCCGACGTGTATCGCCTCGCCACGCTGGTAGCTTCCATCGCGATAGAAACCGCTGAAGCCCTCCGTTTCCGCGCAGGCGGCGGCGATCGCCTTCACGAGCAGCGCCGGCAGGATCAGGCGCTGCTCAGCCGGCACCGAGGCGTTGTGCTTCTCCAGCCAGGCCATCAACTCGGTGACGTCGGCGCGCAGCGACAGGTAGTAATGCGGAATCTCCCGCTTCGAGCGGGACATCGCCGAGGCGATCGCGGCCCGCATGCCGCCCGGCTCCGCCCCCTCTCCCGGCTTGGCGGCTGTCGCCCTCACCCGGCCCTTCGGGCCACCCTCTCCCGCTGGCGCGGGCGAGGGTCTCGGAGGCGCCAGCTCTGCTCCCTCTCCCGCTCCTGCGGGAGAGGGCCGGGGTGAGGGTTCTTCTTCTCCCTCTCCCGGCTCCTGGCGGGAGAGGGTTGGGGTGAGGGTTCTTCTTCTCCCTCTCCCGGCTTGGCGGGAGAGGGTTGGGGTGAGGGCTCTGCACTTTCGACGTCACCGCGCGTGACGACACCCCCGGGGCCGGTGGCTGCCACCGCAGCAAGGTCCACTCCGCGCTCCGCAGCAAGCGCGCGGGCCGCGGGCGTCGCCCTCACCCGGCCCTTCGGGCCACCCTCTCCCGCTGGCGCGGGCGAGGGTTCCGGAGCCACCTGCCGCACGGGCCGCTCTGCCCCCTCTCCCGCTCCTGCGGGAGAGGGCTGGGGTGAGGGCCGCTCTTCTCCCTCTCCCGGCCTGCCGGGAGAGGGCTGGGGTGAGGGCCGCTCTTCTCCCTCTCCCGGCTTGCCGGGAGAGGGTTGGGGTGAGGGCTTGTCTGCCCCCTCTCCCGCTCCTGCGGGAGAGTGCCGGGGTGAGGGCTCCGCGCCGCTCTCGATCACCGCCAGCACCTCGCCCACGGGCACGCGCTTGCCGACCGGTACGACGATCTGCTGCACCACGCCGTCCTGGAAGATCTCGACGTCGATGGCGCCCTTGTCGGTCTCGACGACCGCCACGACGTCGCCGCGCTTCACGCGATCGCCCGGCGCGACGTGCCACTCGACGACGGTGCCGTAGTCCATGTCGGCGCCGAGCGCGGGCATGCGGAATTCTTCAGGCATGGCCCAGGAGTCCCAGCGCGGCCGCGACGATGCGCTGCGGGTTCGGCAGCGCGGCGTCCTCGAGGTGCTTCGGATAGGGTATCGGCACCTCCTCGCTGCAGACGCGGGCGATCGGCGCGTCGAGCTCGTAGAAGGCCTGCTCGACGATGCGCATCGCGATCTCGGCCGAGATGCCGCCGCTGCGCCAGCCCTCGTCGACGATCACGACGCGACGCGTCCGCGCCACCGACGCGAGGATCGTCGCATCATCGAGCGGCCGCAGGCTCCTCAAGTCGATCACCTCGGCCTCGATGCCCTCGTTCGCCAGCGTCTCCGCCGCCTCGAGCGAGCGCCACAGGCTCGCGCCGTAGGTCACGAGCGTGAGGTCCTTGCCGGAGCGGTGGATCCGCGCGCTCGAGAGGTCGGCGCTGCCGGCGGCGTCCGTGAGCTCGCCCTCCATGTTGTACAGCGAGGCCGGCTCGAAGATCAGCACCGGGTCCGGGCACTCGAGCGCAGGAGCGAGCATGCCGCGCGCATCGTCCACGGTCGCCGGCACGACGATCCGCAGTCCCGGCACGTGCGCGTACCAGCCCTCGAAGCTGTGCGAATGCTGCGCGGCGAGCTGCCGGCCCGCGCCGGTCGCCATCCGGATCACCAGCGGCACCGGGAACTGCCCGCCCGACATGTGGCACAGCGTCGCGGCGTTGTTCACGATCTGGTCGAGCGCGAGCAGGCTGAAGTTGACCGTCATGATCTCGACGATCGGGCGCATGCCGCCGAGCGCCGCGCCGATCCCGGCGCCGACGAACGCGGACTCCGAGAGCGGCGTATCGCGGATCCGCTCCTCGCCGAACTCCTCGAGCAGCCCCTTGCTGACCGCGAAGCAGCCGCCGTAGCGACCGACGTCCTCGCCCATCAGGAACACGCGCGGATCGCGCCCGAGCGCCTCGCGGATCGCCTGCTTGACGGCCTCGCGGTAACTGATGCGCCCGGCTGCCGCTTCGCTCATTTCTCGCGGGCCTCCGCATAGACGTGGCGGGCGAGGTCCTCGACCGGCTCCCAGTCCGAGCCCTCCGCGAACTCGACCGCCTGCTGCACCTCGGCGTCCGCCTCGCGCTGGATGCGCTCGAAGTCCTGCTCGCTCATCAGCCCTGCGGCCTCGAGCCAGTTCCGGAGCGTGACGATCGGCCCGCGCTTCTGCCACTCCTCGACCTCGGTCTTCTCGCGGTACAGCTGCGCGTCGAACATCGAGTGCGCGCGGAAGCGGTAGGTGCGGATCTCCAGGAACACCGGGCCAAGGCCTGCGCGCGCATGCGCGGCCGCCTCGCGCACCGCGTTTTCGACCGTGAACACGTCCATGCCCGCGACGACCTCGGAGCGCAGGCCGTAGCTCGCCGCCTTCAGGTGCAGGTCGCGCTGCGACTCCGAGCGCGCGAGCGCGGTGCCCATCGCGTAGAGGTTGTTCTCGCAGAGGAACAGCACCGGCAGCTTCCAGAGCGTCGCAAGGTTCAGCGACTCGTGGAACTCGCCTTCCGCGACCGCGCCCTCGCCGAAGAAGCAGGCGATCACGCCGCGGCGCTGCTGCAACTGCTCGGCGAGGCCGAGCCCGACCGCGAGCGGGAGCCCGCCACCGACGATCGCGTTGCCGCCGTAGAAGCGCGTCGCGGCGTCGAAGATGTGCATCGAGCCGCCGCGCCCGCCGCTGCAGCCGCTGCGCTTGCCGTAGAGCTCGGCCATCAGCGGCCCCATGCCGATCCCGCGCGCGATCGCGTGGCCGTGCTCGCGATAGGTCGCGACCACCGCGTCCTCGGGCTCGAGCACCTGCATCACGCCGACCGCGACGGCCTCCTCGCCGTCGTACAGGTGCAGGAAGCCGCGGATCTTGCCGGCGCTGTAAAGCTCCGCGCAGCGGGCCTCGAACTGGCGGATGCGGACCATCTCGCGCAGCAGTTCGAGCGCGCGCTCGCGACCGAGCCGGCTGGGAAGCTGGCTCACGAGCCACCCTCCAGTGTCGAGAGATCGCCCTCGGGCAGGCCGAGCTCGCGGGCCCGCAGCAGCCGGCGCATGATCTTGCCGCTGCGCGTGCGCGGCAGCTGCTCGGAGAACGCGATCTCCCGCGGCGCGACTGCCGCGCCGAGCTTGCGGCGCGCGTGCGCGAGCACGTCGCGGCGCAGCGCCTCGTCGGGCTCGTGCCCGGGCTTCAATTCCACGAAGGCCTTCACGGCCGAGCCCGCGATCGGGTCCGGCACGCCGATCACGCCGGCCTGGGAAACGGCCGGGTGGGTCATCAGCACGCTCTCGACTTCGAACGGGCTGATCAGGTGCCCGGCGGCCTTGATCACGTCGTCGGCGCGGCCGACGAACCAGTAGTAGCCGTCCGCGTCGCGTTTGGCGAGGTCGCCGGAGAGGTACCAGCCGCCGCGGAAGCACTTGCGGTAGCGCGCCTCGTCGTCCAGGTAGCCGCGGAACATCGAGGGCCAGCCGGGCTTGAGCGCCAGCTCGCCCACCTTGCCCGGCTCGTCGACGAGCTCGACGCCGCCGTCCTCGAGCGGCTCGACGATCGCGGCCTCGATCCCGGGCACGGGCCGGCCCATCGAGCCGGGACGCACGTCCATGCTCGGGTAGTTCGCGATCATGATTGCGCCGGTCTCGGTCTGCCACCAGTTGTCGTGGAACGGCAGCCCGAAGACCTCCGCGCCCCAGACGACTGCCTCGGGGTTGAGCGGCTCGCCGACGCTCGCCAGGTGACGCAGTGCCGGGTAGCTCCTCTCGCGCGCGAGTTCCGCGCCCGCCTTCATCAGCATCCGGATCGCGGTCGGCGCCGTGTACCAGACGCTCACCTTCTGCTCGTCGAGCAGCTGGTACCAGCGCGCGGCATCGAACTCCTCGCGATCGACGATCATGCTGACGCCGCAGGCGAGCGGCGCGATCACGCCGTAGGAAATGCCGGTGACCCAGCCGGGGTCCGCGGTGCACCAGTAGACGTCGCCTTGCTGCAGGTCCAGCACCCAGCGCGCAGTGACGAGGTGCGCGAGCACGGCCTCGTGCACGTGCAGCACGCCCTTCGGCTTGCCGGTGGTGCCGCTGGTGAAGTGCAGCAGCGCAAAGTCCTCGGGTCCCGTCTCGACAGTCTCGAACCCGGCCGGGGCCTCGGCCATCATCGCCTCGAGGTCGAGCGTGCCTTCCGGACAGTCCCCGGCCCCCGGCGTGCGCAGCACCAGCACGTGCTCGAGCATGGGCAGCTGCCCGCGGACCGGCGCGACCTTGCGCTTGTAGAGCAGGTCCGTCGTGACCAGCACGCGCACCGAGCCGAGCTCGAGCCGCGAGCGCACCGGCTCCGGCCCGAAGGCGGAGAAGAGCGGGCAGTAGACCGCGCCGGCCTGTAGCGTGCCGAGCACTGCGGCATAGAGCGCCGGCTCGCGGCCCATCAGCGTCGCGACGCGCTGGCCGCGCTCGATGCCGAGCCGGCCGAGCACGTTCGCGAACCGGTGCGACTGCGCCCAGAGCTCCCGGTAGCTCAGGTCACGCGGCTCGGCGCCCTGCGCAAGGAAGCGGATCGCGAGGCGGTCGCCGGCCTCGCCGACCGCGTGGCGGCCGACGGCCTCGTACGCGATGTTGAGCCCGCCGCCCGGGAGTCCCTCGAGCAGCGCCCGCGCGCCGCGCCAGGAGAAGCGCGCACGCTCCGCCGAATAATCCCCCAGGTTCGGCGCCCGCCGCAGCTGACCGGCGGTCTTGACGATGGGCGACCACTCCAAGGCAGTCCCCTTGTTGCTGCGCAAAAAATCGCCGCAACTACGACTCTAGGCCCTGCGCGGCTGCGATTCATGCGAGTTTTCCCTGAGCCACGTAGTTGCCCTGATAGGCAGGCGCACGCCGCTTCTGGTAATCGCATTAGCGAGCCGGCATCGGACCGCGGACCGGCCGGGCCCAGGGAGGCTGCCATGACAGCGATCACACGCCCTTCCGTCGAGCTCGACCTGCGCAGCCCGGTGTGGGAGCGCGTCCACACGGTGGCGCCGCTGGTGCTCGTGGGCACCCGCGAGCCGGACGGCCGCTACGACCTCGCGCCGAAGCACATGGCGCTGCCGCTCGGCTGGCAGAACTACTTCGGCTTCGTCTGCACGCCCCGGCACTCGACCTATGCGAACGCGCAGCGCGAGCGCGCCTTCACGGTGAGCTTTCCGACCGCGGCACAGCTCGTCGAGACGAGTCTCGCCGCCTCGCCGCGCTGCGACGACGGCACGAAGCCCGCCTCGGCCGTGCTGCCGACGACGCCGGCGACGCGGGTCGCGGGCCCGCTCGTGACCGGCGCCTACCTGCAGCTCGAATGCGAGCTCGAGCGGATCGTCGAGGGCTTCGGCGAGAACGGGCTCGTGGTCGGACGCGTCGTCGCGGCCTGGGCCGACCCGGCTGCGCTCATCGACGTCGATCGCGAGCCCGCGGACGTGCTGCGCGCCGCGCCGCCGATCGCCTACATCCATCCCGGGAGGTTCCTGGCAGTCGACCACGCGCAGTCGTTCCCGTTCCCCGGGCGGATGCGCAAATGACTGGACTGCCGCCCGGCGTCGAACCGCGTCGCGTGCTGCAGGAAGTGCGCTGGCGGCGCGACCAGTTCCTGTCGCTGCTCGAGTCGCTGTGCCGCGCGGAGTCGCCCTCGCTCGACCCGCACCGCCAGCAGGCGGTGCACGCGGTGCTGGCACCGAACCTCGAGGCGCTCGGCTATGTCGTCCGCGAGCTGCGCGGGCCTGTGAGCGGCGGACACCTGTACGCGCGGCCGAGCCGGGTGCCTCGCGGCGCGCCGCTGCAGATGCTGCTCGGGCACTACGACACGGTCTGGCCCGCCGGCACGCTGGAGAAGATGCCGTTCGAGATCGAGGGTGGCCGGGTCCGTGGCCCGGGCGTGTACGACATGAAGGGCGGGCTCGCGATGCTGGTCGTCGCGCTCGCGACGCTGAAGGGACTCGGGCTCGAGCCCGAGGTCGTGCCGATCGTGATGGTCAACGCCGACGAGGAAGTCGGCAGCCGCGAGTCGGGCCGCTACGTGCACCGGCTCGCGCAGCTCGCGGACCGCGCGCTGGTGCTCGAGCCCTCGCTCGGCGTCGAGGGTCGGCTCAAGACCGCGCGCAAGGGCGTCTCCCGCTACACGGTCACGGTCAAGGGCCGTGCGGCGCACGCGGGCCTCGACCCGAACGCCGGCGCGAGCGCGATCCTCGAGCTCTCGCACGTGATCCAGTCGCTGTTCGCGCTGAACGACCCGTCGAGCGGCGTGACGGTCAACGTCGGCACGATCGACGGCGGACTGCGGCCGAACGTCGTCGCGCCGGAAAGCCGCGCGGTCGTGGACGTGCGTAGCGTGACGCTGGCCGACGCCGAGCGCGTGGACGCGGCGATCCGCGCGCTCCAACCCGCGACGCCGGGCACCGAGCTGGTCATCGACGGCCGGCTCGGACGCCCGCCGCTCGAGGCCACGCCGCGCAACCAGGCGCTCTTCGAGCTGGCGCGGCAGGCCGGCCGGCTGATCGGCCTCGAGCTCGAGGGTGGCACCGCCGGCGGCGGCTCGGACGGCAGCACCACCAGCCTGTACACCGCGACACTCGACGGACTCGGCGCCGTCGGCGACGGCGCGCACGCGGCGCACGAGTACCTGGAGATCGCTCCGACGCTGGACCGGGCCGCGCTGCTCGCGCTTCTGCTGCTGGCGCCGCCGCTCGATCCCGGAAGGAGGACGGCATGAGTCGTTACCTGCACACGTCGGTCACCCGGATCTCGGACCTCGATCGACTGCCGTTCGAGCTGCACCCGCTGCCGCGCGACCGCTGGGCGACCGCCGACTACGTGGTCGCGGAAGTGATCGGCCCGTCGCATCATCCCTTCGAGATTGCGAACGGCCGGCTCGTCGAGGCCGTCACCGGCGACCTCGTGATCGGCGCGCTGGGACAGCGTGCCGCGACGCTCGAGGTGGTCGGGGACTGGCAAAGCACGGGCCCGGACGGCGAGATGCACGCCCTCACCGGTGCGGGCCTGTTCGGCGTCGCCACCTCGGTCTCGAACTGGTTGCCGCCGCTCACGCCGCTGCGCTACCAGGGTCACGTGATGCGGGACGGCCACAAGCTCACGATGCAGGACTATGTGCGTCCGCTCGCCCCGGTGCTGCCCGCGGCGCCGGTCGTGCTGATCATCGGCACCTCGATGTCGGCCGGCAAGACGACTGCCGCCCGGATCGTCGTGCGGATGCTCGCCGACCGCGGGCTCAGGGTACTCGGCACCAAGCTGACCGGCGCCGCGCGCTACCGGGACATCCTCTCCTGCCTGGACGTCGGCGCCACGGACGTACTCGACTTCGTGGACGCGGGGCTGCCCTCGACGGTCTGCGACGAGTCCGACTACCTGCTGGCGCTCGAGCACCTGCTTGCGCGGATGGCCGCGCTGCGACCGGACGTGATCATCGCCGAGGCTGGCGCATCGCCGATGGAGCCCTACAATGGCACGATCGCCTATGAGCGCCTGAAGCCGCTGGTGCAGCTCTCGATACTTTGTGCCTCGGATCCGTATGCCGTGCTCGGCGTGCAGGATGCGTTCCGGCTCACGCCGGACGTCGTCGCCGGCCCGGCCGCGAACACGACCGCGGCCGTGCAGCTGGTCGAGCGGCTGACCGGCGTGCGTGCGCTGAACCTGCTCGACCGCGGCGGCGCCGAGGAGCTGCGCCTGCTGCTCGAGCAGCAGATCGTCGAGCCGCTGCAATGCTGATGGGCCACGCGCTCTCGCCGGGCAGCCCCGAGGAGCTCGCGGAATTCGCGAACCTGCAGTCGCGGCTGCCGGACCTGTTCCGGCGGGTCTTCGCCGACCCGCTCGCGCCGCGCTGCGTCGTGGCCGTGCCCGGGCTCAGCATGGACCCGGAACTGCTCTCGAAGATCGTCGGCGGACCGCACTACGAGGAGCGCCAGCTCGCGATGCTGATGCTGCTGAAGCTGCCGAACACGCGCATCGTCTACGTGAGCAGCACGCCGATCGACGCTGCGATCGTCGACTACTACCTGAACCTGCTGCCCGGCATCCCGGCGATGCATGCGCGACGGCGGCTCACGATGCTCTCCGCCTGCGATGCGTCGGCAGGCAGCCTGACCGAGAAGATCCTGGACCGGCCCCGGCTGCTCGAGCGGATCCGCGCGGCGATCGGCGACCCGGCGATCGCTCACCTCTCCTGCTTCAACGTCACCGAGCTCGAGCGCACGCTGGCGGTGCGGCTCGGCATCCCGCTCTACGGCTGCGACCCGAGGCTGCTGTACCTCGGCAGCAAGAGCGGCAGCCGCCGCTGCTTCCGCGAGGCCGGCATCGAGATGCCAGCGGGCATCGAGGACCTGAAGAGCACCGAGGACCTCGTGCAGGCGATCGCCGAGCTGAAGCGCCGGGACCCGGCCCTGCGGCGCGCGGTCGTCAAGCTGAACGACGGCTTCTCCGGCGAATGCAACGCGGTGTTCTCGTTTGGTGGCTGTCCGGCCGGCGACCCGACGAGCTGGGTGCGCAAGCACCTGCCGCTGAACCTCGCCTTCGAGGCCTGCGACATGCGCTGGGACCACTTCGTCGAGAAGCTCGGCGAGATGGGCGGCATCGTCGAGGAGTGGATCGTCGGCGACGGTCCCTGCTCGCCCTCGGTGCAGCTGCGAATCACGCCGGTCGGCGAGCTCGAGACGATCTCGACGCACGACCAGATCCTCGGCGGACCCTCGGGCCAGGTCTTCCAGGGCTGCACCTTCCCGGCCAACCCCGAGTACGCGGTCGAGATCAATGCACTGTCGCTGCGGGTCGGCGAGGTGCTGCGGAACGTCGGCGCGCTCGGGCGCTTCGGCGTGGACTTCGTCACGGTCCAGCGGCCGGAGGGCTGGCGCCACTACGCGATCGAGATCAACCTGCGCAAGGGCGGCACGACGCACACCTACCAGGCGCTGCAGTTCCTGACCAACGGCCGCTACGATGCCGATGCCGCCCAGTTCCGCACGCCGATGGGCCAGGTTCGCGCCTATTACGCGACCGACAACCTGGTGAATCCGATCTACCGGCGGCTGACGCCTGCGGACCTGGTGGACATCGCGGTCGAGCACGGGCTGCACTTCGACCAGACGACCCAGAAAGGCGTCGTGTTCAACCTGATCGGCGCGCTGTCCGAGTTCGGCAAGCTCGCCGTGGTCGCGATCGACGAGGACGTGACCGCCGCGCAGGCGCTGTTCGAGCGGACCGTCGAGACGCTCGACCGCGAAGCCGCCCGCGACTGAAAGGGGACAGATTTATTTAAAGGGGACAGATTTATTTGTTCAGGCCGGAGAACAAATAGATCAACAAATAAATCTGTCCCCTTTAAAAGACTCCCTCACCCGGCCTTCGGCCACCCTCTCCCGCTGTTGCGGGAGAGGGTCGGGGTGAGGGCAACTACTTCTTGAGGCGCGCGGCGCGGGCGGCGGAGGCCGGGACCTTCGCGACGTCCTTGCCGAGACGCTTCACTGACTTCTGCAGCTTCTTCTTCGCCTTCTTGACCTTGGCCGCGCTCGCCGCCTTCTTGCGGCGCTCGGACAGCCTGGTGAGCAATCCCTTCTTCTTCGCCGCGGGTTTCGCGGCCTTCTTCGCAGTCTTCTTTGCCTTTGCGAGCTTCATGGTTTTCTTGGCCTCCGTTGTCTTGCTGGTGGACTTGCGGGCCAGGCGCTTCGCGATCGCGCTGCCGAGTTCCGCCGGCGAGCGGACCGTCGTCACGCGCGCCGCCTCGAGCGCCGCGAACTTGTCCGCGGCCGTGCCCTTGCCTCCCGAGATCACCGCGCCGGCATGCCCCATCCGCTTGCCGGGGGGCGCGGTGACGCCCGCGATGTAGGCGACCACGGGCTTCGTCACGTTCCTGCGAATGTACTCCGCCGCGGCTTCCTCGTCGCTGCCGCCGATCTCGCCGACCATGATGATGGCCTCGGTCTGCGGGTCCTGCTCGAACAGCTCGAGCACGTCGATGAAGTTCACGCCGCGCACCGGGTCGCCGCCGATGCCGACGCAGGTGCTCTGGCCGAGCCCGTTGTTCGTGGTCTGGAACACGGCCTCGTAGGTCAGCGTGCCCGATCGCGAGACGATGCCGACGCGCCCCTTCTTGTGGATGAAGCCCGGCATGATGCCGATCTTGCACTCGCCCGGCGTGATCACGCCCGGGCAGTTCGGGCCCACCAGCCGCGACTTCGAGTCCTTCAGCGCCGCCTTGACCCGGACCATGTCGTTGACCGGGATGCCCTCGGTGATACAGACGATCGTCGCGATGCCGGCGTCGGCGGCCTCGACGATCGCGTCCGCCGCGAAGGCCGCGGGCACGTAGATCATCGTCGCGTCGGCGCCGGTCTTCGCGACCGCGTCGCGCACCGTGTCGAACACCGGCAGGCCCAGGTGCAACTGGCCGCCGCGGCCCGGCGTCACGCCACCGACCAGCTTCGTGCCGTAGTCCAGGCACTGCTGCGAATGGAAGGTTCCCTGGTTGCCGGTGAAGCCCTGGCAGATCACGCGCGTACGCTTGTTGACGAGGATGGACATTACTTTTCCTTCATGCTCGATGATTGTCCCTCACCCCTGCCCTCTCCCGCGAAGCGGGAGAGGGAGCAGAGTGCTGACCCGGCCCGCCCGCATCGTTCGCGGGAGAGGGGGCGGAACCCTCACCCCGCCCCTCTCCCGCTTTGCGGGAGAGGGTGCCCGAAGGGCGGGTGAGGGCAACGAACAACTACTTCTTCTTCCGCGCCACCGCGACGACTTTCTTCGCGGCGTCGGTAAGATCGGTCGCGGCGATCAGCTCGAGGCCGCTCTCGGCGAGCAGCCTGCGGCCCAGGTCGGCGTTGGTGCCCTCGATGCGCACGACGACCGGCACCGTGAGCCCCAGCTCCTCGGCCGCGCCGATCACCCCCTCGGCGATCAGGTCGCAGCGGACGATGCCGCCGAAGATGTTCACCAGGATCGCCTTGACCCGCGGGTTGTTCAGGATCAGCTTGAACGCCGTCGTGACCCGCTCCTTGGTCGCGCCGCCGCCCACGTCGAGGAAGTTCGCCGGCGAGCCGCCGTGCAGCTTGATCAGGTCCATCGTCGCCATCGCGAGACCCGCGCCGTTGACCATGCAGGCGATGTCGCCGTCGAGCGAGACGTAGTTCAGGTCCGCCTCGCCGGCGATCCGCTCCATCTCGTCTTCCTGCGAGGTGTCGCGCCAGCCGAGCAGCTCCTTCTGGCGGAACAGCGCGTTTTCGTCGATGTTGATCTTCGCGTCCAGCGCGACGACGTGCCCGTCCTCGGTGACGATCAGCGGGTTGATCTCGACCAGGCTCGCGTCGCACTCGAGGTAGAGCTTGTAGAGACCGCGGACGATCGCTTCGAGCTCCTTGACCTGCGCGCCCTCGAGCCCGAGGCCGAACGCGAGCGAGCGCGCATGCGAGCCCTGCAGGCCCGTCGCCGGGTGCACCTCGACGCGGATGATCTTCTCCGGCGTCTTTGCCGCCACGGCCTCGATGTCCATGCCGCCTGCGGCCGACGCGATGAAGGCGAGGCGCCCCGAGTCGCGGTTCAGCAGCAGGCTCAGGTACAGCTCGCGCGCGATCTTCGAGCCCGACTCGACGTAGACCTGGTTGATCGGCAGCCCCTCGGCGCCGGTCTGCTTGGTCCTGAGGCGCTGGCCCAGCATGCCCGCGGCCGCCGACTTCACGTCGCCGACCGACTTCGCGAGCTTCACGCCGCCCGCCTTGCCGCGGCCACCCGCGTGGACCTGCGCCTTGACGACCCAGAGGTCGCCGCCGAGCGCGGTCGCGGCCGCAACGGCCTCGGCCGGAGTCGAGGCGACCTTGCCCTCGGGCACCGGGATGCCGTAGCGGGAGAAGAGCTGCTTGGACTGGTATTCGTGGAGGTTCATCGCAGACTGCCGGTTGGGAATTCTGGCCGCGTAGTCTAGCAGTCCTCTAGCGCCGTAAGGCCTCCGCCAGCATGCGGGGCGAGTAGATCGTCACCCCGGAAATCGATCGCCCGAACAGCGGCCCGAAATGGGTCCGGTCGCCGGTGACCAGCGCCTCGCAGCGCAGCCGGATCGCAGCGGCCAGCACGGGCGCATCCTTGGCCGGCAGAGCACTCGCGGCGGCCGGCAGCCGGCCTGGCGGGCGGAAGGCGGCAAGCTCAACGTCGCCGATGAGTTCGTCGAGCGAGGCCAGTGCCGCGGCCCCCTTCCGCTCGAGGTTGCGGCGCGCCTCCTCGAGCACGTATTGATCCGCCACCAGGCGGTGCCCTGATGAAACGAGGATCCTCGACGCAGTTCGCGGATCGCACCGTCGCTCTTCGCGGCCGAGAACAGCACGTTGGCGTCCAGGAAGACGCGCATGGAACGTCAGTCCCGGCGCCTGCGTCTCGTGGACTTTCTCCTGGGCTCGCGTGCCGGACGACCCTCCTGCGCGAGAGCTTCCTTCAGATCCGCCTCCTCCCGGTCGAACTCGCGCTCGCGCTCACCGCTGTAGATCTCGACCGGAAGCGTGACCGCAGGCCGCAGCAACAGGCCCTCCGGCGTCAGCTCGGCAATCAGCTGGTCGTCCGCGCGCAGGCCCAGCGCGCGGCGCAGACGCGCCGGCAGCGTGATGACACCCCGGCTGGTGATCGTGACGGGTGTACCCATGCCCGCAGCTTAGCCTGTAATGCCGTATTTCTGCAATTCTGCGATTCTCTCTCCCCACTCGGCTTCTCCAGCCCGGGCGCCCGAAACCGTGCGGGACCCGTAAAAACCGCCCGCCCCGCGTCTGCTACAGTCAGCGCCGATGCTCGAGACAGGCAAGGAACGCAAGCCCAACACCCCCAGCCAGGAGGACCTCGCCTGGCGGGTGATGGGGCTGCTGAACATCTACCGGCTGCTGGTGCCGATGGTGCTGCTGCTGGTGTTCCTGTTCGACTCGCCCTACCGCAGCGTCGGCGCGGTGAACCCGGGACTCTTCATCGGCATCTGCGCCGCGTACTTCACGTTCGGCCTGATCTGCGTCCAGGCGATCCAGCGCCGCTTCCCGTCGGTGCTGTGGCAGGCGCTCTTCCAGCTGTCGATGGACGCCATCGCCATCGTGCTGCTGATCCACGCAAGCGGCGGCGTCTCGAGCGGCCTCGCGACGCTGCTGATCCTGCCGGTCGGCGGCACCGCGGCGATCATCGAGCCGCGCATCGCGTTGCTCGCGACGGCGCTGATCACGATCGCGCTGCTCTTCGAGACCACGGTTTCCGTCCTCACCGGCGTCGCGATGGGTTCGGACTTCCTGATCGCCGGCCTGACCGGGGCGAGCCTGTTCGCCGTGACGCTGCTCGCGATCCCGCTCGCGGGCCGTCTGCGCGAGAGCGAGGAGCTGGTCCGGCAGAAGGACGTCGATCTCGCCAACCTCAATGAGCTCAACCAGTTCATCGTCCAGCACCTGCGCGAGAGCATCCTGGTCGTGGACACGAGCGGAGCGATCCAGCTGATCAACGAAAACGCCGAGCGACTGCTGAGCACGACGCCGGTCGAGCGCGGCATGCTGCTCGGCGAGGTGTCGCCGCGACTCGTGTACCTGCTCGAGTCCTGGCGGCAGCAGGACTCCGACCGCCGCGACTCGGTGGGCGAATTCGTCGCCGCGGACGGCGGCACCGTGATCCGGCCACATTTCGTCTCGCTCTCCGAGTCCGGCGACGGCCCGATCCTGGTGTTCCTCGAGGATGTCAGCGTGATCGAGGAGCGCGTGCAGCAATCGAAGCTCGCCTCGCTAGGACGGTTGAGCGCGAGCATCGCCCACGAGATCAGGAACCCCGTGGGCGCGATGAGCCATGCGGGACAACTGCTGGCCGAGTCGCCGGCGCTCGGGACGGACGACCGGCACCTGACCGAGATCATCGAGAAGAACGCCGTGCGCGTCAGCCAGATCATCGACAACGTGCTGCAGCTCTCGCGCCGCGAGGCGACCCGGCAGGAACGCATCGTGCTCGCGGAATGGCTGGGCGGATTCCTCGAGGAATTCTGCGCGACGGCGGAGCGGACGACGGACGACTTCCGTGTCGGCGGGGCTGACGAGCCGATCGACGTACATTTCGATCCGTCCCATCTGCACCAGGTGCTCTGGAACCTCTGCGAGAACGCGATCCGACACGGCCGCGGCGACGGCGGCGAGCCGGTGGAACTGACCGCAGGGCGCATCGCGGCATCGGGCCGGCCTTACCTCGAGATCGCGGATCGCGGCCGTGGCATTCCAGCCGAAGAGTCCGAGCGGCTGTTCGAGCCCTTCTTCACGGCAGGCGACGCGGGCGGCACCGGGCTCGGGCTCTTCGTCTCGCGGGAGCTCTGCCAGACGAACGGCGCGCTGCTGCTGTACGAGACCGAGGCCCGGCGGTGGTAGCATTTTCCGGGTCGTCTTCGCGGACCCCCAGCGCTGGAAAGGTTGACCGGCCGAATGCGTAACCCTCGCGCACTCGTCGTGGACGACGAGCCCGACATCCGGGAACTGCTCTCGATCACGCTGGGCCGGATGGACATCGAGGTCGAGACAGCCGGAGATGTCGCGAGCGCCAGGCGGCGGCTCGAAGGCACGCGCTACGACATCGTGCTGACCGACATGCGCCTGCCCGACGGCGACGGGCTCGACCTGCTCGAGTGGATACAGGGCCACCGGCCCGGCGTGCCGGTCGCGGTGATCACGGCCCACGGCAACGTCGAGGCCGCGGTCCGGGCGCTGAAGCTCGGGGCGTTCGATTTCATCTCGAAGCCGCTCGACCTCGCCTCGCTCAGGAAGCTGATCACCACGACGCTGAAGCTCACAGAGCCCGAGGACGCGACCACGCAGCGCCGCGCGGCGCTCAAGCTGCTCGGCGGCTCGAAGCCGATGCAGGAGCTGCGGCAGCTGATCGCCAAGGTGGCGCGCTCGCAGGCACCGGTGCACATCACCGGCGACTCCGGCACCGGCAAGGAACTCGCCGCGCGGCTGATCCACGAGTCCGGCCCCCGGGCCGAGGGACCGTTCGTGCCGGTGAACTGCGGTGCGATCCCCTCGGAGCTGATGGAGAGCGAGTTCTTCGGCCACAAGAAGGGCAGCTTCACCGGCGCCGTGGCCGACAAGGAAGGACTGATCCGCAGCGCCGAGGGCGGCACGCTGTTCCTCGACGAGCTGGCCGACCTGCCGCTGCACATGCAGGTGAAGCTGCTGCGCGTGATCCAGGAGAAGGCCGTGCGCCCGGTCGGCGAGACACGCGAGGTGCCGGTCGACGTGCGGATCCTCTCCGCGACCCACCGCAAGCTCGACGAGCTGGTGAAGGCCGGCCGGTTCCGCGAGGACCTCTACTACCGCATCAACGTGATCGAGCTGCACGTGCCGGCGCTGAAGGAGCGGCTCGACGACGTGCCGCAGCTGGTGGACGTGCTGCTAGAGCGGCTGTCGAAGGAGATCGGCGTGCCGCGGCCCGAGATCAGCGCCGAGGCGATGGACCGGCTGCTCTCGTATGCCTATCCGGGCAACGTGCGCGAGCTCGAGAACATCCTCGAGCGGGCCGTGACGCTGTGTTCGGGGAACCGGATCGAGCCCGGAGGACATCCAGCTGCGGGCGCAGAGCGGACCGCTTGACGACCCGATGTCGCTCGACGACACCGCGAGCTTCGAGGGCCTCGGCGGCCAGCTCGAGCACATCGAGCGGGAGGCGATCGTCAGGGCGCTGGAGCAGACGCGGTACAACAAGACCAAGGCCGCGGAGCTGCTAGGGATGACGTTCAGGCAGTTGAGGTACCGGGTGAAGAAGCTGGGGATTGAGTGACATTTTTCGCATCAGATGATGGCTAAACTGCTGTGACTGCCACTCCATTGAAGCGCCCAATCTAGACCGCCTTAATGCGAATCCTCTTCGACATCGTCCACCCGGCTCACGTTCACTTCTTCAAGCACATGATCAGGGAACTCCGCGAACGCGGCCATGCGATAGCAATTGTCGCGCGACGGAAGGATGTAACTTCCGCACTACTGGAACAGCTTGGACTCGAACACGAATTGCTAGGTGAGTCGAAGCGCAAAGGCCGAGTCGGGCAGTTGCGGGAACTGCTCGAACGAGACATCGCGTTGGCACGTTTCGCCCGCCGTTTCGGCGCAGATCTGATCGCTACGCGAAATCCGGCTGGCGTCCAGGCGGCTCGTCTGTCCGGCGCCGTCGGTGTGTTCGATACCGACGACGGATCGGCGGCCGGCATCCACTTCCAGGCTGCACGACCCTTCGCCCACTATCTCACGTCGCCGGACTGTCTTCTGGAGGACTGGGGCCGGCGCCACGTTCCGTACCGCGGTTACAAACAACTGGCCTATCTGCATCCCGACCACTTCTCTCCGGACCCGTCAGTCCTGGAGGAACTCGAAATCTCTCCGGGGGAGCGGTTTTTCGTCGTACGGTTCGTCGCCATGGAAGCCAGTCACGATAGCGGCGAGTCAGGCATGACAGAGGCCTCGAAATCCGCGCTGATCGAGCGACTTCGGGAGCGTGGACGCGTCCTGTTGACCTGTGAAACGGGAGTTCCGGAGCGCTGGAGGCACGTTGCCTACACACTCGCACCTCATCGGCTGCACGACCTGCTGGCCTTCGCTACCCTCGCCGTGGGCGATAGCCAGACCATGGCCGCCGAAGCGGCTGTCCTCGGTACGCCTTCACTACGGGCCTCCACTTTCGCCGGTCGTATCAGCTACCTTGAGGAACTTGAGCACCGATACGGCCTGACCTGGGGCTTTCATCCAAGTAGAACAAAGGAATTTTTCGAAAAGCTGGACGAATTGCTCGCGCACCCCGATCTGCGACGGTCCCACATGGCCGCGCATGCGCGGATGCTCTCCGACAAGATCAACGTCGCAACCTGGTACGTCGAATTTCTCGAGCGCGCGGGAGCATCTGCTTGAGCACCGGGACACCCCCGGGCGACGGCGCTCACTGTTCCGATGCCGACCAGTCACCTGCGCGGCGGCGATGGTGGCCCGTCCTGCTTGGGCTGCTCCTCATGACTCCTGTGCTCTGGATCGCTGCCAGGCATGTGATAAACGGCACTGCGCAGTTGCCTGCGCCGGACAGCAGGAATCTGCCGGTCTTTATTCTGCTCGCACTTGCCCTCGCTTTGGTTATCGTCTGCAACGGACTCGTACTTCGGGATCTGTCTGCCTGGTTCGGCACGCGACTGAAGGCGGGGGCTTGGCTCGGCGTGACGCTCGCCTCGTCAATGCTCAACATCGTCTCGCCAGTCAAGGGTGGTGCTGCATTGCGCGCACTTTATTTGCAGCGAATGCACGGCATGTCTCTCACTTCGGTCGCGGGCGTGCTCGGAGTAAGCTTTCTGTTCAGTATTGTGTCGAGCGCGGCCGTCGCGACGATTGCTCTGCTCACGATGGGCATTCCGGGAGGTACCGCCGGCGCTATAACACTGGCAGCAAGCCTTGCGATCGTAGTCACCCCGATTGTCTTGCTCTTGCTGGCCCCTCCAGTATCAAAGGCACAGGGCAACCGGATGTTGCGGCGTGCCGCCCGTCTTTACGACGGCTGGAGAAGCATCAGCCGTGACCCTCCGATCATGAGGCGACTGCTCGCCTGGAACACCCTCGCCACCGTACTGCATGCCGTCGCTTTCGTATGCGCGTTCCGGCTCGCGGGGTTCGATGGACACTGGCTCGTCCCCGTGACTTCTTCCGCCTTCGCTCGCATTGGCGCGCTCGTCGCCCTCACCCCAGCAGGTATCGGAGTATACGAGGCGTTTGGAACGGTTTCCGCCCACATTGCCGGAGCTGACGCGGGACCGGCGCTGATCGCTGTTCTGATCGTGAGAGCCGTCGGTTCGATCATCGTTATCGCGGGCGGCCTGGTTTCCTGGCCCCTTCTGACGCAGCACGCGACGGTGGTTCGGTCGCGCGGCGCAATTAAACAGCGATGGACAGCACGCGAGCGCGACCGATGATCGAATCGAGATTATATGAAAAGCGGCGTCTACGGCTGTTGGCGAGACTCGCCACGGGCAGCCGTGTACTCGACCTCGGGAATGCGCAGCAGCCGAACCCGTACCTGAGGGGCTTCCACCGCGTCGGTCTCGATATGAACGAACCGGACCCTGCGGGCGACTGCCGTTACGAAGAACAACTGACAGGTGATGTCTCTGATGTTTCAGCTCTCCTGCACGGCCGGAAATTTGACACGATCATCTGTGGAGAACTGATAGAGCACCTGGAAAATCCATTCGCCCTGCTGCGTGATCTCCGAGGCCTGCTGACGGAATCGGGTCGGCTGCTAGTATCGACACCCAATCCGCTTGCATTTCCAGTTGTGATTGCGGAGTTTTTCAGGCTGAAATCGGTGTTCTATACACCGGACCACCTCTACTACTTTCTGCCTCGCTGGGTAGAGCGGCTGTTCGATGCGACCGGATACGAGCTTATCGCCCTCCGACCGGTAGGGCTGTGGACTCCGCTATTCGCCATACCGCTAGTACCGGTGGCCATGTCGTACCAGGTGATATACGTCGGACGCAAGCGATCCTGATTTGTCAGGCTCGCTTTTTCAGCACGGCCAGTTGGTTGCAGCCGAACTGGAAATAGCGGTGCCGCCAGAGGTCGTAGCCGACCATCGCCGCGGCCGCGCGAATCCTGGTCTTGTCGTAGATGACCACGTGGTGATCTTCCACGCTCCGGTGGAACAGGCCAAACCGCGCCCCGATCCGGTGCACCAAGTCGTTGCCGAAAGGCGTCGGCGTCGTGACAACCAGCAACCCGCCGGGTCGCAGGGCAGCATGGCACTGCTCGAGCAGGTGTCTTTGATTGAGTATGTGCTCGATCAAGGCCACCATGAGCACGACATCAAACTCTTCATTAAAGCCCAACGACTCGGAATCGATGTCATTGCGCAAAAACTCACGGCTGGGATACCGACTGCGCGCTCGCTTCAGCGCGTCGTCATCGATATCCGTCCCGACATAGCGCCGCAGATGCGGATTGCTACGCGCCAGCGTCGCACCATCGTGGCAACCGATTTCGAGCACATCCCCGCAGACATACGACTCGATCATCTCGATTCGCTGGCGTCGAATCATGTTGCCGAGCAGGGCTCGGCGTGTCCGCACGTAGTCCCTCGGACCCTCATCGGATGTGCGCTCCACTAGGGTGAGTTGTTCTTCCGCCATCAGTCCCTCGCGTTGGTCGATGCCCGAATCTCGTTCGCGAGCCCGCGCATCCTCATTTCCTCAAGCAGCATTCGGTTCGCCGCAATGAGATCGGAGAGGATGCCCGCAACATAGACGATTACAGCCGTCACGATCATGATGGCTGCGAGGATCAGCGACTGAACATGACCGGCACTGCCACCGGCCAGGTAGTAGTAGAGAAATCTCAACCCGAGCAGGACGCCAGGGAGGAGGAACGCCGTGCCGACAAGGAAGAAGAACCTGAGTGGCTTGTACAGTATGAATATGCGCAGAATGCTGATGATCGAGCGATAGACGTAGGAGGACGTACTTCTGACCAGCCGGGAGGGACGCAGCGTCGGATTCACGCCGACCGGGACGGAGGTGATCGGAATGTGTTTCCGCCCCGCTTGGATGATAGTTTCCAGCGTATAGGTGTAATTGCCGAAGACGTTCAGACGAAGGGCCGCCTCCCGATGGATTGCGCGGAATCCGCTCGGGGCATCCGGCACGCTGGTTCCGCTCGCGAACCTGACCACGGCGCTTCCAGCCTTCTGCAGCATTTTCTTGACCAACGAGAATTCGTCGATGTCGGCAATAGGCCTCGCACCAATCACGATCTGTGCCTCGCCCCGGACTATTGGCCGCACCAGATCACCGATCGAGCTCGCGCAGTACTGGTTATCGGCGTCAGTGTTCACTATTACGTCGGCACCGGCCTTCAGGCTTGCCTCGACACCGGCCATAAAGGCCCTGGCCAGTCCCTGGTTGTGCGGCAAGGTCACAACGTGGTCCGCGCCAGCCTCCCGGGCGACTTCCACGGTGCGGTCACTGCTGCCGTCGTCGATGATCAGCCATTCGACCAGATCAAAGCCCTCGACCTGCCTGGGCAACGCGGCCAACGTAGTCCCGAGCGTCCCTTCCTCGTTGTAGCAAGGGACTTGGATGATCAGTTTCCGCCCGGCCGGCTGAACGCCGCGGGCCGGCTCGGGAATGGATGGTGCCAATTCTGCAGCCACGAGTCTCGATCCTTTGTAAGTCACCCAGCGCCGCGAGCCTCATTTGTCCAGCTGGCTGTGGCCGCCCACCAAATACACCAGACTATGTCCAACGGCACGACGCAAGTCACAGATAGAGCAAGTAGGGCAAGGGCTCCCGGCAAGATCAATATGGAAATCGCCTGCAAAGGTCACCTCAGGAGGCAGGCGAGCGTGCCAAGGACGACGGGCCCTTGATCACCTCGAAGGCTATGTTGACAGCAAGCCGGTCGAGCCAGTTGCCCCCGCGCTCGCAGATCCGGCGATCCAGCGGGGCGAGTTGAGGCAGCCGCTTAACCAAGCCGCCCGGAATCACGAACCGGTAGCTGCAGTTGTAACGTGCCCCCGGCAACCTTCGCAACACGTCATCGAGAAAGCGGCGCCGAATCAGAAGCACGTTTCGCTCGTTTCGCCAGTAATCCCGCCCGCGTGCGAGTAAGGTAGGTCGCCACAAGGGGTGACTCCCGTTGGGCTCGAAAATCAGGATCCGCCCGCCGGGTCGCAAGAGCTGATAGGCATGCTCGATCGCTGCTTTCATGGACTCGCGGTTCGGCAGGTGATGCAGGATTTTGATGAAGACGACTGCATCGAAGGAGCCCGGTTCGGACTCTGTCCCGAAACCCAGAAAATCGCCCCGCCACGTAGATAGACGCGCAGCATGCTCTGTACCGGCGGCCCTGAATCGGATCTGATCGAGGCACGCCTCAGAAAGGTCCACAGCGATGACTTGGTGACCGTCAGCGAGCAGGCGAAACGTGTACAGTCCTGTCCCAGCGCCAACTTCGATGACGCGACTCCCTGCGCTGATTCGATCAAACACCAGGTAGCGCAACGCGTCGCTCTTATCGACAAGTCGTTCCGCCCGCAAGTCCTCTGCGTGCCTGTCGAAGTAGTCGGTCGTCTCTTCCGTTGTAGGCATCTGCTCTTATCTGGTGAGGACTTGCCAACGCCGAATTGAAATCGTGAGTCCGCGGGCCTGCGGGATCGCATCCGAAGGACCCCGATGCCTGGACGCTCGCCTGTTTTCGAACGACCTGACCACGAGCCATTCTTACACCAGAATATGTCGAATGGCACGATGAAGGTCACATTTACAGGAAACCGTTTCGGCTAGCATCCTCCCAATTCAGCAATAAGGCGCTCAGTCAATGAATCGGCGATCGGAGACATCCGGGTTCGTCTTGTCGCTCACCGCGACAGCGGCCTGCCTGGCGCTGATCGGATACAAGCTTTTTCTCACCACCCGGATCAACGTTAACTGGGACGAATTCTACTACCTGAACTTCGTCTACGCGGCGATCCGAGGAGAGTTGAACATCGTCCTCCAGGGCGCCTACACCCACCTCTTCAGGTGGCTGCCGATGGTTCGCGGCGACGAGATGGACCAGATCGTCGCCGCCCGGCTTGCAATGATGCTGTTGCTGGCCCTGACGGTATTTCTGATCTGGAGACTTGCTCGGCGATGGCTCGACCGCTTCCCGGCGCTGGTGCCCTCCTTCGTCTACCTATCCGCCCTGCCGGTCATGGTGCACGGCGGATCGTTCCGCTCGGATTCGATGCTGGCGCCGCTGTTGATGGGCTCCCTGTGTCTGGTCGTCGCTCCGAGTCGAACTCCAGATGCCAGATGGCACCGTGACCTTCTGGCTGGCGCGCTACTGGGAGCGGCGTTCGCAATCAGCATCAAGATCGTGCTGTTCGCACCACTGGTATTCGCCCTGCTCATGACTCGCGGGCAGACAGCCGAATCCGTCACATCGAACGCCTGGCGCCTGCGACTGCGAGGAGCCGTATTCGTAGCCGCCGGAGCAGGCCTTGCGGCCGCGACCGTAATTTACCTTCACTGGCTGACTGTCGACATGTCGAACGCAGAGGGAATTGCCGCACACGGCGCGCGCGCCGCGCGCAAGACGCTGCTGGATACGCCGTGGTTTCCCCGACTCGATTACTGGGTACGTTATGCCGACTGGCAACCTCTGTATTGGATCCTGATCGGATCCGGCGCAATCATGGCCCTAGTGCGGCGGCGTCTTGACCTCGCCTCGCTGTCGCTTGCTCTGTTGCCGCTCGCGTTCTACAGGAACGCCTTTCCCTACTTCTATGTTGTGATGCTGGCGCCACTGACAGTGCTTGCCGGCTTTGCGATCCAAGAAATTGACAGTTACCTCAGCATGCGAATCAGGCCGGCACTGGGAACCGCTGCAGCCACGCTCATCTGGATCGGCCTGCTGTACCAAGGCGGCGCATATCTCGGGCCACTTCGAGACGATAACCAGGCCGTCCAACGAGCGATCGTAAGCGGCGTGCACGAGATTTTCCCGGAGCCGGTCAGCTACGTAGATCGCTGCGGCATGATTTCGTCTTTCCGGAAGGTGAACTTCTTCATGAGCACCTGGGGCATGGACAATTACCGTCGGGCCGGTACTCCATTCATGCCACGGGCTATCGAGACGGAACGGCCGGCATTCGTACTGACGAACCACTGGGCGCTCAGCCCGTACAACCGAATCAAGAGCGGGCTGCTGTCCGAGGACCACGAACTTATCGCTCGTTTCTACCCCAGGTACTGGGGCCCCGTGCGAGTCGCGGGCGGGGCTGTCCAGCTGGAAGAAGGTTCGATCGGAGCGATTGAAGTGCCTTTCGCGGCCGACTATCGACTAGAGTCCAACGAACCGGTGCTGATTGACGGTGTATTGCATGAGTCCGGCGACGTGATTCCGATCGACCGATCCGTCATGGTGCGCCTGGCGGAAAATGCCGACTCCGCGAAGGTCACTGTGAAGCTCTTCCTGGCATCTGCCCGTCCGAGCCCGGGCCCGGAACCAGACCCGGCACGAATCTTCATGGGTCTGTAAAGCTGCCCTTTCAGCCAGTCGGCCGAGCGGAGTCCACGCCCTGTTTCCCGGGGACGTCGCCCGGCCATACAAAGTTTTCCCACTCCTTGCCGATTCGCTCCCAGTCCTCCCGGCTGATGCTGACGGGTTCCTTTAACTCGCCCTCATAATGCTCATGCAATGTGTCCCAGAGCCGCTGCAACTCCGGTTCATCGTCACTGGGTCGACCCAGTAACACGCGGCCATGATTCTGGTTGAAATCGAGAAACAGGTACTGGTGCGCAAATGGTCCCGCTGGCATGGCAGCCAATAGCCTTTGCGGTGTGAATGCCGCACGCTCCTTAAATGCCAGGGCAAGTGGTGCGTATTTCGGCCGAATGTAGAGACGCGTGGTCTCCGGATCTACGACGAAGAACATCGAATTCTGTTTGGCAGTGGCTATCTCATCAACGCCGCCGCTGGGCCCCGGCAACACGGAGAGATCGGTCTCGGTAAACCGTATTCGCTCCTGCTCTGTATTGTACGGGCTTTCATCAGATTCAAGCAGGGGAAGCAGCGAGAGTCCTGTCGCATTCAGCGGATCGCCGGCGATCTGCAAGTATTCAAGAACGGTCGGGGATATGTCCTCCACCGTCGCCGGAAAATCGACGCGGCGGCCGCGCTGGCCGAATTCTCTGGAACCAAACGCCTTGAATCCCAGCAGCACCTGATACTGGGATTTCGACAGTACGCTTTGTCCGTGCCCGAAGTCGATCATCTTGAGCGGTGCACGTAATCCCTCGACACGAAATGTGGTGTCAAAGAACGAGTCGCCCGGTAGACCGAAAGCCTCCCCATGATCCGACAGCACAACGACCAGCGCGTTGCGCAAAGCACCCTTGGCCTCAAGCATTTCGAGCAGTTCACCGAACATCCGATCAGCCGTCTGCAGTCCAACAAGGTAAATCGGCGGGACACCACCAGATTCCGTCTTCGCCATGCCGACACCGAACGGAGTTTCTGATGTGTGATACGGCCAATGGGGTGCCGTCAGATGTGCGACAAAAAACGTTGGCCTCTCGAACGAGACCTCACGCCCCAGCCGTTCGAGATAGGTCTCCGGTTGGAACATCGTCGCAACACCGCGGTTGGCATAAGAGAAGGGGAAGAGCCACTTGCCGAGCCGGGCATTGATGAAGAGTGTCGCAAGCGGCAGTTCGTTGTACGTTCCAACAATAAAATCGGAGGCGCCGATGCGTGGTGTGACTACTTGGTCGAAGCCGAAGGACTCATCAATGTTTGCGAACCGAACTTCGTCTGTCGAGTAGACGGTATGATAGCCACGCTCTCGCAGCACATCGGCAATCGTCGGATTCGCCTTTAGGCTGGATCGCTCGGCAAGGTTGAAACGCGCGCCAGTGACCGTAGGCGCACGGCCAGTGAGTATTGCCATCCAGGACGAAAACGTGCGCGCGGCTGGCGTCGTAGTATCGGGGAACAGGTGAGCATCGGCCAGGAACCGATCGAGGTTGGGTGTCACCCCAGTTCCGCCAAATCGCTGCAACTGCTCAAGGCGAAGCGAATCGATGCCCAGCAGGATGACATTGGGCCGTGCCGGGTCCACCGGAGAAGCCAGGCTCGAGCGACTGGAGGGCCAGAGCGTCAGCGCGGCGAGCACGAGTAATAGTGCTGATCCCACCCATGCGGATCGCCGCCGGACGCGCGGCGTCGATGACCTGAACAGCACGACGCAGGCCTGAAAGACCATGAACCCGCAGAAGGCAAAGGCCGTAACGTAGATCAACTGTCCGACCGCGACCGGACCGATGCGGGTCGCCATGGCATCGTGGTACCAGGCTCCGATCAGGGTGCGTGGATACCACAGCGCGTTATACGCGAGCGCCGCCCCCGCCAGCACGCAAAACCAGCCGACGACAATGCGGCCAAATTTCTGCCGGCCGATTTCGGAAACGACGGCCGTTGCACAGGCAAGCCCCCAGGTCAGCCCCGCAAAGACGATATGCAGCGCGATCTGTGTGATCAGGAACGCGATGATCTGCCAAGCCAGCTTGCCGGACCAGATGTTGCCGGAGGCCGCCCGCATGACGTCCGAGGATTGAACGCGATCGACAAGTGTCGCGGCTGAGGCGTAGGCCGTGATGAACAGGAACAGCATCCACAAGACCACTGCGAGCACGAACCCGCGGGCCAGCTTATTTCGGGGCGGCATGAACTCTGACAGGGACCTCACCTAGGCTCCGTTAGTCTGCACAACTGAGAAAACCCGCGATTCAACGAAACAGCAGGAAAGCAGGAATGCGAGGAATCACACTACCGACGACGTCACGTTACGTCATGTGCAGCATTGCAGCGGGGCGACGCCCGGCTGTCTACACTCTCTCGCAGAGCATACAAATTAGTTCCAAGTGGAGCCCGAGGCAACGTGCCGGAATTTGTCAGGTCCCGACAATTTGCGACAGTCGCAATCTCCCTTCGGCGCAATGAGCGGCCACTGGCCCGAACTAATCTTTAATAAAAACAGCCGCTTATCAGGGCAGTGCGGGACTGGCACGCCAATTGCTGCCTAAGTCTCGCCGGCATTGCGCCGCAGACCGCTGAATTCTTGAATCTCTAGGGAGAACGCAAATGTTGAAGTCCGCTCAGAAGGGTTTCACCCTTATCGAACTGATGATCGTCGTGGCGATCATCGGCATCCTCGCAGCCATCGCGATTCCAGCGTACCAGGACTACCTGATCCGCTCGCAGGTATCCGAAGGTCTGACCATGGCTTCTGCCGCGAAGGCCGGGAGTGTCCGAGTACTATGCCAACCGCGGTCTCTGGCCCGGCAACAATTCGGAAGCGGGAATGGGTGACGCAACGGATATTCAGGGCAAGTACGTCTCGAGTATTACGATCGCCGGCGGCGGAATCCTGGTTCTGTTCGGCAACGAGGCGAACACGAGAATCGGTGGTGAGACCCTTGGTCTGCAGCCCGGGGCGAGCGTTAACGGCGACGTGATCTGGAAGTGCGGCACGGCCCCGAATCCGCTGGGCTGGTCCGCAGCGTCGATCGGCAGTGCCGCCTCCACCTCAGTGCCTGGCAAGTACCTGCCCTCGAGCTGCCGCTGATCTGAAGCGCAGCCTCGCCTGAGCCCGATGGTCCAGGCGAGTCAACCGAACCCCCGCTCCGGCGGGGGTTCGTTTTTCCGAAACCGATTTGCCCGGGGGCAGATGGCAGGGTTCCAGCACGACCTCCCGACTCCGTGAACCCCGTCAAGACACGGCCCTCGCACTTGGCTGAGAATCCAGTTCAACCTGACATTTGAAGGCCCGGCACTTCTCCGGTAACTTTCGGGATCCCTTACGACTCAGCCGCCCATGACACCCTGGACCCTATGAACGAGCTGGCGATGTCCGCGACCGGTTCCTCCCGCTCCGGGTTGCAGGGGCTGCCTCAGCGCCTGGTGGCTGACGGCCTCGTCACCGAGTCCGCCATGGCCGACGCGCTCCTCGCCGCACGCGAACGCCGGATCCACATCGTCACCTACCTCGTCGAGCACAACCTCGCCGACCCGCGCGAGGTCGCGATTTCGGCTTCCCAGGAGTTCGGCGTCCCGCTGCTCGACCTCGACGCAATCC
>CAVYAL010000004.1:0-290811 GCA_963766505.1 uncultured Gammaproteobacteria bacterium
CGGTGAGCGTGGCGCGTGGGCCGGGCGGGACGGGAACGGTGCGGCCCTTCCAGGTAGCACCTGTGATCTGGCCGCTGATGGGCAGGAGCGAGCCCTCGCCCTCCCCGCGGGTGGGGCGCTTGTAACCGACGGCGAGGACCTTGCGTGCGCCGATGACTTCGCCGCCGACGAGGCCCTGATGACCGCGCGTCGACGTCGCGCTGCGCACCCAGGTCGAACCGTCCCAGCGCAGCGCCAGGACACCGGAGTTGGCACCGCCCAGGATCCAGGCCGGCTGCTCGTCATGCGTGAGGATCTCGAAGGGCGTGGAGAGGAACGCCTCACCGGGGATGGGCTGCTCGCTCCAACCGGCGACGCAGGGTCCGGCCTGCGCTGTGGTCGCGGCAGTGGCCCGCGGCGTGGTCGTGGCAGTGGGCAGATGGGCGGCGGAGAAGGGAGTGGTCAGGTCCGTGGCGAGAAGCGCGGCTCCCAGCAGGACACTGCTCAGGGCGGTCCGGTGCACGCGCCAGCGGACATGGTGGTGGCGGGCCTCACGGGTGCCCGCTGCGGTCAGCGTTCGGTTCACGGCTGGAGCGACCCTACCACGCCCTCCCGATGCCGCCATTCGGGGCCGATGAACCGTCGGTCCCGGATGATCGATGCATCGCTCAACCACGCCGGTTGGCGCCGTCAGGATGCCGTGGCGATCAATCAGCCGGCTGGGCCGTCCCAGTCGAGGTCCATGCCCAGGTATTCGGCCAGCTCCGCGTTGTAGGGGCGGTAGAACTCGCGCAGGCGCGCCAGCACGTCGGAGTCGTAGGGCGCATGCGGCTTGTTGCGGTTGCGCATGACCCGCGGCAGTGTCTCCTGCCTGGGCAGGCCGAGGAAGTCGCAGACCTCTGCCAGGACGCGCGGCGGATCGCGAAACCAGCGCTCGCTCTGGATGACCATCATCTGGTCCTTCGGGAAATGCGTCCGCCAGCGCTCCAACTGAGGCTGATAGATGCCGCGCCGCACCACGAGCGGATCACTGACGCGCTTGTCAGCAGGGATGCGGATGCCGCCGCTGTCGCCGGGCGGGCCGATCTCCGCCTCCACGGTCTCCCGGAAGGAGCGCGTCTCGCCGCACTGGCGCAGGCACCAGGCCCAGTGGGAGGCCGCCCGTGCGGCCGGCTCACGCAGCAGCACCAGCAGCTTCGCCTCCGGGACGCGGCGCGCCACGCGAGCCGGGACGTTGGGATGCGAGAGGTACGACGGGCTCGATTCGCCGGTGAGGACCGGATGCACGCCCAGCTTGTAGGCCTGGCGGCGGGCCTTGTTGGTCGGGAAGCGGAGCCGATACCAGCCCAGCCCGTAGGTGTAGCGATGGGTATCGAAGAAGTGCGTCTCGCGCGGGCCAGCGAGGACGTTGGGGTGTGCATTGAGCTGACCGAGCAGATGCGTGGTGCCGCTGCGCGCGGCGCCGATGATGATGAAATCCGGGAGCAGATGACCCCGCCCCATGAGCTGGCCGCGGACCCAGCGCGCCGGTCGGCGCCCAACGGTGCGCTGCAGGGTCGCGTTGATGCTCATGCGGGACGGCATGCGGTGAGTATGCCAGCGTCTTCCCTGCCGACCTCGCTATGCTCATGTCCATGGAACCCACTCCCGAGGCGCTGCGCTCGATCAGTCACGACATGCGCAACCTGCTCACCGCTGTGCGCGGCCACGCTGAGCTGGCGCTGCGCGGTCTGTCGCCCGAAGACCCCGCCCGCGAGGATGTGGCCCACTGCGTGGTCGTGACCGCGGCCGTGTTCGATCTCGTGGACCAGCTGGACGGCGCCGACACCTCGAGGACGCTCGTGGCGGTCAACCTCGACAGCACCGTCAACGCCATGCGCCGGCTGCTGGACGCGCTGTTGCCTCACAGCATCGAGATGCGCCTGGAGCCCGATTCGGAGGGCGCCCAAGTGACCATCTCCAAGCTGCGCGTCGAACGCGTCGTGCTCAACCTGGTGCTCAATGCGCGCGATGCCATGGAGGACGGCGGCAAGCTCAGCGTCACCACGCGTCGTGCTTCGGACGAGACCGCCCAGATCATCGTCGCCGACACCGGCCTGGGCTTCTCGGATGAGGCGCTGGAGCACCTCTTTGAGCCCGGCTTCACGACCAAACACGATCGAGGTGGTAGCGGACAGGGGCTCTCAGCTCTGTCCGTCTTCGTCCGAGGCGCGGGCGGCTCCATCGAGGTCGAGTCGCGGGCAGGGGAGGGAGCGAGCGTGACCGTGACCCTGCCGCTGGCCGACCCGACGACCAGTCCGCGGACCTGAGGCCGGGCTGGCAGTGCCGGGGGACCGACGCCGGCGCTGCGGGGTAGGATTCAGCACTCACCTCCGTAGCTGAGGAGTCGCCACGTCCATGGCTAATCCGCTCGTCACCGTGATCGGCGCAGGCAACGTCGGCGCCACGACCGCCCAGTGCATGCTCGAGCAGGAGCTCGCCGACGTCTGGCTCGTCGATATCGTCGAAGGGCTTCCGCAGGGCAAGGCGCTCGACCTTGCTGAGGCGGCACCGATCCGGGGCTTCGACAAGGTGATCCGGGGCACCAATGACTATGCCGACACGGCGGGCTCGGATGTCATCGTGGTCACCTCCGGCCTGGCCCGGCAGCCGGGCATGAGTCGCGATGACCTGATGGCGAAGAACGCCGGCATCGTGCGCAGCGTCGTGGAGCAGGCGGTGGCGCACTCACCCGGGGCCATCCTCATCGTCGTGACCAACCCGCTCGACGCGATGTGCCACGTGGCGCTGGAGGCCAGCGGCCTCCCCTCCGACCGGGTCGTGGGCATGGCCGGGGTGCTCGATTCCTCGCGCTTCCGCACCTTCATCGCCATGGAGCTGGGCGTCTCCGTGACCAACACCTCGGCCTTCGTGCTCGGCGGCCATGGCGACACGATGGTGCCCCTGCCGCGCTACTCCACCGTGGGCGGGGTGCCCATCACGGAGCTGATGACCCCCGAGCGGATCGATGCCATCGTGCAGCGCACGCGCGACGGCGGCGCTGAGATCGTCTCCCTGCTCAAGACTGGCAGCGCCTACTATGCCCCGGCGGCGTCGGTCGTGGCGATGGTGGACGCCATCGTCAACGATCGGCACATGGTGCTGCCCTGCGCGGCCTACCTGGAGGGCCAGTACGGCGTCGACGGCCTGTATGTCGGCGTCCCTACGCGGCTCGGACGCCATGGCGTGGAAGGCATCGTGGAGATCGGCCTGACCGACGAGGAGCAGGCCGCCTTCATGGCCTCCGCGGCGTCCGTCCAGGGCCTGGTCGACAAGCTAGTCGCCATGGGCGAGCTGCCCAGCTAGCCGGGCAGCTGGGCAACTGCCTGGCCACTCGACGGCTGACTGGCCCCCTGCCGTTCGCCGGCGGGCCGTTCGCTGGCAGGCCGATCGCCGGCGGGCCGCATCGACTGCGGGCCTGTCGCCGGCGGTCCGGATGGACAGCATGGATTATCGTTTGTCCCCCCACACTGAGGCATGAGGTCAAGACATGACGCAGGTACTGGAACCGCAGGCGGCAGCGGCGCAGGGGACCCTCGGCAGGGTCAGCCACTGGATCAACGGCCGCATCGTCCCCTCCACGTCAGGCCAGAGCCGTCCTGTCTACAACCCGGCCACGGGCCAGCAGACCAGGACCGTCGATGTGGCCAGCGCCGAGGAGCTCGAGATGGCGGTCGCGGCTGCGAAGGCCGCCTATCCCATGTGGCGCGCGACGTCGCTCTCCAGGCGCGCGGACATCATGTTCGCCATCCGCAATGCCTTCCATGTGCATCGCGACGAGATCGCCGCGCTCATCACCGCCGAGCACGGCAAGGTGCTCAGCGATGCGGCCGGCGAGGTGGCCCGAGGCCTCGAGAACATCGAGTTCGCCTGCGCCGTGCCACAGCTGATGAAGGGCGAGTTCAGCGAGCAGGCCTCCACGGGCATCGATGTCTACCAGATCCGCCAGCCCCTCGGTGTGGTCGCCGGCATCACGCCCTTCAACTTCCCGGCCATGGTGCCGATGTGGATGTTCGGCAACGCCATCGCCAGCGGTAACACCTTCATCCTGAAGCCCTCCACGACAGACCCCTCGCCCTCGATCCTCCTGGCCCAGCTGATGAAGGAGGCCGGGCTGCCCGACGGCGTCTTCAACGTGCTCCAGGGTGACCGTGCGGCCGTCAGCGGCCTAGTGGAGCACCCCGACATCGCGGCCATCTCCTTCGTGGGCTCCACGCCGGCCGCGAAGAAGATCTACGAGAACGGCACGCGTGCCGGCAAGCGCGTCCAGGCCCTCGGCGGAGCGAAGAACCACATGCTGGTGCTGCCCGACGCGGATATCGGCCTGACCGCCGACGCGGCCGTCTCCGCCGGCTACGGCAGCGCCGGTGAGCGCTGCATGGCCATCGCCACGGTCGTCACCGTGGGCGATATCCACGATCCGCTCATCGAGGCCATCAGGGAGCGCCTGCCCCAGGTCGTCATCGCGGATGGCACCAGGCCCGAAGCCTTGATGGGCCCGCTCGTGACCCGGGAGCACCGTGACAAGGTGGCCTCCTACATCGAGAGCGGCCAGCAGCAGGGCGCCACCATCGTGGCCGACGGCCGCGAGCACCCGCTGTACAAGGAGAGCAACGGCTTCTTCCTGGGCGTTTCCCTTATCGACGACGTCAAGCCGGACATGGACTGCTACAGGGACGAGATCTTCGGCCCGGTCCTGACCGTGGTGCGCTGCGAGACCTACGAGGAAGCGGTCAAGCTCATCAACAGCCACGAGTACGGCAACGGCACGGCCATCTTCACCCGCGACGGTGGGGCGGCACGGCAGTTCCAGTTCGACATCGATGTCGGGATGGTCGGCATCAACGTGCCCATCCCGGTGCCGGTGGCCTACTACTCCTTCGGTGGCTGGCGGTCCTCGCTCTTCGGCGACCTGCACATGTACGGCCCCGAAGGCGTCCGTTTCTACACCCGGGGCAAGGTGGTGACGGCGCGCTGGCCCGATCCGGCGACCTCGGAGATCAACCTCGGCTTCCCGCGCACGCGGTAGCCGTTCCAGGGGCCAGCGGCGGGATCGATCGGCCAGGATCTCCCGCCGCTCGTGCCCAAATCCCATTCGTGCCTGGGGTCGGGCCCCTGCGTGCCCAGCTCCCCCGCGCATGGGTGAGGCTCCCGCGCATGCCTGAGCTCCTCGTCGACGCCCTGATCAGCGACATGGACGGCGTGCTCGTCGACACCGGCGGCATCTACGAACGCCACTGGCTCCGCTGGGCGGAGCGCCACGGCGTCGATCCCGAGCGCATCGTGGCCCTGCACTTCGGCCGCCCGGCAGCGGATACGATCCGCCTGGTAGCGCCCCATCTTGATGCCGTGGCCGAGGCGCGGCGCTACAACGACGGCCTGGCCCGCGACGATGATGACGGCGGGGTCAGGGCCCTGGCAGGCGCGGCCGAACTGCTGGCTTCGCTGCGCGACGGTCGCTGGGGCATCGCCACGAGCGCACCCGGTGTGATGGCGCGGCGCTGGCTTGCCGCCACCGGGCTGCCCGAACCGGCCGTGCTGGTCACCGCAGAGGACGTGCCGCGCGGCAAGCCATCTCCGGATCCGTATCTGCGTGCAGCCGAACTGCTGGGCGTGCCCGCATCCCGCTGCCTCATCATCGAGGATGCCCCGGCCGGCATCACCGCGGCCAAGGCAGCCGGTGCTTGGGTGCTGGCGGTGCTGACCACGCACCAGCCCGAGGAGCTTGGGGCGGCCGACCACCTCGCGCGTTCGCTGGCCGACGTGACCGTGTCCCCGACTGGCGATGGCCTGGCCTTCTCCTGGGTCGACGCCCGGGGGGATGCCATCACCTGAACCCTGGCCATCCACGCCGGACGCCATGCCTGGGGTCTCCGACGCGGGCGGGCGCCGTGACGTGCCACAGGCGCCGTGAAGTGCCGGGTGAGGCGCCAATCAGCCAGGGGCAAGCCGCGCTGCCCACCATGCCCGCCATGGACGATCGCCGGGTCGGGCTGCTGGTCAGGGCGCTTCGGCGGCGCCGCCGATGGCGGCAGGCGGACCTGGCCGAGGCGGCCGGGGTCTCGCAGTCCACTGTCTCCCGGCTGGAGAGGGGCCACCTCGATGTACTCGACCTCCGCGTCATCCGCCGCATGCTCGGCGCCGTCGAGGCACGCGGCGAGCTCGACGTCCGCTGGCGCGGCGGGCTCAGCGATCAGCTGCTCGATGAGCGCCACGCAGCGCTCGGCATGTGTGCTGCCGGGATCGTCCAGGGCCTGGGGTGGCAGGTCATCCCGGAGGTCACGTTCCGGCACTTCGGTGAGCGCGGCTCCATCGACCTGTTCGCGAGCCAATGGGAGTCGCGGGCCGTGTGCATCATCGAGCTCAAATCGGCGGTCTACTCGTACGAGGAGACGCAGCGGCGGCTCGATACCAAGGCACGGCTCGCAGCAGTGGTGGCCGAGGAGCGGCTGGGGTGGCGGCCTCGCGCGGTCGGGGTCATCCTGGTGGTCGAGGATTCCAGCACCAACCGGCGAAGGCTGAGCTCCATCGGATCGCTCGTCCGCGCCGGATTGCCCGGGACGGCGCGAGATATCCGCCGCTGGCTGGCCCAGCCGGTGGGGCCTCTGCGTGGGCTGTGGTTCCTGTCGCCTAGTCCTGGGAGGACTGCAAGACAGGTCCGAGCCGGGCCGACACGCGTCCGGACCGCCGCGAGCCGGGTCAGAAGGACATCTCCACGCTCGCGCTGAGCTCCACGAGGAGCTGCCGCCCGCAGCTGGCGGCGCCGCACCGCCCGTGTTGTGGTCAACCAGTCCTCCGGTGCATAGGTGACAGGAACGGCGGAGTCGGCCTGGCGAGCCGGCTTGATGGCGGCCAGGCGGGGTTGATGGCCGTCAGGCGGGGTCGATGGCGGCAGGCGAGCCGGCTCGATGGCGGCCAGGCGGGGTTGATGGCCGTCAGGCGGGGTCGATGGCGGCAGGCGAGCCGGTTTGATGGCCGCGCCGCCGGTCCGCTATCGGCGGCAGCCGGTCAGCGCAGGTACTCGCGGGCGGTCTGGCGCTTCAGGAAGCGGCCGTCGCCCTTCCTGCCCTTGTACTCGCCATCCTCGACGATGACCTTGCCGCGCGACATCACGATGTCACTGCCGCCCTGCACCTCCATGCCCTCGTAGCAGGAGTAGTCCACATCCATGTGGTGCGTGGCGGCGGAGAGGACGTGCTTGCGCTCCGGATCGTAGATGACGATGTCCGCATCGTAGCCAGGGGCGATGACGCCCTTGCGCCCGGCCAGTCCGAACAGCCGCGCCGCCGCCGTCGAGGTCACCTCCACCCAGCGCTCCCGGGTCAGTCTTCCCTGCACGACGCCCTGGTAGATGAGGTCCATGCGCTCCTCGACACCGGGCAGGCCGTTGGGGATCTTGCGGAAATCGCCGCGACCCAGCTCCTTCTGACCCTTGAAGTCGAAGGGGCAGTGGTCCGTGCCCACGCACTGCAGATCGTCCCTGACGAGGCCGCGCCACAGATCCTCCTGGTGGTCCTTCGGCCGCAGCGGTGGCGAACACACGAACTTGGCGCCCTCGAAGCCGTTGCCCATGTCATCGAGCGACAGGAAGAGGTACTGCGGGCAGGTCTCGGCGAAGGCCATGGCACCGCGATCGCGGCCGCGGACGACCTCCTCGAGGGCGTCGCGGGAGCTCAGGTGGACGATGTAGACGGGCACCTCCGCAGCCTCCGCGAAGCGGATGACGCGGTTGACGCACTCGCCCTCGAAGACGGGGTAGCGGGAGACGCCGTGATAGTAGGGGTCGGTCCGGCCGGCCTCGGCATTGGCGTTGGCGACGATATCGATGGCCACGCCGTTCTCGGCGTGCATCAGGATGAGGCCGCCGTTGTCGGCGGTCCGCCGCATGGCCTTGAAGATGGCGCCATCGTCGGAAAGGAGGACGCCCGGGTAGGCCGTGAAGAGCTTGAAGTCGGTGACGCCCTCCTCGACCAGCTCGTCCATCTCCTTGAGGGCGGCGTCGTTGACGTCGCCCATGATCATGTGGAAGCCGTAGTCGATGGCGCAGTTGCCCTCGGCCTTGGTCATCCAGGTCTCCAGGCCGGGACGCAGCGCCTCGCCCTTGCCCTGCACGGCGAAGTCGATGATGGTGGTGGTGCCGCCGAAGGCCGCCGCGCGCGAGCCCGTCTCGAAGGTGTCCTTCGCGAAGGTGCCCCCGAAGGGCAGCTCCATGTGCGTGTGCGGGTCGATGCCGCCGGGGATGACCCAGCGCCCCCGGGCGTCGATGGACTGGTCGACGGCGACCTGGGCCAGGACCGGGAGCCCCCGGCCCGAAGGCGAGTCGTCGCCGCCGAGCCCGACCGCGGCGATCCGTTCATCCTCGATGAGGACGTCGGCGCGATAGGAACCGTCAGCGTTGACGACCGTGCCGTTGGTGATGAGCGTGCGCATCGCTGCCTCCCGGTGATCTCGTTGTGGAGCGGCCATGGTAGTGCCTGCCGGTAGCGCCCGGCGCACGCCGGCCACACCGCCACTGGGGCGACCTTGCGGGTGTGTCGTGTACCGTAACGCCGTCATGCCCACGTCCCGAGTGCCCCACCCGGTGACTGGTCACGGCTGGAGTGACACGCCGTGACGCCGCCCGCCGTGAAACCCCCTACCGTGACGCCCCCTGCCAGGGTGCCCTCTGCCGGGACGCGGCGACCACGTCGCGGGCCGGGCCTGGTGCTGCTCGTGGTGGTGGCGCTGTTACTGCCGTCTCCAGCCGCCCAGGCTGCCGCGCCCTCTGGCGGTCGCCTGGGCAAGGATGGCTGGGCGGCGCGCCAGGTCAACAAGGGGCGCATCCTGGAGCGAGACAGGGCACTGCTGGAAGGCCTCCCGGGCCAGACACGGCTGGGCTATCACCCCGAGACGAGGCGCGTGCGCTTCCTCTCGGGAACGCGGAAGTCGGCCGCTGGGACCCGCACTGGCTGCCGTGGCCTCGGGCAAGCGCAGGCTATCGGTGGCCGACGCGCGATCACGGGCCCGCCGCTTCATCGATCGCTACGGCAGACTCTTCGGCCTGGCCTCACCGGAGCGGGAGCTGCGGCTCAGCCAGGCACGCCGGCAGTCGCAGGCGCCATCGTCCGCGGCGCCCGGGATCCATCGACCCCGCCTCGGGCAGCGTGCCCTTCAGCGTGACCGTGCGCTTCGACCAGGTGCGCGCCGGACTGCCGGTGATGGGTGGCCAGATCGTGGTCCAGGTCTCGGAGCAGGGCGAGGTCCTGTCTGCCGCCGGCGAGGTGCTGCCCTCGGACACCAGCGTCGACACGAAGCCACGCCTCTCGGCCTCACGGGCGCGCGTCATCGCCTCGACCTGGCTGGCCCGGGAAGCTGGTCGGCGGCGATCCGAGGTGACGACCCGCTCCGAGGGCCTGGCGCTGTACGACCCGCGCGTCATGGGCGACCCTCTGCTGGTCTCCGTCGGGGTGCGTCCGGTGTGGCGCATCGACGCGTCCCTGCCGGCGCGCGGACGCCAGGCCGCCCAGCGTCGACTGGTCCTCGTGGACGCTCGCGGTGGCGAGGTGCTGACCACCATCGGTCGCATCTACAGCGTCGATCGCCTCATCTGCGACAACCAGGATGCGCCGGGACGGAGCTTCCGCTGCAGCCCTCCGTTCGCCCGGAGCGAGGGCCAGGCGAACACCGGCGTCGGCGACGTCGATGCCCTGTACCGGCTCATGGGCGTCGTGGATGACTTCCTGGCCAGCCGTTTCGGGCGTGCTGGTCTCGATGGCAACGGCGCCCGCCTGAAGGCCACGGTTCGCCATTGCGGCGTGTCGGGGTGCCCATGGCAGGGCGCAGAGTGGAAGTGGGCCGAGCAGCAGGCCATCTTCGGCAGGGGCTGGGCCCGGGCTGACGACATCGTCGCTCACGAGTTCACGCACGGCCTCCTGGACCACACCGTGCCGCTCTTCTACTTCTACCAGTCGGGGGCCATCAACGAGTCCCTGGCCGACATCTTCGGCGAGCTCATCGACCTCAGCTACCCCGGCGGCCAGGACACGGCCGCGACGGCCTGGAAGATCGGCGAGGACACACCCCTCGGCGCCTTTCGCGACATGCGGGATCCCACGCGCTTCGGCCATCCAGACCGCGTGCGCAGCCCGCGCTGGTACAAGGGCACGGCTGACGATGGCGGTGTGCACCGCAACAGCGGTGTCGGCAACAAGGCCGCCTCCCTGATCGCCGATGGCGGCAGCTTCCGCGGCTACGACATCGCCGCCATCGGTCAGACCCGCGCGGCCCGGGTGTTCTACCAGGCGCTGACGACGCGCCTGACGCCGGCGGCCAACTACATCGACCTGGCCGATGCGCTCGTGGCTGCCTGCACGGACCTGGTCGGGATCGACGGCTTCACGGTGGCGCACTGCAAGTCGGTGCGTGATGCCACGCTGGCGACGCAGATGCACCTCGAGCCCAGGCGGCTGGCGCCCCGCCAGGCGCCGCTGTGCCCGACCGGGAAGCGCCCCGTCGATGTCTTCGCTGATGACCTCGAGGATCCCGCGGCCGGCAATTGGAAGACCCAGCGCCTGTTGCCCGGCCGGAAGGGCTGGTTCTACCCCCAGAATCCGAACAACAGCGCGGCCTGGGATGGCACCTGGGCCTCCAGCGGCAAGCTCAACTTCTACGCACCGGACTACGGTCGCAAGTCGGACACGGTCATGCGCAGCACCTCGCCGTGGATGATCCCAGAGGGTGCCTTCCTGCGTTTCGAGCACGGCTACTCGTTCGACCGTGATGCCAGGCGGCGCTACGACGGCGGCATCGTGGAGGTCAAGGTCGACGGCGGGCCGTGGCGGCCGGTGAAGGCGCTCTTCACGCACGGCGGCTACAACGGCCGCATCGCCGGTGGCTTCGGCAACGCCCTGGCTGGACAACGCGCCTTCACCGGCAACTCCCACGGCTGGTCATCGGCGCGGCTGGACCTCTCGCGCTTCGCCGGAAGTCGCCTGAAGGTCCGCTTCCGGATGGCCTCGGATCGGGCCGTCGGAGCCCGTGGCTGGTACATCGATGACGTCCGTCTCTACAGCTGTGCCGACGATGCTGACAAGCCGTTCGGGACGCTGACCATCAACGACGGCGCCGCCAGCACGGCAGACGCGGCCGTCACGCTGGCGCTGACCTACGGCGATGCCACCACGTGGGTGACACACCTGAGCGTCTCGGGCAGTCCTGAGCTCGATGCCAAGGGGCGGTTGCTGCGAGAGCCTGCGCATGCCCATCCGGGACACGCTCGCCTGGGACCTGCGCGACACCTCGCTGGGGGGCGACGGGCTGTCGGGACCCAGGACGGTGTATGCACAGGTGCGCGATGCCGCCGGCAACTGGTCTGACGTCTTCGCTGACGACATCGAGCTCAGCGGCTGACACCCTCAGCGGCTGACGCCGTCGATCAGGACTTCTCGACGTCCAGGTAGACCTTGGCGGTGTTCGTCTTGCCCTTCTTCTTCCAGCCGGTGGACGACATGCGCACGCAGCTGTCGCCACGCAGGCCGATCACGGTGCGGACCTTGCCGTCCTCGCCTTCGAACATGTCCACGGTGCGGATCTGGACGACGTTCTCGGGCTCAAGGAGCAGCTGGTCCACCTTCTGGCCGGCCGTGATGTCCACGGGTCCATCGAAGGTGACCACGATGGCGCGCTGCCCGTTGACCAGGGAAGCGCCGACCAGCGCCCGCGCCTCCTTGGGGGTCACCCACTCCATGGTCGCCTCGGTGCCGTTCTTGGCGCCGCCTCGCTTCGACATCTCCCAGGTGATGCGGTCGTAGCTCTCCTCATCGGTGACGCGCTCGCCGACCTGGAATTGACTGAGGAACCACTTGGAGCTGCTGAGGTCCGCGATCACGCCGTCCTCGCAGGTGTAGTCGAAGGCCGTCCCGATCGTGGTCGTGGCGCCATCGTCGGCACCGGGCTCGACCGTGTCCGTGTCCGCAGGCGGAAGGACGATCGGGCCGGAGCCATCTTCGGTAGCGCCCTCGTTCGTCTCGGAGAGCAGGCGAGGGACTCTCACCGGGGACACCGAGGCGCCCGCCCGAGCTGAGGATGCCGCCGCCGGAGATGGCCAGCGTGCCGCCGACGATGAGCAGTCCGACGACCAGCGCGAGTCCGATGGTGGCGGACAGCCCGGAGCGCTGCGCACCGGGCATGTCCACGCGACCTGGAGCGACGCCCCGCAGGGGGTCGGTGGCGCTGGCGATGGGCAGACCGCAGTTGCGGCAGACCCGCGCACCGGCCTCGTTGGTCAGGCCGCAGGCGGGACAGCGACACCCTGAGGGGCTGGCTCAGGCGTCCACGCCTGGCGTGGCATGCCTCCACTCGGGGGTCTGGTCGGTCCACTCATGCGTGGGGATGGTGCCACAGGCGCCGAAATGCCGGGCTCGCGGACCTATCCGCACGGATCCGCAGCGTGCATCGCCGACACCTGGGTCCTCCCGGCCGCACGGCACCGTGTGGGGGCCGCCGCCGCCCGGCCAGCTCAGGTCCCTGCCAGCGCCTGGCGTACGGCCGGGATGACCGTCGCGCCGTAGGCCTCCAGCTGTGCCTCCTCGTCACCGTTCATGAGGTACAGGTTGAACTGGTCCACGCCGGCCTCGCGCAACTCCAGGAGCCGCCTGACGTGCTCCTCCGCCGGGCCCACGATGCTGAAGCGGTCGGCGACCTCGTCGCTGACGAACTGGGCATTGTCCGAGCCGACCTCGGCGTGGTGGCGATAATCGTAGCCCTCGCGGTCACGGATGTAGCCGGTCAGCGACTCCGGCAGCTGCTCACGGGGGTACTTGTTGACGAGATCGACGACATGGTTACTTACCAGGGCCGGGAACCAGCGCACCCGTCCGCGGCAGACCTCGATGGGCCCGACATGGGCCGGCGCGGCAGCCTGCACCCTGATGGCAGCGGGGTCGCGCCCCGCCTCTGCCGCAGCCTCGCGCACCATGCCCACCAGCCACTTGATGAGATCCACGTCAGCCAGCTGCAGGATGACGCCATCGGCGACCCGGCCGGTCATGCCCAGCACCATGGGCCCGTAGCCGGCGATCCACACCGGCAGCTTCCACTTGCCCGTCCAGGTCAGCTCCAGCTCCGCGTCCAGGTATGTGGCGACCCGGCCCTCCACGAGGTCGCGGATGATGCCGACGGCACGGTCCAGCGTGCGTGCCGTGACCGGCGTCTTGCCCAGCACGCGCTGGGCGCTGTCACCACGCCCGATGCCCAGGTCCATGCGGCCACCTGAGATCTCGTCAAGGGTCGCCAGCACGCTGGCGGTCACCGTGATGTCCCGGGTCGCCGGGTTGGTGACGCAGGTGCCCAGGCGCATGTGTGTGGTGTTGACGGCCATCAGCGTCAGCAGGGGGTAGACGTCCTTCCAGAGGACGTGCGAGTCGAAGAGCCAGCCGTAGCCGAAACCGGCAGCTTCCGCCTGCCGGGTGAGGGCGATGGTGCGCTCGATGCTGTGCTCGGGCTTGAGTGTGAAACCGAAGTCCATGGCGGGGCAGCCTACACCGTACGACGATCAGGGTTTGACGAGATCGGCGTAGGCGTCGGGCCGGCGGTCACGGTAGAACTGCCACGTCTGGCGGACCTGCTCGATCATGTCCAGGTCGAGGTCCCGCACGATGAGCTCCTCCTCGTAGGCGTCCCCGACGTCACCCACGAACTGGCCACGCGGGTCGCAGAAGTAGGACTGCCCGTAGAAGTCGTCGTCGCCCAGCGGTTCGATGCCGACCCGGTTGATGGTGCCCACGAAGTACCCGTTCGCCACCGCGTGCGAGGGCTGTTCGATGCGCCAGAGGTACTCGGAGAGGCCGCGCGACGTGGCGCTGGGGATGAGCACGATCTCGGCACCGTTGAGGCCCAGCGCTCGGGCGCCCTCGGGGAAGTGGCGGTCGTAGCAGATGTACAGGCCGAACCTGGCGATGCCGGTCTCGAAGACCGGGTAGCCCAGGTTGCCGGGCCGGAAGTAGTACTTCTCCCAGAAACCCTTGACCTGCGGGATGTGTGTCTTGCGGTACTTGCCCAGGTACGTGCCGTCGGCGTCGATGATGGCGGCGGTGTTGTAGTAGATGCCCGAGGCCTGCCCATCCTCTTCGTACATCGGTGCGACCACGACCATGCCGGTCTGCTTCGCCAGATCCTGCATGCGCCGCGTCGTGGGCCCGTCCGGGATGAGCTCGGTGTAGGAGTAGTACTCGGGGTCCTGGACCTGGCAGAAGTAGGGCCCGTAGAAGAGTTCCTGGAAGAGGATGAACTGGGCACCCTGCTTCGCCGCCTCGTGGGCGAACTGCTCGTGCTTCTGGATCATCGACTCCTTGTCGCCGGTCCAGGTTGCCTGGACCAGGGCGCCACGGACGATTCGGGGCATCGCTTGACCTCCGACGCTTCCTGCGACTGCGGTGAGACCGCCAGAGGGTACACCGCCGTCCGTGCCGACGAGGATCAGCGCAGCACGTAGAAGCCGCGGAACTCGATGACGCCATCGCGGCCGACGGCCTTCACGGCGACCCTGCGGGGCTTGGCGGAGCCGAAGTTCCGAGCCCACACCATCTCACGGCTGGTCGTGGTCGGCCGCGCCAGATCGACCACGGCGACGCGCTTGCCGTTCACGAAGACCTTGGCCTTGCCCATGCCGGGGCCGGTCCGGGCGACGAGGGCGATGGATCGGCCGGTCAGGCGTGCCCGGGCCCAGCCGCTCCTCGCCTTGGCCGCGATCGTCCTGGTGTTCCCAAGGCGCAGTCCGACCGGCCCGCGCAGGGTGGCCGTCCGGGCGTCGCTGTAGGTCCAGGGCCCGGTGCGACCCTTGGCGTCAGTGGCGCGGACGCGGAAGCGGTTGTGCGTGCCGATCTTCAGCCAGGCATCGGTCTTGCGGCTCCGCGACGAGCCCACGTGGACGGTCTTCCATGCCCCTCTGCCGACCTGTCGCTGCAGGGTATAGCGCGTGATGCCGGCCGACTTGGCCGTGGGCCTCCAGGTTACCGTCGCCGCCGCGTCAGGAAGGGTGTTGCGCGCTCGCAGCATGACGTCCGGCTCCGCCATGATCGGCCCGGAATCGGGCGACCACACGAACGACAGGTTCGGGCCCAGGTAGGCCTCCTGGATGTCCTGTCGTGACCAGCCCTGCCTGGCACACGCTTGCACGCTTCGTGAGTAGAGCTTCCAGCCATTGGCGTCCGCGGCACAGCCGCTGGTGACGCCGGCACGGTAGCCGGTCAGGAAGAAGCGACCGAACTTGCGCAGCGTCAGCCCCCACGTGGCGTCGATGGCGCGCCACTGCCTGGCGGTCGGCCTGGCGCTTTCGGGCCGGTAGAGCTGGTCGTCGGTGTCATCGCGGACGTCATAGCAGCCGTCGCTGCTGCGATAGAAGGGACGGTGATGCCCCCTCATGGTGTAGTACCAGGCGTACTGCTTGGTGGCGACGGCTCCAGCCTCGAGCGTGGCCTGGTGGAAGTGGCTCGGCCACTCCCCGGAGGCCATGACGATGGCCACGTAACGGCGGAAGCCGACCGTCTCGACCTGGCCGCTGTGTGTGCGCAGCACCCGGATCTTCGGGGGCGGCTTGCTGATGCTGGTCCAGCCGGTGCAGGAGGAGCCCGCGGCCACGGGCGCGGGATGTGCCAGCTGCGGGGTCGCCAGCAGTGCAGCGACGGCGAGAGCGCCGAGGCTCGCGCGCACCACTGTGGCGCGCACTCGCCCGTCTGGCAGGCTGGCTGTCGCAGGGTTGACGTCGGTGGAGGTCACGGACATGCGAAGTCTCCTTGCGGGCCGCGGCATCGCTGGGGCGATGGCGGCGGCACGTCGACACGCGCGGCGGCAGGGGTGGGGGAGGGTGGTCGCGACTGGGGTAGCGACCTCGTCACCGACGCGCTGGGGCGCGCGATGGAGACACGGCCAGGACCGGAGGGCGTCTGGGGAACGCCGATCAGATCCGACAGCGGTGCACAGCCGGCTTCACGGGCCGGTGTGCATCAGGATCCCTGCCGTGGGCGCGGCGGGTCTTCTGTTGGGTTGCCTCGTCGGCGTGGTTATTGCGAGCGAAGCCTAGCAGGGGAGCGCCCCGCTTGCATAGACCCTGTCCAGGGACGAGCTGCGGTCGCCTACCGAATCAAGAGACCGGGCCGCCCCTGGGACGGCCCGGTCGGTCTGTTCGAGCGAGCCGTCCTGCAAACGGCTCAGCCGGTTGTGAGGGCTGGGTTCAGGCCTCGCGGGTGCGGAAGACGAGCCAGGCACCGTAGCCGGCCGCGATACCGCTGATCCAGTAGATGAGGCGGGCGATGAGGTGCAGGAAGTCGACCGAGTCGCCCCCGATGCGTGCCCATGCCAGCAGGCTGGTGACGGCGAAGAGCGCCAGCGAGATGCCCAGCGCGCCGATGACGATGCGGTAGCCGTTGCCGAAGTCGTAGTGGCCCCAGCGGTGCACCCAGATGGTCAGGATGGTGAGCACTGCGATCACGACCGTGAAGTCGCTGATGACCCGGTAGTCGAGCAGGAACTGGAAGAGCAGGTACACGATGACCACGATGACCGAAGCCGCGGCGAGCACCAGTTGCTCACCGGCCATCAGGCGCTGCCGCACCACGCTGACCGCGGAGGTGACGGCCGCGGTGGCCTGCGCGGTGGAGACCCCGCCTGGCGCTGGCGCCGGCTGGCTGGGCGGTGGTTCCGTGGCCGCCGGTGCTTCCTTGGGGGTCGAGTTCTTGGGTCCGGACATGAAGCAGTCCCTCCTATGACAGGCGTGGCTACGAATCTACAGGTTGAAGCCCTGTGCGCGATGGCCACTTGGTGTCCGAGACCACGGGACCATCGGCGCAGCCCTCTCGGCCCAGTATGGCCGAGCCCCGGGCATCACTCAAGCGAGTAGCTCATCGTCGTGACGTAGCCCGGGGGCCCATCGCGCCTGACGTGGCGGTGCGGTCTCCTCTGTGGCACCACGGTGCGGTGCAGTGGGCTGCTCCCCGTACTACTGGGTCACCTGGCGGCGCAGACATGATGGTGTCGTGGGACGGCGCGCGCACGTAGCCTCAGGAAAGCGCCGGTACCGCTCAGGCAGGCGAGCGGCCGGCGCCCCACCCCACTCGCACACTTGGGGCACACTGCGCCCGTGCATGTCATCGTCCCCGTCCTCGCAGCGCTGCTGACCGTGGTCCCGCTGGCATCGCCCGCGATGGCCGATGATCTCGCGATCGCCGACGATGGGGAGGCGCTCACGTCACCGGGGACCTCGGTCCTCGCTTCCCCTGCCCCCGTGCTCGGTTGGGACATCGTCTCGCGCCGCCCGCACGACAGCGAAGCGTGGACCCAGGGGCTGCAGCTCGATGGGTTCGGCCGACTGTACGAGTCGACCGGCCTCCACGGCCGCTCCACGCTTCGCGAGGTCGATCCGGTGACCGGCCAGGTGCTGCGTTCGGTGGCCCTGCCCGACGACCAGTTCGGCGAGGGCCTGGCCCTCGTCGACGACCGGCTCATCCAGCTCACCTGGCAGGAGGGCGTGGCCAACGTCTGGGACGTCGAGACGTTCGACCCGGTCGAAGCCCATCGCTACGAGGGCGAGGGCTGGGGCCTCTGTTTCGATGGCGCACGCCTCGTGATGAGCGATGGATCGAGCACGCTGACCTTCCGCGATCCACTCAGCTTCGAGGTCGTGGGGCGCATCGAGGTGACCCTTGACGGCGCAGCTGCCGGGCGCTTCAACGAACTCGAGTGCGTCGGCGGCTCGGTGTGGGCCAACCTCTACCAGACCGCGCGCATCGCTCGCATCGACCCTGTCGCCGGGATCGTGGATGGCCTGGTCGACCTCGAGCCGCTGCGCGCCGCCCAGCCGGAGGACGCTTCCGTCCTCAACGGCATCACCTATGACGCGGTAGCCGACACGTACCTCGTCACCGGCAAGTTCTGGCCCGAGCTGATCGAGCTGCGCATCGGTTGAGGGGCGTCAGCCGGCGAACGGCACGCGGGGCTTGCCCGGCACCTCCACGCGCGTTCGGAACAGGCTCCCGGCCAGTGGCTGTGCGGCGTGCTCCTCCTCGGACAGGAGCTCCCAGGCCGTGGTGATGTAGAGGTCGCGCAGGTCGAGACCGCCGAACTCACAGCTGGAGACGTTGGAGACCGGCAGCGGGATGATCGCGTCGAGGGTCCCATCCGCCAGGTAGCGGTGCACGCCGTAGCCGGGCCAGGTGGCGACCCAGACGGCGCCCTCGCTGTCGACGGTCAGGCCGTCGGGCCGGCCGCCGCCGTGGCGGATGGTCACGAACTCGCGCCGGTTGCTGATGTCTCCGCTGACCGGATCGAAATCGAAGCGGTCGACGCGATACGTCGGCGTATCCACGTAGTACATGGTCGTGCCGTCGGGGCTCCAGCCGAGGCCGTTGGAGATGGTGACCCCTTGGACCATCCGGGTGACCGTGCCGTCCGGGTCAAGGCGGTACAGCGAGCCCAGCTCAGGTTCGGCATGCCAGCCCATCGTGCCAGCCCAGAGCCGGCCCTGCGGGTCGGTCTCGCCATCGTTGAGGCGGGTCCGCGGATCGCCGGGCGACACCGGCGCGATGAGCTCCGGCTCGCCTTCGTCCGGCAGGGCGTAGAAACCATCCTGGAGCGCCGCCACGTAGCCACCGCCGGCCCGCGGCAGCACCACCCCCACGCTCAGCGGCAGCCTCCGCTCGAGCGTGGCACCGTCGGCAGGATCGGTCACGAAGACCGTGTTGTTGGGGATGTCCACCCAGAGGATCCGGCCGATGCGCGGATCCCACACCGGACCCTCGCCGACGTGCGCGTCGTGTCGGACCAGGAGTTCGGGCTCGGGGAGTACTCGATGGGCCATGGTCATGTCCTCTGCTGACTGGTCGCGCTGTGTCGCTCGATGATGTCCCAAAGGCGATAGGCTCGTGGCCTCAGCCAGCAGTTGCGAAGGGCCCCATGACCGACCGACCTGCCATCCCTGACCTCATCGTCGAGAGCCGTGCCATCGCCGTGGGCCGGCACGTCTCCGCGGCCGCAGCACTCGCCATCGGGGCGGCGCTGGTCGAGGGTGGGGTGCGGGCCATGGAGCTGACGCTCAACGAGCCGGAGGCCGATGCACTGCGGGCCATCGAGGTGCTGGCCACGGCAGCCGATGGACTGGGTGCCCTCGTCGGCGCCGGAACGGTGCTCTCCATCGAGGCCGCCGCTCGGGCGCTGGACGCCGGCGCTCGTTTCATCGTCATGCCGCACACGGACCCGGGGCTGGTGGCCTGGTGCGCGGCTCGCGGGGTGCCCTGCTTCCCCGGTGCCCTGTCGCCCTCCGAGATCGCTCGCGGCCTGGTCGGCCGGGGCGAGTGCGGTGAAGCTGTTCCCGGCGGCCGCCGTGGGCCCGGGCTACCTGGCGCAGATCGCGGGGCCCTTCCCGGACATCCCCATCGTACCCACCGGTGGCGTCTCGGCGCAGACGGCCGGCGACTGGATCAGGGCTGGTGCCGTGGCCGTGGGCATGGGCGGCTGGCTCATCGGTGACGGCGAGCCGTCCGGTGTCATCAGGCGAGCGCGCCTGGTCCGCCAGGGCATCGACAGCGCGGCCTGAGGAGGGCGGCATGAGGATCAGCGGCGTCAGCACCTTCCTCGTCGGCAACCCCTGGAAGAACTGGCTCTTCGTCCGCGTCGACACGGACGAGGGGCTCCACGGCGTCGGCGAGGGCACCCTCAATGCCTTCAGCGCGACGGTGGAGACGGCCATCCACGAGCTCGAGGATGCCTGGCTGGGCCAGGACCCCGCGAACATCGAGCTCATCGTGCAGCGCATGACGCGCGACGTCTACTCGGAGGGCGGCCAGATCCACGGACCGGCGGTGGCAGCCATCGAGGTGGCCTGCTGGGACATCCTGGGCAAGTCGGTCGGGCGGCCCATCCACGAGCTCATGGGCGGCCGGCTGCGCGATCGCACGCGCGCCTACGCCAACGGCTGGTACCGCGTGGAACGGACGCCGGAGGCGTTCGCGGAGGCGGCTCGGGGTGTCGTCGAACGGGGCTACACGGCCCTCAAGTTCGACCCCTTCGGCCCCGCCTGGCGCACCCAGGAGCCGCGCGAAGAGGACCTCTCGATCGACATCGTGGCCGCCGTCCGCGAAGCCGTGGGCGATGCGGTCGACCTGCTGATCGAGGGGCACATGCGCTTCAGCGTCAGCACGGCCCTGCGCATCGCGGAGCGGCTGGCCGGATACCGTCCGGCATGGTTCGAGGAGCCGGTGCCGCACCAGAACATCGGTGCCACGGTGGAGGTGGCGCGGCGCTCACCCGTGCCCGTGGCAACGGGGGAATCCTTCACCTCGCTGCAGCAGTTCGCGGAGCTGCTGAAGCACGACGCGGTGCACATCCTCCAGCCCGAGCCGCTCTACCTGGGCGGCTTATGGCGCACGCGGCAGGTAGCGGCCATGGTGGATGCCCACTACGGCGTGGTCGCTCCGCACAACGCCCAGGGGCCGGTCTGCGCCGCCATCTCCGCGCAGCTCGGTGCCTGCATCCCCAACTTCTACCTGCAGGAGACGTTCGAGGAGTTCAACGTCCCGTGGACGCGGGAGATCGTGGACGAACCCATCCTGGCGGTCGACGGTCACGTGCCGGTGCCGACACGTCCGGGGCTGGGTATCGACCTCGACTGGGACCGCCTCGCCGGCCATCCCTACGAGCGTGCCAACATGCTGCCCCTGTTCGTGCCGGGCTGGGAGAAGCGCCGCGACGAGCTGGAGTAGCGAAGGCATGGCCGACCGGAGCAGGAGCCCGAGCCATGCTCCTGACCGCAGCCGAGCTCGCACCATGCTGCGAGCCAGGAGCGGCACGAGACACCGGTGTGCCCGGTCGAGGTCCGCGGACGCCCCGCCCGACGACGGCCATGTCGCCGATACGCGGTTGACATCCATCGGTCAGTCCGGTGCGTCGCCTCTTTCATCCACCGAGTGCGACGCTCCCCGAGCACCACTTGATGGCTCCGGCACCCGGAGGTGTCAGCCGTGGACTCAACGACCAGGCCAGCTCTGTGGGTCATCCTCGGCGGAGGTCGACGGCGAGACTGCCAGGTCTTCTTTCGGACACGACGCCGAAGACCATCGTCGGCGTCACCGCGCTGGCCTCCCGGGGTGGGGAGATCTTGCCCACCGCCCTCGTCGTTCGGCGTTCGGGGCAGCCGAGGAGGGGTCCGCTGAGGCATCATCGTGCATATGCCGGAAGGTGGACGCTTGACTCACAGACCCGCTGCGCGGCAAGTCCCCGGCGCGCCTGGAGCGGTCGACACGGGCCTCGTCGTGACGCTGGGCGAGTGCATGGGCTCCTTCGTCGCGCGCGAGCGGGGCCCGATGACCGAGACGACCGACTTCCTGCGCACGGTCGCCGGGGCCGAGGCCAATGTCGCGGTCGGTCTGGTCCGCCTCGGTGTGCCGGCTGCGTTCATCGGGAGGGTCGGGGCGGATGGTCTGGGCACCACCATCCTGCGCCGGTTGCGCGGTGAGGGCGTGGATGTGCGCCATCTGCACGTCGATGAGTCCGCCAGCACCGGTGTCATGATCCGGGAGCTTCGCGACGTGGGCCCCTCGGAGGTCATCTACTGGCGAGCCGGGTCAGCCGGGTCACGGCTCGGTGCCGAGGACGTGGCGCAAGCAGCCGCGTTCATCGACCAGGCCACCTGGCTGCACGTGACCGGCATCACATCGGCCCTGTCCGCGTCGGCTGCCGCGGCCGTGGGCGCCGCCGTCGAGCGCGCCCGAGTGGCCAGGGTGACCATCAGCCTCGATGTCAACTTCCGTCGGTGGCTCTGGTCGGAGGTGGAAGCAGAGGAGGCCCTGGCGCCCCTGGCCCAGCGGTGTGATGTGGTCCTTGGGGGTGTCGAGGAGCTGGCCCTCGTGGCCGGCCTGGCCGATGACCTGGAGACGGCCGCACGAGTCGATCCCGAGACCGCGGCGGATGCGGTGCTGGCGCTGGGTCCCGCGGCGGCCGTCGTGAAGCTCGGTCCCGCCGGCGCGCTGGAACGCCGGCGCGTGGGTGACACGATCGTGGGTACGACCGCAGCGGGCCTGACGGTGGACCGGGTGGTCGACCCGGTAGGTGCGGGCGATGCCTTCACGGCCGGCTACATCGCCACCATCCTGGGTGGCGGCTCCCCGGCCGAGGCGCTGGCGGTCGGCAACGCCTGTGGCGCCGCCGCGGTGGCCACGCTGGGGGACCAGTCAGGGCTCCTGACCAGGGTGGAGCTGCATCGGCTGCTCGGCAACTCCGGCCTGGACACGCTGCGGTAGGGGCGCCTCCCCGGCCTCAGCGCCCGTCCAGGTCGCGGATCCGCAGCGCCGCGTCCAGATGGTCCGGTCGAGCTTCGAGCAGCCCGGCGAAGCGTGCCCTGGCTGCGCGGTGTATGCCCAGGCCCAGCAGGGCCAGTCCCTCGAGGTAGCGCGCCTCCTGGTGGGCTCGCTCGCTGAGATCGTCGTCGAAGAGCAGCAACGTGGGCAGCGACGTCGCGAAGTAGGGGATACGCACGTTCTCGCGGGCGTGCGAGCCGGCGTCCTCACGGAGCGCAACGAGCAGCGCGTCGGCGGCGGCAGCGTCTCCCAGCTCGCGCAGTGCCAGCGCCTGCCAGTAGGGACCATCGCCCGCCGGTGCATCGGGATCGCCCTGTGGCTGCGACGCTCGCTCCAGCCACTCCCGCGCGGCGTCCGGGCGGCCCGCGGCCAGCAGGGCCTGCCCGAGCAGCAGCTGCAGTTCGTTCTCCGGTGTCAGCAGGTGCTTGCCCTCACCGAGGTTGTGCGGGTAGGTCATGGCGGCCCGGGCCTGCTCGACCGCCATCCCGGCGTCACCGCGGCGCAGCGCCTGCCGCGCCAGCTCACGGTGCGCCACGACCCACTGGCGGGACACGAGCCCTTCGCCACCCTCCCAGGGGTGGAAGCGCCGCCCCTCGAGGATGGCGACCGCCTCCTGGTAGCGGCCGACGCGATTGAGGAGTGTCACGAACTCCACGCTGAGGTCGTCTCGCTGCATCACCAGCGGCGGGCGGGCCTCCAGCGCGCGGAGTCGAGCCTCCGGTGCGTGGCCGAGGCGCTTGCGCAGCTGGTCGAGCTCGTAGAGGACGCGGGCATCGCCGGGATCCGCCCGGAAGGCGCGCCGGTACGCCGCCAGCGCCCGGTCCGGCCGATGCAACACGTTGAACTCGGCGATGCCCAGGTTGCGATGCACCGTGGGGAAGGCCGGGTCCAGCCGTGCCGCACGTCGCCACGCAGCGATGGCCTCATGATAGCGGCGCCGGTCGTAGAGCAGGTTGCCCAGGTAGTAGGGCGCACGCGCGTCGTCCGGGTCCTGCTCCATGGCCCACTCGAGGATGCCGATCTCCTCGAGCCGTGAAGGGCATGACGTAGTCGCGGCGGGGCGGCTCGCGCACGGGCCAGGTGCGCTCCGGCCGCCGCTTCGTCACCGCGCCGGTGCTCCAGCCACGCCAGCGTGTACTCGAGCATGGCCTCGGAGCCCGGGTCCGCCCCGGCCGTCTGCGCCCGGCCGAGCACATCGATGGCTTCCTCGAGGAGGCCGGCACGGGCCTCGTCGTGGGCAAGGTCGAGCGCGGTCTGGGCGCCGCCGGGGAGGGGGCTCACCGTCACCATCGAGCAGCGCTACGCTCGTGAAGGGCGCGGACGTCCAGGGGGTCGGCACGGAGCGCCGCCCGTACGACCTCGTGCGCCCGTTCCAGCTCGCCGCTACGTCGCAGCAGCGCTGCCTTGAGGCCCAACGCCGCCGGGTCCGCAGCCTGGGCGGCCAGCGCACGATCGAGCAGGCGCCAGGGCACCGGCCACATCGCCGCGCTGGGCTGCGATCTCGGCGCGTGCCGTGTCCGCGGCGGCGCTGAGGGCACCGTTCCAGCCGGCCTTGCCGAAGGCGTCGTCGGCGGCGATCAGCTCGCCGCGGTGGCGCAGCACGATCCCGAGCAGGTAGCTGGCCTCGCCGTCGCGCGGATTGGGGTTGCGAACGGTCAGGCGCGCCAGCGCCGTGCGCAGGTGACGCTCGGCAGCATCGAGCTCACCACGACGCAGGTGCCACTCACCCAGGGCCGTGTTGGCGCGCGCGTCATCCGGGTCCCGCCGCAGGACCTCGCGCCAGTACGGCTCCGGCCGACGCGTGGCATGGCGGTACTGCTGCAGGTGCAGTCCGGTGAGGTAGAGCTCATCGTTCGACTCGATCTGCGCCGGTGGTGGCGGCTCGGTGGCCGGCGGTGGTGGCTCGCCCTGACGAACGGTGGCCGGCCGGTAGGCGATGACCTCTCGCCCGGCGTGGATGAGGCTGAGGCGCAGGTCGGTCAGGCGCGTCCCCTCGGGCAGCGTCGAGGCCGTCGACCACGAAGGGCTGGTCCGGCGCCAGGTCGACCGTGCGTTCGAGGATCGGTCCGGAGTCGCGCTCGAGGCGGATGCTGGCCGCGGTCAGCGGCCGCGTCACGGCCACGCCGACGTGAAGGCCGCTGCTGGTCCGCTCCAGGCTCACCGCCGCATCGAGGTTGGCCTCCTGCACAGGGCCGGTCCCGACGATGGGGTACCAGGACTGGCTGAAGGTGCGCACCTCACCCGGGAGCAGGAAGGCGAAGTCGGGCTGGTTGTCTGTGAAGACGCCGGCCATGAGCTCGACATAGGGCCCGTCGGTATCGGTGAGCTCGCGGTCCCAGGCGTAGCCGAATTCGTGGTTGCCCCAGGTCCACAGCTTCTTGCCAGGGCTGATGGCGTGGTCGGCCCAGTGCACGTAGCCCTCGTCGGCGGCGTGGTCGTAGCCACCGAAGAAGTCCTTGTTGGTCCCCATGGCCATGTACGAGGTGGGGACGGGGATGTTGCGGTACCAGCGCAGGTCGGCCTCCCGTGGCGGCCGCGAACCATAGTCCACGCCGTAGTAGTGGCCGTGTGCGACAGGGAACGTGGACATCGCCCGCTTGGCGTGATCGGCCACGTAGGTGACGTCCGGCGGAAAGAAGGCCTCGTAGTCATCGTGGACGCGCACCGCCACGTTGGCCCACCACAGGAACGTCTGCACCAGCGGGGTGCGGTTGGTGAGGCGCACCTGCAGCTCCAGGACCGATGAGTCCGGGCGCAGCACGACCCCGTGCATGCCCTTCATGCGCTCGGTGGGTTCGTGCTCGGAACACCAGGCCACGGCGCCGCCGTCCGGGAGCGTCTCGATGGCCCAGTCGGTGGGCATGTAGGTCGAGGGGCGATGGTGCTGCGGCCAGTTGAACTCGATGCCGCCGGAGATCCACGGCCCCAGGAGGCCGACCAGCGCCGGCTTGATGACGTTCTGGCGATAGACGATGTCGTAGCCGGTGCGACGGTCCTGCACGACGTGGATGCGGCCACCGATGGCCGGCAGCACCATGACGCGCAGGTACTCGTTCTCGAGGTGGATGGCCTCCCAGCTCGTTGGCCGGGGCGTGTCCGACACCCGGTCGGTCACCGGGTTCGGGTAGACCCGCCCGGAGGAACCCTGGTAGACGCGCTGTTCCAGGAACAGCGGGTTGTGGTCGGGTGGTGGCACCGGGTAGGTGTCGATGACGACCGGCCCGGACCATGCGGCCACGGCGAGGTCGCGCAGATGTGCCGGGCGCGCCGGCAGGTCCATCACCGCGTTGCCTGCGTTCGTCGACACCGTCATGTTCCGCCCGCCGCCATGGGCTAGTCTCCTCCTGGTGCCATCGTGTCGAGGCACCCTGATGGCCGCGGTCGATGTGACGGACGGCTCCCTCGAGGCTTGCCCTCGGGTCGCCGGCTGTCATATAGTCCGCCTCGATTGGTCGTAACCAATCATACCTTTGGTGCGACGGTGCGAAGGGAGCCCGTCGGGAGGAGCAGAAGGAGGGGACCACCGCCAACGCTGTCCATATCCGTGAGCACCAGGCCAACATGACCCATCGGAGGAATCACGTGGTTGACTCTCGAATGAAGAAGGCCCTCGTCGCCTTCGGCGCGGCCGCGCTCCTGACACTCTCCGCCCTGCCGGCGGCGGCCCAGGATGAAGCGCCGCTCCTCTACGTCATCAACAAGAGCGCTGACCAGCAGTACTTCATCGACCTGCAGACCTCGTTCGAGGCCAAGGCTGACGGAGTTGGGCGCCACGGCCCTGCGCGCCGATGCCAAGCTCGACCCCAGCCTGGGTGTGAGCCTCGTCAACGACGCCATCTCCGCGGGTGCCGCGGGCATCGCCATCACCGTGCCCGACCAGACCATCGGCCCGGCCATCACCGATGCTGCCACGGCGGCCGGCGTCGCCCTCGTCGCGACTGACGACGGCATCGTCGATTCCGCCGGCAACCCCGTCCCCTTCGTCGGCTTCAGCGGCCCGGACATGGGCGCCAAGGTCGGTGCCGAGGCGGCTCGCCTGCTGCAGGAGGGTGGCTGGCTCGAGGACGAGTCCGTCGTCCTGGGCGTCCTCTCCACCGAGGTCCAGACGCTGTCGGTCTGCGAGGACCGCACCAACGCCTCCAAGCAGGCCATGCTCGACGTGGGCGTCCCCGCCGAGTCGATCTTCCAGGTCCCCTACACGGGTGAGACGCAGTCGGCGCAGGATGCGGCCGGCCCGGTCATCACCGCCCATCCGGATGTGACCCACTGGGTCGTCTTCGCCTGCAACGACGAGGGCGTGCTGGGCACCCTGAACGCGCTGGCCACCCAGGGCGTCTCGCCGGACAACATCCTCGGCGTCGGCCTGGGCGCCTACGAGGCCTGCAAGTTCTGGGCTGCCGAGCAGCCCAGCGGCTTCAAGGCTGCCCTGTTCATCTCCGGCCTCGACGTCGGAGCTGCCGCAGCCGAGGTCCTGTACAACAACGTCGTCAATGGCGAGCCCCTTCCGGAGTTCACCATCGCCCCCACCACGATCGTGGATGCCACGACCTTACGCCGACGTCTTCGACGAGGTCTCCCTGGCCAACTGCTCGCAGTAAGCCGAACCTGAAGTGAGTGCCGCGGGGCCGGGCATCGTCCTGGCCCCGCTCGCTCGTACCTGCGCAGGGGTGCTGAACGCATGACCCTGACCGCGGCTCCCGAAGCCTCCGCAGCCCCACCGTCCGGGCGGCTCCGGCGTCCTCGAGATTCGCGGCGTCAGCAAGGCCTTCCCCAACGTGCAGGCGCTCGACGATGTCTCGCTGGACGTCCGCCCCGGGGAGGTGCTCGCCTTCCTGGGCGAGAACGGCGCCGGCAAGTCCACGCTGCTCAAGATCCTCAACGGCGACTATCAGCCCGACACGGGCACGCTCACCATCGACGGCGAGCAGCTGCGCTTCGCCAACCCGCGCGAGGCCCGGGCGGCCGGCGTCCGGGTCATCTACCAGGAGCCCGAGATCATCCCCGGCGTGGACGTGGCCGAGAACATCTTCGCCGGCGAGCTGCCCCGCCGCGGACCGTTCGTCGACCGCCGGGCGCTCAACCAGATGGTCGACCGCGAGCTGGCCGAGTACGGCTTCGAGCGCGTCCTGCCCCGGCGACGCATGGGCGATGAGCTCTCCTCTGCCCAGCGTCAGCTGGTCGAGATCATGCGCGCCGTCAAGTCGAGGATGCGCATCCTCGCGCTCGACGAGCCCACGTCGTCACTGACCGACGAGGAGGTCGAGCGGCTCTTCGCCCTGGTGCGCCGCTTGCGCTCCGAGGGCGTGGCCATCATCTACGTGAGCCATCGTCTGCACGAGATCCTGCAGCTGGCCGACCGCGTGGCCATCCTGCGCGACGGGCGCCTGGTCATGGTGGCCGATGCCGCCGGCCTGACCGAGGACGAGATCGTGCGCAACATGGTCGGCCGCGACCTGGGCGAGGTCTTCGACCGCCGGCCGGCTGCGCACCGATCGCGTCGTGCTCCAGGTCGAGGACATCCGCAGCGACTGGCACCGGGGCGTCTCCTTCGACATCAAGGCCGGCGAGATCGTCGGCTTCGCCGGGCTCATCGGGGCCGGTCGCAGCGAGCTGGCCAAGGTCATCTTCGGCGAGCTGCCCAAGACCTCGGGCCGCGTCCTCGTCGACGGGCAGGAGGTGCGCATCACTCAGCCCAGCTTCGCCATCGCGCACGGCATCGGCTTCGCCCCGGAGGACCGCAAGCGCGAGGGGCTGGTGCTCATCCGCAGCGTCCTCGAGAACACCACCCTGGCCATCCTGCGGCGCCTGACCCGCTTCCGCATCATGCAGCGACGCATGGAGCGTCGCATCGCGACGGACTACGTCGGACGGCTCAACGTGCGCACGCCGTCCATCGACCAGGAGGTCGGCAAGCTCTCCGGCGGCAACCAGCAGAAGGTCGTGCTGGCGCGCTGGCTGGCGGCCAAGCCCAAGGTGCTCATCCTCGACGAGCCCACGCGCGGCATCGACGTCGGCGCCAAGGCGGAGATCTACCGGCTCATCGATGAGCTCGCCAACGAGGGCCTGGCCATCATGTTCATCTCCTCGGACCTGCCCGAGATCCTGGGCATGTCCGATCGCATCTACGTCATGCAGGGCGGCCGCATCACCGGCGAGCTGCCCGGACCAGGAACGACCGAGCAGCAGGTGCTCGAGCTGGCCATGCACGAGCATCTCGACGGCGCGCCGAGCGGCCGCGCGAGGCGGCAGCGGCCGGAGGGGGGAGTCCATGAGCGAGACGCCGATGACGGCACCGTCAGCCGGGCGGCGGACCGGAGGGCGCGTCCGCGCAGCAGCGCCCGCCTGTCGCGGGACGAGGACGTCAGCGCCCTGCGGCGTGTCGTCAACACGGTCGGCGTGGACAACCTCTCGCTCCTGCTTCGCGCTGGTCGGCATCATCGTCGTGGTCGTCTGGCTGCAGCCGCTGTTCCTCTCCTGGCAGAACCTCATGAACAGCCTCAGCCAGTCCATCGTCATCGTCGGCCTGCTGGCCGTCGGCCAGACCGTCGTCATCGTGGCTGGCATGCTCGACATCTCGGTGGGGTCGATCGCGTCGGTGGCCTCGGTGACGGCGGCCTCGGCCATCGTGACCGGCGGCATCATCATGCCCGGAGGGCTGGAGATCCCATCCCCTTCGCCGAGGGCTCCATGCAGGCTGGCGTCGTCATCGGCATCCTCACCGGCGTGGCGCTGGGCGTCATCAACGGCCTCGTCGTCACCAAGCTGCACGTCAACCCCATCATCGCCACCCTGGGCACCCTGGCCGCGTTCGCCGGCCTGGCCTTCCTGGTCGCGCCCGACGGCAAGCCCATCGGCGTCGTCACGCAGCCCGACTACACCTGGCTGGCGACGGGCCGGCTCTTCCCCGAGCTGCCCCTGCCGGAGCTGGGCGGGCGTGCCTGGACCGGCGTGCCCATCCTCTTCCTGATCTTCCTGGTCGTGGCCATCGTCTTCCACGTGATCATGAAGTACACCGACTTCGGCCGCGCCGTGTACGCCATCGGCGGCAACGCCACGGCGGCACGCCTGGCCGGCATCAACCTGACGCGCATGAAGATCGGCATGTACATGCTCTGCGGCGCCACGGCTGGCCTGGCGGGCGTGCTGCTGACCGCTCGCACCACCTCCGGCAACCCCATCAACGGCGTGGGCTTCGAGCTGCAGGCCATCACCGCCGTCTTCCTCGGCGGCGCTGCCACCACCGGTGGCAGGGGCACGGTCGTGGGCACGGTGCTGGCCGTGCTGCTGGTGGGCGTGCTCAACAACGGCATGAACCTGGTCGGCGTGGGCACGTTCTACCAGCGCGTGGCGCTGGGCGTGCTGCTCATCGCCGCCGTGGCCCTGGCGCAGTGGCGCCAGGCTCGCGCGGAACGCGCCCGCACGCGCACGGCCGCGGCCGCCTGAGCGAAGCGGCTGGCGGGGTGCAGGTGAGGGACACGCGATGCGGGTGACCAGGCTCGATGCCCGCGTCGTCAACGCCGGCCGTCGCAACTGGGTCTTCGTCCGCGTCGAGACCGACCAACCCGGCCTGGTGGGCTGGGGCGAGGCCTCGCTGGAGGTCAAGACGCGCGGCGTCCTGGGTGCCATCGAGGACTTCGCGCCGCTGGTCGTGGGCGAGGACCCGCGCCGCATCGAGCATCTCTGGCAGGTGCTCTACCGGCAGCAGTTCTTCCGCGGCGGCCCGGTGGAGATGTCCGCCGTCTCCGGCATCGACATGGCGCTGTGGGACATCCTGGGCAAGGACCTCGGCGTCCCGGTGTGGCAGCTGCTGGGCGGGCGCGTCCGCGACTCGGTGCGCTTCTACGACCACCTGGGAGGCGGCGCGCCCGAGGCGGTCTACGGCGAGATGGAGCCGTCCGTGGTGGCCGACCAGGCGCGGGCCACGCTCGAGGCCGGCTTCGATGCCCTCAAGCTCCTCGCTGTGCCGCGCTCCCGCGCGCTGGAGTCGGCTGCTCGCGTGCGTGCCGCCGAGGCGACCATGGCGGCGGTGCGTGATGCCGTGGGGCCGGACGTGGACGTCATGGTCGACCTGCACGGCCGGACCAGTGCCGCCATGGCCATCCGTTACGGCGAGGCGCTGGCCCCCTACCAGCCCTGGTTCTTCGAGGAGCCCGTGCCGCCCGAGGACATCGACGGCCATGTCGCGGTCGCGCGCGCGCTGCCCGTCCATCCCCATCGCCACCGGCGAGCGCCTCATCACCCGCTGGGCCTTCCGCCCGTTCTTCGAGCGTGGCGCCATCGCCGTGGCGCAGCCGGACGTCTGCCACAGCGGCGGCATCAGCGAGGTCCGCCGCATCGGCGCCATGGCCGAGGCGTATGGTGTGGCCATGGCGCCGCACAACCCGCTCGGCCCCATCGCCACGATGGCCAACCTGCACCTCGCACTGGCCATGCCCAACCATCTCATCCAGGAGGTGATGCGCTCCGATGTGCCCTGGCGCGACGACATCGTCCACGGCCTGCCGCCCATCGTGAACGGCCGCATGGAGCCACCGCAGGCCCCCGGCCTGGGCATCGAGGTGGACGAGGCGGCGGCCGCTGCCCATCCCTACCAGCCCGAGCCGCAGTACCGCTGGTTCCACGAGGATGGCTCGGTGGCAGAGTGGTGAGCACGACCATCAGCCACGCCACCTGGGGCCAGTGGCCGTCGGTGCGGCTGGCCACGCCGGCCGTGGAAGTGGAGGTCGTGAGCGAGATCGGTGCGCGCGTGGTCTCGCTGCGTGACCTCCGGCGCGGCCGCGAGTGGCTGCTCGGAGGCGAGCCGCCATCGGAAGCCGAGGGCATGGGCTGGTCAGCGGAGGGCGTCGTCTTCAGCGGCCGCGAGTCGTTCGGCTGGGATGAGTGCCTGCCCACGGTCTCCGTCTGCGCCGACCCGCTCGACCCGCACGCCCCACCCCTGCGCGATCACGGCGACCAGTGGGGGCGAGGGGCCTACCTCTCGGTCGACCACGAGCGCGGGGCGGTGAAGCACACCTGGAGCGTGCCGCGCTGGTCCTACCGGCTGACCCGCCAGCTCTCCTTCGACGACGAGCAGACGCTGCTGGCTCGAGTACCAGCTGACGAGCCTGGCCGATGTGGCCCTGCCGCTGCTGTGGTCCCAGCACCCGGTCTTCCGGCTGGAGCCGGGGACCCGGCTGGAGCTGCCCGGGGTGACACGCGTGCGGCGCACCTCGCAGCTCGGCATCGACCTGCCCGAGGACACGCCCTGGCCGCAGGCGACCATCGCTGACGGTCGGGCGATCGACCTCTCGCGTGTGCACACCGGGCTGGGCTGGGCGGCCAAGCTCTATGCCGGCTGCCCCCGAGCCGGTGACCGCCGTGGCGCCCGATGGTGCTCGCCTGACCATCGACTGGGACCGTGAGTTCGCGCCGGTGCTGGGTATCTGGCTGGCCTACGGCGGCTGGCCGCGCGGACGGCCAGCCCTGCGAGCAGGTCGCGCTGGAACCCACCACCTCCGCCCACGACGACCTGGCGGCGGCTCGCGCCGACGGTCGCGAGCGAGGTGCTGGAGGCCGGGTGCGCAGGTGGCCTGGTGGGTCAGGCTGCGACTGTCATGATCCTGCGTCGGCGGCCGGGCTCGACAGCCCGTCCGGCCTGCCTGCCGCGTCGGGCCATCCGGCCCATCACGCCGGGCGATGACGACCTGATGCTGTGTTCGAGCGGATCGATCGAGTGAGAGGAGGACGAGGGATCGATGGTGGACCTGAATGCCCTGACCGCGGCCGTGGAGGCCGGTGACCGCAAGACGGCCGTGGCCGTGACCCAGGAGGCCATCGACGCCGGGCTCCCGCCGGACCAGGTCCTCGACGCCATGACCGTGGCCATGACCGAGGTGGGCCGGCGCTTCGCCTGCAACGAGGGCGTCTACGTGCCCGAGATGCTCATCAGCGCCCATGCCATGAAGGAGGCCAGCGCGCTCCTGGAGCCACTGCTCGCGGCCAGCGGCCTGAAGCCTGAGTACACGGCCGTGCTGGGGACCGTCAGCGGCGACCTGCACGACATCGGCAAGAACCTCGTGGGCATGATGCTCAAGGGCGCCAACTTCGAGGTCGTCGACCTGGGCACGAACGTGGCCCCGGAGGCCTTCGCCGACGGCGACCACGGGAGCACCAGGCGCACATCGTCGGTATCAGCGCGCTGCTGACGACGACGATGGTGGGCATGAAGGACGCCGTGGCTGCCATCCGCGCCGCCGACCCCAACGCCAAGATCCTCGTCGGCGGCGCTCCTGTCACCGACGAGTTCGCCGCCGAGATCGGGGCCGACGGCTTCGCCAAGGATGCCGCCACGGCCGCCAACGTGGCCAAGGAGCTGCTGGCGGCGTCTGCGTGAGGGCGCTCGCGTGACCGTGAGGGTACTCGCCTGACGATGCGCCACCGCGACCGGGTCGCCATGGCCCTCGCCCGCGAGGAGCCGGACCGCTGCCCCATGCAGATCAGCTTCACGCCGGAGTTCGCCGAGCGGCCTCCGTGCGGACCTCGGCGTGCGCGGCATGCTCAACGTGGCTCGCGGGGGCGAGCACAACCCGCACGGCGGCGGCAACACCTACGAGCTGGAGCGGGCCATCGATCGGACCTGCTCCTGACCTCGGTCGGCTGGGCCAACTCCTACTACATGGCGCCACGGCACCTACACCGACGAGTGGGGCGTGACCTGGCAGGAGCATCCCTACGAGACGCCCTTCGGGACCGGCCACTACACCGAGATGGTGGGCTTCCCGCTGGCCGAGGACGGGGCCATCGACTCGTACCGCCCGCCCGACCCGAACCGGCCGGAGCTGTACGCCGACGCCGAGCGCGTCATCCGCGAGTACGGCGACGAGTACTGGATCGTCGGCGTCACCGTCACCACCATCTGGGAGACGGCCTGGGCGCTGCGCGGCTACGAGCGGCTGCTCATGGATCTCGTGCTGGACCCGGAGCTCGCCGAGCGCATCCTGGACATCCCCTTCCGCTACCACCTCGCGGCGGCGGAACGGCTGGTCAGCGATGGGCGTCGACATGATCTGGACCGGCGACGACATCGGCGCGCAGAACGGGCATGCTCATCTCGCCGGCCACCTGGCGCCGCTTCTTCAAGCCGCGCATGGCGGAGCTCGTCAGCCGCGTCAAGGCCATCAACCCGAACCTGCAAGGTGGCCTATCACTCCGACGGCGACATGCGCGACGATCATCCCCGACCTGATCGAGATCGGCATCGACGTGCTCAACCCGGTCCAGCCGGCCTGCATGGACCCGGCCGAGCTGAAGCGCGAGTACGGCGACCAGCTGCTGCTTCTGGGGCAGCATCGACGAGCAGCACACGCTGCCCTTCGGCACGCCGGACGACGTCGCGCGCCGAGGTCCGCCGCCGCCTCGAGACCATCGGCAAGGGCGGCGGGCTCATCCTCGGACCGACCCACCACGTCCAGCTCGACACGCCGCTGGAGAACTTCTGGGCCATGGTGGACACTATTCGGAATCTAGAATATGGCGCCGCCGGATAGCAGCCGTCCAGGGGCATCTTGGGCGCTCACAGCAGGCGCCAGAGCCCCACGGTGCTTCCGTCATCGCTCAGGCGCCTCAATGCAGAACTTCGGCCCAGGTCGGGTGTAGCCTCGCAATCGGGCTATGTCCGAGCAAGAGGGAGGCTCTCCAGCCGGCTTCTCGCACCTGTCGTTGCCTTCGGCTTGCCGCTGGCCGTCGTCCACCCCGTCGATGCGGCTCAGTGGCACCGATGGGACTGGACGACCCGTCCCTCCTATCGGCACGACTTCCGCGTCGTGGGTGCGACGCGTATCAAGTTGACCCAGCGCTACGAGACGCGACCGGGCAACACGTGGTGCGCTCCGGTCCTGTACGCCTACCGGGTCGGCTTTCGGCCCATCGTGGGGCAGGGACTGCCCGACGTCGGCTACGTTCCTGAGTCACACAGTTGGACGCTCACGTCGAAGAGACCAGTCACGGGCTGGTTCCGCTTCACTGTCAGCCAGTCGGGATGCCGCTCTCGACTGTCCGTCTGGACGCACTGAGTTGCGGTAGGCGTCTGGCCTATTGCGGTAGAGATCGCCCACCGTCGTCATGAGCACGAGGCGCAGGCCCCCGATAGGGGGTCATCGTTGACATGCGCGCGCACGTGGCGCGCGATCTGGGCACCCTCGGCCGTGAGCACGTAGCTCACCATCGCGGTGCTCGAGCCGGCCTACTGGGTCATCGAGAACCCCCCGGGACGGCTGCGGAGCCTCGACCTGCTGGCGGGCATCCCGCGACGGACGGTCTGGTATCGCCGGCTCGGGCTCGACCGCGCCAAGCCCACCGACCTCTTCGGTGTCTTCCCACCAGGCCTCGAGCTGCCACCGTGCCGCAACGGCCACTCCGACTACATCGCGCCCCACGTGGCAGCCGCACCGGGACCCAGGGTGGCGTCAGCACCGAGGAGGCCGGGCGCATCCCGCGGCAGCTGGCAGAACGCTTCCGGGTGACGCTGGAGCAGCAGTGGCAAGCGGCCGCGGCGTGACGCGGTCGGCAGATGCCGGGAGGGCCTCTCCTCTGATGGTTACTCGAAGTAGCAGTCGTCGGGCATGTTGCCGTGGACGTTTCCGTCTGGGCCACAGGTGACGCCTACGGGATTCGTGCCGGAGTAGATCCAGACGCCGCCACCTTGACCCAGTGTGCCATCCGCCGCGACGGCCCGGTTGTCATGGATCGAGCTGGCGTCGTTCATCGTCAAGGTGCCTCCGAAGACGCCGCCCCCGGTCTCATTCGCTCGGTTGTCATGGATCGAGCTGGCGTCGTTCATCACCAGTCGGCCATAGTAGACATTGACCCCGCCGCCAGCAGTCGCCTTGTTGCCGAAGATGGAGCTGCTGTCGTTCATCGTGAGGGTGCCACCTTCCACGAACACCCCGCTGTGCTTGTGGCCGCTGACCGAGCTGGCGTCGTCCATCGTGATGCTGGGCGACCTCCCCTCCGCTGCTGTGCTCAGGCCACTCCACCAGGAGTAGCCGACGCTGGTGATCCCGGTGATGCCTCTGTTGTCGCGGATGCTCGTCCGTCCCGCGAGTGTCAGGACTCCCTGGTTGTAGATGCCGCTACCGTCGTTCGCGGCGAAGTTGTCGCGCACGATGACGTTCCGCAGGGTGAGGGTCCCGAAGTTGGCGATGCCGCCGCCCACGCCGTGCCCGTATGCGAGGTTCGCCCGGCCATGCTGGATGGTGAGGTTCATCACCGTCACCGTGGCGACCCGCCTCACGTACAGGAGGCGGGTCTTCCGTGCCCCATCGAGGATGGGCTTGCCCCAGCGACGGGTCTTGACGCCCTTGATGACGAGATCCTTGCGGAACTCCGTCGCGCCGACGCAGGTGCCCTTGACGATGAGCGCCTGACCCGACTCGGCGGCATCGACCGCCTGCTGGAGGCGCGTGTAGGTCTGCCCGGTGCTGGCGTTCTTCACCCGGCACGCCTTGCGCGAGGCCCCCGCTGCCGGGCTGGCCTCCAGCGTCAGGACGAAGACGAGGACGAGGGCCGCCACGACGAGCGTTGCGATGCTGCGCCGCATCGGGGTCCCGATGACCATCACATGGCCCTCCTACTCGAGGTAGCAGTCGTCGGGTGCGTTGCCGTAGACGTTGGCGTACGACTGAGGGGCGCAGTTGACGCCAACGAGCGTGCCGCCGCTGGTGCTGAAGAGGCCGCCGCCGAGACCCTGGACGCCGTTCCCGCCTAACTGCGCTTCGTTCTCGTGGATGCGGCTGGAGCCGGTCATCGTGACGGTGCCCTCGTTGTAGACCCCGCCGCCCCGAGCCCCGGGGTACTCGGGCGATTGCGCACCGAAGACCCGGTTGTGATGGATGCTGGCGGTGTCGTTCAGCGCCAGGCTGCCCGTATTGAAGACCCCCGCTCCCGGCCTTCCAGCCGGACCACACAAGGTAGCCACGCAGCCGGAGGTGGTGTTGTCGTGGATGCTGCTGGCACCGTTCATGACGAGGGTCCCGGCGTTCGAGACGCCGCCCTGCCCCGAGATGCCGGCGGTCCCGTCCATGACCATCGTGCCTTGGTTGACGACGGTGCCGGACGGGCCGTGGAAGGGGCTGTTGTCGCTGATGTCGCTGGCGCCCCTCATCGTGAGGGTGCCCTTGTTGACCACGACGATGGTGCCCATGTTGTTCTTCCGGATACGAGCGCTGTCGTCGAGGACGGCAAATCCGACGTTGTAGAGGCCCCCGACCGACATGGGCGCCCTGCCCGTCCCGGTATTGCCCCTGACGATGCTGCGACCCAGCATCCGCAGGACCCCGGCGTTGAAGATGCCGCCGCCCCGAGTCGCCCCGTTGCCGCGCACGACCACGTCCCGTAGCGTCAGCTTGCCCTTGTTGGAGATACCGCCACCAGCCCGGACGCGGGTGGCTCGCCCGTTCCGGACGACGAGGCTGCGGATGGACACCTTGACGCCCCGCTTGATGGTCAGGACCCGAGCCTTGTCCTTCCCATCGAGGACCGGCTTGCCGGTGCGCTTCGTCCTCTTGCCGACGATGACGAGGCTCCTTGTTGATGAAGGTGCCACCCTTGCAGGTTCCCTTGACCACGAGCCGGGTGCCGGGCTTGGCCGCCTTCACGGCCTGCTGGAGGCGCGTGTAGGTCTGCCCCGTCTTGGCGTTCGTCACCCGGCACGCCTTGCGCGAGGCCCCCGCTGCCGGGCTCGCCTCCAGCGTCAGGACGAGGATGAGGACGAGGGCCGCTGCGACGAGCAGCCGCAGCCAGCCGTGGGTGCCGAGGTGATGCCCCGCTAGACGCGCATCCATCCCGTCCGACCCCCTGCTACGGATACGTCCATCATCCGCGCGACCGGTGGGCGGTCAAGGGCCGGAGGACCTGTCAGGGCCGCCCGCGCCCGCGAATCGTCACGATTGGGCCATGGTGTGGGTCCGCGAGACACGCCTCGGCACTCGTCTGACGTGCCGGACCCGACCCTGAACACAGGCCCGCCCTTTGCGGGACGGGCCTTTCGGTGCTACTCGAATGCGAGAAGACGGGGTGAGATAAGGCCGATCTCCCGGCCGGGTCACACCCTCGGTCGTGGCGCTGGTCCAGGCCCGGACGGCGAGAGGCCCCTCGGACTGGGGGTCGCCAATGGGAGGGTGCGGCCATCGGCACGGGACCCGGGAAGACCCAGCCCTCCATCGGGATGACGTATGCGCTCCCGGACTCGTCCGGGTGGCCCGACTGGCCCAGGAAGGCCGACTGGCCTTCGTACCCACCCTCGCCGGTGAGCCACCAAGTGATCGTCTCGGTGTGCTGGTCCGCGAGTCCGAACCCGGTGTACGGGCCCGCCCACGCACCACCCTCGTTCTCGATGCGGACGGTGCCCCACGCGACCTCGGGTCCACCCGCAGCCGGGTCGGCGTTCGCGTAGGCGTCGACGTTCGCGACCGTCACGCCCTGCCCGCCGAAGCGCGGATCACTGGCCTCGCGGTCCCATCGGATGGTCATCTCCCGCGTCTGCATGACGTCGCCCACGGCCACCGGCGGATCACCCTCCATGGATGTGACGGTGGCCGAGAGGGTGAACGGTGCCGCGCCGACCGGCGGTGCCGCGCCGACCGGCGGTGTCGCGTCCTGCGCCAGGACGGCAGCGGTCGACCCCGTGAGCATGACGATGATGGCGGTCCCGACCAGGGACAGCCGCAACGTACGCATGACCCTTCCCCCCTATCTCACGCGGGCCGGGTCCGCCAGTGGCTCAGCACGGTCCCGGCCGCCAGGGCATGGGCCGTGCGTCGTGACCTCCCGCTGTCGCGGTATGAGGCGACATCGGTAGCACCCGGTTCAAGAGGCGGTGGTCACGATGGCGCAGCGATCCTCCTCCGACACGTGGGGAGGCCCGCCCCTCGCGGCACGGTCTCCCGCCCGGTCGGACGTGACCTACTTGCCGCGTTTCTTGGTCTTGGCTACCTTCACACCCTTCGTGGCGATGATGAGATTGCTGGCGGGGGTGACCTCCAGGCAGGTGACGACGGCCCGGAGATTCCGTGGCTCACTAGAGGTGTTGTACCCGTATACGATCCACGTGTCGGCATCGTTCCGGAAGGAGTCGGTGACCCTGATGTCGAAACCCAGCTGTATGAAGCCGCCCCCGATGGCAAAGCTCCCGGCGGGGCAATCGAGAGATGCGCTGCCCGTGCCTCCGCCGTTCAAGGCAAGGAACGTGCCCTCCTTGTAGGTGACCTTGAGACCCGTGACCCCCGCGTCGTCAGATCCGTCGGCGAAACCGGCCGGGATGTTGGGGATGGCGCTCCAGTCGGCGGGACCGGCGGGTCCTTGCGGTCCCTGTGGCCCCTGGACACCCTGCGGCCCCTGTACCCCTTGCGGCCCCGCTGGTCCTTTGGTGTTCCAGGTGCGCAGCCGCTCACCCTTCTTGCAGCGGCTGACCTTGGGGTAGTTGATGAGCCGGACGTCCCCGGTCTTCTTGCTGAAGCAGGCGTAGTACTTCTTGTTCGTGCGCATGCGCGCCCACCGCCTCGAAGACCGACACGATGTCCCTGCGCCCGGCACCAGGACGGATCGTCCCGCCATAGACGAACACGGCGGGGCGATTCAGGCGGGCGATCGCCATCATGCAGCCGGGCATGTTCTTGTCGCAGCCGCCGATTGCCACCAGGCCGTCGAACCCCTGCGCGCCGACGACTGTTTCTATCGAATCCGCGATCACCTCCCGCGACACGAGCGAGTAACGCATGCCCGGCGTGCCCATCGAGATGCCGTCGGAGACCGTGATCGTGCCGAAGATCGTGCTCTTGCCCCCTGCCCCGTCGGCCCCCGCGGCGGCCGCGTCCGCGAGCTTGTCTATGTGCATGTTGCACGGGGTCAGGTTGCTCCAGGTGGAGGCGACTCCCACCTGCGGCCGCCGGAAATCCCGGTCCGAGAACCCGACGGCCCTGAGCATGGCGCGGCTGGGAGTCTGTTTCACGCCGTCGAAGACGATCTTCGAATGCTCGCGCGGGTCAGGCTTTCGTCGACTCATGGTTCCGGCTCCTGATTGAACGTCGTATTTTGAGCGCTCGGCGTCCGCGGGTCACGTCCGCCGACCGAGCCCCGGGTAATCACGTCGCATCGCGGTGAATTCCCAGGCACCGAAGCCGACCAGCGCGACCGGGAGCAGCAACGCGAAGCTGCCGCGACCGGCGGCTACCGACTCGAGCAGGTAGTAGGCTGCGACCCCGACCGGCGGCGCCAGCAATCCCCTGATTCCGGTCAGCGTCACGTGCAGCGCCATGTAGCGTGTCTCCTCCCCGCGCGGCGCGAAGTCATTGTGCCCCAGCGTCCAGCCGAGGCTGCCAGCCGCAAGCGAGGTCCCCATCAGCAGCGCGCCCGGGGCGAGCAGCGCCGGAATCCGCATCAGCACCGCGCAGGCGAGCAGCGCGGCCGCCGCAACCAGCACCCAGCCGTGCACCGAGCGGTAGGCGACGACGTGCACCCGGTCGAGCAGCGCAGCCCAGGGCGGGACCGCGAACGGCATGACCAGCACCGGCATCGCGGTCGTCACGACGATCTGCAAGAGCGTCGGCAGCGCCAGCACCTCGTCCAGCGAGATTACGACCAGCGGCGTCAGCATCAGGTTGCCGGCGCCGAAGATCGACATCGAGTACATGTAGCGACGAAATGCCGGGTCGCTGCGCAGCAGACCTTTCATCCCCGCGAGGCTGAAGCTCGCACCGGACGCGGTGCGGCTTCGTTCGGCCTCGAGCAGCGACTTCTCGCCACGCACCCGCAGCCGCGAGAAGGCAGCGCTGCCGGCCAGGCCACAGCCGGCAGCCGCCAGGATCGCAACGCGGAACCATGGTCCGTGCTCATCGACCAGCCACCCCAGCACCAGCCCCGAAGCGGCGAAGGCCAGCGACGAATAGACCAGGATGCGCCCGGTAATCCGGGCCCTGAGGCGACGCGGGTAGTTCCTGCTCCAGAGCACCGACCGCACGGTTTCCACGCCCGCCCACAGCAAGCGGGCCGTGCCGTAGAAGATGAAGAACAGCAGCAGGCCGACACCCTCGGTGGGCAGCAGTGCAAGCGCCCCGACGCAGACGCTCATCGCCACCAGCAGCGGACGAAGGAACCGGATCTTCGGGCGACCCTGCGCGAGCCGCGCGTAGCCCAGGCTGGCGAGGTTTGCCCAGGCCGGCGCGGCGCTGACCATGGCCAGCACCAGGTCCACCAGGACCGTCGGCACATCGTCTGCGAAAAGAGCACGGACGATGACCGCGGCGGTACCCCCTTCGACGACGCCGAGGCACAGGTAGAGCAGCGCCCAGGCCCGGCGCTCGCGTGCGAGGCTCATGCGGCCCGCGTACGACTTCAGCCGAAGCGCCCGGCCAGCAGCGCGTAGACCGCCCGCACGGCCTGGGCATCCGCGCCCACCGGCCTGCCGGGACGCTCCTTCGGGTTCCAGGCGAAGACGTCCAGGTGCAGCCAGTCGCTGGAATCACTGACGAACTTCCGCAGAAAGAGCGCCGCGATGACCGCTCCGGCGTGAGTGGAGCCGGAAACATTGTTCAGGTCGGCGATCTTGCTCGAGATCTCCTCCGCGTACCCCTCCCAGAGCGGCATTGCCCACAACGGATCGGCCAGGGCCTCGCCATGACCGAGCAACGCGTCCACGGTCTCCCGACGGGTGCCGAACAGCGCCGGCAGATCGGGCCCCAGCGCAACCCTGGCCGCCCCGGTGAGCGTCGCCATGTCGATCAGCAATTCCGGGCGCTCGGCGTCCGCGGCGGCCAGCGCGTCGCAGAGCACGAGCCGTCCCTCGGCGTCCGTGTTGCCGACCTCGACCGTCAGGCCCTTCCGGGTCCGAAGCACGTCACCTGGCCGGTAGGCATTGCCCGCGATGGCATTTTCTACCGCAGGCACCAGCACCCTGAGCCGCACCGGAAGCGCACTCTCCATGACCATGCGTGCAACCGCCAGCACGCAGGCCGCGCCACCCATGTCCTTCTTCATCAGCAGCATCGAGGCCGGGTTCTTGATGTCCAGCCCGCCCGAATCGAAGCACACGCCCTTGCCCACCAGCGTCACGCGCGGATGCGACGGGTCTCCCCAGCCCAGGTCGATCAGCCTGGGCTCGCAGGCCGCGGCGCGCCCGACGGCATGGATGGCCGGGTAACCCTCCCGCAATGCATCGCCCCGCACGATGCGCGCTTCGCCGCCACATCGCACGGCAAGCGCCGTGGCCGCGTCGGCCAGCTCGGCGGGACCGAGGTCGCCGGCAGGCGTGTTTATAAGGTCCCGCGCCATTGCAACTGCAGCCGACATCCGACGCACGTAGGTCATGTCTGCCAGGGCCGGTGGCATCAGCGCGGGCGACGCGCCCTGCCCGTCGGATCTCGCCTTGTAGCGCTCGAACCGGTACGCCCCGTGGGCCCAGCCGAGCGCGGCCTGCGTCGCCGCCGGGGCCGGCAGTGCGTTCATGATCCGCCAGGACCCGCCCGGCAGTCGCGATGGCAGTCCCGCGACGTGCCAGGGTTCGAGCTTCTGCAGGTCCACGAGCGGCCCCAGTCCGAGGACCGCTCCGCCCGCCCCGGTGCCGTCGCCCGGCAGCACGACGAGCTCGTGGCGGGCTGCCCGGAATCGCATCGCCTCGAGCCACGCCCGGGTCGCTGCGGACTGTCCGTCCAGCCAGCCGGAAAGCTCCTGCTCGGAAACCAGCCACAGCGGCAGCGTCTCGACGGAAGCATCGGTCTCGAACATGCGCAACGTCCCCCGGCTCGGGCATCTTGATCGGCAAGAGCTTAGCCCAGTTTCTTTTTGCAGTGCGGTTGACAATCCGCCACGCGCTGTGATGCTATCTCCGGCCTCCGGCACCGTTGTTTCAAGTGGATTTCAAGATGGCCCTGTCGTTCGGCGTATCGCGCGAATTCCTGCTGGCGATCCGACTGCCGGGCCTGCTGCTTGGACTCATCGGCCTGCTTCCCATTGGGAGGTGCGGGGCCGGACACTGAACGCGCGAAAGCGTGTAAGTACACCAGAAACCCCGCACCGGCCCACAGCCGGGGCGGGGTTTTTCATTTCGGAACCACTGATCGTCGATCTTGCGAGGAGTCACTGATGCGCGCTTATTCGAAGAAGGACGTGAACAAGAAGGCCCTGAAGGGCGCGAGAATCGCCGTGCTGGGCTACGGCAGCCAGGGCCGGGCGCATGCGCTGAACCTGCGCGATTCCGGCCACGACGTCGTCATCGGCGTGCGTCGCGGCGACAGCTGGAAGAAGGCCAAGAAGGACAAGTTCAAGGTCATGGAGCCGGCCCGGGCCGTGAAGGAAGCGGCGCTCGTGTCGCTGCTCGCACCGGACCTCGCGCAGCCCGCGATCTACGCGGAAATCGAACCCCAGCTGGCGGAGGGCTCGGCGCTGCTGTTCGCGCATGGCTTCAACGTCCACTTCGGGCAGATCCGCCCGCGCAAGGACCTGGACGTCGTGCTGATCGCACCGAAGGGACCCGGTGATCTCGTCCGCCGCCAGTACGAGCAGGGACGCGGAGTGCCGTGCCTGATCGCGGTCTACCAGGACGCCACGGGCAAGGCCAAGGACAAGGCGCTGGCCTACGCGGACGGTATCGGCGGCACGCGCGCCGGAGTCATCGAGACGACTTTCGCAGAGGAAACCGAGACCGACCTGTTCGGCGAGCAGGCCGTGCTCTGCGGAGGCGCGACTGAACTCGTGCTGAAGGGCTACGAGACGCTGGTCGAGGCCGGCTACCAGCCCGAGGTCGCCTACTACGAGTGCCTGCACGAACTGAAGCTGATCGTGGACCTGCTGCACGAGGGCGGCATCGCGAAGATGCATCGCTTCATCTCGGAGACCGCGAAGTACGGTGATCTCACCCGCGGACCGCGAGTCGTCAACGCGCAGACCAAGAAGGAAATGAAGAAGATCCTCAATGAGGTCCAGGACGGGACCTTCGCCCGGCAGTGGATCCGCGAGAACAAGTCCGGACGCCGCAGGTACGACGCGCTGATGCGCAAGGACCTCGAGCACCCGATCGAGAAGGTGGGCGTGAAATTGCGCGCCCGCATGCCCTGGTTGAACGAAGGGAGGTAAGCGCCATGCCCGCCCGCGACCCGAACCGAGTCCTGATTTTCGACACGACGCTGCGCGACGGCGAGCAGTCGCCCGGCTGCAGCATGACGCAGCCCGAAAAGCTGCGTGTAGCTCGGGCGCTGGCGGAACTCGGCGTGGACATCATCGAGGCCGGCTTCCCGGCCGCTTCGCGCGGCGACTGGGAGGCCGTGCGCGCGGTCGCGCGCGAGGTGCAGGGCCCTGTGATTGCAGGCCTCGCGCGCTGCAACGCCGGCGACATCGACCGGGCCTGGACCGCGATCGAGGACGCCGCCCGGCCCCGCCTGCACGTGTTCCTCGCGACCAGCGCGATCCACCGCGAGCACAAGCTGAAGATGGCGAAGGACGAGATCATCCGCACCGCCGTGCAGGGCGTGCAACTCGCACGCGAGCGCTGCGAGGACGTGGAGTTCTCTCCCGAGGACGCGTCGCGGACCGAGCTCGAGTTCCTCGCTGAAGTCGTCGAGGCTGCAATCGCAGCGGGCGCCACCACGATCAACGTGCCCGATACGGTCGGATACACCGTGCCCGAGGAATTCTACGAGGTCTTCCAGTACCTGCGTCGCAACGTCCGCGGTGCCGACGACGTCATCTTCAGCGTGCACTGCCACGACGACCTCGGCATGGCGGTCGCCAACAGCCTCGCGGCCGTGCGTGCCGGCGCGCGCCAGGTTGAATGCACCATCAACGGCATCGGCGAGCGGGCCGGGAACTGCTCGCTCGAGGAGATCGTGATGGCACTGAAGACGCGGGAGTCCTTCTTCGGGCTGCACACCGGGATTGATTCCAGGCGGCTCTTTCCGACCAGTCGACTGCTCTCGAGCGTGACCGGCATGCCGATTCCGCGCAACAAGGCGGTCGTCGGCGAGAACGCGTTCGCGCACGAGTCCGGCATCCACCAGCATGGCATGCTGCGGCATCACTCGACCTACGAGATCATGCGCCCGACCGACGTCGGGATGTCCCGCACCAATCTCGTTCTCGGCAAGCACAGCGGCCGCCACGCCTTCCGCGACAGGGTCCGTGAGCTTGGCTTCGAACTCGACGATGAGGAGTTCAACCAGGTCTTCGAGAACTTCAAGGCGCTGGCCGACAAGAAGAAGGAGCTTTTCGACGGTGACATCGAGGCGCTGGTGCTGCGCGCGGAAACCGACGAGAGCGGTCCCTGGGAACTCGAGGGCCTGCACGTCGTGAGCGACCCCGCTTCCCCGGCGTCGGCGCGCGTGCACCTGCGGCATTCTGACGGGCGCAAGCTGACGCAGCAGGCCCAGGGCGACGGCCCGGTCGATGCTGCATTCAAGGCCATCGAGATGGCGACCGGCGTGGATCCGAAGCTGCGGAAGTTCGAGGTGCGAAGCGTATCGGTCGGCGAGGATGCCCAGGGCGAGGCGGTCGTCACGGTCGAGTACAACGGGCGCGCCTACCGTGGCTCCAGCGTGACCACCGACATCGTCGAATCCGGCGTCAGGGCCTTCCTCGAGGTCGTGAACCGGATCGAGTCCGCCAGGGCGGTGGCCGCCCGAACCGGCTCGGAGCGGACCGAACCGGAACTGCAGACTGCGGCGTCGGCCATCTGAGAAGAGCAGCAGGAGCCGAGCTTCGATGAGCGCGAAGACGCTGTTTCAGAAGGTATGGGAAAGCCACGAGGTCGTGCCGGAAACGGCGGAAACCCCGGCCGTCCTGTATATCGACCTGCACCTGGTCCATGAGGTCACCTCGCCGCAGGCCTTCACGGTACTGCGCAGCCGCGGGCTCCCGGTGCGATGCCCGGAGCGGACGCTGGTGACGATGGATCACTCGACGCCGACGGAGACGGCCCAGGTCTTCGGCGGCAAACCCATCTCGCTCGAATCGGCGGCAAAGCAGGTGCGGCAGCTCGAGGCGAACTGCAGCGAGTTCGGCCTGGACCTGATCGGCCTGCAGGATGAGCGGCGCGGGATCGTGCACGTGATCGGCCCCGAGCTCGGCGCGACCCAGCCGGGAAAGACCATCGTCTGCGGCGACAGCCACACCAGCACACACGGCGCGTTCGGTGCGCTGGCCTTCGGCATCGGCACGACCGAGGTCGGCTACGTGATGGCGACGCAGTGCCTGCTGCAGCGCAAGCCACGCACGTTCGCGATCGACGTTACCGGAAGGCTGGCAGAAGGCGTGACTGCCAAGGACCTGGTCCTCGCGATCATCGGCCGCATCGGCGTCAACGGCGGGACCGGCCACGTGATCGAGTATCGCGGCGAGGGAATCGAGGCGATGTCGATGGACGAGCGGATGACGGTCTGCAACATGTCCATCGAGGCCGGCGCCCGCGCCGGGATGATCGCGCCGGACGAGACGACGTTCGCGTACCTGGCGGGCCGGCCCCGGGCGCCCTCCCCCGCGCAATGGGAGGCGGCCACCGATCGATGGCGGCAACTGCGCACAGATCCGGGGGCCCGGTTCGACAAGCAGGCGACGCTCGCGGCGGACAGCGTCGAGCCGATGATCACCTACGGCACGAATCCAGGCATGGTGATGGCGGTGGGCGGCCGCGTGCCGGAGCGCCAGGACGACGAAGTCTTCGCGCGCGCGCTCGGCTACATGGACCTGCAGCCCGGCGAGCCGCTGCTGGACCGGCCGGTGCAGGTGGTGTTCATCGGCAGTTGCACCAATTCGCGCCTGTCGGACCTCGAGCTGGCTGCACGGGTGCTCGCCGGCCGCAAGGTGGCCGGCGGCGTCCGCCTGCTGGTCGTGCCGGGATCCCAGGCGATCAAGCGACAGGCCGAAGAGCTTGGACTGGCCCAGGTCTTCCTGGACGCCGGTGCCGAGTGGCGCGAGTCCGGCTGTTCGATGTGCCTCGGGATGAACGGCGACACGGTCGGGGCCGGCCAGTACTGCGTGAGCACCAGCAACCGGAACTTCGAGGGGCGGCAGGGCAGCGGCGCTCGCACCCTGCTCGCGAGTCCCGCCACCGCGGCCGCGGCGGCCGTGCGCGGGCGTATCAGCGATCCGCGCGAATTCCTGCACTGAGCGGCTGTTCGAGGAACCTGAGGACACATGGAGCCGATCACAACGATACGGTCGCGGACGGTCGTGATGCCGTCGAGCAACATCGACACCGACCAGATCATCCCGGCCCGCTTCCTGACGACCACCAGTCGCGAGGGGCTCGGCAAGGCGTTGTTCGCCGACTGGCGATACGACGCCGATGGCCGATCGCGGCCCGACTTCGTCCTCAACCAGCCGCAGTCGCAGCAATGCCGGATCCTGGTGGCGGGCCCCAACATCGGCTGCGGTTCCTCGCGTGAGCATGCACCCTGGGCGCTGCTGGACTACGGGTTCCAGGCCGTCATCAGCACGGAGATCGCAGACATCTTCCGCAGCAACAGCCTGAAGAACGGCCTGCTGCCGGTGGTCGTCGACGAAGCCACGCATCGCTGGCTGCTCGAGCACCCGGGTGCCGAGGTCGAGGTGGACCTGGTCAATACGCTGCTGCGGCTTGCGGACGGCAGCGAGGCGTCGTTTCCCGTCGAGGCGTTTGCGCGGTACTGCCTGCTTAACGGCGTCGATGAGCTCGGCTACCTGCTGAGCCAGCTGCCGGCGATCGAGCGCTTCGAGCAGGCGCGCGAATGAAAGCCCGGATCACGGTGCTCGGCGGCGACGGCATCGGCCCCGAGGTGACGGCTGCCGGCGTTGCCGTGCTGCAGTCGGCCGCCAGGCGCTACGGCCACGAATTCGAGTTCACCGAGGCGCTGATCGGCGGGGCCGCCATCGATGCCACGGGCTCCCCGCTGCCGCCCCGCACGATCGACGCCTGCCGGAGCAGCGACGCGGTGCTGCTCGGCGCGGTCGGCGGACCGAAGTGGTCCGACACGGGCGCGAGGGTGCGTCCCGAGCAGGGCCTGCTCGAGTTGCGGCGCACGCTCGGGCTGTTCGCCAACATCAGGCCGGTGCGAACGCTGCCGGCCGTGCTCGATGCATCCCCGCTCAAGCGCGAGGTCGTCGAGGGCGTGGACATCATCGTCGTCAGGGAACTGACGGGCGGCATCTACTTCGGGCGCAAGAGCCGCACCGCCCACGAGGCCGAAGACGTCTGCACCTACACCAGCGACGAAGTGGCACGCGTGACACGGGTCGCGGCCCGCCTCGCGATGGAGCGCAGCCGCCAGATCGTCTCCGTCGACAAGGCCAACGTGCTGGAAACCTCCAGGCTCTGGCGTTCCGTCGTCGAAGAGGTCCTGCAGCGCGAATTCCCGGACGTACGCCTCGAGCACATGCTCGTGGATGCCGCCGCGATGCATCTGCTCAGGCGGCCACGGTCCTTCGACGTGCTGCTTACCGAGAACATGTTCGGCGACATCCTGACGGACGAAGCCTCGATGCTCGCCGGATCGCTCGGCTTGCTGCCATCGGCCTCACTCGGGGAAGGACATGCGGGCCTCTATGAGCCGATCCATGGATCGGCTCCGGACATCGCCGGGCGCGGCATTGCCAATCCCTACGGTACGATCCTCAGCACCGCATTGCTGCTGCGCCACTCGCTCGGGCTCGAACAGGAAGCCCAGGCGGTCGAGGCAGCGGTGGAGCGCGCGGTAAACGACGGGTTCCTGTCGGCAGACATGGCGACCAGTGGCGAACCCACCCACTCGACCGCAGAAATCGGCAGTGCGGTCAGCGCGCGACTCGAGGGTCATTAGATCCATATAAATCAATATCTTATACGTTTTTCCACAGATTACTTATTAAATCTAAAGACTGCCCAGGCGTCTGCGGACCGAGTATTCGGTCAACGGTGTTCAACCCTCGGAAATCAGGCGCTATACTCCCCGTCCGCGCAGGAATCTCATTCCGGCGCGGCCCTGATTCCAGGGCTACCAGTCACGTAGAGTGATGCGGACACGAGTCGGGTTAGTCTAGCCTCAGGGAATGAGGCGCTCGGGTCCCGTCCCGGAAGGCCGGCATCAATCGCCGGCCTTTCTTTTTTTCTGATCATGCCTCGATCGCGTGCCCGGCCGCGTCCAGCGCATCGGCAAGGTCACGCAGAAGATCGTCGCCGTCCTCGATCCCTACCGAAAGCCGCAGCAGCGAGTCGGCAATACCGGCACGACCTCGCGCCTCCGGATCCATCGCGGCATGGGTCATGCTGGCCGGGTGTGCGACGAGGCTCTCCACCCCGCCGAGCGACTCGGCCAGAGAGAACAGACGTACCGCACCGAGGAAGGTGCGCACAGCCCCGAGGCCGCCGGCAAGCTCGAAGCTCACCATCGCGCCCGCCGATTGCTGCTGCCGCATTGCGATCGAATGTCCGGGATGCGTCTCGAGTCCGGGGAAATAGACCTGCCGGACGGCCCGGTGCCGCTGCAGCATGCTGGCCACCCGCTCGGCGTTCTCCCCATGACAGCGCATTCGCGCATGCAGGCTGCGCAGTCCGCGCAGCGTCAGGAAACTGTCGAACGGTGCGCCGGTGACCCCGGTGCAGTTCGCCCACCACGCGAGACGCTCGTGGTGCTCGGCGCTGGCCGCAATCACGGCCCCGCCGACCACGTCGCTGTGCCCGTTCAGGTACTTGGTCGTCGAGTGCACGACCAGGTCCGCGCCCAGCTCCAGCGGGCGCTGCCAGACCGGCGAGAGGAAGGTGTTGTCGGCGACGACCGTCGCGCCCGCGCTTCGCGCCTGCGTCGCGACGGCGCCGATGTCCACGATCCGCAGCAACGGATTGCTCGGCGTCTCGATCCAGACCATCGCGGGGCCCGCCGCGAACGCCTCGCTCAGCTCCCGGGGCTTCTGGAAATCGACGAAGCGCACGCGCAGCGAGCCGCGCTGCGACAGCGCGTTGAAGAGCCGGTAGGTCCCGCCATAGCAGTCGTGCGGAACGACGACGAGCTGCTGCGGAGCGAGCAGCTGGGTCACGAGGCCGACGGCGGCCATCCCGGACGAGGTGACTACCGCCCCCGCGCCTCCCTCGAGATCGGCCAGCGCGGCGGCGAGCGCATCGCGCGTCGGATTGCCGGACCGCGAGTAATCGTAGGTCCGCTTCGCGCCGTAGCCTTCGAATGCGAAGGTCGAGCTGAGGTGGATCGGCGGGACCACCGCGCCGTACTGGGTGTCGGTCTCCAGTGCCGCGCGAACCGTGCGTGTCCTGATCTTCGTTGCGTCGCTCATTGCTAGTCCAGTGCCTGGGCGAACAGGTCGCGCAGCACCTCGGTCTCCTTGAGGAAGGCATCGTGCCCGTAGAGTGATTCGATTTCGACCAGCCGGGAACCACCCGCGAGCCGGTCGCGGAGTTCGCGCATGTCCGCGAGCGGCACCAGCTGGTCCTCGGTCACGGCCAGCAGCGTGACCGGTACGCCGATCTCCTCCGGCGCGACGCGGTGCAGGTCTATGGACTCGGACAGGCAGACGAAGGCCTCCGGGCGATAGTGAGCCGCATAGCTCTCGCCCCGGGCCATCAGGTAGGACTCCACCTGGAACTCGAAGCCTGCGTCCGAACGCGCAGGCGGATCCGGAAACCGGTCTGCAAACTCGCGCGCAGAGCGGTAGGTAGCCATGGCCAGCGCGCGCGCCAGCACCAGTCCCTGCGGACCCTCGCCGTGCGACAAGGCGTAACGCACTATCGCCCGCTGTACGCTGCGCCAGGCCGTGGACATCGGATGTGTGCGGTGCGCGGCGCTGATCACCACCGCATGCCCGATCCGGTCCGGCTGCGCCGCAGCCAGCGCCAGTATGACCATGCCACCGTACGAGGCCCCGACACCCGCCCTCAGCCTGCCGATGCCCAGGTGATCGAGCAGCGCGACGAGCACGGCCGCCTGGTCGAACGTGCTGATGCTCGGAAAGAGTTCGCCCTGGCGGGGACCGGTACTGCGGTGGCTGCCTCCCAGGAAATCGAAGCCCAGTACGCGGAACTGGTCGGTATCGAGCGCGAGCCCCGGCCCGACGACCTCACCCCACCAGCCCTGCTCGGACGGCCTGACCGCGAACACCTCCCGGCCGGCCGAGATCCCGCCGAGCACGGCCACGACGGGGGCGCCCTGGCGGCCCGCCAGCCGATAGGCGATCTCGACCCGATCGATACGTCCGCCATAGGCGAGCGCGAGCGGCGCCGCGAGCATCAGCCGATCCTCGCGGCATTCGTAGCCCTCCGGCAGGACAACGGCACCCTCTTCAGGGACGATCGACGTCATCGGCGCGCACGACTCCACGGCTGCAGGCGGGGCCTGCGACGAACTCGAGCATCCAGGGAACGGCGCGGGAGGTTGCCAGAGCCTATGGCCCGGTACCCGGCGGGGCCAGCTTCACGGCAACTCATCTCTCGGCAGGCGACGCCCCCGTGGAGTTGGCACCTTTTCGGGCGGGTATTGCCCGACGGTTGCCCCGGCTTCGCAGGGCCAGTCCCTCAGCCGGTCTCGATGAGCGGCCGGGAGTGTAGAGGGCGCCCTGCGCCAGCGTCAAGCGGCCTTGCGGAGCTCCTGCCAATGCACTAATGTGCTAATACGCTGACACATGATCCAGCCCACGTGAAAAACCATCGCACCCTCTCACCACGCCAGGAGGCAGCCGCCGAGCGCGCGCTGTTCCAGGCGATCCTGACGCTGCGCACCGTCGAGGAGTGCCGCGACTTCTTCCGCGACCTGTGCACGCCCGCCGAGCTGCAGGCGCTGGCGGATCGCTGGGCGGTCGTGGGCCTGCTCCAGCAGGGAATTCCGTACCGCCAGATCCACCAGGCCACCGGCGTCAGCGTCACGACGATCGGCCGGGTAGCGCGGTATTTCGCGGCCGGAAACGGCGGTTATTCGCTCGCGGCCCGTCGCTTGAAGGAGCGTTGAACTTGGAAGACGGCAACCGCCTCAAGATCGCCATCCAGAAGTCCGGCCGCCTGACCGAGCACTCGCTCGACCTGCTCGGCCGCTGCGGGCTCAAGTACAGCCGCGGACGCGACCAGCTGATGTGTTACGGGGAGAACATGCCGCTGGACCTGCTGTTCGTGCGGGACGATGACATCCCGGATCTCGTGCAGGAGGACGTCTGCGATCTCGGCATCGTTGGCCTGAACGTCATCGAGGAAAAGCGCCTGGCGATGACCGCGCGGGGACGGGAACCGCGCTTCGAAATCGTGCAACGACTCGACTTCGGTCGCTGCCGGCTGGCGATCGCAGTGCCGCAGGAGTCCTCATTCGATGGCATACGCTCGATTGCGGGAACCCGCATCGCTACGACCTACCCGCACGTGCTCGGCAGGTTCCTGCGCGAACATTCGATCGAAGCGGATATCGTAACGCTGTCGGGGGCGGTGGAGATCGCGCCCCGGCTGGGGCGCGCCGACCTGATCTGCGACCTCGTCTCCACCGGCTCGACGCTGATTGCGAACCACCTGCGCGAGCTGGCCGTGGTCCTCGAGAGCGAGGCCGTGCTGGTGCGCACGCCGGTGCCGCTGCCGGAGGACAAGGCTGACTGGGTGCGGCGGCTGCTGATGAGGATAGACGGCGTCCAGCAGGTCCGGGAGAGCAAGTACATCATGCTGCATGCCCCGCGCAGCGCGCTCGACCGGATTCGCAGCCTCCTCCCGGGGAGCGAGTCGCCGACCGTGATTCCGCTCGATTCTGCCGGCGAGAAGCTGGCGGTGCATGCTGTCTGCCGGGAGACAGTATTCTGGGAGACTCTCGAGGCCCTCAAGGCTGCGGGGGCCAGCGCAATACTCGTGATACCGGTGGAGAAGATCCTGCCATGAGCGTGTCTCTGGGCATTTATGCCTGGGCTGATCTCGGCCCGGCCGAACGAAACGAGGTGCTGCAGCGGCCGGCGCAGCGCGACCCGGTCACGCTGATGGCGCGCGCTTCGCGGATCGTCGAGGACGTGCGGACCCGCGGCGACGCCGCAGTGCTGGAATACACGGCGCAACTCGACGCGGCAAAGCTCGATGTGCTCGCCGTCAGCACGGCGGAAATCGATGCCGCGATGGCCACGATCTCCGGCGAGGCGCGCGCTGCGCTCACCCGGGCGATCGACAATGTGACGCGCTTCCACGAGGCGCAGTCGCTGGAGCCCGTCAGCATGGAAACCTCGCCGGGCGTCGTCTGCGAGCGTCGCATGGTGCCGCTGGACGCAGTCGGACTGTACGTCCCGGCGGGCACTGCACCCCTCCCCTCCACCGCCATCATGCTGGCGGTGCCCGCCCGCATAGCCGGCTGCCCGGTCCGCGTGATCTGCACGCCGCCCCGACCGGATGGTTCGGCCGATCCGGCGGTGCTCGCCGCCGCACGCCTCTGCGGCGTCGAGCAGGTGTTCAAGATCGGCGGCGCCCAGGCCGTGGCCGCGCTCGCCTATGGCACCGCCTCCGTGCCGAAAGTGGACAAGATATTCGGGCCGGGCAATGCCTGGGTCACTGCAGCCAAGCAGCTGGTCGCCGCGGACTCCGCGGGTGCGGCGCTCGACATGCCCGCCGGACCGAGCGAGGTGCTGGTGATCGCGGACGAGACGGCGCGTCCGCAATTCGTCGCCTCGGACCTGCTGGCCCAGGCCGAGCACAGCGAGGACGCGCAGGTCCTGCTGGTGACGACCTCCACCGGACTCGCGGCGGAGACGATCGCCGAGCTGAGCCTGCAGATGGCGAACCTTCCGCGGCGCGCGATCATCGAACGCTCGATCAGCAGCAGTCGCGTGATCGTCGTCGATGGGCTCGAGAGCGCTTTCGAGGTGAGCAACCGATACGCCCCGGAGCACCTGATACTTCAGCTGGCAGAGCCTCGCCGCTGGCTGGAGCGGGTTCGCAACGCCGGTTCGGTGTTCCTCGGCCCCTGGACGCCCGAGACGATGGGCGATTACTGCAGCGGGACGAACCACGTGCTGCCGACCTACGGTCATGCACGCGCCTACAGCGGCTTGAGCGTGTTCGATTTCGTCAAGCGGATCACCGTGCAGGAACTCTCGCCGGCGGGCCTGATCGACCTGGGACCGACGGCGCGCACGCTGGCCAGGCTCGAGTCGCTCGATGCCCACGCGAACGCGGTGACGGTGCGGCTCGAGGCGCTGGGGCACGGGAGCTGACGATGGCTTCGGTACTGGACCTGGCACGCCCCGACATACTCAGGCTGGCCCCCTACCAGCACGCGGTCTGGGACGCCTCGCTCGAGCGGATGCACGCGAACGAGATGCCCTGGCGCGCCCAGGGGGACAACACGCCGCAGGGGCTCAATCGCTACCCGGAGCCGCAGCCGAGGGCACTCATCGAGCGCCTCGCGCTGCTGTACGGGGTCCCGCCCGAAAGAATCCTGGCTGGTCGCGGCAGCGACGAGGCCATCGACCTGCTGGTACGGGCCTTCTGCCGCGCCGGGCAGGATGCGGTCGTGATCTGCCCGCCGACTTTCGGCATGTATCGGGTCGCGGCGCGAATCCAGGGGGCCGAGGTCCTCGAGGTGCCGCTGCTGGCGGAGAGCTGCGCGCTGGACCTGCCGGCCGTGACCGCGGCAGGACGCGAGGCGAAAATCGTCTTTCTCTGCTCTCCGAACAATCCGACCGGCAACCTGCTTTCGGAACGAGACATCCTGGCCCTGGCCCGGTCGTTGGCCGGGTCCGCGCTGGTGGTCGTGGACGAGGCCTACGTCGAGTTCGCGGACCAGCCGAGCCTCGCACGACACCTCGAGGCACTGCCGAACCTGGTCGTGCTGCGCACGCTCTCCAAGGCCTACGCGCTGGCCGGATCCCGTTGCGGCGCGATGCTGGCCGCACCGGAAGTCGTGGCGCTGCTGCGACGGATCATCCCTCCGTACGCGATCACCTCCTCCACGGTAGACGAGGTGCTCGCACTGACCGAGGCCCCGCAGCGAGCGCTGGGCGCAGCACGCATTGCGACGCTGCTCGAGGAGCGTGGGATGCTCGGCCAGCGGCTCGCACGGTTGCCGCTGGTGAAGCGGGTCTTTCCCTCGGACGCCAATTTCCTGCTGGTCCGCTGCAGCGACCCGGCGCTCGTCCTCGAGGCCGCGCGCTCGACGGGACTGCTGCTGCGCGACTTCTCCAGCGTCCCGGGGCTCGACGGCTGCGTCCGTATCACGGTCGGGACTCCCGAACAGAACCAGCGCCTGCTCGGCGCGCTGGAGCGCCGATGAGCGAAGCAAGGGTACTTTTCATCGACCGGGACGGGACGCTGATCGAGGAACCCCCCGACGAGCAGGTGGACAGCCTCGGCAAGTTGCGGCTGCTCCCGGGCGTTATTCCCGCGCTGCTCGAATTGCAGCGCGCGGGCTACCGGCTCGTGCTGGTCAGCAACCAGGACGGCCTCGGCACGGATTCGTTCCCGGAGCAGAGCTTCCGCGAGCCGCAGGACTTCCTGCGCGGCCTGTTCGCTTCCCAGGGCATCGAGTTCGATGCCGAGTTCTTCTGTCCACATTTCGCCCACGACGGTTGCGGCTGTCGCAAGCCGCAGACCGGCCTGCTGACGGAGTTCCTCGCCAGCACCCGCATCGACCGGGAGCAGAGCTTCGTGATCGGCGACCGGGACACGGACATGCAACTGGCCGCGAACCTGGGCCTGGCGGGCTTGCGCGTTCGGCGCCACGGCGATGCCGGCGAAACCTGGACCGCGATCGCCGCGCGGCTGTGCACCCCCCCGAGGACTGCGCGCGTGACCCGCCGGACCAGGGAAACGGACATCGTGCTCGACGTCGACCTCGACGCCGAGGGCCCGGTTTCCATCGCAACGGGTATCGGGTTTTACGATCACATGCTGGAGCAGGTCGCACGCCATGGCGGCTTCGCGCTTCAACTCAGCTGCACCGGCGACCTCGCTGTGGACGAGCACCACACCGTCGAGGACTGCGCGCTTGCACTGGGACAAGGGCTGCGCGTTGCGCTGGGCGACAAGCGCGGCATCGGTCGCTATGGCTTCGTGCTGCCGATGGACGAGGCCCTCGCACAGGTCGCTGTGGACCTGTCGGGTCGGTCCTACGCGGTCTTCCAGGGACGTTTCGCGCGGGATGCCGTCGGCGGGCTGCCGACGGAACTCGTGCCGCACTTCTTCCGCTCGCTGGCGGACAGCCTGGGCGCGGCCATACACGTCGAGGTCCGCGGCGAGAACACGCACCACATGGTCGAAGCCTGCTTCAAGGGCCTGGGCCGCGCGCTGCGCCAGGCGATACGCCGCGAGGGCACTGCACTGCCCAGCAGCAAGGGCGTGCTCTGAGGCCGACCGCTTGAGCGCCGTGGCAATCATCGACAGCGGCGGAGCGAACATCGCCTCGCTCCAGTTCGCGCTGCAGCGCCTGGGCGCAGAGTCGAGGCTCACGGCCGATACCGACGAGCTGCTGGCAGCTCCTCGAATCCTGCTTCCTGGCGTGGGTGCGGCTGCGGATGCGATGCAGCGACTGCACACGCTCGGGATCGCGGAGCTGATCCCGACATTGAGGCAACCGGTGCTGGGGATCTGCCTGGGCATGCAGTTGCTGTTCGAGCGCAGCGAGGAAGGCGACACGCGCTGCCTGGGCATCCTTCCGGGACACGTACGCCGCTTCCCGGTCCGCGCGGGCCTGCCCGTTCCACACATGGGCTGGAACCAGCTGCGCCCGGCGCGGAGCTCGGCGCTGCTGCGCGGCATCGAAGCCGGGGACTACGTGTACTTCGTGCACAGCTACGCTGCGCCGGTCGCAGCCGCGACGCTGGCGAGCTGCGACTACGGGGGCGAATTCTCGGCCGTGGTGGCGCACGGGAACTTCTACGGCACGCAGTTCCATCCCGAGCGCTCCGCCACGGTCGGCGCGAGGCTGCTGGCCAATTTTCTGGAGTTGAACTGATGCTGCTGATCCCGGCGATCGACCTGCGCGCAGGACGCTGTGTGCGCCTGCTGCAGGGTAGATTCGACGCCGAGACCGTCTACTCCGACGACCCGGCCGCGGTACTCGCGGACTTTCGGGCACTCGGTGCCGGGCGGGTGCACATAGTCGATCTCGACGGGGCGCGAGGTGATGCGGACACGAACCGTGGCGTCATCGAGACGCTCGCGGCCGGGCGGGAACCGTCACTGCAGGTTGGTGGCGGCATCCGCAGCTCCGCTGCGCTCGGGGCTCTGCTCGCGCTCGGCATCGAGCGCGCGGTGGTCGGCAGCGTGGCAGTAGCCGACCCGCCGCTCGTGAGGCAGTGGTTCGACGAGCACGGCCCGGACCGGCTGGTGCTGGCGCTCGACGTCCGCGTAGACGCGGGCCGGGTGCCGCGACTGACGACCCACGGCTGGGAACGGCAGTCGGCCGTGAGCCTGTGGCAGGCAATCGAGGACTATCTGGAGTGCGGCCTCAGGCACGTGCTGTGCACCGACGTCGAGCGCGACGGTGCGCTGTCCGGACCGAATCTCGACCTGTACAACGAGGCCGTCCGCCGCTTCCCCCAGCTCGACTGGCAGGCTTCGGGCGGCGTGCGTGACGTCGGCGACCTCACGGCACTCGCCGATACCGGCGTCGCCGCCGTGATCAGCGGCCGGGCCCTGCTGGAGGGCCGAATGCAGGCAACGGAGCTCGAGCCATTCTTGCAAAGCGAATAATCCCCTGCCTGGACGTCCGTGACGGCCAGGTCGTCAAGGGCGTGCGTTTCCGGGATCACCGCGTGGTCGGGGACATCCTCGAGCTCGCGGCGCGATATCGCGACGAGGGCGCGGACGAACTGGTGTTCTACGACATCACTGCAAGTCCCGAGCAGCGTTCGGTGGACCGCAGCTGGGTGACGCGCGTCGCCCAGGTGCTCGACATACCGTTCTGCGTCGCCGGCGGCATCCGCAGCGTCGCCGAAGCCGAGGGCGTGCTGAACGCCGGCGCCGAGAAGATCTCCGTGAACACGCCAGCGCTGGCCGACCCCGGACTGATCGACCGCCTCGCGCGTCGATTCGGCTCCCAGTGCGTCGTGGTCGGAATCGACAGCCAGACCGTCGCGGACGGTTATGTCGTGTACCAGTACACGGGGGATCCGGAGCGCTCGCAGGCCTCGGGCCGCGGGACGATCGACTGGCTGCGTGAAGTCCAGGACCGGGGCGCGGGCGAGATCGTGCTCAACTGCATGGCGAGCGACGGCGTTCGCCAGGGCTACGACGTCGAGCAGCTGCGCCGGGCGCGCGCGCACTGCCACGTGCCGCTGATAGCCTCCGGCGGCGCAGGTACCATGGCGCACTTCGAAGCCGCGTTCACGCAGGCCAATGTAGACGGAGCCCTGGCAGCCAGCGTGTTTCACGGTGGCATGATCGCAATCCCCGAACTCAAGCGTTACCTTCAGGGCCAGGGCGTCGAGGTAAGAACGTGATCCCGGAATCGCTGCAGGGACTGGACTGGGACAAGGGCGACGGCCTGCTGCCCGCGATCGTGCAGCACGCGACAAGCGGTCGCATCCTGATGCTGGGCTACATGAGCGAGGCTGCGCTCATCGAGACGCTGCGACGCGGACGGGTTGTCTTCTTCAGCCGCTCTCGCGGCCAGCTCTGGCTGAAGGGCGAGACCTCCGGCAACTATCTGGACCTCGTGCAGATCAGCACCGACTGCGACGGGGACAGCCTGCTCGTGCTCGCGCAACCGACCGGACCGACCTGCCACAAGGGCACCGAGTCCTGCTTTGCCGAGGCGCGGCACACGGACGCGGAGCGTTTCGCGTTCCTGGGCCTGCTCGAGGCAACGATCGAGGCCAGGATCGCCGACCAGCCGGAAGGCAGCTACACGGCACGGCTGTTCGCGCAGGGCCCGAGTCGCCTGGCGCAGAAGGTCGGCGAGGAAGGCCTCGAGACCGCGCTTGCCGCGGTGACCCGAGACGACGACGGCGTGCGCAGCGAGGCGGCGGACCTGCTCTTCCACCTGCTCGTGCTGCTCAAGGCCCGTGGCCTGTCCTTCGCAGACGTCGTCGAGGAGCTTCGCTCACGCCACGGCGCGCGGCCCTGAATCGCCGGCTCGCGCTACGACCAGCATCGCGGCCGCAGCGGCCGCCACGATCGTCGCGGCCAGGATGAATGCGGTCGGGGCACCCTGCCACTCCCAGACCAGGCCGAACAGCACCGCGCCCGGCAGCACCAGCAGGCCGCTCGAGAGGTGGTACAGGCCGAAGGCCGTGCCCCGCTCCCCCGGCGAGGCCTGATCGCCGATCAGCGAGCGCTCGGCCGGCTCGGTGATCGCAAGCGAGGCCGAATACGCGATGAACAGCAGCCACACGCCGATCGGGCCGGGCTCGCTGAGACCGAGCAACACCAGCACCAGCACGCGCGCGCACCAGCCGACGGTGAGCACCGGCAGCCGCCCGACGCGGTCCGAGACGATGCCCGCGGGCAGCGTGATGAACATCTTCGCCAGACTTGCGGCCGCCCAGACGAGCGGAATCCACACGAGGTCGACGCCGGCGTCCCGGGCCCAGAGCACGATGAAGACCTCGGGCACGCTGGCCAGCGCCAGCAGTCCTGCGACGACGATCATGGCCCTGAGGCGGCCGTGCAGCGAGCGCCACGCCAGCGGCGCAGGGGCCGCTGCGCCCGCTCCGGGCGGAGCGCCCGGCAGACCCCAGACCAGCAGCAGCAGGACCATCGCGCCGGGAATCGCAGAGGCCAGGAACACGCCGCTCATTTCCACGTTTGCACTGAGCAGCCCAAAGGCGACGAGCGGACCGATGACGGCCCCCGCGTGATCCATCGAGCGGTGAAAGCCGAATGCGCGCCCACGCGAGTCGGCTCCCGTCGCGCCGGCTATCAACGCGTCGCGAGGGGCCGTGCGCAGGCCCTTGCCCACGCGGTCCAGGAAACGTAGCGAAAGCACGGCGGCCCAGGAGATCGCGAGGCCGATCAGCGGTCGCGCCACGTTGGAGAGCCCGTAGCCGCCGAGCACGAGTGCCTTCGCCGGGACACCGCGGTCTGCGAGCCGGCCCGAGACGAGCTTCAGCACGCTGGCCGTCGCCTCGGCCAGGCCCTCGATGAAGCCGACGATCGCCGGTCCCGCCCCGAGCGTTGCAGTCAGGAACAGCGGCAGCAGCGGCGTGATCATCTCGCTGGCCGAGTCGTTCAGCAGCGAAACCAGGCCGAGCACGACCACCGTGCGAGGCAGGCCGCTCCTGAGCCGCTCGATCACCCGGCGCTGCCGCGCGGCGCCGCGACGAATCGGTGCATCCGACCTGCCACGGGCCAGCTCAGCTGCGTCGCCGGTCTCTCAGGATCCGCAGCATCCTGCGCAGCGGCTCCGCGGCGCCCCACAACAGCTGGTCGCCGACCGTGAAGGCCTCGATGTACTCGCCGCCCATCGCCAGCTTGCGAACCCGGCCGACTGGAATCTCGAGGCTGCCGCTGACGCTTGCCGGCGAGAGTTGCCGTATCGATGCGTCGCGCGTGTTCGGCACCAGCCGGACCCATTCGTTGCCGCACGAGATCAGCGACTCGATCTCGGCGAGCGGCAGGTCCTGCCGCAGCTTGATCGTCATCGCCTGGCTGTGGCAGCGCATCGCCCCCACCCGCACGCAGATCCCCTCGACCGGGATCGGGTTCGCGGCCCGCCCGAGGATCTTGTTGGTCTCCGCAAGTCCTTTCCATTCCTCGCGGCTCTGTCCGTTGCCGAGGTCCTTGTCGATCCAGGGGATCAGGCTCCCGGCCAGCGGCACGCCGAAGTTCGCCGCAGGCAGTTCCGCGCTGCGCAGCGCTTCGGTTACGGCCCGGTCGACGTCGAGTATCGCGCTCGAGGGATCGGCGAGCAGCCTGCCGGCCGCCGCATGCAGCGCACCCATCTGCTCGACGAGTTCGCGCATGTTCTGTGCGCCGGCGCCGGAGGCCGCCTGGTAGGTCATCGACGTGATCCATTCGACCAGGTCGGCCTGCAGCAGCCCGCCGAGCGCCATCAGCATCAGTGACACCGTGCAGTTTCCGCCGACGTAGTCGCGCAGCCCGGCGGCGAGGCCCGCATCGATCACGTCACGGTTGACCGGATCGAGAACGATCACCGCGTCGTCGCGCATCCTGAGCGCGGAGGCGGCATCAATCCAGTAGCCTTGCCAGCCGCTCTCGCGCAGGCGCGGGTGTATCGCGTTCGTGTAGTCGCCGCCCTGGCAGGTGACGATGACCTCGCAAGCGGCCAGAGCGCGCAGGTCCCCGGCATCGAGCACGGTACCGGCGGATCCGCCCAGCCGGGGCGCGGCGCCGCCGGCCTGCGAGGTGCTGAAGAACAGCGCTTCGAGACCATCGAAGTCGCCTTCCTCGCGCATGCGCTGCATCAGCACCGAGCCGACCATGCCACGCCAGCCTACGAACCCTGCCTTCATGCCGCCTGCCCTCGCGCTGCTAGAGCATCACTTCCCGCGCCGGTTCGCGCAGGTTGTACCACGAACTCATCGCATGACCGTAAGCCCCGGCATTCGCCACCAGCAGCACGTCGCCCTCGGTCGTCGGCGGCAGCAGGCGTTCGTGGCCCAGGTGGTCCGCCGACTCGCAGATCGGACCGACCACGTTGTAGAGCTCGGTGCCGGGCTCATCGATGCGGCTCAGGTTGACGATGTCGTGGTGCGCCCCGTACAGCGCAGGCCGTATCAGCGAATTCATCCCGGTCGTCACGCCGACGTACTGCACCGTGCCTTTGCCCTTGAGCTGGGTGACCTCGGCAACCAGCACGCCGGCCTGCGCCACCAGGTAACGTCCCGGCTCGAGCCACCAGGCGAGCTGCGGCCAGCGGGCCCGCAGGTCGTCGAGCGTCGATTGCAGCGCGGCGAGGTCGAACGGCGCCTGTCCGGGTTTTTCCGGGACGCCGAGCCCGCCGCCGAGGTCCACGAACCGCACGCCGCCGAAGCGCTCCGTGAGCCCGCCGAGCAGGTGTCCGACCTCGAGCCAGTTGCGCACGTCGAACACGCCGCTGCCCGTGTGGGCATGCAGTCCGACCACCCGTGCCCCGGCCGAGGAGACGAGCTTCTCGAGCTCATCGAGCTCGAACAGCGGTATGCCGAACTTCGAATGCACGCCGGCGGTCCGGACATGGTCGTGATGACCCCGCCCGTAGCCGGTGTCGATTCGCAGGAACACGTCGCGGCCGCGGAACAGCGAGCCCCAATGCCGCAGAGGATGCAGGTTGTCGAGCGTGATCCAGACGTCCTGGCCGAGCGCCCACTCGTACTCCTCGCGTGGCGCGAAGTTCGGTGTGAACAGGATTCGCGTCCGGTCGATGTCCGGCACCACCTGCAGCACGCGCTCGATCTCGCCGCGCGACACGCAGTCGAAGGACAGTCCCTTGCCGGCGAACTTCGCAATCACCTCTGGATGGGGATTGGCCTTGACCGCGTACAGGATGCGCTCGACCCCGCGCAGTCCCAGCAAGGCGTCGGCCGAGCGCGCGAGCGTAGCGCCGTCGTAGACGTAGGCGCAGCCCTGCTGCTGCGCGATGCGCCGCAGCTCCTCGCCGCGATTCCTCCACCAGGGCGGGGGCCCGAGCGTCTCGGTGCCGTCGCCGTGGATCTGCTCCCAGGTGAGACCGAGGACCCGGTCCGACGGCACGTGCCGGATCATCAGCTCGTGCAGTCGCTGGACCAGCCGGTCACCCTGCTCCTCGTCCACGACGAAGGTGATGTTGAGGTCATTCGCAGCCTGGGTGACGAGGTAGATCTTCTGTTCCTCGAACAGTGCCAGTGCATCTCCGAGCTGGTGCAGCGTCGCGCGGATGTTCCGGCCCACCAGGCTCACGGCAGCACAGGGACCGATCACCTCGACGCGACAGATCCGCGAGAGCTCGCCGATCAGCCCCTCGATCGTCCGGCTGTCGAGTGCGTTGGCCGCAGGGTCGAGCGACACGGTCACGTTGGTCTCGGAGGTGGATACCAGGTCCACCGACAGTCCGCGCCGCTTGAACACGGCAAAGGCGTCCGCGAGGAATCCCACCTGGTGCCACATGCCGAGCGTTTCCATGGTCACGAGCGTGATGCCCTTCTTCGTCGTGACCGCCTTGACCCTCGCGCCACCGTCGCCGCCGGTCGCGGTGATGACGGTGCCCGCGAGATCCGGCATCTGCGTCGCATGGATCGACAGCGGAATGGCGTATTGCTTCACGGGCAGGATGCAGCGCGGATGCAGCACCTTGGCACCGCTGCTCGCGATCTCCTGCGCCTCGTCATAGTCCAGCGACTTCAGCAGCCGCGAGTTGGGCACCGTGCGGGGGTTCGCGGTGAACATCCCCGGCACGTCGGTCCAGATCTCGAGCCGACGCGCCGAGAGCTTGGCGGCCAGGTAACTGGCCGAGGTGTCGGAGCCACCCCGCCCGAGCAGTATCGTGTCGCCCTGCTCGTTGCTCGCGATGAACCCTTGCGTGACGAAGACCCGGCCGGTCCGGGCCAGGCTGCGCTGCAGCGCCGGATCGGGCTCGAAGCCACAGGCCGCCGCAAGGTAGCTCGCGCGCTCCGAGGCGCCCTGCCGCGCATCGGCATGCAGGATCTTGCGGGCGTCGAGCCAGTGAGGGTCGAGGCCCTCCCCTTGCAGGAACGCGGCGCCCAGCCGGGTCGCCATCAGCTCGCCGGTCGCCATCACCCTGGCACGCAGGCGATCGCTCACCTCGCCGATCAGCTGGATCCCGGCCGCCGTACGCCGCAACTCGGAGAAATGACGTTCGAGTTCCCCGAGATCGGACACGGCGAGGTCGCGCGCGAGATCGCGGTGGCGCTGCTCGATCTGCGCCATGACCGGCTCCCAGTCACCGCTCAGCGCCTTGTCGAGCAGCTGCTCGAGACGGTCGGTGATTCCGGAGAGCGCCGAGTGCACCAGTACAGTGCGCATACCGTCGTTCAGGCGTGCCCTGACGACCGACGAGATGCTCCGCCAGTTGCTGACGCTGGACACGCTCGTGCCGCCGAACTTCAGCACGACCCACGGGGAATCGGGATTGCTAGCCATTGAATTCATCCGCTTGCGACGCAGCGAGCCGGCGGCGTCTTAACTGGCAATGGACCCTGACTTCGAACGAGCGCCGCGACCGGCGCCGATGCACGGCCTGTCAGGAACGACCGGACGCCCGAAGACTCAAGTGTCCTCGAAGTAATCCTGCAGCTGCTTGCGCAGGCGCCGCTCGGCAAGCACGTCCTCGAGCTTGCTCCAGGCCGCCTTGCCGCGCTTGGTCACCTGCTGCGGCTTTCGGCGATCCACCCGGTCGATGAAGCGGTCGAAATCTTCCTCTTCCGCCTGGACGGTGAAGTCGCCGTCGAGATCGAATTGTTCCTCGTCTCTTTCCATTTAGCAGCCCTGAGAAAACCCAGAGATTTCAAGGCGCTGACGAATTTGCCAGGCGCAAGGCTGCGAACTATATCTGAACCGCCGGCCATCTCAACATTTCTTTGCTGCACCGCCGCGCCAGCCCGGCTTCCCGACCGGCCGCTTGGCGTCCTGATTCGAGCACGGCGAGCCGTGGCAGATTCTTCGCGGTTTTTATTCTTTATTAATTAATGCTTTACAGCTATTTCTGAACAATGTTGACAGGTGCTCCACGGTCCAGACCCAGCCCTTCGGCTGCGCTTCGCTCCGCGCGGGCAATCTCGACGACGCCAAAGGAATTGACCAGTGCCAGATAGTCGCCGGGGCGTGCGTCCGAGTAGGTCCGCCTGAGCGGCAACTCGTGTCCCCCGGCACGCACGACCGGGTTCGAGACCTGCGCGAGCAGCTCGCGGTCGATGTTCGTCAGCAGGTTGCCGAAGTGATCGACGGTGACGACCACGCCGGAGATGCCACCTGGACCCGCTACCGGATCGTCGAGCCATCCCGGGATCAGCTCGGCCACGACCGGTCCGAGCTCGTCGGCAGCCAGCCGCCCTGCCGCGATTTCGGCTGCCAGCGGCGCGAATACGTCACGGCCGTGAAAGGTAGCGCTCGGCCGCGATGCGCCGACGCGTTCGAGCACGGTCGCGTCCACGTGTCGCAGCACGCATTGATCGGCCCTCGCGACGACGGTGGCCAGCAGCCCGTTGTCCGGCGCAAGGAACAGGTGGCCGTCGGCCTCGACCGCGGCGAATTGCCGCGAGCTTCCGACGCCGGGGTCCACTACGGCCACGTGCACCGTGCCCGCGGGGAAATAAGCGTAACAACGCGCCAGCCAGAAACCGGCCTCCGCTGGCCAGTGCGCGCGGATCTCGTGCGTCAGGTCCACGATCCGCAGCTGCGGAAATCTGCCCAGCATGCGGCCCTTCATCACGCCGACGAACGGGTCATGAGTTCCGAAGTCGGTCGTCAGCGTGACCAGACCGCATGCGGAGAAATCAGCTGCAGGCGGGCTCGTGCTCACGGCAACTCCGGCGCAGGGGGCATCCGGGAAGGTTAAACTCACGATGGCAGCATCGTCACGCTCCGCGAAGCTGCCCGAGCACAACGCCCGCCCCGCCGATGCCCTACGTATATCTCGTCAGACATGCCCAGCCCGATTTCGCGGGCGACTACGACTCCATCACGGAGCTCGGCCGCCGGCAGTCCGAGTGGCTGGGCGAGCATTTCCGGCAGCGCGGCCTGCATTTCGAGCGCACGTTCTGCGGCAGCCTTCGCCGCCAGGTGGATACGCTGGCCGGCATCGCCGGTGCGCTCGGCTCATCGGTCACGCCTCAGGTCGATCCGCGGCTCAACGAGTACGACGCGACCGCGCTGATCCGCAACTTCTCCGCAGCAACCGACCAGGCGCTGCGGGCCGCCGGGGACCGCCGGGCGTACTTCGCCGCCGTCCGCGAGGCCCTGCTCGGCTGGGCTTCCGCCGGGACGTCCGACGGACGCAGCGAATCCTGGTCGGAATTCGGTGCAAGGGCGCGCGCTGCACTCGCGGACGCCTGCCATGGCCTCGGCAGCGACTCGCCAGTGCTCGTGGTCAGCTCCGGGGGAATCATCGGGCGGCTGGTCGCGGACACGCTCGGCGCCGGCGCCGACTCTGCGATACAGCTCAACCTGCAGACGCGCAACACCGGCATCACCGAGATCGCGGTCGGACGCTCCGCCTCACGCGTGGTGAGTTTCAATGCGGTGCCGCACCTCGAGCGCCCGGATCGGGCTGCTGCGATCACGCACTCCTGAGCCGGCGAATACCGTGGCTCAGATCCGCCCGACCAGTGCGGCGAGGCTCCGCGTATCGATGCCACGGGCTTTCTGGGCGATCGCTTCCGCATAGCCAGGAGCCAGCCCGCGCGCCTCGGCCAGCAGGTCTGCGAAAGCGGTCTTCAGCGACTGCGCGTCCATGTTCCGGCCGCCCGCGTAGTAGCGCTGCGCGATCCGGCCGATTGCATAGGTGGTGGCAAAGCTCATGCCGGAGCTCGCCGCCTGGCGGCCCACGGCCCGGCCCAGGCCGCCGCCGAGTCCGCCCAGCACGCCGCCCAGCAGCTTTCGACCGAATTGCTCGACATACTGGGACGTCAGTCCTGCGCCGAGCGTGGCGATGAAGTCCCGCGCATGGCTGCGGTCCATCTCGTATCCATAGGACCGTCCGATCCGGTACACCAGTCGCATCTGCAGCGGGATGATCGCCAGCGAGGCCATCGTCTCCGGGAGCAACTCCAGCGCGGCATTGGTGACCGACGCGTTCATGATCAGCTGGTCGAGCTCTTCGCGAGACAGCGTGCCACGCCCCATTACGGTGCCGGTCGCCGCAGGCGCCGTGGCGGCCGCGGCCACCTCGTCGGCCTCGCGGTTCAACTCCTGCGCCGAGGCCAGCGGCAACTCGAGCGCCGCAGCCAGCTCGGAAAGAAAGCCAGACTCGCTCGCAAGCCTTGCGCCGTCGGCCTCTACGACGCCTACGGCCATTTCATACGCCAGTCGCCGCATCCCCGGCTCGGGCAAGGCAGCGGCGAGCCGCGCGAGGTCAGGCTTGGACAGCAGCACTTCCCGGTAAAGGCCGGGCAGGTCGACACTGGTCTCGGTGCCCAGCGCTTCAGCGACCCGCTTCACGGCCTCGCGCTCGCGGTCGTCCTTCATTCCGTCGGCGAAGGCAGCGAGCAGTGCGATCTGCAGGATGGACCTGGACTGTTCGGGCGTCATTGAGATCGGGCTCCTGGGGTTACGGGCCAGCGGCAACCCGTCGGGAACTGGTCGGAGCGCCGAGATTCGAACTCGGGACCCCTTGCACCCCATGCAAGTGCGCTACCAGACTGCGCCACGCTCCGACCGGCGGCGATTATAGCGGATCGTGGACCACGGGTAGCGGATAGTGCACTTCGTCACTGCGTGCCACCGCAAGCGCCTGATTGGTCCGCTGCCCGGTTGACCGCGAGCCGCGTCAGCGCCGCAGGATCTTCAGCAGTTCCTCGAGCTCCGTGCGCATCTGCCGCACCAGCTGCTGGGACTGGGTCACGTCCTCGCGGGCTTCCTGGCCGTCGAGCCGGTTACGTGCTCCGCCGATCGTGAAACCCTGGTCGTAGAGCAGCGCCCGGATCTGGCGAATCACCAGCACGTCCTGCCGCTGGTAGTAGCGGCGGTTGCCGCGACGCTTGACGGGCTTGAGTTGCGGGAATTCCTGTTCCCAGTAGCGCAGCACGTGTGGCTTGACGCCGCACAGTTCGCTGACTTCGCCGATCGTGAAGTAACGCTTGCCGGGAATTGCCGGCAGTTCGTCGTTATTGCCCGGTTCCAGCATAGGCCTCCACCCGAGTCTTGAGCTTCTGGCCAGGGCGGAACGTCACGACGCGGCGCGCGCTGATCGGGATTTCCTCACCGGTCTTGGGATTGCGGCCCGGACGCTGGTTTTTCTGACGAAGGTCGAAGTTCCCGAATCCCGAGAGCTTCACCTGCTCGCCGTCCGCCAGCGACGCGCGCAATTGCTCGAAGAAGAGGTCCACGAGCTCGCGAGCCTCCCGCTTGTTGAGGCCCAGCTGGTCGAACAGCGCCTCCGCAATTTCAGCCTTGGTCAATGCCATCTTATTTGTCTCGTATCGTGGCTTGGCACTCCCGTCCCAGGTCGGTTACGACCCGCGCCACGACGGCATCTGATTCATCGTCGGTAAGGGTGCGCGAAACATCCTGCAAATTCAAGCCTATTGCGACGCTCTTGCAGCCGGGCTCGATACCTTGCCCGCGATAGATGTCGAACACGACGAGGTCCGTGAGCAGCCCACCCGCCGCCGCTCGAATGACCGCAAGAAGATCCGCGACCGGGACCGTCTCCGCAACGACGACCGCGAGGTCGCGCCGGACGGACGGAAAGCGCGAGATCTCGCGATAGTGCGGCAGGACCGCGGCCAGTGCTGAGCGAGTCTCAATCTCGAAAACGACCGCTGAATATGTCAATTCGAGTTCGCGCATCAGCTCCGGATGCAGGCGGCCGATCCAGCCCACGGCGCTGTCGCCGCGCAACACGCGTGCACTCTGGCCCGGATGCAGGGCCGGGTGCTGCGCCGGCGCAATGCGGAATTCCGCGGCAGCGCCAGTCATCTGCAGCACCGCTTCGAGGTCGGCGCGCAGGTCGAAGAAATCGCAGGCCCTGTCGTCGGCTCCCCATTGCTCCGGAAGGTCGGCGCCTCCGGCGATGGCCGCGATCACGGCCACCTCGTTGAGTTCCCCGTCGGAGACGACGAACTTGCTGCCGCACTCGAACAGGCGCACGCGCGCCTGCTGGCGACGCTGGTTCTCCCGCAGCGCCTGCGCCAGGCCCGGCCACAGCGACAAGCGCATCGTCGACAGGTCGGCCGCGATCGGATTTGCCAGTGCCAGTGCCGGCTGATCGCCGTGGAACATCCGCTGCAGCGCGGGATCGACGAAGCTGTAGGTGATGGCTTCGTGGTAACCACGCTGCACCAGCACGTCGGCCGCGGCGTCCTCCGATACCCGCAGCTCGGTGAGCTCCGGCAGCGAGCGCCGCGCGAGTTCATCCGTCTCGGGCACTTGATCGAATCCATGGATCCTGGCGACTTCCTCGATCAGGTCCTCCTCGATCTCGATGTCGAAACGCCAGCTGGGAGCCAGGACCTGGAAGCCCGCGTCCGTGGGCTGCGTCTGCATGCCGAGCGAGTCGAGGATCCCGCGTATCCCGGCATCCGCGATCGGTGCGCCGATGACGCTGCGAGCCCGGTCGGGACGTAATCGCACGGTCCGCCGGCCGGGCAGCTCGTCCAGCAGCTCGGTCAGTTCCGTCGGTCCTGGCTCGCCGCCGGCCGCTTCGCAGAGCAGCCGCGTCGCGCGCTCGATGGCGCGCTCCTGGAGCGTCGGGTCCACGCCCCGCTCGAATCGCTGCGACGCGTCGGTCACGAGCCCGTAGCGACGCCCGCGGCCGGCCACGGAGTCCGGGCTGAAGAACGCGACCTCGAGCAGCACGTCCGAGGTCTGCGGCCCGATCCCGGAATGCTCGCCGCCCATGATGCCGGCGAGCCCGATCGGCTTGCTCCGGTCAGCGATGACCATCACCGAGTCATCGAGCTCGATTTCGCGCCCGTCGAGCAGTACCAGGCTCTCGCCGGACTTCGCGCGTCGCACCACGATGGCGCGGTCCAGCTGTGCCAGGTCGTAGGCGTGCATCGGCTGGCCGAGTTCCAGCATCACGTAGTTGGTGACGTCCACGACCGCATTGATCGGTCGCAGGCCAGCCCGGCGCAGTCTCTCCTGCATCCAGAGCGGCGATACCGCGTCCGGCCGGACGCCGCGGATCACCCTGGAGGCGAACCTGGCACATCCGGCCCCTGGTTCGAGCTCGACCTCGAAACGGTCCTGCACGCGTGGCGACACGCTGCCCGCTCCCGGCGAGAGGAGCCCGACGCCGGTCAATGCCGCCACCTCGCGAGCCACGCCGAGCATGCTCATGCAATCGCCGCGATTCGGCGTAAGGTTCACGTCGAGAATCTTGTCGTCCAGGGCCAGCGCGTCGGCGAGCGCCTGACCGGTCTCCAGCTGCCCGGGCAGCTCCATCAGGCCGCTCGCGTCCTCGTAGAGAGCGAGCTCGCGCGCAGAGCAGAGCATCCCGTGTGATTCGACTCCCCGGAGCCTGGCCCTGCTGATCTGCAGGCCGCCCGGAAGCCGCGCGCCGATCTTCGCCAGCGGCGCCTTGAGCCCGGGCCTGGCATTTGGCGCGCCGCAGACGATCTGCAGCGCTTCGCCACCTCCGGAGCCGACGCTGCAGATCTGCAGTGAATCCGCGTCTGGATGCCGCTCGCAGCTCAGTATCTCGCCGACCACGACGCCGTCCAGCGGCGGCGCCGCCGGCTCGACCGCCTCGATCTCGAGGCCCGCCATCGTCAGCCGCGCCGCCAGTTCCTCCGCCGGCGGCACCGCGGTCAGCCATTCACGCAGCCAGGCAACACTCACCCGCATCGTTCGCTTCCCCCGACTCAGCCGAACTGCCGCAGGAAGCGCAGGTCGTTCTCGAAATACAGACGGATGTCGTTGACGTTGTAGCGCAGCATCCCGAGCCGCTCGATTCCCATTCCGAATGCATAACCCGTGTAGCGCTCCGAATCGATGCCGACGTTGGCCAGCACCCTCGGATGCACCATCCCGCAGCCGGCGACCTCGAGCCATCCCGTGCTCTTGCAGACGCGGCAGCCGCGTCCGCTGCAGAAGACGCACTCGATGTCGACCTCCGCGGAAGGCTCGGTGAACGGAAAGTACGACGGCCGGAAGCGGATACCGAGACGCCGCTCGAAGAAACGCTCGACGAACTGATGCAGCGTGGCTTTGAGTTGCGCGAGACTCACGCCCTCATCGACCACGAGCCCCTCCACCTGGTGGAACATCGGGGTATGCGTGTGGTCGGAATCGCAGCGATACACGCGGCCCGGCATGATCATCCTGAGCGGCGGCTTCTCACGCAGCATGGCGCGGATCTGCACCGGCGAGGTATGCGTTCGCAGCAGTCGGCCGTCAGCGAAGTAGAACGTGTCGTGCATCGCACGCGCCGGGTGGTTCTCCGGGATGTTGAGCGCGCCGAAGTTGTGCCAGTCGTCCTCGACCTCGGGCCCCTGCTCGACGCTGAATCCTGCGCTGCGGAACAGCGCCTCGATCCTGCGGCGCACCCTCGTCACCGGGTGCAGTCCACCCGGGCGCTGACCACGACCGGGCTGTGTCACGTCGATCCGCTCGGCTTCGATGCTGCGCTCGAGCGCAGCACGCTCGAGCGCGCCCCGGCGATCCTCGATCAGGGCAGAAAGCTCGTCGCGGACCGCGTTGATTCGCGCCCCGGCATCGCGACGCTGGTCGGGCGGCAGGCCGCCGAGCGACTTGAGCTGGGACGTGATCGCGCCCTTCTTGCCGAAGAGCTCGACCTTCAGGGCCTCGATCTCGCCCGGATCGCCCGCCGCCTCGATACGCGATCGCGCCTGTGCGGCCAGCCGGTCGAGTTCAGTGATGGAATCGCTCATGCTGCTTCGCCGTCTGCTGGAAAAAAGAGGCCGGGCCGCTCGCGCGCCCCGGCCTCCACCTTCCGTTGCTGCGCGGCGAAGCCGCGCCGCAGGTTCAGTTCCCGAGACTCGCCTTGGCCTGCTCGGCAACCTTGCCGAACGCGTCCATGTCGTGGACGGCCAGGTCCGCGAGCGTCTTGCGGTCGAGCTCGAGGCCCGCGGCCTTCAGGCCGGCGATCAGGCGGCTGTAGGACAGGCCGAATCCACGCGCGGCCGCGTTGATGCGGGTGATCCACAGCGCGCGCATGTCCCGCTTCTTGGCCCGACGGTCACGGTAGGCGTACTGCCCCGCCTTGATGACCGCCTGCTTCGCCGTGCGATAGTTCTTGCGGCGTGCGTTGTAGTAGCCCTTCGCCTTCGCAAGGACCTTCTTGTGCCGGCGCCCTGCGATGACGCCACGCTTGACTCGTGCCATGGGTCACCTCCTCAGGCGTAGGGCATCATCTGGGTGAGACGGCCGACATCCTGCTCGGCGACCAGCGTGCTGCCGCGCAGCTGGCGCTTACGCTTGCTGGTCTTCTTCGTCAGAATGTGTCGCCGGTTCGACTGGGCTCTCTTGAAGCCCTTGGCCGTCTTGCGAAAACGCTTCGCTGCGGCCCGGTTCGTCTTCAACTTGGGCATTTCATCAACTCCTGTTTGTGTGGCCCGTCTCCTCCGTTGCACAGTGCAGCGGATTCGGGGGCGAAGAACGTCTTTCGACGCCCTTACTTCTTTTTCGGCCCGATCATCATGGTCATCTGCCGGCCTTCCATCGACGGATACTGCTCGACCACGCCGACTTCGGCGAGGTCCTGCTGCAGCCGTATCAATACCTGCCGGCCGATGTCCGTGTGGGCCATCTCTCGACCACGGAAACGCAAGGTCACCTTGGCCTTGTCCCCTTCCTCCAGAAAGCGGATCAGGTTTCGCAACTTGATCTGGTAGTCGCCTTCGTCGGTTCCGGGACGAAACTTCACTTCCTTGATCTGTATCTGCTTCTGCTTCTTCTTCGCCGCGTGCGTCTTCTTGTTCTGCTCGAAGACGTACTTGCCGTAATCGATGATCCGGCAAACCGGCGGCTCGGCGGTGGGCGAAACCTCGACGAGATCGAGCGCCTGCTCGGCGGCGAGGTCAAGGGCCTCGCGCCGGCTCATCACGCCGATCTGGTTTCCGTCCGCGCCGATTACACGCACCTCGAGGGCGGTGATCTCGTCATTGCGCTTTATGCGCTTAGAAGCTGGAGCAGCGATGCGTCATACCTCCAAAACATTACGGCCGCGGCTCGCGACTTCCCCGACAAGGCCTCTTGCGATTGCCTCGAGGGGCATCGCACCGAGGTCCTTGCCGGCGCGCGTGCGCACGGCCAACGACTCAGACCCTGCCTCGCGGTCGCCCGCGACCAGCAGGTACGGAACCCGCTGCAGGGTGTGCTCGCGGATTTTAAAGCCGACCTTCTCGTTTCGCAAATCTGTTTCGACCCGAAGCCCCTGATTTTTCAGGAATTCGACGGCCCGCTGGCAGTACCCCTCCTGGGCATCCGTGATATTCAGCACCACGGCCTGTACCGGCGCCAGCCAGGCCGGCAGCCGGCCGGCATGATGCTCGATCAGGATGCCGATAAAACGCTCCAGCGAGCCGAACAGCGCGCGATGCAGCATCACCGGGGAGTGCTTCTGGCTGTCCTCGGCGATGAAACTGGCTCCGAGCCGGGCCGGGAGATTCAGGTCCACCTGCAGCGTGCCGCATTGCCAGTCCCTGCCGATCGCGTCCCTGAGCACGAACTCGAGCTTCGGACCGTAGAAGGCGCCCTCGCCCGGGTTCAAGCCGTACTCGAGCCCGGCGGCCTCCACGGCCGCCTTCAGGGCCGCCTCTGAGCGGTCCCAGGTCTCGTCCGAGCCTATGCGCTTCTCGGGGCGGTCCGAGAACTTGACCAGCACGTCCTCGAAGCCGAAATCGCGATAGATGTCGAGGATCAGCCGGGTCACGGCGATGCACTCGTCCTGCAATTGGTCCTCGGTGCAGAAGATGTGCGCGTCGTCCTGGGTGAAGGCCCGCACCCGCATCAGCCCGTGCAGCGCACCGGAGGGCTCGTAGCGGTGCACCTTGCCGAACTCCGAGTAGCGCAACGGCAGGTCCCGGTAGCTCTTCAGACCCTGCTTGAACACCTGCACGTGCCCGGGACAGTTCATCGGCTTCATGCAGAACTTGCGCTCGTCCGCGGTCTCGGCGATGTACATGTTCTCGCCGAACTTCTCCATGTGGCCCGACTGCACCCAGAGGCTCACGTCCATCAGGTCAGGGGTGTTGATCTCCTGGTAGCCCGCGTCATCCTGGCGCGCGCGCATGTAGTCGATCAGCGTCTGGAACACGGTCCAGCCCTTCGGGTGCCAGAACACCGCGCCGGGAGCCTCCTCCTGGAAATGGAAGAGATCCTGCTCCTTGCCGATACGACGATGATCGCGCTTTTCGGCCTCCTCCAGCCTGTGCAGATAGGCCTTCAGGCTCTTCTCGTCCGGCCAGGCCGTGCCATAGATGCGCTGGAGCATCTCGTTGCGCGAGTCGCCGCGCCAGTAGGCGCCGGCCACCTTCATCAGCTTGAAGGCTCCGAGCTTGCCGGTGCTGGGCACGTGCGGGCCGCGGCAGAGGTCGAACCATTCGCCCTGCCCGTAAAGACTGATGTCCTCACCCGGCGGTATCGAGGCGATGATCTCTGCCTTGTAGTACTCGCCAAGGCGCTTGAAGGTCTCGATCGCCTCGTCGCGCGGCATGACGCGTCGCTCGACAGTCAGGTCGGCCTTCGCCAGCTCGCGCATCCTGGCCTCGAAGCGCTCGAGGTCCTCCGGCGTGAACGGCCGGCTGTAGGCGAAATCGTAGTAGAAGCCGTCTTCGATAACCGGGCCGATCGTGACCTGGGCGTCCGGATAGATTTGCTGAACCGCCTGCGCAAGCAGGTGCGCCGTCGAGTGCCGGATGATCTCGAGACCTTCCGGATCACGCGCGGTGACTATTGCCACCGCTGCATCCGACTCGATCGGGCAGGAGGTATCGACCAGGCGGCCGTCCACCTTTCCGGCCAGCGCGGCCTTGGCGAGACCGGGACCGATGTCGGCGGCGACCTGCGCCACCGTTACCGGGTCGGCATAGCTGCGCTGGCTGCCGTCTGGCAGTGTTAGGACGGGCATGGGTGCTTCTGTGGCCGGATCGTGGTGGGCGCGCCTGGGATCGAACCAGGGACCCCTACCATGTCAAGGTAGTGCTCTACCGCTGAGCTACGCGCCCGAAAACGAGCCGCGAAGAATACAGCAAGCCTCCAGCCGATTGCTAGTGGCCCGCGCCCCGGATTCCTGAAATGGGACACTAAAGGGGACAGATTTATTTGAGCCAAATAAATCTGTCCCCTTTAGTGCTTGCCCTTCCGGCGCGCTAGCCGGTCATCGCACCGGGGCCGCCGAAGGCCTGATCGTGCAGCGCCTTGATCTCGTCCCGGATTCGGGCCGCCTCCTCGAATTCCAGGTTCCGGGCGTGGCGGTGCATTTCGCCCTCCAGTCGCTTGATCTTCTTCATCGCCTGCTCCGGTCCGAGGCGTGGCGGCAGCGGCTCTCCGCGGCCGCGACGGCGTCGCTCGTCGGAGCCCGTCTCGCCGCGTGCGCCCTCCATCACGTCAGCGACCGCCTTGCGGACAGTCCGAGGCTCGATGCCGTGAAGCGCGTTGTACTCGAGCTGCTTCGCCCGGCGGCGATTCGTCTCCTCCAGGGCCCGCTGTATCGAGCCCGTGATCCGGTCGGCATAGAGGATCGCCCGGCCATGTACGTTCCGCGCTGCCCGGCCGATGGTCTGGATCAGCGAACCCTCGGAGCGCAGGAAGCCCTCCTTGTCCGCGTCGAGAATCGCGACCAGCGATACCTCGGGCATGTCCAGACCTTCGCGAAGCAGGTTGATGCCGACCAGCACGTCGAAGACGCCCAGCCGCAGGTCGCGGATGATCTCGACCCGTTCCACGGTCTCGATGTCCGAATGCAGGTAGCGCACCTTGACCCCGTGCTCGTCGAGATATTCGGTCAGGTCCTCGGCCATCCGCTTGGTGAGCGTGGTGATCAGCACCCGCTCGTCGCGCTCGACGCAGTGCCGGATCTCCGAGAGCACGTCGTCGACCTGGGTTCGCACCGGACGGATTTCCACCTCCGGGTCCACCAACCCGGTCGGACGCACGACCTGCTCGACCACCTGGCCGGAATGGCTGCGTTCGTAGTCCCTCGGGGTCGCCGAGACGAAGATCATCTGCGGTGCCAGCGCCTCCCACTCGTCGAAGCGCAGCGGCCGGTTGTCCAGGGCCGAGGGCAGACGGAAGCCGTACTCGACCAGCGTTTCCTTGCGTGAACGATCGCCACGGTACATGGCCCCGAGCTGCGGAATCGTCACGTGGCTCTCGTCCACCACGAGCAGCGAATCGTCCGGCAGGTAGTCGAACAGGCAGGGCGGCGGCTCGCCGGCCTCGCGTCCCGAGAGATAGCGCGAGTAGTTCTCGATGCCCGCGCAATAGCCCACCTCCATGATCATCTCGAGGTCGAACGTCGTGCGCTGCTCCAGCCGCTGCGCCTCGAGCAGCTTGCCGGCGCTGCGCAGTTCCTCGAGACGCGGCCCGAGTTCCTCGCGAATCAGTTCAACGGCCCGGTCGAGACGCTCCTTCGGCGTCACGTAGTGCGAACTCGGATAGACGGTGAGGCGCGGCACCCTGCGCAGAACCTCGCCGGTCAGCGGATCGAACCACGAGAGCGCCTCTATCTCGTCGTCGAACAGCTCGACGCGGGCCGCCTCGCGCTCAGACTCTGCGGGAAAGATGTCGATCACGTCACCGCGAACGCGGTAGGTACCCTGCGACAGGTCCAACTCGTTGCGCGTGTACTGCATGTCCGCCAGCCGACGCAGCAGCCTGCGCTGCTCCAGTCGCTCGCCACGCACGAGGTGCAGGACCATGCTGAGGTAAGCCTGCGGATCGCCCAGTCCGTAGATCGCGGAAACGGTCGCGACGATGATGCTGTCGTGACGCTCGAGCAGCGCCTTGGTCGCCGAGAGCCGCATCTGCTCGATGTGGGCGTTCACCGAGGCGTCCTTCTCGATGAACGTGTCGGAGGCCGGCACGTAGGCCTCCGGCTGGTAATAGTCGTAATAGCTGACGAAGTACTCGACCGCGTTCTCCGGGAAGAACTCGCGGAACTCCCCGTACAGCTGCGCGGCCAGCGTCTTGTTGTGCGCCAGCACCAGCGCGGGCCGCTGCAGGCGCTCGATGACATTCGCGATCGTGAACGTCTTGCCGGAGCCGGTGACGCCCAGCAGCGTCTGGTGCGCCAGTCCGTGGCGCAGCCCTTCCACCAGCTTCGCGATGGCCTCGGGTTGGTCGCCGGCGGGCCGATAGTCGGAATGGAGTCTGAACGGGCGTTCGGAATCGGACATCGTCTGCGTTATCGCTTGGGGAGGTGGCGGACAATCCCCTAAAATACCTGTTCCCATCCGTTGCCGGTAACCCCCCAGTGCCCGTCGAACTCTCCGAGCGCCTAAAACGCGTCAAGCCCTCCCCTACCGTCGCCTTGACCGGTCGCGTCGCCAGGCTCAAGGCCGAGGGGCGCGACATCATCGGCCTCGGCATCGGCGAGCCGGACTTCGACACTCCTCGGCACATCGCGGAAGCCGGAATCCAGGCGATCCGCGCCGGCTTTACCCGTTACACGGCCGTCGAGGGTATCCCGGAGCTGAAGGACGCGATCATCGGGAAGTTCCGGCGGGACAACTCCATCGAGTACGGCCGCCCGCAGATTCTCGTCTCGACCGGCGCGAAGCAGACGATCTACAACCTGATCATGGCCGTGGTGGACCCGGGCGACGAGGTCGTCATCCCGGCCCCCTACTGGGTCTCCTACCCGGACATGGCGCTGCTCGCCGAGGGCGAGCCGGTGACCCCCTATGCCGGAGCCGAGCAGGGCTACAAGATCACTCCGCAGCAGCTCGAGGCTGCGATCACTGCGAAGACCAAGCTCTTCATCCTCAACAGCCCGAGCAATCCGACCGGCGCGGCCTACACGCGCGCAGAGCTCGCGGCGCTCGGATCCGTGCTGGCGAGACATCCGCGGGTCGTAATCTGCACGGATGACATGTACGAGAAGATCTACTGGGCCAGCGAGCCTTTCTGCAGCCTGCTCACGGTCTGTCCGCAGCTCTACGACCGGACGGTCACGGTGAACGGCGTGTCGAAGAGCTACGCGATGACCGGCTGGCGCATCGGCTATGCGGGCGGCCCGGTCGAGATCATAAACGCCATGTCCGCGATCCAGAGCCAGAGCACCTCGAACCCCGTATCCATCTCGCAGAAAGCGGCGACCGCGGCTATCGGTGGTGACCAGCGCTGCGTCGCGGAGATGAACGAGCACTTCAAGGCACGCCACGACTTCTTCAATGCCGGGCTGAACTCCCTGCCGGGATTCCGCGTGCTGCCCGCGGCGGGTACGTTTTACGCCTGGTGCGACGTGTCGGCTGCGATCGAGCGGCTCGGGCTGGCCGATGACGCCGGTTTTGCGGAGTTCCTGCTCGAAAAAGCCGGGGTCGCCGGCGTGCCGGGCTCGGGTTTCGGGGCCCCGGGACACATCCGGTTTTCGTTCGCGGTCGGCATGAAAACACTGGAGCAGGCCCTGGAGCGGATGGGCAAGGCCCTCGCTTGAGGCGCCGCGATTCTTGACTCGGGCGCCGGCAGGCCCGAAAATTTGCGGCTCCGCAGATTACGGGGTCCGGGGGTCCGATCCACGATCGACCTCGGACCGGATCGGCTACGGTTCCGACATAGCTCAGCGGTAGAGCAACTGACTGTTAATCAGTGGGTCCCTGGTTCGAATCCAGGTGTCGGAGCCACTTTCTGCAAGGCCCCGCGGTTCAAGTCAAGCGCTCGCCGCCGCCTCGAGTCGCGGCGCCGAAAGCGCGCGCAGCGAGTCCGCGACGATGTCGAGTCCCTCGCTGACGATCTCGTCAGAGGCAGTGAGCGGCACCAGGAAGCGGACCACGTTGCCGTAGATGCCGCAGGAGAGCAGGATCAGTCCGCGGGCCGCGGCTTCCTTGACCAGCGCCTTGGCCAGGTCCGCGTCCGGCGCATGCGGGTCGCCGTTCCTGACGAGTTCCATCGCAACCATGGCGCCCAGCCCCCGGACCTCACCGATGGCCGGATTGTCCCGCGCCAGCTGCCGCAGACGCGCGACAAGAGTCTCGCCGATCTTCACGGCACGCTCGGACAGTCGCTCGCTCTCGATGACATCGAGCACCGCGAGCGCCGCGGCACAGGCGATCGGGGAAGCGGCGTAGGTTCCGCCGAGGCCGCCCGGCGCCGGTGCATCCATGATCTCGGCACGGCCTGCGACAGCCGCCAGCGGGAACCCGCCGGCGAGGCTCTTCGCCATCGTGAGCAGATCCGGTTCGACGCCCGCATGCTCGATGGCGAACATCCTGCCGGTGCGCGCGAAACCGGTCTGGATCTCGTCGATCACGAGCACGATACCGTGCTGGTCGCATAGCCGACGCAGCGCGCGCAGGAATTCCGGCGGCGCGATGTAGAAACCGCCCTCGCCCATGACCGGCTCGACGACGATCGCAGCCACGCGCGCGGGATCGATGTCGAACTTGAAGATCCTCTCGATGCCCGCGAGGCTGTCCTCGACGCTGACGCCGTGGTACGGAATCGGGAACGGGGCGTGAAAGACCTCGGCCGGAAACGGCCCGAAGCCGGTCTTGTACGGCGCCACCTTGCCGGTCAGCGCCATCGCCATGAAAGTCCGACCATGAAATCCGCCGCCGAAGCCGATCACGCCTGGCCGCCCGGTGTGGACGCGAGCGATCTTCAGCGCATTCTCGACCGCTTCCGCGCCGGTGGTGACGAAGATCGACTTCGTCGGTCCTGCGATCGGCACCAGTGCATTGAGCCTCTCCGCAAGCTCCACAGCAACCGCGTAGGGCGTGACCATGAAGCAGGTATGGCTGAACGCTTCGAGCTGACGGGCCGCCGCCTCCTGCACGGCTGGATGCAGGTGCCCGGTGTTGAGCACGGCGATCCCGCCCGCGAAGTCGATGTAGCGGCGTCCCTCGACGTCCCAGAGCTCCGCGTTTCGGGCACGCTCAACGTACACGGGCAGCATGTTGGAGATTCCGCGCGCGATGGCCGCATCGCGACGTTGCTGCAGCAGCGGGTTGCTTGACATCGAGTACTCCGAGGTTCCTGTAGTGCCGGTCAGCCGCCGGGCCGTCCGGTCGGGAGTTGCGAGAGATACTCCGCGAAGCGGTCGCCGAGGATCTCGTGTTTCAGAGCGAGCTCAACGGTGGCTTGCAGGTAACCGAGCTTCGAGCCGCAATCGTAGCGCTTGCCCTCGAAGGCGTATGCATAGACCGTCTCGTCCGCCAGCAGCGCAGCGATGCCATCGGTCAGCTGTATCTCGCCGCCGGCTCCGCGACCGGTCGCTTCCAGCTTGTCGTAGACGGCCGGAGTGAGCAGATAGCGGCCTACGACGGCGAGGTTCGAGGGCGCTTCCTCGGGCCTGGGCTTTTCCACCATGCGCCGCACCCGCGACAGCCGGTCATCGACCGGGTCTGCTGCGACGATGCCGTACTTATCGGTATCCTGCGGGCTCACCGTCTCGACGCCGAGCACGCTTGCCTCGTGCTCTTCGAAAACCCGCGCCATCTGCTTCAGGCAGGGCTCGTCCGCAGCGATGAGGTCGTCCGCGAGGTGAATGAAGAAGGGTTCGTTTCCGACAGCAGGTCGCGAACAGAGCACTGCGTGTCCCAGCCCCAGCGGCGCCGGCTGGCGGATGTAGATGCAGCTCGCCCACGACGGCACGATGCTGCGCACGGCCTCCAGCAGCTCGATCTTGCCCTGGGTCTCGAGCTCCCGCTCGAGCTCCTGGTCCGTGTCGAAGTGATCCTCGATCGCGCGCTTCGACGTGCCCGTGATGAACACCAGCTTGTCGGCGCCGGCCGCGAGCGCCTCCTCGGCCGCGTACTGGATCAGCGGCTTGTCGACGATCGGCAGCATCTCCTTCGGACTGGCCTTGGTGGCAGGCAGGAAGCGCGTACCTCGCCCCGCCACTGGAAATACCGCCGTCCTGATCCTCGTCATTCACCGACCCCGCGATTTCATGCTCGACGCCAGAGCATGATACCGGAGGCGGTCGCCGCCCTCCATTTGGCCGCGGGGACCGGCGCCTGTTCGACGCCGGCCCCGTGACGAGTCAGCGCTTCGATGCAGGTTTCTGCGCGGCTGCGCCGGTACCTGCCTTGCCCAGCTGGATGCTGGAACGGTTCTGCTCGAGAACCCTCGCGCCGATGCCCTTGACCTTCAGCAAGTCATCCGCAGACTTGAACGGCCCGTTCTCCTCCCTGTATTCGACGATCGCCTGGGCTTTCGCCGGGCCGATTCCGTCGAGTTCCGCTGCAATGGTCGCGGCGTCCGCCGAGTTGATGTTGACCGGGCCCGCCCACGCGGCGGCGGGAAGCAGGCTTGCGATCAGCGCTTGAACGATCCGTCTGGATCCCTGTTTCATGTTTGCCTCCTTGGCATGCTCACCCCGGCCGGAATCGGCCGTGGCCGGACGAGGAAACTATCCGAGCGGCGAGGTGAATGCGCCATGCAAACGCGACGGAAACGCGCAGATTGAGAAAGCCGGCGGAGCCGAGGCGCCCGGCAACCCCCGGGCGATCATTCCGGAGGATCCACCCTGGCGGTCTCCACCGCAGGCGGCGCCGAGCCCGGCCGCGACTCTGCGAGCCGCAGTGCATTGCGCAGCCGGCCCCGCTCCGCAAGCAGCCGCGCGATCCAGTTCGATCGCCACAGCGCACCCGCGAGAACGCCTCCCGCGAAGGCGATGGTAAGGGCGAGACCCGAGGAAACCCCGAATTCCAGGAAGCCGATGTCGACGTCGAACCGCTGCTGGTTCAGCGCCGTAAACAACAGCGCTACCAGGAACAGCAGCACGACTGCAGAAACGAGTGCGATTCGCCGCAGCATTGCCAGGAATGTCCGTCAGGCCAGACCGCAGTCTAGCAGCCGCCGAAAGCCCCTCAGGCGCCCTCTTCCAGCTGCTGGGCCTCGAGCGGCTCGTTGACGCGCTCGCGCAGGTCCTTGCCCGGCTTGAAATGCGGCACGTACTTTCCGGCCAGCGCCACCGTCTCGCCGGTCTTCGGATTGCGCCCCTGGCGCGGAGGCCTGAAATGCAGGCTGAAGCTGCCGAAACCGCGGATCTCGATGCGCTCGCCGCGAGCCAGCGCGTCGCTCATGATCTCGAGTATCTGCTTGACGGCGAGTTCGACGTCCTTGGCCGGCAGGTGACTCTGCTTAGCGGCGATGAGCTCGATGAGTTCAGACTTCGTGATACTGCGCTCGCCGTCCACCCTGACACCCCCCCGCGAATCGTTGTCTGTGCGCCTTTCGCGGCAAGTCCGTGGCACCTTCCGGTGCCACGGACCCGCGGACGATCAGCTGTCCTGCCCTGAGATCTGCTCCTTCAGCAGGTCGCCGAGGCTGGTGCCGGTAGTCGAGTCGGAACGGTAGTTCTGAACTGCCTCCGCTTCCTCGCTCATCTCCTTGGCCTTGATCGAGAGCGCGATGGTGCGGACCTTGCGGTCGACGGCGAGGAACTTGGCCTCGATCTCGTCACCCGCCTTGAGCACGGTACGAGCGTCCTCGACGCGGTCCCGCGACAGCTCCGAAGCACGCAGGTAGCCTTCGATGCCGCCCTCGAGGTCGACTATCGCGCCCTTGGCGTCGACTTCGCGCACAACGCCATTAACGATGCTGCCCTTCGGGTGCTCGGCGATCCAGCTGGAGAAAGGATCCTTTGCCAGCTGCTTGACGCTGAGCGAGATCCGCTCGCGTTCGGGATCGATCGCGACAACGACGGCCTCGACTTCCTGGCCCTTCTGGTAGCTGCGAATGGCTTCCTCGCCCGGCAAGTCCCAGGAGAGGTCCGACAGATGCACCAGTCCGTCGATGCCGCCCGGCAGGCCGATGAACAGGCCGAAATCGGTGATCGACCGGACCTGTCCGCCGACGTGATCGCCCCGGTTGTAGTTCTCCGCGAACTCGCGCCAGGGGTTGGGCTTGCACTGCTTGATGCCGAGCGAGATGCGCCGACGTTCCTCGTCGATGTCGAGGACCATGACCTCGACTTCCTCGCCGATGTGCACGACCTTCGACGGGTTGACGTTCTTGTTCGTCCAGTCCATCTCGGAAACGTGAACGAGACCCTCGACACCCTCCTCGATCTCGACGAAGCAGCCGTAGTCGGCGATGTTGGTGACCTTGCCGAACAGCCGCGTCCCGGCCGGGTAGCGCCGTGCAATGTCGTCCCACGGATCCGCGCCGAGCTGCTTGAGCCCCAGGCTCACGCGCTGGCGCTCGCGATCGAACTTCAGGATCCGGACGTCGATCTCGTCGCCGACATTGACGACCTCGGAGGGGTGCTTGACCCGCTTCCAGGCCATGTCCGTGATGTGCAGCAGGCCGTCGATCCCGCCGAGATCCACGAACGCGCCGTAGTCGGTGAGGTTCTTGACCACGCCCCGGATCACGGCGCCTTCCTGCAGCTTGTCGAGCAGTTCGCTGCGCTCGGCGCTGTATTCCTGCTCCACGACGGCGCGGCGCGAAACGACCACGTTGTTGCGCTTCTGGTCGAGCTTGATGACCTTGAACTCGAGCGTCTTGCCCTCGAGATAGCTCGGGTCGCGCACGGGGCGCACGTCCACGAGCGAACCCGGCAGGAATGCCCGCACGAAATCGATGTCGACGGTGAAGCCGCCCTTGACACGGCCGTTGATCAGACCGGACACGGTCTCGCCTTCCTCGAACGCCTTCTCCAGGCGCTCCCAGGTGCGGGCCCGCTTGGCCTTCTCACGCGACAGGCGGGTTTCGCCGGAGCCGTCCTCGACGCTGTCGAGTGCGACCTCGACTTCATCGCCGACGCTGACCTCGATCTCGCCGCGCTCGTTCTTGAACTGCTGCGTGGGGATGACCGCTTCGGACTTCAGGCCGGCACTGACCAGGACTACGTCAGCATTAACGTCAATGACGCGGCCGGTGAGAATCTGGCCAGGGCGTATACGCTGACTCGCCAGGCTCTCTTCGAACAGTTGGGCAAAGCTCTCGCTCATTTAAAATTGCTTCCGGGGTCTCTTGCGACCCATGTCCACGCCAGCTTCCCGCCAACGAGGGTTGATTGAATAACACCCCGGCGTCCTGCCAGGTGCATCAAGAAAACGACACCGCCCCGCAAGCGCGGCAGCGGTGTCTCCGTCAGTGAATCGCGGCTATCCTGGACCGGGCGAGATCCTCGATCTGCGCAACCACCGACTCGACACCGATATTGGTCGAGTCTATGACCACGGCGTCGGCCGAAGCCCTGAGGGGCGCCACGGACCGGTTGGCGTCACGATGATCCCGCTCGCGGATTTCCCGCGAAAGGTCGGCTAGATTAACAGTAAGTCCCTTTTCTTTCAACTGCTTATGACGCCTCCGCGCCCGTTCCTCCGGGCTCGCCGTGAGGAAGATCTTCAGCGGCGCGTCCGGGAATACGATCGATCCCATGTCGCGCCCGTCGGCGACCAGGCCCGGCGGCTGCGCGAACCCGCGCTGGCGACCGATCAGCGCCGCCCGCACCGCCGGCATCGCGGCAACCCGCGAGGCTGCGCTGCCAGTGGACTCGCTGCGAAGCTCGCCCGTCACGTCCCGCCCGTCGAGCAGCACGCGCTCCTCGCCGGTGGCGTCCACCTCGAACCGGGCATCTAGACCGGCGGCGACCGCCGCGTGTCCGGCCTCGTCCTGCGGATCGAGGCCCCTTGCGATCCCGGCCAGCGCCACGAGGCGATAGAGCGCACCGCTGTCGAGCAGGTGCCATCCCAGCCGCCGCGCCAGCAGCCGGCTGACGGTACCCTTGCCAGACCCGCTCGGTCCGTCGATCGCGATCACGGGAACGCTCATCTGAGGGTCCTCAGGTACGTTCCTCGAGACGCATGCCGACCGACCGCGTCAGCGCCACGAATCCAGGGAAAGACGTGGCGACATTCGCCGCATCGAGGATCTCGATGGCCTCCCTGGCGCGCAGGCCGGCGACGACGAAGGACATCGCTACCCGGTGATCGCCGCAGCTGTCCACGGTGCCACCGCCGATCGCTCCGCCGGTGATCCTCAGGCCGTCCGGCAGCACCTCGCTGGCTATCCCTGTCCGGGCGAGCCCCTGCGCCATCGTCGCGATCCGGTCGCTTTCCTTGACGCGCAGTTCCGCGGCACCCGTGACGACGGTCTCCCCTTCGGCGCAGGCGGCGGCAATGAAAACCGCCGGCAGTTCGTCGATTGCGAGCGGCACCAGCCGTTCAGGCACGACGACTCCCCGCAGCGTCGCCGGGCGCACCTCGATGTCCGCCACCGGCTCGCTGCCCAGGCTGCGATGGTTGAGAAGTCGCAGGTCGGCTCCCATCAGCGCGAGTATCTCGAGCAGCCCGGTGCGGGTCGGGTTGACCCCGACGCCGCGAATCACGAAGGGCTCGCTGGCCCCGATGCAGGCTGCGACGATCAGGAACGCGGCCGACGAGAAGTCCCCGGGAACCTCGACGTCCGTGCCGTGCAACTCATCCGGTGGCTCCAGGACAACCTCGCCCTGCCGGGACGTGACCCTGCATCCGAAGCTCTGCAGCATCCGCTCGGAATGATCACGCGTGACGGCGGGCTCGACGACCGTAGTCGGGCCGTCCGCGTAGAGTCCAGCGAGCAGCAGCGCCGACTTCACCTGGGCACTGGCGACCGGCATCGCATAGCGGATGCCGCGCAGCGGCGGCGCGGACGAGATCCGCACGGGAGGGCGTCCATCGCTCGTCGCGATGCTTGCACCCATCAGGCGCAGCGGCACGGCCACCCGCTCCATCGGTCGCCGCATCAGTGACGCATCCCCGACCAGCACCGAATCGAAGGGCTGCCCGCTCAGCAGTCCCATGAACAGTCGCATCGCCGTTCCGGCATTGCCCATGTCCAGCTCGACCGCCGGGGCGGCGAGTCCGCGCAGCCCGGCGCCCTCGACGATCACCGTTGCCGGCGACGGCCTGTGCACGCTAGCCCCGAGCCGCTGGACCGCGGCCAGCGTTGCCAGACAGTCCTCCCCCTCGAGGAAGCCGCTGATACGGCTTCGCCCGCTCGCAATCGCACCGAGCATCAGCGCCCGGTGCGAGATCGACTTGTCACCCGGGACCGTCGCCTCCCCGGCGATCCGCCCTCCCGGCTCGACCCGATAGGAACTCATCTCAGAGGATGGCCTGCGGATAGGAGCCGAGGACCTTGCACAGCGATGAGTGGGCCTTGATCTCCACGAGCGCGGTGGCGAGCGGCTCCACCTGGGCATGTCCCTCGAGGTCGATGAAGAACACGTAGTGCCACCTGCGCTTGCGGGACGGTCGCGACTCGATGCGCGTCATGCTGATGCCGTGGCGCGCGAAGGGCTCCAGAAGCTGAAACAGCGCGCCGGGAGAATCCGTGTCGGCCGCAGAAACCAGTAGCGTCGTCTTGTCCCGGCCGCTCGGCGGGAACGTCTTGCGTCCGATGACCAGGAAGCGGGTCGTGTTGTCGGGACGATCCTCGATCTCGGGAAAGAGCAGGTTGAGGCCGTAGACCTCGGCTGCCGCGGTCCCGGCGATCGCAGCCGTGCCGTCTTCGTCGCGGGCACGACGCGCGCCCTCGGCATTGCTGGCAACCGGGACACGCTCGATGCCCGGAAGGTGCTCCTCCAGCCAGCCACGGCACTGCGCCAGCGCTTGCTGGTGGGCACAGACTCGGCGCACTTCCTCGAGCATCCCCATGCGGCCCATCAGATTGTGATGGATCAGCAGCTCGACCTCGCCGCAGATGTGAAGCGGCGAGCTGAGGAACATGTCCAGCGTGTTGTTGACCGTGCCCTCGCTGGAATTCTCGATAGGTACCACGCCGAAGTCCGCCGAGCCCGCTTCGACCTCGTGGAACACCTCTTCGATCGAGGTGAGCGGCAGGGCACGCACGGAATGGCCGAACTGCTTGAGCACGGCCTGCTGCGTGAAAGTGCCCTCTGGGCCCAGAAAGCCGACTTTCAGCGGCTCCTGCTGCGCCAGGCAGGCCGACATGATCTCGCGGAACAGCCGCAGGATTTCCTCGTCCCGCAACGGACCGTGCTCGCGGCGGTTGCGCTCCCGTGCGAGCCTCAGCACCTGCGCCTCGCGCTCCGGCCGGTAGAAATCCACCGTGTGGCCGTCCTGGTGCTTGGAGATGCCCACCTCCCGGGCGAGCTTCGCACGCTCGTTGATCAACCGATGCAGATCCGCATCGATCTCGTCGATCCGTTCCCTGATCGATTCGAGCTCCGGCCTGCGCGGGCCGGCCGTCGTGCCGCGCGGCCGTGCAGTCGCGCGGCGCCTCGAGGACTTCTTCGCCTTCGGCATGCTCAGACCAGCCGCGCCGCCAGCACGCCAGGGATGGCACGGATGGACTCCAGCACCTCGGGCAGTATCAGCGCGTCCGTATCGATCAGCGTGTAGGCGATTTCGCCACGGGACTTGTTCAGCAGGTCCGCTATGTTGAGTCCGGCCTCTGCGAGGCAGGTCGAAATCTGCCCCACCATGTTCGGTACGTTCGCATTCGAGATCGCGATTCGATTCTCACCGATCCGCGGCAGTACCGACTCGGGGAAATTGACCGAATTACGCACGTTGCCGTGTTCGAGAAAATCGCGCAGTGTGTCGGCGACCATCACGGCGCAGTTCTCCTCCGCCTCGCTGGTCGAGGCGCCGAGATGCGGCAGGGCCACGACCTTCGGGTGATCCTTGATGCCCCGCGTCGGGAAGTCGCAGACATAGGCAGAGAGCTGCCCGCGATCGAGCCCGTCGAGCACCGCCGCCTCGTCGACGACAGCCGCACGGGCGAAGTTCAGGATGACACCGCCCGGACGCATCAACGCGATGCGGGCCTGGTTGACCAGGCCGCGAGTCGCATCGTTCTGCGGCACGTGCACGGTGACGAAGTCTGAGCGCGCGAACAGCTCGTCCAGGCTCCTCGCCTGCTCGACTCCGGCAGACAGCTGCCAGGCTCGCTGCACGGTGATCTGCGGATCGTGACCGAGCACCTGCATCCGCAGGCCGAGCGCCGCGTTCGCCACCTCGACCCCGATCGCGCCCAGCCCCACGACGCCGAGCGTGCGTCCCGGCAGCTCGTGTCCACTGAACTGTTTCTTGCCGCGCTCGACCGCTTCCTCGAGCGCCTCGTCGTCGCCCTGCAGGCTGCGGACGTAACCCCAGGCCTGGCAGATGTTGCGCGAGGACAGGAACAGGGCCGCGAGCACCAGTTCCTTGACCGCGTTCGCGTTGGCGCCCGGAGCGTTGAACACGGGAATGCCGCGCGAACTGAGCTTCGCGACGGGAATGTTGTTGGTTCCCGCGCCGGCCCTTGCTACCGCGAGCACGCTCTCGGGAATCTCCATGCCGTGCATGTCCGCCGAGCGGAGCATGATCGCGTCCGGGTGACCGATCTCCGAGGCGACCTCGTAGCGATCGCGCGGCAGACGCTCCAGGCCGCGGACCGAGATGTTGTTGAGCGTGAGGATCTTGAACGACATCATCCGTTCTTCCGCTCGAACTCCCCCATGTACCCGACCAGCGCCTCGACGCCGGCCAGCGGCATGGCATTGTAGATGCTTGCGCGCATGCCGCCCACGGAGCGATGGCCTTCGAGACTGAGCAAGCCCGCGGCGCGGGCTCCTTGCAGGAACGCTCCGTCCAGGGCCGGATCGGCCAGCGTGAACGGCACGTTCATCCAGGACCGGCAGGCGGGATCCACCGGGCTGCGGTAGAAGCCAGAGTCGTCTATCGCGCCATAGAGAAGTTCCGACTTTGCGCGATTGCGGCGCCCCATAACCTCGAGCCCACCCTGTCGCTTGACCCACTGGAATACCAGGCCTGCGACATACCAGGCGAACGTTGGCGGCGTGTTCGTCATCGAGCCATCCGCTGCCATGGCTTTCCAGTCGAGGACGGTCGGCGTATCCGCGCGAGCGCGTCCGAGCAGATCCTCACGCACGATCACCACGACCAGTCCGGCGGGACCGATGTTCTTCTGCGCCCCGGCGTAGATCACGCCGAAGCGGCTGACCTCGATCGGACGCGACAGGATCGTCGAGGACATGTCGGCCACGAGCGGCACGTCGCCTGACTCGGGAATGAACGGGAATTCCACGCCGCCGATCGTCTCGTTCGGTGTGTAGTGCAGGTACGCGGCGCCCGGCGTGAGGCGCCAGCCGTCGCGCGCCGGGATCGAGGTATATTTGCCGTCCGCAGCGTCGGCAGCCACGTTCACGCTGCAGTAGCGCTTCGCCTCGCCGATCGCTTTCTTGGACCAGGCCCCGGTGTTCAGATAATCCGCCGTGGCATCGGCTGCCGACAGGTTCATCGGTACGCCGGCGAATTGGCCGGTCGCCCCGCCCTGCATGAACAGAACTCGGTAATCGTCCGGCACGGCAAGCAGTTCTCGCAGGTCGGCCTCCGCCTGGGCCGCGATCCCGGTGAACGCCTTGCCGCGATGGCTCATCTCCATCACGGACATGCCGTGCTCATGCCAGTCGAGCATTTCGTCGCGGATCTGCTCGAGGACCTCGACCGGCAGCGCCGCGGGGCCCGCGCTGAAGTTGAATACACGCGTCATGGTTCAGGGATTCCGGATAATTTTGCAGCGCAGTCTATCAGGCGGACGGCGCTCCAGGCCCGACCAGGCGTGCGCGCGCGTGGCTCAGTCGGCCCCGGGCTGGTCCGTCGCGGCGTCTGCCGCGCCTTCGGCCGCCCCGTCGCCATCCTCCCCGTCGCTCTCCGGTTCCACGGTCACCACGCCCATCAGCTGCTCGCCGTCGTCCAGACGGATCAGCCGCACGCCCTGGGTATTGCGTCCGAGCACGGAGATCTCCGAGGTTCGGGTCCGTACCAGCGTCCCGCTCGAACTCATCAGCATCAGCTCGTCCGAGGCTGCAACCTGGGTTGCAGCCACCAGACGACCGTTGCGCTCCGTCGTCTGCATCCCGATGACGCCCTGCCCTCCCCGGCCGTGGCTGGGAAATTCCGTGACGGGAGTGAGCTTGCCGTAACCGTTCTCGGACGCGGTGAGTATCAGCCCGTCCGGATCGGGGATGATCAACGAGATCACAGCGTCGCCTTCCGGCAGACGAATCCCCCGGACGCCCGCGGCCGTCCGCCCCATCGGACGAACATCCTGCTCGGAGAAGCGGATCGCCTTGCCGCCGGCAGAGCAGAGCATCACGTCGCTCAGCCCGTCGGTGATGGCCACGCCCACTAGTTCATCGCCCTCGTCGAGGCCGACCGCGATGATGCCTGCCGTGCGCGGCCGCGAGAAGGCGGACAGCGGCGTCTTCTTCACGACGCCACCGGAGGTGGCCATGAAGACGAATCGCTCTTCCTCGAACTCGCGGATCGGCAGCACGGCGGTGATGCGCTCGCCGTCCCGCAACGGCAGCAGGTTCACGATGGGCTTGCCGCGCGAACTGCGGCCCGCCTGCGGAAGCCGGTAGACCTTGAGCCAGAAGACCTGGCCACGGCTCGAGAAACACAGCAGCGTGTCGTGGGTGTTCGCTACGAACAGCGTCTCGACGAAGTCCTCGTCCTTGACCGCCGTCGCAGCCTTGCCGCGACCGCCGCGCCCCTGGGCGCGATATTCGCTGACGGGCTGGGCCTTGGCGTAGCCGCCGTGCGAGAGCGTGACCACGACGTCCTGTGGGGTGATCAGGTCCTCGATGGTCAGGTCGGATTCATCCTGCTCGATGCGCGTCCGTCGCTCATCGCCGTACTGTTCGCGGATCTCGATCAGCTCCTGGCGAATCACGGACGTGAGCCGTTCCCTGCGCGCGAGGATGTCGCCGAGGTCATTTATCGTGTCGAGCAACTGGCCGTACTCGGCCAGGATCTTGTCCTGCTCGAGCCCGGTGAGGCGATGCAGGCGCAGATCGAGGATCGCCTGGGCCTGGGTATCGGACAACCGGTAGCCTTCGGGCCCGAGACCCACCTGCTCGTCCAGTCCCTCGGGCCGGACGGACACCGAGCCGACGCGCTCCAGCATCTGGGGCACCATGCCCGACTTCCACACGCGTCCGAGGAGGCCCGCCTTGGCATCGGCGGGGGTCGCGGCTGCCCGGATCAGCGCGATCACCTCGTCGAGGTTGGCCAGCGCGACCGCGAGGCCTTCCAGGACGTGGGCGCGCTCGCGGGCCTTGCGCAGCTCGAAGACCGTGCGCCGGGTAACGATCTCGCGGCGGTGCCGCAGGAACGCCTCTAGCAGGTCCTTGAGGTTCAGCAGCCGCGGCTGGCCGTCCTGCAGCGCGACGATGTTGATGCCGAACACCGACTCCATCGGGGTCTGCTTGTAGAGGTTGTTGAGGACGATCTCCGCAACCTCGCCGCGCTTGAGCTCGATCACGACGCGCATGCCGTCCTTGTCGGACTCGTCGCGCAATTCCGAAATGCCCTCGATGTGCTTGCCGCGCACCAGGTCTGCGATCCGCTCCAGCAGCCGCGCCTTGTTCACCTGGTATGGAAGCTCGGTGACGATGATCGCTTCGCGACCCGAGTGGTCGATTTCCTCGACCTCGGTCTTCGCCCGGACCAGAAGACGGCCCCGGCCGGTGGTGTAGGCGCTGTAGATCTCCCGCGCGCCGTTGATGATCCCGGCGGTCGGGAAGTCCGGGCCCGGCACGTGCTCCATCAGTTCCGGGATCGTGATCTCTGGGTTGTCGATCAGCGCGATGCAGGCGTTCACCACCTCGGTCAGGTTGTGCGGCGGTATGTTCGTCGCCATCCCGACGGCGATGCCCGAGGAGCCGTTGACGAGCAGGTTCGGAACGCGGGTCGGCAGCACGGACGGCTCGTGCTCGGACTCGTCGTAGTTCGGGACGAAGTCCACCGTCTCCTTGTCGATGTCCGCGAGCAGCTCGGCGGCGATGCGCGACATGCGCACCTCCGTGTAACGCATCGCGGCCGGAGCGTCGCCGTCGACCGAGCCGAAGTTGCCCTGGCCGTCGACGAGCATGTAGCGCATCGAGAAGGGCTGCGCCATGCGTACGATGGTGTCGTACACGGCGGTATCGCCGTGCGGGTGGTACTTGCCGATCACGTCGCCGACGACGCGGGCCGACTTCTTGTAGGGCTTGTTCCACTCGTTGCCGAGTTCCCGCATCGCGTACAGCACCCGGCGATGCACCGGCTTCAGGCCGTCACGGATGTCCGGCAGCGCGCGTCCCACGATCACGCTCATTGCGTAATCGAGGTAGGACTGCTTCATCTCGTCCTCGAGGTTGACGTGCAGGATTTCTCGAGCGATTTCGGCCATGGCGCAACGATCCCGGGGCCCGGCGGATACCGGGTAAAAAAGACCCCGAATATTAACACAGAGGGGCACCGTGACCGAGGTGCCGGAGACTCTTCGGCTGACGGGCCACAGCCTCGAGCCGCTATACTTGCTGCCCTTTGCGCGCCCCTTGCCCGATGGAGCCAGTCGACACGCTGATACTCGCTCGCTGGGTCCTGCCGATGGAACCGGACGGACGGGTGCTCGATGACCACGCCGTCGCCGTCCGCGGCGGGCGGATCGTCGCCGTGCTGCCGACTCCCGAGGCCCGGCGACGGTTCGAGGCCGGCCAGGTGCACGAGCGCCCCACCCACGCATTGTTGCCGGGTCTCGTCAATGCGCATACACACTCGGCGATGGCCCTGCTCCGCGGACGCGCGGAAAACCTCCGCCTCGGACCCTGGCTGCAGGAAACGGTCTCGCCGCTCGAACGGCGCTGGGCCGACCCGGAATACGTGCGCGACGGCACGGAGCTGGCGATTGCCGAGATGCTGCGAGGCGGCATCACATGTTTCGCCGACCCCCAGCTGTGGCCCGAGGTCGTCGCCCGGACGGCCGCCGAGCTGCACGTTCGAGTCAGCGTAGGCCTGTACGTCACGGAGTCCGCGACCAGTTGGGCATCGACGCCGGACGAGCACATCGAAAAGGGAATGCGCCTGCGCGATGAGTATCGCGGGGATCCGCTGGTCAGCACTCACCTGGCAATTCCGCCGGCGCACGAGCTATCCGACGCAACCCTCAAGAGGGTGAGGCGTCTCGCGGACGAGCTTGAACTGCCCGTGGCAGTCCCGCTCCACGAGGCCGCCTGGGAGGTCGAACGGAGCGTCCAGGAATCCGGTCGCCGCCCTCTCGCCCGGCTGGCCGAACTCGGCTACGCGAGTCCGCTGCTGGTCGCAGTCCACTTTACACATACGGAACCAGGCGACATTGAACTGCTGGCCCGGGCCGGCGCCGCGGTCATTCACTGCCCGGAGTCCGACCTGAAGCTCGGCAACGGCGTCTGCCCGCTGCCGAGCCTGCTCGGTCACGGCGTAACCGTCGCACTCGGCACGGACCGCCCTGCCGCTAACAACGACCTCGACGTACTGGGCGAAGCGCGCACTGCCGGTCTGCTCTCCAGCGGGGTCTCCGCAGGCCCCGGCAGCGTCGTGGCCACGGACCTGCTGCGGATGGCTACGCTGGAGGGAGCCCGGGTGCTTGGACTTTCCGAGGCGACTGGCAGCCTGTTGCCTGGCAAGTGGGCCGACCTGTGCTGCATCAACCTGATCAACCCGCGCAGCTGGCCGGTGCACGAGGTCGCAGCCGCGCTGGTGTACTCGGTCACGTCCGCGCAGGTCAGCGATACCTGGGTCGCGGGACGGCGCGTCTACGGCGACGGTCGCCTGCCGTACCTGAACGAGCAGGAGATACTGTCGCGCGCCGAGGGCTGGCGGCGCAGACTCCAGTCCGCGGCGGAAGCCCCGCCGGAGCCCGGCCATGACTAACTACGATCCCGCCGAGATCTCGCGGTTCGAGGCCGCCGCCAGCCGCTGGTGGGATCCGGAAGGGGAAATGAGGCCGCTTCACGACCTGAACCCCATTCGACTGGCCTACGTCGAGCGCTCCGGACCGCTGGCGGGACGTGCGGTCGTGGACGTCGGCTGCGGCGGGGGACTGCTGGCTGAAGCAATGGCACGCAAGCGTGCCCGTGTGACCGGCATCGACCTGGCCGCCGAGGTGCTGGAGGTGGCCAGGCTGCATGCTCTGCAGCAGGACGTCCCGCTCGAGTATCTGCTGGTGTCTGCCGAGGAACTCGCCGCCGATCGCGCGGGCCAGTTTGACGTGGCCACATGCATGGAAATGCTCGAGCACGTTCCCGACCCGGCATCTGTGGTCGGGGCGCTCGCGCGCCTGGTACGGCCAGGCGGAGAAGTGTTCGTTTCCACGCTCAACCGCACGCCCCGGGCCTACCTTCGTGCCGTACTCGGGGCGGAATACCTGCTGCGGCTCCTGCCTGCGGGAACACACAGCTACGAGAAGTTCATCCGTCCCTCTGAGCTCGCAGCCTGGGCGAAGGCCGCCGGTCTCACGGTGCTGGGCATCGCCGGGATCGACTACGATCCGTTCCTGCGCAGCGCGGCGCTGAACGCCGACGCACGGGTCAACTACCTGATGCACCTCGGCAAGCCCGGCGGTCGCACGAGGGACCCGGATTGAGCAGGTTTTCCGCGCTGCTGCTGGACCTCGACGGCACGCTGCTCGATACGGCGCCGGACATGGGCGCCGCACTCAACCGACTGCGGGTCGAGCACGGGCGGCATGCGCTGCCGCAAGACCGGATACGGCCCATCGTGTCGCATGGCGCAGCCCGCCTGGTGAAGCTGGGCTTCCCGGAAGCGGACGCTGAGGAATTCGAACGGCTCCGCCGCCGGTTCCTGGAACTCTATTCGCAGAACCTCGCCGAGCACTCCCGGCTGTTCCCGGACCTCGATCCGCTGCTCGCGGGACTCGAGCGCTGCGGGATGCCCTGGGGAATCGTCACTAACAAGCCAGGCTGGCTCACCGATCCGTTGCTGGCGAGCCTCGGCATCGACCTGCGCGCAAGCTGCGTCGTAAGTGGCGACACCGTCGCCGAACGCAAACCACACCCGCTGCCGCTGCTGCATGCCGCGTCGCTGATCGGCGTGGAGCCCGCCCGCTGCGTGTACGTGGGCGACGCCGAGCGGGACATCCAGGCCGGGCGCGCCGCTGGCATGTTCACCGTCGTTGCCGCCTATGGCTATATCAGCGACGAAGACGACCCGCAGAGCTGGCAGGCCGCCGCCATCGCCAGGGAGCCGGCGGAAATCGGCGCCTGGCTGCACGGGTGGCCGCGCCCCCCCGCCGGAGACGGCGCGTGACGCTCGGTTCTCCTCAACTCGTCCCGCTGCTGCTGGTGTTGGTGCTTGCAGCCGGGCTGCTGACCGGATGGCTGGTGGGACGGCGCAGGGTTCATGCGCTGGAACTGGAACTCGCCGCCGCGCGGGCCGAGAGCCGCTCACAGGAGGAACTCGCGACCGAGCGCGAGAGGTCGCTGCAGCTTGCGCTGGAGCGACTGAAGGGCGGATTCGACGCGGTCGCGGGCCAGGCCCTGCGCAGCAACAACGAGACCTTCCTGCAGGTAGCGCGCCAGGTGCTGGGCCAGCAGCAGGAAACAGCGCTTCGTAACCTCGTCGACCGTGAGAAAGCCGTCGAATCCATGCTCTCGCCGGTCAGGGAGGCGCTGGCCCGCACGCACGAGCAGATTGCACGCATCGAGAAGGAGCGCGCGGAGAGCTTCGGCGCGCTGCGCAGCTCGATCGAGAACGTCGCGCTCGGGCAACTCGCCCTGCAGAAGGAAACGCGCAGCCTGGTCACGGCACTGCGTCGTCCCGAGGTGCGCGGGCAATGGGGGGAAATGACGTTGCGGCGGCTAGTGGAACTCGCCGGCATGGTCGAGCACTGCGACTTCGTCGAGCAGGTTCACGTGCAGGGCGAGGAAGGCGCCCTGCGCCCCGACATGATCGTGAACATGCCGCACGGCCGCCAGCTGGTGGTGGACGTCAAGACGCCGCTGGACGCCTACCTGTCGGCCGCGGAGGCGACCAGCGAGGAAGAGCGGCTGGTCGCGGTCCGGCGGCATGCCCAGGCCGTCCAGGAACGCGTGCGCCAGCTGGCCCAGAAGGCGTACTGGTCCCAGTTCGAGCAGAGTCCCGACTTCGTCGTGCTGTTCATTCCCGGCGACCAGTTCCTCTCCGCCGCGGTCGGGGAGATCCCGTCGCTGCTCGAGGACGCCATACGCCAGCAGGTCATCATCGCGACGCCGTCGAGCTTCGTCGCGCTGCTCAAAGCCGTGGCATACGGCTGGCGGCAGGACCAGCTCGCGGAGAACGCGGCTCGCATCCAGGAACTCGGCGAGGACCTCTACAAGCGGCTCGCTACCTTCAGTGGCTACCTGGCACGCATCGGCAGGTCGCTCGGCCAGAGTGTCGATGCGTACAACAGCGCCGTCGGCTCGCTCGAGAGACAGGTGCTGCCGGGCGCCCGGAAGTTCACCGAGCTAGGATTGCGTCCGAGGCGCGACATCGAGGAACTGCCGACCGTGGACAAGCTGACGCGCAGCCTGCGCGAGGGCGACACGGACGAGGATTCCCCCCAGCATGATCAGTGAGGCAGAGGTCCGCGCGTATCGGCCGCAGGCGGATTCGCTGGCGGAACGCGTCGTCCTGATCACCGGAGCGAGTGGTGGAATCGGCAGTGCGCTGGCGCGCGCCTGCGCAGCCCTCGGCGCCCGGGTCCTGCTTTGCGGCCGGAAGGTCGGCCCGCTCGAGCGAATCTACGACGAGATCGTTGCCAGCGGCGCACCAAGGCCGTCCATTGCACCGATGGATTTCGAAACGGCCGACGCCGGACAATATTCGTCGCTCGCCGACGCCGTGCGCGGCGAGTTCGGCCGGCTAGACGGCCTCGTGCACTGCGCGGGACTGCTCGGTGAGCTTGCGCCGATCGAGCATTACGACGTGGTCACCTGGCTGAAGGTGATGCACGTGAACGTGAACGCTCCTTTCATACTCACTCGCACTTTGCTGCCGCTGCTGCGCGCATCGAGCGATGCGTCGGTGATATTCACGGGCAGCGGGGTGTCGGTTCGAGGCCGTGCCTACTGGGGCGCATACGCCGCGTCGAAATTCGCGATCGAGGGCATGATGCAGGTCCTGTCCGACGAGACCGACACGCTGACGACGATAAGGGTCAACAGCGTCAATCCCGGCAAGACCAGGACCCGGATGCGGGCCAAGGCCTACCCGGGCGAGGATCCGGCGACGCTCCCCGAGCCCACTGAAGTGCTTGCGCCGTACCTGTTCCTGCTCGGAGCAGCGAGCGAAGGCGTCACTGGGCAGCGCTTCAACGCCCAGTAGGCCGACGGCGTCCGCGCGAGGGCGCCTTGCGCCTGCCAGTCGCGCGACTCGCCGCGGATTCCCCGGTGCGGCCCGTCAGCTCGAGCAGCGGTTCGAATTCAGCTTGCGCGAGTTCGCGGTGTCTTCCGCGAGGCAGGTCGCGGGGCAGCGCAAACGGGCCCCAGCGCACCAGCATCACGCGGTTCACCTTGAGTCCCGCGGCATCGAACAGGGCGCGCACGCCGCCACGCGGTATCGAATGCGCGCAGGCCACCCGGAACCATGCGTTACTCGTGCCCTGCCCGGCCAGCTCGGCCGCCTCGAGATCGATGACCTGCTGGCCTGCCACCAGCTGTCGTGGCAGTTCGGGCCAGTCACCGGCACCCCTGGGCTGCAGCGCCCGCACACGGTACTCGACTGGCCAGTCACGGCCGCGGCGCCCGGCCTCGGCTGCAAGTGCACCGTCGTTCGTCAGGAGGAGCAGGCCGTCCTCGCCGTAGCCGAGCGCGTTGACCGCCACCCACCGTCCGGCGTGCAGTCCGGGCAATCGCTCCTCGACCCCTGCGCGCTCGTCTCCCTGCCGGCTGCGAGACATCTCACCGCTCGGCTTGTGGTACACGAGGACCTTCAGCGCCTTGTTGGTGGCGAGCCGTCGCGTGACGTCGCGTCCATCCACGGTGATCCGGTCACGGGACGTGACCTTCTGGCCGATCTCCGCAGGCCGGCCGTTGACCAGTACCCGACCCTCCCGGATCCAGGCCTCAACCTCCCTGCGGGAACCGATGCCATGCTGCGCGAGCAGCTTGTGGAGCCGCTCGTCCATTCGGGCGTTCAGCGTTCCAGGTCTTGCGGCGGCGCGGCGACCAGCGATGGCGCCGACCTCGACTCGTCCTCGCCCGAATCCTCGTCCAGCGAGTCCTCGCCGGAATCGCCCGGCTCCTCGTCGGGACTGCCCTGATCCGGGTCGATCACGACTGCAGATCCCTGCAGCGCTTCGACCGCAGCTTGCGCGCCGCCCTGCTCCTCGGCTCCGGACGACGGCAACTCGAGCTGAACCTTCATGTCGTCGAGGTCGCGCAGTTCGGCGAGCGTCGGAAGATCATCGAGCTTCTTGAGCCCGAAATAGTCCAGGAACTCCCTGGTCGTCCCGAGCAGCTCGGGTCGCCCAGGCACTTCGCGATGCCCCACGATGCGGATCCAGTTGCGTTCCTGGAGGGTCCGCATGATCGACGAGCTCACCGCAACGCCCCGGATGGCCTCGATCTCGCCGCGCGTGATCGGCTGCCGGTATGCAATGAGCGCCAGCGTCTCCAGCAGAGCCCGGGAATAACGCGCGGGCCGCTCCTGCCACAGCCTCGAAACGACGTCCGAGTGCCTGGAGCGGATCTGGATGCGCCAGCCGCTTGCGACTTCGCAGAGTTCTACCGCTCTATCCGCGCAGTCGCGGCCCAGCTCGTCCAGCGCAGAGCTGAGCGCCTCCTCCGAGGGTCGCTCATGTTCGTCGAACAACTCGCGCATCTGCTCGATCTTCAGCGGCCGCCCGGCGGCCAGCAAAATGGCCTCGACGACCTGGGTCAGTGGATTTCCATTCATGGTTCGATCTGCCTGACGACGCCCGGTCGCTCGTTGTCGACGACGAGTTTCACGTGCCGGGATGATCCAGCCCGCAGGTGTATTGGCGCGAATGGCTCCGCCTGGACGATTTCGACCAACCCTTCCTTGAGCAGTTCCAGGATCGCGGCGAACGTCACCGTCACGCCCATGCGGCCCTCTTCCGGCCTGAAAAGCTGTATGAACTCGACAAAGGCCTGGCTGCGCAGCGCTTCGAGCACGTCCGTCATGCGCTGACGCACCGACAGCCGTTCGAGTCGTATGTGATGGTGGGCGAACATCTCGGCCCGGACCATCACGTCCTTCAGCGCCACCAGCATCTCCTGCAGCGTGACGTCCGGCAGCGTCCGCACGACGCGTCGCTCGGCGACCTCGGCGGTGGCCTGGAAGGTGTCGCGCTCGAGGCGCGGCAACTCGTCGAGATTCTCCGCCGCCGCCTTGAACCGCTCGTACTCCTGCAGTCGGCGGATCAGCTCGGCGCGCGGGTCTGCCTCCTCCGCCCCGACCTCGGCGGACGGCCGCGGCAGCAGCATGCGCGACTTGATCTCGGCCAGCGTGGCCGCCATCACCAGGTACTCGCCGGCCAGTTCGAACTGCAGCTCGTGCATCACCTCGATGTACTGCATGTACTGCCGCGTGATGTCGGCTATCGGAATGTCGAGGATGTCGAGGTTCTGTCGCCGGATCAGGTACAGCAACAAGTCGAGCGGCCCTTCGAATGCCTCCAGGATCACCTGCAGCGCGTCCGGCGGGATGTAGAGGTCCCGAGGCAGCTGTGTCACCGCCTCTCCCTCGACGATGGCGAATGGCATCTCGGCCTGCTCGGGCTTTGTCGCATGCGAGGCGGCCTGCGCCTCATCGCCGGCCGCGCGCTCGACCAGGGTGAGATCCGGTTTGCTCAAGAGCCTGCCCTCACCGGTACACCAGGCCCATGGCCTGCTTGACGTCGTCCAGTGTCGCACCGGCGACCTCGCGTGCCTTGGCGCAGCCCTCTGACAGGATGCCGCGCACCAGCTCCGGATTCTCCTCGTATTCCTGTGCCCTTTGCCGCATCGAGCTGACCTCCTCGACGACCCGGTCGATCAGCGGCTTCTTGCATTCCAGGCAGCCGATGCCTGCGCTGCGGCAGCCCTCCATCACCCAGCGACGCGTTTCGTCGCTGGAGTAGATCAGGTGCAGGTCCCAGACAGGACATTTTTCCGGGTCGCCGGGATCGGTTCGCCGTACACGCGCCGGGTCGGTCTGCATGGTCCTCAGCTTGGTCGCGACCGAGTCCGGGTTCTCGCGAATCCCGATCGTGTTGTTGTAAGACTTCGACATCTTGCGGCCATCGAGCCCGGTGACTTTGGGCGTGGCCGTCAGCAGGGCCTCGGGTTCGGGCAGTATCGTGCGGCCGGTGTTGTCGAGATAGCCGAGCAGCCGTTCCCGGTCCGCGACGGTCAGCCGCGAATTGCCCTCCAGCAAAGCCCGGGCGCGGGCCAGGGCCTCCGTGTCGCCTTGTTCCTGGTAGGCACGCCGCAGCTCCCCGTAGCGCGCTGCATTGCGGCTGCCGAGGTGCTTCAGCGCCCGCTCCGCCCTGGCCTCGAAGTCCGCCTCGCGTCCGTAGATGTAATTGAACCGCCGGGCGATTTCGCGAGTGATCTCGACATGCGCGACCTGGTCCTCACCGACCGGCACATACATCGGGCGGTACAGCAGGATGTCCGCGCTCTGCAGCAGCGGATAGCCGAGGAAGCCGTACGTGGCGAGATCGCGCTCCTTCAGCTGCTCCTGCTGGTCCTTGTAGGTCGGCACCCGTTCGAGCCAGCCGAGCGGCGTGATCATCGACAACAGCAGATGCAGTTCAGCGTGCTCCGGCACACGCGACTGGATGAACATCGTGCATACGGCCGGGTTGAGGCCGGCGGCGAGCCAGTCGACGGTCATCTGCCAGACATGCTCGTCGATGCCCTGGGTGTCCTCATACCCGGTCGTCAATGCATGCAGGTCCGCCACGAAGAAGTAGCAGTCGTACTGGTACTGCAACTCCGTCCAGTTCCTGAGAGCGCCGTGGTAGTTGCCGAGATGCAGGCTGCCCGTGGGACGCATTCCCGACAGCACGCGCCGCGGCGCCGTTACGTTAGAGCTCAACGCCGCTCCCTAGATGATCGACACATAGAAGATTTATAAATCAATTACTTATAAGAACTTCCCAGACTAACTTACAGGAAGTTCGGTCGTCCCCATTATCGGAAGCCGCGATTATATATATGCAGGCGTCGCCAGGAGAGGCTCATTCGAACGCCGAAACATCCCCTTTGCCTCGCCGGACGACGACGGGCGCCTCGCCCGTCAGATCGACGACGCTGCTGGGGAGGACGCCGCCGGGGCCACCATCTATCACCAGGTCCACCTCGTGCTGGAGACGCTCACGGATTTCCTGCGCGTCGGTCATCGGCGCATCGTCTCCGGGCAGCAGCAGCGTGGAACTCATGATCGGTTCGCCCAGCTCGGCCAGCAGCATTCTCACGATCGCGTTGTCCGGTACGCGTATGCCTATCGTGCGCCGCTTCGGGTTCTGCAGCCGCTTGGGAACCTCGCGGGTAGCCTCGAGGATGAATGTGTACGGCCCCGGCGTGCAGGCCTTGAGCGTTCGGTACTGCCTGTTATCCACCCTTGCGTAGCGCGAAATCTCCGACAGGTCACGACACACGAGGGTGAAATTGTGCTCCTTGTCCGCATGCCGGATTCGCCGGATTCGCTCCATGGCCTCCTTGTCCCCGATCCAGCAACCTAGCGCATAGCTGGAGTCCGTCGGATATACGACGACGCTGCCATCCCGCATGGCCGCAATCGCCTGCCGGATCAGCCGCGGCTGGGGGTTGATCGGGTGGATTGTGAGCAGCAGCGCCACTGATTTCGATCCCGGACACGATGCGGGCAAACGGCTTGGTATGATACGCGCCCTTCGCGCCTGCCGGACGCACCGACGCCTACGGACGCATGCAGTTCCTCTTCGATCTATTGCCGGTCATCGCCTTCTTCGTCGCCTACAAGCTCGCCGACATCTACGTGGCGACGGGCGTGCTGATCGTTGGCGTGCTGCTTCAAACACTGGCCAGCTGGATCCGCTTCCGCAAGGTGAGCCCGATGCTGCTGACCTCGGCCCTGCTGGTGCTGGTGTTCGGGGGACTTACGCTGCTGATCCACGACGCGGTGTTCATAAAGTGGAAGCCGACCATCGTGAACTGGCTCTTCGCGATAGCGTTCCTGGTCACCTACTACCTCCGCGGCCCGACACTGGTCGAGCGGCTGATGGGTGAGAATGTCCAGCTGCAGGCGGGCGACTGGAACCGCCTGAATTTCGCCTGGGTGGCCTTCTTCCTGTTCGCCGGCGCGCTGAACCTCTGGGTGGCGTTCCGCTTCGACGAGGCGACCTGGGTCAACTTCAAGCTGTTCGGCCTGATGGGCTTGACGCTCGTCTTCGCGCTCGCCCAGGGCGTGTGGATCTCCCGCCGGGCAACCGAACCAGGCAACTGAATGCTCTACGTCATCATCGGCCGCGATGCCCCGAATTCCCTCGAGATACGCAGGCGAGCGCGGCCGGCGCACCTTGCACGCGCGCAGGCCCTTGTCGACCAGGGGCGCATGGTCGTCGCTGGACCGTTGCCGGCCATCGACTCGCAGGACCCGGGTCCTGCGGGATTCATCGGCAGCCTGATCGTGGCCGAGTTTCCTTCGCTCGAAGACGCCGAGGCCTGGATCACTGCCGATCCGTACGTTACCGAGGGGGTCTTCACCTCCTTCGAAGTCCGGCCCTTCGTCAAAGTGCTGCCGTGACCGTATCCCGCGAAGCCCGGCTCAAGGAGCGACTCGAGGCCGCGTTGCGGCCCCGTCGCCTGGAGGTCACCGACGACAGCCACCTTCATGCGGGCCATGCCGGCGCGGCCGACGGTCGGGGTCACTTCACGGTTCTGATCGTCGCCGAGGCATTTTCGGGCCTCCCGACCCTCAGAAGGCACCGACTGGTCTACGAGGCCGTCGGCGACATGATGCAGACCGACATTCACGCACTCTCGATCCAGGCGCTTTCGCCCGGCGAGCTGGCTCATCCCTGAACGCTTTTCACCACCGAGGTCCTGATGCGCAACCACAAACTGACTTTCCTGCTTCTTGCCGGCGGCGCCCTGCTCGCAGCCTGCACGCGGCCCGCGGGCGACGCGGGCGGCGTTTCCCCGACCTCCGCTGCGAGTACCGAAGGCGCGGTGGCGATCGTCAACGGCAAGCCGATTGGCGCCGAGGTGTTTGACGTGTTCCTGCGCGCCGTTACCGGAAATCCGGCGGCCGAAGCGACGGCCGAGCAGAAGGAGCAGCTGCTCGACCAGCTCGTCAACATGTCGCTTGCGGCCCAGGCCGCCGAAAAGGACGGGCTTGGGAAAGATCCGGCCATCCAGGCGCGCATCGACCTGCTGACGACGCAGATCCTCGCAGAGGCGGCCACGGAGAAATACGACGAATCGCATCCGCTGACCGAGGAAGAGATCCGTGCCGAGTATGACGAGCAGATTGCCGGGATGCCGCAGGAGTACAAGGCCCGCCACATCCTCGTCGAGAGCCAGGAGACCGCGGAGTCCATCATTTCCCAGCTGCAGGCCGGTGGCGACTTCGCGAAGCTGGCGGCAGCTGAGTCCAAGGACAGCGGCAGCGCCAAGCAGGGCGGCGACCTCGGCTGGTTCGCCGCGCAGTCGATGGTCAAGCCTTTCGCTGATGCCGTGATGGGTCTCGAGAAAGGCGGCCTGACGACGGCACCCGTGCAAAGCGAATTCGGCTGGCACGTGATCCAGCTCGAAGACGTTCGAAGCCCTGAGCCCCCGGCCTACGAGGACGTGAAGCAGCAGGTCGAGATGATCGCGCGGCGCAAGAAGCTGCAGGCCTACCTGGACGATCTGCGTAAGACCGCGGAGATCGAAAAGAAGATCTGATCGCTCGCGGCCGAAGCCCACATCGACGGCCGGCCCCTTCCACGAGGGGCCGGCCGTCTTTTTTTCGCAACAAGGATCGGCGTAGCGGCTCCGGTCAGCGGACCTCGGGCGAGCCCTGTGGGCCATTAGCCACACTGGCGGAGTCCGCTGAATTAAGGGCCGGCCGAACCGTGGGTTACGTGCTTTCGACCCAAATCGGTGGCGAAAATCCCACCAAGTACCTGTTTTGGTTGGCCTTGAACGGCAAAAACCCCTTGGAACCCAGGGCAGCTCCGCGCGTCCGTTCACGCCATTAGGTTAAATAGCCCCTGTTCAGAAATTTTACATATTCAAATGTTACATAAGATCGGCTCCGGCGCTTTCAGACTTCTCACTTCTGCCAGCAGAGACCCCTATGCCATAGAAACATTGAGGTTTTTGCCTGCCGGTTCTTCCGTTAGCGCATTCGACCTAAGTAGGGCTAGTGCGTATGTATACGAATATATTTAACTCTTGACCGGTAACACAGGACCGATATAGTCCAAGTCCGAAGTTAACAATAACCCTTATGTCCGCGGCAGTTGCAATTTCGTCAGTGCCGCCCGGTGCCGGGCTTGGAATGAGCGAAAACTTCAAAGCGACGCTTCTTGCGGCTTTTCGGCCTCTCATGAGGCCATTGGTGCGAATCCTCGTCAGAAACGGGGTCTCATTTGGCGAATTTGCCGAAGTCCTAAAGAAGATCTTTGTCGAGGCCGCCCAAGACGTACTTCAGTTGCCGGAGTCCAAACATTCTGTTGCTCGGATGGCGATTGCCACAGGACTCACACGACTCGAGGTGTCGCGGCTACTTACCCAGTCGGATGAGGAATCCGAAGCTCTGGCTGGGCGTTTGAATCGCGTTGGGCGGCTTCTTGCTGGGTGGCATCAGGACTCAGATTTTGCGGGTCCGTATGGGATTCCATACGAGGTGACGTTCGATGGGATCCCCGGCCGCCGAAGTTTCTGCGAACTTGTCCGTAGGTACACACCTGATGTACCAGCAGAGGACATGCTCGATGAACTGAAGCGACTCGGAACAGTGGTGGATCTTGGTAACGGCTATTTGCGGGTTCTAGCAAGATCGTACGTCCCTTCCGCCGCTGATCCTGCCAAGTTTCACGCGATGTCGCTCGCGTTTACTGATCTAGCAAAAACTCTGGATCAGAACCTAAGACCAGATGAAGACCACAAGCTCTTTGAACGAAGAGTTTGGACGCCTAATGGCATCTCGCCGCAGGATGCCCTGCAGTTTGACCAATTCGTCAAGGATCGCGGCCAACAGTTCCTCGAGTCCCTGGATGACTGGTTGTCGTCCAAGGAGTCCGAGACGGACCGGGATGAAGACAGCGAATTTGTACGAGTCGGGGTCGCTATGTACATGTTCGTGCGTCCGGTCGGCGTAGACGAGTTCCACAATCCGGCTGGCTAGAGTCACTCAAGAACGACTGGGGATTCCAAAGATGAGAACGAAGGGAAACGCGGTTCCGCCGATTGCCATCTCAGTGACAACGGCCCTAGCGGTGGTAGGCGCCATCTGCGTGAGTGACACAGTGCTTGCGAGCACACAAGTCGCGGCCGGAGTTTCAATCGTTTACCCGAATGCCATTATCGGTACTGGCACTGAAGCGATCATCGGTACCGGCACCGAGGCCATCATCGGTACCGGTAAGCACGCCATCATCGGCACCGGCACTGAAGCCATCATCGGCACCGGCACTGAAGCCATCATCGGTACCGGTAAGGACGCCATCATCGGTACCGGTAAGGACGCCATCATCGGCACCGGCACTGAAGCCATCATCGGTACCGGCACTGAAGCCATCATCGGTACCGGCACTGAAGCCATCATCGGTACCGGTAAGGACGCCATCATCGGCACCGGCACTGAAGCCATCATCGGCACCGGCACTGAAGCCATCATCGGTACCGGTAAGCACGCCATCATCGGTACCGGTAAGCACGCCATCATCGGTACCGGTAAGGACGCCATCATCGGTACCGGCACCGAGGCCATCATCGGTACCGGCACTGAAGCCATCATCGGCACCGGCACTGAAGCCATCATCGGCACCGGCACTGAAGCCATCATCGGTACCGGCACTGAAGCCATCATCGGTACCGGCACTGAAGCCATCATCGGTACCGGTAAGGACGCCATCATCGGCACCGGCACTGAAGCCATCATCGGTACCGGCACTGAAGCCATCATCGGCACCGGCACTGAAGCCATCATCGGTACCGGCAAGGACGCCATCATCGGTACCGGCACTGAAGCCATCATCGGTACCGGCACCGAGGCCATCATCGGTACCGGTAAGGACGCCATCATCGGTACCGGCACCGAGGCCATCATCGGTACCGGCACCGAGGCCATCATCGGCACCGGCACTGAAGCCATCATCGGTACCGGCACTGAAGCCATCATCGGTACCGGCACTGAAGCCATCATCGGTACCGGCACTGAAGCCATCATCGGTACCGGTAAGGACGCCATCATCGGCACCGGCACTGAAGCCATCATCGGTACCGGCACTGAAGCCATCATCGGCACCGGCACTGAAGCCATCATCGGTACCGGCAAGGACGCCATCATCGGTACCGGCACTGAAGCCATCATCGGTACCGGCACCGAGGCCATCATCGGTACCGGTAAGGACGCCATCATCGGTACCGGCACTGAAGCCATCATCGGTACCGGCACTGAAGCCATCATCGGTACCGGTAAGGACGCCATCATCGGTACCGGCACCGAGGCCATCATCGGTACCGGCAAACCTGTTGTCGCTGTCCAGGGCGCAATTGAGGCGATTGATCAAGCCAAAGGAAGCGTTAGAATTCTCGGCCGTGAATTCGTACTCGACGCAGAAAGTCAGCTGTTCACTGAGATTGAAGCTGCGTATCTGGGCGGCGTCCAATTGCAAGCTGCGGTCGACGGGATTGTTGGACGCAAGGGTGGATTGTCCCAGCCGAGACTGCGGGTTATTTCCTATGAATACGTGGCCGGTACCTCCGAAGTCGTGGTGTCAGGAGTAATCCGGTCGGTCGACAGGATGACTGGGCAGCTCGTGATCGGAAACACGACGGTCGACTTCACCGCAACATTGTCTTCTGGGACGGAATTGGCACTGGACTTGGGTGACGTGATCTCCGTGACTGGCACGCAGCCCGTCCTTAATGGCACCGTACTTGCCGAGAGGCTGGTTCGTCTGGCCAGATAGCAGCGCAGACAAGCGGTCTAGGCAACGGCCCTTCCTGTGTCCAGGAAGGGTCGGTCTGTTTCTGACAATGAGGAATCGAAAACAACCAAATATTACTTGGTCATCGGACCTTATCGGCCTGCAACATTCCCACGATTCTCATCAAGGCTTGACGAGTCAATCACTGCTTCGGCCGTTGGCCCTTCGTAGTAGAAGACTCCAACTCCAACTCTGCGACCCGCAACTCTTGTTGCAGACTCCGCAACGGCACCTTCGTTCTCGGATAGCCAATCATCCATCGTTTCGATAAACGCCGTTGCTTCCTGCCTAGCCCATCTTCTGAAGATTGGCACTAACGCCTCCGGCAGTTGGTCCGCGTACGCAAATCTCTGAATAAACCCATCCGCAGTTCGTGTGGGATTTGCATTGTGCTCAATTCCTGCTGCAAGCGGGAATAGCATTCCAGACATCACTGTCACAGCGCGCTCATCCACGTCTGCAGGAACGTAGTAGCGCTTCAGGACCATCAGCCGACCATCATCAAGCTCCGCAATCGCTCCAGCTCTTCGAAGCTCTGCCTTGACAGCCCCGACTGGTAGGTCGCCCGCAACGAGGCGCACCAGTCGTGCAAAACTGCGTCCAGATCCCTCAGTTTCAACAGCGAGCTCAACCGGCTCGCCTTTACTGTTCAAGAACTTTGGATCTGTATGCCATGCATATAACACCCGTGCTAACGGGCCTGCTCGGTCAGTCGCCAGGTCATCAGGGCTAGCTAGAGACGACTCCGCCAATTCCGTTAGTTTCCTAATTTCCTTGCGCGAAAGACCTGTTCTCGCTGCCACACGTGACGCATTTGGTCTGCGACCCCTAGAATCCACTTCGGAACAGGCCTCTTCAACAAAGGCTCGCTTGGCTGCCTCCCCAAATTGCTTGTACGTGATGCCTGACCTAAGCATTAGCTTTGCTATTGGCCGCAGGCACGCATACACAGAGTCAAGCAGCCTGCGCTGAGTAGGGTCACTCATTCGTGAGTCTCACTAAAAGATCGCAGACCTAATGAACATGAGAGGTCAAGCCACAAAAAGTCGGCGTCTGTAGTGCTGAAGTTCCAAAATCGACTCCCGCACATCCTCTAGCGCCAAATGCGTCGATTTCTTATGCACGCCCGCTGCAACCTCTGGCGCCCAACGACGCGCCAATTCCTTTAGCGTGCTCACGTCGAGGTTGCGGTAGTGAAAGAACCGCTCCAGAGTCGGCATCTCGCGCGCCAGGAACCTTCGGTCCTGGCAGACGCTATTGCCGCACATCGGAGATGCGCCTGGCAGCGCATGCCGCTCGAGAAAAGCCAGCGTCATGGATTCAGCCTCAGCCGCGGTCACATGACTCCTGCGCACCCGCTCTGCGAGACCGGAGGCCGCATGAGTCGTGCGATTCCACTCGTCCATCGCCTTGAGGACGCTCTCCGGCTGGTGGATGGCCACGACGGGCCCCTCCGCGACGACATTGAGATTGGAATCCGTCACGATCGTCGCGATTTCGATAATGTGATCACTGAAAGGATCGAGACCCGTCATTTCCAGGTCGATCCAGACGAGATTCTCGCCCAGAAGGTTTGCTGTCTCGCTTCGCCCAGGCGGAGTATTCATTGTCGCGGATTCTACCAAAGGCTACCCTTCGCCTCCGTGAACATCCCGAGCACCCTCCCTTGGCCTGGCTGACCACCGCATTCCTCGCGGCACTCATCCTGCACCTCGCGGTGGAGTCCTGGCTGACGACCCGGCAAATAGCTCATGTAAGGAAGCACCGGGAGCACGTGCCCCCCAGCTTCTCCGGCGCAGTCTCCCCTGCCGATCATGCCAAGGCTGCCGATTACACGGTGGCCCGCCAGCGGCTAGCGGTACTGGAAGCCGTATTCGACTCGGCCATACTGCTCCTGTTGACCCTGGGAGGCGGCATCGCCCGGCTGGGAGACCTGACCCACCGGTGGTTTGACGGCCCACTCCTGCAGGGCACCGCCCATGTCCTGGCGGTCTTTGCCGTACTCGCGGTCCTGTCGATACCTTTCAGCGTCTACCGGACATTCTTCCTGGAGGAGCGGTTCGGCTTCAATCGCACGACCATCCGGATGTTCCTGTCTGACCTCCTGAAGGGGGCGATCCTCGGCCTGGTGCTGGGCGGCACCTTGGTTGCCGCGGTGCTCGCCATCATGGGTTCGGCGGACCGTGCCTGGTGGCTCATCGCCTGGCTCGCCTGGCTCGGCTTCTCGCTTGTCATCACCTGGGCGTGGCCGCGTTTCATCGCCCCGCTGTTCAACAAGTTCACGCCGCTCGCCAGCGGCGAGTTGCGCTCGAGAATCGACGCCCTTCTCAGCCGCTGCGGCTTCGAGGCAGACTCCATCTATGTCATGGACGGGTCCCGTCGGTCCGCACATGGCAATGCCTACTTCACCGGGCTCGGCCGACACAAGCGCATCGTGCTGTTCGACACCCTGCTCTCCTCGCTCACTCCAGTCCAGGCCGAAGCGGTACTGGCCCATGAACTCGCCCATTTCAAGCTGCGCCACGTCCCGCAACGGCTGTTGGCAGGGGCGTTGATGTCCTTCGCAGGCTTCGCGCTGCTGGGCTGGCTGGCCGGGGAGCCGTGGTTCTATAGCTCTTTCGGTGTGCCCGAGCCCAGCAACGCAGCGGCCCTGCTGCTGTTCATACTGGTCTCGCCGGTCTTCACGTGGGTCATTTCGCCAGCCCTTGCGGCGTGGTCGCGCCGGCACGAGTTCCAGGCGGACGCCTTCGCCGCGAAGTACAGCGACGCCTCCGGCCTCGCAGAGGCTCTGGTAGCACTCTACCGGGACAACGCCAGCACGCTGACTCCCGACCCGATCTACTCTGCCTTCCACGACTCACACCCTCCGCCGGTCCGCCGCGTCGCTCGACTGAAGTCCGAGCGAGCTACGTCATTCGCCCGGCATGCCGAGGCGTGATGGTCGATAGCAAGCCGGGCACCGTCGTCGAGTCCTATGGACGCAGGGTGCTCGTCGAAGCGGCGGATGGAGAGACCCTCCCCTGCAAACTCAAGGGCCGCAGGCTGGCGGTCGTGGCTGGGGACGAAGTCCGGATCGAGAAGGGCCGCGGCTCCGACGACTGGACGGTCGTGGACCGACTGCCTCGCCGCAACGCGCTCTCGCGCAGCGACAGTCGAGGCGCCGAGGAAACGATCGCCGCCAATCTGGACCAACTGTGCGTCGTCGTTGCGCCGCGACCTCCGTGTGACCCCTTCATCATCGACCGATATCTCGCCGGGGCCGCGTTCGCCGGAATCGCGTCGCTGCTGATCGTAAACAAGGTCGACCTGCCGATCGAGAAGACGGAGCTGTCATTCCTGGAGAGCTTCGCCGGTCTCGATCTGCCGACGGTCCAGGTTTCCGCTCGGACCGGGCGCGGACTGGATGCGCTGAAAGAGGTCCTTTCCGGCAGGCGCAGCATACTCGCGGGACAGTCTGGCGTCGGCAAGTCCTCGCTCTTGAACGCGCTCGCCGGCGAGCGGGCGCGGGCAACCGCCAGCCTCTCCGAGTCATCGGGAGAAGGTCGGCACACGACGGTCTCCTCGGCCATCATCCGACTACCCTGGGGCGAGCTGGCCGACTCCCCGGGAGTCCGGGATTACGCCCCTCCGGTCGTGCCGCTGCGCTACGTGCAGGCGGGTTTTTCCGAAATCGCTAACCGGGCACCGGAATGCCGTTTTCTCGACTGCCTGCACTACCAGGAGCCCCAATGCGCGGTCCGGGCGGCTGTCGAGTCAGGCCAGATACACCCCCGACGCTACGAGAGCTATCGCAGGCTGCTGAACCTGACCCGGGACCTCGAGGAACGACGCGGCTGGCGAAGCTGACGCGCCTGGATTTCCCAGTGATCGCCAGCACCACGACGGTCTGACATGGCAGTCCCAGGCCGGCCTGCTCGAGCAGCCCGGCCCTGCTCCGGCCGCGAAATCAGCCTGGGCTGGTATCATGTTGCATTGCAACGATCATTCTCAGCAGAGGAGACGGGCGCGTGCGCAGAATCATGGTTGGCGTGAAGCGCGTGGTTGATTACAACGTCCGGATCCGGGTCAAACCGGACAATTCGGGCGTCGTCACCGAAGGGGTCAAGATGAGCATCAACCCCTTCGACGAGATCGCGCTGGAGGAGGCCCTCCGTATCAAGGAGCGGGGCCTGGCGGATGAGGTTCTGGCCGTCAGCATCGGCCCGTCGGACGCACAGCAGCAGCTACGCACGGCGCTCGCGATGGGCGCGGATCGGGCGATCCTGGTCCAGACGGACGCAGCCCTGAGTTCCTATTCCGTGGCGCAGGTCTTCAAGCAGCTGGTGGATCGCGAATCCCCGCTGGCGGTGCTGCTGGGCAAACAGGCGATTGACGACGACAACGGCCAGTCCGGTCCGATGCTCGCCGCGCTGTGGGACCGACCGCAGGCCGTGGCCTGCTCCAAGATCGAGATCGCCGACGGGAAGGCCACTGCGACCCGCGAGGTCGATGCCGGCCTCGAAACGCTCGAGATGGACCTTCCGGCCGTGTTCACGGTCGATCTGCGGCTGAACGAGCCGCGCTACGTGAAGCTCCCCGACATCATGAAGGCGAAGAAGAAGCCGCTCGACACGCTGAGCCTGGACGATCTCGGCGTGAAGGCAGCAACGGCATACACGACGATGTCCGTGGAACCGCCGCCGCAGCGCCAGAAGGGCATCATGGTCAAGGACGTGGCGGAACTCGTCGAAGGGCTCAAGAAGAAGGGGTTGGTGTGATGAGCAAGATCCTGATCGTTGCGGAGCACGACGGCAAGAAGCTCAACGCGAGCACCGCCAAGTGCGTGAGCTGCGCGGCTCAGATTCCTGGCGCTTCGATAGACATCGCGGTCCTTGCGGCCGACGGGGCGGCCGTCGCGGCCGAAGCCGCAGCGCTGCAGGGCGTTGGCAAGGTCATGGCAGTCGACAACCCGGCCAATGCCGAGCCTGTCGCCGCGATACAGGCCCCTCAACTGGCCAAGCTCGCGGTCGACTATGACTACCTGCTCGGGCCTTCCACGACCTTCGGCCGGGACCTGCTGCCGCGCGTCGCCGCGCTGCTCGGGGTCGGACAGGTCAGTGACGTGATGGCCGTCCAGGGCGCCCGGCAATTCAAGCGGCCGATTTATGCCGGCAACGCGCTCCTGACGCTCGAGGTTCCTGAGGGCACGAAGATCGTCGCGACGGTACGGGTCGCATCCTTCGAATCGGCAGGCCAGGACGGCTCTGCGGCAGTGGAGAAGGTCGCTGTCGACGTGCCGTTGCCGGGTCACACGCGATTCGTCTCCCGGTCGGGCGCGGCGACGGACCGGCCGGACCTGCAGACGGCGTCCCGCGTCGTCGCTGGCGGTCGCGCACTTGGCAGCGAGGAGAACTTCAAGCTGATCTACGATCTGGCGGACAAGCTCGGTGCCGCGGTCGGCGCCTCCCGGGCGGCCGTGGACGCGGGCTATGTCCCGAACGACCTGCAGGTCGGCCAGACGGGCAAGATCATCGCCCCGGAACTCTACATCGCGATAGGCATTTCGGGCGCGATCCAGCACATGACGGGCATCAAGGACGCGCGGACGATCGTCGCGATCAACAAGGACGGCGAGGCGCCCATCTTCGAGGTCGCGGACTTCGGCCTGGTTGGCGACCTGTTCACGATCCTGCCCGAGCTGCAGAAGCAGCTGGGCTAGACGCCTGCTTCGCGGCCCACTCCCAGGCCAGCCGGCCCGGGAGTGGGCCGGTACCAGCAAGCCAGGCGCTCAGACCGGCAGCGGTTCGCCGCGTCCGATGCCGAAGTAGCGGAGCCCGAAGCTGGTGACGAAGCCCGGATCGTAGACGTTGCGGCCATCGAAAATGACGGGATGCTTGAGCGCATCCCGGATCATCTCGAAGTCGGGGCTGCGGAACTCCTGCCACTCGGTCACCAGCACCAGCGCATCGGCGCCCTCGAGCGCCTGCTCAGCACTCGAGGTCAGCACGAGGCCGGAGCGCTCCCCATAGAGGCGGCGCGCCTCGTCCATCGCCACCGGATCGTAGGCGCGCACGGCGGCTCCCGCTTCCCACAGGGCCTCGAGGAGATCCCGGCTGGGCGCCTCACGCATATCATCGGTGTTCGGCTTGAACGCGAGCCCCCACACTGCAATCGTGCGGCCCTCGAGCTTGCCCCCGAAGAAGGCGTTCAGCTTGCCGAACAGCACCTGCTTCTGGCGCTTGTTGACCGACTCGACGGACTGGAGCACTTCCGCCTCGAAGTCCAGCTCTCCGGCACTGTGGATCAGCGCCTTGACGTCCTTCGGGAAGCACGAGCCGCCATAGCCGGCACCGGGGTAGATGAAGCTGTAGCCGATGCGGGGGTCGGACCCGATTCCGAGCCGAACCTTCTCGACATCCGCGCCCATACGCTCGGCGAGATTCGCGATCTCGTTCATGAAGCTGATCTTCGTGGCCAGCATCGCGTTGGCCGCGTACTTCGTGAGCTCCGCGGAGCGTACGTCCATGACGATCATCCGCTCGTGATTGCGGGTGAACGGGTCGTAAAGCGTCTTCAGCAGCTCTGCCGTACGTGGGTTGTCCGTCCCGACGATGACGCGGTCCGGCTTCATGAAGTCCGCAACCGCAGCGCCTTCCTTCAGGAACTCGGGATTGGAAACGACGTCGAACTCCAGCTTGACCCCGCGCTCGGCCAGCGTCTGTTCGATGCGCTCGCGCACCCTGTCGGCCGTGCCCACCGGCACCGTGGACTTGTCCACCACGATCCTGTAACCGCTCATGTGCCGGCCGATGGTCTCGGCGACGGCCAGGACGTGCGAGAGATCAGCCGACCCATCCTCTTCGGGGGGCGTGCCGACGGCGATGAACTGGAACAGGCCGTGCGCGACGCCCTCCTCCGCGCTGGTCGTGAAGACGAGACGGCCCTTCTCGACGTTGCGCCTGACGATGTCATCGAGCCCGGGCTCGTGGATCGGGATCTCGCCCTTCTTCAGGCGCTCGACCTTGTGCGCGTCGATGTCCACGCACACTACGTTGTTGCCGGCCTCGGCGAAACACGCACCGGTGACCAGCCCGACGTAACCCGAACCAAATACTGTAACTTTCACTTCTAAGTCTCTGTACTAATTGATCTTAGAGCCCGCTGGTCCGCCGCTTCAGCGCCTCGACGCAGCGCTGGGCGGTGCGTCCGTCCCAGAGCTGCGGCCTGCGTCCGGTCGGCCAGCGGCCGGCAATCACCTCGTTCATCTGGTTCGCGAGATCCTGTGGCTTCACCAGCCGATTGGAGCCCTCCGAGACCGTGATCGGTCGCTCCGTGTTCTCGCGCAAAGTCAGGCATGGAATGCCGAGGTAGGTGCTCTCCTCCTGGACGCCACCTGAATCGGTGATGACCGCAAGGGCAGAACCAACGAGATTCATGAACTGGATGTAGCCGAGCGGCTCGGTCAACAGGATCCGACCTCGCCCGCCATGCTCGCCGGAACCCGATGAGGTCAAGGTCTCGAGCAGGCCGAACTCCTCGAGCTTCTTCCTCGTGCGCGGATGGACCGCGAACACCAGGGGCAGGTGCCGTGAGACCTCCACCAGCTGCTGGACCAGCGGCTCGAGTGTGTCGCGCCGGTCAACGTTCGACGGCCGGTGCAGTGTCACGATGGCGTAGCCTCCGGGCTCCAGGCCCATCGAGGCTCGCGTCCCGTCAGCTTCGATCGCCGGTCGCATCATCTCGTAGGAGTCGATCATGATGTTGCCGACGCGGTCGATCTTCGACGCCGGCACACCCTCCCGGGCGAGGTTTTCATCTGCGTCCGGCGACGGCGTCCACAGCACGTCGCAGATCGCGTCCGTCACGAGCCTGTTGATCTCCTCAGGCATGCGGCGGTCACCGCTGCGCAGGCCCGCCTCGAGGTGCACGACGGGAATCCAGAGCTTGGTTCCCACCATCGCGCAGGCGGCAGTGGAGTTGACGTCCCCGACCACGATGATCCAGTCCGGGCGCTCGCGCATCGCGACCTGCTCGTAGGCGATCATCACGCCGCCGGTCTGCTCGGCATGAGTGCCGCTGCCGACCTCGAGGTGGAACTGCGGACGGGGCAGTCGCAGATCCCGGAAGAATGCGTCCGACATGTTCGCGTCGTAGTGCTGCCCGGTGTGCACTATCGCCGGACGGCACCAGCTCTCGCGCTCGAGCGCATGGTAAAGCGGCGCAATCTTCATGAAATTCGGCCGCGCGGCGGCGACGAGGTGGACTGATGTCTGGCTCATATGCTCCAACTGTAAGGATGCGCGGGCGCTACGGCGCCTTGATCCGCTGGAGTCTAGCCCCGAAACCCCGCGAAATCGTGAATCCCGACCGCAAACCTGCTACGACCGGCCGTCGCCCCGCAGCACCTTCCCCGCGGCCGCAGATGCCCTTCGACGATAAGCGGGCGGCACAAGCCGCAGGAACATCGTCGAACGATTGACCAGGTAGACGACACCTGGGCCAAGCAGCAGAAGCAGCCCCAACGAGACCCATTCGGGGACCCCGAGGCGATTCAGGACCAGTCCCGCTGCCGCGAACAGCGCCGACATGCTTATCGAGATGAAGAAGACGCTTCGCACGCCGAAGCCGTTGCGGGTCAATACGTGGTGGAAGTGCTGATTATCAGCGCGGAATGGCGAGCGACGCGCGAGGATCCTGCGTGTCGTCGACCAGAGCAACTCGAAGAGCGGCCATGCAATCAACCACAGCACGGTCACCGGCGGCAACGCCGACGCCGGTTCCTGCGTCAGCTCGATGCAGACCAGCGCGACGAAGAAGCCGAGGATCGTGCTGCCAGCATCACCCATGAAGCAACGCATGTACTGGTTGAAATGCAGCGGTGCGTTGAAGATCAGGAATGCGCTGACCGCGCCGATCATGATCATCGAGTGGGCAAAGATCTCGGCCTGGCCTGCCGTGGCAGCGACACCAGCCACGACCAGGAAGGTGACGAGTGCCACGCCGCCCGCCAGCCCGTCCATTCCATCGAGCATGTTGAAGGCATTGATTGCCGACATGATCAGCAGCGACGTGAACGGCGCGGCCCACATCCCGAGCTGAATTTCACCCAGTCCGAACGGGTTGCCCAGCGAAGTGACCAGCATGCCCGTACCGAAGGTGATCGGCAGCGTGGCCCCGAACTGGACTATCAGCCTGATCCACGGCGACAGGTTGAAGCGGTCGTCCAGCATGCCGACGACCACCAGCAGCGTACCGGCCAGCAGCAGGTGGCTGAACTCTTCCCTTCCACCGATGGCGAGGGACAGACCAAAGACGATTCCGAGGAACATCGCGAGCCCGCCCATCAGCGGCACCTCGCCATGGTGTGTCTTGTGTCCGCCCGGCCGGTCCACGAGGTCCACGGCGTAGGCCAGCGGGCGCAAGGCCACGATTGCCAGCAAGGTGACCAGGAAGGTCGCCCCACCAGCGCCAGCTATTTGGTTCATAGGATCCCTGACAAGTCGGATATTCGCGCGTGAGATCCGTCGCACGGGCGCAACAGCTGTGAATTATAGCTGTTCTTGCAGTACGTTACGGGACGTTTGCAGGTTTGTGAGCCGCACCCACCCGCTGCCGGGGGGCTCAGGCCCTCAGGCTGGCCTGGTTGATCGCAAACCAGTCGTAGGTCAGCCGGATTCCCTTCGGCAGGCTGGTCGCGGGCTTCCAGCCGATGGCCCGGATCCGGGAGACGTCAAGGAGCTTGCGGGGTGTTCCGTCCGGCTTCGAGGAATCGAAGACCAGGCGACCCTGGAAACCCACGGTTTCAGCGACCAGCTCCGCGAGCTCACGTATCGTCAGATCCTCGCCGCAACCGACGTTGACGAGCTGCTCTCCCGAGTAATTTTCCATCAGGAATACGGCCGCCTCGGCGAGGTCGTCCACGTACAGGAATTCCCGCCGCGGCGTCCCGGTACCCCAGATCACGACCTCCCGGTCACCACGCTCACGCGCCTCGTGAAACCGGCGGATCAGTGCCGGCAGCACGTGTGAGTTCTCCAGGCTGAAGTTGTCGCCCGGGCCATACAGGTTCGTGGGCATCGCCGAGATCGCGTCGAAGCCATACTGGCGCCGATAGGCCTCGCACATCTTGATCCCCGCGATCTTCGCGACGGCGTAGCTCTCGTTGGTCGGTTCCAGCGGGCCGGTAAGCAGGTACTCCTCGCGCATCGGCTGCGGAGCGAGCTTCGGATAAATGCAGCTCGAGCCGAGGAACAGCAACTTGCGGGTCCCGTGCCGCCAGGCGGAATCGATCACATTTGTCTGGATCTGGAGATTGTCGCGGATGAAGTCTGCCGGATAGCTGTTGTTTGCCTGGATGCCGCCCACCTTGGCCGCCGCCAGGAACACGTACTGCGGCCGTTCCGCAGCGAAGAAACCCTCCACCGCCGCCTGCGAGCATAAGTCGAGTTCCGCGCGGGTCCGCAACATCAGCCGCTCGAACCCCTGGGCGCGCAAGCGCCGCTCGATAGCCGACCCCACCAGCCCCCGGTGGCCGGCCACGAAGATCGTGGCGTCCCTATTCATGATAGGCGAAGGTCTTGAAGCCCTCGCGACGGATCATCGCGTCGCGCCGGGCCGTCTCAAGATCAGCCTCGACCATTTCGGCTACCAGCTGATCGAATCCGATTCGTGGCTGCCAGCCGAGCAGCCTGCGGGCCTTGCTGGCGTCGCCGAGCAGCGTATCGACCTCGGTAGGCCGGAAATACCTCGGGTCGATGCGGATCACGACCTTGCCCGATTCCCGGTCCACGCCCTGCTCCGCCACGCCCTCCCCGGTCCATTCGATGCGCATGCCGAGCTTGCGCCCCGCGATCTCGACGAACTCGCGAACGGAGTGCTGTTCTCCGGTCGCAATCACGAAGTCTTCGGCCCTCTGCTGCTGAAGCATCAGCCACTGGGCCACGACGTAGTCGCGCGCGTGACCCCAGTCGCGGAGCGCGTCGAGATTTCCGAGATAGACGCACTGCTGCAAACCCTGCTGGATGCGCGCGAGACCCCGCGTGATCTTCCGCGTGACGAATGTCTCGCCGCGGACCGCCGACTCGTGGTTGAACAGGATGCCGCTGCAGGCATACATCCCGTAAGCCTCACGGTAATTTACCGTGATCCAGTGTGCGTACACCTTGGCCGCACCGTATGGCGAGCGCGGATAGAACGCCGTCGACTCGGTCTGTGGCACCTCCTGTACCTTGCCGTACATTTCCGAGGTCGAGGCCTGGTAGAAGCGGGTCTTATTCTCCAGCCGTAGTATCCTGATGGCCTCCAGCAGTCTCAGCGTACCGAGCGCGTCGGCATTCGCCGTGTATTCGGGAGTCTCGAACGAGACTGCGACGTGGCTCTGCGCCGCGAGGTTGTAGATCTCGTCGGGCTGCACCTGCCCGATCACCCTGATCAGGTTCGTCGCGTCGGTGAGATCACCGTAATGGAGGAACATCCGTACGCCGGACTCGTGCGGGTCCCGGTAGAGATGGTCGATCCTGTCCGTGTTGAACGACGAGGCTCGGCGCTTGATGCCATGGACCTCGTAACCCTTCTCGAGCAGCAACTCAGCCAGATAGGCGCCGTCCTGTCCCGTGATGCCGGTGATGAGCGCTCGTCGGGTCACGTCTCCTCCAGGCGGAATGGACCAGGCAAATGGTGGCGGATTCTAGCGGATACCCCGGGCACGCGCACGTCGATGAATGATCGTCAGACCCTGACCTTGGCAGGTCTGCGGATCAGTTCCATGGCCTTCTCGGGGAACCGCAAGCACAGAATCGCCATGTTGGTCGCGATGTCGTTCTGACGGCAGGCTCGCAGGATCTCGCGGTTGATGGTCATCGTGCTTCGAATGCCACGCGTGCTTGCCCCACCGGTGCGCATGGTGACGAAGATCCTGGGAACGTATGCGAAATCGACCTTGCCGCGGCCGAACAGACGCGCCGCGAGCTCGAAGTCGCCGGCAATCCGGTAGCTGGTATCGAAGGCGCCGAATTTCTCGAACAGGCTACGGCGCAGGAACAGCGACGGATGCGCCGGCATCCAGCCATAGCGAAGGCGCCGCGGCGTGAACGCGGCCGAGGAATAGTGCCTTACGACCCGCCCGGGTTCCTCCGGACGTACGTACGCGACATCGCCGAAGACGGCCCCCGGATGTCCCCGCCTGAAGGCCTCGTGTACCCACTGCAGTACATCCGGCGTCGCGTAGTAGTCGTCGGCGTTCAGGAACGCGACCACTTCTCCGGTGGCCAGCTGCAGCCCCTTGTTGAAGGCGTCGTAGATCCCGGAATCGCGCTCGGAGATCACCTGCGCGAGACCGGCGGAATGCCGCTCCACGATCTCCAGCGTGCCGTCCGTCGAAAGTCCGTCGACGACGATGTGCTCGTAGTCACGATAGGTCTGCTGCTGCACGGATCGCAGAGCGGATTCCACCGTGCCTGCAGCGTTACGGACCGCAGTGATGATCGAAATTTTCACGCGTTGCTCCGTCCGCGCCGCTGCGCCAGGACGCCCTCGTATATGTCCATCAGCAACCGGAAATTCCTCTCGGGCGTGAAAAGCGCATCGTATCGATGCCGTGCCCGCCGACGGAACTCTCGCAGCCTTGCGGGATCGGCGAGCGCCTGGCGTACCGTGCTGGCAAGGGCGGCGGCATTGCCCGGCTCGTACATGAATCCGGTTTCGCCGTCGGCGACGATTTCCACCAGGCTGCCGATCCGCGAACATACCACCGGCGTACCCATGGCATACGCCTCGACGATCACCAGCGGAAAGCCCTCGTACCACTCCGAGGTGACGACCTCGAGATCCGCTTCGGCAATGATCTGCAGGACACGCTCCCGCGGCTGCAGCCCGAGCAGCTGCACCGGCAGATCGTGCGCGGCGATCTCCCGCTCCATCGCACCGCGCAAAGGGCCTTCACCGACGACCAGCAGCGGCACGTCCCGAAGCTGCCGCCAGGCCTCGAGCAGCGTCATCACGCCCTTCTCGATCGACAGCCTGCCCGCGTAGACGACATAGCCGCCGCCACCGTGCCCAGGTGACCGGTCCGCCTCGACGAAATTCGGTTTCACGACGATCCGCTCCGGCGGGAGCCCGCCGTCGGCGAACTTGCCCGCCGCAAAGCGCGTCAGCGCCACGTACCGGTCGACCAGCTTCAGGTAGATGCCACGATCCCTGCTGCGATCGATCATCCAGGCGACTGCCGTGGAACCGACCGAAGAGCCGCGATAGCAGCGGTGTATCACGCCCGGCCAGGGCGACCGGCCCAGGCATTTCTCGCAAGTGAAGCCGTCCCGGTACAGTGTCGCGGCCGCGCAGACGAAGCGGTAGTTGTGCAGCGTCTGGACCACCGGCACGCCCTCGTCCCGGCAAGCCGCATAGGCGCTCGGCGATATGAGCGGAAACGTATTGTGGAAGTGAGCGATGTCCGGCCGGCTTCGACGCAACAGCTCGATCAGCTCCTCGTAGACCTGCCGCGACCAGGACATCGTCAGCGCCGTGCGAAGCATCTCCAGCGGATTGCTTCGATCCACGTCGTCGTTGGAGCGTTCGAAGGCGACCACGTCGACATTGCGGGACTCGAGCAGCGCCCGCTCCTGGCGGAAGGCGTTGTCCTCGCCGCCGGGAGCGCCGGAACGATAGAAGTTGTGCGCGAGAAGCACTCTCATGACCGATTCGCAGCCCCCATCAGGCCGCCCGCCGCAGGCCGTCCAGCACCCGATCGACCCGGTCCTGCAGCGCATCGTCAGAGAACTCATGCTGCATCACTCGCTGCGCCGCCACGCCGAGGCTGCGACCGAAGACCGGGTCGACGATCAACCGCAGGATTCCGAGTGCGAATCCCGCCGCGTCATTGGCGACGATGCAGCTCTGCTCCGCCCGCAGTCCGGTGCCCTCCACGCCCGCCACGGTCGACACGATAGGCAGCCCGAAACTGGCCGCGTCCAGAGTCTTCAGCTTGATGCCGCCGCGCTGACGCTCCGGATTCACGAAGATGTTGGCATCCCGAAGGAAAGGCCCGATGTCGGGAACATCGGCCGAGACCCGGATCGAGTCCGTCGCGCGCACGTATGGCAGCAGACGGGTTGCGCCCTTGCCTACGATCTCCAGGCGCGCACTCGGAAATCGATCGAGGACTGCCGGCCATACTTCGCGCACGAGCCACAGGGCGTTGAGAAACTTCGCGTGCCACAGGTAGCTGCCGACCAGCAGCACGCGTCGCGCGTCGAGCGGTGCCTCGTGGGCCGCGACGTGACGTGGCACCGCCGGGGGAACCACCTGGACACTGGCGTTCGGGCTCAGTTCTCTCAGGCGCCGTGCATCCTCGGCCGTCAGCGCGATGGTGAGGTCGGCGGCCTCCACGACACGGCGCTCTAGTCGTATCGTCTTCTGGCCCTCACGCGCCAGCGCGAACTTGAGCAGCGGGTTGGTCTCGATCTGTACCGTACTCGCGTAGGCCTCGTACTCGGCGTTGTGCGCCACGTACACGGTACGCATGCCCGTGGAAACTTCCAGCTGCGGCAGAAGTGCAGCGACCCGCAGATGGTTGAAGAACACCACGTCGGCATGACTGCGGCTCAACAACTCCCGGAGCCGGGGGAGAGACAGGTCGGACAGCCGCTGCTCCAGCAGCGACTTGCGGCCTACGAGCGCCCTCAGGCGGGCGAGGCGCTGTGGCGGTGCCCCACCCCCGAGATTCGGTTCCTCCAGCAGGCGGGCCCCCGAAGCCATCGCCGGATCCCATCCGCCGGGCCGAAGCGTAAGCACTTCCACGTCGGCACGACGCGTCAGCGCCTGCAAGAGCTGCGCGGTGACGAGCTGGTCTCCTGCGAGCGGCGCGGCCAGCGGAGCATCGGTGATGAGCAGTACCTTCATTGACTGCGATTCAACCGGCGAATGATCCAGCCTGGGCTTGCGGCCTTCCGGGCAGGATCCGCGCCGGCACGAACCTGAGCTTCAGCGGACCGATGTCGTCGAGGTGCCGGATGACAGCGAGGATCACCGCGATGTAGCTCCAGAAGTAAGGGCCGTGCATCGCGCCCATCGTCTGCGCGAAGCCAAGTATCGCCAGGAAAGCCAGCATTCGCCTGCGCACCCCCAGCGCGGTCATCCAGCGACCGGTGAACCAGAGCGCCAGCGTGCCGCCGAGGAGCCCGAAATTTATCCAGTGCAGCCAGAATGCGTTGGTGATCAGGTTCGCTACCGTCATGTGCTCCCCGGAAATCAGCGGATCAGCGAACTTCGCCAGTCCGAAAAGCGTATATGCGTCGATGATGATGTCTGCGATCGCCTCGGTACCGCTGATTCCCGCCCCCCACAACGGGCTCATCTGCAGCGTCTGGCCGGCAACCAGCACCGGCGCAGCGAGACGGATCAGCGAACTCGGCTCCGCACCCGCGAGCACGACCTGCGCCCGCGCGGCGAGCAGCGGCACGATTACCACGCTCCCCAGCGCGACCAGGATCACGAGCCCTGTCGCCTTGAGCGGGCGGCTCAGTGGAACAGGGGCGCCGGCCAGCGGTCGCCCGAACAGCAGCAACAGCGCCAGCAGCGGAACCAGCAGCAGCACGATCGGGCTGCGGATCAGCCACATTCCCGCGACCGCGAGCAGCAGCGCGCCCGCATGCCGGTAATGCGACACCGACGTCGTGACCCAGCCGAAGACCGTCAGCACGAAGAACTTCGCAACGTCCGAGGGTTCCGAGGTGAACAGACGCGGCCGAAGCATGCCCGCGATCTCGATGTCGCGTGACAGCCATTCGTTGCTCGCGGATACGAAGGCGACTCGCCGGAACGCGTTCGATACCGCGCGAAGGCCACCGTAATTCTCGAGCACGCAGCCGATCAGGATCGCGAGACTCAAGCCGCCGAACAGCCTGGCGAGCTCGCTGCGCGGCCAGTGCGAAAGCTCCAGTACGAGCACGTACGCGCACAGGATGGACCAACCCCACTGGGCCAGGCCCTTGAGCCGTGCACCGAGGAAATCGCCGGCCTGCGGCGCGAGCAGCACGGACAACAGGCCCACTGCCAGCAAGCCCAGCATCGGGTAGAGGTGCTGGACCCGAATCCGACCCAGGTTGGCCGCCAGCAGCAATGGGACGGTCAGCAGCATGGTGGCAGCCGGAAACTCGAAGCTCCCGAGGCCTCGCAATGGTACGGCCACGTAGACGCCGGCGAGGTGCAGCACCACGAGCAGGAAACGGGTTGCATCCAGTTCGAAGACTGCGTTCGGTCTGGACGCCGCCGCGGTCATGCGGCCACCTCCAGTACGGTCTCGCACACCCGGCGCGCGAACTCATCCGCCGAGCGTCCGGCCAGGAACTCCACCTGCCCGTCCGCCCGGCATGCGCCGGCCCGCTCCCTCGGGCACGATAACCGCAACATCGCGTCCGCCACGCTGCGCACATCCGAACTGTCGACGGACACGCCGAGACCATGGCGCCGGACCATCGCGCCGACCAGCCCGTACTGCTGGGCCAGCACGGGCCTGCTGTGGCGTGCAGCCCAGACAAGTGCCCCGCTGGAGCCGACGTGCCGCTGATACGGAGCCATCACCACGTCGCACTGCCGGACCAGCGCCGCCAGTTCGTCGGTGGACAGGAACCGGTCCAGCACTTCCAGTTCCTCGGTATCGCCCCCGGCCTCGGCAAGCCTGGCCCTGGCACCGGCGACCGCCGCACGACAGTCTTCATCCAGCCTCCCGGCAAGCAGCACCCGGACCCGGCCCCGCTGCTCCTCCGACATCGACTCGAGCGCCTGCAGCACCACCTTTACGCCCTTGCGCTCCGACAATGCCCCGAAGAGCAGGAAGCAGCAACGAGGCTCGCGCTGCCCCGCAACCGGCACCGCAGCCGGCGCCGGAGCACTCGGGGCGCCCGCCGATTCCGCCTCGATGATCGGGTCCGGCACGCTCCTGACCTTGCCGCCCTCCGCAAAACGACGGTGGGCATAAGCGGGAAACAGTGGATCGAGGCTGAGAACAGCCTTCAGACTCGGGTTTCTGAGCATCCCCGCGTAAGAGACCCGCTTGAGCTGGTCCCGGACCCTCTCGCGCAACCCCCGTCCACTCGATTCGCGGTACACGTCGTGCACTGATGGGCGAAACAGTATTCCGGAAATGCCCCGATCGTCACCGGCGTCGTGGCCCAATGCCAGCGGCAGCTGCAGGGGATCGAGGAACAGTGCGTGGGCGTGAGAGGCCCCTGCCGCACTCATCTCCCGCAGGATCAGCCGCCAGCGAGCCATGCCACGGCGGTATATCGGCCCGTCGTTGCAGGCAGCCAGGTCGCCAGGCTCCAGCAAGCGCAGTCGCGCAATGCGCGCCAGCTCGACGCCGTCCTCGTCACGCAGCCGGGCGACCAGGTCTGCACTTACCGAAAACACGGCCTCAAGCGGTGGCCGTTCGCGATCGAGCCACTCGGCGACCGCCCGCACGTACGATGGCTGATGACCGAGATGCTCAGGCTCGAAGAACAGGACCCGCACCGGCCGCATGACATCGCTCGTCATCGCGGGGCGTCGGCACGAAAGACGAAATTCCATGGCTCGAAGCCCGCCGGCTGCGCGCGGCCATATCCGTAGTCCGCGAGGAATCCCGCAATCGCGTCGCGCTGCATGTCCGAGGTCGCCTCGATGATCAGCAGCGGATGCCAGCGTTGCAGCAGCGCGACCGCACCCTGCAGCGCGCTCAACTCCCCGCCCTCGATGTCGAGCTTGACCAGGGCGACCTGCGGCTCGCCTCGCGAGCGCCATTCCGTGTCGATCGTCGTAACGGGCACACGCAACACGTCGCCTGTCCGGCCTGACTCCAGCGAATTGACCAGGCCGGCGTACGCCGCATCGCTGGTGGCCAGGAACTCCGCCTCGCCGGCAGCCGCTCCCGTGGCAACCGGCAGGACGTCGACCGCCTCGATGTTGCTGGCCTCGAGGTTCTGCCGAAGACGCAGCACATTGCCGGGGAGGGGCTCGAACGCCAGCAGGCGCGCATCGGGCGCGAGCGCCTGGGCAACCGACACTGTGAACACGCCGACGTTCGCACCCACGTCGATCGCCCACCCCCCGGCCGCAACGGTGTTCGTCGCGAAGTCACGCTCGGCCTGCTCGAATGGACCATAGACCATCCAGTGCCAGCCGAGCGTCTCGCGGCCGCGAAGCCGGACGCGCCCAGCCGGCGGCACCAACACGTCAAACTCGCTGTCGGGGCCCAGTATTGGCAGCAGCAGACCGCGCAGCAGCCAACCCTTGCCACGTGTCAGGGGAAACCAGCGCACGTACGCGCGCACTGGCCAGGCCAGGTGCCACAGGAATCGCCGTACGGGAGACATACCGTGGGCAAGTTTGACGTCGTCCCGCCTGGGCAGCAATGCGGTGACCTCGGCGCCGAGACGGGCACGGCAGATACGCCACGCCACGGCACTGCCCGCAGCGATTGCCACCGCGTATCCCGTGGTCACGCCGATCGCGCCGAATGCCTCTCCGAGGACATAACCAAGGACGGCCGTCGTGACGGCGGTCAGTACGTGTCCGTACAGGTTCCAGCGCGCATTGCCCTGGCCGAGCAGCGTGAAATAGGCCGGCGCTGACAGTGTATTGACGAGCCATGACAGCGTCAGCAGCAATCCCATCGCGACCAGCAGCGCATCCACTCTCCCGAGCAGCAACCAGCTGATCAGCGGCCAGCCGAGCAGCAGCAGGCCGAACGCAGTCACACTGGCCGGGAAGAGTCGCTGGTACGCCCGCCTGTACAGAGCGGCGGCGCCCGTACCATCCGATGCCGGAAGCCCGGCTACGGCCGGCAGGATGACCTGCCCGGCCGCCACCAGCGGAGCCCGCAACTGCGTCGTCACCCGGTAGGCCAGTTCGAACAGGCCGGTCGCCTCGAGCCCACCGAACCGGGTCATCAGTATCTTCGTCAGCGGCTCGACTGCGAGCTGGGTCAATGAGATCGCCTGGACCCCGAGTCCGAATCGCCAGACCTTGCGCAGGTCCGCAAGCCGCAGGCGGATCGGCACGAAGGAGCCGATCCCGAGTTCCCTTCGCACCAGCACCCAGCCCAACAGGATCACGGTGCCACCTTGCAGGAGCTGAGCCATTCCGATACCGATCACACCGTGCCTGGGCACCAGCACGATCGCCGCCGCCAGCAAGACCAGGCTACCCGTGATCATCAGCACGGCCCTCTGGCCAAAGCGCTGACAACCCTCCAGCGCCCCCGCAAGTGTCAGGCCTACGACGACCAGCACCAGGCTCGCGAGCGTGTACGGAAGGAGCCTCTGAGCGGTCTCGAGCAGTTCCGGTGGCACCAGCAATGCGAGCAGGCCCCGTGCCGGAAAGTACAGCGCCGCTGCCAGCGTGGCAGCCAGGACGGCGACCGCCAGCGTGACTGACTGGGACAGCGATGCCGCCGCGCTGCGGGAGTCCGTCGACAGGTCCGCCGCAACGAACCGCGAGAGGGAGGTGCTGAACCCGAAATCGCCAACTCGGGCCACGGCAGAGATCGATGCGATCAGCGCCCACAGTCCGAACTGCTCCGTCGACAGCGCCCGGACCAGGAAGCTATAGGTGAGGAACAGGATGACCGCCGTAGCGATGGCCTGCATCCCTGCAAGGATCGCGTTACGCCCGAGCCGCTCGGTCATTTCGCCTCTGCTTTGCGGGCCGTTCTGGCGATGCCGCAGCGCTTCGAAGGACCGACCGGCCCGTCACGCCGTTCAGGGCGTCGCGCCAGCACGCTGCTCCGGCCGGTTCCGCCTTAGCAGATGCGCGGCAATGGCGAGCATCAGCGCGAAGCCGAAGCCCAGGACCAGCCCGGCGGCCGACATCAGCAGCCGCTTCGGACGGACGAACTCGTGCTCCTCCGGCACGACCGCCGGGTCCAGCACGCGGAAGGCGAACTCCTCGTGCACGCTCGCCATCATTGACCGGCGCAACTCGTTCTCGATCAAGCGGTACACCGACTGCTGGATTCCGACGACGTCCGTATCCGCTGCCTCGCGCTGCAGGTACTCGATGTTTCGCGCGGACATGGCCATGGCCCTGTTGCGGAGTTCCTGGTTGGCCTGGGCAATCAGGTCGTTGGCCCAGCGGGCGGCCTCCTCCCGATCACGCCACTCGATCACCAGTGTGGCCACGCCACTGCGGCGTTCCTCGGTCACCGATCGAATCTTCCGATCGAACTTGCGTACCGCGTCGGCCAGCGTCGGGTCGCGCTTCCATGGATGCGGTTTCCATTCCCCGCGCTCCGCATCCCAGCGCTTGGCGAAAAAGACGTGCAGCAGGTCGTGATCGACGATGAAGCGCTCCGTGAAGCCCCGTGAATTCAGCACGGCCATGTTCTCGGCCTCGTTGGAATCGCCCGAGAGGTTGATGCCTGCAAGGGACGCGAGCCCGCCGAGATTGCCGGCCAGCGCGCCGAGTGCCGAGGAGGACGTCGCTTCCTTGGCCGGCAGGAACACCACCTTGCCGTGATAGACCGGCCGCATCAGGAACGCGAGCGCCACGGCCAGCGCGAGGCCCACGAGCGCCCCGAGCAGCGGCCACCACCAGCGCACGCGGATGGCCTGCAGCAGCTCGGTGAACGTGACGGGGCTGACCGCCCCGGTGTCGAGCACCGGCACGAAATACCCTCTGACTGCATCCTTCAGATGCACCGCCTGGTCGTCATGCTCGTGTGCTGCCATCGGGCGACCCGGATCAGAACGAGTTGACCGCCGCCACCGCGACGGCGAGGTTGTAGATGATGGTCGTCACGGCCGTCCACAGCGGCAGCGGACGCATGCGCTCGGCATCGAGCGGCACGACGATCGTGTCGCCAGGCATGACGTCGGCGCTGTCGCCCCCGAACCAGCTGCTGCCACCGCTCACGACGCTGCCGTCTGCGCGGACGATGTAGATCCGGCCCTTGTCCGCCTTCTTGGTCGTTCCACCGCTCAGGCGGATGTAGTCATCCCGGCCGAGCGACGGATCCCAGAGGTGTGAGGTACCGGACTGCACCTCGCCGAGCACCGTCACTTCCTGGGTCCTCTCAGGCACCAGCAGCCGGTCGCCATCCTTCAGGACGATGTCGGCGTATGAACCCGGCTCGGACTGGAGTACCCGATCGAGGTCGATTACGAGCCGGCCCACCGGCTCAATCTCCCGCAGCGAGTCGAGCAGCGTCTGGCCGACCGCGACGGCCTGCGTGGCCTGGCTGGGCTGTCCCGGCAGGCTGGTCTGAGTGCCCTGCAAGGCCAGCGCAGCCAGGTCCCCCTGCAGCCGGTCAGCCAGCTGCATGATCTGCTCGGCCTCGCGCTCCTTGAGCGATTCGCGGGTGAATATACTGCCTGCCGGATAGGCGAGGTCCGTCAGGCCGCCCGCTCGTTCCAGCAGCGACCTGAGTGTTTCACCGCGCTTGATCGGATACCTGCCCGGGAAGCGTACCTCGCCCCCGAGCGTCACGATCCCGGGCTCGGTCCACTGCGGCAGCGACTTGATGACCAGGAAATCCGACGGCAGCAGCGAGAGGTCGGCCGTCACATCGCCCGCGAGTGCCCGCTCGAGATCTATCGACAGCGTTTCCGCACGGCGGTACTCGCCGTCAACGACCTGGTAGCGAGTGATCTCCGCGCTGCCACGGTAGGCACTCTGGCTCATGCCGCCGCCTGCGCGCACGAGATCCGACACCGTCATGCCCGTCTCCAGCGGGTACTGCCCGGGCGCCTTGACCTCACCGCTCACGGTCACCAGCAGCGCTGCCTGTCCCGGCCGCGCCTGCCGCTCCAGATCCTCGATGAATGCCTTGATCTGCAGCTCTCGGCCACCCTCGAGGTTGAAGACATAAAGCCGGTCGCGTGGCTGCAGCGGCACGTTGGCGGGAGACGCCGGGTTGACCCAGGCCTGTGCCAGGTCCGCCGAAACTGCTGTCACCGTCCGGTCCGGTGCCTCCCGGCGGATCAGCACGTAGTTCAGGTCCGCCTTAGGCCTGAGATCCTCGACGCTCCGCAGGACGTCCCCGATGCGAAGTCCAGGCTCCCATGCGACCGGGCCGGGGTTCTGCACGTGCCCGGTCAGCTCGATACCGTTATTGATTTCCATCGGCACGGACTTCAGACGCAGCAGATCGCCCGAGCGTAACGGCGTCGCACGACCCTCGGGGTCCGTCAGGTCGACGGCCATCACGATTCGCTCCCGGCGCTCGCCGATCCTCTCGAGCGTGGCCGAGCGCGGATCGGCCTCGGGCGTCAGGCCGCCGGCGAGGTACAGCAGGTCCGCCACGGTGGATTCACCCTTCAGCTCGTAGATCGCCGGACGGAGGATCTGTCCGGTCACAGAGGCGGTTTTGCCGATCGGCGGGATGAAGATCACGTCGCCCGACTGCAGCCGCACGTCGTTGCGGGAATCGCCGGCCAGCAGCAGATCGTAAAGGTCGAGCGTGGCGACCGTGCGGCCGTTGCGCTTCAACTGGATGTTCCGCAGCGAGCCGATTTCCTTGACCCCGCCGGTCGCGAAAAGCGCGTTCGTTATCGTGGACAATGAGCTCACGGTGTACGCGCCAGGCTGCTCGGCTTCGCCGGCGACCACGATCGTGATCGAGCGCAACTCGCCGATGCTGACGTTCGCCCGGGTCCCGATCAGCTGCTCCTGGACTCGCTCCTCGATCACGGCGCGTGCCTCGGAGAAACGCAGGCCTGCGAGCGGGATGGGCCCGAGCTCGGGAAACTGCACGACACCGTTGCGGTCCACGACGAGTTCGACGCGCTGCTCGGTCGCTCCTGTCAGCTGCACGCGCAGCGTGTCGCCGGGGCCCACGACGTATTCCGCCGGCACCGGAACGTCAGTCGCCGGCGCATATGTGGTCGGCAGTGCGCTGAACAGGTCGTAGCCGAAGGGCTTCAGGGCATCCTCACCGCGCTTCTCGAGCGGCAGCCAGGTCACGCGGACGCGGAAGTCACGCAGAGCCGGCTCGATGGCCAGGCGCTTCGTCGCGAGTTCCTCGGTCAGGCCGGCGAGCGCGATCGCGCGCACTCCCGGCATCTCGAGCATGCCGGACCGGTCGAGCTTGTACGGGTTGCCATCGAGCACGCGCAGCCTGAACTCCCCGAGCCTGTCGAGTTCCTCCTCGCTGCGCTCGGCGACCTTGCGCTCGGTCCGCTTCCTCTTGTCATCAGGCGCCGTCCGCAGCGTCAGCGGCTGTGTCCCGGACGCCGCGGCCTCGCGCTGCTCGGCCAGTCGTTCCTTGCGCTCCAGCTCGAGCCGCCGCTTCTCGAGTTCGAACTCGATCTCGAGATCCTCCTGCCCCGGATCGCGCAGCACGAGGTCGATCACGATCGTGTCTCCCGCCCGCAGCCTCGGCGCCCGCAGCCGCTCGAGCTGCTCGTCGTCGAGCTCCCCGGAGACCGCCTTGGGTTCCGTAGTCGACGGGAACTCGAGCTGCTGGCTCCTCGCCCCCGCGGATCCTCCCGAGACCCAGCTGCTCCATGATCGCCCGCTGCTGGTCCGGGGGCAGATTCCGGAATGCCTCGAGCTGGCTCTGTGTCGGCACCTGGGCTTGCACTGCTAGCGGCCACAGGACGACCGCCGCCAGCAACGCCGCCAGCAGGCGAACGTGTTGGCCAAGCTCGATCGGCAGGAGCCTGCTGAGTCTCGAAATAAGAAGGCGTGGTTTGTTCATCGCAAGGTCAGTGCCAGTTCATCTGCCAGTCGAGGTATCCGCGCAGGCCCTCGTCGAGAACCGTCCGGGCTCCCGGCTGCAAGTCCGTGTCGAGGTAGCCCGCTCCAATCTTCAACCGTCCCCAGCCGATGCTGCGTACATGCTCGAGCGAAATCTCCCTCATCCTCGCAGCGCCGTCAGACAGCGTGTGACCGACGGACAGGCCGGCCCGGTTGAGCTTGATGTTGCTGGCCCGGCCCAGCCACTCGCTGCCGTTTCCATCCACGACGACCGCTCCGAGAGCGAGGGACTCGCCGTCTGCATCGATCGAATGACCGATCGCCCGGCCGCGGTAGCGATAACCGTCGGTGTAGATGACGTTGGTGTACGCGCAGCCGAACTCAGGGAGCGAACTCGTGAAGTCGCATGCCGTATCGGAATACTCCGCATAAGCGCGAAAGCTGGCATCGCCGATGCCACCCCAGAATTCCAGGCCGAAGAGCCCGATGTATTTGGAGGGCAGCCCCCCGGCCTCGTCCTCACCGATGCCCTGCGCGTACACGGCGACTGGCACACGACCGCCCGGCCAGGTCCAGCGCAGATCGAAGCCCGCAAGCTGGTTGCCCGGCTGCTCGCCTAGATCCTCCTGGTTGTCGTTCCCGACCAGCAGGTCCCAGAACGTATCGAGCCCGCAGGGACGGCCTTCGCCGCACCATTGGGCCGTACGGCTCAGGCCCAGCTGCAGCGTCGGGTGAGGTCTCATTTCCATGCGCAGGCCGAACAGCAGCGCGTCCGGGTATTCGCGGTCGCTCTCGAGCTGGCCCATGAACGCCGACAGTTTCCACGGCCCCAGCCAGCGCAGCACCGGGAGTTCGAAGGGATCGCTGTTCAGCCGATCTACCGAGATCGCTGGCACCGGGCGGGCAGCCGTGGAGAGGATCAGACTCCCCTGCCAGCCTGGGCCCCACCAGCGCTCGGTGAACCCGGCCGACATGAGCCAGTTTCCGATCATCACGCCAACATAGCTGCCGTCCGCCCGAACCTGCTGGTCATCGTCGGGGCTCGCAACCGCTCCGAGCCGCAACTTGCCGGCCCAACGCTCGCCTTGCGCCGCGACGGAGACCCAGGCCTCGGCTTCCTCGCGCGGGCTGTCCTCGAAGTTCCTGACGATGATTGGCTCCACGGCCGCAGAAAGACGCACCTGCAAATCGACCTCGTCTGGCTCCATCTCCCGGGCCGCCCGGGCCCGCACCCTCGCAAGCGCCTGGGCCTGAGCTACCGAAAGATCCGGATCCCCGGCGAGCGACAGTTGTTCAGCCAGCTCGTCCCATCCGACCGGCCAGCTCAAATAGGGTCCGGCGAGCAGCCCGGCGTCCGACAGTAACTGCACATCGTGACGCAAGCCGCTGTCTCCCGGCGCCGTCCAGGGCTCCGCAAACGCCCCGTACGGGAATGTCAGCGCAGCGGCCGGCAGCAGCAAATGCAGGAACCGGCGTCCGAACTGTCTCGACACGCGCTGGTGCCCCACCCCGCGAAACGGTGATTCTATTGGAATTGCTGGCGCCAAGTCACCGCAAAACGCGGCAGGAACGGATCCGTGTCGTTCCAGTCTCGCTCGCGGTAGTCGCCACCCAGGCCGGCCTCGAGCCAGCCGCTGCCGATGTTCCAGCGGCGAATCAGGTCGAAGCTCCACCATTGCTCGGGACCTGGCGCCACGGAATGGCGCTCGTCTGGCACCGTGCCTCCCTGGTTGACCTCCGTGTATCGGGCGAGGACGGTCCAGACCACTTCAGTCGTTCCGACGTGCACGAAACGCATCGAATACATCTCGCCGTCGCCGTCCATCGCGTGCCCGACCGGCCGCCCATAGTAGCGGTACCCGGAAACGTTATAGATGTTGTTGTTGTAGGCGCAGTCCCAGAGCTTCTCGCCGTTCTCGGTACCTCCGCAGCGAGTGTTGGACCACTCCGCCGCCAGCCTCCAGCTCGATCCCTCTCCGGACTCGCCCCAGATCTCCGCGCCAGCGAGCTCGAGGCTCCTGTAGGGGCGCGGGAAGTTGTTGTCGATCGTCTCGCCCGTGTGCTGGAAGTAAAGCGCGTAAGGCCAATCTCCGATGGGCGAGGCCCAGCGCACATCCCAGCCGGCCAGCTGGTTTCCCGGTTCATCCTCGGGGTCCACGTTCTCGCCGGCATTGTCGTTGCCCCAGAACAGGTTCCAGAAATCGTCGAAGTTGCAGGAGCGACCGTCGCCGCACCACTGGGCCGTGCGCTCGAGACTGATTTCCAGGCCCTTCAGCGGTCTTGCGGATACCCGCAGGCCGAACAGCAGCGGATGGTCGTAGTCGCCCCGATCGCCATCCATGTAGCCCATGAAGGTCGTCAACCGCCACGGACCGATCCAGCGCAGCCACTTGCTCTCGAACGGCTCGGACACGGCCCGGTCCAGCGCCAGGGTCGGAACCGGGCGCGCGTTGTTCGACAGCAGCAGGCTGCCCTCCCAGCCCGAGCCCCACCAACGCTCCTGGGCCCCGAGCGTCACGATCCAGTTGCCGAACTTGCCCGCAAGATAGGAGCCGTCCAGGCGAACCGGCAGGTCGTCGTCGGGATCCCCCACGACGCCCACTTCGAGTCGTGCGCCCCAACGCTCCCCGAAGAACCCACTGGCCCAGGCGCGCAGTTCCGCCTCCTCGCGCGGCGTGTCCTCGAAGCCCCGCAGCACGTTCGGTCGCGCCGCGACCCGCGCCTCGACGACCCGAGGGCTGTCGAATTCACCGGTCAGCCTCCTGAGGCGCCGGACGGCGGCCGCCTGCGCTGGCGTCAGTCCCGACTCGGTCCGCGGGTCAGAATCGCTGGACGGCGTCCTGGCACGCTTGAGCGCCGCTGCGAGGTCCGACACCGCGATCGGCCAGCTGGAGATCGGGAGGTTCATGACCCCTTCATCGACCAGCAGTTCGATATCGTGACGTACCTGGGCGTCGCCGGGCGCAATCCAGGGCTCTCCGGCTGCGGCAGTAGCGCACGCGAGGACCGCGGCGATCCCCGCGAGAAGAATGGCTCTCATCAGCAAATGGTATCCGGGCGGTCAACCGCCGCGCCACTGGCCTACATATCGCAGCAGCGAGTTCAAGTGTGGCGGTCCCTCGGGCCAGGCGCATGCCCTGACCGGCGCCTCCATCGCGCTCGCGAGCTTCTTGCCGAGTTCCACGCCCCACTGGTCGAATGGATTGATGTCCCAGATCACGCTCTGCACGTAAACCTTGTGTTCGTAGAGCGCGACCAGCTTGCCGAGCGTCTTCGGCCCGAGTCTCGGGAACAGAATGAGGCTGGATGGCCTGTTTCCGGGATGGAGCTTGTGAGGCAACAGCTGCCGGATCTGCTCCGGCGAGGCGCCGCGGGCCTCGAGTTCGGTGCGGACCTGATCGGCTTGCTGGCCGAACGCAAAAGCCTCGGCCTGCGCGAAGCAGTTCGCCAGCGCAAGGTCCTGCTGCCTGCTGAATCGACAGGACCCGTTCACCGGCGCGATGAAATCGAGCGCGACGCCCGCGGTTCCCTGGTGCAACAGCTGGAAGAACGAGTGCTGCGCGTTGGAGCCCGGCTCGCCCCAGATGATCGGCCCGGTGTTCCACTCGACCACCGATCCGTCACGGGTCACCCGCTTGCCGCTCGACTCCATCTCGAGCTGCTGCAGGTAGGCCGGAAACCGGTGCAGGCGACGGTCATACGGAAGCACGGCAACCGAGTCCAGGCCGAGGAAATTCCTGTTCCAGACCCCGATCATCCCCATCAGCACCGGCAGGTTCCCCTCCAGTGCGGCGGAACGGAAGTGCTCGTCCATCTCGAACGCGCCCTCGAGCAGCAACTCGAACTGGCTCATGCCAAGCGAGAGCGCGATCGACAGCCCGACGGCTGACCACAGCGAATACCGGCCGCCGACCCAGTCCCACATCGTGAAACGCGAGTCCGGCGCGATTCCAAACTCGTCCATGGCCGCGTGATTCGTCGAAACCGCGACGAAATGCCGGGGCACCGCTGTCTCTCCGAGCTCCGCAATCAGCCATTCGCGCGCAGCGTGCGCGTTCGTCAGCGTCTCGAGCGTCGTGAATGTCTTGGAGCAGACGACGAACAGCGTCCGCGCCGGATCCAGCCGTTCCAGCGCATCTGCGAGCTCGACGCCATCGACGTTGGATACACAGTGCAGGCGTATGGCCCTGTTGCGATACCGCGCCAGCGCCTCGGTTGCCATGACGATACCGAGGTCCGAGCCGCCGATGCCGATGTTCACGACGTCGGTGAATCTGCCGCCTTTCGAGCCGAGGATGCGGCCCCCCTCGATCGCAGCGACGAACTCCCGAATCCGGGCAAGCTCGCGCCGGACCTCCGGCATCACGTCCGTCCCGCCCACCGCCATCGGCTGGTCGGAACGATTGCGGAGCGCCATGTGCATCGCGGCACGGTGTTCAGTGTTGTTCACCTGCTCGCCGGCGAAAAGCGCGGAAATTCGCGACTCGAGCCCGCGCTCCCGGGCCAGGTCCATCAACAGCCGGAGCGTGGCCGGTGTGAGCCGCTGCCGCGAGAAATCGAACAACAGGTCCAGCGCCTCGACGCTGAGCCTCTCGAAGCGCGTCGGATCGTCCGCGAACAACTGCCGCAGGTGCTGCGACTCCATCTCGCGAGCGTGGGCCTCGAGGGCCCGCCACGCGGGCTGGCTGGTCAATGCTGGCATGGGCTCCCTTCCGGTCTGGCGGTGCCCCATTCTAGACGCTACTGATCGATGAAGAGCCTGCTGATCGGCCCGACAGACTTAAAGGGGACAGATTTATTTGGCGCGCCAACAAACGGCGGCAAATAAATCTGTCCCCTTTTCGCTTCTGCGGCCGTCAGCCCAGGTTGACGACCTTCGGGTCGGGCGGACCCTGCTCGCCGTAGTAAGAGAGATACCACTCCACGAAGCGCGGGATACCGACCTCAACGGGCGTTGCAGGTGTGTATCCGACATCGCGCGTGAGATCGTCGATATCCGCCCAGGTGTCCGGTACGTCGCCAGCCTGCAGGGGCAGCAGGTTCATCTCCGCCTTCTTGCCGAGACACTGCTCCAGCAACTCGATATAACGCATCAGCTCGACGGGCTTGTTGTTGCCAATGTTGTAGAGCCGGTACGGTGCCTTGCTCGAGCCCGGGTCCGGCGCATCACTGTTCCACTCCGGATTCGGTGGCGCGATCCGGTCGCAGCAGCGCACTACGCCCTCGGCGATGTCGTCGACGTACGTGAAATCCCGCCGGTGGTGCCCGTAGTTGAAGACGTTGATCGGCTTGCCCGCGAGAATGTTCCGCGTGAAGAGGAACAGGGCCATGTCGGGCCGCCCCCACGTCCCGTAAACGGTGAAGAACCGCAGGCCCGTGACCGGCAACTCGTAGAGATGCGCGTAGGTGTGCGCCATCAGCTCGTTGGCCTTCTTCGTCGCGGCGTAGAAGGACAGTGGGTGATCGACGTTCTGGTGCACCGAGAACGGCATTTTCGTATTGGCGCCGTAGACGGAACTCGTCGAGGCATAGACGAGGTGGGCTACGCCGTTGTGCCGGCAACCCTCGAGGATATTGGCGAACCCCAGCAGATTGCTGTCGACGTAGGCGAGCGGATTCTCGATCGAGTACCGCACCCCGGCCTGGGCCGCCAGGTGGATCACCCGGTCGAAGCGTTCGCGCGCGAACAGCTCGGCCATGCCCGCACGGTCGGCGAGGTCGAGCTTCTCGAACCGGAATGCACTCTGCTGCTGGAGGATCGCCAGGCGGGCGAGCTTGAGTCGCACGTCGTAGTAGTCATTGAGGTTGTCGAGACCTACGACTTCGTCGCCCCGCTCGAGAAGCTTTCGGGCGGTGTGGAAACCGATGAATCCGGCTGCGCCGGTGACGAGGATCTTCATGTCTGAGGGGATGGGGGATTAGGGGATAGGGGTTAGTGTAGCGCGTAACCTGGCGTCGCCGTTGCGTCGGGCCACTGAATGCGCTGGCCCCCGCCCCTGTCCTCTGGCTACCTTCGGTTACAGTCGTCCGTCCACCTCGTCCGCCCGGAACACGTACTTTATGTCGTAGAGCACGTGGTTCTTCCGCGCCAGCTCCCGGATTCGCCCGATTCCCATCTTGCGAAACTCCTGGTGAGCCACGCCCATCACCAGAGCGTCATAGGTCCCGGACTTCAGCCGCTTGACCAGCTTGATCCCGTACTCGTGCTCCGCCTCTGCGGGATCGGCCCAGGGATCGTACACGTCCACCCGGGCGCCGAATTTGCCGAGCTCATTCACCACGTCGACGATCTTCGTGTTGCGCACGTCCGGGCAGTTCTCCTTGAAGGTGAGCCCCAGGATCAGGATGCGCGCGTCCTTCACCTGTATCCTGCGCTGCATCATCAGCTGCGCCACCTGCTGCGCGACGTAGATGCCCATGTTGTCGTTGATTCTCCGACCCGCGAGGATCATCTCGGGGTGATAGCCGATCGCCTGCGCCTTGTGGGTCAGGTAGTAAGGGTCCACGCCGATGCAATGCCCGCCAACCAGCCCGGGCCGGAACGGCAGGAAATTCCACTTGCTGCCGGCCGCAAGCAGCACTTCCTCGGTGTCGATGCCGAGTCGGTTGAAGATCAGGGCCAGCTCGTTGATCAGCGCGATGTTCACGTCCCGCTGCGTGTTCTCGATGACCTTGGCCGCCTCGGCTACCTTGATGCTGGAGGCCTTGTGCGTGCCGACGGTCACTATCGAGCGGTACAGCGAGTCGACGAACTCGGCCGCGGCTGGCGTAGAACCCGACGTGACCTTGCGGATCGTCGTCAGGCGGTGCTCCTTGTCCCCCGGATTGATGCGCTCCGGGCTGTAGCCCACGTAGAAATCCTTGTTGAATCGCAGGCCCGAGACCTGCTCGAGGATCGGCACGCAGACTTCCTCGGTACACCCCGGATACACCGTGGACTCGTACACGACGACGTCGCCTTTCTTGAGCACCTTGCCGACCGTGTGGCTCGACTTCTCAAGCGGCGTCAGGTCCGGCCGCTTGTAGTCGTCGATCGGCGTGGGCACCGTGACGATGAAGACCCTGCAGGGCTTCAGGTCCTTCAGGTTGGTCGTGTAGGACAGCTTAGAGGCCTCGGCCAGTTCTTCCGCCTCCACCTCGAGCGTGCTGTCCGTGCCGCCGCGCAGTTCCGCGACCCGGCGCTCGTTGATGTCGAACCCGACCGTCTGGAAGCGCTTGCCGAATTCGACCGCGAGCGGCAGGCCGACATAGCCGAGGCCGATCACGCCGACCTTGAGGTTACGTAGATTGAATTTGGGCATGGTCTGAGGGAAGGGGTTAGGGGTTAGGGGTTAGTGAGGCCGTTGAATGTAAGCCGCGAGCGCCAGGCGGCAAGGATGCCACACGAAGGCCGTGGCTTTTGAGACAGGGGTCAAGCTGCCGGGCTCTGCACTATCCCCCATCCCCTGTTCCCTGCCCCCTTTCAAAGAAGGTACAGCACGGCCAGCAGCCCGACCGTCGTCATCACGACGAAGTACGGCAGGGCCATCCAGACCATGCGTCCGTATCCGAGCCGGATCAGTGGTGCCAGCGTCGAGGTCAGCAGAAACAGGAAGGCCGCCTGCCCGTTAGGAGTCGCGACGCTCGGGATATTGGTGCCGGTGTTGACGGCAACCGCAAGCACGTCGAATTGCTCCCTGGTGACGGCCCCCTGCAGCAGGGCAGCCTTGATCTCGGTGATGTAGACCGATGCGACGAACACGTTGTCGCTGATCATCGAGAGCAGCCCGGTGCCAAGGTAGAGCATCGTGGCCTGCAGCCGGCCTTCCATCTCGAGTACCTGGTGAATCATGGGCTCGAACAGGTGCTGGTCGTGAATCACGGCCACCACGACGAAGAAAACCACGAGCAGCGCGGTGAAAGGCAGTGCCGCTTCGAAAGCCTTGCCGATCCTGTGCTCCTCGATCACCCCGGTGAAGGTCGTGGCGAGGATGATGACCAGCAACCCGATCAGTCCGACTTCCGCGACGTGGAAGGCCAGCGAGAACACCAGGACCAGCGCGACGACCGCCTGCACGATCAGCACCTGGCGATCCTTGACCGTCGACTTCGCAGCCAGCTCCTCGCTGTAATCCCAGAGCACGGCGCGGACCGCGTCGGGCAACGGTGCGCCGTAGCCGAACAGCTTGAATCGCTGCACGAACGCGCAGGTGGCAAGCCCTGCGATTGCCACCGGGATCGACACCGGGGCGACCTCCAGGAAGAACTGGATGAAATTCCAACCAGCCTGGTCGGCAATCAGGAGATTTTGCGGCTCGCCGACCTGGGTCATTACCCCACCGATGGCGGTCCCGACCGCACCGTGCATCATCAGCGAACGAAGGAAAGCGCGGAACTGCTCGAGATTCTCCCGGTGCAGAAGATGCACGGCTTCGTCTTCGGTCGCGTCATGCGCCGCGTCGTGACGCTTGCCCGATGCGACCCGGTGGTAGACCTCGTAAAACCCGACCCCGACCGTGATCGCCACCGCAACGACGGTCAGTGCATCCAGGAAGGCTGAGAGCACGGCGGTCAATGCGCAGAACAGCACGGCCAGCGTGGTCGGCGACCTGAAACGAAGCACCAGCCGGGTGAAGACGAACAGCAGCAGATCCCGCAGGAAGTAGATGCCTGCGACCATGAACATCAGCAGCAGGATGACCGGGAAGGCCTGTACGACCTCCGCATACACGCTTTCAGGGGTCGTAAGGCCGATCACGACCGCCTCGATCGCAATCAGCCCGCCTGGCTGCAGCGGATAGCAACGCAGGGCCATCGCGAGCGTGAAAATGAACTGCAGCAGCACAGCCCAGCCGGTGATCGTCGGGCCGGCCAGCAGCATCAGGATCGGATTGATGAGCAGGAAGATCCCGATCGTGAGCTTGTACCAGCCCGGTGCGTTGCCCAGAAAATTTCGCCCGAATGCCTGCGCGAGGGTCACGGTCATGACTCGGGCTCCAGCCTGCGCCACAGTGTCCGGCCACCACTGGCCCTGTCCAGCACGGCGAGCAGCTCCTCGTGCGCAGCGAGCTCCGGAGCATCCGCCATCCGCACGACCAGCGATCCCTTGGGCCGCTTGGCCCGGCGCACCCGGGTCTGGCCACCCTGCGCCTCGCCCGCCTCGTCCAGCGTCAGCGCGCCCTGCCCGCCCGTCATCGCCAGATAGACTTCGAGCAGCAGCTCGGCGTCGAGCAGCGCGCCATGCAGGTCGCGCTGCGAGTTATCGACCGTGTAGCGCTTGCAGAGCGCGTCCAGGCCGTTGCGCTGGCCAGGATGCAGCTGCCGGGCGAGCTGCAGCGTATCGAGCACCGGGCAGTGGTCAGCGATGCGGCCGGAGCCACCGGGCAGGCGGTCCAGTTCCGCATCGAGGAAGGCGAGGTCGAACGGAGCGTTGTGGATGACCAGCTCGGCTCCCTTCAGGAACTCCAGCAGCTCCTCCGCAATGTCCCCGAACCTCGGCTGGCCCTTCAGGAACTCCGCCGTGAGGCCGTGGACCTGCAGCGCACCGGCATCGATGTCCCGGTCCGGGCACAGGTAGCGGTGGAACAGCCTGCCCGTCCGTCGCCGATCCACGACCTCGATGCAGCCGATCTCTATGATCCGGTGACCGAGCTCCGGCTCGAGGCCCGTGGTTTCGGTGTCGAGAATGACCTGTCGCATGCGCTCTGCCGGCGGCTACGGATGGCGACCGGCGCTCGACTGGCTGCGGCGCAGGCGACGTAGATCTTTGCGGCCCGCGATCCGCTGCCCGGCGCTCACTGCCCCTCCAGGACCGCCCGCTTCAGGGCAGTCACGACTTCGCGCTGGGTTTCGTCGCTCAGGTAGGGATGCATCGGCAGGCTGATCACGCGCCGGGCTGCCGCTTCCGAGTGCGGAAAACTTCCCTCTCCCTGGCCGAGCCCGGCATAGACGGGCTGCAGATGCAGGGGCTGCGGATAGTGCACAGCCGTCGGCACACCCAGCGCCTTCATCCGTGTCTCGACGCCCTCCCGGTCGTCCACCTCGACGGTGTACTGCGCATAGACACAGTCGTTGTAGTCCTCGACGAAGGGCGTGCGCACCGCGTCGCCGAGCTCGCTGCTGATCAGTTCCGTGTACCGGCTGCCGAGCCGGATCCGGGCTGCAACCTCGTCGTCGAATATCTGCATCTTCGCCAGCAGCACCGCAGCCTGGATCGAGTCCAGCCGTCCCGTGATGCCGAGCCTCGGATGGTGGTAGCGACGGTCCTGGCCGTGGACCCGGATTTCGCGCATCAGCTTCGCGACGGCAGCGTCATTGGTGAAAAGCGCGCCGCCGTCTCCGTAGCAACCAAGTGGCTTGGAGGGAAAGAAGGATGTTGCCCCGATGAATGACAACGCGCCCGACCGCCGCCCCTTGTAGCGGGCGCCAAAGCTCTGTGCGGCGTCCTCGATCACCGGAAGCTCGTGCGCACAGGCGATCGCGTTGATCCGATCGAAGTCGGCGCACTGGCCATACAGCGATACCGGCATGATCGCGCGGGTGCGCGGCGTGATGGCGGCTTCCAGCCGCGCGGGATCCAGGTTGTAGCTGCGCGGATCCACGTCCACGAACACAGGGCGCGCGCCTATCAGCGAGATCACTTCTGTAGTCGCGAAGAACGTGAACGGCGCGGTGATGACCTCGTCACCGGGCCCGATATCGAGCGCGAGCAGCGCGATCAGCAGCGCATCGGTACCGCTCGAAACGGCTACACAGTGCTCGACCTCGAGATAGCGAGCGAGGGTCTCCTCGAGCGCTGAAACCTCGGGCCCCATCACATACTGCCCGTGCTCCAGGACCCTGGCGATTCCGGCATCCACTTGCGGCTTGATGCGCTGGTACTGCGTCTTGAGGTCGATGAAATCCATGATGGTCAGGCTGCGGCAGGCGACGCGATAGTTTAGCTGATAGTGGCCGGTCGATAGCCGCCCGCCAGCACCTCGTCCACGCCGCGATTCGCGAGCGCATCGGCCTGCTCGTTCCCCGCGTGGCCTGCGTGGGCCTTCACCCAGTGCCAATGCACCTCGTGCCGGCCGATCTCCTGCTCGAGGCGTTGCCAGAGCTCGACGTTCTTGACCGGCTTGCGGTCCGCCGTCTTCCAGCCGCGCGCCTTCCACTGCGGCAGCCACTCCCGGATGCCGTTACGCAGGTACTGCGAATCCGTGTACAGGTTCACCCGGCAGCTGCGCTTGAGTGCCGCCAGCGCCTCGATGGCGGCGGTCAATTCCATCCGGTTGTTGGTAGTGTGGCGCTCTCCGCCCCACAGCTCGCGCCGATGCGCGCCGGATACCAGCAGGGCTCCCCAGCCCCCCGGCCCGGGGTTTCCCCGACAGGCGCCGTCCGTGTAGATCTCGACAGACGTCACGCAGCGATCCTGGAGGTCGGCTCGGCGATGCCGCGGACCCGCGCCGGTCGCGCTTGCCACACCGGCCGGAGCGGGGTCACTGCGCGCACACGCTTGCGGGCTTTCAGCATGTAGGCCCCAGCCAGCGGCGGGGCGAGGCGCGGGCCACGCGATTCGAGCCAGCTTCGCCCACGTCCCGGCAGGCGCTTGGTCCAGGGTGGCGCGAACAGGTAGCGACGCACCTCCTCGACTTCCAGTCCGAGCAGCCCCAGCCAGTCACGCAGGCGGCTCTCGCTCAACAGCCGGCTGAGTCCGGGCGGAAACCGCCGCCGGCTCAGCAGGTGCCGCAATCCCCATGGCCCAAGCGGATTGAAGGCGCAGATCAGCACGACGCCCTCGCCCACCAGTACCCGCTCCACCTCCCGCAACACATCGTGTGGCGCGTCAGCGAACTCGAGCGTATGCGGCAGCAGGACTGCTTCTACCGTGTTCGACGCCACCGGCAGCGCGTCGCAGGCCGCGCGGATCGCCGCCCGACCCTCGGCATCCGGTGCCAGCCATCGACGGTGCTGGGTTCGAGCCGCGGCACACAGGCTGTCGGCGTCTCCCCATCGGCCCACCTGCAGCAGTTCGAAGCCGACCACGTCGGACAGGGCCTCCTGCAGCACTCGTGCCTCGACGTCGAGTACCGACGCGCCCAGCGGGGTTCCCAGCCAGTCTGCTATCGAATCGGTGGCCTGCATGGTCGGCAAGGATAGCCGCAGCGGCCGTGCAGGCGTTCGAAAAACATGCGACATATTGTGGAATTTTGACCCGCGAGAGGGTGTAATACGGCGGCAGTACGCCACGGCCGGACGCTCGCCAGGAGAGCTGATGATCGATGTGACCCCGGTCAGGGCGTTTTCGGACAACTACATCTGGCTGATCCGCGGTCCCAGGGACCCGTCGCTGGCAGTCGTTGTCGATCCGGGGGATGCGGGACCGGTCAATGAAACACTCGAACGCCTGGGACTCGAACTGCACTCGATCCTCGTCACTCATCATCACCCCGACCACGTCGGCGGTCTCACGCAACTCCTCTCGCAATACGACGCGCGAGTCTACGGACCCTCTCGCGAGCGCCTGCCCGTCGCGGCCGAGGCCCTCGACGACGGTGCAAGCGTCGACATCAACCCGCTCGGCCTGCATTTCTCGGTGATGGCCGTTCCGGGGCATACGATTGGACATATCGCCTATTACGGGCACGGCGCGCTCTTCTGTGGCGACACGCTCTTCAGCGCCGGTTGTGGCCGGCTGTTCGAGGGCACGCCGGCCCAGATGCTGGCTTCGCTGGACCGGATCGCCGCGCTGCCCGACGAGACGCTCGTTTACTGCGCCCACGAATACACGCTTGGGAACCTGCGTTTTGCGGCCGCGGTCGAGCCGGACAACCCGGACGTGAAGCAGCGCCTCGCGGAAGTCGAGCAACTCCGTGCCAGGGATGTGACGACGTTACCTTCACGGCTGGGCGAGGAGCGTAATATCAATCCATTCCTGCGCTGCCGTGAGCCGGCGGTCCGCGCGGCTGCCGAAGCGCATGCGGGCAGGCCGCTGCCACAGGCGGAGGAAGTGTTCGGCGTCATCAGGGCCTGGAAGGACGGGTTTCGCTGAAATGTTGCGCAAGTCATGGCACCTGCTCGTACTCGGATCCCTCGGGGTGCTCGCAGCCGGCTGCAGCACCACGCCCTCGGACCCCGAATACTCGAGCCTGCCCCCGGCCCCTCAGCATCCGCGCCGCGGCCAGGAACCGAAGGCGGACGGGTGGGTTACGCCCCCGTTCACGGCCCAGGATCGACAGCCGGCCGCCGAGTACCCGGACCTGCTCAACCGGATCAGATCCGGCTACGCGCTGCCCGACGTCAGCCATCACGCCGTGGACCGCGAACTCGGGAACTACCGGTCCCAGCCGGACTACCTGGACCGCATTTTCCGCCGCGGCAGCCGGTACCTGTATTACATCGTCACGGAGCTCGAGCGGCGCGGCATGCCGCTCGAACTGGCCCTGCTCCCTGTAGTAGAAAGCGCATTCAACCCGGTCGCTTATTCCCGCAGCCGCGCGTCGGGGCTCTGGCAGTTCATCCCCAGCACGGGCAAGCACTACGGTCTCGAGCAGAACTGGTGGATCGACGAGCGGCGGGACGTCATCAAGGCCACCAACGCGGCGCTCGACTACCTGCAGTATCTGCACCGCTATTTCGACGGCGACTGGTTCCTCGCCATCGCGGCCTACAACGGCGGTGAAGGCACCGTCAGCCGGGCCGTGAAGTCCAACCGCTCGGCGGGCAAGCCGTCTGATTTCTTCAGCCTGAAGCTCAGGGCCGAAACCCGCGACTACGTGCCCAAGCTGCTCGCAATCAGCCGGCTGGTGGGAAATCCGCAGGCCTACGGACTCAACTTCCTTCCCATTCCGAACCAGCCCTATTTCACGATCGTGGACCCGGGCCGGCAGGTGCATGTCGGCGAGGCGGCCGAGCTCGCGGGCATCACCAGGGACGACATGTTCGCACTGAACCCGGCGTTCAACCGGATGGTGACGCCGCCGGATGGACCTCATCGGCTGCTGCTGCCGATCGGCAATGCGGAGGTCTTCAGGCAGGCACTGCAGAGCGGTCAGGCGAGCGACAGTGTCGCGCTGGCAGCGATCGCGCCACCTCCGACCGTCTATCACAAGGTCCGGCGTGGCGACAGCCTGAGCTCCATTGCCAGGCGCCACGGGGTGTCCGTACAGTCGATCAAGGAAGCGAATCGCCTGCGCGGAAGCATGATCCACGCGGGCGACCGCCTGGTCATCCCGACGAGCCAGGCACCGGCGACGATCATCGCCGCCAATGTCGAGGCGCGTCCGCAAGCCACCGCACAGTCGTCGAGCCGTCCGGCGCCGGCTGCACCGAGGGTGCACACGGTTCGCAAGGGCGACACGCTCTGGGGCATCGCACGCCAGTACGGCGTCAGCGTGCCGGAACTCAGTGCCGCGAACGGCCTGTCCTCGAACAGCACCATCAACGTCGGCCGGAAACTCCAGCTCCCGGCTGGCAGTTCGTCCTCGTCATCCGCGCCTGAAACCACCCGCATGACCTACAAGGTTCGACGGGGCGACACGCTTTCCGCGATAGCGGACCAGTTCAACGTTTCGGTTCAGCAGCTGATGGCCTGGAACAGCATGCGACGCGCCAACTCGCTGCGGGCAGGCCAGCGGATCGTCATCTACGTGGATCCGAGCCGCGTGAACGGCGGCTGAACCAGTGGGATTTCTCGCGGGAAAACGCGCGCTGATCGTGGGCCTCGCGACCGAGCGTTCGATCGCACACGGCATCGCAGGCGCGATGCGGCGCGAAGGCGCGGAACTCGCTTTCACCTACCAGAACGACCGATTGAAGGATCGCGTCGTCGGACTCGCCGATGGCTTCGGATCGAAGCTGACGATGCCGCTCGATGTCGCCAGCGATGCCGAGATCGAGGCGACGTTCGGGCGCCTGGCGGACACATGGGACGGTCTCGACATCATCGTTCACTCGGTTGCGTTTGCGCCTCGTGAACAGCTTGCCGGCGGCTACCTGCAGAGCCTGACCCGAGAAGGTTTCCTGATCGCGCACGATATCTCGAGCTACAGCCTCGCGGCGCTCGCGAAGGCGGGGCGGCCGCTGATGCAGGGCCGGGCGGGAGCGCTGCTGACGCTGTCCTACCTCGGCGCAGTCCGCTCGATACCAAGCTACAACGTCATGGGCGTGGCCAAGGCGAGCCTCGAGGCCAACGTGCGGTTCCTCGCTGCCGACCTGGGCCCCGAGGGCATCCGCGTGAACGCGATCTCGGCCGGCCCGATCAAGACCCTTGCGGCGGCCGGAATCAGCGGGTTCCGCCGCATGCTGTCGAGCGTGGCCGCGGTCACCCCGCTGCGCCGGAACGTCACGACAGAGGAAGTCGGCAACGCCGCCGCGTTCCTCTGCTCGGACCTTGCCTCCGGCATCACCGGAGAAGTGCTGTACGTCGACGCCGGCTACAGCCACGTCGGCATGGCGTTTGCGGACGAGAATAAAGGGGGATAGGGGCTAGGGGTTAGGGGTCAGCAGGACAAGCGGTACCTCTCACGGGTTACGGCGGCTCTCCTTCACTATCCCCTAACCCCTGATCCCTATTCCCTGGTGTTCACTCCCAAAGCTTCGGGTTCGTCTTGATCTCGGCCGTCCGCTCGAGTTCGCCGAGGTAGGCGTCGAACTCCGACGCGGCGGCGACGGCGCCGGCCCGACGCGCCCGCTCGCCCAGCATCACCAGCTGTTCCGGTGCATCGAGCGCGCCCGGCCGCACACCGTAAACGGTGAACACCGCCACTTCGTCGCTGGCCAGTGTGGCTACGCCCGTGCTGCGTGCACCGTCCGCGGGCTTCGGCGCCGCGAAGATCCCTGCAACCAGTTCGGGCGGAAGTGCGGCACTGCGCCGCACGCTGGCGCGACCGCCAGTCTCGAGCCCGAGTGACTCTGCGACCTCTGCGAGTGTCTCGCCCTGGTCGAGACGAGCCACGAGCGCCCGCCCCTCGTCTTCGGCAGCCTCGAGCGCAGCCTGCATGCCGAGCTCGGCCTCGATCGCCTCGCGCACGCTGTCCAGTGAGCGCTGCTCGGGCAACTGGTGATCCGTGACGCGCAGCACGACCACCCGGTCGTCGCCCAAGCTGAGCGCGGGGCTGTTCTGCCGGTCATCGAGCACGTCCTTGCTGAACGCGGCCTCTATGACCTTGCGCTCCGCCTCGAACGGCCCTCCGCCGTTGCGTGTAAAACGCTCCACCGTGCCCAGATCGAGGCCGGTCTTCTGCGCTACGGTTTCGAGTTCCGTCAGCGCCGAGAAAGCCTCGTCGGCGAGTTCCTGAGATCTCTCGTAGAAGATTGCCTGAGCACGGTCGTTGCGAAAATCTGTTTCCAGCTCGTCGCGGACCTCGTCAAAGCTGCGCTGGTGGGCGTCCTCGACCTCCTCGAGCCGGATCAGGTGGTATCCGAACTGAGTCCTGACGGGCCCACGCAGTTCGCCCGCCTTCAGCGACGGGTCGAACAGCGCTTCGGCAAAGGGTGCAACGTAAGACTCCCGGGTGGCCCACCCAAGGTCGCCGCCCTGCTCCTTCGAGCCCGGATCGTCGGAGTTCTCCCGCGCCAGTGCGGCGAAATCCGCGCCCTGCTCCAGCTGCTTTAGAAGCTCATCCGCCCTGGCGCGCGCCGCCGCGTCATCGTCGCCCGACTCGAGCAGGATGTGGCTGGCCCGCCGGCGCTCGGGCGCGACGAAACGCTCCGGAGCGATCTGCTCGTAATATTCCCGCAGCTCCTGCTCGGTCACGTCGACCTCGGACGCGATGTCGGCGAGGCGCAGCTCCAGGTACTGGAGCGCGACCGTCTCCTCGGTCATGAACTCCGCCTTGTGCTCCTCGTAATAGCTCGCCACGCGCTCCGGCGGCACGGTTACCGCTTCCGCGTATCGACTGGCCGGCAGCAGCAGAAAATCCGCTTCGCGGCTCTCATCCTCCAGCGCCACCCGCCGGCTGAGTTCCGAAGGGGTCACGAACGAGGAAACCAATATGCCGTTTCGCAGCTGTGACAGCTCGAGATCGCGCCTGAACTCGTCCTCGAATTCCGCCTCGCTGCGACCCTGCTGCTGTAGCAGCGCCGCATAACGGTCGCGGGAGAACACCCCGTCCACCTGCAACGCCGGGATTTCCTGCAGGGCTCGGGCGAGCTGCTCGTCGCTGACGCGGTAACCGAGTTCGGCGGCATGCTGCAGCAGCACTTCGCGCCGGATGAACTGCTGGAGCAGGAGCTGCTGCTCGGATGCAACGAGTTCGGCCGGAAGCTCGTCCCGGCTCGCCCGCTGCAGCTCGGAGAGCCGGTTCTGCCAGGCGCGACGCACCATGGGGACAGGGATGCTCTCGCCGTTCACCTGGGCGGCCGAGGTATTGCCTGCTCCCTCGAACTGGATGCCCCAGAAGATGAAGACGATTGCGATGACGCCGATGAATACTCCGGCGACCCACCCCGTGATCTTGTCGCGAATCTGCTGCAGCATGATTTGACGGTTCGAGAAATGTGGATTGCGGATAGTAGGGCGCTGTGATGGGCGCCGCCACTGTTGCGACCTGCAATAAACAGAAAGCCCGCATCAGCGGGCCTTCCTCGGTCCAGAAAGTGGCGGAGTGGACGGGACTCGAACCCGCGACCCCCGGCGTGACAGGCCGGTATTCTAACCGACTGAACTACCACTCCGCGCTCTGGTGGGTGCTGAGGGGATCGAACCCCCGACCTTCGCCTTGTAAGGGCGACGCTCTCCCAGCTGAGCTAAGCACCCCGCCCCCTGGGAGCAGGCTAGTTTACGGCATCCTTCAGGGCCTTGCCAGCCTTGAACGCGGGTGTCCGGCTGGCGGCGATCGCAATCACCTCGCCGGTCCGCGGATTGCGCCCCTGCCGGGCCGCACGGTCGCGGGTTTCAAAGGTACCGAAGCCCGCCAGGCCGATCGAGTCCCCCCGCCGCAGGACGTCCGTGATCGTACCCAGGACGGCCTCGACGGCCCGCGCCGCGTCGGATTTCGCCAGCCCCGTCCGCTCCGACACGGCCTCTATCAATTCATGCTTGTTCATAGACGTTCCCCTGATGATGTCAGTGCGCGTGCACCTGCTTGCCTGTACGCCGCCCGGAGCGCTTGCCCCGCTTCGTCGCGGCCGCCTCCCCGCTCTCAGCCTGGCCTTGCCTGGGCTGCGGCATGTTCCGCAGCGCCATCGCGAAGACCTCGTCGATCCACTTGACCGGCTTGATGTCGAGACTTCCCTTGATGTTCTGGGGAATCTCCGCCAGGTCCTTGACGTTCTCCTCCGGTATCAGGACGGTCGTGATGCCGCCCCGATGCGCCGCAAGCAGCTTTTCCTTGAGCCCGCCGATCGGCAGCACCTCGCCCCTCAGCGTGATCTCGCCGGTCATCGCCACGTCGCTGCGCACCGGGATGCGCGTCAGCGCGGAAACCAGCGCAGTGCACATGCCGATGCCTGCGCTCGGGCCGTCCTTGGGCGTCGCGCCTTCCGGGACGTGGATGTGCACGTCGGTCTTCTGGTAGAAGTCCGGCTCCAGGCCCAGGATGCCTGCGCGGCTGCGCACGACGGTCATGGCCGCCTGGATCGACTCCTGCATCACCTCGCCGAGCTGCCCGGTGTGGGTCAGCTTGCCCTTGCCGGCGACCACCGCGGACTCGATCGTCAGAAGTTCCCCGCCCACCTCGGTCCAGGCGAGGCCCGTGACCTGCCCGATGCTGTCCTTCTCCTCCGCGCGGCCGTAGCGGAAACGCTTCACGCCCAGGAACTTCGGCACGCTCTTCGGAGTAACCGTGACGACCTTGCGCTTGGTATCGAGCAGCAGCTCCTTGACCGCCTTGCGGCAGATCTTGGAGATCTCGCGCTCGAGGTTGCGCACCCCCGCCTCGCGGGTGTAGTGACGGATGATCTCGAGTATCGCCGGGTCGCTGAGACGGAGCTCTTCCTCGTTCAGGCCGTTCTGCCTGACCTGCTTGGGCAGCAGGTAGCGCCGGGCGATGTTCGCCTTCTCGTCCTCGGTATAGCCCGGGATGCGGATCACTTCCATCCGGTCCAGCAATGGAGCGGGGATGTTCAGGCTATTGGCCGTGCAAACGAACATGACCTCGGACAGGTCGAAGTCCACCTCGAGGTAATGATCGTTGAACGACGAGTTCTGCTCCGGATCGAGCACCTCGAGCAGCGCGGAAGACGGGTCGCCGCGGAAGTCCATGGACATCTTGTCCACTTCATCCAGCAGGAAAAGCGGGTTGCGCACGCCGGCCCGGGTCATGTTCTGCACGATCTTGCCTGGCATCGAGCCGATGTAGGTTCGCCGGTGGCCGCGGATCTCCGCCTCGTCACGGACACCGCCGAGCGACATGCGCACGAACTTGCGGTTCGTCGCCCGGGCGATGCTCTGTCCCAGCGAGGTCTTGCCGACGCCAGGCGGCCCGACCAGGCAAAGGATCGGTCCGCGCAGCTTCTGCACGCGCTGCTGCACGGCGAGGTATTCGACGATGCGCTCCTTTACCTTCTCGAGGCCGTAGTGGTCCTCGTTCAGCACCCGCTCGGCCGCCGCGATGTCGTGCTTGACCTTGCTTCGCTTGCGCCAGGGGCACTTGACCAGCCAGTCGATGTAGTTGCGGACCACCGTCGCCTCGGCCGACATCGGTGACATCAGCTTCAGCTTGGCGAGTTCCGAGTTGGCCTTTTCCCGCGCCTCCTTCGGCATTCCCGCGCGGGCAATGCGCTTCTCGAGTTCGGCGATCTCGTTCGGGGCGTCGTCCATCTCCCCGAGCTCCTTCTGGATCGCCTTCATCTGCTCGTTGAGGTAGTACTCGCGCTGGCTCTTCTCCATCTGCTGCTTGACGCGTCCGCGGATGCGCTTCTCGATCTGCAGCACGTCCATCTCTCCCTCGATCAGGGCGAGTATGTGCTCGAGCCGGCCGCGCACGTCCTGTATCTCGAGGATCTTCTGCTTGGCGTCGAGCTTGAGCGACATGTGCGCTGCGACGGTGTCGGCGAGCCGGCCGGGCTGGTCGATACCTGCCAGCGAGGTGAGGATCTCCGGTGGAACCTTTCGATTGAGCTTCACGTACTGCTCGAACTGCGAGACGACCGAGCGGGTCAGCACGTCCATCTCGCGCTCGTCGTACTGCTCGCCGTCGACCAGTGGCGTCACCTGGGCGGCGAAATACTCCCCGGCGGTGATCGCGTCCACGCGCGCGCGCTCCACGCCCTCGACCAGCACCTTGACCGTGCCGTCCGGGAGCTTCAGCAGCTGCAGGATCGTCGCCACGGTTCCGACGTCGTACAGATCCTTGGGCCTGGGATCGTCCACATCGGCCTGCTTCTGCGCGAGCAGCAGGATCTGCTTGTTGATCTTCATCGCCTGCTCGAGCGCCACGATCGATTTCTCGCGGCCGACGAACAGCGGGATGACCATGTGCGGGTAGACGACCACGTCGCGCAGCGGCAGGACCGGTAGCGTGTCGGAAGTCTGTGCGGGTACGGGAGTCGACTCTTCGTTGGTCACGGGGATCTCCGGCGCGGCAGGCAATACAGCGAGCCGCGCGACTGGGTGCTCGCGCGGCCTGTGGGTGCGACCCCTAGATCTTTGGGGACGGCGTGGACAGATTCAAGAGAGAAAATGCTGAGTCGGACCGATCTACGGCCCCGACCGGGACCTCGAACCAGCCGCAGGACCCTGCCCCGTGGCCGCTTTTTCGCGTCCGCCGGCGCTTCAGTTGTCTGAACCGGTGCGGCGCTCCTCGACAGCGGAGAGTCGCGCGTCCTCGGCCGCGTACACCAGGTAGGGCTTGCTTTCCCCGCTGATCACGTCGTCGTCGATGACGACCTTCTGCACGTTCCTGAGCGAAGGCAGGTCGTACATGATGTCCAGCAGGACATTCTCCAGGATCGTGCGCAGCCCACGGGCTCCGGTCTTGCGCTGCATCGCACGCTTGGCGACGGCGGCGAGCGCCTCGTCCCGGAACTCAATCTCGACCCCTTCCATGTCGAACAGCTTGCGGTATTGCTTCGTCAGAGCGTTCCGCGGCTCGGTCAGGATTTGTACAAGCGCAGACTCGTCGAGCTCGTCCAGCGTGGCCACCACCGGCAGACGACCCACGAATTCGGGGATCAGGCCGAACTTGATCAGGTCCTCGGGCTCGACGTCGTGGAACAGGTCGCTGCCGTGCTCGCGGGCTTCCTTGTCGCGGACCTCCGCCATGAACCCGATGCCGCTCTTGTGCGTGCGGTTCATGATGATCTTCTCGAGACCCGCGAAGGCCCCACCGCAGATGAACAGGATGCTCCCGGTGTCCACCTGCAGGAACTCCTGCTGAGGATGCTTGCGGCCGCCCTGCGGCGGCACGGAGGCTACGGTCCCCTCGATCAGCTTCAGCAACGCCTGCTGTACGCCCTCACCCGATACGTCGCGGGTTATCGACGGGTTGTCGGACTTGCGGGAGATCTTGTCGATCTCGTCGATGTAGACGATGCCGGTCTGGGCCTTGTCGACGTCGTAGTCGCACTTCTGCAGCAGCTTCTGGATGATGTTCTCGACGTCCTCACCGACGTAGCCCGCCTCGGTGAGCGTCGTCGCGTCGGCGATGGTGAACGGAACGTTGAGCAGGCGCGCAAGCGTCTCGGCCAGCAGCGTCTTGCCGCTGCCGGTCGGGCCGATCAGCAGGATGTTGCTCTTGGCGATCTCCACCTCGTCACGGGCGCGTTCGCCGCCCCGTGCCTGGAGACGCTTGTAGTGGTTGTAGACCGCGACCGAGAGCACCTTCTTGGCGCGCTCCTGGCCGATCACGTATTCGTCGAGGACGTGCTTGATCTCGTGGGGCTTCGGCAGCTTCTCGCGGGTCTGGTCCGCCTTCTCCTCGAGCTCCTCGCGGATGATGTCGTTGCAGAGCTCGACGCACTCGTCGCAGACGAAAACCGAGGGGCCGGCAATCAGCTTGCGGACTTCGTGCTGACTCTTGCCGCAGAACGAGCAGTACAGAAGCTTGCCGTCGTCGTGCTTGCCGCGAGAATCGTCCGCCATGCCTGTCCTTATCTCCTACCGACTACATGGCTTATACCACGGCGACGAAACCGGCGCAAAAAAGCCCGACTTAACAGTGACTTGACTGCAGCCAACGCGTTCAGCCGTAGCGCTTAGCGCGGTCGCTCGCTCAGCACGGAGTCTATCAGGCCGTAGGCGATCGCCTGCTCGCCGGTCATGAAGTTGTCACGATCCGTATCCTTGGCGATCTTCTCGATCGACTGGCCGGTGTGCTTCGCGAGGATCTGGTTCAACCGGTCGCGCGCATCGAGGATCTCCCGCGCGTGGATCTCGATGTCGGTCGCCTGCCCCTGGAAGCCGCCCAGCGGCTGGTGGATCATGACCCTGGAGTGCGGCAGGCAGAAGCGCTTGCCCTTCGTGCCCCCCGCCAGCAGCACGGCGCCCATGCTGGCGGCCTGGCCGACGCAGATCGTGCTGACACTGGGCTTGACGAATTGCATCGTGTCATAGATCGCCAGGCCGGCGCTGACCGATCCGCCCGGCGAGTTGATGTACAACGCGATGTCCTTGTCCGGGTTCTCCGACTCGAGGAACAGCAGTTGCGCGACGATCAGGTTGGCCATGTAGTCCTCGACCGGGCCAACAATGAAGACCACCCGCTCCTTCAGCAGTCGCGAGTAGATGTCGTAGGCCCGCTCGCCGCGCGCGGTCTGCTCGACGACGATCGGAACGAGGTTAAGTGCACGGATGTCGCTCATGGCTCACCCTCCGAAGTTCATCAGTTCCTTGAACGTCGCCGGTTGATCGGCGACCTTGGCCCGCTCTAGCAGGTAATCGACTACCTGCTCCTCGAGCACGATGCTCTCTATCTGTCGCATCGCGTCCGCGTTCTGCCGGTAGGCCTTGAGGACCTCCTCCGGGTCAGGATAATCGGACGCGATCTCCTGCAGGCGCTGGCCGACCTTTTCCCGGTCGAGCTCGATGCCGCGGCGCTTGATCAGCTCGCCGATCAGGATGCCGAGCGCAACCCGCCGGCGCGCCGGCTCGAGGAACGCATCGACCGGCGGAATCTGCGAAGCGTCCGTCGCCCCCATCCGCCGCGCGGTGTCGATCTGCATCTCGCGCACCTGTGCGTCAACGAGCGTCTTCGGCACATCGACCGGATTCGCCGCGAGCAGCCGGTCGAGCAACTGCTGCTTGAGCCGCGAGCGAACCGCGGTCGCAAGCTCGCGCTGCATGTTCTCCTCGACCTCGGCTCGCAGCCGCACGATCCCGCCTTCGGTGACGCCATACTCGCGACAGAACTCGTCATCGAGCTCGGGCAGATGCTTCTGCTCGACCTTCTTCACGTGAACGTCGAATTCGGCGTTTTTCCCCGCCAGCGCCTTGTTGTGATAGTCGTCCGGATAACGCACCGTGATCTTGCGCTTCTCGCCGGCGGCGGCGCCGGTGACGCCGGACTCGAAGTCCGGCAGCATCCTGCCGCCTCCGAGCACAATTGTGACGTCCTCGCCCCGGCCACCCTCGAAGGGCTGGCCGTCGACCAGGCCATCGAAATCCATCGTGACGCGATCACCCTCGGCACCGGGCCTGTCCACCTCGACGAAACGCGGCCGCTGCTCGCGCAGGTTGTTCACCATCGCGTCGACATCGGCCTCGGTGACCTCGGCAGCCGGTCGGCCGACCTCGAGCCCCTCCACCACCTCGAGTTCGACCTCGGGGAAGATCTCGAAGATCGCCCGGTACTTGAGGTCCTCGTCCGGTCCGGTGCTGATAGGTTCGATCCGCGGCCCGGCCGCCGGGCTCAGCTTCTGCGAGGTCACCGCCTCCGCGAAGCTCGACTGCATCAGCTCGCCCAGCACCTCCTGCCGGACCTGCGCGCCGAACTGCTGCCGGATGACCTTGGGCGGCGCCTTGCCCGGCCGGAAGCCCTTGAGTTTCGCCGTCCGCCCGACGCGCTTCAGGCGCTCGGTGACGGCCTCCTCGACACGTTCCCTGGGGACGCTCACTTCCATTCGGCGCTCCAGCGCGCCGATCGACTCGACGGAAACCTGCATGCTCAACGATCCTCGAAAAGGTCGGGGCCCGGGCACGTCGGGAGGGCCCCGGGGAAGCCGGGTATTTTGCCATGAAATGGTGCGAAAGGAGGGACTCGAACCCTCACGGGGGTTGCCCACTGGAACCTAAATCCAGCGCGTCTACCAGTTCCGCCACTTTCGCCCGGTACGCCGCCGCCGGCACCCCGCCGTGGCATTGTATCGGCTGCAGGCCGGGTAGCGGGAGGTCCTGGCCTGCGCAAGGCCGTCTCCCGGCCGTCAGCCCTCCGGGTCGACCTTGAGGCCCTTCAGCACGATGTCCGAGTAGCTCACCAGGCCGATGACACGCCTGTCCTGGATCACCGGCGCCCTGGATAGGCCGAAGTCGTCGAACAGCCGCGTGCAGTAGCGGATGTCCATCGACGGATCGACGGCGATCACGGGCTTGGACATGATCTCGTAGACGTTGACCCGTTCCGGAGAACGGTCACGCGCGAGCACGTGACGGGCTATGTCGCGAAACATCACCACGCCGTACTCGTCGTCCTCGTGCCGCCTGTCCACGATCAGCGTGCGGGTCTGCGGGTACTTCATCGCGCGCAGCGCGGCCGCCACCGTGAGCATGCCGTCCACGATGTCCACCTCGTGCTTCATCACGTCGCGGACCCGGATCACCTTCCTGGCTGGAGTCATAGCTGCCCCTCCACCGTCTCGGTGAGCTCGGTGATCTGGTGCCGCACGCCGACCGCGTCCTCGACGTCGATCTGGAATGCGATCCCCGTCCCCGGCGACTCGTCGAACTCGCCTACGCTGGCTATCGTCTCGAGGATCTGGCGGCTCATGTGCTCCTCGACCAGCAGCAGGATCACGTCCCGCTGGCTGCCGACACTGAGCCCGAGGAAAGTCCTGGCCGGGCGGATTCCTTCCCCGCGCGCCTGGTTCAGCACCGTCGCGCCGGTGGCCCCGGCCTGCCGCGCGGCATCGAGCACCTGCTCCGTCTTGCCATCCTCGACCATCACGATGATCAGTTTGAAGTGCATGCGTCCTCCCGGATCTCGCTCTGCATGATTAGCCTGCTACTCGTGCATTCCGCGGCGGGCCACCCATTGGCCGACCTGCGCATATCCCATGACCGTGATCATCGGGAACAGGCTCGCGAACGCGATCAGCCCGAACCCGTCGAGCAGCGCGCTCCGACCGGGAATCGCCTCCGCGAGGCCGAGTCCCAGCGCCGTCACCAGCGGCACGGTCACCGTCGAGGTCGTGACCCCGCCCGAATCGTAGGCCAGCGGGACGATCGCCCGCGGCGCGGCCAGCGTCTGGAGCACGACGACGACGTATCCTGTGATGATGTACCAGTGCAGCGGCGTGCCCGTCACGATGCGGAACGCGCCGAGCGCGATGCCGATGGCCACCCCCACCGCGACCGCGATCCTCAGGCCCCAGACCGTGATCGTCCCGGCCGACACCTGGCTCGCCTTGATCGCGACGGCGATCAGCGAGGGCTCCGCGATCGTCGTGGCGAAGCCGATGGCCGCGGCGAACGCGTAAACCCATGCGTAGTCGGTCCAGTGCAGGCGCGCGGGCAGCTGCGCGGCCCCATCGTAGATGAACTCGCTTGCAGTGAGCTGTTCCGCCATCATCCGGCCCAGCGGGAACAGCGCCTGCTCCAGGCCCCGCAGGAACAGCGCGAGGCCGAGCAGCACGAGGCCGAAGCCGACCAGCACGGCCCGCAGGTTGTGAATCGGGCGGCGCAGCACGAACACCTGGAAGCCGAACAGGATCAGCGCGATCGGCAGCACGTCGCGCACGGTTATCGCGAGCGTGCCGAGAAACTGCTGTAACTGCTCCATCAGAACAGCATTCCGTAGGCCATCACGAAGATGATCGGCGTGAGCGATGCGAATGCGATCAGCCCGAACCCGTCCACCAGCGGATCGCGACCGCGAATCGACGTGGCGAGGCCGACTCCGAGCGCAGTCACCAGCGGCACCGTCACGGTCGAGGTCGTGACGCCGCCGGAGTCGTAGGCGATGCCTACGATCTCCTTCGGCGCGAACACGGTCATGATCACGACCCCGATGTAGCCGGCGATGATCAGGTACTGGATGGGCCAGCCCTTCAGGATACGGAACACGCCGACCAGGATCGCGAGGCCCACCGACAGCGCGACGGTCAGGCGCAGTCCCAGCGCGTAGGAGCGACGGGCTGCCTCGTGATCCTCTATGACCCCACCGCCGGCGGCGACCTGGGCCGCCTCATCGGCAATGGCAATCAGCGCGGGTTCTGCAACCGTGGTGCCGAAGCCGAGCAGGAACGCAAAGCCGAGCAGCCATCCGAGGCTGCCCTTGCGGACGAAGCCGTCGGCCATGCCCTCGCCAAGCGGGAACAGGCCCATTTCCAGGCCGCGAACGAACAGCGCGAGCCCGAGCACGACCATCACTGCACCGCCGAGGATCCTGGCCAGGTTCGGCACCGGCTGCTTGAGCACCACGATCTCGAAGAAGGCCACGACCAGCACGATAGGCAGTACGTCGCGGATGCTGTCGCGGAGCGACCGGAGTATTTCCTTGAGCAGTACCTGCACGCCTTGCCCTGCAGTCTCCCGCAGCCAGCTTAGGCAAGCGGGCAGGCGCGCTCCAGTGGGGTAAGCCGCAGGCCGGTCGCCGTGGCGCCCCGGGGCTCCGCTGTACCCGGGTCGTCTGCGATCTACTCCAGCGCGATCCGTGCGAGGTAGAACTCGCCGCCTTCGGCGCCGCCGGTCTGGAACAGCAGCAGGTCGGCGATCTGCGCGAGATCCATCCGGCGCCGCTCGGGTGCACTCGCGATCTCTTCGAGAGGTATCCGGTACAGTTCGCGCGATCGCGGCGGGAGCAAGAGCCTGCCGTTGTAGCGATCCTCGAATCTCCAGTCGTGGGCCCGGTCCAGGATGCGCAGCGTCAGTTCCAGCGGCTGGTCCCCCGGATTCACGAGGTCCAGCGTCAGTACGCTGAAGCCCCGCCAGTCGGACGCGGGTTCGACCAGTGCGACGCCGGGCCACTTTTCACGCTCGAGCTTCACAGCCAGCGCAGGCACACTGCGCCCGCCGGACCAGCGCTCTGGCAACGATAACCGGCGGATCGATGAGCCGCGCGCCTCGAGGAAGTACAGGTCCAGCGGAAACCTGAACCGGACCAGCTCTGGAAAGTTAGCCGCCCTTAGCGCGTATGCCGCGGCGGCCTGCGATGGTGGGGCCAGCAGGATCACAGCAGCCGCCGTGCCCACCACGAGCGGCGCGACCTGCGGCCCGCCGAAAATCCGACGGTCGCGCAGCGCCAGCAACGACAGGCCGAGGAGTCCGCCGAGCAGGTCCCTGCCGACGTCCCCGACCGACGGTTCGCGCGCCGGGTTGTACCAGCCCTGCGCGAACTCCGAGAACACGCCGAGCGCCAGCGTGACGAGCAGCGCGAGCGCGTAATGGGCAAGACCAGGCTGACGCCCGGCAGACCAGCGCTGCCGCAGCGCAAGCGCGACGAGCACGGCCAGCAGCGCGAACACCGGACCGTGAGCGAAGTCCTGGATCACCCGCTGCCAGGCGGTGAGTCCGGGCAGGCCGAAGAAGATCACGAGGCCGAGCAGGGCCGCCCCCAGCGTGGCTATGGCAAGCGATCGCATCAGGTTGGTCAGCCTGCAACAGGGGACTGGCCCATCGCTACCAATGATAGATTAGCCGGGGGAGTGCCGGTTCGAGCGCTGGCCGTCAGCGAGGCGGAACTGAGACCGCGTGCACCCGACGGATGGCAACCGATGAAGTACCCGTCCATAGAGGAGTATACGGACGCGTTGTCGCAGCCCCTGCGCGACGTGCTGCTGGAGCCGATGCTGGCCGGCGGCCGGATCCGCCGCGGCGGATCCGGCCTGCCGCTGGCCCGCAGTGGTGGCTTCGCGCTCACCTACGAGCTGCTCGTGGACGGACGCCGCCTCGCGCTGCGTTGCTTTCACCGGTCTACCGAAGAACCCCTCGGAGTGCGCTACGCCGCGATCCGCCGGCATCTGGATCGGGTTCGAAGCGCACATTTCGTCCCTTGCGAGTTTCTCGAGGAGGGCATTCGCACCGAGAGCGGCGTATTCCCCGTCGTATGGATGGAGTGGGCCGAGGGAGAGCCACTGGCCTCCTATGTGTACAGGCACCGACGGGACCCGGCGACGCTGCACTCGCTGCGCGCCGCATTGCACGAGCTCGCCGCGCATCTCGCCGCGCACGGGATGGCGCATGGTGACCTGCAGCCGGGCAACATGCTGGTCGACGAGCGCGGACAGGTCCGCCTGATCGACTACGACGGGATGTTCGTGCCGGAGTTGCGCGGGATGAAGAGCCTGCAGCTCGGGCATGAAAACTTCCAGCACCCCGGACGTGGGGTGCAGCACTTCGACGAGAGTCTGGACTTCTTCCCATTCTGCGTCCTCGACCTCGCGCTCAAGGCGCTGTCGCAGCGCCCGAGCCTGTGGGACGCGACTGCCAGCGACTGCGAGACGCTGCTGTTCCGCGCAAGCGATTTCCTGGACCCGGCGGGTTCGGGCGTGTTCCGGTTGCTCCGCGGCATGACCGAGGTCCGGCGCTGGAGCGAGTCGCTGGCGGCGATCTGCCGCTCGCCGTACGAAGCGACGCCCAGCCCCGAGGAATTCCTCGCCGGAACGAACATCCCGCATCCGGACCCGGGCGCGGCGGCAGCAATCGCGACGCGGCCTCGCAGCCGCTCTGCCGCGGTCGCTGCGGTCGCCGCCGCCGACTTCGCGCGCTGTTGCGCATGCATCGGCGAACGAGTCGAACTGGTCGGTCGGGTCGTCCAGGTTGCAGATGCGCCGGGAAACGGAGAGAGCCCGCCGCATCTGCGCATCGACTTCGGCGCAGCTCCGCAGGACATGGTCTGCCTCTTCATGGAGCCCCGCATTTTCAGGCAGCCGGACGAGGTCCCGGGCCAGTCCTGGATCGGCCAGTGGGTCAGCGCCGTCGGGCTGGTCGAGCCGGTAAGCTCCGGCGGCGCCGGCGCCGAGCGGTTCAAGGTCCTGTCGCTGGAGATCACCGAGGCGGCTCAGCTTCGACGGCTGACTCCAGAGCAACTGCGCGATCGACTGGGCCAGAATCCGGAGCCCGCAAGGGACCGCACAGCCGTCGGTGGCGGCTATGCGCGAGGCACGATCCCGGCCGCGCCTGTTGCCCGCAAGCCGACAGCAGCTCCCGCTGCGCAGGTGCCGGCGCAAACCGTGCGACGAACGGAGCCCTCCGCGACCGTCACTCGAGCGGCGCGGCCGCCTGCACTCGCACGAACCGTGGTCCGCTCTCCCCGGCCGCAATCCGCATCGGCAGGGCCAGACGGGGAACGAGGGCATGGGAACGTCATCCGGCGTGTCGCACCCTCACCGTCGGCGCCACGGCGGTTGCCCCGACAATTGTGGTGGCTGGCAGCCGCGCTGGTACCGCTGGCGGTGGCGATCTGGCTGCTGAGCGGACCGAAGCCGGCGCACGGGCCGGTCGGTGGGAGCGATCCTCGGGCGGATCACGGCGTCCCAGCGGGCAGCCCGCCTCCCGTGTCCGGCGGGCCTCCGCAACCCTCGGCCGCACCGCGCCCCGCCGCGGTAATTTCCGCGCAGGCACCGGCGTTGCTGAGCGAAGCGCGGCTCGATTCAGGTTCCGGTGAACTGTCTACCGCGGCCGGGCACCTGCAGGTCATCCAGGATCCTGGCCGGGCTGACCTGAAACTACTGCAGCTCGCAGGCACGACCGTGCGCGGGCTCGCCGGACAGCAGATCGAGCTGGCTCATCGAGCCGAATTCTCCGATCGCGAGGTCGTCGTCGGATTCACAGACTGTGACGAGAACGGCGTCGACTGCGGTCGGCGTCGTCCGTTCTGGCTGGTGCTGCGTCCGGATGAAGAACCGTTGTTGAAGCTCGGGGGCGCCGAGGTCAGTTCCGGCAGCGGCGCGGTGACCGCTCTGGACAACGGGGTTCACGTCGAACTTGGCGTCCGGGATGGCGATCGACGCACCGCGCTGCTGACGCATCTCAATGACGTCTATCTCACGCGCATCCCGGAGCCACGCAGGCCGCTGGACCGCCAGGCGTGCAGGACAGTGACCGCGGCACTCGAGCGTTGTGCCGCCAGCCGGGACTGTGGAACCCTCTCCGGCAGCGCGTCGCGCCTGACCGAGGCGCAGAGGACCGAGTTGCGCAGGCTCTACCACGAGACCACGGGCTTCGATGCCCAGGCTTTCGGCGCGCTGTGCCAGCGAAGCTGTGAACTGGGTCTGACACCGAGTCGTGGATTCGTTCGCGCCAACGCCTGCAACGGCTCGCCGCCCGGGCAATGGGCCGCGGGGTCGCTCGACTGGCTCGCAGCGGATTATGAGCTTATCGACAGATAGCTTACGGAATATTCCGAGCACATGGTTTATGCGGATTCAACCGGTCGATGCAACACCTAGACTCTAATCTCTTAGAACCGCGGGTGTTGCCCATGAAGCGCCGAATGAGGATCCATTACACGGAGCCCGATAAGGCGTTGATGTGGGAGCGCTGACGACAAGGCGAGTCGCTGAACAAGATCGCCCGCCTCTTTGACCGTAACCACTCCGCTATCGGCGGCATTCTGGCGAGGACCAGCGGCATACGGCCCCCGCCGCGCTTGACGATGACGGCCGCGCCCCCGGGCTTGCGGATCACGTTCACGCCGCTGGCTAGGACAAGGACCGGATGAAAGCAGCCATCGCATCCCTCATCTGCGTCAGGCCCGGATCCTCGATCGGATAGTGGCCGGCGTTCCCGAGCGTGACGACCTGCTTCGGCGCACGCAGCCGCTTCCAGAAGGGCTCCGTCACCGGGAAAGGGGTCCAGCGGTCTTCACCCGGCTGCAGCAGCAACACCGGACAAAGATCGAAGTCCTCGAACTCAATGGTCGGTTTGTACTGGATCATGCTGTCGACGAACTCAAGCGTGACGCATGCGCCGGCCGAATGCTTGTCTTTCAGCAATATGCGCAGTGCCCTGTCATCGTTCACCAGGGCCTTCATCTTCACCAGATGCTTCATCGGTACGCGCAGCCGCCTGAGCACTGAATCGGGCATGGCGCCCAGCATCTTGAAAGCGACTTCGTCCATCCGGGGCCGGTCCGACATGCGCATGCGAGCCACCGGCGAACCTGCGTCGATGAAGCACATGCCCATGATGCCGCTCACCTTCCGCGTCTCGCAGGCGACGTTGTAGGCGAGCATCCCACCAGCGCTTAGTCCGTAGAGAAAGACCGGCCGGCCATCCGCCGCGACTTCCCTCTCCACGAACTCGGCGCCTATCCGCACCCAGTCTTCCCAGCGCACGCCGGACTCACCGTTACGCGTCATGCCGTAGAACGGCATGTCGATAGCAGCGACCTCGAAGCCGAGCCTCGCGAGCGGCGCTCCCGCAACGAGCGACAGCAACCGCCCGTTGGTGCCCACCCCGTGATGCAGGATCACCTTGCACGGGGAAGCAGGATTGGCGAACCGCTCGACGTGCACATCGCTGTTACGCCAGCGGAAGGAGTCCTCCTTCGGCCCGAAATCCGCCTCCCAGCGACAGGCTGGGGGCAGGTAATCCTGCAACCGGACCCAGGTCGGATCAGTCTGGTACGTATCGGTCATGCTGCCTCGATGTTTGTACAGAGCTGGTGCGCCCGCTCAGACGCCGCGATACCCGCCACCCACCCAGGCGAGCAGCATCTCAGCGAATTCCTCGGGCTTGTCCTGGTAAGAGAAGTGCCCGCAGCGCTCAAAAACCCGCAATTGGCTGCGTTTGAGCCGCTGCTGAAGGCGGTGGGCGTTGTCGACGAGCAGGAACTGGTCGAGGTCGCCCCAGAAGAGCTGCACCGGAAGGTCGAGGCTGGCGAGGTGCGGGTCGACCGTTGCGAGGTTCTCGGGATACGCCTTGAACCATTGCGTTACCGTGCCAATGCGCCCGGCATAACTCGCGACGTAATCCGCGACTTCCGCTGTGCTGGGAACGTAGTTCACGCAGCCGAGGCGACAACCGCCTTCCACAAAAGCCTTGGATCCGGTAATGGCAAACATCATGCGCCAGAACCCGGAGTCCACCATCTTGTCGATGATGCTGCCGTTGGTCGAAGGTGCGATGGCCGGGCCGTCACCCACGATCACGCTGGCCGCGTCGTGTTGACGGTGTATCACGTAGTGCAGGGCCACCGGCATGCCGACGTCGGGGCCGACGATGTGAACCTGCTTGAGTCCCAGCTCGCGGATGAACTTGTCGAGGAAACGGCTCTGGGCGTCGAAGCCCATGAACTCGAGGCCACCTTCGCTGCGACCGAACCCGGGCAGGTCCAGCGCAACCAGCCGGCAGTGCTGCGCAAGCTTGTCCCAGATCGGCTCATAGCACAGGATGCTCTGCGGCAGCGGACACAGCAGCAGCACGACGGGGCCATCCTGCTTGCCGCCCTGGGCAAAGCGCACCTTGACGCCGTCGATGCTGCGATACTCAGGACGAATACTGAACTGCACCGCGCGGGGCTCGGCACGCCCGGCGCCGGGACGCGCGGCATTCTTGACCTGTGCATACTCATGCGTGACCGCGAGCAGCACGCTGGCGTTGAGCCGGCCGAGAAAACCAATCGGATCGGAAGTTGTGTTCATGACTGCGTGAATTCCATTGGGTTGAATGACGTGACTCAGGGCGTCTGCTCTTCGATGAAGCCGTGCCACGGACTCCAGTTCTCTGCGACGGGCACGATGCCTTTCTCTTTCGCGTAACTGTCGTAGATCGCGATCATCCGCTTGAGCCTCTCCGGCTGCGCGCCTTCGAGCTGGGTGGTTTCCGCGGGGTCATTGCGGATGTCGTACAGGTGCCACTGGCCGTCGCCGTACATGCCCGTCCGGACACGCATCGCCTTGTAGTTACCCGCGACGACGAAGCTGTTGCCGAAGAGTTCGAACGCGACCCATTGGTCTTCCGTACGAGGGCGCTCGCTCTTTCCTTCGATGAAGCTGCGCATCGAGACGCCGGAAGGCGCGACGATCTTGCGGCCCTTGTATCCCTGCGGGGCCGGCCCGACGCCAGCGTAGTCCAGGATCGTGGTCGGCACGTCCTTGACGTGCGCATACTCCGCGGTCTTTTGCGTCTTGCGGGCAAACGTAGCGTTGCTGGGCGGTACGATGATCAGCGGCGTGCGAATACCGCCTTCGCCGATAAACCACTTCCACCACGACAGGCCGCCGGTAACGGCATTGGCAAAATCGGTGCCGATGAAAACATAGGAGTCGCCGTTTCCGATGTCCTCGAAGGCCTGGCTGAAGTTCTTCTGCGCCCACTGGGTTGCGGCCGGATTGCTCAACTCGCCCTGGACGTCGGTACCCTCCGGCCCGTTGTCGGACAGGTAAACGATCAGCGTGTCGTCGAGCTGCCCGGTCTCGCGCAGGTAGTTGAGTATCAGGCCCACGCTGTAGTCCTGCGACTCCAGCATGGCTGCGTAGGTAGCCATCACGCGCGCCATCCGGCGTCTGTCCTCGTCGCTCAGCGACGCCCAGGTGCGCAGCAGATGGTTCTTGCTCGCGTCAGGGTACTTGGCGTCCTGCGGGATGATGCCGAGTTTCTTCTGCGCCTCGAAACGGGCGTGCTTGAGGCCGTCGAAGCCGAGTTCGTAGAAGTGCTGCTCGTATTTTTCGATGAGGAAGTCCGGCGCCTGTAGCGGTGCGTGCGGCGTCGTGTAGGCAACGTAGGCGAAGAACGGCTTGCCGCTTTTGCGGTCCGTCTCGAGGTATTCGAGCAGCTTGGCGGTAAAGAGGTCGTCCGAGAAAATGCCGGTCGGCCGCGCGACGCGCTTGCCGTCCTCATAGTACGGCTCGGCCGGTATCTTGCCGGCCTTGACCTGGGCGGCGACTTCAGGGTCGTGCATGTCGACGTGGAATACCCCATCGTTCCAGTGATTGGCGCCACCCGTATAGATTGAGTAGCTGCGATCGAAGCCCCACTCGGTTGGCGGCTCCCCGCCGTGACGGGTACCGCCGAGGTGCCACTTGCCGACGGTGTAGGTGCGGTAGCCTGAGTCTCGCAGCAGTTCTGCAATCGTGGCCGTCGTGCGGGTCAGGTAGGCCTCGTATCCGGGCTTGCCCTCCGCCGGCGGATATTTTGTGTAATCGAAGGCGCCGAGACCGATTTCCACCGGGTTGTTGCCAGTCAGCAGCATGCCTCGCGTGATCGAGCACACAGGCGAGGCATGGAACCGGGTGAAGGTGATACCTTCCTGCGCGAGGTGATCGATGTTCGGAGTGCGGGTCACCGCGCCGGTGAAACCGAAATCGCCCAGTGCTGCATCATCGGCGACGATCAGCAGGACGTTTGGCCGTGTCGCAGGCTTCTCCGCCCGGGCATATGGGGATACAGTGCCTGCGATCAGGCCGGCGGCAATATAGGACAGGATCAGTTGTCGCATTAGGTCGCTCCAATAGAGTTCGATTCACCGAGAACCACGGCAATCATCTGCGCGGCGAAGTTCCCGACCAGCGCGCCGGACTGCACGAGACGCTCCATTTCCTGCGCATCGAGCCCAAGCAGCGCACAGACCTCCGCGTTGTGCTCACCCTGCAGTGCGGGCTCGCCAGGAGGATCGAGATCTGCCGCGGAGAATTTCCAGGGCCGCCCGGGCAGGCGGAAGTCGCCACCGTTGCGGTCCGAGACGCGATGCGTGGCCGTCCAGTACTCGGCCCACTCGCTGTCCGCCACATGCTCGAGCGTGCGGATCTCACCGATGGCGATCTTCGCCTCGTCGAGCTGCGCGTCCAGCGCCGCGAGATCCGGAAACGAGTAGATCCACGCCTGCACGATCGCCTTCAACGCTTCGAGGTTGGCCCGCCGCGCGCCCGGCGTGCCGAAGCGCGGGTCCTGCGCCAGGTCCGGTCGGCGCATTGCCGCCATGAAGAAACGGAAGGTGATCGTTCCGACCAGGCTGATGGCCGAGACGAAGGTCTCGCCGCCCGGCCCCTTGAAGAACGAGCCGTCGGTCGCGCCGAGAATGGCCGGCTCATCCCCGAGGTCGAGGCCGCTCAGGTCGACGTGGGCCCGTTCATTGATAGCCATGATCGTTGCTGCCATCGCGACGTCGATGTGCTGGCCGCGACCGGCGAGCTCGCGCTGGCGCAACGCCGCCAGCACGCCAATAGCCGCCTGCAGGCCGGCGTACACGTCGGCGTGCGACAGCGGATCGGTCTGCGGGGCACCGAGATTTCCAGAGAAGTGCCGCAACGCGTGATGGGTGAAACCCGCCTCCGCCTGTACGGTGGGCGCGTACGCCATACGCCCCTTCCAGGGCCCCTGCTGGCCATAACCGGAGATCGACACGTAGACCAGGCGGGGATTGCGCAGGGCCAGCGTCGCGTAGTCGAGCCCGAACCCGGCCAGCGTCCCGGGCCGGAAATTCTCGACCAGCACGTCCGCGCGGTCGCAGAGCCGCAGGGCCAGTTCGCGCGCCTCGGGCTTGTTGAGGTCGATCGAGATGTTCTTCTTGCCGGCATTCTGCTGGGCGTAGTAACCCGACATGCCGTTGGTGTTCACCGGTGCCGCAAAGCGCGAAACATCCGCACGCGGCGGCTCGACCTTGATCACGTCGGCACCGAGGTCCTGCAATGTGCGCGCGCAGAGCGGACCCGCGAGTACGCGCGAGAAATCGACGACCTGCAGTCCCTGCAAGGGTCCGGCCATGCTCATCGACCCACGAACTTCGCGAGGCCGGGGCCATTCTTCATCAGCGAATCCATGCCGATCTTCAGGTCTTCGGAGGACCACAGCGCGTTCTGCCACTCTTCCATGACGGCGTCGGCCGCGGAGACGCCCTCGTTCGCGGCGAGATTGGCGAGTCGCTTGGTGATGCGATGCGCCAGCGTGGGTCCGTGGGCTAGTTCACGCACCAGGGCGAGCGAGGCCTCTGCAAGATGTTCGTCGTCCACGACGCGATTGATGATGTTCCAGCGCTCGAGCGTCTCGGCGTCGTAGCGTCGGCCGAGCATAGACATTTCCTTGGCGCGCGCCACGCCGGCGCGCTGCACCTGTCGCTGGATCGCACCCATCAGCGGATTGAGGCCGAGCGTGACCTCGACCGAGCCGATCTTGGCGCTGCGGGCAGCGATGATGAAGTCGCAGGCCAGCGCCAGTTCGAAGCCGCCACCCACGCACACACCGTGCACGGCAGCGACCGCCGGCAGGGAAAAGGATTCCAGCCGTGCCAGGAACTCCGCGGGCGAAACGGTGAGGCCTTCGCCGTTGCCCATTGCAGCCTCGAACAGGGACAAGTCGGCGCCTGCCGAAAAATGCCGCAGCCCACTTTTGAGCAGCACGGCACGCGCGCCCGCAGCCTCTGCCGCCTCGAAGCCATCGAGAATTCCCTGCATCAGCGTTGGGCCGAGCAGGTTATGCGGTGCGAAGCGCATCTCCACGATCGCGACCGGACCGTCGTGCGTCACCTGGACCACGGATTCCTGATTCATGCTTCTCTCCCACCTGAGGGGAACGGATGATCAATCCTTGACCAAGGCAAGACAAGGTGAAATCCTGCCAGCTGGAGGGTTTTTTCGTGCCAGTTATTCGAAGCCAAGCGAGAGCCAGCGTCGGACGGGAGCGACGCCGCCTCGGGGACCGTGCAAGCGCTGGCGGCAGCTATGGGCTCGCTGCCCTGTTCGACGAACTCGAGGAACAGGGCGTCCCCGCGCGCGAGCTCCTGGCCGGCACCGGAGTCCCGATGTCGTGGCGCAATCGTGCTGACACTGCGCTTTCACACGCGCAGCGGATAGCACTGTTCAAGAACGCGCAGCGGCTTGCCAGGCGACCGGATACTGCCCTGCGCGCCGGGAAGCGGCAGAAGATCAGCGACTTCGGGGTCTATGGATTCGCGATGGCGACAAGCCCCACCTTCGGGGGCGCGTTCCGGTTCGGCCGCGAGCATGTCGAGCTGGCCGGACCCGTGCTCAGGATTACGTTCGAGCTGCGAGGCGATACAGGGGTCCTGCGCTCTCACAATCCGCAGTCTCTCGGCAACCTCCTGCCCTTCGTCGCAGAGTTCTGGCGCAGTTCCATGACCGTGCTGCTGGGCCACGTGCTTGAGGCACCGTTTCCATCGCGGGCAATGTACTTCCCGTACGAGGCGCCACCGCATGCCGCTGCTTACCGGAAGACGTTCGCGTGCCCCGTATATTTTGACAGCGACGTGATGGAGTGGCATTTCGATGCGTCGGTGCTCGAGGCGCCGTGCCCGAATGCCAGTACCATGACGGCGGGCCTCTGCCGGGAATTCTGCGAGCGCATCGTCTCCAGCGGCGGCGGACAGACTCCATTGCAGAGGGAGATCCGGGCAGTGTGCCTCGACACACAGGGCCGTAATGCAACGGCGGCCAGTGTCGCGGTCACGCTCGGGCTATCGCTCAGGACGTTTCACCGTCGGCTGCAGGCTGAGGAAGTGACATTCCAGCACCTGCTCGATGAGGTCCGCCGTTCGGTGGCGATCGAGTACCTGACGAATACGACTATGCCGATCGAGGAAATCGGGAGCCGACTCGGCATCGCGGACGCGTCGAATTTCCGGAAGGCCTTCAGGCGGTGGGCGGGGGAATCGCCGAGTTCGTACCGGGCCCAGACATCATCGAAGCGCTCTTAATCAATGCACTGAGAAGGGACCGGCCCCTCAGGCGGTCCTCTCTTGTGATTCGGCGGCGCACCACGGGCCGCAACGGGTTGATAGCCCCATCCAACGTCTGCGATCGGTGAGACCACCGTACGGCCGCTCCTGGCCGTTCTCTGCCTGCTGCCCCGAAGCCGCAAAGCAGCCGCTCGAAGAGCTAGGGCGGAATGACCAGGACTTCCCGCGGCACAGAACGTCTTAGTGCCAGAACCGGGCTCGTCAGGTGGGTGGGTAACAACCGGCCCGAAAACCCGTTACCGAGTTACCCAATTTCGAGCATCCATGCTCGCAAGTTCTGAGCTTATCGACAGATAGCTTACGGAATATTCCGAGCACATGGTTTACACATTTCCGCATTTGGGGGAGCGCTCCCAGATGCCCTGGAAAGAGTGTAGACCGATGGATGAACGCCTCCGCTTCATAGCCCGCCTGCTCGAAGGCGAGAAGATGGCGCCGGTGTGCCGGGAGTTCGGCATCTCCAGGGTGACCGGCTACAAGATTTTCGAGCGCTACAAGGCCTGTGGCCTCGATGGGCTCTACGACCGCAGCAAGGCCCCGTACCGCCAAGCCAACAAGCTGCCGTTTCAGGTCGAGCGGGCGATCCTCGGCATCAAGAAGGAGTTCCCCTCCTGGGGCGCACCGAAGATCCGCGACAAGCTGATCCGCGAGTACCCGATGATCCCCCCGCCCGCGGTCAGCACGATCCACGCCGCGCTCGATCGCAACGGCCTCGTCAAACGCCGCAAGCGCCGCCGCTACAAGGCCAGCGGCACGCCATTGGCCGCGGCTCACGCGCCCAACGGCCTGTGGTGCGCCGACTACAAGGGCGAGTTCCTGCTCGGCAACAAGCAGTACTGCTACCCGCTCACCATCACCGATTACCGCTCCCGCTTCCTGCTCGCCTGCGAGGGCCTCGAGTCGACCAAGTCGAAGTTCGCCTTCTCGGTGTTCGAGCGCACCTTCCGCGAGTTCGGACTGCCCGCCGCGATCCGCACCGACAACGGCGCCCCGTTCGCCGCGCCCTGGGCGTTGTTCGGCCTCTCCCGCCTCGCGGTCTGGTGGCTGCGCTTAGGGATCCGCCTGCAGCGCATCAAGCCCGGCAAGCCGCAGCAGAACGGCCGTCATGAGCGGATGCATCTCACCCTCAAGAACGAAACGACCAAGCCAGCCCGGTTTAACTTCCTGCAGCAGCAGGAGCGCTTCGAGGAGTTCATCCGGGTTTACAACCACGAGCGGCCACACCAGGCGCTCGGCGGCGCCTATCCGGCCGAGGTCTATACACCCTCAGCCCGCTGCTATGAGCCGCCCCAGGACCCCGATTACCCCTTCCACGACCGCACCATCCGCGTGACGCGTTGCGGGCGCATCTGCCTCGGCAGTCGCAAAATCAACCTGAGCGTCGCGTTGGCTGAGCAGCTGGTGGGGATCCGCGAGGTCGACGACCAGGTCTGGCAGGTCAGCTTCCTGGAGTACGATCTGGGATACTTCGACCGAGATCAGGACCGGGTCGAGCCCGGACCCAATCCCTTCGCCCCGGACACAGTGTTAACCATGTGTCCGGAATGAGGTGTAAACCATGTGATCGGAATACACCTTCTTGAAAGTGGTGGGCCGTGTAGGACTCGAACCTACGACCTACTGATTAAGAGTCAGCAGCTCTACCAACTGAGCTAACGGCCCATCCTCGAAGATGGGGTGGACGATGGGATTCGAACCCACGACCTCCTGGACCACAACCAGGAGCTCTAACCAGCTGAGCTACGTCCACCATCGTTCCAGCGACCAAGTCGCTCCGCGTGGCGCGCCCGGCAGGACTCGAACCTGCGACCCTCGGCTTAGAAGGCCGATGCTCTATCCAGCTGAGCTACGGGCGCGCGCCTTCGAAGCCCTCATCCGGATGGTCGGGGCAGAGGGATTTGAACCCCCGACCCTCTGCTCCCAAAGCAGATGCGCTACCAGACTGCGCCATGCCCCGCCCTGCACCGACCTGCCGTCGTCGCCGTGGCCCGCGCCTCATACGACCCGGGCCCGCACGGGAGCGCGAATGATACGGGCGGGGCCGTGCAGCGTCAATTTGCCGCAACGGCTCCTGCACCAGTCGCGGGCCCGTCGTGCCAGAATTCGAACTGCACAGGACCGGAGAAGGCTCGCAATGGCCGCCAGCATCATCGACGGGAAGCAAATCGCCGCTGAAATCAAGCGCGAAGTCAGCGAGGCGAGCGAGCGTCTCGCCGCACAGGGCAAGCGCCGCCCGGGGCTCGCAGTGGTGCTGGTCGGCGACGACCCGGCCTCGCACATCTACGTGCGCAACAAGCGCATGGCCTGTGACGAATGCGGCCTGGTGTCGGTCAGTCATGACCTGCCGCACTCCGCCACGCAGACCGAGCTGCTCGCACTGATCGAGCAGCTGAACGAGGACGATGCGATCGACGGCATCCTGGTGCAGGTTCCGCTGCCCGACCACATCGACGAGCGCATCGTGATCGAGGCCATCAGCCCGTCGAAGGACGTCGACGGCTTCCACCCCTACAACGTCGGACGCCTGGCGCTGCGAAATCCGCTGATGCGACCCTGCACGCCCTACGGCGTGATCAGGATGCTCGAGCGCACCGGGATTTCGCCCAAGGGCCAGCATGCGGTCGTGGTCGGGGCCTCGAACCTGGTCGGCCGGCCCATGGCGCTGGAGCTGCTGCTCGCCGGCGCGACTGTCACGATCTGCCACCGCTTCACGCGGGAGCTCAGGTCCTACGTCGAGCTGGCCGAGATCCTGGTCGTGGCGGTCGGCAAGCCGGGCCTGATCCCGGGGGACTGGATCCGTCCGGGCGCGGTCGTCGTGGATGTCGGCATCAACCGTCTGCCCGACGGCAAGCTCGCCGGCGACGTCCAGTTCGAGAGCGCCCGCGAGCGTGCCAGCTGGATCACGCCGGTGCCGGGCGGCGTGGGACCGGTGACCGTCGCGATCCTCATGAAGAACACCCTCGAGTCGGCGCTGCAGCGCCTGGCCCGGTAACCCGCCACACTCCCCGCCCCCTTCGCAGCAGGCTCAGCGGCCGCGTCGCCAGAGCGTGACGCCGCCGGGCTGGTCCTCCAGTACGACGCCGCTCGCCGCCAGCAGGTCGCGGATGCGGTCCGATTCGCCGAAGTTCTTCGCCTTGCGCGCAGCAGTCCGTTCCGCGATCAGGCGCTCGATCTCGGCATCCGACAACGCGTCGACGTCGTCCGGACCGCCGTTCTGCCCGGTCGCTTCGGCCTTCGCCTGCCGGCGGGGGCGCCGCCGCAGGAAGTCCTCCGCATCGCGCCCGAGGATTCCCAGCCGCGCCCCGAGCGCCCGCAGCTCGCCCGCGCGCACCGCGGCCACGCTCGCATCCCCGCCCGCCTTGGCCGTGTTGATCTCGCGGGCCAGTGTCTGCAGTTCCGCGATCGCCACCGGGGTATTGAAGTCGTCGTCCATCGCCTCGTCGAAGCGGCGGGTCGCCTCGCCGGCGGAGCCCTGCCCGGCCGGCGCGACGCCGCGCAGCGCGATGTACAGGCGTTCCAGCCCGGCGTCCGCCTGCACCAGGTTCTCCGGCGTGTAATTGATCGGCCCGCGGTAATGGCTGTTCAGCACGAAGTAGCGGATCACCTCCGGGTCCCGGACCCACTCCAGCACCTCGCGCACCGTGAAGAAGTTGCCGAGCGACTTCGACATCTTCTCGTCGTTGATCCGCACGAAGCCGTTGTGCATCCACAGGTTCACGAAGCGCGAGTCGCAGGCCGCGCAGGTCTGCGCGATCTCGTTCTCGTGGTGCGGGAACTTCAGGTCCATGCCGCCGCCATGAATGTCGAAGTGCTCGCCGAGCAACGCTACCGACATCGCCGAGCACTCGATGTGCCAGCCGGGCCGACCAAGCCCCCAGGGCGAGTCCCAGGCCGGCTCACCCGGCTTGGCTGATTTCCAGAGCACGAAGTCGAGCGGGTCCCGCTTGGACTCGTCCACCTCGATGCGCGCGCCGGCACGCAGGTCCGCCAGGCGCTTGCCGGAGAGCTGGCCGTACGGCTCGAAACTGGCCACCGCGAAGTAGACGTCGCCATTCTCGCCCTGATAGGCGTGACCCTTCTCGATCAGCTTCGCGATCATGCCGATGATCTGGGGCATGAACTCGGTCGCCCTGGGCTCATGGTCCGGCCGTTCGACGCCGAGCGCCTCGCAGTCCTCGTGCATCGCGGCGATGAATCGCGCCGTGAGCGCCTCGATCGGCTCGCCGTTCTCGGCGGCGCGCCGGATGATCTTGTCGTCGATGTCCGTGATGTTGCGGACGAACTCGACCCGGTAGCCTCGCGCCCGGAGATGCCGACGCACGACGTCGAACACGATCAGCGGCCTTGCGTGCCCCAGGTGGCAATAGTCGTATACGGTCATGCCGCAGACGTACATGCGGACCAGGCCCGGCACGATGGGCCGCAGCTCTTCCTTGCGGCCGCTCAGCGAGTTGAATATCTGGATCATCTTCCTCGTTCCGTTTCGGGCTGCATCACTGGAGATGCAGCCAGTCGTCCGGCCGCCGCGAGCCTGCGCTCGACACTGCCAGGGCGCATCAGCGCGACGATCGGCGCGAGCTCCGGGCCGTGGGTGCGACCGGTCAGCGCGGCACGCAGCGGCATGTACAGCGCGGCTCCCTTGCGCCCGGTGGCCTCGGTCGTGGCGCGCGTCCAGGCCTTGAAGTCGGGCGCGCACCTCGCCCAGGCCTCGCCGGCCCGCGCGAAGAACGGCTCGCCTGCGCCGCGCAGCTCGCTGGCGGACCGCGCGTCGGGCGCGAGATCTTCCCCGTCGATGACCAGGAGCCACAGGTCGGCATCCTCCGGGAACATCAGGTTGCCACGCACAGCCTCGATGAACGCCTGCCTTCGCTCGAGGTCCGGCAGCCGCTCGAGACGGCTCCCGAGCCAGCGTGCCAGTTCCTCGGTGCTCGCCCGCAGGATCGCCTCTCGCTGCCAGTGCAGCAGTTGCGCCTCGTCGAAATGCGCGGGCGAGCGACTCGCGCCCTCCAGGCTGAAATGCGCGGGCGCCTCATCGAGCTCGAGCCAGCCGTCCCGATCGCAGACGTGCCCTAGACGCAGCAGGTAGTTGCAGATGGCGCCGGGCAGGAAGCCCCGGCAGCGCAGCTGGTGCAGGCTTACGGCGCCGGCGCGCTTCGACAACGGTGCACCGGAAGCGTCCAGCAGCAGCGGCAGATGCCCGTAGCGCGGAACCGGCAGGCCCAGCGCCTCGAGCAGCAGTATCTGTCGTGGCGTGTTCGCGAGATGGTCATCGCCCCTGATCACCGCGGTGATCCCCATCCGGGCGTCGTCTACAGCGTTGCTGAGGAAGAACGCTGCGCTGCCGTCCGCCCTGCGGACCACGAAATCGCCGATGTCGTCGGTGTCGAAACGCTGCAGTCCATGAACCAGGTCATCGAACTCGACCCTGCGTCCCTGCGGGACCCGGAAACGGATTGCCGGCATCTGGCCCGCGGCCCGCCTGGCCGCAGTCTGCTCGGGGCTCAGGGCTGCGCAGGTGCCCGCGTAGCGCGGTGGCCGGCCGGCCGCGAGCTGCGCCCGCCGCGCCACCGAGAGTTCCTCGGGGGTGCAGAAGCAGGGGTAGCTGAATCCCGCTGCTGCGAGCTCAGCGAGCGCCGCCGCGTAGATCTCGAGTCGCTCGCTCTGCCGATACGGGGCCGAGGGTCCGCCGACATCGGGACCCTCCTCCCAGTGGAGGCCGAGCCACTCGAGGTCATCGAGCGCGCGCTCGAGCATGGCCTCGTCGCTGCGCCCGGCGTCGGTGTCCTCGACACGCAAAACGAAGCGTCCTCCGCCTGCTCGCGCGGCCAGGTAGTTGAAGAGCGCCGTGCGCGCATTGCCGAGATGCAGCCGACCGGAGGGACTCGGCGCAAATCGGGTCACTGGCTGGGATCGAGGCATGGGCGCGCATCTTACCGGATCGTCCGACGCGTACCGCTGCGACGCTGGCCCGGCCGGCCTGGAGACCTTAACATCGAATGCAGACGCGCCCAGCGCGACCCGGACCACGCGCCTTGGCCACGTTGTTCATCTCAGACCTGCATCTCGACCCCGCGGCCCCGGAAATCACCGCGCAGTTCCTCGATTTCCTGGAAACCGAGGCACGCGGCGCCGACGCGCTGTACATCCTCGGCGACCTGTTCGAGGTGTGGCTGGGCGATGACGATCCGGAACCCTCCAAGCGGGAGATCCAGGCCGCTCTCCGCAGGCTGACAGAATCCGCAGTGCCCTGCTACCTGATGCACGGCAACCGCGACTTCCTGATCGGCGAGCGGTTCTGCGCCCGCACCGGCTGCCAGCTAATAGAGGACGGTACGGTGCTTTCGCTGCATGGCGTCACCGCACTGCTGATGCACGGCGACGCGCTGTGCACGGACGACGTGAGCTATCAGCGGCTACGGCGCATCCTGCGCCACCCGCTCACGCAGTGGATATTCCGGCACCTGGGTCTCGAGCGCCGCCAGGCGATCGCTGGCCGCATCAGGGCAGGCAGCCGCGAGCACGTCGGGGCCTCGGCGCCGCAGATCATGGACGTGAACGACGCGGCCGTGGCCGAGGCCTTCCGCCGCAGCGGTGCGCAGGTCATGGTCCACGGCCACACGCACCGGCCCGCGATTCACGAACTCGACGTCGATGGCCGCGCCGCACGCCGGATCGTGCTCGGCGACTGGTACACCCAGGGCAGCGTGCTCGAATGGGGTCCGCAAGGATTCGAGCTGCGCTCGATTCCCCGCTGAACGCCGATATCGAGGGGGTCGGTCAGGCCCGCTCAGGCCGGCGTCCCGGAATGAAACCTGAACTCGGTGTCCGGCGCAGTCGCCAGCTCTGCCTCGACGCTGGCAAGCTCCTCAATTCGCTGCCGGCAGTCACCGCCCGAGCGGCCGGCCAGCTTGAGGTACAAGCCCGCATGTCGTGACTCGGCGGCCGCGAGCGAACCGTAGAACTCCGCGAGTGGCGGCTCGAGCAGCGGGACCAGTCCGATGAACCGTTCGTGCGACCGGGCTTCGATCAATGCGCCGCAGATCAGCAGGTCGGTTCGCCGTCCCGGCTCGCTGCGCCGCGACGCGCGGCGCAGCCCTTCGGCGTACCGCGACGGACTGAGTCGTCGGAACGCGACGCCGAGCTGTTGCATCCGCTGCTGAACCTGCTCGAAGTGCCGCAGTTCCTCGCGCGCCAGCCGCGACATCCGCAAGCCCAGCTCGGAATCCTCAGGATAGGCGAACATCAGCGACAACGCGGTGGAGGCCGCTTTCTTCTCGCAGTTCGCATGATCGATCAGCAGGTCCTGCCAGTGCTCGCAAGCGGCCTGGAACCAGGCAGGCGAGGTCGCGGCGAGCAGCACGGGCGGATGCGCACTCAAGCCGCTGCCCGCTCCAGGATCTCGTCGATGCGTCCCACGAGCGCGACCGCGGAGGCGACGCGGCCGGCGGGCTGCTTGGCGAGCATCGACTCGAGCAGCTCCTGCAGGTGCGCCAGGTTCTCCGGCAGCTCCGGAACCGGCTCGTTGGCGTGCTTGTAGATGACGGCCAGCGGCGTCTCGGCCTGGAACGGCTTGGTGCCGGTGAGCATTTCGTAGAGCACGATTCCGAGGCTGTACAGGTCGCTTCGTTCGTCCAGCGGCAAGCCGCGTCCCTGCTCGGGGCTCATGTAGTGCGGCGTGCCGAAGATCGCTCCCGCGCCGGTGATGTCGCTCTCGAGTCCCAGCTGCCGGGCGAGGCCGAAATCGTTGAACGCGATGCTGCCGTCCTCGCGCAGCAGCACGTTGCCGGGCTTGACGTCGCGGTGCAGCAGCCCGAGCCGGTGCAGCGCAGCGAGCGCCTCCGCCATCTGCCGCAGGTACGCCAGTGCATCGCGCCAGGCCAGCGGACGGTCCATGCGCGCGCGGAGGTCGCCGCCTGCGAAGTACTCCATGGCCAGGTAGAGATGGTCGTCGGCGACCCCGAGGTCGTAGATGCGCGCGATGTTCGGATGACGAAGATGCGCGATCAGCTCGAACTCGCGCAGAAAGCGATCGAAGCTCTGGCTGCTGTCGACGACGTCGGGGACCTGCCGGAAGACCTTCAGCACCAGCTGGCGCCCGGTCGATTCGTGCTCGGCGAGAAACACGCTCGAGGATCCCCCGACCGCGAGCCTGCGCATGCAGCGATGGCCGCGGATGCGTACGGAGCCGAAACGATCGGCCGGCGTCGGCTCGAGCGCCGTCCTGGACGTCTCCGCCAGCACGTTGCAGCGACGGGCGATCGCGTCGCTGACGCACGCCGTGAACTGGGAATGCTCGAAATCGGCCCGTGGAAGCCAGGTGCATGCACCGGCAACGAGGGCCAGCTTCCTCGACTGCTCCGTGGCCGCGCCGAAATAGACGATGGGTGGAAAGCCGGGCCGCTCGCTCAAGTCCTCCAGCCATTCGAGGCCACGACCGCCCTGGACCTCGTGGTCGAGCAGTACGACGTCGTAGGCGGCGCCCTTGAACTGCGGGCGCAGCCGGCCTCGGGTGGCCGGCTGGTATTCCGCCGGCAAGGCGTCCAGCCATTCCAGGTTGAGATGGTGCGCGAGCAGCTGGCGGAATTCCGGCTGGTCGCTGACGATAAGCGCGCGGACACTCACGTCCCGCCTCCGGGAGAGAGCCCGAGCACCAGGTCGCCGACGTTACCCAGCGTCGGGCCTGTGTGCAGCAGGTCGCCCGCAGCCTCGAGAAAACTGCCGGAGTCGGCACGTGCGAGACAGTCCCGCGGCTCCAGGCCCGCACCGCGGCCGCGCGCGCAGCTGCCGCCATCGACGACGGCGCCGGCATCCTCGGTGCCGCCGTCGACGCCGTCGGTGCCGGCGGCAAGCAGCCAGACGTCCTCGCGACCGTCGATCGCCATTGCAGCGCTCAGCGCGAGGTGCTGGTTGCGGCCGCCGCGACCGGGATCCGATGGCAGCCGGACCGTGGACTCGCCGCCCCAGGCCCAGAAGGTCCGGGGCGCGGATGCCAGCACCTTCGCGGCGAAGCGTCGGCCGAGCGTGGCCGCATCGCCTGAAAAAGTCCCGTCCCCCGCGCGAACGCGCAGTCCGCGCGCGACGGCCGAAGCTCCGGCGGCGCGGCAGGCGTCGCCGACCGTGGCGACGATCCGACACGGAACTTCCAGGCCCTGGCGACGCTGTGGCTCCGAGCCTTTCCCGACCCGGGAGAGGATCGCCCGGACCCGTGGCGGAAGCTCGCCCGCCTCGCTGCCAACCCCGAACGTCCGATGCAGCAGGCCGGAACCGATCACCGCCGGATCATCCCCTGGCACGTCGGAAATCATCATGGACAGCACCCGGCGCGATCCGAGCAGCGCTGCGAGGCCACCTCCCTTGAGCCGGGAAACCCGCCGACGCAACCGGTTGATTTCGTCGATCGGCCACCCTGATCCCAGCGCCCAGTCATTGAGCTCCCTGAGATCCTCGAGCTCGATGCCCGGGACCGGCAATTCCACCAGGCTCGATGCGCCACCCGATACCAGCACCAGCACCTGCGCGCGCGCTGGAAGAGCGGCGACGAACTCGGCGACGGCCTCGCCGGCCACGATGCTGCGCGCATCGGGCCGCGGATGCGCGGACTCGATCACGCGCAGTCCACCATGGCCGGCCAGTTCGGCCGGGACATGGCCCGGACAGGTCACGACCAGGGCCTGCCGCAGGCGCTCCCCGAGTACCTCGAGCGCGCCCAGCGTCATCGAGCCGGCCGCCTTGCCGATCGCGAGCACCTGCCAGTCGCCCTCGAGCCGTTCCCTGGCGAGCTGTCGTACCACGGCCCTGCGGCCATCCACGGCGTCCAGCGCCGCCTGGAAACAGTCTAGGAGAATTTCTCTGCCGTGCCGGGCGCTGACCTGCGTGGCGACTTTCAAGCTTCCGTCCCGCAATAGATCAGCCTTCAGAACGCAGCGACGGCCTTCAGGGAGCCCGCGCCCGCCGCGTTCCGCTCTGCCTTGGCCTGGTCGGAGCGCTCGGTCTGGAGCCTGGCGAGATATTCGGCGCTCACGTCCCCGGTGACGTAGACGCCCGAGAAGCAGGACGCGTCGAATTCGGTGACCTCTGAGTCGTGATGCCGGACCGCTCGTACCAGGTCATCCAGGTCCTGGTAGATCAGCCAGTCGGCACCGATGATTCGCGCGACCTCCTCCTCGCTGCGCCCGGCTGCGACCAGCTCGGATGCGGCAGGCATGTCGATGCCATAGACGTTCGGATGCCGCACGGGAGGAGCCGCCGAGGCGAAATAGACCCGGCGTGCGCCAGCCTCGCGCGCCACGTCGATGATCTGCGCCGAAGTCGTGCCCCTGACGATGGAATCGTCGACCAGCAGCACGTTCTTGCCGCGGAACTCCAGGTCTATCGCGTTCAGCTTGCGCCTTACCGACCGGGCCCGCATCTCCTGACCCGGCATGATGAACGTGCGTCCGATGTAACGGTTCTTTATGAAACCCTCGCGGTACTTGACGCCCAGCAGCTGCGCGACCTGCAGCGCGCTGGTGCGGCTGGTATCCGGGATCGGGATCACGACGTCCACGTCGTGCTCGGGACGCATCCGCAGGATCTTCTCCGCCAGCAGCTCACCCATGCGCAGCCGCGCCTTGTAGACCGATATGTTGTCCATGATCGAGTCCGGGCGGGCGAAGTAGACGTACTCGAAGATGCAGGGCGTATGGTGAACCACCTCGGCACACTGCCGGGCGTGAAGCCGTCCCTGGTCGTCGATGAACACGGCCTCGCCGGGGCCTACGTCCCGCACCAGCTGGAAACCGAGCATGTCGAGCGCCACGCTCTCCGATGCAAGCATGTACTCGAGGCCTTTGGGCCCCTCCCGGCGCCCGAGCACCAGGGGCCTGATTCCATGCGGATCGCGGAAGCCGAGCACGCCGTGACCGAGGATCATCGCGACGGCCGCGTAGCCGCCCTGCACGCGGCGGTACACCTCGGTGACTGCTGCGAAGACGTCCGCGGCCGAGGCGCTGGGCTTGCCGAGCCGCTGCAGCTCGCTCGCCAGTACGTTCAGCAGTACCTCCGAATCCGAGGAGGTATTCAGATGCCGCCGCTCCCCGCGGATCAGCTCATCGGCCAGCAGGCGGGCATTGGTGAGGTTGCCGTTGTGCGCGAGGCAGATCCCGTAGGGCGAATTGACGTAGAACGGCTGCGCCTCCGACGAGCTGTCGCATCCGGCCGTCGGATAGCGCACGTGCCCGATGCCGATGTTGCCCTTCAGCTGCAGCATGTGCCGCTGCTGGAAGACGTCCCTCACCAGGCCATTGTCCTTGCGCATCGACAACTCGCCCTGGTGGGCCGTCATGATCCCGGCCGCGTCCTGGCCGCGATGCTGCAGCACTGTCAGCGCATCGTACAGCTGCTGATTGACCGGGCTGAATCCGACGATGCCTGCAATGCCGCACATGATCTGGCCCCCTGGGTCAGGAGTCTGAAAGCGAGTCTTCGACCAGTCTCTTACCCGTTTCGACGTACCCGGACAGCACGCCGGCCATTTCCTCGCCCATCGGCAGCAGGCGCGAGTCCTGCCACCATGCCTCAGTGTCCAGCTCCGCCGCCTGGCCGAGCATGACTGCAAAACCGATGATCACCGCAGCACGGACCAGCCCGAATACCGACCCGAGCATGCGGTCCATGCCGAGCGTCAGCCCCGAGCGCTGGACCAGGTAATTGAGCAGGCTGCCGAGCAGCCAGGCGGCGACGATCACGGCGAGCAGGATCAGGCCACGAGCCACCCAGGTCTGCAGCTCCGTGCCGGCCAGCGCACCGCCGAGATACGGCTCGAGCACGTCGGAATACCGCCAGGCCAGCCACAGGCCGCCCAGCCATCCGAGCAAGGCCACGGATTCACGCAGGAAGCCGCGTGCGATCCCCAGCAGTACCGAGAGTAGTACTACCAGGGTGATGATGAGGTCCACAGTGGTCATGGAAGCGCTGGCGAGCCCGCGTCTGCGAAGGCCGCGGATTTTAGCAGAGGGCCGTCAATCGTTCGCGACTACGGCAGCAGGAAGCTTGCGCTCCTTCAGGCGCGCAGCGAGACGCTCTGCATCCGCTCGCTCGGGGACCGGACCGACCCGGACTCGATGCAGCGTCTTGCCCGAGCGGCTCATCGGCGTGACGAACACGTCGAAACCGTCGCCAGCCAGCCTGTCAGCCAGCTTTCTTGCACTCTTTTCCGATCCGAAGGCACCGACCTGCACCGCCCAGGCACCGGCCGGCTGCTGACCGACCGCTGCCGCGGGAGGGGCGTCGTCTGCTGCCTTTTCGGGAAGAGCGGACGCTGCAGTCGCTGGCGCGTCGGCGCCCGCGGCCGGCACGGCACCCTCGGGCCCGCGCGGTTCCGGCGCTGCGGGCTGTTCGCTCGTCTGCACGGGGGCCTCGCCCGGCCCGTCCACGGCAACGGCCGGCGAATCGGTGGATTCGGCCTCGCGGGCGGGCTCCTCCAACGGCACGGCGTCGCCGGCGGGCTGGGCGCCGCTGCCTCCGAGCTCGATCGTGAAGCTGCGCGTCCCCGGGGCGGCACCCGCTTCGGGCTCCGCCGGCGCGACGGGCTTGCGGCCCGAGAGCAGTTCAGGGACCAGCAGCACCGCGATCAATACCAGGATGGCCGCACCGATCAGGCGGGCCTTGAGCTGTTCATCCATGGGGCGGGAAGTATAAGCCCTTGCTCCTCGAGCCACTCCAGAGCCGGGCCTACCGTGTGGAAGGAGCCGAAGACGACCACGCGGTCGCCGGCCCGCACCTCGGCCGCGACGGTCTCAAGCGCCTGCCGGAGCGTGCCGGCCCGCTTGATGTCGATGCCCGCTGCCCGTGCCCGGTCCTCGAGTTCACCGTCCGTGAGCCCGCGCGGACCGCTGGTGCCCGCAGCCAGCAACCGGTCGAAATACGGCGCCACCGCCTCGAGCACGCCGGACACGTCCTTGTCGGCGAGCATCGCGCAGACGCCGACCGTCGCCGCAGCCTGCGGCAGACCGCGCAGGTTGGCTGCCAGAGTCCGGGCGGCCTGCGGGTTGTGCGCGACGTCGAGCACCCATTCGACGCCCGAGGGCGCCGTTACGCGCTGGAAGCGGCCTGGCAGGGACACGGATCGAAGTCCCTCCTCGACCGCCGGCCGCAGCAGCGGCAGGCGCACATGAATCGAATTCCAGGCAGCGATCGCGCCGGCCGCGTTGTCCAGCTGGACCCGGCCGGGGAGCGCAGGCAGCGGCAGATCCCGCAGTTCCAGATCACCGTCCACGAAGTCCCAGCGATCGCGCGGACCTGCGATCGCATCGAAGTCCCTGCCGAGCATCCGCAATGCGGCACCGCAGTTCCTGGCAGCCTCGAGCAGCGACTGCGGCGGACTGCGCATTGCGCAGATCGCCGGCCGTCCTGCCCTGAAGATCCCGGCCTTCTCGCGGCCGATGGTCTCGATGTCGGGGCCCAGCCACTCCATATGGTCGAGATCTACGGACGTGACCACGGCGACATCTGCATCCACCACGTTGACTGCGTCGAGGCGGCCACCGAGGCCAACCTCGAGGATGATCGCCTGCGGCGCGTAGCTCTCGGATACCAGCAGCGCCGCAAGCGTATTGAACTCGAAGAAGGTCAGTGAATCCCGCCCGAGCGCTGCGCTGATCCGCTCGAAAGCGGCGATCAGCGACGCAGCCGACACCGGGCGACCACCGAGCACGATGCGTTCCCGGTAGTCGACGAGGTGCGGAGACGTGAAGCAGGCCGTCCGATGACCGGCGGCCCTCAGCATGGCATCGAGCATCGCGACGCAGGATCCCTTGCCGTTGGTGCCGCCCACCGTGAAGACGGGGCAGCCCGGTCTGCGCCAGCCGGTGCGTTCGAGCACGCGACGCACACGATCGAGGCCAAGGTCGATGTCGCTTGGATGAACCGACTGCTGCCAGTCGAGCCAGGCCGCGAGGCTCGACCGGCGTGCGGGCCCCGGCATCTCAGGCGGGTTCTGTTGCCGCGTCGACGCGCGGCCGCTTGAGCATCAGTGCGATCAGCCCTGCAATCCTGTCACGCATTTCCCGGCGATCGACGATCATGTCGAGCGCGCCATGCTCGAGCAGGAACTCGCTGCGCTGGAAACCATCGGGCAGCGTTTCGCGGACCGTCTGCTGGATCACCCGGGGACCGGCAAAGCCGATCAGCGCGCGGGGCTCGGCGATGTTCAGGTCGCCAAGCATCGCGAGGCTCGCCGAGACGCCTCCGGTCGTCGGATCGGTCAGCACCGAGACGAACGGCAGGCGGGCCTCGGCCAGCCGGGCGAGCACCGCACTGGTCTTGCTCATCTGCAGCAGCGACAGCAGGCCTTCCTGCATTCGAGCCCCTCCGCTCGAGGAGAAGCAGACCAGTGGTCGCCCATGCTCGATGCAGTACTCGGCCCCCTGGGCGAAGCGCTCGCCGACCACGGATCCCATCGAGCCGCCGAGAAACTTGAACTCGAAGGCGCAGGCCACGACCGGGATGCCCTTGAGACTGCCCGCCATCACGACCAGCGCGTCCCTCTCCCCGGTCTGCTTCTGCGCCGCGACCATGCGGTCCTTGTACTTGCGGGTATCCCGGAACTTGAGCGGGTCCTCCGGCTCGATTCCGACCGCGATCTCCGCAGCGCCCTCCGGATCCAGGAACCGGGCCAGCCGCTCTCTTGCGCTGACACGCATGTGATGCGCGCATTTCGGGCAAACCTGGAGGTTCCTCTCCAGTTCCGCCCTGTAGAGCACGGCATCGCAGGTCGGACACTTGATCCAGAGCCCCTCGGGCACGGAGCGTGAACGTCGCTCCGTCTTGATCCGCGAGGGCATGATCTTCTCGAACCAGGTCACGGTGCCTCCCCAGCGACTGCCGCCTAGTCTACAGCCGCCCGCCGTCGCCAGCGCAAGCGCTGCCCGGCGGCAGGGCGTCCGTGCCAGCGGGTAGCCCGAAGACCGCGGGATACGAGGGCGCGGCGAAATACAGCCCCTGTGGCGGCGCGGTGACCCCTCCGCGCGTGCGATCCCGCGACTCGAGCAGTTCCGCCATCCATGCGTGGTCCCGCTCCCCGGTGCCCACCGCGAGCAGTGCGCCGGCGACGTTGCGCACCATGTGGTGCAGGAAGGCGTTGGCCTCGATGGTCATCACGACGACCCCGCCGACCCGCTGCACGTTCACTCCGATGACCCGGCGCACGGGACTGCGCGACTGGCACTCGGCGGCGCGGAATGCAGAGAAATCGTGCTCGCCCTGCAGGACCTGCGCTGCCTCGTGCATGGCTCGCTCGTCGAGGCGCTTGCGGCACCAGCAGACCCGCAGGCGGTCCAGCGCCGGTCGGATCGGCCGATCTGCAATCCGGTAGAGGTAGCGACGAGCAACGGCGCTGTGGCGTGCATGGAACTGCTCCGGAACCTCGCGGATCCAGAGGACGCTCAGGTCGGGCGGACAGTTGCTGTTCGCGCCGAGCACCCATGACCGCTCGGAGCGTTGCGCCGCAGTGTCGAAATGGGCGACCTGCATCAACGCGTGCACGCCGGCATCCGTGCGGCCCGCTGCGGTCAATTTCACTTCGTGGTCGGCGACGCTCGACAGCGCGCGTTCAAGCGCACCCTGTACGCTGCGTCCATGCAACTGGAACTGCCAGCCGCAGAACCCGGAGCCGTCGTACTCGACGCCCAGCGCGATCCGCATCGACCGCGCGTCAGGGCAGGTTAGCCATCAGCCGGTTGGCCTCCTGCTTCTGTCCCTGCGTGCCCTCCTGCAGCACTTCGCCCAGGATGCTGCGAGCACCTTCCGGGTCGCCCATGTCGATGTAAGCCCGCGCAAGATCCAGCTTCGTGCCCACCTCGCTCATCGTCGCGACCTCGTCGCCCAGCGAGAAATCAACGGCACCGAACTCGCCCGTCGCCGTCTCCTCGAGGCGCGGCAGTTCGCCGGTCGCATCGAGGCGCTGGCTCGCCTGCTCCTCGGGCTCGTCAGGCTCCTCGAGATGCCTGGAAATCTCTCCCGTACCCAGGATGCTGGTGACACTCAGCAGATCTTCCTCGCCCTGGCCCGGAGCGCCGGTCCCGGGGACAGGATGCTCGGCCGTGTCCTCCAGCGCGGCGGCTTCGACGGTATCGCCCAGCGCCTGAGCCTCCACGGTATCGCCCAGCATGCCGCCCGCCCTCTCGAGCTCGTCGAGGGCACCCACATCGAGGCCCAGCTCCCCGACTTCGACCTCTTCGGTGTTATCGAGGGCCGCGCCGCGCTCCAGACGGGGCGTTTCCACCGTCGGCAGAAGCGACTCGGAATCCGTGGCTCCGCGCTCTGGCTCGTCGATGACGAAATCCAGGCCGCCCTCCTCGAACGCCTGCGACTGACCCGTCCCAAGATCGAAGTCTGGTGTCAGCGACCCGTCATCCGACGCCGTCATGTCCATGTCCATGACCAGCGCGGCCGCGGTATCGCCGAGTTCCATGTCGAGGTCGCCGGAGGCTCCAGTCGCGCCGGCGAACAACGCGTGATCCGCAGCGATCTGCTTGCCCATGATCGCGATCTTGTCCCACTCGCCGGGCCCGCCGTCGCTACGGGATGCGTTGAGCTGCCCCGCCAGCTCCAGGAAACGCTCCCGGTTGCCCCAGACGAAGAAGATCTCGAGCAGCTTGAGCTTCAGGTCACGGCGCTCAGGCTCGCGCTTGATGGCCAGCTGCACCAGGTCGGCTGCCTGATCGTACAGCCCGTAGGCCATGTGGAAATCGGCCTCGGCCAGCGGATCGCCGGCCTCGAGGTTCATCGGCGCCTCGCCGGACAGCGTGTCCTCGATGGACACCGGTTTCGCGCTCGGCTCGGTCGGCCTGGGCACGGCGGCGACCGCCGCGGGCTCGATCGCGGCCTTCTCTTCGACCAGGATGTCCGTGTCGCGCGAGCGGAGCACCGTCGAGGTCCCGCGGAGATCGCCACTCTCGCGGCGGGCCATCGCCTCCTCGAGGCTGACCGCCGCCTCGCTGCTCTCGCGGCGATGGCGCAGGAACAGCAACGCCGCGACCAGCGCGGCCACCAGGCCCGCCAGCAGCCACCAGTACTCCATCAGGCGAGCCATGAGCCCGGGCGGCTCCGGCTCCGCGGCCGCAGCAGCCGGCGCCTGTGGAGCCTCCTCTGCAACCGCCGGCACGGCGGCCTCGGGCGCCGCTTCCGGACCTTCAGCCACCAGTTCGCCGGCGGCCGGTTGCGCTTCGTCCGGGCCAACCGCCGGTTCGGCGGCTTCGACGACCTCGGCAGGCGCGGTTTCCGGCTCCGGGACAGCAACGGCAGGACCCTGCAGCGTGGCGAGCTCGGCGTTGCGGACCTCGAGCAGGCGCCGTGCCTCGGCCAGCTCGGCCTCGAGCTGCTGGACGCGGCTTTCGAGCGCCGCCGTACCAGGCTGCGAAGCGTCGGCCTCTGGTGCCGTCGCGGTCGAGGCGGACGTCGTTCCCTGCTCGGGCGTGACGAGCTTCAGGCGACCCGTGTCGGCCGGAGCGCCGGCGTCGTCAGTACCGCCCTGCTGCCACAGCCGGTACTGACGAGAGACCTCGCTCGCGGCCGCGGCTGCGGATATCGCCTCGATCTGCCCGGAATCGGGGATCTGAAGCGTACTGCCAGCCTTCAGCAGGTTGATGTTGCCGTCGAAAGCCTGCGGGTTCGCCTGGTAGATCGAGATCATCGCCCGGTTCACGTCCGACGTAGAACCCGGGTTCGCCTGGCTCGCGATCCTCCACAGCGTGTCATTGGGACGTACGCGATACGTCGATCCGGGCTGGACCCGGACGCTGGTCGTCGAAGGCGCCGCAGCCGGGGCTGAGCGAGCCGCAGGCGGCGGCGGTGCCGCAGCGAACGGCTCGACTCCGGCCGGTTCTGGTGTCCGGGTCGGCCGCGGCACCTCGGCGCGCGGGGCCGCGACTGGCGCACGGGGCGCGGCGGTCGCTCCGGCATAGACCGGCGGATCGAGCAGCACGGTGTATTCGCGCAACAGCCGACCCCGCGGCCAGTTCGCCTCGACCAGCAGAGTCACGAAAGGCTCGGTGACCGGGCCTGCCGAGGTGACGCGAATGACATCCCGGCCGTTCGCGTCCTTCGCGACCTGGAAGTCGAAATTCGACAGATAGGCGGGACGGTCCAGCCCGTAGCGGCTGAACGTGTCCGCCGAAGCGAGCGAGGCGCGCAACGCGGCGAGATCCTCCGCTGTTGCTGCCACCAGTTCGATCTCTGCCTCGAACGGCTGGTTCAGCGCCGAATTGCTGCGGATCTCCCCGAGACCGAGCGCCAGCGTCACGGCCGGCGACATCAGCGCGCTCACCAACAGTACTCGACGGACGGCTTTCTTCATCAGGACTCCCGCCATGCACGCCACCCCACCGGCCTCACTGCCGGTCCTGGCCAGGCGAACAAGGGTGACATGAGCAAATTGAACATAACTATAGCTGACGGCACCATCCGGGCCCAGCCGCCGGATGCCCAGCGCCTTTGTAACCGGTTGGCGGACGTGATGTTCTGACGCGCCGCACAGTTCCGGACAGCCGGGCTGCGGATCGGCCCTATCGCGTTATGTCGGGGACGCCGGCCGACACGTCGGCGTTCTGTGCACGATGTCTCAGATAGTGATCCATCAACACCAGCGCCAGCATGGCCTCGGCGATCGGTACGGCGCGGATCCCGACGCAGGGATCGTGGCGGCCAGTCGTGCTCACCTGCACTGCCCTGCCCTCGGCGTCTATGGTTCGGCCGGGAATCACGATGCTCGACGTCGGCTTGAGCGCGATGCTCACCAGGATGTCCTGCCCGGAAGATATGCCGCCGAGCGTGCCTCCGGCATGGTTCGAGAGGAACCCGTCCGGCGTCAGTTCATCGCGATGCTCGGAGCCCCGCTGCTCGACCGCGGCGAAGCCCGCACCCACCTCGACGGCCTTGACGGCATTGATGCTCATCATCGCATGCGCGATGTCTGCATCGAGCCGGTCGAACACGGGCTCGCCGAGTCCAGGCGGCACCTGCGTCGCGACGACGTTGACCCTGGCGCCGATCGAGTCACCCTCCCGACGCAACCGGTCGATGAGCTGCTCGAGCTCGTGAACGCGCGCAGGGTCCGGACAGAAGAAAGGATTGTCGTCCGTGGCGACAAGATCGACAGGATCGATCCGGACCGGACCCATCTGGGCCAGGTAGCCGCGGATCTCCAACCCCAGCCGCTCGAAGAGGAACTTTCGTGCGATCGCACCCGCCGCAACGCGCATCACGGTCTCGCGTGCCGAGGATCGACCGCCGCCCCGATAGTCCCTGAGCCCGTACTTGTGCTGGTAGGTGTAGTCAGCATGGCCGGGCCGGAAGCGGTCCCGGATCTTTTCGTAGTCATAGGAGCGCTGGTCGGCATTCTCGACCAGCAGGCCGATCGGCGTCCCGGTAGTGAGCCCCTCGAATACGCCGGAGAGAATCCGGACGCGATCGGGCTCGCGCCTCTGGCTGGTGTAACGGGACGTCCCCGAGCGCCGGCGCTCGACGTCGCGCTGGATGTCCTCCTCGGACAGGACCAGGCCCGGCGGACAGCCGTCCACGATGCAGCCCAGCGCCGGCCCGTGGCTCTCGCCGAAGGTCGTGACCGTGAACGCTCGCCCGAATGTGTTTCCCGGCATTTCTCAAGCCTGTCCGTGCAATGCGTGACGGTGCCTCGCCAGGTCCTCGCGCGTCAACATGAATACACCGCCGCCGCCATGCTCGAACTCGAGCCACAGGAAGGGCACCGTCGGAAACGCCTGCTGCAGGCGCTCCTCGCTGTCACCCACCTCGACGAACAGCGCACCGCCGCTCTCCAGGTGGCCGGCCGCCCCGGCGAGAATCCGTCGCGTCACTTCGAGGCCATCGATCCCGGAGCGCAGCGCAAGGTCCGGCTCGTGAAGGTACTCGGCGGGCAGCTCGACCATCTCCGAGTCACTGACATACGGCGGGTTTGCCACGATCAGGTCGTAGCGCAGATCGTCCACCGGCCCGAACACGTCGCCCTGCAGCAGGCGCACGCGACCTTCCATGCCGTGCTTCGCGACGTTGCGCCGCGCCACCTCGAGCGCGGCGGGTGAAAGCTCGACCGCGTCCACAGTAGCGCCGTCGAGGTACTTCGCACAGGCGATCGCGATGCAGGCCGAGCCCGTGCCGATGTCGAGCACGCGCCGGACGCTGCCCGCCCGCAGCCACGGCTCGAATCCAGCCAGGATCAGCTCAGCGAACGGCGAGCGCGGCACGATCACCCGCTCGTCGACCTCGAACTCCAGGCCGGCAAACCACATGCGCCCCATCAGGTAGGCGGCGGGGACACGTCGCTCGATCCGGCTCGCGAGCAACCGCGCGACCCGGGCGAGATCCGCAGCGCCGGGGCGCAGACGGTAAGCGGCCTCGCTCGAAGTGTGCTCCAGTCCCAGCGCATGGAATACGAGCGCCGCGGCCTCGTCGATCGCACTGGCCATCCCGTGCCCGTAGCAAAGTCCCGCACGTTCGAATGCGGCGGCCCCGGCGCGGATCAGGTCCAGCACTGTAGCCCCGGGGGGGAGCTCGATTTCCTGTGACGGCGAATCGGCCATGGTCGCCCTGCTCGTTGTGGGATAATTCGACGCCCAGCGTCCCCGGACCGAAGTTCTGCGAATCCGATCATGGCCACGCGCCCTGTCATCGTCGGCGTCATTGCAATTCTAGCCTTCGCGCTGGGTGCATATCTTGCCCGGGATCTCCTGCCGGGAAAGCGGACACCCCCGGAGCTGGCGCGCGCGACGGTCTTTACGCAACCGAGACCGCTGCCTGAGGTCGCGCTGACGGACCAGGACGGCAGCCGGCTCGACGCCGAGGCGCTGCGCTCGCATTGGACGCTGGTATTTTTCGGTTTCACCCACTGCCCCGACGTCTGCCCGACCACGCTGGCTACGCTGGCGCAGGCCCGCCGCAAGCTCTCCGACCTGCCGCCTCACGAGCAGCCCCGGGTGCTGCTCGTCAGCGTGGACCCCGAGCGGGATGACGCCGGGCGGCTCGGCAGCTACGTCCGGTTTTTCGATCCCGAGTTCATCGGCGCAACCGGCACGCCGGACGAAGTCGCTGCGGCCGCGGCCGCCTTCGGCGTCCCCTACGCCAAGGTGCCGCTGCCCGGTGGCGACTATACGATGGACCACGGTTCGGGCGTGTTCGTGGTCGGACCGCCGGGCCTGGTGGCCTATTCGTCCGGACCGCAGGATGCGACGGTGCTCGCGAGTGACTATCGCAAGATCCTCGCGTACTCACGGGGCCGGCCTTGAGCGAGCGGGACCGGACGGCCGATTCGCTCGACCGGGCTTTCGCTCTGCTGCAGAGGCTGCTGCCGAAGCAGTTGCTCTCGAGGGCGATGCACGCGCTCGCCCGCAGCACGCGTCCCTCGCTGCGCAGCGCGATGATCGGCGCGACGCTGCGCGCCTACCCGCTGATAGACATGCGCGAGGCGGTCGAGCCTGACCCGTACGCCTATCCATCCTTCAATGCCTTCTTCACCAGGGCACTGCGGCCCGAGACGAGACCCGTGGCGGATGGCGACGATGCGCTCGTCTCGCCGGTTGACGGCACTGTCAGCCAGCTCGGTGCGGTCCGCGAAGGCAGGCTGCTGCAGGCGAAGGGCATCCAATATTCCGTGCCGGCTCTGCTCGCGGAGGAGTCCGCGGCAGCGCGCTACGCCGACGGAAGCTACGCCTGCCTCTACCTCGCTCCTTACAACTACCACCGGATACACATGCCGCTCGATGCGCGACTGGTCGCGACGCGCTACGTGCCGGGGAGATTCTTCAGCGTCAATGCATCCACGGCCCGGAGCATTCCCGATCTCTACGCCCGCAACGAGCGCGTGGTGTGCGAGTTCGAGAGCCCGCTCGGGCCGCTCGCGATGGTGCTGGTGGGCGCATTGTTCGTGGGGAGCATCGAGACCGTGTACACCGGCGAGGTCAATCCCCCCGCGCGACGCGGCGGCGGCGTTCGCGACCTGCCTGAGGCGCGAGGCAGGCTTTTCGGCAAAGGCGAGGAACTCGCGCGCTTCAACATGGGGTCGACCGTGGTGCTGCTGCACGGACATCGGCAGCTGCGCTTCGCCGACGGCATCGCCCAGGGCAGCATCGTGCGCATGGGCCAGGCGATCGCACGGATCGGCTGATCGCGGTCATGGAGGACTGGCGTCCCACGATCTCGCTCGCACTCGCGCGGCTGCGTGCCTCGATGCTTGCGCGCGCCCGCGACTACTTTGCCGCGACCGGCGCACTGGAAGTGGACACGCCGGTGCTGGTCCGCTGCCCGGTCACCGACGTACACCTCGAGTCACTCGCGGTGCACGGGCCTGACGGCTCGCAGGCCGGATTCCTGCACACCTCGCCGGAGTACGCGATGAAGCGACTGCTCTGCGCGGGCTGGCCGGACATCTACCAGATCGGGCACGTGTTCCGCGGCGGCGAGCGTGGAAGTCGACACAGCCCGGAGTTCACGATGCTCGAATGGTACCGCCTCGGCAGCGACCACCTCGCGCTGATGGAGGACGTCGAGCAACTCGTGCGTTCGCTGCTGGCCGGGTACGTCGAGCCCGCCGCCAGCCTGCACCTGAGCTACAGCGAGGCATTCCGGCGCTCGCTCGACATAGACCCGCTCGGCTGCGCGCCCGCGGATCTTCGCCGGGCCCTGCAGCGGGCCGGCCTGGACGTGCCCTCGGCCATCGAGACGGACCTCGACGCGTTGCTCGACCTGGCAATGGGCACCGTCGTCGCGGACGGCTTCCCGACCGACCGCCTGACGCTGCTGCGGGACTTTCCGGCTCGGCAGGCCGCGCTGGCACGGATCCGTGGTCCCGTCGCCTCGCGCTTCGAAGCCTTCTGGGGTCCGCTCGAACTCGCCAATGGCTTTCACGAGCTTGGCGACGCGCACGAGCAGTCGCGTCGTTTCGCAAGTGACATCGCCGAGCGGGCGCGTCTGGGGCGCCCGGCGCGCGAGCCCGATCGATTTCTTCTCGCGGCGCTGGAACGCGGGCTGCCCGATTGCAGCGGCGTCGCACTCGGCTTCGACCGGCTCGTCATGCTCGCGGCGGGCGCGCAACACATCGACGAGGTCCTCAGCTTCCCGCCGGAGCGGGCCTGACGTATTCCACCCAGGAGCACCCAGCCGATGCATGAGCTGCAGCCACTTCCCCCGGACGACAAGCCCGCGGCCTACGTCACGCTGGCGCAACAGTTACGGGCGCTGCTCGCCGGAGAAGCCGACCTGGTTGCCTGCACGGCCAACGCGGCTGCGCTGCTCTACTGGAGCCTGCCGGACCTGAACTGGGCGGGCTTCTATCTGCTGGACGAGGCCTCAGGCGAGCTGCTGGTTGGTCCGTTCCAGGGCAAGCCCGCCTGCGTGCGCATCCCGATCGGCCGTGGCGTGTGCGGCACGGCCGCCGAGAAGCGCGAAACAGTCGTCGTGACCGACGTGCACGCATTCCCCGGCCACATCGCCTGCGACGCCGCATCCAACTCGGAAATCGTCGTGCCGCTCGTGCTCGACGGGCGGCTGATAGGCGTGATGGACCTCGACAGCCCCGTTGCCGGACGGTTCGATGCCGAGGACGCCCGCGGGCTGGAGGAGTTCGCGAGGGTACTGCTGCAGGCCCTGCGGCCGTCTGCGTGAGGGGCGTTGCCGAGGCGTGCTGCCCCGGGAGGTCGATCAGCCCTTGGCGCGCGAGAGGTACTCGCCGGTCCGGGTATCGATCCGGATGACCTCGCCCTGGTTGATGAACAGCGGAACCCGCACCGTCGCGCCGGTCTCGAGCTTGGCGGGCTTCTGGCCGCCGGTCGCCGTGTCGCCGCGTACGCCCGGATCCGTCTCGACGATCGCGAGCTCGACGTGCGGCGGCGGCGTGACCACCAGCGGCTGGCCGTTCCAGAGCATCACGTTGCAGCTGGTGCCGTCCTTGAGCCAGTTCGCCGCATCGCCCAGCGCTTCCTTGCCGGCGGTGAACTGCTCGAAGCTCTCCGGGTTCATGAAATGCCAGAAGTCGCCGTCGTTGTAGAGGTATTGCATCTCCGTCTCGACCACGTCCGCTGCGTCCACGCTCTCCCCCGAGCGGAAGTTCCGCTCGAGCACGCGACCCGTCTTCAGGTTGCGGATCTTTACGCGGTTGAAGGCCTGCCCCTTGCCTGGCTTGACGAATTCGTTCTCGATGATCGCGTAGGGATCGCCGTCGATCAGGATCTTGAGGCCGGTGCGGAATTCGTTGGTGCTGTAGGAGGCCATGGCTGGTGACTTGTATGAACCGTTGGGAAACTGGAGAATTTCGGCTCAGCCGGCGAGCCGGCGCGTGAGCAAGCCGCACATGTTAGCAGCAATGCGTTCCTCCGGTCAGCCTCCCGGCTGGCAACGCATGTTGCAGCAGGCGATCACGGATCCGGCCGAACTCGCCTCGCTGCTGCAGCTGCCGTCCGGGCTGATCGACGGTTCCGAAGCGTCCACCGCCGGGTTCCGGATGCTGGTCCCGCGGGGGTTCGCCGCGCGCATGAAGCCGGGCGATCCCTCCGATCCGCTGCTGCGCCAGGTCCTGCCGCTCGCCGCCGAAACCGAGCGCCGGGCCGGATTCGTGACCGATCCGGTCGGTGACATGGCGGCCCGGGCCCGGTCCGCACCCGGCGTGCTCCACAAGTACCACGGCCGCGCGCTGCTGATCGCGACCGGCGCCTGTGCGGTCAATTGCCGGTATTGCTTTCGCCGGCATTTCCCCTACGACACGGAGAACGCCTCCCGTCACGGCTTCGAGAGCGCGCTCGAGTTCCTGCGCGCAGACCCGGACATCCGCGAGGTGATACTGAGCGGCGGCGATCCGCTGATGCTGAGCGACCGGAGGCTCGAGGCGCTGGCCGGCGAACTGGCCGGGATAGCCCACCTGCGACGCCTGCGCGTCCATACGCGGCTGCCGATCGTGCTGCCCGAACGCATCGACAGCGGGTTCCTGCGCTGGTGGTCGAAAGTCCCGTTGCAGAAGATCGTCGTCGTTCATGCCAACCATGCCAACGAGATCGACGCCGCGGTGCGGGCGGCACTGCGTGCGTTGCGCGCCGATGGCACGACGCTGCTCAACCAGTCGGTCCTGCTCCGAGGTGTCAATGACGCCGTCGATTCGCTGGTCACGCTCAGCGAAGCCCTGTTCGAGGCAGCCGCGCTGCCCTATTACCTGCACCTGATGGATCCGGTCGCCGGCGCCCATCACTTCGTCGTTCCGGAGGACGAGGCCCGTATCCTGCTCCGCGGGCTCGCCGACCGCCTGCCGGGCTTCCTCGTGCCGAGGCTGGTCCGGGAGGTGCCGGGCGCCGGCGCGAAGCTGATGCTGCAACCTGCGTCACGATAGCGGGACAGAACCCGGTGCTATGATCGCGCCGTTCTTGCGGTTGCGACGCGGCGGGTCCCGTGTCGCCTCGGGGGTATCATTTGGCGGAAGCGAACGCGATCCCTGTCATCGTCCTGTCCCGGCAGCAGGACCCGGTTGAGCTGATCAACAGCACGCTGCGCAACGCCGGCCACGCCGTGCATTGCCACTGGGTCCGTGAGCTCCAGGGGCTCGGCGAGGCGCTGGTGAACACGCCACCGAGGCTGATGTTCCTGTGCGTTCCGCAGCAGGACGACGTCGTCGCCGCGCTGGAGATCCGCAACCGTTTCGCATCCGCGATTCCAGCGATTCTCGTCCGCGATGCGCTCACCGAATCCGAGCTGATCAGCGCCGCGGAAGCGGGCGCGCAGGACGTCGTGACGCTCACCTCCGCCGCGCGACTGCAGGCTGTCGCGGCGCGCGAACTGAATCTCGCACGCCTCGAGCAGAGCCTCGCCGGGACGCTGGCGTCGGCTCGCCACTACCGCGAGGCGATGCGGGCCTTCATGACCGGCTCCGCCGACGCGATCGCGCAGGTCCAGGAAGGTATCGTCGTGGACGTCAACCCGGCGTGGGTGGAACTGTTCGGCCAGCAGGACGGCGCGACGCTGCTCGGCCAGCCGCTGATGGACCTGTTCCAGACCCGCAGCCACGCCGCGCTCAAGGGCGCGCTGGTCGCGGCGGCGCAGGGAAAATGGTCGGGTCACACGCTCGGCGCAGTGGCCCTGCTGCCGGACGGCCAGGAACTGTCGCTGGAGATCGAGTTGCAGCGACTCGACTACGAGGGCGAGCCGGCCGTTCGGTTGCGCATACTGACCCAGCAGCGTGACCTCGAGTCGCTGTCGCGCCAGCTCGAGGAGGCGCTGCGGTTCGACGACGTCACGGGCCTGCTGAAGCGGAGCGCCTGGCGGGAGTTGGCCCTGGCCCGGATCCGGCAACCCCTGAAGGGTGGATTGAGGAGCATCCTCTACGTCGAAGCGGACGGACCGGAACGACTGTCCGCCGAATTCGGGCCGTTTGCGCTCCCGGACGTGCTCGATGCACTCGGCGGACTGGTGCGCGACCAGCTGCAGACGGGTGATCTCGCTGCCCGGGTGACCAGCCACGGCATCGCGATCCTGCTCGAGCGGGGCACGGAGCGGGACGTCGAGGCCTGGCTCGGACACCTGCTGCAGCGAATCGCCGAGCAGGACTTCACGACCGGCAATCACTCGGGCCGGCTGACGGCGAGCGCCGGGACCGCGACCTGTGACTCCAGGGACGCGGACCTCGACCGGCTGCTGCAGGCCGCGCTGGAGGCGGCTCGCAAGGCCGAGTCGGCGGGCGGGAACCGCGTGCTGAACCGCAAGGCGGAGAAGCCGGCGCCGCAGCTCGAGGACGCCGATCGGGCGTGGGCCGCACGCATCAAGTCCGCGCTGATGGCGAACCGCTTGCGTCTGGTGCAGCAACCGATTGCCAGCCTGGTCGGCGAGGACCGGAGCATGGTGGACCTGCTCGTGCGCATGCTCGATGAGCAGGGCCAGGAGATACTCCCCTCCGAATTCATCGCGGCGGCGGAGCGTACCGACCTGATCAAGAACATCGACCGCTGGGTGATCGGCGCAGCGATGTCCTACTGCGCCGCGAAGCGACCCGACCAGGTCTTCGTGAAGCTCTCGCGCGACTCGGTGCTCGACCACAGCCTCGGCGCCTGGCTCGAGCAGCAGGTCCGGGCCTCGGGCATCGAGGCCGAGCGTATCGTGATAGAGCTGGACGAGACCGTTGCAGCGAAGCAGCTGGAGGATGCGCTGGTGCTGCGAAGGGCGCTCGAGAAACTGGGCCTGCGATTCGCCATCGAGAACTACGGCTCCAGCGAGGACGCGGCGCGCGTGCTCGCAGTACTCGAGCCCGAATACGTGAAGATCGACGGAGCCCTGATGCAGGGCCTCGCGGGCGACCACGCCTCGCAGGACCAGGTGAAAGTGCTGGTCGAGGACGCGCGCGAGCGAGGCTCAGCCACGATCGCGGAGCGGGTCGAGGATGCCAACACGATGGCCGTGCTGTGGCAGCTCGGCATCGAGTTCGTGCAGGGCTACTTCGTCAACCAGCCCGAGGACGTCGTGCTGGCCGCCGATCAGCGCTAGAGGACCTCCAGGCCGTCCACTTTGCGCCAGCCACGCGGCAGCAGCGCGCCCCGCTGGCCGCGTTCACCGCGGTACTCGCCGAGATCCTTCCAGGCGATGTTCATGTAGCGGCCGCCCGAGAGCACCCTGAGCGTCTGCCCCGGCTCGATCGCGGCGACTGCGACCAGGCTCTCCTGCCCCGCCTGCGCTTTCTTCGACGCGATGCCGAGTATCTTGTTGCCTTTGCCGCGGGGCAGCTCGGGAAGATCGGCGACCGGAAAGCTGAGCAGGCGGCCGTCGGAATTGACCGCAGCGACCATCGCCTCCTCCCCCGCCGGAACCCTCGCGGGCGGCAGGACGCCGGAGCCTGCCGGGACCTTCAGAATGGCCTTGCCCGCACGGTTCCTGCCGTGCAACTCGCCGAGCCGCGTCACGAAACCGTAGCCGAAGCTGCTCGCGAGCAGGACGCGATCCTCCGGCTCGCCGAGCGCCACGCCCACGAAGCTCGCGCCGTCCGGCGGATCGAGCCGGCCGGAAAGCGGTTCCCCCTGTCCACGTGCCGACGGCAGCGAATGCGCGGGCAGGCTGTAGGTCCGGCCGGTGCTGTCAACAAACACCGCAAGCTGCGTGCTGCGGCCTCGTGCGGCCGCGCGGAAGGAGTCGCCGGTCTTGTAGGACAGCGAACCTGGATCGAGCTCGTGGCCCTTGGCGGAGCGCACCCAGCCACTGCGCGAGAGCACGACGGTGACCGGCTCGCTCGCGACCAGCTCGGTCTCCGAGATGGCCTGCGCCGCCGCGCGCTGCACGAGCCGGCTGCGCCGCTCGTCGCCGTACTTTTCGGCATCGGCAATGATCTCGTCGCGTACCAGGCGACGCAGCCGCGTCTTGCTCTTCAGCGTCCGGTCGAGCTCGTCGCGCTCCGCGGAGAGCTGCTCCTGCTCGCCGCGGATCTTCATCTCCTCGAGCCTCGCCAGGTGCCGCAGCTTGGTCTCGAGGATCGCCTCGGCCTGCTGGTCGCTCAGCTCGAAGCGCTTCATCAGCACCGGCTTGGGCTCGTCCTCGCTGCGGACGATGCGAATGACCTCGTCGAGGTTCAGGAACGCGACGAGCAATCCGTCCAGGACATGCAGGCGCGCATTCACCTTGTCGAGCCGGTAGTTGAGCCGGCGGGTAACCGTGTCCACGCGGAAGCTGAGCCATTCGTCGAGCAGCTGCTTCAGTCCCATCACGCGGGGTCGGCCGTCCCGGGCGATGACGTTCAGGTTCACGCGGTAGCTGCGCTCGAGGTCGGTGGTCGCGAACAGGTGCGCCGTCAACTGCTCGAGGTCGACCCGGTTCGAGCGGGGCGTGATCACGAGCCTGGTCGGATGCTCGTGATCGGATTCGTCGCGCAGGTCCTCGACCATCGGCAGCTTCTTCGCGCGCATCTGCGTCGCGATCTGCTCGAGCACTTTCGATCCCGAGACCTGGTAAGGAAGCTCGTTGACGACGACCTCACCGTCCTCGACCTCGTAGCACGCCCGGGCCCGGAACGTACCGTTTCCGGTCTCATAGATCCGCAGCAATTCCTCGCGCGGCGTGACGATCTCCGCGCCGGTCGGGAAGTCCGGGCCGAGCACGTGCTCGCACAGTGCCTCGACGGAAGCCTTCGGATCCTCCAGCAGCCGCACGCAGGCCGCGGCCACTTCGCGCAGGTTGTGGGGCGGTACGTCGGTCGCCATGCCGACTGCGATTCCGGAGGTGCCGTTCAGCAGCAGGTTCGGCAGGCGCGCCGGCAGCAGCAGCGGCTCGTCCATCGTGCCGTCGAAGTTCGGCGCCCAATCCACGGTCCCGGCGCCGAGTTCGGCCAGCAGCACTTCCGCGTAGCGCGTCAGTTTCGACTCGGTGTAGCGCATCGCCGCGAAGGACTTCGGATCGTCGGGCGAACCGAAATTGCCCTGCCCGTCCACGATCGGGTAGCGATACGCGAACGGCTGGGCCATCAGCACCAGCGCCTCGTAGCAGGCGGAGTCCCCGTGCGGATGGAACTTGCCGATCACGTCGCCGACCGTGCGGGCGGACTTCTTGTGCTTGGATGCCGCACCCAGCCCGAGTTCGCTCATCGCGTAGATGATCCGCCGCTGCACCGGCTTCAGGCCGTCGCCGACATGCGGCAGCGCCCGGTCGAGGATCACGTACATCGAGTACTCGAGGTACGCCTTCTCGGTGAAGCTGCGCAGCGGCATCCGCTCCACGCCCTCGAAGTTCAGCTCGTTCTGGTCGCCCATGCTGCGCTCTCCGCTGTCCCGGTCAGGGCCGCTCGGCCGCCAGGTTGCCCTTCGTTTCCAGCCACTCGCGCCGGTCGGCCGCACGCTTCTTCGCGAGCATCATGTCCATCATCTGGTCGGCCTGGTCCTTCGCCTCGACCGTCAGCTGCACGAGCCGCCGCGTCTCCGGCGCCATGGTCGTTTCGCGCAGCTGCAGCGGGCTCATCTCGCCGAGGCCCTTGAAGCGGGTGACCACGGGCCGTGCGCGCGAATTCTCGGTGCGTATGCGGTCGAGGATGCCGTTGCGCTCGGCCTCGTCGAGCGCGTACTCGACCTGCTTGCCGTAGTCGATCCGGTACAGCGGCGGCATCGCGACGTGCACGTGCCCCGCCAGCACCAGTGGCCGGAAGTGACGCAGGAACAGCGCGCAGAGCAGCGTCGCGATGTGCTGACCGTCGGAGTCGGCGTCGGCGAGGATGCAGATCCGGTGGTAGCGCAGCGACTCGAGCCGCTCGGAGCCGGGCTCCACGCCGATCGCGACGGTGATGTCGTTCACCTCCTGCGATCCCAGCAGGTCGCCCGAGTCCACCTCCCAGGTGTTGAGGATCTTGCCGCGCAGCGGCATCACGGCCTGGAACTCCCGGTCCCGCGCCTGCTTGGCCGATCCGCCGGCCGAGTCGCCCTCGACCAGGAACAGCTCCGTTCGCTTCGGATCCTGCAGCGTGCAGTCAGCGAGCTTCCCGGGCAGCGCCGGGCCCGTTACGACCCGCTTGCGCGCGACCTTCTGGCTGGACCGGACCCTCGCCTGCGCATTGCCTATCGCCAGCTGCGCAATGCGTTCGCCGGCGTCCGGGTGCTGGTTGAGCCACAGCGCGAACTGGTCCTTGACGATCCCTGAGACGAAAGCCGCGGGCTCGCGCGAGGTGAGCCGCTCCTTGGTCTGGCCCGCGAACTGCGGATCGCGCATCTTGGTCGAGAGCACGTAGCTCGTGTCGTTCCAGACGTCCTCGGGCGCGAGCTTCAGTCCCCTCGGCAGCAGGCTCCTGAACTCGCAGAACTCGCGGACCGCCTCGGTCAGACCGAGCCGGAAGCCGTTGACGTGCGTGCCGCCCTGCAGGGTCGGGATCAGGTTGACGTAGCTCTCTTCGACCCGGCTCGCGCCGTCGAGCCGCCACACGACGGCCCAGTCCACGCCCTCCTGCTCACCTTCCACGCTGCCGGTGAACGGGTCGTCGGGCAGGTACTCGGCGGACTGCAGCGATTCGCGCAGGTACTCTGAGAGCCCGCCTGCATAGAGCCACTGTTCTTTCTCGCCGGTCTTCTCGACGGTGAGTCGCACGGTCAGGCCCGGGCAGAGCACGGCCTTGGCCCTCAGCACGTGCTTGAGCCTCGGAATCGAAAGCTCGGCGCTGTCGAAGTACGACGGGTCCGGCCAGAAGCGCAGCCGCGTGCCAGTATTGTTGCGCCCTACGTCGCCGACGATCTCGAGCTTCGAATGCAGCTTGCCGTTCTTGAAGGCGATGTTGTATTCCTTGCCGCCGCGCTTGACCCAGCACTCGAGGTGCCTGGAGAGCGCGTTGACGACCGAGACGCCTACGCCGTGCAGGCCGCCTGCGAACTTGTAGCTGCGGTCGGAAAACTTCCCGCCGGCGTGCAGGCGCGTCAGGATCAGCTCGACTCCGCTGACCTTCTCCTTCGGGTGAACGTCCACGGGCATGCCGCGCCCGTTGTCGACGACCTCCAGCGAACCGTCCTTGTAGACGGTCACCTCGATCCTGTCGCAATGACCGGCAAGCGCCTCGTCGACGCTGTTGTCGATCACCTCATGGGCGAGGTGATTGGGGCGACTGGTATCGGTGTACATGCCCGGCCGGCGCCGGACGGGCTCGAGTCCGCTCAGGACCTCGATGTCTTGAGCGGTGTAGGACTGTGTCATCGGCTGTGGTTCCGCGCGCTCGCGTCAGGAAAGGCGCGCGGATTCTAGCAGCGGCATCCCTGCCTCGCACGCCGCTGGCGGCGGATGAGCCCGGGGGGGCAGGCGCGCAAGCCGCGCGCCGTGGCTCCCGGACGGACGTTGCCTCAGGCGAGATCCGCCGCCAGCGCGTCGCGAACCGCCGCGGGCAGCGGCGCTACGGCGTGACGGTAATGGTCGTGATCCATGCCGATCGAGATCGCCGCACCGCCGCGCGCAGCCTCGACCATCGCAGCGGCGAGCTCGAAGCGCAGGAAGTGCACGGAGGAGGTCTTCTCCTCGTTCTCGCGGTCGAGGTCCTCGTCGGCGATCGCGAAGACCCTGTCGTGCCCGTCGACCTGCACCCAGCAACGATCCTCGATGCCCTTGAGCATCGCGAGCGCCCGCTTGCGCTGCACCGGGTCCGGGTACTCGATCAGCAGCGTGACCTTCCAGTTCGAGCCGTCCGGGATCAGCGGGTTGTAGGCGGCCAGCTCGTCGGAAATACCTTCCGACTCGAAGATGCGCTCGATCCGCAGCATCTCCTGCACCTGGTACTGGACCGTCATGCGGTCCTCGAAGCACCAGGTCGCGTTGGGTCCGACCTGGACGGTGCGGACCTTCTTGTGCTCGATCACCTGGGGCCGGAATTCCGCCCGCTTCTTCGCGTACTGCTCCAGGCTCCAGAGATCCTCCGGACGGAGCTTGCCGGCTTGCTGAGCCTGCGACGTCATGTTCACTTGCTGGCCTCCATTTTTAGCGCCCGCGTTGCCCATAGTTTCGCCATGCCGCCCGAGTCAGATTCCATAGGCCAGCCGCAGCAGCTTCAACGGATGAGTCGGTTCGCGGGCTTCCTTGAGGCCCGACTCGATCTGACGGCCCGCCATCGGGCAATCGCTCGCGTAGTAATCGGGCGATGCCGACTGGACGCGGTTGAAAACGGGACGGCCGATCTTCATCGACACGGCCCGGTACTGCTTCTTGACCCCGTAGGTCCCGTCGTGACCCGAGCAGCGCTCGATCACCTCGAGCTCGGTGCCGGGCACCAGCGCGAGGGCGTCGCGGGTCTTCAGGCCCAGGTTCTGAACGCGCAGGTGGCAGGGCACGTGGTAGCTCACCTTGCCGAGCGAGCGCTTGAAATCGGTCCTGAGCAGGCCCGCCTTGTGACGGAGCATCAGGTACTCGAACGGATCGAACATTGCCGCGGCGACCTTCCGCACCAGGGGGTCGTCGGGATACAGCAGCGGCAGCTCCTGCTTGAACATCAGGACGCAGGAGGGGATCGGCGCAACGATGTCCCAGCCCTGATCCACCAGCGCGCCCAGCGCCGGCACGTTGACGCTCTTCGCTTTCTCGATCGACTCGAGGTCCCCGAGCTCGAGCTTGGGCATCCCGCAGCAGCGCTCCTGCGCCGCAACGGTCACCGGTATCCCGTTGTGCCTGAAGACGGCGGCCAGGTCCTCAGAAATGTCCGGTTCGTTGCGGTTGCAGTAACAGGTCGCGAACAGCACGACCCGGCCCCTGGTCTCATCACTCGGCTGCGGCGCGGTCGTGGGATTGGCGCCACGCGCGACCCGCTTGCGACCGGAAGTGCTGTGGTAGGAGGGAATCGGCGCCTCGGGATCGACGCCCAGCGTCTTCTCGAGCATGCGGCGGCCGAAGCCGCTGCGATTGACGGCATTGACGACGCCCGAGACCACCGGGATCCCGGCGAGCGAGCCGACCGCGTCGGTCGAGCTGAGCAGCTTGTCCCGCATCGGCGTGCCGCCCTTGCGGAACTTGACGGCCTTCGCGCGCAGCATCAGGTGCGGGAAGTCGATGTTCCAGGGATGCGGCGGCACGTACGGACACTTGGTCATGTAGCACATGTCGCAGAGGTAGCAGTGGTCCACCACCTCCCAGTACACGCTGCGCTCCACCGCATCGAGTTCGCCGGTGGAGGATTCGTCGATCGCGTCGAAGAGCAGCGGGAAGGCATTGCAGAGGCTGAAGCAGCGCCGGCAGCCGTGACACAGGTCGTAGACCCGCTCCAGTTCCTTGAAGAGCGCCTCCTCGTCGTAGAACTCTGCATCGCGCCAGGCGATCGGGTGGCGCGTGGGCGCCTCCAGACTGCCTTCGCGTCCCGCGCCGGTTCGGGTGCCTTCAGCCATCGTCATCTCCTTGCCTGTGACTGCCACCGGACCCACCTGCGAAAAGGGGCGGTCCCGCGGGAACCGCCCCCTTCCACGATCGGCGATGGCCGGCCGATCAGAGGGCGTCGAGCGCCTTCTGGAAGCGGTTCGCGTGCGAACGCTCAGCCTTGGCCAGCGTTTCGAACCAGTCGGCGATCTCGTCGAATCCCTCGTCGCGGGCGGTCTTGGCCATGCCCGGGTACATGTCCGTGTACTCGTGGGTTTCGCCGGCGATGGATGCCTTGAGGTTGTCCGAGGTACCACCAATCGGCAGTCCGGTTGCCGGATCGCCCACAGCCTCGAGATACTCGAGGTGCCCGTGCGCATGCCCGGTCTCTCCCTCGGCCGTAGAGCGGAACACGGCTGCCACGTCGTTGAAGCCTTCGACGTCGGCTTTCTGTGCAAAATACAGGTAGCGGCGGTTCGCCTGTGACTCGCCCGAGAAGGCGTCCTTCAGGTTCTGTTCCGTCTTCGTGCCCTTCAGCGTTGCCATGCGTTCGTTCCTCCAAGCGTTTGTTCAGTCAACTGCAGTCGTAGCGAGAATTTAGACTAAGTCTAACTCAACGGAAAGTTAAAACCCTCGCGACCGATTGTCAACGCTAGCACCGTCCTGCGACGCCGCCCATTCGGACAGATGTGTATTGCGCAACGCCCGCTGCGTTGACCCGCCTGCCGGGCCTGTGTAAGGCTCCCGCGCCGGAGGACCCGTGACGGCAAGAAAGACCAAGACACCGGACTTCGAGGTGGCGCTCGCCGAACTCGAGGCCGTCGTGGAACGCCTCGAGCACGGCGAATTGTCGCTCGAGGAATCGCTGAAGCAGTTCGAGCGTGGCATCGAACTCGCCCGGAGCTGCCAGGCGTCCTTGAAGCAGGCCGAGCAGAAGGTGGAGATCCTGATGCGCAAGACGCCTGAGGCCACCCCCGAGACTTTCGAAGAACAAGAGTGAGCAACCGTGAAGCCCGGGACCGCGCGGGCGAGCCGCTGCCCTTCGAGCCGCGCCTGAAGGCCTGGCGCCTAAGGGTCGAGGCGCAACTCGGCGAGTGGCTGCCACCGGAGTCGACCCCGCCTACGCGGCTGCATGCCGCACAGCGCTACAGCGTGCTCGCTCCAGGCAAGCGGATACGTCCCGCGCTGGTCTACGCCACCGCCGAGACGCTGGACCTGCCGCTCGGGCAGGTGGACGCAGCGGCCTGCGCCGTCGAGCTGATCCACGCGTACTCGCTGGTCCATGACGACCTGCCCGCGATGGACGACGACGACCTGCGTCGCGGCCGCCCCACCTGCCACCGCGCCTTCGACGAAGCGACGGCGATCCTGGCCGGGGATTCGCTGCAGGTGCTTGCCTTCAAGCTGCTGGCCGCGCACCCGGGCGCCCCTGCCGACGCGACGGTCCGGGTCCGCCTGATCGAGCTGCTCGCCGACGCGAGCGGCACGGCAGGCATGGCCGGGGGCCAGGCGCTCGACCTGGCCGCGGAGGGAACCCGCCTCGGGGTCGCGGAACTCGAGAGGATCCATTCGATGAAGACCGGCGCGCTGATCCGCGCCAGCGTCGTGATGGCGGCGAGCTGTGCATCGCGACTCGATGCGCAGCAAGCGGCGGCGCTCGAAGGGTTCGGAGCGACTATCGGCCTCGCTTTCCAGGTGCAGGACGACCTGCTTGACGTGGAGGGCGACACGACCGTGCTCGGCAAGCGCGCAGGCAGCGACCAGAGCCGTGGCCTGCCCACCTACCCGGTCATCGCGGGCCTGCCGGCGACTAGAGAGCGGGTCGCCTCGCTGCACGAAGAGGCGCGGGCGCGACTGGCCGCCCAGGGCTGGGGCGGCAGCCCGCTCGCCCAGCTCTCCGACTGGCTGCTCGGCCGCCGGCACTGAGGGCCACGGCGCGGCCGGTGGCGGGTGCGTGTAAACTTCGCGTCGATGTCAGTTCCAGCGCTCTATCCCCTGCTCTCGCGCATCGACTCCCCGACCGACCTGCGCCGCCTGCCGCCCGACCAGCTCGGTGCGGTTGCGGCCGAACTGCGCGAGTTCCTGATCCAGACCGTGAGCCAGATGGGCGGGCACTTCGCTGCCGGGCTCGGCACCGTCGAACTCACCGTCGCGCTGCATTATGTCTATGACACGCCCCACGACCGGCTGGTCTGGGACGTCGGTCACCAGGCCTACCCCCACAAGGTGCTGACGGGCCGGCGTGACCGCCTGCGCACGATAAAGCACAAGGGGGGGCTGGCACCGTTCCCGAGTCCCGCCGAGAGCGAATACGACACCTTCGGTGTCGGCCATTCGAGCACCGCCATCAGCGCTGGCCTCGGGATGGCGCTCGCCGCGGCCCGTGCCGGCGTGCACCGGCGGGTGGTTGCCGTGGTCGGCGACGGCGCGATCAGCGGCGGCCAGGCCTTCGAAGCGCTGAACCACGCGGGCTCTCTCGACCTCGACATGCTGGTCGTGCTGAACGACAACGACATGTCGATCTCGGAGAACGTCGGGGCCATGTCCCGGTACCTCGCGCGGATACTCTCCGGCAAGACCTATGCGGCGCTGCGCGAAGGCGGCAAGAAGATCCTGCGCAGCATGCCGACGGTCTGGGAACTCGCGCGGCGCTCGGAGGAGCACGTCAAGGGCATGGTGCTGCCGGGCACGATGTTCGAGGAACTCGGCTTCAACTACATCGGGCCGATCGACGGCCACGACCTCGACGCGCTGGTCAAGACGCTGACGAACCTCCGCGACCTGCCCGGGCCGCAGTTCCTGCACATCGTCACGCGCAAGGGCAAAGGTTACGCTCCCGCCGAGGCGGACCCGATCAAGTGGCACGGGCCGGGTCCCTTCGATCCGCTGAGCGGGACGATCTACGGCGAGAAGGCGAGCGGCCCCAGCTACTCGCAGGTCTTCGGCCAGTGGCTCTGCGACATCGCAGAGCAGGACCCGCGCGTGATCGGCATCACGCCGGCGATGCGTGAAGGCTCCGGGCTGGTGGAGTTCTCACGGCGCTTCCCCGAGCGTTACTGCGACGTCGCGATCGCCGAGCAGCATGCGGTCAGCCTCGCTGCGGGCCTCGCCTGCGAGGGTGCACGGCCGGTCGTCGCGATCTACTCGACCTTCCTGCAGCGAGGCTACGACCAGCTGATCCACGACGTCGCGCTGCAGAACCTGCCGGTGGTCTTCGCGATCGACCGCGGCGGCCTCGTCGGCGGCGACGGCGCGACGCACCAGGGAGCCTTCGACCTCACGTTCCTGCGCTGCATACCGAACATGGTCGTGATGGCCCCGGCGGACGAGAACGAATGCCGCCAGATGCTCTACACGGGCATGACGCTGGACGGCCCGTCGGCGGTGCGCTACCCGCGAGGCCAGGGTCCCGGCGTGCGCATAGAGCAGGAGATGCGCGCGCTCCCGGTCGGACGAGCCGAACTGCGTCGCGAGGGAGGCTCCGGGCTGCTGCTGCTCGCCTTCGGCACGATGGTCGCTCCGTGCGAGCCGATCGCGGAGCGCCTCGACGCGACGCTGGTGAACATGCGCTTCGTCAAGCCGCTGGACGAGGAACTGCTGCTCGAACTGGCCCGCAGGCATTCCTGCATCGTGACGCTCGAGGAGAACGTCGTGGCAGGCGGGGCCGGAAGCGCCGTCAGCGAGTGCCTGGCCGCGCACGGCGTCACACTGGCCGTACACCACGTCGGCATTCCCGACCGCTTCATCGAGCACGGCTCGCGCGAGGACTGTCTCGTGCTCGCCGGGCTGGACGCGGCGAATCTCGAACGCTCCGTCACGCGCGCATGGGTCGAGCATGCCCGGCTGCGCGCGGTCCCTGGCGGTCGCCAGACGGCGGTCTAGCCGGCCACTCATGCTCCCGGCCCACCCGGCCCGGCGCTCGAGGCGACGGGAAATCCACAGGGCCCGCAGGTCCGAATGAACGACATCACCAAACGAGAAGATCGCAAGATGAGCAGCAGTGCACAGGTCGTCCGCGGCGCCGGCAGCGTCACCTCGATCGAGGACGTGCAGGGTCGCGCGGACTCGCGCCGCATCCCGATCAACAAGGTCGGGGTCAAGGACATCTTTCACCCCGTGCGGGTGCGCGATCGCTCGGGAGGCGAGCAGCACACGGTCGCGAAGTTCGACATGTACGTCGCGCTGCCGCAGCACTTCAAGGGCACGCACATGTCGCGCTTCGTCGAGGTGCTGCACCAGCACGAGCGCGAGGTGTCGGTCGAGTCGTTCCGGCAGATGCTCGCAGAGATGACCGAGCGCCTGGACGCTACCTCGGGGCACATCGAGATGCGCTTCCCCTATTTCGTCATGAAGCACGCCCCGGTCACGGGCGTGGCGAGCCTGGTGAACTACGAGGCCGCGCTGATCGGCGAGATTCACGACGGCGTGGAGCAGATGTGGATCCGCGTCCAGGTCGCCGCGACCAGCCTGTGCCCCTGCTCGAAGCGGATCTCGGACTACGGCGCCCACAACCAGCGCTCGCACATCACGATCACCGCGCGCGTCCGCGAGCACATCTGGATCGAGGAGCTGATCGACGTCGCCGAGCAGGAGGCCTCCTGCGAGGTGTTCGGGATCCTGAAGCGGCCGGACGAGAAGTTCGTGACCGAGCGGGCCTACGACAACCCGAAGTTCGTCGAGGACATCGTGCGCGACGTCGCATTGCGGCTGAACGAGGACGAGCGCGTCCGCGCCTACACGGTGGCGGCCGAGAACTTCGAGTCGATCCACAATCACTCGGCCTACGCGCTGATCGAGCGCGACAAGGATGCGGTCGACGGCTGAGCGGGAGCGGCCCGGCGGGTCCCGACTCAGGCGTCCGGCGAGCGCGAGTGCTCGCCGCGCTGCAGGCGCCCGATCAGTTCCCTCAGGAACACCTTGTGGAAGCGCAGCTGGCAGGACACCGAAGCCTGCTCCAGCAGCGTCGCGGATACCTTCAGCAGCCTGAGCGGCTCCTCTGCCTCGATCACCGTGTCGCGCCGCGACCCTTCCGCGAATGCAGCCTCGCCGAAGCAGCCGCCCGCCTCGACCCGGCCGATCAGCTCGCCCGCGCGCCGCACGCAGACACGACCGGCCACGACGATGTAGAAGCGATCGTCGGTGTCGCCGGGCCGCAGCACGGCCTCGCCGGGCGCGCAGTCCATGTTGCAGCCTGCCTGCATGACCTCGCGGATCTCGCCGTGGGAGAAGTCGTGGAAGAACCGCAGCCGCCGCAGCACTGCGAACTGCTCTTCGTCGTCGATCTGCTGCTGCGCCGCGCGCAGCCGCTGGTGCACGCGCGTCAGGTCCGCGGCCAGTTCGGCGCCGTTGCGATAGCGACGGCCCGGGTCGCGCTCGAGCGCCCGCATCACCACCGCCTCGAGATCCTCCGGGATCTCCTCGCGAACGGATCGAAGCGGCTCCGGCGACCCCTGGACGACCTGCTTGAGGAGCTTGCCCAGCGCCCCGGCACGGAACGGCCGCTGACCGCAGAGCATCTCGTAGGTGACGGCACCGACCGAATACAGGTCAGAGCGCGAGTCCAGCTCGAGTCCCTGCACCTGCTCCGGTGACATGTACGCAGGACTGCCCGCGACGCCCTCGAGCCTCGAGATGTCGGAATCGGCCACCAGCGCGATGCCGAAATCGACGATCCGCACGTCGCCGTCCTGCGTGAGCAGGATGTTCGAGGGCTTGATGTCGCGGTGCACGACGCCCCTCGCATGCGCGTAGTGCAGTGCTTTCGACACCTTGTAGATGATCCCCACGACGCGTTCGACCGGCAGCAGGTTGCCTTCCCGGCAGTAGGCCGAGAGCGTGCGCGCACCGTGGATGTGCTCGGTGACGACGTAGCGCCGCCCTGCCTCCTCCCCGGCGTCGAAGATCGGCACGATGTTCGGGTGCTGCAGCCGGCCCGCCATGTTCGCCTCGCGCAGGAACATGCGGCGCACGTTACGGCCCTCCGCGTCGTCGCTGGCCGTCGCGTGATAGAGCTTGATCGCGACGTCGCGGCCGTAGAACGGGTCGTGGGAAAGATAGACGACGCCGGTGCTGCCTCGCCCGACCTCGTGGACGACGTAATACTTGCCGATCCGCTCCGGCGCCGAGTTGGTCGGCGGGGACGCGGGTTGCGTAAGGATCTGGTGGGCGGCGTTCTCGGTTTCCGTCACGTTGTGGCGCGAACCAGCATCAGCACGACTGCGGCCATGATTGCGGCCAGGACGTCGTCGAGCATAATTCCCGCCCCGCCGCGCATTCCGTGATCGATCTCGCGGATCGGCCAGGGCTTGGCGATGTCGAACAGGCGGAACAGCACGAATGCGAGCGGCGCCCCCCACCACTGCGGCGGCACCGCCAGCATCGTGATCATCATCCCCGCGACCTCGTCCCAGACGATGGCCGGGTGGTCGTGCACGCCGAGGCGGCGCGCGCTCTCGCCGCAGATCCAGAAGCCGGCGACCGTCACCGCCAGCGTCAGTGCGGGCAGCACCGCAGCGCCGAGCGGCGCAGCGGCCAGCGCGATCGCGAGCCCGACCAGCGATCCGAACGTACCGGGCGCAAACGGGGCGAGTCCCGCACCGAAGCCCAGCGCCAGCAGGTGCACCGGCTCGGCGAGGTGCCTCAACGTCGGCCGGCTCGGGCCACCGGCTTGCTCAGGCGAAGTGGTCATAGCCGCCAGCCGGGATGCTCACAGCCTTGCCGCCACGCAGGCAGCTCACTCCCCGCCCGTCTCCGATGCTGCCGATGCGATGCACGCCGCAACTCTCAGCCAGGCTGCGCAACTGCTCTGCCGACGCGCTGCCGGGCGGCAACGTGAACAGCAGCTCGTAGTCGTCGCCGCCGTGGAGGATGAACCGCTCCGTCTGCTGCGGCGGGAAGCGCGCCGCCAGCACCGGCGAGACGGGCAACTGCTCGAGCTCGAGCGTCGCCGACACGCCGCTGGCGTGACAGAGTTTCTGCAGGTCGCCGAGCAGGCCGTCCGAGACATCCATTGCAGCGCTCGCCAGGCCTCGCAAGGCGCGACCCAGCGCGATGCGCGGCTCGGGGAACAGGAAGCGGCGCACGAGCGGGTCGGCGCCGGCAGAGCCCGGGTCGCGCTGGAGCAGGTCGAGCCCCGCCGCCGACTCTCCAGGCCAGCCGGAGACGAACAGCTCGTCGCCCGGCCGCGCACCCGAGCGCCGCAGCGCCTCACCCGGTGGCACGACACCGAGCGCGGTGACGCTCAGCACCAGCGGTCCACGCACCGTATCGCCGCCGACCAGCGCCACGCCGTGCCGGTCCGCCAGCGCGAGCAGCCCCGTCGCGAAAGGCTCGAGCCAGTCCTCCCGGGCCTCCGGCATGCACAGCGAAAGCAGCGCCCAGGCGGGATCCGCGCCCATCGCCGCCAGGTCGCTCAGGTTGACCGCGAGACACTGGTGGCCGATCGACTCGGGTGGTGCCCCGCGCGGGAAATGGCGACCCTCGACGAGCGTATCCGTGGCAGCCACCAGGCACTGCCCGGGCGGCAGCTCGAGCAGCGCCGCATCGTCCCCGACCCCGAGCAGTACGCCCTGGCGCCGCCCCGGTCGGTTGAAGTACCGCTCGATCAGGTCGAATTCGCCGAGCGACACGCAGGCCCCGCTCAATCGCGCGACGACGGCGCGGACTTCCCGGCGGCCTGCTCGGGCGCGCGCGCGCTGCGGGCCGCGCGATCGAGCACCGCGTTGACGAACTTGTGTCCCTCGGTCGCCCCGAAGCGCTTGGTGAGCTCGACCCCCTCGTTGATGACGACCCGGTAGGGGATCTCTGGACGACGCAGCAGCTCGAAGAGCCCGATCAGCAGCACGGCGTGCTCGACCGGGTCGAGCTGCTGCACCGGCCGGTCGAGCAGCTGCGCGAGCGAATCGTCGAGCTCGCCCATCCCCTCGAGCACACCGCCGAGCAACTCCTGGAAATAATCCGGGTCGGCCGTCGCGAACTCGTTCTCCGCCGCGTACTGGTTGCGCAACTCGGCCAGGCTCTGGCCGGTCAACTGGTGCTGGTACAGCGCCTGCATCGCGAGCTTCCGCGACAAGCTGCGCGAGCGCCCGGCAGAGTCGCGTCGACCGGCCATGCCTCAGGTTTCCAGCCGCTTGAGCAGGTTGGCCATCTCCACCGCGCAAAGCGCCGCGTCCGCCCCCTTGTTGCCAGCCTTGGTGCCCGAACGCTCGATGGCCTGTTCGATCGTCTCGGTCGTCAGCACGCCGAAGGCGACCGGTACGCCCGACTCCTCCGAGGCCCGCGCCAGTCCGGCTGCGCACTGTCCCGCCACGTAATCGAAGTGCGGGGTCGCGCCGCGTATCACCGCGCCGAGCGCGACGATCGCGTCCGGCCGCCGGCTCGCCGCGACCTTGCGCACCGCGAACGGCAGGTCGAAGGCGCCCGGCACCCGGACGAGCTCGATCTGCTTCTCGCTCGCACCGTGCCTGAGCAGCGCGTCGACGGCGCCTCGGACGAGGCCCTCGACGATGGTCTCGTTGAAACGCGCGGCGACGATGGCGATGCGCAGGTCGCGCACCAGCAGGTCGCCTCCGAGGCTGCGGATGTTGTCCATGACTGGAGACCTCAGGTGGATTCGTCCACGTATTCGACCACTTCGAGGCCGAACGCGGACAGGCCGTGCATCTGGATGGGCGCGCTCAGCACGCGCATTCGGGACACGCCGAGGTCGCGCAGTATCTGCGCACCGATGCCGTAGGTCCTCAGGACCCGTGCCCCGATGTGGCGCGGCAGCGGCTCGTGACCGAGCGTGCCGGTGATCCCCTCGACGATGTCCCGCGGCGTCTCGTGAGGCCGGAGCAGCACGATCACCCCGGACTTCTCCTTCGAGATGCGCTGCAGCGCGTTGCGCAGCGTCCAGCCGCCGCTCGCGTCGTGCCTGCCGACGACGTCCCGCAGCGTTTCGACGAGATGCACGCGGACCAGCGGTGCCGCATCGCCCGCGAGTTCGCCTCGCACCAGGGCGAGGTGCACGCTGCTGTGCACGTGGTCCTCGTAGCACATCAGCTGGAAGGGCCCGAAGTCGGTCTCGACAGACTGCTCCGCGACGCGCTCGACCGAGCGCTCCTTCTCGAGCCGGTAGCGGATCAGGTCCGCGATCGTCCCGATCTTCAGGCCGTGCTCGTGCGAGAAGCGCTCGAGATCGCGCCGCCGCGCCATGGTCCCGTCCTCGTTCAGGATCTCGACGATCACGGCCGCCGGCTCCAGGCCGGCGAGGCGCATCAGGTCGCAGCCTGCCTCGGTGTGGCCGGCGCGCGTCAGCACGCCTCCGGGCTGCGCCATCAGCGGGAAGATGTGCCCGGGCTGGCGCAGATCCTCCGGGCGGGCCTCGCGCGCGACGGCCGCCTGTATCGTCTGCGCCCGGTCGTGCGCCGAGATGCCGGTGGTCACCCCCTCCGCCGCCTCGATCGACACGGTGAAGTTCGTGCGGTGGTCGAGGTCGGTCTCGGTGACCATCAGCGGCAAGCGCAGCTGCCGGCAGCGATCGCGGGTCAGCGTCAGGCAGATCAGGCCCCGGCCGTAGCGGGCCATGAAGTTGATGTCCTCCGGGCGTACGTGCTCGGCGGCCATGATCAGGTCGCCTTCGTTCTCCCGCTGCTCGTCATCCATCATCACGACCATCCGGCCATGACGGAGCTCATCGAGGATCTCGTCGATTGAATTAAGGTTACTCATTCAGAACAATCTACATATTACTGTTTATTATCATTTTTATTCTGGTGTCATTGTCTATTCCGGCGGCGCGCCGACAGTTTAGCAGGGCCCGCGGTCAGTCATGCGAGCCCAGGCGCTCGAGGTACCTCGCGATGATGTCGACCTCGATGTTGACCGCGGTGCCCGGCTGGTAGTCGCCCAGGATCGTGACCTCGAGCGTGTGGGGCACGAGGTTGACGTCGAAGCGCGACCCGGAAACGCCGTTGACCGTCAGGCTCACACCGTCGACGCAGACCGAGCCCTTGCGTGCCACGTATCTGGCGAGCAGCGCCGGCACCTCGAATTCCACGCGGATCGAGCGGGCATCGTCGCTGCGCCCGACGACCTGACCGACTCCGTCGACGTGACCGGTCACGTAGTGGCCGCCGAGCGGCTGGCCGGCCAGCAGCGCCTTCTCGAGGTTCACCCGCGTGCCGGGCTGCCAGCGGCCCAGCGTCGTCATCGCCAGTGTCTCGCGGGAGACGTCGGCGCGGAACGCGTCGGAATCCATGCTGGTGACCGTCAGGCAGACGCCGTTCACGGCAATGCTGTCGCCGGCGCTGACGGACTCGAGCGACATCGACGGAGTCTGCACCTCGATCGTGACGTCGCCCGCCCGCGGTTCGATGGCCCGGACGATGCCGACCGATTGAACGATTCCCGTGAACATCAGCCCTGCCCTCCTCGTTGCGGCCTGAGTGTCAGCCGCAGATCCTCTCCCACCTGCCGCAGGTCGCGCCATTGGAACTGCCAGCGATCACGCATGCTCTGCAGCTCCGGCAGCCGTGCGAGCGGACGCGCGGCGTCGCCAAGCACTACGGCCGCCAGGTACAGCACCCACTCGTCGACCAGCCCCGCGCGCAGCAGGCTCCCGGCGAGCAAAGGACCGGCTTCGACGAGCACCTCGTTGCACTCGAGCGCGGCCAGCCTCGCGAGTGCTTCGCCGAGATCGAGACCGCCGTCGCCCGCCGGCAGCGTCTCCAGCTGAAACTGCGGGCCCGGCCCACCGGAGCCGTTCCCGCGTATCGCCTCTCCCGCAAAAACGAGCGTCGGCGCGGGACCCTGCAGCACCTTCGACTGGCGGGGGATCCTCAGGCCGGGATCCAGCACCACTCGCAGCGGCCGGCGGCCGAGCATCTCGAGCGATGAGTCACGCACGGTGAGCTCGGGGTCATCCGCACAGACGGTCCCGATTCCGGTCAGGATCGCGCTCGAGCGCGCGCGCAGCCGCTGCACGTCGGCGCGCGCGGCGGGCCCGGTGATCCAGCGGCTCTCTCCGCTGGCAAGCGCCGTGCGGCCGTCTAGGCTGGCGGCCGTCTTCAGCGTGACCCAGGGGCGACCCCGGCGCATCCGGCTCAGGAAGCCCCGATTGAGCTCGATCGCCGCGGATTCGAGCAAGCCACAATGGACCTCGATGCCCGCGGCGGCCAGCCTCGCGAGCCCGCCACCGTTCACGCTCGGGTTCGGGTCGCCCGTTGCGGCCACGACCCGGGTGACGCCGGCGGCGATCAATGCCTCGACACAGGGCGGCGTGCGCCCCCGGTGCGCGCAAGGCTCCAGGCTGACGTAGGCCGTGCTGCCGCGGGCCGAGGTGCCGGCCGCCTGCAGCGCGATCACCTCGGCATGCGCTTCGCCCGCCCGCTGGTGAAAACCCTCGCCCAGCACCTGCCCGTCCCTGACGATGACACAGCCGACACTCGGATTGGGCGGCGTCGAGTACAGGCCGCGCGCTGCCAGCTCCAGCGCCCGCGCCATCCGGGCGTGATCCTCGGCCGAGAACGCGCCGCTCATCCCGGCTCGTCGTCCGGCGCGCTCGAACCCCACAGCGCGAGCTGCAGGTCCTCGACGGACCGGGGACGGCGGCTGCGCAGGCGCTCGATCTCCTCGCGGAAAGCCTCGACGTCCTGGAAGCTGCGATACACGGACGCGAACCGCACGTACGCGACCTCGTCGAGCTGGTGCAGCTCGTCCATCACCAGTTCGCCGATCAGGCGCGAGGGCACCTCGCGTTCGCCGAGCGTGCGCAGCCGGTGGCAGACGTGGTTGACCGCGGCATCGACCGCGTCGCTGGACACCGGCCGCTTCTCGAGCGCCCGCAGCATTCCGGCCCGCAGCTTCGCCTCGTCGAAGGGCTCGCGCATCGCGTCGCTCTTGACGACTCGCGGCATCACCAGCTCCGCGGTCTCGAACGTGGTGAAGCGCTCGCCGCAATGCAGGCACTCGCGCCGGCGGCGCACCTGCTGCCCTTCGGCCGCGAGACGCGAATCGATGACCTTCGTTTCCTGGTGCGTGCAGAACGGGCAGTGCATCGCCGCCCTCCGGGATGCTCGGACGGCTCAGCCGTAGACCGGGAACCGCCGGCAGATCTCCAGCACAGACTGCCGCGTCCGCTCGAGCACGGCCTCGTCACCGAGGTCGTCCAGCACGTCGGCCATCCAGCCCGCGAGCAGTTCCACCTCCGCCTCGCGGAATCCGCGCGTCGTCACTGCCGGCGTACCGATCCGCAGCCCGCTGGTCACGAACGGCGACCTCGGATCGTTAGGCACCGTGTTCTTGTTGACCGTGATGTGGGCACGACCGAGCGCCGCATCGGCATCCTTGCCGGTGATGCCCTTCTCGATCAGGTCGACCAGGAACAGGTGGTTGTCCGTCCCGCCGGACACGATCCTGTAGCCGCGCTGCTGCATCACGCGCAGCATCGCCCTCGCATTCGCGACGACCTGCTTCTGGTACTCGACGAACTCGGGCTGCATCGCCTCGAGCAGCGCGACGGCCTTGGCAGCGATCACGTGCATCAGCGGCCCGCCCTGGGTTCCGGGGAAGATCAGCGAATTGAGCTTTTTCGTGATTGCCTCGTTGGCCCTCGCGAGGATCAGGCCGCCGCGGGGCCCGCGCAGCGTCTTGTGCGTGGTGGTCGTCACCACGTCCGCATGAGCGATCGGGCTCGGGTAGACGCCGGCCGCCACGAGGCCCGCGACATGCGCCATGTCGACGAGCAGGTAGGCGCCGACTGCATCGGCGATTTCACGGAACCGGGCCCAGTCCACGATCCGCGAATAGGCAGAGAAGCCCGCGATGACCAGCTTCGGCCGGTGCTCGCCGGCCAGGCGCTCGACCTGCGCGTAGTCGATCTCGCCGGTCGCGGGATCGATGCCGTACTGCACCGCGTTGAAGATCTTGCCCGAGAAGTTCACCTTGGCGCCGTGCGTCAGGTGCCCACCGTGGTCGAGGCTCATGCCGAGGATCGTGTCGCCCGGCGAGAGCAGCGCCAGGTAGGCGGCGGCGTTGGCCTGCGAGCCGGAGTGCGGTTGCGCGTTCGCGTAATCCGCGCCGAACAGCTGCCTGGCCCGGTCTATGGCCAGCTGCTCGGCGATGTCCACGTACTCGCAGCCCCCGTAGTAGCGCTTGCCGGGATAGCCTTCGGCGTACTTGTTGGTCAGGACCGACCCCTGCGCCTCGAGCACGCGCGGGCTCGCATAGTTCTCCGAGGCGATCAGCTCGATGTGGTCTTCCTGTCGGCGTCGCTCGTGGTCGAGTGCGGCGGCGAGCTCGGGATCGAACCCGGCAATCCTCATGCTGGCGGGAAACATGTCCACTCCACTGTCGGCAATCCGTGATTGTAGCCGATGCGCCCGGGCGGCCGCGGCGCAAACGCCGGGCCGGCGAGGCCCGGCCGGTCCCGGGCAACGCGGCCGCTGCGGATGATCCGGACGCGCGACGGCCGGTCGTGGCGCCGGCAGCGGGCTTGACCGATAATCCGCCCCCCTCTCAATCACCAGGCAACAGAGCTTCCACCCAGCAGGCATGGCCCAGTTCATCTACACAATGAACCGCGTCGGGAAGGTCATCCCCCCGAAGCGGGTAATCCTCCGCGACATCTCGCTGAGCTTCTTTCCGGGCGCGAAGATCGGCGTGCTCGGCCTCAACGGCTCCGGCAAGTCCACGCTTCTGCGGATCATGGCGGGCGTGGACCGCGAGTTCGAGGGTGAAGCGCGTCCGCAGCCCGGCATCAAGATCGGCTTCCTGCCCCAGGAGCCGGATCTCGACGAGACCAAGGACGTCCGCGGCAACGTCGAGCAAGCCGTGCAGCACATCAAGGACGCGCTGGCAGGCCTCGACGCCGTTTACGCCGCCTATGCCGAGCCCGATGCAGACTTCGACAAGATCGCCGCGGAACAGGCCCGGCTCGAGGCGCTGATCCAGGCGACCGACGGCCACAACCTCGAGCGCACGCTCGAGGTTGCTGCGGACGCGCTGCGACTGCCGCCCTGGGACGCCGACGTGACGAAGATCTCCGGCGGCGAGCGACGCCGCGTCGCGCTGTGCCGCCTGCTGCTGTCGAAGCCGGACATGCTGCTGCTCGACGAGCCGACCAACCACCTCGACGCCGAGTCGGTCCGCTGGCTCGAGCGCTACCTGGAGCAGTATCCGGGCACGGTCATCGCGGTCACGCACGACCGCTACTTCCTCGACAACGTCGCTGGATGGATCCTCGAGCTGGACCGCGGCCATGGCATCCCCTGGGAAGGCAACTACTCCTCCTGGCTCGAGCAGAAGGAGCGGCGCCTGCAGGTGGAGGAGCAGCAGCAGGCCGCGCTCGGCAAGATGATCAAGCGCGAGCTCGAATGGGTTCGAGCGAGCCCCCGGGCGCGCCAGGCGAAGAGCAAGGCGCGTCTGCAGCGCTTCGAGGAACTCAGTTCGCGCGAATTCCAGGCGCGCAACGAGACCAACGAGATCTACATTCCACCCGGGCCCCGGCTCGGCGACCTCGTCATCGAGGCGAACGGCCTGCGCAAGGCCTATGGCGACAAGCTGCTGTTCGAGAACCTCGCTTTCAACCTGCCGAAGGGCGGCATCGTCGGCATCATCGGGCCGAACGGCGCCGGCAAGACGACGCTGTTCCGCATCATGACCGGACAGGAGCAGGCGGACGCCGGAGAGATCCGGGTCGGGCCGACCGTGCAGCTCGCCTACGTGGACCAGTCCCGCCAGTCGCTGGACGACTCGAAGACGGTCTGGCAGGAGATCTCGGGCGGACAGGACATATTGAAGGTGGGTGCCTACGAGACGCCCTCGCGGGCCTACGTCGGGCGCTTCAATTTCCGCGGGCCCCAGCAGCAGCAGCTGATTGGCGACCTCTCGGGAGGCGAGCGCAATCGCGTGCACCTGGCCAAGGTGCTGAAATCGGGCGGCAACGTCGTGCTGCTCGACGAGCCGACCAACGACCTCGACGTCGAAACGCTGCGCGCGCTCGAGGAAGCCCTGCTCGCCTTCCCGGGCTGCGCCGTCGTGATTTCCCACGACCGCTGGTTCCTGGACCGCATCGCGACGCACATGCTCGCCTTCGAGGGCAACAGCGAAGTCGTCTGGTTCGAGGGCAATTACTCCGAATACGTCGAGGACCTCAAGCGCCGCCGGGGCGAGGATGCGGAACAGCCCCACCGGGTCCGCTTCCGGGACCTGCACGCGTGAGCACGGCGAAGCCCCGGCAACACAGCCTGGAGATCGACGGCGGCAGGCTGACGCTTGCGCAGCTGCGCAGCTTCGAGGCGCGGCGCCCGCGGGTCCGTCTCGCGACGGCCGCCCGCCGGCGCATGCAGGCCTCCGCGACGGCGGTTCAGAAGACCGTCGCGAGCGGCGAGGTCTGCTACGGGATCAACACCGGCTTCGGGGCTTTCGCCAACCGCGTGATTCCCGCGGAAAAGACCCGCCGGCTGCAGCTCAACCTGATCCGCAGCCACGCAACCGGAACCGGGGCACTGCTGCCGGACCCTGTCGTGCGTCGCATGCTGCTGCTGAAGGCCAACAGCCTCGCGGCCGGATGCTCCGGTGCGCGTCCGCTGGTCGCCGAGCTGCTGCTCGCACTGCTGAACGCCGACGTGCTGCCCTGCATACCTGCCCAGGGCTCGGTCGGCGCCTCGGGCGACCTCGCGCCGCTCGCGCACCTTGCACTTGCGCTGATCGGCGAGGGCGAGGCCTCGCACGACGGGCGGCGCCTCACCGACGGCGAGGTACTCGAGGCCATCGGCCGCGACCCGCTCGAACCCGAGGCCAAGGAGGGGCTGGCGCTGCTGAACGGCACGCAGCTCAGCCTGGCGCTGTCGCTGGAGGGCCTGTTCCTGGCGGAGCGCCTGCTCGATGCCTCGATCGTCGCCGGGGCACTCACCGTCGAGGGGCTTGCAGGCAGTCACGTGCCGTTCGACGACCGGATTCAGCAGGCGAGCCGCCTGCCCGGGCAGATCGAGGTCGCACGGCGCTTTCGCCTGCTGCTCACCGACAGCGAGATCCGGCGCAGCCACGAGGAATGCGAGCGCGTCCAGGATCCGTACGCGGTGCGCTGCATGCCCCAGGTGCTCGGTGCGGTCCAGCACACCATCGCGCACGCCCGGCAGGTTCTCGGCGCCGCGATCAACGGCGTGTCGGACAATCCACTGGTCTTCGGCCGCGACGTTCTGTCCGGCGGCAATTTCCATGCCGAACCGATCGGCTTCGTCAGCGACTTCCTGGCAATCGCTGTCGCGGAACTGGCCAGCATCTCGGAACGACGCATCGACCTGCTCGACCGCCGCGTCAACCCGAACCTGAACATGTTTCTCGCGACGGAGCCGGGCCTCGAGTCAGGCTTCATGATGGCCCACGTCACCGCAGCTGCGCTGGTCTCCGAGAACAAGACGTACGCCCACCCGGCCTCGGTGGACAGCCTGCCGACGTCCGCCGGACAGGAGGACCACGTCAGCATGGCACCGTGGGCGGGCCGCAAGCTGCTCGAGATCTGCGCGAACACCGCCAGGGTGCTCGGCATCGAGCTGCTCGCCGCGGCGCATGCGATCGACTGCATGCATCCGCTCACGACGACGGCGTCGCTGCAACTCGTCCACGCACTGGTTCGCGGGCAGGTTCCCTACCAGGCAGGCGATCGCCGGCTGGATCGCGAGATCGAGACGCTCGCCGCGCTGGTGCGAAGCGGACAGCTGTCGCAGTTCCTGGACTGAGCCGGGTGCAGGCTGCCGCAACGGTCATCGTATTCGTCGCAGTGGTCACCGCGCTGCTCGCGGTGACGCGCGCGGTCGCGCGACGCGCCGCGGCGGCGGCGGGTTACCTGCTGCTCGCGGCGATACTCGCGGTCGTGGGCTGGAAGCTGTGGCGGCTCGGCCCCGACCTCGCCTCATACGAGCCGCTGCACGCCGGGCAGCCGGTCGCGGAACTGTATTTCGAGCGCACCGGCGCCAGGCGTTTCCGCGCGACACTGACGCGACTGCCGGAGGGGCGGATGGCCGTCTACGAGTTGCGCGGCGACCTCTGGCGCATCGGGATCCGCAGGCTCGAGTGGCTGCGGGCCGGGTGGGACCCGGGGCTGGGTGCGCGCTACAGGCTCGAACTGCTGGAAGCACGACCGGCCGAGGACGCCGGGATCGACCGAGCAGGATCGCAGCGCCTACCCGCTGGTCGCGCAGACGGGACATGATCTCTGGTCGCAGATAGTCGCCGGCAGCTCCGCGGCCCGGCTGGTCGCAGCCTCCTACTACGAGAGCGCATGGCAACCCTTGCGGCACGAGGCACGCCTGCGAGTGCAGATCGGACCGGAAGGCCTGGTGATCGAACCGGTGAACGCGGCAGCGCAAGCGCTGGCGACGCAGGCACCGGGCCAGGCCCGTGCCTCGGCAGAGCGGTTACGCTAAGATTCCCCGGTCATCAAGATGGGGGATCCGGCCGAATGTCCGTGTACATCGACGCGAACAGTCGGCTGCATCATGACCAGGAGCGCAGCCTCGCGCTCACCTGCCCGCACTGCCAGGTTTTCTCCCACATCAGCCCGGTCTCGATCCCGAGCTACGCGGAGCTCCTCGCCGCAAAACCCGGCCAGGTCGGCATCGTCTACCGCTGCGACTCCTGCAACTCGCCGGTGTTCCTGAAGTTCGCGGTCAAGGCTTACGGGACGAGCCGCGTCGAGCTGAGCAGCACCTACGTCGAGCTCGAGCGCGCGCGGGAGAAATTCCAGTTCACCCACCTTCCCGAGGACAGCGAAACGCTGTTCCGGGAGGCGCTCGGCTGTTACTCGTCGGGTCATTTCAACGCCTTTGCCTCCATGTGCAGGCGCACGATGCAGGCCATCCTGAAAGACAGCGGAGAAGGCGGCCGCCCGCGGGTGGTCGAACTGCTCGGCGAGGCGCGGGAGATGGCGGAAATCGACGACCAGACCTTCGAGACGATCAAGCGCGTGCTGTTCGGCAGCGATGCCGACGGGTGGCCGGCATTCCCCTGCGTCGGGCCCCACGAGGCGGGCGTGCTGCTCGAGCTGATGAAGGACCTGCTGTACCAGACCTACGTGCGCAAGGGCAGGCTGCAGCAGGCGATGATGGTCAGGCGTTACTTCGCCGAGGAAACGCTCGACCGGATCACGCCGATCGACCGGGCCGCGGGCCAGGGCTGACTTACGCGCAGCGTCGTTGCGCCGGGCTCAGGAATCGAGCCGTGGCGCGCAGTGCAGCTCGATGCCGTCCGCTCCGACGATCTGGCCGAGCCGTTCGATCAGTTCCCGCGACGGCCGCACCGCCCACTCCTCGCCCAGCTGCACCAGCGCAGTGGCGTCGTCCCGCGCGTAGCGGATTGCCACCGCGCAGCGTCCGCCCCGGCTCGGCGTCAGCGCCTGCTCGATCTCCCCGACCAGCCGGCGGGAATCCCCGTTCGAACCGCATGGCCAGCGCAGCACCAGTCGCCGCCCGAACTGCTCCCGGGCCTGGTCCAGGTCCAGGATGCGGCGCGCCGCGAGCCGCCAGTCCTCGATGAAGTCGTCCCAGCGCAGCTGCCCCTCGACGACCAGGATCGCATCCCGAGCCACCAGCGAGCGGTGCTGCTGGTAGACGTCGTCGAACATCGTCACCTCGAGCCGTCCGCTGCGGTCGTCGAGCACGAAGCTGACGCGCCCGGCGCGCTTGCGTATCTCGAGCACGAGCCCCGCAAGTGTCACGTTCTTGCCCGGCGTGCGCCAGCCGTTCTCGCCGGCGCCGACCGGACGGTCGCCCCCGACGTCGGCGATCCGGCCGCTCACCAGCGGCCTGAGCTCCCGTTCGTGCTGGACGATCGGATGGCCGGTCAGGTAGAGCCCCAGCGTTTCCCGCTCGCCGGCCAGCCGGACGTTCTCGCTCCATTCCGGCAGCGTCTCCTGCAGCAGCGCCTCGCTGCCGGCATCCTCTGCCGAGGGCACCGCGAGCCCGAACAGGTCAGTCTGCCCGGCGGCCGCGGCGCGCGAGGACTGCTCGGCCGCCTGCAGCGCGCCCGGGAGCTGGTGCATCAGCGTCGCGCGGTTCGGGCCGAGCGCATCGAGCGCGCCAGAGCGGACCAGCGCCTCGAGCACGCGGCGGTTCACGCGACTGAGGTCGAGCCTGCGGCACAACTCGAGTATGTCGCGGAAGGGTCCGTTCGCGTCGCGCTCGGCGATGCAGCTCTCCACCGCGGCCTGACCCACGCCCTTGATCGCACCGAGTCCGTAGCGGATCGCGCCCGGCCCAGAGACAGTGAACATGTACTGCGACGCGTTGATGTCAGGCGGTTCGACCTCGAGGTTCATCCGGTCGCACTCGTCGATCAACGTGACGACCTTGTCCGTGCGGTCCATGTCGGAGGACAGCACCGCCGCCATGAAGGCCGCCGGGTAATGCGCCTTCAGCCAGGCGGTCTGGTACGACAGAACCGCATAGGCAGCCGAATGCGACTTGTTGAAGCCGTAGCCGGCGAACTTCTCCATCAGGTCGAAGATGTGCCTGGCAGTGCCCTCCTGCACGCCGCGGGCGATCGCGCCGTCGGTGAACACGGAGCGCTGCTTGGCCATTTCCTCGGCCTTCTTCTTGCCCATCGCCCGCCGCAGCAGGTCGGCTTCGCCGAGCGAGTAGCCCGCGAGCACCTGGGCGATCTGCATGACCTGCTCCTGGTAGAGGATCACGCCGTAGGTCGAGGCCAGCACAGGCTTGAGTTCGGGATGCAGGTAGTCGATCGGGCCGCTGGTCCTGCCGTGCTTGCGGTTGATGAAATCCTCGACCATGCCGGATTGCAGCGGTCCGGGGCGGAACAGCGCGACCAGCGCGACGATGTCCTCGAAGCAGTCGGGCTGCAGCCGCCGGATCAGGTCCTTCATGCCGCGCGACTCGAGCTGGAAGACGGCCGTCGTCTCGCAGCGCTTGAGCAGCGCGAAGGTCGCGGGATCTTCCATCGGCAGCTGCGCGAGCTCGAGCGGCTGCTCGCCGTTCGCCGCGCGCTGCTGGTTGATCGTGCGCACCGCCCAGTCGATGATCGTCAGCGTCCGCAGGCCCAGGAAGTCGAACTTGACGAGGCCGGCCGCCTCGACGTCGTCCTTGTCGAACTGGGTGACGACGCTCGCGCCGCCCTCCTCGCAGTACAGCGGCGCGAAGTCCGTCAGGACCGAGGGCGATATCACGACGCCGCCGGCATGCGTGCCGGCATTGCGCACCAGCCCCTCCAGCGACCGGGCGAGGTCGATCACCTCGCGGACCTCGTCCTCGTCGCGGTAGCGCCGGCGGAGTTCCTCTTCCTTCTCGAGCGCCTGCTCGAGCGTGATCCCGAGCTCGAACGGGATCAGCTTCGCGATGCTGTCGGCGAAACCGTAGCTGTGCCCAAGCACTCTGGCCACGTCGCGCACGACGGCCCGGGCGGCCATCGTGCCGTAGGTGATGATCTGCGAAACCCGCTCGCGTCCGTAGCGCTCGGCAACGTACTCGATGACCCGGTCGCGGCCCTCCATGCAGAAGTCCACGTCGAAGTCCGGCATCGAGACGCGCTCGGGATTCAGGAATCGCTCGAAGAGCAGGTCGTGCTCGAGCGGGTCCAGGTCGGTGATCCCCAGCGCATAGGCGACCAGCGACCCGGCTCCGGAGCCGCGTCCGGGCCCCACCGGGACGCCATTCTCCCTGGCCCAGCGGATGAAGTCCGCCACGATCAGGAAGTACCCTGCGAAGCCCATCTGGCAGATCACGTCGAGTTCGCTCGCGAGCCGGGCCTGGTAGTCCTCCCGCGCGATGCGCAACGTGCCCCCGGCCGCGGGCTTCTCGAAACGTCCGAGCAGCCCCTGCCCGGCCTCGCGCCTCAGGTGATCCTCGGTCGAGCATCCGTCCGGGACAGGGAAAGCCGGCAACGAGGGCTGGCCGAGGCGGATCTCCAGGTTGAGGCGCTTGGCGATCTCGACCGAGTTCTCCAGCGCCTCCGGCAGATCGGCGAACAGCTTCGCCATCTCCTCGGGTGATCGCAGGTACTGCTCCTCGCTGTAGTTCCTCGGGCGGGAAGCATCGGCCAGCAGCGACCCGGCACGGATGCAGACGCGCGCCTCGTGCGCCTCGAAGTCCTCGCGGGTCACGAAGCGCACGTCGTTCGTCGCGACGATCGGGACACCGGCCGCAATCGCGAGCTTGAGCGACCCGGCCACGCACTCTTCCTCGCCGGGTCGGCCCGTGCGTTGCACCTCCAGGTAGTAGCGGTCGCCGAACAGCTTGAGCCAGCCGTCGAGCAGCGCCCGCGCCTCGGGTGCCCGCCCGCTCGCGAGCGCGCGGCCGACATCTCCCTCCCGGCCGCCGGACAGCGCGATGAGTCCGGCCGTGGCGTCGGCGTCCAGCCAGTCGCGGCGCGCCAGCGGGCCATGCCGGCCCTGGCCCTCGAGGTAGGCGCGCGTCACCAGCCGCGTCAGGTTCCGGTAACCGCGCTCGTTCTGGCACAGCAGCACGAGCCGCGAGGGATCGGCGCGCTCCTCGAGCGGCTCGAGCAGCAGGTCCACGCCGACCAGCGGCTTGACGCCCGCCGCCAGTGCCGCCCGATAGAACTTGACCAGCGCGAACAGGTTGACCTGGTCGGTCAGCGCGACGGCCGGCATGCCCAGCCTGGCTACCGCGTCCATCAGCCCCTCGCGGACCAGGCTCCCGTCGTCACGCCGCTCGCTGGAAATGCGCAGCACGCTGTCGACCAGCGAATACTCGGTGTGCACGTGGAGGTGGACGAAACCTGACATTGTCATCGGCTCGGGCGGGGCTCCAGGCATTTTACCGGCGCGAAGCTCCGCCGGTGCACCGGGGACGGGCCGAGTCTTCTCAGCGCCTCGAGGTGCAGCGGCGTCGGATAGCCCTTGTGCACCGCGAGCTCGTAACCCGGATAGCGCCGATCCAGCGCCACCATGAACCGGTCCCTCGCCACCTTGGCCAGGATCGAGGCTGCGCTGATGCCCGGGACGCGCGCATCGCCGCCGACCACCGCCTCGGTGCTGCATTCGAATCCGAGACCGCGGACACTCGGACAGCGATTGCCGTCGAACGCGACGTGCGCCGGCGGCAGCTGCAGCGCGATCAGCGCCCGGCGCATCGCGAGCATCGTCGCCTGCAGTATGTTTAGCGAGTCGATTTCGGCCGCATTCGCCCAGCCCAGCCCCCAGGCCAGGCTCGACGCCTCGATCCGGGCCGCGAGCGCGAGCCGTCGCTCGGGCCGCAGCGTCTTGGAATCGGCCAGTCCTGCGATCGGCTGTGCCGGGTCCAGGATCACGGCCGCCGCGACCACCGGACCCGCGAGCGGCCCGCGGCCCGCTTCATCGACGCCCGCCACGAGCCCGGGCCGCTGCCAGTCGAACGCCGCTTGCGTCGGACCCGCCACGCTCATCCAGACCGCTGGCGTGCTGCGACGAGCTCGCAGATCGCTTCGGCGGCCCGCTCGCTCGCGTTACAACGCAGCGACTCGTGTATCGCCCGGAATTCCTGCACCAGCTCGGCGCGGTCCGCCCGCTCCAGTTGCTCGAGCAGCGCAGGCCCGAGCACCTCGGGACGCACGTCCTGCTGGAAGAACTCCGGCACCAGCTGCCGTCCGGCCAGCAGGTTGGGCTGCGAGAAGTAGTCGGTCTTGACGAGCTTCATCTCGCGCAGCAGCCACCCGGTCAGTGGTGCGACGCGGTAAGCCACGACCATCGGCCGCTTGACCAGCGCGGTTTCGAGCGTCGCCGTTCCAGAGGCGACCAGCACGGCGTCCGCGGCGGCCAGCGCCTGCTGCGACTGCCCATCGACCAGCAGCGTCCGGGCGTCGGGAGCGTGCGCGGCGAGCGCCTGCTCGAACGTCACGCGCGCGGCGGCACTGGCCATCGGCGCGACGAACTGCAACGCGGGTCTACGGGCCTGCAGCCAGGCGATCGTGGCCGCGAACGCAGGTCCGAGCCGCTTCACCTCCGCGGCGCGGCTGCCCGGCAGTACCGCGACGGTGGGCCGCCCGGCCGGGAGCCCGAGGGCCGCTCTCGCCGTTTCGGGGTCCGAGTCCATCGGCACCCGGTCCGCAAGCGGGTGACCGACGAACACCGCACGGACTTCGTGCGACTGGTAGAACGCCGGCTCGAAAGGAAGCACGCACAGCACCAGGTCCACGGATCGGCCGATCGTGTGCACCCTGCCCTGGCGCCATGCCCAGACCTGGGGGCTCACGTACTGCACCGTCGGCATCCCGGCGCCCTTGAGCTGACGCGCGAGGCGCAGGTTGAACTCCGGGGCGTCGATGCCGATGAACGCCTCCGGGCGAGCGGCCGAGAATCTCGCGACCAGTTCGCTGCGCAGCCGCAGCAGGCGCGGCAGGTGGCGCAGCACCTCGGCCAGTCCCATCACTGCGAGCGTATCGGAGGGCCACCAGGCCTCGAGCCCGGCTTCGACCATCCGCGGGCCGCCCACGCCCACGAAGCGCTCGCCCGGCAGGCGGGCGGCCAGCGCCTGCAGCAGCCCGCCGCCGAGGTTGTCGCCGGAAGCCTCGCCCGCGACGAGACCCATGCAGCGGTCGCCGGCTGTGGGAGCCACGCCGGGCCCCGTCCTCAGCGCACGATGCTGCGGGTGGACTTCGCGAGGAAGTCCACGATGGGCTGGATCTCCGGCTGCTCGCGGGCCAGTTCCTCGAGTCGCTCGGTCGCGTCGGCAAGCTTCAGGCCCGAGCGGTAGAGGATGCGGAAGGCATGGCGGATGTTGCGGATCTGGTCGGGCGTGAAATCCCGCCGCTTGAGGCCCTCGGCATTGACGCTGTGCGCGACGGCGGGCAGCCCGGTGGCCATCACATACGGCGGCACGTCGCGCGTGACGGCCGTGAAATTCGCGATGAAGGCATGCGCGCCCACCTTGCAGAACTGGTGCACACCGGCCATGCCGGCCATGATCACCCAGTCCCCGAGGTGCACGTGCCCGCCGAGCGTGGCGTTGTTCGCGAGCACGCAGCGGTCGCCGACCACGCAGTCGTGCGCGACGTGCGAATAGGCCATGAAGAGATTGTCGCTGCCGATCCGGGTGACGCCCTCCTCCTTGGTCGTGCCGCGGTTCAGCGTCACGTACTCCCGGACGACGTTGCGATCGCCGATTTCCAGCCGCGTGGGTTCGCCGCGATATTTCTTGTCCTGCGGCGCGTCGCCGACCGCGGCGAACTGGAATACCTGGTTGTCCTCGCCGATCGTGGTCGGTCCGTTGATCACGACGTGCGGCCCTATGCTGGAGCGGGCGCCGATCGTCACCCCGGGGCCGATCACCGTGTAGGCGCCGACCGAGACGCCCGGCCCGAGCTCGGCGCCCGGGTCGATCAGCGCGGTCGGATGTATCGAAGACGACATCTGCTGCTTCCCCCCTGCTTGCGGGTCCTCCCGGATCAGCCGGGCATCACCATCATTTCCGCGCTGCAGACTTCCTCGCCATCCACCTCCGCGACGGTGGCGAATTTCCAGATCGTGCGAATGCGCCGCTGCAGCGTCGCCGTGAGGATCAGCTGGTCGCCGGGTATCACCGGGCGGCGAAAGCGCGCCTTGTCGATGCCGGCGAAGTAGAAGGTGACGTTCTCGTCCGGGTAGACGTTCGCGGTCAGGAAAGCCAGCAGCCCCGCCGACTGGGCCATCGCCTCGAGGATCAGCACACCCGGCATCACCGGCCGGCCGGGGAAATGGCCGACGAAGTACTGCTCGTTCGCGGTCACGTTCTTCAGCGCGCGCAGGCGCTCGCCGGGAAGGTGCTCGAGCACCCGGTCCACCAGCAGCAGTGGATACCGGTGCGGCAGTCGCCGCAGGACCTCGTCGATCGAAAAACCGCCGCTAGTCATGTTCATTTTTCTTCCCGTTCGCCGCCTGCGGCAGCGCGCTCGAGCTGCCGCAGCCGTCGTGCAAGCTCGTCGAGCTGGTGGAACCGCGCCGAGTTCCGCCTGAAGCGCCGCGCCTCGTCCGCGGTCAGTCCGCTGGAATACATGCCCGGTTCGCGGATCGAGCTGATCACCATCGTTCGCCCGGTCAGGACGACATCGTCGCAGATCTCCAGGTGTCCCGCGATGCCGACCTGTCCGCCGATCATGCAGCGCCGCCCTATCCTTGCGCTGCCCGAGATCCCGACGCAGCCGGCGATCACCGTGTGCGCGCCCACGTGGGTGTTGTGGCCGATCTGGACGAGATTGTCGATCTTCACGCCATCCTCGATCACCGTGTCCTCGATGGCGCCCCGGTCGACGGTCGAATTCGCGCCGATCTCCACGTCGTCGCCGACGACCACGGTGCCGATCTGCGGCACCTTGACGTAGCCCCCCGCGTCCGGCGCCTGGCCGAACCCGTCTGCGCCGATCACGACGCCCGGGTGCAGCAGGCAGCGCTCGCCGATGCGCACCTCGCGGCAGACCGTCACATTGGCCACCAGCTGCGAGCCGGCACCGAGCCGCGCACCGGCCATCACGATCGAGCCGGGGCCCACCCAGCAGCCGGGGCCGACGCTGGCACCGTCCTCGATGCATGCCCCGGCCGCGATCCATGCACTGTGATCGACCTGCGCGCCCGGCTCGACGACGGCCGCCGGATGCCGCCCGCCGTCGAACGGCTGCGACGGATGCAGCAGCTGCGCGATGCGGGCATAGGTCGCGTAGGGATTGGCGCAGACGAGTGCCGACACCGGGCAGCGGTCGGCAGACTCCGGACCGAGCACGACCGCGGCGGCACGGGTCGCCTCGAGGAACCGGACGTAACGCGGGTTCGCGAGGAACGAGAGCGAACCGGGCCCCGCGCCCTGCAGCGTCGAAACGCGGTCGATCTGAGCCTCCGGGTCACCCTGCAACTTGCAGCCGAACCGGACGGCCAGGTCGGCGAGCCGCAGCGGCACGGGCTCAGGTTCCGCTCGCCAGGATCAGGGCTTGGCCGCCCCGCCCTTGCGCGCCTGCAGTGCCGCAAGGACCTGGCTCGTGATGTCCACGGCCGGGCTCGCGTAGAGGGCGTCGGCGACGACCACGTCGAGGCCCGCCGACTTCGCGTAGGTCTGCACTTCCTGCAGGACCGTGCGCTGCAGCTGGCCGAGCGCCTCGTTGCGCCGTACGTTCAGGTCCTCGAGAAACTCGTTCTGCTTGCGGGCCAGCTCGCGCTGCCCGTCACGGATGGCCTTCTCCTGGTTGCGGCGCTCGGCCTCGGCCATCGTCGCGCCGTCCTTCTGCAGCTTGTCCTCGCGGGCCTTGAGGTCCTTCTGCTGGTTCTCGAGGTCACGGCGGCGGTTGGCGAATTCGCCCTCCAGCGCCTGCGAGGCCGCCTGGGCCTGGGGCGCTTCCTGCAGCAGCCGGGCCACGTTGACGACACCGATCTTGGCCTGGGCCTGGGCCGCACTGAGCGGCGCCGCGGCAGCAGCCATGGTAAGCAGGGCAAGGGTCGCGATCTTGATGCGCATGGAGAAAGTCACCTCAGAAAGCCTGGCCTATCGAGAACTGGAAATTCTCGGTCTTGTCGCCGTATTCGACGCCCCTGCCCTTCTCCGCGTTGAGCGGGAAGGCATAGCTGAATCGGAACACGCCGAGCGGAGCGAGCCACTGCACTGCGAGGCCCGCCGAATATTTCAGTTTATCAAACTCGAACTCGTACGACACAGGGGTTACGCCGTCCCGGCCGACGAAGTCCACGTGGCCCGTCGAGAACACGTTGCCGACGTCGAAAAATGCGCTGAAACGCGCCGTCGAGCGGTACTTCTCCGGCATCGGCAGCAACAGCTCGAACTGGTTCGTGAACTTCAGGTTGCCACCGTAGGGATTGCCGAAGGAGTCCCTCGGCCCCAGCCAGCTCGCCCGGAAGCCTCGCACGGATTCGGGCCCGCCGGCGAAGAACTGGCGGTACGGCGGCACCGAGGTCGTCTCGCCCACGTCCATGCCGTAACCGATCTCGGTGTTCAGCATCAGCGTGAACCATTTCGAGATCGGGATGAACTGCAGGTAATCGTAGTTCAGGATGTAGAACTGGACGTCGCTGCCCGGCAGCGCGTAGGTAACGCCCAGGCGGTGCCGGGCGCCGCGGTCGGCGAAGATGGTGCGGTTGCGCGAATCGAATCCCCAGCCGAGCGACAGCTCGTAGGTGTCGAACTTCGTGCCGTAGTAGGTGAGGCTGACCGGCGGCACGCCGACCGAGGACTGCCTCGTGTAGGTATTGCCGTTGTTCTGCACCCAGACCAGCGCCTCCTGGGCGCTCGAGAACGGGTCCGTGAACAGGTCCGAGCGCTGGAGTGCGAGGCCCGCGCGCACCGACTGGAACTCGCTGATCGGCCAGCCGTAGTCGACGGCCAGCGTCCCGGTGTCGGTCTCGAAATCCGACGAGGACGAGGTGAACTGGCTGTACTTGCGGTAGGTCGCCGAGAGCGAGCGCGACACGCCGTCGATCGTCGTGTACGGATTCGTGTGCGAGAGGCTGTAGACCTGGCTGTACCGGCCCGCATTCGCCTCGGCCGCGACGCGGTTGCCGGTGCCCATGAAGTTGCTGTGTATGAAGCTGCCGTTCAGCAGGATCGACTGGGACTCGGAGTAGCCGATGCCGCCGCTGAACTGTCCGGGCAAGCCTTCCTTGATCTTGAAGTCCACGTCCACCAGGTCAGGGGTTCCCGGCACCGGGGTGGTCTCCACCTCGACGGACTCGATGAACGGCAGCCGCTGCAGGCGCTGCTTGGACCGCTCGACCGCCGCGTTCGACAGGTAGCCGCCCTCCATCTGGCGCATCTCTCGGCGCAGCACGTCGTCGTTGATCGAGGTCGATCCGCTGAAGTTGATCCGGCGCACATAGGCGCGGTTGCCCGGCTCGACCAGGAACGTGACCGCGATTTCCTTTGCATCCTGGTCGGCGATCGGCACGGGCTCGATCTTGGCGAAAGCATAGCCGTCCTGCCCGAGGCGCAGCGCCATCAGCTCGGTCGTCACGGTCAGCATCTTCTGCGAGAAGATGTCACCGCGCCGCACCTGCACCAGCGGCCACAACTGCGACTCCGGCACGACCAGGTTGCCGGCGATCTTCACGTCCGAGATGCGGTAAACCTCGCCCTCGTCGACGTTGATCGTGACGAACATGTCGCTCTTGTCCGGCGAAATCGCGACCTGCGTGGAATCGATCTCGAAATTCGCATAGCCGCGATCGAGGTAATAGGAGCGCAGCTTCTCGAGGTCCCCCGAGAGCTCCTCGCGCGAATAGCGATCGTCCGAGCGGTACCAGGACAGCCAGTTGGGCGTGCTGAGCGTGAACGCATCGAGCAGGTCGCCGTCCTCGAAGGCCTCGTTGCCGACGATGTTGATCTGCCGGATCTTCGAGCGCTTGCCCTCGACGATGTCGATCGCGATGCGTACGCGGTTGTCCGCCACTTCCTCGACCCTGGTATCGACCTGCACCGCGTACTTGCCGCGGGAGTAATACTGGTCGGTCAGGAAGCGCTCGACCTCGTCGAGCGTGGACTGGTTGAAGGTCTTGCCGCGCGCGAGACCCACGCTGCGCAGCGACTTCTCGAGGTCCTCGCTCTTGATGTCCTTGTTGCCGCTGATCGTGAAGCTCTCGATCGACGGTCGCTCGCGCACCGCGACCACCAGCGCGCCGCCGTCGCGGCGGATCTCGACGTCGCGGAAGAAGCCGGTCGCGTAGAGCGCACGCAGCGCCTCCTCCACCCGGCGCGCATCGAGACGGTCGCCGATGTTGACGGGCAGGTAGTTGTAGACAGTGCCCTCCGAGATGCGCTGCAGCCCCTCGATGCGGATGTCACCGACGGTGAATTCCTCGCCGGCCGACTGCGCAAGGACCGCGGGTACGGCCAGCAGGGCCGTCAGGGGGGCCATGAATCTGAAACGCTTCACGGGTCGGCTCAGCTGAACAGGCGCGACAGGTCGTTGTAGAAGGCGAAGCTCATCAGCACCAGCAGCAGCAGGATGCCAATCTGCTGTCCCACGGCCTGGGCGCGCTCGGACAGCGGGCTGCCCTTCACCAGTTCCGCCACCTGGTAGACGATCTGGCCACCGTCCAGGATCGGAATGGGCAGCAGGTTGAGTATGAACAGGCTAACGCTGACGATGGCGAGGAAGGACAGGAACGAGAGGATCCCCTGGCGTGCGGAGAAGCCCGCGTATTCGGCGATGTTGATCGGCCCGCTCAGGTTCTTCACCGACACGTCGCCTGTGACGACGTTCCAGAGCATCCGCACCGTCAGAGTCGACATGTCCCAGGTCTTTCCGGTCGCCCGGGCCAGCGACTCGAGCGGTCCGTAGCGCTCGCGGGTGCGCATCTCCTCGGGAATCGCGCCGCCGGTGGCCGGCTGCACGCCGATACGCCCGACGAGCCTCTCGCCTTCGCGCTGGGCCTCGATCTCGACCGGCACGCGGACCTGCTCCCCGGCGCGGTCGATCGTGAACTCGAGCGTCCGACCCGGATTCGGCTGCACCAGCCGTACCAGCGAGGGGAAATCCTCGACCGGCTCGCCGCCGACCTCGACCAGCAGGTCGCCTTCGCGCAGCCCCGCCCGCTCGGCCGGACTGCCCTCGAGCACCTTGCCGACCCGCGCAGGGATCGCCGGATACCAGAACTCGAAACCAAGGCCCGGCAGCAGCGCACCCGGCTCGGTCAATCCGCGCCGGTCGCCCTCGAGTTCGAGCGCCAGGCTCCGCGACCGCCCGTCCTCGCCCCGTACGCCCATCCTGATCGGCGCGGCGGTCATCAGCTCATCGAGGATCGCGAGCACGGCCGCCTCGCGGGTCGGGACCTCGCGGCCGTCCACCTGCAGCACCTCGTCCCCGGCCTGCAGCCCGGCACGCTCTGCGATCGAGCCGGGAGCGACCTGGCCGATGACAGGCTTCAGCGTCGGGACGCCTGCAACGAAAAGGATCCAGTACGCCGCGACCGCGAACAGGAAATTGGCGAGCGGCCCGGCCACCAGCACCAGGATGCGACGCCAGACCGGCTTGCGGTTATAGGCCTCGGACAGCTGCGCGTCCGCAACCGGCCCCTCGCGCTCGTCGAGCAGCTTCACGTAGCCGCCGAGCGGGATCGCCGAGATCGCGTACTCGGTGCCACGGGCGTCGCGGCGGCTCCAGAGCACCTTGCCGAAGCCGATCGAGAACCGCAGCACCCGGATGCCCATCCTGCGCGCCATCCAGAAGTGGCCATACTCGTGAACGGCGACCAGTACGCCTATCGCGACGAGAAAAGCCAGCACGTAGCTCAGAATCGTCATGCGTCCCTTTCGGCCACCGGGGCCAATTTCTCGCGTGCCAGGTCCCGCGCCCAGCGGTCCGCTTCGAGCACGATCCCAAGATCGCTGGCGGGCCCGTCGACGTGTTCCTCGAGCACCGCCTCGATCAACTCGGCAATGCCAAGGAAACCCAGGCGACCGCCGAGGAAAGCCTCGACCGCCACCTCGTTCGCCGCGTTCAGCACCGCCGGGGCGGTACCGCCCAGCTCGGCGGCCGAGCGGGCCAGTCGCAGCGCCGGAAAGCGATCGAGGTCGGGTGCCTCGAAGTCCAGGCGCGCGGCGGCGACAAGATCCAGCGATTCTACACCGGAGACGATCCTCTCCGGCCAGCCTAAAGCGTGGGCAATCGGGGTTCGCATGTCGGGATTGCCGAGCTGGGCCAGGATCGAACCATCCACGTACTCCACCAGCGAGTGGACGATGCTCTGCGGATGTACGACCACGCTGACGTCGCGCGGTTCCATGCCGAACAGCACGCAGGCCTCGATCAGCTCGAGCCCCTTGTTCATCAGCGTCGCGGAATCCACCGAGATCTTCGGCCCCATGTTCCAGCGGGGATGGGCGCAGGCGTCCTCGGGCAGGGCCCGGGCCATTTCAGCCCGGCTGCGCCGCAGGAACGGACCGCCCGAGGCCGTGAGCAGGATCCTTCGCACGCCAGGCACCTGGCGACCCGTCTCGACACCGGCAGGCAGGCACTGGAAGACGGCGTTGTGCTCACTGTCGATCGGGATCAGCGTGGCGCCGCCGCTGCGCACGGCATCCACCATCAGGCGCCCGGCGACGACCAGCGACTCCTTGTTCGCGAGCAGCACGCGCTTGCCTGCCCGGGCCGCCGCAAGCGTCGAAGGCAGCCCGGCCGCCCCGACGATCGCCGCCATGACCGCATCCACTTCGCCGCTGGCCGCGACCTGTTCGAGCGCTTCCGCGCCCGCCAGCACCTCGGTGCGCTGCCCCGCCGCCCTGAGCGCCGACTCGAGCTGCTGCGCCGATCCGCCATCGCGCAGCACCGCGACGCGCGGCCGATGCGCGATGCACTGCTCGAGCAGGCGCCCGTGGTTGCTGGACGCGGCGAGCGCCACGACCTCGTAGCGATCCGGATGCCGCGCAAGCACGTCCAGCGTGCTGATGCCGATGCTGCCGGTGCTGCCGAGTATCGCTACCTTCATGCTCAGGCCATGCCCAGTACGAGCAACCCCAGCAGGTAGACCGGGGCCGCAGCGGTCACGCTGTCGATGCGATCGAGCACGCCGCCGTGCCCTGGCAGCAGGCTGCCGCTGTCCTTCAGGCCCGCGTGCCGCTTGAACATGCTCTCGAGGAGGTCGCCGACCACCGAGACGAGCGCGACCAGCACGCATAGCGCAAGCCACGGCAGCAGCGGCGCCCCGAAATAGAGCGCCCCGACCACGGCCGCCGCCGTGGCCGCGAGCATCCCCGCCGCAAAGCCCTCCCAGGTCTTGCCCGGACTCACCTTCGGCGCGAGCTTGTGCCGCCCGAAGTTGCTTCCGCCAAAATAGGCACCGACATCGGCCGCGGCGATCAGCACCAGCAGGAACAGCAGCAGTTCCCGCCCCTGCGGCTCGACCAGCACCAGCCGGGCGAGGCTGACGGCCGCCGTGGCCAGCACGATCCAGCCGACGATGGCCGCAGCCAGCCGGCCGCCGCGCTGCGCTGCGAACACCAGCCAGAGAAACGCCAGCAGCCACCAGAGCGCGGCCGCGCGCAGGAATGTGACCCGCTCGGCGTCGCCGGCCGTGTACCACCAGTCGAGCGCGATCCCACCCGCGACGGCCAGCACGTAGCCGCCCCGCTTGAGCGGGGTGGCGAGCCCCGCAAGCCCGGCCCACTCCCACGCGCCGGCGAGCATAATCAACGCAATGGCGGTGACCGCGACCGCCGGCGGCGTCCACAGCAGGACTACGACGACCGCGGCAGCGAGCGCCAGCGCCGTCGGCACGCGCTCGCGCAGCCCGCTAGCCACCGGCCACCTGTGCCGAGGTCAGCCCGAAGCGGCGTTGCCGCGCGCCGAAGTGCTCTAATGCCCGGAGCAGTTCCTTGTCATCGAAATCGGGCCACAGCGCGCCGCAGAAATACAACTCCGTGTAGGCGAGGTTCCACAGCAGGAAGTTGCTGATGCGCTGCTCGCCCCCGGTGCGGATGAACAGGTCCGGGTCTGGCGTGCCCCCGAGCTGCAACGCCGCCGCGAATGCGGGTTCGTCGATGGACTCGAGCGGGAACCCGCCGTCCCGCACGCGAGCGGCCAGCTGCCGCGCTGCCTGCACTATGTCCCAGCGGCCGCCGTAGGAAACCGCGATGTTCAGCGTCATGCGCTGGTTGCCGGCCGTGAGTTCCTCGGCGGCCCGTATCCGCTCGAGCAGCGCAGCGCGCAACGTGCCGAGGTCGCCGATGAACCGCAGCCTGATCGAGTTCTGGTGCAGCTCCGCGATCTCGCGGTCCATCGCTTCGAGGAACAGCTCCATCAGCCTGGAGACCTCCTCGGTCGGCCGCTTCCAGTTCTCGCTCGAGAAGGCGAACAGCGTGAGCTGCTCCACGCCGCGCCGGGCGCAGCCCTCGACCGTGGCCCGGACGGCCTTGATGCCGGCGCGATGCCCGAGGTGGCGCGGCAGCGCACGCCGGGCCGCCCAGCGCCCGTTGCCGTCCATGATGACGGCGACGTGGCGCGGGATAGCGGGGTCGCGGGACTCGGCTTGCGCCACCGCTCAGACCTGCATCAGCTCTTTTTCCTTCTCCGCGAGGACCTGGTCGACCTCGGCGACGTACTTGTCCGTCAGCTTCTGCACCTCGTCCTGAGCGCGATGGTCGTCGTCCTCGGAAACCAGCTTCTCCTTCAACAGGTCCTTGAGCTCGTGCATGACGTCACGCCGAACGTTGCGGATCGCGACCCGGGCGCTCTCGGCCTCGTGGCGCACGACCTTGGTCAGGTCGCGACGGCGTTCTTCGGTGAGGGCCGGCAGCGGCACCCGGATCACGGTACCGGCCGTGGCAGGCGTCAGGCCGAGGTCCGACTTCATGATCGCCTTCTCGATGACCGGCACCATCTGCTTTTCCCAGGGCACGACCGTCAGCGTGCGCGCATCCTCGACCGTGACGTTCGCCACCTGGCTCAGCGGCACCTCGCCGCCGTAGTAATCGACGTGGATGTGCTCGAGCAGGCTGGTGTTGGCTCGCCCCGTCCGCATGCGCTTGAGCTCGTTCCTGTAGGCGACGACGCACTTGGCCATACGCTCGGCCGCGTCCTTCTTGATGTCTTCCAGCATGGCTTAGCCTCCACAGCGCCCGGTTGGGCCTTCTCAGTCAGATTGTCACGAGCGTCCCGACGTCCTCGCCCCGGGCCGCGCTGACCAGCGCGCCGGGCTGGTTCAGGTCGAACACCCGCAGCGGCAGCTGATGATCACGGCACATCACGATGGCCGTCGCGTCCATGACGTTGAGCCGGCGCTCGAGCACTTCGTCATAGCTGAGGCGGTCATAGTGCCGCGCGGCCGGGTTTGTCACTGGGTCCGAGTCGAACACGCCGTTGACCTTGGTGGCCTTCAGCAGCAGCTGCGCCTCGATCTCGATCGCGCGCAGGCTGGCCGCCGTGTCGGTGGTGAAGAACGGGTTCCCGGTGCCGGCCGCGAAGATCGTCACTCGCCCCTTCTCCAGGTGGCGGATCGCGCGCCGGCGGATGTAGTCCTCGCAGACCTCGTTGATGCGGATCGCGGACATGACCCGCGCGAAGGCGCCGACCGACTCGAGCGCGTCCTGCAGCGCGAGCGCATTCATTACGGTGGCGAGCATGCCCATGTGGTCAGCCGTGACCCGGTCCATGCCGGCCCGCGCCAGCCCGGCTCCGCGGAACAGGTTGCCGCCGCCGATCACGATCGCGACCTCGACACCGAGCTCGCGAACCGCGCGGATCTCCGCGGCGAGCCGCCTGAGGAATGCAGGGTCGATGCCATAGTCCGCATCCCCCATAAGCGCCTCCCCGGACAGCTTGACCAGGATACGGCGATAGCGCGTCGGTACGTTTCCAGCCATCGGCTCGGCCCCCTCTTGCCGGCGGCATTATAAAGAACCCCGCCGGGGCGGGGTTCTTCAGCGGTTCTTGCGGCCGGGGTCAGGCGCCTCGGACTTGCGCCATCACTTCCTCGGCGAAATTCTCCTGCTTCTTCTCGATTCCGGCACCGAGCTCGTAGCGCACGAAGCCCAGCACCTTCGCGTCGGCCTGCTTCAGCAGCTTCTCGACCGTGACGTCCGGGTCGCGCACGAAGGGCTGGCCGAGCAGTGCGATCTCGGCCAGGGACTTGCGCAGCCGCCCTTCGACCATCTTCGCGATGATCTCCTTCGGCTTCTTCCCCTGGGCCTCGGCTTCCGCCTTGGCCATCTCGATCTCGCGCTCCTTGGCGACGAAGTCCGCCGGCACGTCGTCGACCGACACGTACTGCGGATTGATCGCCGCGACGTGCATCGCGAGGTCCTTGCCGAGCGTCTCGTCGCCGCCCTCGTAGGCGACCAGCGTCCCGATGCGGGTGCCGTGCAGGTAGGTCGCCAGCTTCGCCGGCGAGCTCACCAGCTCGAAGCGACGCACGCCGATGTTCTCGCCGATCCGCGCGATCAGCTCGCGCCGGGTCTCCTCGATCGTCTTGCCGCTCTCGAGCCGGGTCCCGAGCAGCGCCTCGAGGTCGGCGGGCCTGGTGGCCAGCGCCGTCTTCGCGACCTCAGCCGCGAATGCCTGGAAGTCCTTCTCCCGGGCCACGAAGTCGGTCTCCGAATTGACTTCGACGATCGCAGCGGACTGCCCGTCCGCGGCGGTCTCGATCACGATCACGCCCTCGGCCGCCACCCGGCCGGCCTTCTTGTCGGCCTTGGCGAGGCCCGACTTGCGCATGATCTCCGCGGCTGCCTCGATGTCGCCATTGGCTTCGACCAGCGCCCGCTTGCATTCCATCATGCCCGCGCCGGTACGCTCTCGAAGCGCCTTCACTGCTTCAGCCGTGACGGACATGGCTCAGCCTCCTTCCTGCTCAGACTTCGCGGCCTTCTCGGCGGCCGGGGCCTTCTCGGCGGCCGGGGCTTTCTTGCGCAGCGCGGCGCGCCGGGCCATGAATTCCTCCGGGCTCTCCTCGGGATCGGCGTCGACGAGTTCCTCGGCCTCGATCGAGACCTCGACCGCTGCCTCGACGGGCGCCTCGACCGCAGGTGCTTCCTCTGCGGGCGCCGCCTCGACCGGAGCTTCCTCAGCCGGGGCCGCCTCGGCCGGAGCCGCCGCGACAACCGGCTTGCGCCGCGGCGCGACTTTCTTCTTCACCGGCGCCGAACGACGCCGCGGGCCGGCCTTGGCCTTGGGACGGCCCTCCTCGTCGAGCTCGACGAACTCGTCTTCGCCCACGGCGACCTCCGGGATCGTCGCCCGGCCTTCGAGTACGGCATCGGCGATGCCGGACGCGTAGAGCTGGATGGCCCGCATCGCGTCGTCGTTGCCCGGCACCATGTAGCTGATGCCGTCCGGATCGCAGTTCGTGTCCACGATGGCGATGACCGGGATGCCGAGCTTCTGCGCCTCGTGCACGGCGATGCGCTCGTGCCCGACGTCGACGACGAACAGCGCGTCCGGCAGCCCGTCCATGTCCTTGATGCCGCCGAGACTGCGGTCGAGCTTCTCGCGCTCACGGCGCAGGCCCTGGGCCTCACGCTTATTGCGGGTCTCGAGCTGGCCGCTCTCCGCCATCTCGTCGATCTCGGTCAGCTTGCGAATCGACTGCCGGATGGTCTTGAAGTTGGTGAGCATGCCGCCCAGCCAGCGATGACTGACGAAGGGCATGCCGCAGCGCACGGCCTCCTCGCGGATGGCTTCGCGTGCAGAGCGCTTCGTGCCGACGAACAGCACGGTGCCTCCGTCCGAGACCACTTTCTTGATGAAGTCCGCCGCCTCCTGGTACAGGGGCAGGGTCTTCTCGAGGTTGATGATGTGGATCCGGTTTCTCTCGCCGAAAATGAACGGAGCCATCTTCGGGTTCCAGAAGCGGGTCTGATGTCCGAAATGAACACCCGCTTCCAGCATCTGTCGCATGGACACGCTGGCCATGAAAAATCTCCTTGTGGGGTTGAGCCTCCACGCACCCCATGTGGCAACCCGCCCGGACTTGCGTTTCGGGCAGGCACCCAGCCACATGTGCCGGTGCGTGTGCGGATTTCGTTGTCAAACTGAGCCGCGCTTTATACCATAACCGGCCGCTTGTTCAAACACTTGCGCGCGCAGGCCGCCAGCGTGCGACCCTATCCGTCGAGAGGCATGCAGTACTCAGAGCCGGCAGGCACCCACTGGCAGTCCGACAGCGCAGGCCGCGTTTCCGTCAAGACCCCGGCGGAAGCCGAGGCCATGCGTGTCGTCGGCCGCCTCGCCTCCGAGGTGCTCGACATGATCGGGCCGCACGTCGTGCCAGGCGTATCGACCGACGAACTGGACCGCATCTGCCATCAGTTCATCGTGGACGTGCAGAAGGCCGTGCCCGCCCCGCTCGGCTACAGGGGCTACCCGAAGTCCATCTGCACCTCGGTGAACCACGTCGTCTGCCACGGCATCCCGGGCGACCGCAAGCTGCGGCAGGGCGACATCGTCAACGTGGACGTGACCGTGATCAAGGACGGATTCCACGGCGATACGAGCCGCATGTACGCGGTCGGGCGGATGCAGCCCCACGTGCGGCGGCTGGTCGACGTGACCTACCAGGCGATGTGGCGTGGCATCCGGATCGTCAAACCCGGCGCAAGGCTCGGCGACATCGGGCATGCGATACAGACCTTCGTCGAGGGCAATCACTACTCCGTCGTGCGCGAGTATTGCGGGCACGGCATCGGGCGCGGTTTCCACGAGGACCCCCAGGTGCTGCACTTCGGCGAGGCAGGCACCGGGCTCGAGCTGCTGCCCGGCATGACGTTCACGATCGAGCCGATGGTGAACGCCGGGCGCCGCGAGGTGAAGCTGCTGCCGGACGGCTGGACGGTGATCACGCGCGACCACTCGCTGTCGGCGCAGTGGGAGCACACGATCCTCGTCACGGCGGATGGAGCCGAGGTCCTCACGCTCGGCGCCCACGAACAACCCCCGCCCTGACCACGATGTCCGCCACGCCCGCCGGGGAGTTCGACCCGCCCGCCGGCCGGGTGCCGCTGCCGCCCTGGGGATTCCTCGCAGGCCTGCCCGAGCTGCTCGATGCCGGCGGCGACCGGGTCGCGAGCTTCCGTCGCGCGCTGGCCGAGGGCAGCGCGGACCTCGAGCGACGCTTCGTCGAAGAGGAACCGATCGAGTCGCTGGTTCATGATCGCGCCCGGATGGTGGACGTGGTGCTGCGCAAGGCATGGTCGCTGCATGCCGGGCCGCACGAGAAGGACGTCGACCTGATCGCCGTCGGCGGCTACGGCCGCGGCGAGCTGCACCCCTGCTCGGACATCGACGTGCTGATCCTGCTGCCGAAGAGCGAATCGGCGGACGGACACCGCGGCATCGAGGCCTTCCTGGCGTTCATGTGGGACATCGGGCTCGAGGTCGGTCACAGCGTCCGCACCATCGACGACTGCCAGCGTGAATGCGCCGCGGACGTCAGCGTCGCGACCACGCTGATCGAGGCGCGCCTGCTCTGCGGTCCCGAGCACCTGTTCCAGTCCATGCGCCGGGCGCTCGGCCCGGACCGGATCTGGTCCTCGCGCGAGTTCTTCGAGGCCAAGCTCGCCGAGCAGGCGACGCGGCATCACCGTTACCACGACACGGCCTACAACCTGGAGCCGAACGTAAAGGCGAGTCCGGGCGGGCTGCGCGACATACAGACCATCGGCTGGGTGGCGAAGCGCCACTTCGGCGCGGAGACCTTCGACGAGCTGGTCGAGCACGGCTTCCTGACACGCGGCGAGCTGCGCAAGCTGCGCCAGGCGCAGGACTTCCTCTGGCGGGTGCGCTTCGCGCTGCACATGATCACCGCGCGCCGCGAGGATCGCCTGCTGTTCGACTACCAGATCCGCATCGCCCGGATGTTCGGCTACGAGGACGCGACCTACACGCTGGCGGTCGAGCAGTTCATGCAGCGCTATTACCGCACCGTCATGGACGTGAGCCTGCTGAACGAGATGCTGCTGCAGTTGTTCCGCGAGGCGATCCTGACCGAGGGCGCGGCCGAGGTCGTGCCGCTCAACCCGCGCTTCCAGGTGCGAAACGACTACCTCGAGGTGACGGCCGAGGACGTGTTCGTCCGCAACCCGACGGCGATGCTGGAACTTTTCCGGCTGATGCAGGATCACCCCGAGATCCGCGGCGTCCGGGCCGACACGGTGCGACTGCTCGGCCGGCACCTGTGGCTGATCGACGAGGAATTCCGCCAGAACCCGCGCAACCACCGGCTGTTCCTCGAGTTCCTGCAGGCACCCCGCGGGCTCACTCACGAGCTGCGCCGGATGAACCTGTATGGCGTGCTCGGCCGCTACATTCCGGCCTTCGGACGCATCGTCGGCCGCATGCAGTACGACCTGTTCCACTCCTACACGGTGGACGCCCACACGCTGTTCGTGGTCCGCAACCTCCGCCGGCTGATGCTCGAGCGCTTCGCCAGCGAGCTGCCGGCGATGTCGCAGCTGATGCAGAAGGTACCGAAGCCGGAAATCGTCTACCTGGCTGCGCTGTTCCACGACATCGCCAAGGGTCGCGGCGGCGATCATTCCGAGCTCGGCGCCGTGGACGCCGAAGCCTTCTGCCTCGAGCAGGGGTTGTCGCGTTACGACGCCCGGCTGGTCGCCTGGCTGGTGCGCAACCACCTGCTTCTGTCGGTCACGGCGCAGAAGAAGGACATCTCGGACCCGGAGGTCATCCGCGAGTTCGCCAGGACCGTGGGCGACCAGACGCACCTCGACTACCTGTACCTGCTCACCGTGGCCGACGTGCGCGGCACGAACCCGAAGCTCTGGAACTCCTGGAAGGCGTCGCTGTTCCAGGACTTCTACGAGCGCACGCGGCGCGCGCTGCGCCGCGGGCTCGAGTCGCCGATCGACCAGGAGGAGCTGGTCGCCGAGACCCGCGCCGAGGCGATCGAGCTGCTCGCGCGCCAGGGCCTGCCGCCCGAGCGGATCGAGGCCGTGTGGTCGCGCTGCAACTCGAACTACTTCCTCCGGCACACGCCCGCCGAGGTCGCCTGGCACACCTGCCTGGTCGCGGGGCGGGACCCGGCAGACCCCTCGCCGCTGGTCGCAGTGCGCGACACGCCGGAGCGCGGCGGAAACGCCGTGCTGACGCTGATGCCTCACAAGCAGGACAACTTCGCACGCACGACCGCGCTGCTCGACCAGATGGGGCTCAACATCCTCGACGCCCGCATCACGCCGCTCGAGGGCGGACTCAGCCTCGACACCTACCTCGTTCTCGAGGACACGGGCACGCCGATCGCCGACGGAGAGCGGGCGCGCGACATCGAGCGAAACCTCGCGAACGTGCTGGAGTCCTCGGAGGTGAGCTTCCCGGTGGTCAACCGGCGCGTGCCACGCCAGGTGCGGATGTTCACGACGCCGACCCAGATCACCTACTCGGACGACCCGCTGCAGCAGCGCACGATTCTCGAGATCATCGCCGGCGACCGGCCCGGGCTGCTGAGCGAGATCGGCAAGGTGTTCCTGGCCGAAGGCATCGACGTGAACGCCGCCAAGATCGTCACGGTCGGCGAGCGTGCCGAAGACGTGTTCTTCGTCTCGGACGAGTACGGCCAGCCGCTGACCGAGACCGCGCGGCTCCGGCTGCAGGAGCGGCTCATCGATGCGCTCGACCGCCGCGAGCCTGCCGCCTCGGGCAACGCTCGATCCTGAGCGCATGAACCCAAGGCTCCGGCGCCTGCAGCCGTACCCGTTCGAGCGCCTGCGCGGGCTGCTGGCCGGCGCGAGGCCACCGGACGACCTGCAGCACATCCCGCTCTCGATCGGCGAGCCCCGGCACGCGCCGCCGGCGTTCATCGCATCCGCACTCGGCGCGGCGCTCGAAGGGCTCGGCAGCTATCCGCTGACGGCCGGCCTGCCGGAACTGCGCGGCGCGATCGCCGACTGGCTCGCGCGACGCTTCGACCTGCCGCGGCAGTCGCTGGACGCCGGTACGACGGTGCTGCCGCTGAACGGCACTCGCGAGGGGATCTTCGCCTTCGTACAGGCGGTCGTGGACCCGACCCGGCCGAGGCCACGGGTGCTGATGCCGAATCCCTTCTACCAGATCTACGAGGGCGCCACGCTGCTGGCCGGAGCGGAGCCCGTGTTCCTCGACGGCTGGCCCGGCAACGGCTACCTGCCCGACCTCGATGCAGTCGAGGCCGCCACCTGGAACGACTGCCAGCTGCTGATCCTGTGCAGCCCCGGCAACCCGAGCGGCGCGGTGATGCCGCGGGACTACCTGCGCCGTGCGCTGGAACTCGCCGAGCGCTACGACTTCGTCGTGCTCGCGGACGAGTGCTACTCGGAGATCTACCCGGACGAGGACCGCCCGCCACCCGGCCTGCTCGAGGCGGCCGTCGCTGCCGGCCACGAGCAGTACCAGCGCTGCGTCGTGTTCCACAGCCTGTCGAAGCGCTCCAGCGTCCCCGGGCTGCGCTCGGGCTTCGTGGCCGGGGACGCCGCGCTGATCGGGCAGTTCCTCCTCTACCGCACCTACCACGGCTGCGCGATGCCGGTGCACGTGCAGCTCGCAAGCCTGCCCGCCTGGCAGGACGAGGCACACGTCGTCGAGAACCGCCGGCTGTACCGCGAGAAGTTCGAGCGGGTCCTGCCGATCCTCGGCGAGGTCCTGCCCGTCGAGCGGCCGGCCGGCGCGTTCTACCTGTGGCCCGCGGTCGGCGACGACGAGCGCTTCGTGCGCGGGCTGTTCGAGCAGCAGCACGTGACCGTGCTGCCAGGCTCCTATCTCGCGCGCGAGACGGCGGCGGGCAACCCGGGGCGCGGCCGCGTGCGGATCTCGCTGGTCGCGAGCGTCGAGGACTGCGTCGAGGCGGCCCATCGCATCGCTCGCTTCGTGAAGACAAGCGGGCGCAGAGCGGACTGATCGCCCGTTCATGTCGCGCCGCAGCCCGGTCGCCTGTTTCGCCCCTTCCGTGCACGCGTCGAAGACGCCGTAAATCCATCCCTGGAGGCTCCGCGCGCGACGTCCTGTCGCGCGACGGCTTCGCCGCGTGCACGGAAGGGACTCATCGCGACCGCCCGCCGTTGGTGGACTGAAGAGCGACCACCGACCGTGACGGGCCTTGCGACGCGCAGAGGCGGATGCCCGGACACCTGTCCGGCAACCGTGCGAGGCAGGGATGCCGAGCCGGAGCCTCCAGGGAAGGATTTACGGCGTTTGCCGGACAGGTGTCCGGGTAGCCGCCCGCGTCGCGGGCCCGACCGTTGTCGCGGTAGCCACACTGGCAGTCGAGGCCCGTATCCGGGACCGCAGGAGCCATTGCGGTATCCTTCGGAACCCACAATTCGACGACGCACCCCGCACATGACCACGCACGCCGAGCTCGCCGCCACGATCGACGCCGCCTTCGAGAACCGGACGAAATACGCTCCCGGCGCCACGCCGACCGGCGTGATCGCCGCGGTCGAGCGCGCGATCGAGCTGCTCGACTCCGGCGCAGAGCGGGTCGCCGAGAAGCGCGACGGCCGCTGGGTCGTCAACGAATGGCTCAAGAAGGCGGTGCTGCTGTCGTTCCGGATCAACGACAACCAGCCCATCGAGGCCGGCTATACACGTTTCTACGACAAGGTAGCGCTGAAGCACGCCGGTCACGACGCCGAGCGCTTCCGCGCCGAGGGCGTGCGTATCGTGCCGCCCGCCGTCGTGCGCCGCGGCGCCTACGTGGCCCGCAACGCGGTGCTGATGCCGAGCTACGTCAACATCGGCGCCTGGGTCGGCGAGGGCACGATGGTCGATACCTGGGCCACAGTCGGCTCCTGCGCGCAGATCGGCCGCAATGTGCACCTCTCCGGCGGCGTCGGCATCGGCGGGGTGCTCGAGCCGCTGCAGGCGAGCCCGACGATCATCGAGGACGACTGCTTCATCGGCGCGCGCTCCGAGGTCGTCGAGGGCGTGATCGTCGAGCAGGGCGCGGTGCTCTCGATGGGCGTGTACGTCGGCCAGAGCACGCGGATCTACGACCGGGAGCGGGACGAGGTCAGCTACGGCCGCATCCCAGCCGGGGCGGTCGTCGTTCCCGGATCGCTGCCGGCCGCCAACGGCAAGTACAGCCTCTACTGCGCCGTGATCGTCAAGCGTGTGGACGCGCAGACCCGTGCCAAGGTCGGGATCAACGAGTTGCTGCGGAATGCGGAGTAGAGGAAGGGGATAGGGGATAGGGGCTAGGGGTTAGGGGATAGGGGTTAGTGTCGGAACCGTGCCTCGGCGCCCGCTTCCCGCACTAACCCCTAACCCCTATCGCCTATCCCCTTCTTCCTCACGGCGGCGGCGCATCTGCCGTGGCATGCCGCGGATCCTGGCCGCCGAGCATGTACAGCACCTGCTCGGAGATGTTCTTGGCGTGGTCGCCGATGCGCTCGAGGCCCTTCAGCGCGAACATCGTGTCGATCGTGGCCTTCAGGAACTGGTGGTCCTGCATCACGAACGACATCAGCTGCCGGAGTGCCGTCGCGTACTCGGCGTCGAGCTCCTTGTCGCTCGCGAGCACCTGCCGCGCGAGTCCCGCGTCCGCCTCGTCCACCGCCCTGACCGCGTTCCTGAGCATCGACGTGGACTGGTCGGCCATGTGCCGCAGCGAGCGCGACACCGCCGCGACAGGCTCGGGAGTCGAGCTGTCGCCGAGGCGATTCGCGAAGCGGGCGATCTTCTTCGCCTCGTCGCCGACCCGCTCGAGCTCCAGCCCCACGCGGGCCACGGCGCGGACCATGCGCAGGTCGTTCGCCACCGGCTGCTGCAACGCGATGAATGTCAGCGAGTCGCGATCGAGCCGCGTGTCGTAGTCGTTCACCAGCGGTTCGCGGGAGAGAACCATTTCGGCGAGCCGCGAATCGCTCTCGAGCAGCGCCTTGACCGCGCTCGCGACCTGGTCGATCACCAGGCCGCCCATCTCGGTTACCAGCATGCGCAGCCCGCCCAGGGACTGGTCCACCGCCTTCGCGGTGTGGCCCTCGGCGGGGTCGCCGCCGTGCCCGGTCGGCCCGCTCACGGGGGCCTCGGAAACGCCGGTAGCTCGGGCTTCCGCCCGGCGCTCTACAGGGTCCATGAGCCTGTCCTCAGCCATAGCGGCCGGTGATGTAGTCCTCGGTCGCCTTCTTGGCGGGATTCGTGAAGATCTTCGAGGTGGCATCCACCTCGACCAGCTCGCCGAGATACATGAATGCCGTGAAATCCGACACGCGGGCGGCCTGCTGCATGTTGTGGGTCACGATCAGGATCGTGACCGACTCGCGCAGCTCGGAGATCAGCTCCTCGATCTTGGCGGTCGCGATCGGGTCGAGCGCCGAGGTCGGTTCGTCGAACAGCAGGATCTCCGGCTCGGTCGCGAGCGCCCGCGCGATGCACAGCCGCTGCATCTGCCCGCCCGAAAGAGCGAGCGCCGAGTCGTTCAAGCGGTCTTTGACCTCGTCCCAGATCGCCGCACCCCGCAGCGCTCTCTCGACGCGCTCGGCGAGCTCGGTCTTGTTGCCGATGCCGCGCAGACGCAGGCCGTAAGCGACGTTCTCGAAGACCGTTTTCGGGAAGGGATTGGGCTTCTGGAATACCATGCCGATCCGCATCCGAACCTCGATCGGATCGACTTCCTTGCCGACCAGGTTGATGTCGTCCGGCCGCAACTGGATGGCGCCCTCGTAGCGCGTATCGGGCTGCAGGTCGTGCATGCGATTGAAGCAGCGCAGGAACGTGCTCTTGCCGCAGCCCGATGGACCGATCAGCGCTGTGACCTGCCGCTCGGGGATTGTCAGGTTGATGTTCTTCAGCGCCTGGTTCGTGCCATACCAGAAGTTGAGCCCTTCGGCCCGGGCCTTCGGCGGATTGGCCCGCGACTGGGCTCTGTCATCTAGCGTTATCGAGACTCCCGGCGTGGCCGGAGTCCTCGCGCTGCTGTCCCCTTGCATCGGTTGCACCTGGGTGACTCCTGATACGGCTTTACGGGTGGCGGCGATGTCCATGTCCATCACCAGTTGATCTTCTTGCGGAAGCGATAACGGATCCAGATCGCTATGGCGTTCATCAGCAGCGTCATGCCGAGCAGGATTGCGCCCGCGGCCGCCGCGTTGGCCTGGAATGCCTGGTCCGGCCTCGACACCCAGTTGAACATCTGGATCGGCATGGCCGTGAACTCGCTCATCAGCCACTCGAAATTGAAGAACGGAAACTCGCCGCTGACCGGCGCCGGCGGCAGGAAGGCGATGAAGCTCAAGGCGCCGATCGTGATGATCGGGGCCGTCTCGCCGATCGCTCGCGACAATCCCAGTATGAGCCCGGTCAGGATGCCGCCGGTCGAATAAGGCAGCACGTGGTCCTTGGTGACTTCCCAGCGCGTAGCGCCGAGCCCGTAGGCGGCCTCGCGGATCGCCTTGGGCACCGCGCGCAGCGACTCGCGGGTCGCGACGATCACGATCGGCAGGATCAGCAGCGCGAGCGTGAGGCCGGCGGACAGCACGCTCTGGCCGAAGTTGAACGCGTACACGAACAAGCCGAGCGCGAGCAGCCCATAGACGATCGACGGCACGCCCGCGAGGTTCGTCACGTTGATCTCGATGATGTTGGTGAACCAGTTCTTCGGCGCGTATTCCTCGAGGTAGATCGCCGCGGCGACCCCGACCGGCAGCGCGACCAGCGCGGTCACGAACATGATCAGCGACGTGCCGACCCAGGCCGAGAGGATGCCCGCCCGCTCCGCCTTGCGCGACGGGAAGTTGGTGAAGAAATCCCAGCCGAAGCGCGAGGCGCCATCGCGCAGCAGGTCGAAGAACAGGATCGCGAGCACCGCGAGGCAGCCGAACAGCAGCGCGAGCCCGATCGACGACGAACACCTTGTCGAGCTGCTTGCGCCAGGAAAGTCCCCGGCGGATCTCATCGAGCGTCGCCTGCTCCGTGGCAGCCATCAGTACGCCTCCCGGAACCTGCGCGTCAGGAAGAAGCCGATCACGTTCAGCACCAGCGTCATGATCATCAGCACGAGGCCGGCGGCGAAGATGCTCTGGTAGCCGATGCTGTCGTGCGGCAGGTCGCCGAGGCTGACCTGGACGATGTAGGCCGTGATCGTGGCCGCCGGCTCCGTCGGGTTGAAAGTCAGGTTCGGCATCATGCCTGCCGCGATCGCGACCACCATCGTCTCGCCCACGGCACGGGAGATGCCGAGGATGTAGGCCGCGGCGATGCCGGAGAAAGCGCCCGGGACCACCACCCTGAGCGCGGTCTGGAGCCGGGTCGCGCCCATCGCGTAGGAACCCTCCCGCATGTAGCGCGGCACCGCCCGCATCGCGTCCTCGGCGATCGAGGCCACGTAGGGCACGATCATCAGGCCGATCACGAGGCCCGCGCTCAGCATGTTGAAGCCGGGCAGGTCGGGCCAGATCTTCTGCAGCTGTGGCGTCACCATCAACAGCGCGAAGTAACCGAATACCACGGTCGGAACGGCCCCCAGCAGCTCGAGTACCGGCTTGACCATTTCCCGCAGCCGGTGCGGCGCGAACTCCGAGAGATAGATTGCGATCAGTGTCCCGACCGGTATCGCTACCAGCAGCGCAACGCCGGTCACGGTCAGCGTGCCGGAAACGAGCGGCAGGATGCCGTAGCGCGCGTCTGCGAACAGCGGCGTCCACATCGTGTCGGTCACGAATTCCTTGATCGAGACGTGCTCGAAGAAGGCCGATGACTCGTAGACGAGGATGACGACGATGGCAACAGTGGTGAACACAGCGACGAGGCCCGCGGCGAGCAGCACGAGCTCGACGATCCGGTCGCGCGTCTTCCGATAGCGCAGCGACGCGAAGGCCCGGGTGTTGCGCGGTGATGATGCCTGGTTCATGAGGCTGAGCCCACTTCCCTTCCGCGTTTGAGTCCGGCAGTTCCCATCACAAGACCGACCCGCTGCCGGGAGCTGCCAACATTAATACAATCCGGGGCCCGTGGGCCACCGCGGATCCCCGCAAGCAAAGGGGAGGAGCCACAAGGCCCCTCCCCCGACATCCGCCTGCGGCCGGATCCGCCTCAGAGCTTCGCTTCCTTCTCGAGCAGCTCCTCGACGGTCACGCCGACCTCTGAAACGCCGCCGAACACGGTGCCGAGCTTCTTGTCTTCGTAGTGCTTCCACGCGAGTTCGTAAGCCTTCGCCGGCAACGGCACGTAGCCCACCTCGCTGACCAGCTCCGCGCCCTCGGTCATCATGAACTGCACGAACTCCCGCACCTCGGGGCGATCCATCGACGATTCCTTGATGTACACGAACAGCGGCCGGGACAGCGGGCTGTAGCTGCCATTGATCACGTTCTCCACGCTCGGTGCGACCGGACCCTTGCCGCCGTCGATCCGGACGGCGGTCATCTTGTCCTTGTGGGCCGCGTAATATGCGAACCCGAAGTAGCCGAGCGCGCTCTTGTTGTTCTCGACGCCCTGCACCAGCGTGTTGTCATCTTCGCTGGCCGTGTAGTCGCCGCGGCTGGACTTCGATTTGCCCATCACCGCCTCGGTGAAGTAGTCGAAGGTACCCGAGTCGGCGCCCGGCCCGAACAGCATCAGCCGTTCCGCGGGCCACTCGCTGCGAACCTGCTTCCAGTTGCTGACCCGGCCCTGCGCGCCCGGCTCCCACATCTTCTTCAGGTCCGCGATCGTGAGCGTGTTGTCCTTGATCCAGGTGTTCGCCGGGTTCACCACGACGGTCAGCGCGTCGAAGGCTACCGGCAGCTCGATGTACTTGATGCCGGCCTTGCGGCAGTTCTCCATTTCCTCGGTCGAGATCGGCCGGGAGGCGTTCGACATGTCCGTCTCGCCTCGGCAGAATTTCTTGAAGCCACCGCCGGTGCCCGAGACGCCCACGGTGACCCGGACCTTGCCTCGCTTCTGGATCTGGAACTCCTCGGCGTAGGCCTCGGAGATCGGGAAGACGGTGCTCGAACCGTCGATCTTGATCGCCGCCTGCGCATGTGCGAACTGGGGAGCACCTGCGGCGAGGACGCCGACGATGAGGGTGGACAAACCGAGCTTCTGGGAAACCTTCATTGACTTGGACCTCTCGTTGAGACTCAATGCCCGGTCAGGGCCGCGCCTACCGAGAATTTTCGACGATCCATGTGACAGCTTTGTTACAACCGGGTCACCTGGGGCGCCCCGCAACGGTGCGAACGGCCGCGACCCGCAGACCGAAGGTTACGATTCTATGTCACCGACGCTGGCTCTAACGGAGGACCTGCTGCGCCGCCCGTCCGTCAGTCCCGAGGACCACGGCTGCCTGGAAATCATCGCCCGGCGCCTCGATCCACTCGGATTCCGGCTCGAGCCGCTGCGGTTCGGCCCGGTGGACAATCTCTGGGCCCGGCGCGGGAGCGCGGCGCCGCTGCTCTGCTTCGCGGGCCATACCGACGTGGTACCGACCGGGCCGCGCGAGGACTGGCACAGCGAGCCCTTCGAGCCGGTCGTCCGCGACGGGATCCTCTACGGGCGCGGCGCGGCCGACATGAAGAGCGCACTGGCCGCGATGGTGACCGCCACGGAGCGCTTCGTCGCCCGGCACCCCGATCACCGTGGCTCGCTCGCGTTCCTGTTCACCAGCGACGAGGAAGGCCCGGCCGTCGACGGCACCCGCAAGGTCATGGACCTGCTCGAGTCCCGGCGCGAGAAGATCGACTGGTGCGTGGTCGGCGAGCCGACCAGCCACGAGGCGCTCGGCGACACGATCAAGATCGGCCGGCGCGGATCGCTCTCGGGCCGGCTCACGGTACACGGCGTGCAGGGCCACATCGCCTATCCTCACCTCGCGAGCAACCCGGTCCACGCATTCGCCCCAGCGCTCGCTGAGCTCGCCACGCGCCACTGGGACGAGGGCAACGACTACTTCCAGCCGACCTCGTTCCAGGTCTCGAACATCGCCGCCGGCACCGGCGCGCCGAACGTGATCCCGGGCGAGCTGAAGGTCCGCTTCAACCTGCGGTTCTCGACCGAGCAGACGGTGGAGAGCCTGCAGCGGACGGTGAGCGCGATCCTGGACGGCCATCGCCTGAACTACACGCTCGAGTGGTTCGTCTCCGGACTGCCGTTCCTGACCGAGCCGGGGGAGCTCACCGCCGCGGTCGGCGAGGCCGTGCACGAACTCACCGGCCACACGCCCGTATTCTCGACCACCGGTGGAACATCGGACGGGCGCTTCATCGCGCCGACCGGCGCGCAGGTGGTGGAACTCGGCGTCGCCAATGCGACGATCCACAAGGTGAACGAGTGCGTGCGGACGGCCGACGTCGACCTGCTGAGCCGGATCTACGAACGGATCATGGAGATCATGCTCGTCGAGCGAAGAAGTTGACGAGCAGGCCCCAGCCGCCTACCAGGACCAGGCAGATCAGCACCCAGGTCGGCATGTTCAGGCCCAGGAACATCCAGTCGATCTCGGCGCATTCGCCGGAGCCCGTGAGGACCTTGCCCAGCACTTCGTGCAGCGGCAGCACGTCCATCATGTAGTCGAGGCTCGCGCCGCACTCGGCGACAGAGCCGGGCGGCTGGGCGATGATCCAGATGTGGCGCGCGGCGATCGCCACGCCGGCCAGCGCCACGAGATCGATCAGCGAGCCGTAGACCCGCGCGCCCCGGTCGCCCGGGTCGTGCAGAAAGGCCGCGAGGAACAGCGCGCCAATGCCGATCACCGCGACCCGCTGCAGGATGCAGAGCGGACAGGGCTCGAGGCCGACTACGTGCTGCACGTAAAGCGCGTAGCCCATCAGGCCCGTGCAGGCCAGCAGCCCGAGCAGGTTCCCCCGGCGTCGCGTGAGCCAGGCCGGCAGCTTCGCGCTCCCGCTCAAGCCGTCTTGCCCTGCCGGGTAGCCTTCAGCGAGGCGACCTCGCGCTCGACGTCCTCGAGCGATACGTGGCGGACGTCCTTGCCGAGCACCAGGTAGATCACGTACTCGCAGATGTTCTTCGCGTGGTCGCCGATGCGCTCGAGCGCGCGTGCGACCCACAGCACGTCGAGCGTGCGCCGGATCGCGCGCGGATCTTCCATCATGAACGTGATGCACTGGCGCTGTATCGCCTCGTACTCCTCGTCCACCAGCCTGTCCTTGCGGGCCACGGCGACCGCCGCGTCCGTGTCGAAACGCGCGAACGCGTCCAGCGCACCGTGGACCATGTCCGAGACGAGGTCGCCGATGTGCTTGAGCTCACGGTACCGGTCGGACGGACGGTCCATGGTCGCGAGGCGCGCGGCGATGTGCCCGAGCTTCTCGGCTTCGTCGCCGATCCGCTCGAGGTCGGTGATGGTCTTGATGACGGCCACGATCAGCCGCAGGTCCGAAGCCGTGGGGTTGCGGGTCGCCAGGATGCGGCTGCAATCCTCGTCTATCGCGACTTCCATCGCGTTGACCTTGTGATCGAGCCGCGCCACTTCCTCGCCGAGACGGCTGTCGCCGTTGACGAGCGCATTGATCCCGTCGTGCAACTGCTGCTCGACGAGGCCGCCCATCTTCAGGACCGAGGAGCGAATGCCCTCCAGGTCCGCATTGAAGCGGCTGAGGATGTGATGGGAAAGGTCCGTGGTCTCCATGGCGCCTCCGGGGTTTGCGCGCTTTTACAGTAGCACGGGCGCCGCGGCAAGTTCTGTGGCGTTCCGCTCCCTCTCCCGCTTTGCGGGAGAGGGGGCGGGTGAGGGCTCCGCGCCTAGAACTTGTAGTTCAGGTCCAGCTGCAGGCGCTGGTAGTCGAGTTCGGTGCCCTCGTCCTTGTTGAGCGTATTGAGGAAATACGTCGCATTGATGACCCAGTTCTTCGCCGGCGCATAGCCGCCCTTGAACACCCAGCCTTCAGTGTCCGTATTGCCGTTGCCGAAGTCCGAATCGACCAGCTGTGCGTACAACGCGTCCTTGTCCAGTGACTGGTAGAACACGCCCGCCTCCCAGGTCCGCCGGTTGCTCGCCTTGCCCAGCATGACGCCAGCGCCCCAGGCCGTGTCGTACTCGACGCCCGAGGCGAGGTTCTGGCCATAGTCGGCCCAAAGCGTCAGCGGCAGGTCGCCGATCGGGATCGCGAGCGCAGCGCTCAGCATCAGCACCTCGTAGTCATACTCGAGGTAGTTGCGGGTGTCGGTCCCCAGCCGGTAGGTCGTGTTGCCGTTGCCGTTGTTGTTGTAGAGCGGCGACTGGTCCTGGCAGGCTCCGCAGTCGTAGTAGTGCAGCGCGGCGGTGAGCAGGTTGTCGCCGAACAGCGGCGTCTTCAGTCCCAGCTGCCCGCCGAAGATGTTCGTATCCGCGTTCTCGCCTTTCGGGTTCGAGTTGTACTGCTCGGTGATCCACCAGCCGTAGGCGCCGCCGAAGAACATGCCGCGGTCGAACGTGACGGCACCGCCCTCGGGATTGAAGTCGCCGTCGTAGAACAGGCTCTGTCCCGGTCGCCAGAACGAGTACTTGTGCTTGCCGAGGATCGCGTGCGAGCCCGCGAACCAGTTCCAGTCCACGTAGGCGAGGTCCAGGCCGATCGACTTGGTCGTGCCGGTGCCGCCGAGCGTCTGGTTGGTCGAGCGGGGGTCGTCTCCGCCCGTCGCGAGCTGCAGTCCGACCAGCACCTTGTCGATCGGCTTCGCCTCGAAGCCGAGGCGCCCGCGGATGCGGTGGCGATACCGGTCGGCTGCGTCCTCGACCTTGCCGTCCACGACCCGCTCCGGATGGATCTGCTCGTGCCGGTAGCGCAGGTCACCCTTCAACTTGATCTTGCTCGCCCAGTCGGCGCCCTTGACCTTCGAGATCTCGTTCGACGCGACCGCGGTCTCCTCCCGCAGCTCCCGCGTCTGGGACTTGAGGTAGTCCATCTCGGCATCGCGCCGCTCGACGACGGCCTTCAGGTCGTTGTTCTCCGCCTGCAGCGCGTTGTTGGCGGCCTCGAGCCTGTTGAGTCGCTGCGACAGCGCTTCGAGCTGCGCCTGCATCGCCTGCCATTCGGCCTTGGATTGCGCGCTGGCGTCCGCGGTTGCCAGGACCAGCGCAGCGGTGACGGCCGTCGCCAGGAAGGTATTTCTCACTTTGGTGCCCTCGGGTCGATGTACGGCAAACATCTCCGGCGGCGGGCCGCGCGTGCGCGGCTGCGGAGCCGGTATCCCGGGGCAGATTTATAGGTCGGAAGTGTTACAGAATTCGTTGCAGTGAATGTTCAGCAATGCTACGAACGGCGGCCCGCAGCGGCTCGCAACTCCCGGTTTTTTTCGCGCGCAAGCAGGCGTGATCAGGCGGAAAATGACAGGTAAAACAGCTGCCCGCCCCCTCCTCGCTCTCGATCTGCAGCCGCCCGCCATGACGCTGTAACGCATGTTTAACGATGGCAAGCCCGAGGCCCGATCCGCCCAGCTTCCGCGAGCGGCCCGGGTCCACGCGGTAGAAGCGCTCGGTCAACCGGGGAACGTGCTCCGCCGGGATGCCGATGCCGGTGTCGCGGACCTCGACGTGCCCACCCTGCTGGTCGGTCCACCAGCGGATCTGGATCCTTGCCGTCACTGGGCGTGTACTTGACGGCATTCGAGACGAGGTTCGAGAAGATCGAATGGAGTTCCGGTTCGACACCGAGCAGCAGCGAGTCGCTGTCCAGCGAGAGTTCCACCTCTCGCGGACGCTCGGGAAGCGCCAGCACGTCCTTGCGCATCAGCGCCAGCATCCCGCCGACGTCGACCGGGTCCGTTGGCGCCGATGCGCCGGTCGCCTCGAGCTTCGACAGTTCGAGCAGATCCTCGAGGATGCCTCGCATCCGGTCCGACTGGCGCCGCATCTCCGCGACCGGCGCTCCCCAGGCGGGGTCCAGCGTGTCGTCCTCCGCGAGCGAATCGAGGTAGCCGCTGATCACGGTCAGCGGCGAGCGCAACTCGTGCGAGGCGTTCGCGACGAAGTCCTTGCGCATCGCCTCGAGGCGCGCTTCGGCCGTGACGTCGCGGATGATCAGCAGCTGCTGCCCCGTCGCGCTCGTCGTGACGAGCCCGAACGCGAGCCAGCGGTTGCCGTGCTTCGGCATGAAGATCCGCGGGGCGGGGGGCCGCCCTCCGCGTTCGAGGTAGGCCACGAAATCAGGATGCCGCACCAGGTTGTCGATGCGGATACCGAAATCCACCTTGCGCTGCAGGTCCAGCCAGCGCCCCGCGGTACGGTTGAACCAGAGGATCTCGCGGTCGGGTCCGATCAGCACCGCCCCGTCCGGCATCGCCGCGGTCATTCGCCGGAATTCCCTGAGCAGACGTCAGCACCCGGCGCTTGTGGAAGACCTTGCGACGGTAGATGCGACTCGCGATCGCGACGACCTCGCCCCACAACCCGCGCATGTCCGGCGGGCGCTCGACGGTCCGGTTGCGGAGCCAGTGCTCGAAGCGCAGCAGGTTGCGGACTTCCCAGGCCAGCAAACCCGCAAGCGCGAGCGCGACGGCGAGCAGCGGCCGCCCGAGCAGGAAACCGAGCGCCAGCGCGATCGCAAGGTGCCAGCGATGCCGGTGAGATGCTGCCAGGCGGGCTTGGACAACTCGGGCAGCCTCCTGCCCCGGTCAGTCCGGTCGGATCGAGAAGCGGTAGCCCGCTCCTCTGACCGTCTGGACGAAGCGATCGAAACCAAACGGCTCCAGCGCCTTCCGGAGCCGGCGGATGTGTACGTCCACCGTGCGCTCCTCGACGTAGACGTTGCCGCCCCAGACCCGGTCGAGCAGCTGGCTGCGCGAATAGACGCGATCCGGATGCTCCATGAAGAACTGCAGCAGCCGGTACTCGGTCGGTCCGAGCGACACGGGCTCGCCCCGCGCGGTAACCCGGTGGCTCGCGAGGTCGAGCTTCAGGTCCTCGGCCTCCAGCGTCTCCGTGCCGTACCGGCCGGCGTCGCACGGCGCAGCACCGCATTGATCCGCGCGAGCAGCTCGCGCGGGCTGAAGGGCTTCGTGACGTAATCGTCCGCCCCGCCCTCGAGGCCCGTGACCTTGTCGTGCTCGTCGGCACGGGCCGTCAGCATGATCACCGGGAGGTCCTGGGTGTCCCGTCCCCGCTTGACCGCACGGGTCAGTTCGAGGCCGCTCTGGTCGGGCAGCATCCAGTCCACCAGCAGCAGGTCCGGACGATGATCGGCGATGCTGGCGCGTGCCGCGCTGCAGTCCTCCGCCTCGCGCACGTCGAACCCCGCGCGCCGCAGCCCGAACGCGATCATGTCGCGTATCGGCTTTTCGTCCTCGACGATGAGTATCTGCTTGCCCGTCATGTCTGCCGTTCTATGGTGACGAAATTGCAGCAGAATTACCTTGAAATTATTACATTCGCGTGACGGGGGCAGCCGGAGGGCGCGCGACCGAGTCGCGCACGTACACCGGCAAGGCGTCCGCCGGCCCGCCGCCCCTGCCCGCCCTGAATTCGATCCTGGCCAGGCGGGCGACCGCGTCCGCACGCGGGAAGAGGCTGTCATGAATCTGTAACGAAGCTGCCTCCAGCCTCCGGCGCAGACCCTCGTAGCGGTCGATCGCGTTGCCGGCCGCGTGCCGGACACCGGCCGGATCGAAATCGAGCGCACCGGGCGCCGAGACGTGCTCCTCGCCCAGGCAATCGATGCCGTGATCCGCCGTGGGCCGGTACAGGCCCCAGTAGATCTCCTTCATCCGCGCGTCGTTGCACACCAGGACCTGCTCGCCCGCACCGGCCGGCACCTGCTCGGCCACCGCCGCGAGACTCGAGACCCCGACCACCGGGAGCCCCGAGCCGAGCGCCAGCCCCTGGATCACGCCGGCGGCGATACGCAGCCCGGTGAACGCCCCGGGCCCGCGCCCGAAGGCCAGCCCGTCGAGGTTCCCGAGCGCGAGTCCCGCCTCGGCGAGCAGCGCATCCACCATCGGCAGGATCAGCTCCGCGTGACTGCGCTCGGTCATCTCGAAGCGCAGCCGCGACTCCTCGCCCAGCAACAGTGCGGCCGAGCAGGCCTCGGTGGAGGTGTCGATGGCGAGCAGGCGCATGGGGAAGGGAGGATAGCGGATAGTGACTAGCGGATAGGGGATAGCGGATAGCGGATAGTGATAGCGGTAGCGGGTAGCCAGGAACGGAGCCCAGAGACCCTCTCCCGCGCTTCGCGGGAGAGGGCAGGGTGAGGGCTCTTTCACTATCCGCTAACCCCTAGTCACTATCCCTATCCGCTTCCTCCGCTCCCAGCCTCTCCCTCAAGAACCCCTGCACCTCCTCCAGCGACCGGGTGCGCTTCATCGGCGGCAGGCTGGCGAGGAAGGCGCGGCCGTAGCCCTTCGTGACGAGCCGCGTGTCGCAGAGCATCACGACGCCGAAATCCTGCTCGTCGCGGATCAGCCGGCCGACGCCCTGCTTCAGCGCGATCGCAGCCTGCGGCACCTGCTCGTCGAAAAAGGGATTGCCGCCCTGCGCGCGGATCGCGTCGAGCCGCGCCTTCAGCAGCGGGTCGTCCGGCACCGCGAAAGGCAGCTTGTCGATGATCACGACCGAGAGCGCGGAACCCTTCACGTCCACGCCCTCCCAGAAGCTGCCGGTGCCGAGCAGAACCGCATTGCCCGCCTCGCGGAAGCACCTGAGCAGGCGGTCGCGCGGGGCATCGCCCTGCACCAGCACCGGCACGGGCGGCGACTCGCCCCAGGCGCGGCGCAGCGCGTCGGCGCCCTCGCGCAGCGCCCGGTGGCTCGTGAACAGGATGAAGGCCCGGCCCCCGCTCGCTTCGAGCACCGGCAGCGACGCCTCGATCACGTCCGCCGCGTGCGTTGCGCTGCCCGGGTCGCCGAGTCCGCGCGGCAGGTACAGCAACGCCTGAGCGGCGAAATCGAACGGGCTCTCGAAACGCACCGCCCTCGCCTGCGCGAGCCCGCTGCGGCGCTTGAAGTGCGTGAAGTCCTCTCCCACCGCCAGCGTGGCAGAGGTCAGGATCCAGGCGCAGGACTGCGACTCCATCAGCGCCGCGAGCTGCTCCGCCACGTCCACCGGGGCGTAGTGGCAGCTGAGGCTGCGCAGCCCGGTCTCCGCCCAGCGCACGCCCCCGGGTGACTCGATCTCGACGAAGCTCCCGAGCCGCTCGCCGCCCTCCGTCAGCCGTTCCCGCAGCTTCCCGAAAGCGCCCGAGCCGCCGGAAGCCAGCGGCTCGATGGCCGCGGCGAGGTCCCGGCAGCGGCCAGCAAGCGCGTCTACGGATTCGAGCAGCGGCTCCGGCCAGCGCGCGTGGTCGACCCTGGGCCCCATCCCCGCGGCCGCGCCGACCACGGTCGCGAGCTGGGCATCGAGCGCGGCCAGCGCCGCCTCGACGCCGCTGCCCATCTGCTGCGCCAGCAGCAACTCCCCAGAGACGTCGCGCGACAGTGCCGCGAGCTGGCGGGTGCTGACGCTGTAGCCGAGGAACTGGGCCGCGATGTCCGGCAACTGGTGCGCCTCGTCGAGCACGATCGCGTCGGCGCCGGGCAACAGGTCGCCGAAGCCCTCCTCCTTCAGCACGAGGTCCGCCATCAGCAGGTAGTGGTTGACGACGACGACGTCGGCCGCGAGCGCTTCCCGGCGCGCCTCGAGCACGAAGCAGCCCTCGATCTGCGGGCACTGCGTGCCGAGGCAGTTCTCGCGCGTGGACGTCACCCAGGGCCAGACCGGTTCCTGCTCGCCGAGCCCGGGCATTTCCGCGATGTCGCCGCGTCGCGACGTGGTGCTCCAGGCGCGGACCCGCGGCAGCGCAAGCGCCACCTCGCGACGCAGGCCCCGTGCATGGGCCTGCTGCTCGGCGAGGTCGAGCCGGTGGCGGCAGAGATAGTTCGCCCGGCCCTTGAGCAGCGCAACCTTGACCGGCCGCCCGAGCGCCGCGCACACGGCAGGGAGATCCCGGTGGAAAAGCTGGTCCTGCAGCGCCCGCGTGCCCGTTGAAACGATCACCCGCCGCCCGGACAGCAGCGCCGGCACGAGATAGGCGAAGGTCTTGCCGGTGCCGGTGCCGGCCTCGACGATCAGCGTATCGCGGTGCTCGAGCGCAACGGCGACGTGCTCGGCCATCGCGAGCTGCTCGCGCCGCAGCGCATAGCCGGGCAGGCTCCGCGCCAGCGGACCCCCGGGCCCGAACACCTCTGAGAGTCGGCTCATCCGGAACGTCTCAGGTGAACCTGGCCCGGAACCGCAGCAGCGCAGTGGCGCCGGGTGCGAGCGGCCGCGACAGCACCCAGCGCAGGTGCGAGTACTCCGCCGGCTGGGCCTTGCGCGGCGGCCGACCCGGCGCGCCGATCTTCACCTCGCCCGGCGGGCCGAAAGTTGCGCCGCCGTCGGCGGAGACCTGCAAGGCGCTGGCCGGCCCGGCCGCCGAGCCGCCGATGTATTGCAGGCCCACCGGCATCGACTTCGTCACGACGACCTCGGTGACCGGCTCCTTGCCGGGGTTTCGCACCCGTATCGTGAACTGGACCTCGTCGCCGCTCGTGAGCCGGTCCGCGGGCTCGAAGCGCCAGCTCCTGCGCCCTGCCTCGTCCTCGACTGCCTCGAGACGCTCGATCACGACCTCGCTTTCGAGCGGACCGCTGCCCGTCGCGACCGGCGCCCCAGGCTCGGCCGGCGCGACCTGCTGGGCCTCGCACGGGACCGCGACCAGCAGCGACAGCACGGCTGCGAGGCCCGGTCCGGGTGCGCGAAACAGCAGGGCCAGTGCAGATTTCATGGCCGGGTGACTGTGCTTGAGGGCCGGTCGGCCGGCAAGCGAAATACCTGCCGAAGGCCGCAGATTGTCGGTTTTCGCTGTACCCCGGGACTGCGCCCGGATAGCAAGCGGGGAAACCGCAGTCCGGCGCTGCATTACCCGAATTTGACAGCTTGCGGGGCTTGGATTATTGTGCACTGCAGCAAATGCTGCATTGCAGCAGAACCGAGGAGCTACCGATGATCGCCCAGATGCAGGAATTCGTGAGTGAGCAGTCCCATCAGCTCGCCACCCAGGTGTCCAAGATCCGCAAGGAGTCCGTGGAGACGGCCCGCGAGGCCGCGCTCGGCTCCGCCGATAACATCAAGTCGCTGAAGGCCCCGGTGCGTACGTTTGCGCGCTCGGGCATCAAGCTGACCAACGTGACGCAGTCCACGATGCAGAGCCTGATCGAGCTGCAGTCGGACATGATCACGTCCGCGCTGACGGACATGGCCCACCGCCTCGAGCGCGCCTCGCGCGCCGACGACGTGATCGACCTGGTCCGCGACCAGATCGAGCTGGTCCCCGCCACGCGCGACCGCATCGTCGAGGACGGCAAGCGCGCCGTCGAGATCTTCAAGCACGCGGGGCGTGACCTGCGCGGCGTCGCCAAGCACACCTACGAGCGCGTCGTCGACGAGATGACCGAGGAGGAAGTCCCGGCCGTCAAGAAGGCGAAGCGCAAGGCCAAGACGGCGACCCGCAAGGCGAAGGCGCCGGCTCGCAAGGCGAAGGCGCCGGCTCGCAAGGCCAAGACGACGCGCCGTGGCGGCGCACGGGCGAAGAAAGCCGCCTGAGGCGCGAGAAAAACATATAAGATTTCGCTAAAGTAACGATCTCCCCCTGATTGCGCCCTCCTCGGAGGGCGCTTTTTTTTGTTTTCCTGCCGCGATTCACACCTACACGCATCGCGCTCGCGGTGCCCGCAGCATGCCTCGCGATGGCTATAATCCGGGGCATAGCATGCGATACCACAGCCCGTTCCAGTGCCGGCCGCACGGGCGCCGGCCCAGCAAGACGAAGGAAGAAAACGGATGACCACGACCAATGCGGCGCTCCGCGACTGGGTCGCCGAATGCGCACGTCTGACGCAACCCGACAAGATCCACTGGTGCACCGGCTCCGACACGGAGCGCGACGAGCTCACCTCGATGATGCTCGGGAGCGGCGACCTGCTCGCGCTCGACCCGGCTACCTTCCCGGACTGCTACCTGCACCGCTCGGACCCGTCCGACGTCGCACGGGTGGAGCACCTGACGTTCATCTGCACCAGCAAGCGCGAGGACGCGGGCCCGAACAACCTGTGGATGGACCCGGCCGAGGCCCACCGCAAGGTCGATGCGATCTTCGACGGCTGCATGAAAGGTCGGACGATGTACGTCGTGCCGTACTGCATGGGGCCGATCACGTCCCCGTACGCCCGCTGCGGCGTCGAGATCACCGACAGCCCCTACGTCGTGCTGAACATGCGGATCATGACGCGGATGGGCACCCAGGCCCTCAAGCGCATCGAGCGCGACGGCAACTTCGTCCGCGGGCTGCACTCGATCGGGGACCTCGACCCCGAGCGTCGTTACATAATGCATTTCCCCGAGGAACTGAGCATCAAGAGCGTGGGCTCGGGCTACGGCGGCAACGCGCTGCTCGGAAAGAAGTGCCATGCGCTCAGGATCGCCAGCTGGCAGGCGCGCGACGAGGGCTGGCTCGCCGAGCACATGCTGGTCGTGGGGCTCGAGAATCCGCGCGGCGAGGTCCACTACATCGCCGCCGCCTTCCCGTCCGCCTGCGGCAAGACGAACCTCGGCATGCTGATCCCGCCCGACACGATGCCGGGCTGGAAGGTCTGGACCATCGGCGAGGACATCGCATGGCTGCACGTCGGTGACGACGGGCGCCTGCGCGCTATCAACCCGGAGGCGGGCTTCTTCGGCGTGGTGCCCGGCACCAGCCCGAAGACCAACCGCAACGCCTACGAGATGATCCACCACGACACGATCTTCACCAACGTCGCGGTGACCGCCGACAACCAGCCCTGGTGGGAAGGCCGCATCAACGGCACGCCGGCCATCGACTGGCGGGGCCGGCCCTACGACAAGGCGAACGGACCGGCCGCGCACCCGAACTCGCGCTTCACCGTGTCGGCCAAGCAGAACCCGGCCTACAACCACCTGATGGAGCATCCCGAGGGCGTGCCCATCTCGGCGATCCTGTTCGGCGGCCGGCGCCGCGAGGTCGCGCCGCTGGTGTACGAAGCGCGGGACTGGAAGCACGGCGTGATGGTCGGCGCGGGCATGGCCTCCGAGACCACCGCGGCCGCGGTCGGCCAGGTGGGCGTCGTGCGCCGCGACCCGATGGCCATGAAGCCATTCTGCGGCTACAACTTCGCCGACTACTGGACGCACTGGCTGTCCTTCGAGGGCCGGGTGAAGCAGCTGCCGAAGATCTACCACGTCAACTGGTTCCGCCAGGACAAGGACGGCAAGTTCCTGTGGCCGGGCTTCGGCGACAATCTCCGCGTGCTCTCCTGGGTGATCGATCGCTGCGAGGGCCGCGCCGGCGCGCACGAGACCCCGATCGGCTTCCTGCCTCACAAGGAAGACATCGACCTCACCGGGCTCGAGCTGCCCGACGGCACGCTGCACCAGTTGCTCGACCTCGACCACGAGGCCTGGCACCGCGAGATCGACGACATCGGCAAGTACCTCGAGGAGTTCGGCGAGCGCACGCCGCCGGCGCTGCGCGAGGAATACAAGCGGGTCAAGACCGCGCTGGGCTAGGACCCTCACCCGCCCTTCGTGCTCCCTCTCCCAGCTCTGCTGGGAGAGGGTTGGGGTGAGGGCTCCGCCCCCCTCTCCCGCTCTGCTGGGAGAGGGTTGGGGTGAGGGCTCCGCCCCCTCTCCCGCTCCGCGGGAGAGGGTTGGGGTGAGGGCTCTTGCCCCCTCTCCCAGCTCCGCTGGGAGAGGGTTGGGGTGAGGGCTCCGACCCCCTCTCCCGCTCTGCGGGAGAGGGTTGGGGTGAGGGCTCTTGCTCCCTCTCCCAGCTCCGCTGGGAGAGGGTTGGGGTGAGGGCTCTTGCTCCCTCTCCCAGCTCCGCTGGGAGAGGGTTGGGGTGAGGGCTCTGGCCCCCTCTCCCGCTCTGCGGGAGAGGGTCGGGGTGAGGGAATTTCTCTGCGTATTGGGAGGATTTCCCACTCACCCGCTGCAAAACGCGGCCGCATCCTTGCGCGATGCGCATCCCACCTTCCAGCCGCGCTTTCGCCAGAAAACTCCGCCGCGAATCCACCGATGCCGAACGACGACTGTGGTCGAAGCTTCGCGGGCGGCGATTTCTCGGTCTCCGATTTCGTCGGCAACATCCCATCGATCGATACTTCGCCGACTTCGCGTGCCTCGAGGCCGGTCTCGTAATCGAGCTGGACGGCAGTCAGCACATGGAATCTGCAGGACGGCGTCGAGATGCGGCGCGCACGGCCGTGCTCGCCGCCCACGGTTTCGACGTTCTTCGCTTCTGGGACAACGATGTGCTGCGCGATGTAGATGCTGTGCTGCAGTCGATCGCGCATGCTGTCAGCTGCCGAACCGAGCAGCCGGATAGGCAGGGAAGACGCTGCAAAATTGACCGCTGAGTTGCCCTCACCCGGCCTACGGCCACCCTCTCCCAGCTTTGCTGGGAGAGGGTCGGAGCGAGGGCTCCGGCCCCCTGTCCCGCTCTACTGGGAGAGGGCTGGGGTGAGGGCTCCGGCCCCCTCTCCCAGCTCTGCTGGGAGAGGGTTGGGGTGAGGGCTCCGCCCCCTCTCCCGCTCTGCGGGAGAGGGCCGGGGTGAGGGCTCAATCCTCCAGCTGGAACTGGATCGCGTCGGGTGAATTCGCTTCCGGCAGGCAACCGAGACCGATCAGCCCGGCACCCTGCAGCGTGAAGTCGTCACGCCGCACGAAGGCCTCGCGCCCCTCCGGACTCGTGACGAAAGTGCCGTTCGTGCTCTGGTCCACGAGCACGAAGCGATTGCGCTGCGCCTCGATCCGCGCGTGCAGTCGCGAGATCAGGTGACCCTCGACGACGACGTCGTTTTCCTCGGCGCGACCGAGCGTCAGGCTGCGTCGCCCGTTCTCGAGCACGTACTCCCGCCCCTGGTAGCGGAGCTTCATCCGCATCTGGCGCTGACCGGCTGGGGTGCCCATTTCGATCGAGGGCAGCATGCTGGTCGCGTCCTCCTGCTGCCACAACACCTCGAAGAGTTCGATTTCCTCGCTGCGGCCGCGCACCGGCGCGACGTCGATCCGCCGCGTGCAGGCCCGCCATTCGGTGGACAGGCGCTCAACCGTGTCGGACGTGGTGATCACCTGCCCCGCCTTGGCCTGGCTGGCCATGCGGTTGGCGGTGTGCACCGTGGCGCCGAAGATGTCCTGGTTCTGCAGTACGACCGGCCCGAAGTGGCATCCGATCCGCACGGCGACGTGCTGCTCCGGAAGGACCAGCTCGGGATGGCCGCTGATGTCGTGCTGGATCTCCGCCGCGGCGTTCACCGCGTCGTTCGCGGTCGGAAAGATGGACAGGATCTCGTCGCCGATGGTCTTGATGACCGTGCCGCGGTTGCGCTCGGTGGCCTGCTTCATCAGGTCGATCGCGAGCAGGATCGTGTCGTGCGCTCGCAGGTCGCCGAGCACCTCGTAGAGATGCGTGCTGCCAACGACGTCCGCGAACAGGACGGCGACTTCCGTTTCCGCTTGCATCAGACGATCAACCCCGCGGCTGGCCAGCGAGTTACCCCAACCGTGGCCAGCCCCCGGATTATACGGAAAAAGGGGACAGATCTATTTGCACAGGCAAATGAATGCACAACCTGGACAAATAAATCTGTCCCCTTTTCATGTCCCCCTTTCAGGCGGCGCGGCTGAAGACGCGCAGCGAGCGCCGCAGCACGTCGGCCGTCGCACCCGGGCGCGTCCCCTCCTCGCTCAGGTATCTCCGCCAGGAACGCGCGCCCGGGAAGCCCGCGTACAGGCCCAGCGCGGGTCGCAGCATCAACGGCAGGCGATGTCCCTGCTCCTGCATTCGCTCGACGTAATCAGCGTAAGCGAGCACGACGTCCTGCCGTTCAGGGGGCGTCCACTCGCGGTCGATCAACTCACCGTGCAGCTGCGCGAGCAGGTAGGGCTCCTGGTAGGCCTGGCGGCCGATCATCACTCCATCGAACTCACCGAGCCAGCGCCGCACATCCGCGACCGAGCGGATACCTCCGTTCAGCACGATGCACAGTTCCGGGTGCTCGCTCTTCAGCCGCAGCGGCACGTCGTAGCGCAGTGGAGGCACCTCGCGGTTCTCCTTCGGGCTGAGACCCGAGAGCAGCGCCTTGCGCGCATGCACGATGAATACCTCGACGCCAGCCGCCCGCGTGGTCGCGACGAACTGCTCGAAGAACTCGTAGTCGTCGTGCCCGTCGATCCCGATCCGGCACTTGACCGTGACCGGCACCTCGACGGCCTCGCGCATCGCCCGCAGGCAGTCGGCCACGAGCCCGGGCTCCGCCATCAGACAGGCGCCGAAGCGCCCGCTCTGCACGCGATCGCTCGGGCAGCCGACGTTCAGGTTGATCTCGTCGTAGCCGCGTTCCGCGGCCAGCTTCGCCGCCCGCGCAAGGAGCTCCGGGTTCGAGCCACCGAGCTGCAGCGCGACGGGGTGCTCCGCTGAGTCGAAGCCCAGCAGCCGTTCCGGATCGCCGTGCACGAGCGCCTGAGCCGTGATCATCTCGGTGTATAGCAGCGCACCGGGACTCAGCAGCCGAAACAGGTACCGGCAATGCCGGTCCGTGTAATCCATCATCGGGGCAACGCAGATGCGATGGTCCACGCCCTCACCCGGCCTGCGGCCACCCTCTCCCGGCACTGCCGGGAGAGGGTCGTCGTGGCAGTCCCGCCCTCCCTCTCCCGCTCCAGCGGGAGAGGGTCGGGGTGAGGGTTCTGCCCCCTCTCCCGCTCCAGCGGGAGAGGGTCGGGGTGAGGGCGGTTCATATCCGCGCAGTCTCTTCGACCAGCCAGCCGACGACGGCCGAAAGCGCCTCGGCGTCCGAGGCGCCGGCCGCCTTCGCCTCGTCGTAGACCCGGATCTGCCGGTGCGCGCTGGTGCCGCGCGCCAGGATCTCGCGCAGGTGCTCGATCTCGCGCGAGCAGCCGAGCGCCTCCGCGTCCTCGCGAATCAGCTCGATGAGCTCCTCGAGCAGCTCGCCGAACGGCACGACGCTCTGCCGGCCCAGGTCGAGCAATCCCGCGTCCGAGGAATAGCGCATCGCCCGCCAGCGGTTCTCCGCGAGCAGCAGGTGCGAATACATGCGCCAGCGCTGGTTGCCGCGCCGCAGCCGGTAGAGCATCCGCAGCAGGCACTGGTTCAGCGCCGCGAGACTCATCGCGTCCTCGAGGCTGGTGCAGCAGTCCATCACGCGGGTCTCGAGCGTCGGGTAACGCGCGCTCGGCCGCAGGTCCCACCAGATGCGCGAGGTGTCGGCGATGATGCCGGTCTCGACCAGCACCTCGGTGTGCCGCCGGTACTCGCCCCAGCTCGAGAACTGCTCCGGCAGCCCGGTACGCGGCACGCCGTTGAAGATCATCAGCCGGAACGACATCAGCCCGGTGCGCTCCCCCTCCCAGAACGGCGAGCTGCAGGACAGCGCGAGCAGGTGCGGCAGGAAGTACGTGAGCTGGTTCATCAGGTCGATGCGCAGCTCGTTGTCCTCGATGCCGACGTGCACGTGCAGCCCGCAGATCATCATCCGCCGCGCCGCGCCCTGCATCTCCTCGAGCAGCGAGACGTAGCGCTCCTTGTCGGTGCGCTTCTGCTTCGAGGTGAGCGAGAACGGATGGCTCGATGCCGCGATCGGCGCGAGGCCGTAGCGGCCCGCCTCCTCGATCACCGCGAGCCGCAGCGCGGAGATCTCGCGGCGCACCTCCGCGATGTCGGCGCAGACCGGCGAGGCGACCTCGACCTGCGCGCGCAGGAATTCCGGGAAGGCCCGCCCGGCCGTGCGATCGTGCAGCGCGGCGAACAGCTCCTCCGGCGGCTCGGCCGCCACCGCGCCGGTGTCGCGCTCGACGAGGAGGTACTCCTCCTCGACGCCCAGCGTCAGCGCAGGTTCGCGGATCGCCATTCCGGCGCCTCTCGCAGCGGCCGGCGAATCGCAGGGTCGTCGAGCATCCCGCGGATCAGCCGCGTGAGCGTCCGTACCCAGCGCTCGACCCCGGCCGGCGACTCGAGCAGGTCCTGGCGGATCTCGAGGCACAGGTGCGGCAGCCCCGCCGCCTCCGCGTGATGATCGATCGTGTAGTCCGAGGGATGCTTGCCGCTGTAGGGCTCGTTGTCGCCGACCTCGAGGCCCCCGATGCTGCGCAGGCCTTCGATCATGCGCCGGGCCGTCGCCTCGTCCTTGTCCCACAGGATCCCGACCTGCCAGGGGCGTCGGATGCCACCGTACTCCGGCGTGAACGTGTGGATCGAGATCACCAGCGGCAGCACTTCGCGCGCCTTGAAGCCGCCGAGCATCGCCGCGATGCAGTCGTGATACGGGTCGAAGAAGCAGGCGAGCCGCAGCCGCTTGTCGAATTCGCTGAGCGACTGGTTCCCCGGGATCACCCAGCCGTCGCTCTCGAGCCGGAAGGCCTCGGGGTCGTCCGGCTGGCGGTTGCAGTCCACGATCAGCCGCGAGTACCCCGCCAGCACGGCCGGTGCGTCGAGCGCATGCGACAGTCCGCGCGCGAGCTCGCCGGCACCGATGTCCCAGGCCACGTGCTGCCAGCCGGCCAGCTCGGGCAGACCGAGCCGGTTCATCCCCTTCGGGAAGGCGCGGCTCGCGTGGTCGCAGACGACCAGCGCAGGCGCGACGCCAGCCTCGTGGAGGACCACGAACGGCGGCGGGTCGTCAAGTCCGATCAGCGGGGAACTCGCGGGGAGGTGCTCGGGATTCGAGTGGGGCATGGAGTGGTTCGTCAGGGTCGGTTACACATTGTACCGGAGCCCTTCCGATTGTGATCCGCGTCACACCCGCCCGGGGACCGCCTGCCTAACATCCGACGGATCCTGCCCCGATCCCCAGGGGCGGAGCGGGCTGGCAAAGAACGAATGGAACACGCCAAGCACCAGGATCACGAGGAACGCGTACCGGGCCGGTCCGGACCTGGCGGCGTACCGCCGTGAGCATGCATCCGCTCCTCAAGCAGCAGTTCCAGGACTCCCGCGGCGAAGAGGGCCAACTGGACCTGCGCAGGCTGCTGAAGGCGATCAGCGCAGCCTACACCGAGTGGGACGAGGAGCGCCGGGGCGTCGTGCGCTCGATGAAGCTGCTCGCCGACGAGACCAGTGCGTTCACCCGCGAGGTCCGCGAGAGCGCCGCCTCGCAGCTGCAGGTGATCCTGGACCACGTCAAGGACGCGATCCTGACGGCCGACCAGGACGGTCGCATCGAGACGCTGAACCGGGTCGGCGAACACATCCTCGGCTACGCCGAGCAGGACATCCGCGGCCGAAAGCTCGACGAACTGATCCCGGCGCTCGCCTCGCGCAACCAGCTGTCCGAGGCGCTCGAGGACTTCGCCGAGAGCCTCGACGACACCCAGTTCAACCTGTCGCCGCGCGAGACCAGGGCACGGCACCGCAACGGCAGCCTGTTCGAGGCCGAGATCGGCGTGAGCAAGGTGCGGCTGGACCGTCGCGAGGTCTACATCGTCTGCCTCCGGGACACGACCGAGCGCAAGCTCTCAGAGGCCGCCATCCGCGAAAGCGAGGCACGCTACCGTACGCTGGTCGAGAACGCGCCCGAGGCGATCGTCGTGCTCGACGTGGACGCGCAGCGCTTCGTCGAGTGCAACGACAACGCCGTGCGGTTCTTCAAGATGAGCCGCGAGCAGCTCCTCGCCTGCGGGCCCGAGCAGATCAGCCCGCCCTCCCAGGCGGACGGCACGCCCTCGTTCGGCGTCGCACGCGGCCACGTGGACCGCGCGCTCGCCGGGGAGGCGCCCTGCTTCGAGTGGCTGCACCGCGATTCGCTCGGTCACGTGATTCCCTGCGAAGTGCGCCTGGTACGGCTGCCCTCCTCCAGCCGACGGCTGATCCGCGGCAGCATCACCGACATCACCGAGCGCAAGCGCGCGGAACTGCTCGCAGCCGGCGAGCGACGGGTCTTCGAGCGCATCACCGGCCACGTCGAGCTGGACGAGACGCTCGAGGCGATCACCGAGACCGCGGAGATGGTGACGCCGGATGCGTTCTGCACCGTCTGCATCTACGACGCGGAAACGAATTCGCTCGCGCACGCGGCCGGCCGCCGGCTGCCCGAGGACTTCATCCGCTCGCTGCGGGGCGTCGAGATCGGGCCGCGCAACGGCTCCTGCGCCGCGGCCATCTACCTGCAGCGCCAGGTCGTCGTGGCCGAGATCGGCCGCGACGCGCTGTGGGAGCAGATACGGGAGCCCGCGCTGCGTGCCGGGTTGCGCGCCTGCTGGGCGACGCCGATCCGCTCGTCCGACGGTCGCACGCTCGGCACCGTGGCAATGTACTTCCGCCAGCCGCGCAGTCCGCTGCGGCGCGACTTCGAGCTGATGGCGCGGCTGACCGCGCTGGCCGGCATCGCGATCGAGCGCAAGCGCTCGGAGGAGACGCTCCGGGCCAGCGAGGCGCGCTACCGCGGGCTCTTCGAAAACGTCGTCGAGGGCGTCTACCGTACCAACGTCGACGGTCGGCTCGAGGCCGTGAACCCGGCGCTGGTCCGCATGCTGGGGTTCGATCGGGCCGAGGAACTGCTGAACCTGCCGTCGACCCGCGGACTGTACGTGGACGCGGCCGACCGCGACCGGGTCGTGCAGACGCTCGACCGCGACGGGCTGGTGCAGAACGCCGAGTACCAGCTCCGCCGCCGCGACGGCGAGGTCATCACGGTGGTCGAGAATGCCCGGGCCGTGCGGGACGAGCGCGGAGAACTCGTCGGTTACGAGGGCACGATCTCCGACATCTCGGTACGCAAGCGCGCCGAGGTCCAGCTCTACGAGGAGAAGGAGAAGGCGCAGGTGACACTGCAGTCGATCGGCGACGCCGTCATCACCGCCGATGCGGAGGGCCGCATCGAGTACCTGAACCCGGTCGCGGAGGAACTCACCGGCTGGGCGACCGCCGAGGCCGCCGGCCAACCGGTCGAGACCGTGTTCCACATCGTCAGCGAGACCGGACGCGAACCGCTCGACAGCCCCGTCCTGCGCTGCCTGCGCGAGGGTCGCGTGGTCGAGATCAGCGAGCCGACGCTGCTCGTGAACCGCCGCGGCCAGCAGATCGCGATCCAGGATTCCGCGGCGCCGATCCGCGACCGCTCCGGAAGGCTGATCGGCGCGGTGATGGTATTCCACGACGTGAGCCAGGAGCGGCGGCTGCAGCGCGCGCTCGCCTACCAGGCCACCCACGACCCGCTCACCGGGCTGATCAACCGCCGCGAGTTCGAGAACCGGCTCAGCGATGCGCTCGGCTCCGCAGCCGCGGACGAGCACCTGAGCCACGTGCTGATGTACCTCGACCTCGACCAGTTCAAGGTCGTCAACGACACCTGCGGTCACGAGGCCGGCGACCGGCTGCTCAAGCAGCTCACCAGCGTGGTCCAGACGCGGATCCGCACCACCGACACGCTGGCGCGCCTCGGCGGCGACGAGTTCGGCGTGCTGCTCGCCGACTGCGACCTCGACACCGCGAGCCGCATCGCCGACGGCCTGCGCCAGGCGATCCGGGAGTTCCGCTACGTCTGGAACGACCGCGTGCTGCACGTCGGCGTGTCGATCGGCCTCGCCGAGATCGACGGCAGCGTGGACTCGATCTCGGACATCATGAGCGCCGCCGACGTGGCCTGCTACTCGGCGAAGGACGCCGGACGCGACCGCGTGCAGACCTTCCAGCAGGGCCGTGTGCCGGAGCGCCACCGCGAGATGCAGTGGGTCTCGCGCATCAACCGCGCCTGCGAGGAGAACCGCCTGGCGCTGCTCTGCCAGCCCATCGTCCCGATCCGGGCTGGCGTGGAGAAACTGCGCCACTTCGAGCTGCTGCTGCGGATGCGTGACGAGGACGGCCACTACGTCCAGCCGGCCGAGTTCATCCCTGCCGCCGAGCGCTTCAACCTGATGCCGGCGATCGACCGCTGGGTCGTGCGCCAGGCCTGCTCGCGGCTCGCCCATCGCCGCAGCGACCCCGAGCACAGGAAGCCGTTCACGCTCGGCATCAACATCTCGCCGACGAGCCTGAACGACGAGCAGTTCCTGGAGTTCGTGCTGGCCGAGATCGTCGAGGCCGAGATCAGCCCCGGCGCGCTGTGCTTCGAGCTCACCGAGACCGCGGCGATGTCGAGCCTTGCCGCCGCGACGCACTTCATCGAGGAGCTGCGGCGCCACGGCTGCCGCTTCGCGCTCGATGACTTCGGCAGCGGCCTGTCGTCGTTCATGTTCCTGAAGAACCTGCCGGTGGATTTCCTCAAGATCGACGGCCAGTTCCTGCACAATATCGCCCACGACCAGGTGGATCGCGGCATGGTCGAGGCGATCGCCCAGATCGGCCGGACGATGGGGATCGGCACGATCGCCGAGCGGGTGGACTCGGCCGAGGTGCTCAGCCGCCTGGCCGACCTCGGCATCCAGTACGCGCAGGGACACTACATCGCGCCGCCGCAGCCGGTCGAGGTGCTCGAGTCGCTGCTCGAGGGCGAGGCCGGGCCCGTCAGGCTGAGCGCCTGACCGCTTCGCCATGCAGGAACAATACATACTTCTGATCCACTGCCCGGACCGGGAAGGTCTCGTCGCCTCGGTCACCTCGCTGATTCGCCGCTACCACGGCAACGTGGTCGACCTCGACCAGCACGTGGACACCGAGCGCGGCGTGTTCTTCATGCGCGTGGCGTGGAACCCTTCGCCGGACGACCCGCGCTCGATCGAGCATTTCGAGCAGGCCTTCGCGGTGGAAGTCGCCCGTCCCTGCGGCATGACCTGGCGCCTGGAGCGCTCCAGCCGGCGCAGCCGGATGGCGGTCTTCGTCTCGAAGTTCAGTCACTGCCTGCACGACATCCTGTCCCGCTGGGAATCCGGCGAGTGGCAGATCGAGATTCCGCTGATCGTCAGCAATCACCGCGATCTCGAGCCCGTCGCGCGGCGCCATGGCATCCGCTTCGAACACGTGCCGGTGACCGCGGCCACCAAGGCGGAAGCCGAACGGCGGCAGCTGGAACTGCTCGGCGAGGCCGGCGCGGATTTCGTGGTGCTGGCCCGCTATATGCAGATTCTCTCGCCTGAGTTCCTCACCGAGGTGGGCGGCCAGGTGATCAACATCCACCATTCCTTCCTGCCGGCATTCGCGGGCGGTCAGCCGTACCACGCTGCCAATGCGCGCGGCGTCAAGATCATCGGCGCGACGAGCCACTACGTGACCGCCGACCTCGACGCCGGGCCGATCATCGCGCAGGACGTCACGGCCGTGTCGCACAAGGACTCGGTCGAGGACATGGTCAGGAAGGGCCGCGACCTCGAGAAGATCGTGCTCGCGCGGGCCGTATACGCCCACCTGCGGCACCAGATCCTCGTCTACGACAACCGGACGGTGGTGTTCGACTGACGTTGGTGCTCAACAGACGTTGCTGATCGAGTGCGGGCGGGCTTCGACGAACAGTCATGTTCGGCTGACGTTGCCGACCCTCACCCGCCCTTCGGGCACCCTCTCCCGCACAGCGGGAGAGGGTTGGGGTGAGGGTTCTGCCCCCTCTCCCGCGCAGCGGGAGAGGGTTGGGGTGAGGGTTCTGCCCCCTCTCCCGCGCAGCGGGAGAGGGTTGGGGTGAGGGTTCTGCCCCCTCTCCCGCGCAGCGGGAGAGGGTTGGGGTGAGGGTCTCCTGTCAGGATCACTCCACCCGCTCGGCCCGCTTACGCTCGTGCTCCTTCAGCCCCCGCTTGCGCACCCGGATCGACGAGGGCGTGATCTCCACCAGCTCGTCGTCCTCGATGAACTCCATCGCCTGCTCGAGCGTCATGCGAACCGGCGGCGTCAGGACGATGTTCTCGTCCCGCCCGGCCGCGCGGATGTTGGTCAGCTTCTTGCCCTTCAGCGGGTTCACGACCAGGTCGCTGTCGCGGCTGTGAATGCCCACGATCTGCCCCTCGTACACCTCGTCGCCGTGGCTGACCATCAGCCTGCCGCGCTCCTGCAGGTTGAATAGTGCATACGCCAGCACCGTTCCCTGCGCGTTCGACACCATCACGCCGTTCGGCCGCTCGGCGATTTCCTTGTCGAGCTCGGGCGCGTAGTGATCGAACACGTGGAACAGCAGCCCGAGCCCCGAGGTGAGCGTGCGGAACTCCGTCTGGAAGCCGATCAGCCCCCGGGCGGGGATCACGTAGTCGAGCCGCACGCGTCCCTTGCCGTCCGGGTGCATGGCCTGCAGCTGCGCGCCGCGGCTGCCGAGCGCCGTCATCACCGCGCCCTGGCTCGAGTCCTCGATGTCCACGGCGAGGATCTCGAACGGCTCCATCACCTGGCCGTTCTCGACCTTCGTCACGACCCGCGGACGCGACACGGCGATCTCGTAGCCCTCGCGCCGCATGTTCTCGAGCAGCACGCCGAGGTGCAGCTCGCCGCGTCCGTACACCTGGAACTTGTCCGGGTCGTCGGACTCCTCGACGCGCAGCGCGACGTTGGTCAGCACCTCGCGCATCAGCCGCTCGCGGATCTGGCGGCTGGTGAGGTACTTGCCCTCGCGGCCGGCGAACGGCGAGGTGTTGACCTCGAAGGTCATGCCGATCGTCGGCTCGTCCACCACGAGCGGCGGCAGCGCCTCGGGCCGTTCCGGATCGCAGAGCGTGTCCGAGATCGCCGGTCGCTCGAGCCCGGCGAACGCCACGATGTCGCCCGCGCCCGCCTCCTCCACCTCGACGCGGTCGAGACCGAGGAAGCCGAGCACCTGCATCACCTTCTCCTGTCGCGCATGACCCTGCCGGTCCACGACCGTCACGTTCATGCCGCGCCGGATCCGGCCGCGCTTGATGCGGCCGATCCCGATCGCGCCGACGTAGCTCGAGTAGTCGAGCTGCGAGACCTGCAGCTGCAGCGGACCCTCGAGGTCCACGTCGGGCGGCGGGCAGTGCTGCACGATGGCCTCGAACAGCGTCGTCATGTCGCCGCCGCGGTGCGCGGGATCGAGCGAGGCGAAGCCCTGCAGCGCAGAGGAATAAACGACCGGGAAGTCGAGCTGCGCCTCGGTCGCACCGAGCCGATCGAACAGGTCGAAGGTCTGGTCGAGCACCCAGTTCGGACGCGCTTCCGGCCGGTCGATCTTGTTGATCACGACGATCGGGCGCAGACCGTGCGCGAACGCCTTCTGCGTGACGAAGCGGGTCTGCGGCATCGGGCCGTCCACCGCGTCCACCAGCAGCAGCACCGAGTCCACCATCGAGAGCACGCGCTCGACCTCGCCGCCGAAGTCGGCGTGCCCGGGCGTATCGACGATGTTGATCCGGTAGTCGCCCCAGCGGATCGCGGTGTTCTTCGCCAGGATCGTGATGCCGCGCTCGCGCTCGAGCACGTTCGAGTCCATCACGCGGTCGGGCATGGCCTTGCGGGCGTCGAAGGTGCCCGACTGCTTCAGCAGCTGGTCCACCAGCGTCGTCTTGCCGTGGTCCACGTGCGCGATGATCGCGACGTTTCGCAGGTTGGTCTTTGGGTCGAAGGACAAGGGAACATCCGCCGGGAAAAAGGGCGCGGAGTATACAGGACAGGCCTCCCGTTCTTGATGCCACCGCGAATCAATATCTGTTCGCGCAGGCGATCCGGACCATTTCCAAGCACATTGGCTCGATTAGCGGCTTCACCTGTCCGGCGGAAATGGTGAAGCTGACCGCAATTAGGACCATACCTGTATATGGCATTTTGACCATATATCAGCTACATTCGCAATGTCACGGCATTTTGATTGGGACGCTCTCAAGGCCGCGGAAAGCGGATTTATGAAGAAACGAATTCGTTACGAGAATGAACCCATAGGTCCGGTGGAAATCATCCCGGATTTCCTTCCTTCACCTGAGGAGCTTGCGCACGAAGACGATGGCGTGAAGATCACGCTGTCGCTGAGTCGCCGTAGCGTCGATTTTTTCAAGGCGGAAGCCGCGCGGCGCAACAGTTCCTACCAGCGGATGATCCGCCGGCTTCTGGATGCATATGCAGCCAGGCATTCGGCTGAGATCACACGCCGCAAGGGATAAAGGGGACAGATTTATTTGGCCGAGCCAACGCCCTCACCCGGCCTTCGGCCACCCTCTCCCAGCTTCGCCGGGAGAGGGCAAGACGTGAATCCCGTCCTGCCCTCCCTCTCCCGCCCTGCGGGAGAGGGTTGGGGTGAGGGCCTGCTCCCTCTCCCGCTCTGCGGGAGAGGGTTGGGGTGAGGGCCTACTTCTTCTCTTCGACCGACTCCTGCGCCGGCATCGATTCCACGGGCTGGCCGGTGGCATCCACCTCGGGCGCGGCTTTCTCCGATGCGGCCATTTCACCGACGACCACCGGAATCGAAAACGCCCGCGCCTCGGTCTGCACCGGCGTGATCATCTGCGCGGAAACCCCGAAGTAGTAAAGGCCGGAGCCATCCGCCTGGGCGAGCACCTTCGCCGTGTACACCTCGCCCGCCTCCACCGACTCGAAGGCAAACCGGCCGTCGCCGACGATCGTCAGGCCCTCGATGCCCGTGACCTCCACTTCGAGCTTGTCGGCCGGCAGCCTCGGCACGAACGCGAGTTCGACCTCGAACGGCTGGCCGACGGAAGGCTTGGCCAGCACGTCGTACTTGAGATCGACCGGCGCGGAACTCTTGCCCGACTCGACCGCCGTGGCATGGTGCTTCAGCTTTTCCGCCGCTGCCGCTGCGGCCGGGTCGACCGCCACCGGAGGCGCGGTCTGCTGCGCTGCCGGCGCCGCCGGTCCGGTCGTGTCGGCCACTTGCTGCTCGGCGTCCTTGCCACAGCCCGCCGCGACAGCGACGGAAGCAAGTACCGCGACGAAGGACGCAATCCGCAGGCTCGAATTCAGTGCTTTCATGGCTGTCTCTACCCTCAACCGCTCAGCGTGACGTTGATGCAGGTCCGTGGACGGCTGCCGAAAAAAGGATCGGGCTCGATGTGGCTGTACTCGTAGACCTCGAGGACATAGTCGCCCGGCGCCAGGCTGCCCTGGTAGATCTCCTCGTTCGGCGCGATGAACGCGGACGAATCGAAGAAGCCGGAGCGGAAGATGACGAGGTCCGGGTCCGGCACCGGATTGACTGGATCGCCCGGCAAGGCGACGTAGGACGCACGAATCGTCACCGTGCGCGTTCCCGACAGGCTGAACCGCAGGAACCTCCGGTTGCCGAGCCGGTTGTAAGTGCCGAGAGAGGCATCGCTGCAGACGCGGACCGCGGGTCCGTTCAGCGACAGGTCCGAATAGACCGGCAACGTGTCCCCGGATCCGCCATCGTTGGTCTCGGTCGTCGCATAAGGGTCCATCGCCGACCCGACCATGTCCTGGTTCTCGACCAGTGCATCGACCGCCGCGGCCGGGACGCCAGGACGCGACTTCAACCCGACGATGAACGGGAAAATGCTGGTGAGCGGCGCGCCACTCGCGAGTTCGTCGCGCATCACGCTCCAGATCGGCGCGAAGCCGATCGAGGTCGTGTCGCCGGCCTCGTCGGCCGTGTCGTAGAGGTCCCAGACGATCGCCTGCACCGACGCCTCGATGAACCAGCCGCGCGCGGGCCAGTTGCTGGTCTCCAGGCTGAAGTGGGAGTCCGAGCCCTGCCGGGTCCCGAACGAGTCGCGATAGAGGGGATCGGACAGCACCATCGCCGCGAACGCATTCGAAAAGCCCTCGCTGAACGCGAGCCGCAGGTCGAGCTTTTCCTGCAGCGAGTGCGAACCGCCGGTCGTGTCCGTGCGTCCGAGCCGGTCCTCCAGGTAATGCTGGAACTCATGGGCAATCACGTGCGCGTCGTATTCGTCGGTGTCCACGTTCTGCACGCCCAGAACGTAGATGCCCGCAGGCGCGCCCACCGCGAACGCCTCCGAACGATACGACGTGGTGACGATGTCGCCGATCGCGGGCCGGAAATCCTCCGATGCGCGGTTGTTCGGGCTCCAGTAGAAACCCAGCGGCGGAAACGCGAGCGTCGCGTCGCCTTCGGACAGCATGAACTGCACGGCCTCGTAGGCCGTATCCAGGATCGCAAAAGGCCCCGCGGTGCGGGTCGCGGGGTCGTAGCCGCCCGCGAAACCCAGCCAGCCCGAGGTCGCCCGCAGGTTCAGCGTCCGCGAGGCCGTGCCGGTGTCGAACACCGAGCTGTCGAGCGCGTAGAGCGCGTTGCCGTTCGTATTGTTGTAGACGGCCAGGTCCCAGCTCGCCGGCTGGCCGGCGGCCGCCTGCACCCGGGACTGCGCCTTCACGCGCACCCGCACGCTGGTGTTCGCAGGCGCCGCGAACGAGTAGTTGCCCGAGGTATCCGTAACGGTTGTCGCGAGCACCGCGCCGCTCGACCCGTCCAGCAGCTCCACGATCGCCTGGCGCACCGGGGACTGGAACGTCGCGAGGTACTCGAGCCCGTTGCCGACGCTCGAACTGAATGGAACGCGGTCGTAGGTCACGCGGCCGCTGAGCGTGCCGGCCGAGGGTGGTGGCACGATGCCACCATCGTCGCCGCCGCCTCCCCCGCCGCAGGCAGCCTGCAGCACCAGCAGAGGGCCGAGCAGCCAGGCTCTCGAGCGCAAAAGCCCTAGTAAAGTCACGGAGTTACCGAGAAGACCGAAGACGGTGGCGAGGATATCACTGGTGCAAAGGGGACAGACCCCTTTTTACTGCTGCCGGCTGAGTTCCGGCTCGCGCTGCAATCGACGTTCCCAGTCGAGCTGCGTGCGGACGATCAGCTCCAGGTCGTCGCAGCGCGGCGTCCAGCCGAGCACTTCGCGGATCCGCTCGGCGTGCGCCACAAGCGATGGCGGATCACCGGCCCGACGCGGTTCCTCGGCGACATCGAGCGCCGCGCCGTTCACACGCTCCACCATCTGCAGCACCTCGCGGACGCTGTAGCCGTGACCGTAGCCGCAGTTGAGCGTCGTCGAACTACCGCCACCACGCAGGTAATCGAGCGCCTTCAGGTGCGCGTCCGCGAGATCCTCGACGTGGATGTAGTCGCGCACGCCCGTCCCGTCGGGCGTCGGGTAGTCCGTGCCGAAGATCGACACCCGTGGCCGAACGCCGACCGCCGCCTGGCAGGCCACTTTTACGAGCAGCGTCGCGTTCGGCGCCGTGTGGCCGATGCGCCCGCCCGGATCGCTGCCCGCCACGTTGAAGTAACGCAGCGCCACGTAGCGCAGGTCCGAGGCCGCTGCCAGGTCGCGCAACATCCACTCGCTCATCAGCTTCGAGAGGCCGTAGGGATTGATCGGCGCAGTGGGCGAATCCTCCCTCGCGAGGCCCTGCTCGGGAATTCCATAGACTGCGGCGGTCGAGGAGAAGACGAAGTGCTTCACGCCGGATCGGTCGCAGCACTCGAGCAGGTTGCGCGTCGCGCAGGTGTTGTTGCCGTAGTACTTGAGCGGGTTCGAGACCGACTCCGGCACGATCGTGTGCGCGGCGAAGTGCATCACCGTCTGCACCTCGTGCTCGGCCAGCACGCGGGTCACGAGTTCGCGATCCGCGGTGTCGCCGACCACGAGCGGCGCGCCGAGTACCGCGCTGCGGAATCCGCTCGAGAGGTTGTCCAGCACGACGACGCGCTCGCCCCGCTCGCGGAGCTGGCGCGCCACGTGGCTGCCGATGTAGCCGGCGCCGCCGGTGACGAGGATCGATGACATATTCCGAATGCTATTGAAGGATCGTCCCCGCGCCTAGCCGCGCCGCGAGAAACGCGTCACAGACCCGCCGCCCGATGCCGCGATTGACCAGCGCAGCGCCGCCGACCTACGCAATGAATGGATTGACGATTCGAAGCCGCCGATCAATCAGCTGCCCATGCTGGAAGTCTTCCGAATAGAGCTGGTCGCATCCCGCAAGCAGTGCGCTCGCAACCACGAGCGAATCGTAGATTGAATATCCGTAACGCCGAACGAGATCGAGCGCACGGTCGTGCGTTTCGACGGTCAGAGGCTGTACGCTGCACACGCGGCGGATCGTGCCCAGGATTGCGCGGACCTCTTTCAGAGGCATGCGGAGCTTGCGGGTGGTCACCGCCGCGAACTCATTGAGCACTTGAACGCTGATTGTGCCCTTACCTGCCAGCAGCGCTTCCGCGCGATCGGCCCTCGCTGCGTCCGCCGAAAGCAGGTACAGCAGGACATTCGTGTCGAAGAACGGCTCAGCGGCGCTCATGCGCCTCGAGCCGATCGAACTTGAACGACGCGGGCAGACGGCCCCGGTACTTCCTGAGCCTTGCCACGAGTTCGCGCGAATCGGGCGCCCGCGAGACTTCGAAAGACCTGGCGCCAGCGACCTGGATTTCGACCTGGTCGCCCTCCTTCAGGCCGAGGACTTCAACGACCGCCGCGGGCAGACGAACGGCGAGACTATTGCCCCACTTCGAGACCTGCATTGATCCACCTCGTTGGATATACATATTCGAAAAGTATATCTAGAGCGTCGGTGGGCGCCAGATGAATTTCTGGCGAATTGCTGCCCGATTTCCGGAATCAAATAATCAAATAAATCTGTCCCCTTTGGGTGCCGCACCCTCTCCCGCGTCAGCGGGAGAGGGCCGGGGTGAGGGCTCTTCAATCAAATAAATCTGTCCCCTTTGCTGGGAGCAAGGGGCGGTTCCTGCATCGCGGCCAGCTGCTCGCGCAGGTTCAGCACGTGCTGCTCCCAGAACTTCGGCTCCTCGAACCAGGGGAACGCGATCGGAAACGCGGGATCGTCCCAGCGCCGCGCCAGCCAGCCGGCGTAATTCATGATCCGGAGCGTCCTGAGCGGCTCGAGCAGCGCGAGCTCCCGGTAATCGAAGTCCGCGAACGCAGCGTAGCCCTCGAGCAGGTCCCCGAGCTGCTCACTCATCTCCTCCCGCGACCCGGAAATCAGCATCCACAGGTCCTGCATCGCCGGGCCGGTCATGCAGTCGTCGAGGTCCACGAAGTGCGGCCCGGCGTCCGTCCAGAGCACGTTCCCGGGATGGCAGTCCCCGTGCAGCCGCGTCACCCGGTACGGGGTCAGCTCCGCAAAGCGCTGCTCGACGAGCCCGAGCAGGTCCTCGGCCAGCGTCTCGTAGGCCTGCTCGATGTGCGGCGGTATCCAGCCGGCGTCGAGCAGGTAGTCCATCGTCTCGCCGCCGAGCACCCGCCAGTCGAGGTGCGGACGGTAGCGGAACGTCCGGGTCGCACCGATCGCGTGGATGCGCCCGAGGAAACGCCCCATCTGCGCACGCTCGTCCGCGCGCCCGAGCTCCGGCCAGCGTCCGCCCTGGCGCGGATAGACCGCGTAGCGGAATCCCTCGGCCTCGAACAGCGATCGGCCGTCCTTGACGACCGGCGGCACCACCGGCACCTCCGCCGCGGCAAGCTCGAGCGCAAACGCGTGCTCCTCGAGGATCGCGGGGGTCGGCCACCGTCCAGGCCGGTAGAACTTCGCCACGACCGGCGTGGCCTCATCGAGCCCTACCTGGTAGACGCGGTTCTCGTAGCTGTTGAGCGCCAGCACGCGCCCGTCGCAGCGGTGCCCGAGCGCCTCCACGGCGGTGATGACCACGTCCGGCGTCAGCGTCGTGTACGGATGCTCCGCCGTAGCGGGGTTCGAGCTGTCCATGGACCTGTGCCTGCCGCGCGGAATCGCCCGCGCGTCAGCATAACTTCGTCACTCCGAGGGCGGCACCCGCATTAATATCGTGCGGATACCCGACCCGGCACCCGAACTTGGCATTTCGCTCACTCCGACCCCGCTCGCTCAGCGGCCTGCTGCTGCTCGGTTTCGCCGTCGTGGCGCTGCCGCTGCTGCTCGGGACCGTCAGCGCGGCGATCGAGATGCGGAACCTCGCCGCCGCCAGCGAGCGCCTGGTGCTGAACGGCGTCGCGGCCACGCAGTACACGCAGGCGCTGGTGCGGCAGGTCGCGGCGCTCGAGCGCACGGCCCGGCTCTACCAGATCCTCAGGCGCCCGGTGCTGCTCGAGACCTTCGAGCAGAACCGCCAGCTCTTCGAGCAGACGCTCGACGGCCTCGAGGCGCTGCCGGGCGATCCTGCCCGCGCCGAGGTGATCGGCGGCCTGCGCGGGACGACCGCCAACATCTCCGCCGGGCTCGCCTCCGAGGACGCCGCCCAGCTGAACGAGTCGCTGCGCGGATTCACGCAGCTCTCGAAAGACGCCGGAAGGCTCTCGACGCTCGCGAGCGAGCAGACCGACCGCGAGCTCAAGGCGCTGCAGACCGACACCGAGGACGCGCGCCGACGGCTGCTGTGGCAGACCGTCGGGCTGGTGCCCGTCACGCTCGGGCTCGTGTTCGTGTTCACGATGCTGCTCGGCCGCCCGATCCGGCAGATCGACGAGGCCATCGGCGACATCGGTCACGGGCGCCTCGGCAACGCAGTCGCCGTGCAGGGTCCCTCGGACCTGCGCGCGCTCGGCCGCCAGCTCGAGTGGCTGCGCCAGCGGCTCACCGACGTCGCCGAGGAGCGCAACCGCTTCCTGCGGCACATGTCGCACGAGCTGAAGACCCCGCTCGCGAGCATCCGCGAGGGCACGGAGCTGCTGCTCGAAGGCGCAGTGGGCCCGCTCGAGCCCGAGCAGCGCGAGGTGGCCGGAATCCTGCGCGAGAACAGCCTGCAGCTGCAGCGCCTGATCGAGAACCTGCTCTCCTACAGCGAGTGGCAGGCGCGGCGCGGCGAGCTCGACCTCGGCGAAGTGAACCTGCGACAGGTGACGAAGAACGCGATCGACGCCTACCAGCTGCCGATCAACGCCCACCGGCTGCGGCTCGAGCAGCAGGTGGAAGACATCACGCTGACCGCCGACCGCGCCAAGCTGCAGCTGATCCTCGACAACCTGATCTCGAACGCGGTCAAGTTCACGCCTGATGGCGGGACGATCTATATCTCCGCGCGGCTGGAGGACGGAGAAGAGCCCTCACCCTACCCTCTCCCGCTCACGCGGGAGAGGGAAACAGAAGAACCGACGTCGGCTCCCCTCCCTCTCCCGCCTGAGCGGGAGAGGGCCGGGGTGAGGGCCTCTGGTTCTCCCCCTCTCCCGCCTGAGCGGGAGAGGGCCGGGGTGAGGGCTTCTGGCTCTCCCCCTCTCCCGCCTGAGCGGGAGAGGGCCGGGGTGAGGGCTTCTGGTTCTCCCCCTCTCCCGCCTGAGCGGGAGAGGGTTGGGGTGAGGGCCATGGTCGTGATTGACGTCGCCGACACGGGCCCCGGCATCCCGCCCGAGCAGCGCGAGAAAATCTATGAGGCCTTCTACCAGGGCCCGACGCCGCAAGGCGGACTGGTCCGCGGCACCGGCATCGGGCTCTCCGTCGCGCAGGAGTTCGTGCAGGCGCAGGGCGGCACGATCGAGATCGTGGACGGGGAATTCCCCGGCGCACATTTCAGGGTGAAGTTGCCGACGCGGGCTCACCAGGCATGACGATCTATGTCGCAGGCGGCGAAATCCGTCCCCTTGTAGAGCAGCGCCTCGTCGAGCGTCCATGCCAGCGCATACGAGAAACAGTCACCAAAATTGAGGCCGGCCGGGTGCCGACCCTTGCCGAAACGCCGGTAGGCGTCGCGAGCCACCATCCCCTGCTCGGCATCCACCGGCACGAGCTCGATCGCGGCCTTGGCAACGAACAGGTCCAGGTCCCGCACCGCGTCGGGACCGAACCGGGCCTCCAGCACGATCGCCGCCTCGACGTAAGAAGCGACAGACATCAGCCGCCTCGGTGCGGCGTCGATCGCCGCGATCAAGGCCTCCCGCTCAGGCTCGTCCTGCAGAACCGCCAGCACGGCGGAAGTGTCGAGCACCATCAGCCGGGTATTCCCTGCGGGTCGTACCCGAGGATTTCGTCAGGCGCCCGCGCATCCCGGACGGGCAGCGCCGCGCAGTGCAGAGCGATCTCGTTCAGCTCCTCGCGAAGGCGATGCCTGGACCTCACTCGTTTCAACCGTTCCAGGCGTTCCTGCAGCGCATGGATCACCGCGTCCGTCTTGGACTCACCGGTCAGCGCAGCAACAGCCGTGGCGAGTTCCTCCGCTTCGCGATTCCTGATGTTGAGCGCCATTTGATCAACCTGTGTAGTAACGCGTGTAGTATGTATCATATCAGCCCCACAACGGGATTCCCGCATGAAGTGCCGCTAACATCGCCCGACCTCGGGCCGACGACGGCACTCAGCGTGACCGTCTCGAGCCTGAGGCGCCAGCCGGGTAACTGCCTGAAAGACGTGAAAATGCGGTCTGCACCAATGCGGGGCTTGCCAGGGGTCAATCGCCGGCTGCCCGCCCTCGCGACCTGCCTCGCGATGCTGCTCTCGGCCTGCGCGACAGCCCCGCCCGCACCGATCGAGCCGCCCCCGCCCCCTCCTGCGGTACCCGAGCCGGTCCGGCTGGACCCTTACCTCGACACGCTGTCGAGCCTCGCGCCGGGCGACCCGGCCCGGCAGGCGGCCGAGCTCGCCGGCGCGCTCGAGGCGATGCAGCAGGACCCGACAGCCCGGAACACGCTCCGCTACGCGCTGGCGCTCGGCAGCGCCGGTCACGCGGGCAGCAATCCGGTCGAGGCGAAACGGCTGCTGTCGGAACTGCTGGCCGGCTCGCCGGCGCTCGCGCCCGAGGAGCTGTCGCTCGCGAATGCGTACCTGCGCGAGTTCGATGCAAGGGTGGCGCTCTATGCCGAGCTTGCCCGGCAACGCGAGGAGACCGAGAGAAGACTCGAGTCGCTGGATTCCAGCGCAGACCGGCGTGCCCACGCGCTGGAGGCGGAGAACGCACGGCTCGAGCGGGCGCTCGACGAGGCCAATCGCAAGCTCGAGGCCGTCGCGGAAATGGAGCGCTCGCTGCTCGATCTGGTCAGCGAACCGGAATCCGGGGAACCGCCGCCGCAGCCCCAGCAATGAGGCCCAGCGGCAGATGAAACGCCCGCCCCGCACGCCCCGCATCCTGGTCGTCGACGACGACCCGGGCCTGTTGCGGCTGCTGACCATCCGCTTGCGCTCGGAGAAATACGAGGTCGAGCCGGTGGACAGCGCGGCGAAGGCGCTGGCCGCGATTACCCGGGTGCGGCCGGACCTCGTGATCACGGACCTGCGCATGGCCGAGATGGACGGCATCGGGCTGCTGAAGGAACTGCAGCGGCGCTCGCCGAGCCTGAACGTGATCATGCTGACGGCGCACGGCACGATCCCGGACGCGGTGCGTGCCACTCAATCCGGCGCGTTCGCGTTCCTGACCAAGCCGGTCGAGAAGGAGCGCCTGCTGGAGGAAGTCCGGCGCGCGCTGAAGACCTCCGGCCTTGCAGATTCCGCCGACGACTGGCGGGATGAGTTCGCGACCCGCAGCCCGCTGCTCGAGGACCGGCTCGCCCGCGCGAAGATGCTGGCGGAGACCGACGCGGTCGTGCTCATCACCGGCGAGCCCGGCACCGGCAAGGAACTCCTCGCCCGCGCGCTCCATCGTGCGAGCGCCCGGCGCGCGGCGCCGGCCGTGCTGCTCGATTGCGCCGCTCTGGAGGGCACGGCTGCGCTCGCGGATCTTCTGGCCGCACTGGACGAGGCCGGTGGCGGTTCGCTGTGCCTGCGGAACGTCGAGGAGCTTCCGCCGCAGCTGCACGCGGCGCTCGAGCGCGAGCTCGAGCCGCGGGACCTGCGCCTGGTCGCCACCAGCGACCTTTCACCCGAGCGACTGCGCGAGCAGGCGCCCGCGACCGCGGACCTGCTGGACCGGCTCGGCGCGGTGCAGATCGACCTTCCGCCGCTCCATCAGCGCCGCGAGGACCTCCCGCTGCTGGTGGCCCAGTGCCTGGAGGACATCGCGACCGAGACCGGCCAGCCGAAGCGCGCCTGCACGCCCGAGGCACTCGAGCTGATCGCCGCGAGCCGCTGGCCCGGCAACGTGCGGCAGCTGCGGACCGTGCTGCGGCAGGCCGCGGCGGCCGCCAGCGGGCCGCTCGTCACGGCCGAGCAGTTGCAGGAAGCGCGGGGTCAGTTGAGTGAGCTGCCGTCGTTCGACGAGGCACGGGACGAGTTCACGCGGAACTACCTGGTGCAGCTCTTGACGATCACCGAGGGCAACGTCAGCCAGGCGGCCCGGCTCGCGAAACGCAACCGCACGGACCTCTACAAGCTGCTGGCCCGGCACGGGATCGAGCCCGAGGAATTCAAGCCCTGAGGCGGAGCCCGCCCCAAACGAAAAGAGCCCGCGCCGGGGTGGAGGCAATGTGGAATGATGCCGTACTCGCTGAGGTTGCCCCGGGGACACACGAACAGTGTCGAGATTTCTTACATACTGCATCTGGGCGGAATGACGAGCCGTTATAAGTCATTGAAAATAAAGGATTGGTCTCCTGTGGCACGCAACTTGCTTTGTTTCCACTAGCCTCTTCATCCGTAGTGGCTTGAACTTACGGAAGGATCAAAAAATGAAGATGACTTACTTGAGTGCGGTTGCCGTTGCCGCCACCCTCGTCGCAGGCACGGCTTCTGCCGTGACCATCGACGTCCAGATGAACGTCGCCGCCCTCGGCGCGTTCACCGCCGACACCGGTTCCGTGGCGACTGCCAACACGATTACCACCGGCGCTCCGCTGCAGGTTGGATTCGTCCAGTCGTCGAACATCGGCGCGGCTACCGGTCAGGTGGTCATCGCTGGCCCCGGACCCGATGGGCGTGAGCGGTTGGCGCCGTGTTCACGAAGGAGTTCAGCACTCCCGAAGGGACGTTCCGTCGAGACCCTGACCGTGACGTCAGTCGACATCGGCACGAATGCCCTGGGCGTGCTGGCCGTCGGTACGATCACCCAGACCGTCCAGCTCGGCGCCACGGCGTTCACCCCGACGACGGTCTACTGGTCTGCCGCCTACACCCAGAATGCTGGCCCGGGCACGCAGATCAATGCCGTCGTTCAACAACTCGCACCGTTCCGCCTCAGGTTCCGGAGCCGGGTACGCTGGCGCTGCTCGGCCTTGGCCTGATGGGCCTCGGTGCTGCGCGTCGCCGCAAGGGCGTCGATCAGCGTAAGCTTTCAAGCAACGACTGATGTTGAGAAGAGGGCACGCACGCAAAGCGCGGGCCTTTATTCATTCTGGCGAGCCGTTCTTCGCCGGAAATCACTATCCGTCCCTTGTAATATTCCTCCTCAGCACGGGCGGCCCCGCCTGCCCGGCTGAGGGACCGCCGCTCTACGACCTGCCGCCGCTCACGCGGCCGCCCGCCCTGCGTACCTGACCACCAGCTTCCTCGACAGGTGCCCCGCCAGCGTGAGCGGCGGCATCTTCACCCAGTGCGAGCGCAGGTACAGCGCCCGGCGACTGGAACGACAGGACCAGTCCGGGCGCTCGGGGTGCAGCGGCAGCAGGGCCCGGATCACCAGATAGTCCATCGCCCGCCGCACGGATGCCGCCGGCGCCGACTCCAGTGCGACCCGGGTCACGGACTCCGGCACCTGCACCCCAAGCAGCTTCTTCGCGTAACGCAAGCCCCAGAACGCCGGGCGCTGCAGGTCCAGCTGGACGGCCCGCGGCCAGAATGCACTCCAGAACCCGGGCTCGCGGTCCGCGAAGAACTCGAGCAGGTCCGCGGCGTCCACCAGCTCACGGATCGAGTCGTCCATCTCGCTGCCGTGGAACAGGTGGGTCATCGCATGCAGCACCATGTCCACCGGGGCCAGCACCCGGTAGCCGGTCCCAGCCAACGGGCGCGACGCGCCCAGCAGCAGCTCCGCCGGTGGCTTCAGCGCGGCGGTCCGCATCAGCAGGTTGTGGTGCAGGTCCACCTCCACTTCCCTCTCGGCATGACGCATCGGCGGCAGCTCGTGGGCCCAGCTTCGGTAGTAACGGTCGTCATAGCGACTCAGCTCAGCCGTGCGCCAGCCGCGGGACCTGAGCCGCGACTCGACCGCCCCGAGTCGCGACTCCGGCACCAGCAGGTCCACGTCCGAGAACAGCCGTCCGGCCGCGTTCGGCGTACCGGCCAGCAGGTAAGCGCAGCCTTTCAGCGCGACCAGCGGAAACCCGGGATCGCCGCCCAGCGCCCAGGCGATCCGGTCGAGCTCCCAGAGCGCCACGCGGCGCCGGGACTCCGCGACCGCGAGCGCACTCAGCAGCTGGTCGCTGGCAGCCTCTGGCAGTCGATCCAGCAGGCCCAGCTCCCGGAGCTTCCAGCCGAGACGCCCGAGCAGCCGCGCCCGCCGCATCAGCCGCAGCGCCAGGTCCAGTTCGGCAGCAGGAAGCTCCAGGACCGACGCAGGCTCCCGCAAGGCCCCGATCACGAGCCGTTGCACGATCGCGAGCGGCGGTTCCGGCCTAATCACCGGCATGCTCATCCGCCAGCGCGTCGATGGCCGCCACGGCGTCCTCGAGCTGCGAATACCGCAGCGTGAAGCAGCGGCAGCGGTCCACCAGCGACCGCAGCGTCTCGAACGCTGCGTCGCCGAGCAGCTCGTAGTTGAAGGCATGCGTCGAGAGGCGCATGAACCCGTCCGCCCGGGTGATCGGCTCCAGCGCAGGCGAGGCCTCCGCCGACCAGCGCGGAAACACGATCCAGGCCGCACGCGCCGCCTCGCTCATCCGGTCCACGCTGTCCGCCGGCGGCCGCACGTGCGCGATCGTCCCCTTCACGGTGCCCTCGATCTGCGGGCCCAGCACCGCGCCCGGCGCAAAGCGCCGGATGACCTCGATGGACTCGTTCTTCAGCGGCATCGGCCGCGGCACGGGAATGAGATCCGTCGCGCCGGGGCGCAGCAGCCCGAACTCGTCCGAGAGCAGCCGCCAGCCCCGGTGCGCCAGCGCGACTGCAAGCGTGGTCTTGCCGCCGCCCGGCGCGGCCGGCAGTAGCAGCGCACGACCGCCCCGCTCCAGCACCGCCGCATGCAGCATCAGCCAGCGATGAAACCGCAGCGAGGTGACGAGATTGATGCCCCACTCGAGCACCGCGAGTGCCTGGCCTAGCGGCAGGTCCTCGTGTGGCCGGCGGCCGTCCACCGTGAAGCGCACGCGCCGGCCCGGCCGGGGCCGAAGCCCCCAGGTTTCCGCCAGCGCCAGGTGGCAATGGAAGACGCGAGGGCCTTCCAGCAACGGGTACTGCGCGTAGAGCCGGTGTAGCGGCTCCACGAGGCCATCGACCCGCGCCCGGAGCTTGAGCTCGAACGGACCGACCCGGTAGCCGAGCCCCTCGCCTCGCAGGCGGGTCGCGAACTCCCCAACCGGCAGTTCGCCGACGCTGCGTGAGCCGACGGCGTTCACCCGGCAACCCGTGTGACGAGGCCGAGGTCTTCGAGCCGGACGAGCAGATCCTCTACGTGCCGGAGGAACTCGGGCGAATGCCCGGCGTGCTGGACCGCCGCGAGTTCCAGGCTCGCGCTATCGGCATCCCTCGGACTCGCGAGCACGCGCTGCAGCAGCAGCACCGTAGCCGCATTGACGAAGTGCGTCCGCCCGGAGGGACGGTGAAACAGCACGAAGTTGCCGTCCCATCCAGCCCAGAGGCAGTCGGCGGCGTCCGCGGACTTCCAGCGCTGGACCACGGCGGGACACCGGCTCTCGGGATCAGAGGGTCGTCAGGTCGGTCGTGATGATCCGGTTGCCGAACGAGTTCACGGCCGACGCGGACACCAGCGCGCCCGGTTTCATCAGCACGCGGTTCTGCCCGCCCTGCGCGAGCTTGTATTCGATCTCGCCGCCCTGCAGGCAGACCTCTTCCGGCGTCAGGTCCGTGTACTTGCCGTCCACCTTCGCCCGGTACTCGGCGTCGGTCGGCAGCGAGGTCACCTCGCCGTAGGGCGGCGACCCGAGGTCGTAGCGGTCCGGGTCCTGGTAGGTCGGACCCTGCGTGCTTTGCGGGTCCAGGCACAGCACCTCGCCGTTCGCGCCACCGGTGCCGGGGCCGTTGGTGCTGATCAGGTTGCTCGAGTTCGCAAGCGCCGAGCCGCTGCCCAGCGTCAGGATCGTCGGCAGCGCAGCCGAGGCACCGCGCAGCACGGTGCGGCGGCTGACAGCCGGGACACGGGCACCGTGGCCCGCAAGGTCCTGCGGGACCGACCCCGCCAGGCCTTGTTCTTCGTGTTCTGCGGTCATTGGGTCAGACTCCCGAAGCGACGGCACGCACCAGGGCGCAGTGCGTGGGCGGCCGCTGATATGTCAAAAATATGCAAAAGTCGGGCCTGCCGGCGGCAGGCCATTCAAAACAATCGCTTAGCGCGGAACGACTGCCGGCAGGCAGCCTGCGGTGTAAACAGTTCCGACACGTGCAGAAGCCTGCGGTGAGCCAGCGCGACCGCCGCAGCCGGGGCAATCATGGGCGCTTCAGGTATCGTAGCGCCCCTTGCCCGACGCCTGGTCGACCGGCCCGAGACCGGCGCGGGCGCCGGCCGGGTCACAGCACGCAGCGTTCCTGCATCCCGTCACGGAAAGCGTTGGCCGGGCACGGCAAAGTATCGTCAGGTCGAATCGCATGAATGATGGGTTCCGCGTCAAGATCGTCTCGGACCTCGCGGAGCTCACCGGCCTGCGGGGCGAATGGTCGCGCCTCGTGACCGGAGCCGCGGGCGCGAGCACGTTCCTGACCCCCGAATGGCAGCTCTCGTGGCTCGAGGCCTATCGGCCGACCGCTCCGCTGCAGGCCGCCTGCGCCTACCTCGGCGACGAGCTCGTGGGCCTTGCGCCGGTCATGATCGAGCGTGAGACGTGCCTGGGTGTTCCGCTGCGTTGCCTGCGCTTCGTCGGCGACGGCACGTTCGAATCCGACCACCTCGACTTCGTGCTGCGCGCGGACCTCGCGGACGCACTGCGTAACGTGCTGCTCGAGTCGCTGGCCGGACTGGACTGGGACACGGCCGCGTTCAGCAACGTGCCGGAATCCTCGCCGACGCTGGCCGCGTTGCGCGACTGGGCGACGCGGAACCGGTTTCACGTCGAGGAACGCCTCTCGCCCTGCCCGGTCCGGCCGATCCCGGAGTCGTTCGATGCGCTGCTCGGCTCGATGCCCTCGCGCTTCCGGACCGCGATACGCTCGACGCGCCGCAAGCTCGCGGCCGCCTATGAGGTCGAGTTCGGCCTGCACCAGGACCCCGCCGGGTTCGAGGACGCGCTCGCGACGCTGTTCGCGAACCACGAGTCGCGCTGGCAGGCTCGGGGCGAATCCGGCGTGTTCGTCAACGAGCGGCGCCGGGAGTTCTACCGGATCCTGACGCCGCGGCTGTTCGAGTCCGGCGCGCTGCGGTTCTTCTACCTGAAGCTCGACGGACGCATCGTCGCGCAGGAATACTGCTTCGCGCACGACGGCATCGTTTACCTGCTGCAGGAGGGATTCGACTATGCGCTCGCGAAGGAGAACATCGGCAATGCGCTCAGGAGCTACGTGTTCGACTACCTGATCGAGCACCAGTACCGGGCCTACGATTTCCTGGCCGGCGTCACGCGTCACAAGATGAACTGGAGCGAGAGCGCGCCGAACGACGTGACGCTGACCCTCTCCCGCCCGTCGCTGCGCGGCAACTGGGCTTTTCACGCACCGCGCGCGCTCGAGCGCGTCAAGGACCGGCTGCGGCCGCTGCGGGACCGACTGAGGCAGGCGGTCGACGGGACGCAGCCGCCTGCGCAGGACGGCGGCACGCCATGAAAGTACCCGTCGTCGTGCTGAACATGCACTACTCCGGGCTCGGCATCGCGCGCAGCCTCGGGCCTCACGGCGTCCCGGTGTACGGGCTCAGTTCCGACCCGGACTTCCCGGGCAATTTCTCCCGCTACTGCCAGTTCCGGCTGAGCCCCGACTCGCTGCACGAGCCCGAGCGGCTCCGCGACTTCCTGATGGACTTCGCCGGCACGCTCGACGCCCGGCCCATCCTGCTGCCCACGCGCGACCACGACATCGAGTTCCTGGTGACGCATCGCGAAGTGCTGGAGCAGCGATTCACGATCCCGCTCGCCTCGCGCGAGGTGATCGAGCAGGCGACGAACAAGGACAAGTGCCTGGCGCTCGCCGCCGACTGCGGAATCCCGGTGCCCCGGAGCCACACGATCGGCAGCCTCGCGGAGTTCGAGGCGCTCCCGGGCGGGCTCACGTTCCCGGTCATCGTCAAGCCGCTCTACGCCCGGCACTGGCGACGTCCCGGCATCTGGGAGACCGTGGGCCACCAGAAGGCCGCATTGCTCGAGAGCGCCGAGGAACTGTCGCGGTTCTACCGGGCGATCGAGCCCACTGCGCCGCTCGCGACGATCCAGGAGTACATCCCGGGGCCGGATTCGAGCCTGGTGATCTTCGGCTCCTACTGCCGGCCCGGCGGCGAGGTGCGCGCGTACTTCACCGGCCGCAAGCTGCTGCAGGACCCGCCGCTCAAGGGCACCGGGCTGATCGTCGAAGGCGTGCCGATCCCGGAGATCGTGCCGCACGAGCAAGGCATTGCTCAGGGCGCTCGGCTTCTCGGGCATCTCCGAGATCGAGTTCAAGATCCACGAGCGGACCGGCGTCGCCTACCTGATCGAGATCAATCCCCGGCACTGGGACCAGCACTACCTCGGCACCGCCTGCGGCGTGAACCTGAGCCTCGAGCAGTACCTCGATCTCACCGAGCCCGGCCGGCTCGGCCTCGCGGAAGACGACGGAGCCTCGTGCTCCCAGGCAGCAGCCTGGAGCCGTGCGCTGGATCGCCGAGCGGGACCTGCTGTTCTACGCGCTGCGCGGCTGCGCCATCGGCGTGCGGGGCTCTCGCAAGACCTGCGCAACGCGCGCGGAACCCGGACGTTCTCGGTCCACAGCAGCGACGATCCCGGCCCGGGCCGAAGACAGTTCCGGAACACGATTCGCGAGCTGGCGCAGATCGCGCGGCCGTCGTCCGGCTAGAATCGCGAGTCCTCAGGCCATCCCTCGTCGCGCGGCATCCTGACTGCTCATGAATCCCCCACCCAAGCCGGCCAGCCTCGGCACGGCGGTCGCCAAGGGCGCCGCGTGGACGGTGTCGTTCCGCATGGCGGACCGCGTCCGTCGGCCTCGTGAGCACGCTGATTCTTGCGCGCCTGCTCGCACCGGACGATTTCGGCCTGATCGCGATGGCGATGACGCTGATTGGACTGGTGGACGTGATCACGGTCGGGGAATTCAGCAGCGCCATCATCCAGAAACCCGACGCGCAGCGCGACCACTATGACACCGCTTGGACGCTCAACGCGCTGTTCGGCCTGACCGCCGCGACGCTGCTGATCGCACTCGCGCATCCGACGGCGGCGTTCTTCAAGGAACCGCGCCTCGTTTTCGTCATCTACGCGTTGAGCCTGCTCCCGGTCCTGGACGGGCTCTTCAACATTGGCTGCGTCGATTTTCGCAAGCACCTGCAGTTCCGCAAGGACTTCGCGCTGCAGGTCGGCCGCAAGCTGAGCGGGTTCATCGTCGTGGTGCCGCTCGCTTTCATCACGCGCAGCTACTGGGCGCTCGTGCTCGGCATGATCGCCGGCCGCGCCGGCGGCCTGGCGCTGTCCTACTTCCTGCATCCGTTCCGCCCGCGCCTCAGCGTCACCTCCGCACGGAGCCTGTTCGGCTTTTCCGGCTGGCTGATGGTCAACAACGCGCTGACGTTTCTGAACCTGCGCGGCGCTCAC